>LFKV01000011.1 GCA_001189345.1 Candidatus Paraburkholderia kirkii
GTGCGTAGGCGCCCGCCCGCGGTGCCGGGCGTACATGCCGGCTAGTCGCTCGCTGAGGAAGCGCCCCGACCAGCGTGCGATGAAGCGCGAATCGCAACCCAGTGTGCGCATGATACTGTCGCGCGATTCGCCGTCCTCGAGCATCAGGATCAACTTTGCGCGTCGCACGTCCGCCGCACGCACCGTTCGGCTGCGCGCCGCCGACAACAGTTGCTCACGTTCGATATCTGTCAGGTTCATTTTGACCCATGACCTGTATCTGAACACAGACAGGGTGCTAATTCAATAACGCAGCGCAATAGCGATAGTTCGCGAGACTTTCGAGCCCGGTGCAACGGTCTCTGGCATCGCTCGCCGACATCAAGTGAATGCCAACCAAGTCTTCGGCTGGCGCAAGCTCTATCAGGACGGGAGCCTATAAGTCCTGGGGGTGTCGCGCTCGAATCTCGCAGTCAAGTCGAAGCGGCCGGCTGACTGGGTCGACCGGCGCAAGATGCCCGTGCTCGACGACACGGCGCTTGTCGCCGAACTTCATGAGTTGTTAGGCGACGCGCCGACGTATGGATACCGAGGTGCTTGGGCGTTGCTGAGGCGAAGCCGGGACATGCTGGCTCAACCGCGAGTAAATGCAAAGCGCGTGTATCGCGTGATGCGTCGCCACGGCCTGCTGCTTGAACATCGCCCTCGGCACGCCTCGTCTACGCGTCGGCATGACGGCAAGGTCGCGGTGGATAGCAGCAACATGCGCTGGTGCTCGGATGGCTTCGAATTCCGCTGCGATGCCGGTGTCCCATTGCGTGTCGTCTTCGCACTCGACTGTTGCGACCGCGAAGCCATGAGTTGGGCCGCGAGCACAGGCGGTTACACTGGCGATATGGTGCGTGACGTCATGCTTCAAGCCGTCGAGAACCGCTTCACCGGCGTGTTGAAGGCCGAAAGGGAAGTCGAGTGGTTAAGCGACGATGGTTCCTGCTACATTGCCGATGGCACATTGAAGTTCTCTCGAAAAATCGGACTGAAGCCAGTAACGACACCCGTCAGAAGTCCGCAAAGCAACGGGATGGCCGAGAGCTTCGTTAAAACGATAAAGCGTGATTACGAAACGATAAAGCGTGATTACGTTTCGTGGATGCCGAAACCCGACGCCAGGACGGTGCTGCAAAATCTGGCCATCGCGTTCGACCACGATAACGAGTCACACCCGCATAGCGCCCTTAAATACCGCTCGCCGCGCGAGTTTCATCGGCAAGCAAATCCTCCAACCTAAGCGGGACCGGCTGTCCGGTTATGCGGGGGCAAGTCCAACCAAGATTCAACTGCGACTTGCCCGAGTGCTCCGTACTAAGCTTGATGCCCTCCTGGCCCTGCCAATCCTCCATCCGAAGCTTGTTATTGCTTTGCGTGCGGATTTAATTTCTCGACAACCAGCGCCGATCGCTCGTGACCAGGTCAACTGCCTGACTATGATGCTGAAATGCGGCGATATAAGGCTTATCCGGATCGCCGTCTCTGAATTCGATCACCGCCTCATCGTTATCCAGCGCCGGGAAGTGCATCCCCGTTTGCAGTTTGCCCGCGAATGGCTTGGCCAGACGCAACGGCACGCTTTCACCGCCTTTGGGCCAGTCGGCAAAATCGAGATCAAAGCGAACCGCGTATGTAGTATCCCGCCGCCGTCAGATAGGCATACTTGTATTTGTCAGGACTTGTGACGCGGGCGCTCAGCGTGCCGGAAATCTTCGGCCACACGTGGTCTTCGAATTTCAGCCTGAAGCGCCGGTCCGCGGGAATCGCTTTAAAGCTGCCGATGTACGACTCGTCGCGCGAGCCGCGATGGGTGATCTCGACGACCAGCAGACCATCGGGCACATCCTCCAGTTCCTCGTCGAGGCCGAACACACGCCCGACGTGCAGTTCCCGCGCGGTGCTGCCGCCTTCATAGACGATCTGCCAGGCGATCTCCGCCTCGTGGCGCAGTTGCGCCTGCAACCGGGCGCCTTTTTGATCCTCGTGATTCGTCCCATAGATATAGGGACTGCCATACGTCGTGTCGTCCTGAGACGCGACGTTCTCTTCGCCCTTGTATCGCTCGTAGGCCTTTTCTGGATTGTATTCAGCGACTACTATCGATTTCGGCACCGTCGTCGCCTTCGCCACGAGTTCATACACCGATTCGGCGGCCGCGTTCAAGCCGGAAGGTTCTCTGAACGGCAGGACGAGCTTGGGATCGTAGACATAGTGGTCTACGTCGTCCCCGAGGACGATCTGATCACCGTGCTCCGTCTCGATCACGTAGAGATAGATACCCGACTTCTGGCAAATCATCTGCACATACGCCAGATCAGTCTGGTTGTACTGAAAGCGAAAGGCGTGTTGCGGATAGTGTGCACGTAGCCGCATGCTGATCAGATGAGCGGGAATGCCGTGCGAAAGCAGGATCGCCTCGACGAGCTCCGGTGTCGTCTTATGCTGATATTCTTATGGTGATATATACGAAAGTTCCTGACCGCGCCGAGCCGACCCAGGCGGGAAACCAAGGGAATTTCGTAGCTTGTGAAATCGACCGTCGTCTTTATCGTCGAGTATGAAGCGACATAGCCGGAGAAGCGCCTGGACTTCTCACCCAGCGGGCTCGTGATAAACGTGGCATCGCGGTTGAGGAAGTGCTTGCGCGACAAACGGCGCGGGTGCGTGACCTGGAGCTTGGCGATGATCGGCTCGCCCATCGTCTCCCGCACCTCGAACGAGCCGATCGAGAACTCACTCGCGAGTACCTCCTGGCTCGCCACTTCCAGGTGATAAGCCTGTCGGCCGGGAATGGCTATCCCGCCAGCAACGAGACTTCCCCCCTTCGCCCAGACTGGACATAACGACGCTCCCCCTTTTTTGCAGCGCTATCGAAGCCTGCCAACCGGCAGGCGTTGAGAATGGTCTGCGCGCGATACTTCGTCGCGCCCAATCGGAGAGACGGTATCCGAGCCTTCGAAAATGGGGAACGAATCTGATCGATAATTCAGAAAAATCGCTACGGCAGTTGCGCTTTTTCAATACTCGACCATTCTTGGTGTTCAGGTATGCTATATTCCTTACGCTTGAAAATAGATAGACGATCTCCGCGGAAGAGATATTGCTGCCCAACGTCAGCAATATCTCTTCGCGCCAAAAAAAAGAATAAGCCACATGGAAAAGAATAAGCCACATGGTTCAGACCTCATCCCTTGCTGCCGAGCGTGCGGTGCGCGCATCTATCCACGATCGGCCGAGCGAGCATGTCCATCAGCCGTTCCACGAGTCCATCGATCTCAGACGCGATACCGGATCGACCGGTGATGGCGCACCTCTGGCCTCGCTTGCCGAAGGACTCGGCGCCGCCCTTCGCGCACTATTCCGGGCGCTGGCCGATCCAAAGCGACGGGTGGAGCCTTCCCTGATCGATTTCTGCATGGCCGAATGCGATGAGTGCATCAGCGGACAACTCGACGAAATCCTGCATCATCCCGACTTTCCAGCGGCTGGAGTCGGCGTGGCGCGGTTTGACATTCCTCGTGGATCAGACCGATTTTCGGCAGGGGGTCTTTATCGAGGTACTCGACGTTTCGAAAGAAGCGCTCCGCCAGGATTTCGAGGATGCGCCGGACGTGGCCCATAGCGGCTTGTTCCGGCATACCTACACGCAGGAATACGATACGCCGGGCGCATATCCCTTCTCGGCCGCCATTTCGGACTTCGAGTTCGACCATAGCCCGCAGGACATCGCGCTCTTACGCGATCTCTCAAAGGTGGCGGCGGCCCACATGCCGTTCATTGGTGCGGTGTCGCCGCAATTCTTCGGCAAGACATCGATGGAAGCGGTCGTGAGTATTCGCGATATCGGCGATTATTTCGAGCGCTCCGAGTATCTGCGATGGAAGAGCCTGCGCAAGTCCGAGGACGCGCGCTATCTTGGGCTGACGCTGCCGCGCTTTCTGGCTCGCCTGCCGTACGGTCCGGATATCGCACCAGTGCGCGCCTTCAATTACGTCGAGAACATCAAGGCCGCAGACCAGCGCGACTATCTTTGGGCGAACGCGTCGTTTGCCTTCGCGACCAATCTGGTGCGCAGTTTCGTCCGCAACGGCTGGGGCGTCCAGATCCGCGGCCCGCAGACGGGCGGGCTGGTCGAAGGGTTGCCCATGCAACTCTACGACTTCGGCACGGGCGGTCTGGCCAAGATTCCGACCGAAGCGCTCATTCCTGAAACGCGCGAATTCGAATTCGCCAATCTCGGTCTGATTCCGCTTTCGCATTTCAAGAACCACGACTACGCATGCTTCTACTCGGCACACTCGGTGCAGCGCCCCGAGCACTTCGACACCAAGGAGGCGAGCGCCAACAGCCGCGTAAACGCACGGCTGCCGTACATCTTCCTGCTGTCGAGAATCGCCCATTACCTCAGCTGATCCAGCGCGAGAACATCGGCACGACCAAGGACAGGCGCTTACTGGAGCTCGAACTCAACAACTGGGTCAGGACGCTCGTCACCGAGATGACCACGCCGGGAGGCGATTTGCAGGCCTCGCACCCGCTACGCGATGCGAGAGTGGAAGTCGAGGACATCGAGGACAACCCAGGCTTCTTTCGCGTCAGGCTCTTTATCGTGCCGCATTTTCAGATAGAGGGCATGGACATCAGTCTCGCGCTCGTCTCGCAGATGCCCAAAGCAAAGAACTGACTCGAATTCAACCACCCGCCAGGCGAAACGCATATCGAGGCGCGACTTGCTGGCGGACATTGCATTTCTCAATCCAGAAAAGATGAAGATAACAAGGCCCCTCTGGGCGCAAGGCGTTTTCATGACGCCACAGCACTTTCAGCAGCAGGCGCTGTGGGAACACTTCGCCAATCATCGCGTCGCCGGCATTGCCAGTCCCGATCCGTGGGGCGTGGTACGCTTTTCGTTCGACTCGCAGGCGCTCGGCATCAACCGCCTGCAACTGACGACCTTGTCCCTGCGCCTGCCCGACAGCACGCTGATCGACACCGAGACCTCGGACTCGCTACCGGCCGCGCGAAGCCTCGACGAGGTTCCCTCCCAGCACGAAGCCGTGACGGTCCTCGCGGCCGTGGCGTCACACGATATCGCTGTTGTTCGACTTCGAGGAGATCGGCGACTACGTGACGTGTCCCATCGCGCGGCTCATTCGAAACGCGCAGGGACGCTTCGAACTCGATGCGTCGTTCGTGCCGCCGTGCCTGTTCCTCTCGGCCAACGCGACGCTGACCGCGCGCATGAAGCGGCTGTCGGAAATACTGAGCGCGAAGAGCACGAGTCTTGCCGTGCGCCGGCGCGAACGGTCGGATCAGATCGCCGAGTATGCGGTAGCCGATGTCTCCCTTTTCTGGCTGCTGCACAAGCGTCAACTCGTCGTGGCCGGAACTGGCGCGTCTGGCTCAGGCGCCAGACCAGCATCCGGAGCGGCTCTACGCATTGCTGTCCCGTCTGGCCGGCTCCCTGCTGACGTTTTCGACCACTGAGACGCTGCAGGCGATTCCGCCCTACGATCACATGGCGCCCGAGCCCGTATTCGCGGAACTGGAATCGCTCATCCGCAACCTGCTCGACACGGTGATTCCGTCGCGTGTGGTACCGATCGCGCTCGAGCGCGTGCGTGGCACGACGTGGACCGGCCAGATCAAGGACCAGCGTCTTGTCGAGGACGCGGACTATTATCTGTCCGTCCAGGCGGGGCTATCCGCGCATACGCTCATCGAGCAGTTTCCGCGTCTGTGCAAGGCGGGTGCGCCGGACGAGGTCGAACAGATCGTCAACTCCGCCCTCCCCGGTATTCCGATCAAGCCGATGTCGCGGCTGCCCACGGCCATTCCGGTGCGTATCGAGAACCAGTACTTCGCGCTGGACTCAGTGCATCCGGCATTCATCAAGCGCATGATCGCGGCGCACGCCTGCCAGTTCTACGTGCCTGCCTCGACTCCGGACGTATCGATCGAACTGTACGCGGTTGCCGACATGAGCGCCGTGGGCACATTGCTACCCGTGGCGTTGCGCGACACGGCTTTGACGATTTCGGATCTTTATCGGGCAAGCGAACACTCTTCCGAGCGGGCGAAGCAGCTTCTCGACGATTGCAAAGGCCAGATTGCCCGGCTGAAGGCGGAGCTGCGCGCGCGAGGGTTATCGTCCGATCAGATCGAGGATGCGGTGTATGCGCAGTGCGCCCTGCTCGACGAGGTAGCCTTGCGCAATCTCAAAGGTGATGGCCGCAATGAATGGGAGCGAAATCCGCTGCAATTGGACGAACTGCAGGTCAACGACACAGGTGAGGAGCTCGTGCGACGCATCGAGCAGCGTTTGCGGGAGACGCAGCCCGTGCGACCGTTGCTTGCGATCTTCGCCGCAGTGCTGGATCTTGGCTTCACGAGTCGGCTTGCACTTGACGGTGACAACGCGCGCACCCGGCTCCGACGCGCGTTCGACGAGCAGCTCGGAGCCACGACCCCATTGGCCGATTCAAATGAAGACGGCTCCATCGTCGTCAGAGCGTCCGTCAAGCGCACGTGGACGCAACGCGTTTCACCGCTCGGATGCGTGGTGCTCGCCTGCGTGGCTATGGGCTCGATCTGGTTCGCGATCGACAGTTGGCCAACGCATCGGTACGCGCGATGCGTTGATTGGCGTCGGTAACCATGAATCGAATCAAGGAAAAAGGATGATGCGCGCCGCACCGGGCCTGTTTGAACGGATCACTGGCCACTTCGCCGATGGCCGGGCAATCAACGAATTCGCACCGGAGGAGCAAATGTTCCGCTCGGTGCGGGACAATATCCAGCGCATTTTGAACAGCCGTCGCAAGGCTTTGGCGCATCTGCCGCAATACGGCCTCGATGATCTGTCGGAGATCTATCGGCACTTGCCCGCGTCGGCTCACAAATTGCGAAACGAAATCGAAGCGACGCTGCTGGAATACGAGCCGCGCTTGCAATCGATCGAGATCGAAATCAATGAGCCGGAGCCCGGCATGCTGCTCAGTTTCACAATGGCATGCCATCTGCGCCGTGAGGGTCTGGTGCGCTTCGGCACGCATTTCACGCCGGATGGCAGAACGCGGTTGCGGATGTTGAACTCGACGATGGACCGAGGCTAGCTCTGTCGCAGCGCTCGTCGCACAGGGGACGATGCGACTTGCAGTCGCACGAACTTTGCCAATGACTTGGCATCGAAACGCGATTGTCCCAGAGCCCTTGAAAATCCCATCAGGCTATTGATTTGAAATGGCAAATTGGTGGGCCGGGTGGAATTCTCATCGTGGCCGCTCAGGCCCGTCCCACAAGGGAATGTCAGTGTCGCAACAGGTCTTGCTCGATGTTTCGTCTAAGCACGAGGACGCATTCACTTTTCAAAATGTACGTGACACATGCGAGAAGCTCCAAGAACATTCCGCCGATATAGTCAGGCTCGTACCTAAAGCCCGTCGGTTCAGTTTTGGCGGCGCGCGGCCCTGAGTGCAGCAGTAGCGATCCACCTTCCGCACTCTTGACGGAGGAATGCCGCCAGATTGAGATGGACAACGTTGTTCGGATCGAACTCCTCGGCAGCGGGGTCATAGCTACCAGGACCTGGCGACATAAACGCCGTAAAATTTCCATACCCTGCCATTCCCATCAAGCAAAACCGAGCTATATGTCCCCCACGCGCTGACCGAACCAGCGACTGGGAATCTGGAACCGCAAATTTGAGCGGCAACCCGCGCCGACCAGCAGCAACCCCTAACTCCCCGCCCAGAAGTAGCCTCCGTATTGTCGCAGCATGGAGCCTGACCTGATCTCGGTCCGGATACTCGATCTTTTCCAGTCTATCCAGATTTCGAAAATCCCCGAGCAGAAAATCGTCACGCCGAAGATAAATATCCGGTCTTGGCATATTTGAATCTCAGTTTTTCTCTTCATGTACCCACTCAATCGTCGCTGGCTGGTCACGCTTGCGTGGCTTGCGTCGGCTGATCCGATTTTTTCAATTTACACAGGCGTGGTGTCGAGCATCTCCAGAAAGCGCTGGACTGCGCCCCATTCTTCAGTTGCACGGCTGATCGCAAACAGATCCGAATCGAGCGTGCAATCCACCAGCTTTCTCGAAACGACGTTCGGCACCGCAAGCTTGTCGAGCGACGCCGGCACCAGCGCACAGCCGAACCCCGCCGCGACGAGCCCCAGCACCGACAGCGTGCTGCTTACCTTGTGCGCGATATTCGGCGGCTGGCCCAGCAGCCGGAGCAGCAAACGCAGTTGCCCTTCGTCCTCGCCATCGGCACCGTAGATGATGAACGGCTCGTCGAGGAATTCGATCGCCTTCAGCGCGTCGCTTCGCCAGCCGGTGCCGTGCGCTCATGGCGACCCTCCACGACCAGCTCCCGACGCGGCGCACGGATAGGCCGCCGGCAAACGGCGTCCCGAGCGACGGACAGTAGCCGACGTCGAGACGGCCTGCCAACACGGCCTCTTGCTGCAGTGCCGGCGCCATTTCGTGCAGTTCGAGCGTGACGCCCGACCAGGCCGCATGGAACGCCGTCAGGTCGTCGGACAGCCTTCCCGCGGCCACCGCATTGCCGACAAAGCCAATCATCCGCACGACGCCGGTCTCGCCGGACGCTGCGCTGCGCTTCGAGAAGCAGCAACCGGCCGGCGTCCGTCAGTTCGACCTTGCGCGTGGTGCGCACGAAAAGCGCCGCACCCAGTTCCTCTTCCAGTGCGCGGATCTGCACGCTCAGCGCCGGCTGCACGATGTGCAGCCGCTCGGCGGCCCGCCCGAAATGGCCCTCCTCCGCCACCGCAACGAAATACCGGAGATGTCGAAGCTCCATGCTCGCCAATTGATACTCATAAGTGATTAATTATTAATTATAATATATTTCAATAAAATAACTGCCTGGCCGATCATGGTTTCGAAAGCGCTACCGCGCCTTAAGTGACCTAGGAGCTCACCATGACTGCCAGAAACCGCATCGACGTACACCAACACGTTGTTCCCCCGTTCTGGGCCGACGCCCTGCCCGCCCACGGCGGTGACCTGTCCGGCTGGGGCAGTCCCGCCTGGAGCCCGGAAAGCGCAATCGCATTCATGGATTCGCTGGAGATCCAGACCAGCGTTCTGTCGCTGACGGCGCCCAGCGTACAGGGCTGGAACGGCCAGGCCAAGCGCGACATGGCACGCCAGGCCAACGAATACGTGGCCGGCCTCGTTGCAAAATGGCCGACCCGCTTCGGCAACTTCGCGACGCTGCCGCTGCCCGACGTCGACGGCACGCTCGCCGAAATCGACCACGCGTTCGACACGCTGAAAGCCGAAGGCGTCGTGCTGCTCAGCAACTACGGCGGCACGTATCTCGGCGATGCGGCGTTCGAACCCGTTTGAGCCGCGCTCGACCGCCGTCACGCCGTGGTGTTCATCCACCCGGCCAAGCCGGCGATCGACGTGCTGCCCGGTATGCCCGGCCCGCTGCTCGACTACCCGTTCGACACGACGCGCACCGCGCTGCAGCTCGTGTTGAACGGCGTGATCACACGCTACCCGAACGTGCGCATCATCCTGTCGCACGCGGGCGGCTTCCTCCCATACACCGCATACCGCTTTGCCGAACTCGCGCCGGGCGTACGCAACGACGTCCCGAATTGCGACGGGCTGCTCGACCTGCTGCGTACGTTCTACTTCGATACCGCGCTGTCGTCGCCGTCCGCGCTGCCGAGTCTCACCGCGTTCGCGCAACCCGATCGCGTGCTGTACGGCAGCGACTTTCCGTACGCACCGCCCTCCGTCAGCACCTCCTTCACCAAGGCGCAGGATGCGTATGCGGCGCTCAGCGCCGACCGGCACGCCGCGATCAACCGTGCGAACGCGCTGCCGCTGTTCCCGCGTCTCGCCGCACTCGCGCGGTAACGCACGACGCAGTGCCGCGTGACGCCCCGCGACGGCGACGTCACGCGCGTAACCGGCGCCGCGCCGTCAGATCAGAAAGGAATGACGGCCTTCGCCCACACGGCCTCTCCGGCCGGCCGGTTGCGGACAAAAAACTCCTTCACGACGCGCGCCTCCACACTGATCTTGCTGAACTGATAGCGAAAGCCCGGCCCGATCGCGAACGTCCGGCCGCGAAAGCCGTCGCCGTTGACCGGCTGCCCGTTCTGCATGTCGTCCGTCGTCTGCTCGACGAAGTAGTCCGATAGCCCAATGCGCGCCTTCGGCGTCACCGCATAACTCGCCGAATAGTCAAAGTGGAATAGATTCCCCGAATGGTAGTGCGTGTCGTCGTTCGGTGAATTGAAGCTGTACGTGATCTTCGCGGACACCTCGACCCTGTCGTTGGGCAACCAGGACACGCCGAACACCGGCCGCGCGGTGTAGTAGTTCTTGCCCGTGTTCAACGCCGCATGCATGTCGTACTGGCCGGTCGGAAACACGAATTCGATTGCGGCCACCGTGCGCAGCGCGCCCGAGCCCCACGCGATCAGCGCGGGGCTGACGATCAGATCGCCGAGGTTGGTGTGGTCGAACGACGCGCCGCCTGCGTCCAGCGCCAGATGCTCCATCGGCAGCACCGCATACGCACCATAGCGCCCGCCGAGCACCGAAAGGTTCGACATCCAGACGACGCGCGGAATCAGCACGTCCGCATCGAGCTTAAAACCCAGTACCGAGCTGTTGCCATGCGAATCGTTGAAGCGCGACGCATGGTAATGCGTGTAGTACAACAGGCCATACAGCCCGGCCGGCGGCAGCGCGCCCGCGAAGAACGCCTCGGCGCCCTCGCCGATCGTATCGCTGCCGCCCTCCGTCGCCGATGCGCCGGTGCTCAACGTGATGCCCGCGCACGCCGCGAGCAAAATCAATCCGACTGCCGCCTTGCGTTTCATCCATGTCTCCATGATTTGTTCTACTGAATGTCTTTCTTAAGTTTGCCAAACTAATCTTCGCGCGCTGTCGACGCACTACTCGTTGAAATGGTCAGCGACGAGACGGTTGAAACGCGCCGCGTGCTCGATCTGCGTCCAGTGCCCGCACCGGCCGAACACATGCAGCTGCGCATTCGGCAGCAGTTCGAGCAGCTTCAGCGAACTCGCGAGCGGAATGACGCGGTCCTCACGCCCATGCACGATCAGCGTGTCGTGCGTCAACGCGCGCAGCTTCGCTTCGTCGCTCGCGAGCGCATCGACCCAACGCTGCCGCGGCGCCGGAAACATGTTCGAAAACGCCTCCTGGTAGCCGGGCCGCACGCTGGCTTCGTAGCGAAGCTTCGCGAGATCGTCGTTCACCAGCGTGCGGTCATACGCGAACACGTCGAGCAGTGTGCGCATGTTGGCGATCGACGGCGTATAGCCCCACACCGCGTCGAGCCCTTCGGTCAGTGTGAAACGCGTGCCCGCCGCGCCCATCAGCACGAGTCGGCCTACGCGCGCCGGCGCGCGGATGGCAAGCGCGAGCGCCAGTGCGCCGCCGAACGAATTGCCGATCACGTGCGCACGCTCGACACCGAGCGCATCGAGCAGGCCGAGCGCGTGGTCGACCCAGTTGTCCATCGAATACTGATATCCGGCCCGGCGTTCGGTCTCGCCGAATCCCGCCATGTCCGGCGCGATCACGCGGAACCGCCGCGCGAGTGCGGGCATCGTGAGCCGCCAGTTCGCATAGGCCGTCACGCCCGGCCCCGATCCATGGATCAGCAGCACGGGCGGTCCGTCGCCGACGTCGTGATAGTTAGTGTCGATGCCGCCAGCGACGATCCGGCGGCCAATTTCAGGGTTGCTTGACATGAGGTTCCCCAGCCGATTGTCGGACGCGGCGCGCGTCAGCGCCCGCGCTTTTTCGCGCTCTGCCCGCCGATCCCGAAATGTACTTTCGGCATCTCGGTGATAATCACGCGCACCGATTCGACCGGTGCATCGAGCGAGCGATGAATGGCCTCCGTGACCTCGGCGATCAGGCGTTCCTTCTTGTCGTCGTCGCGACCTTCGAGGATGTACAGATGAGCAACGGGCACGATGGCCTCCCGTTTTGTCGTGTTTCGTTCAGATGAAGCGCAGACCGATCGAGCCGATGTCCTGCACGCGCAGCGTCACGCTGTCGCCGGCCGCGACGGCTACCGCCTCGGTGATGCCGCCCGACAGGATCAGGCTGCCGGCGGGAATCGATTCGCCGCGCACGCCGAGATGGTTCGCGAGCATCGCGATCGCGGCGGCCGGATGCCCGAGCACCGATACGACAGCCCGGCCCCTTCAGCTCGGCCTTCGTGACGAACGCGATCTCCAGCTCCACCTTCGGATGGATCAGTTCGGACGTATCGCACTCGCCGCCTCGGGCAAGTCGTAGACGTCGGTGAGGAAGCCGAATACCGGCGTGTCGACGCCCATCTGGCGCATCTTCGCGTGCGACGTCAGGCCGGCCTTGTAGCCGACGATCCGCGCGCCGCGCTCGAGCTGCCGGTGGCGGATCGCATCCTGCACCGCATACGCGTTGTCCCAGTCCATCTCGGAGTGACGGTCGGTGATCTTCGTCGTGTCGCGCGCTTCACGCATGCAGTCGTCGAGATGCGCGGCGAGCGATTCGACGATATCGGTCGACAGGTTCATGCGGCCTCCCGCTTCGCTTGCGCCGCGCGCGCCTTCGCGAGCGTCAGCGCGGTGTCCTCGATCATGTTCTCCTGGCCGCCGACCATTCCGCGCCGGCCCAGCTCGACGAGGATGTCGTGCGCCGGGATCCTGTACTTGTCGCCCGCACGCTTGGCGAACAGCAGGAACGCCCCGTACACGCCCGCGTAGCCGAGCGTCAGCGCGTCGCGATCGATGCGGAGCGGGAAGTCCATCATCGGGACGACGAGATCCTCGGCGACGTCCTGGATCTTCCATACGTCGACGCCCGTCTCGATGCCCATGCGCTCGCACACCGCGACGAACACTTCGAGCGGCGTGTTGCCCGCGCCGGCGCCGAGCCCGGCCGACACACCGTCGATCCGGTTCGCGCCGGCCTCGATCGCGGCGATCGAGTTTGCGACGCCCATCGCGAGGTCGTGGTGACCGTGAAAACCCAGCTCGGTGTTGGGCTGCATGTCGAGCTTGCGCGCCATCGCGATGTGCTGCTCCGACACGTCGACCTCGGTGCAGTGCGTCGCGACGCGGATCGTGTGCACGCCGAGCGCGTACGCCTCCTTCAGGTGATCGACGGTGCCGATGCCCGGCAGCAGCAGCGCCGACACCTTCGCGCGCTTGAGCAGCGGGATCACGGCGCCGAGGTATTCGGCGTCGGTGTGCGCGGGAAAGCCGTAGTTGATCGACGACCCGCCGAGACCGTCGCCGTGCGTGACCTCGATCAGCGGCACCCTGGCCTCGTCGAGCCCGGTCGCGATCGAGCGCATCTGGCCGAGCGTCATCTGGTGACGCTTCGGGTGCATGCCGTCACGCAGCGTCATGTCGTGGACGGTGATTCGCTTGCCTTTGAGATTCATTGCCGTTCCTTGTTCGTCCGTTCGTTCGAAATGCGCGAGTACGCCGCGGCCCGCGTCACGCGGTTTCCGGCGCGGCCGACGCGAGCGCGAGACGGCCCGCCAGCAGCTCCTCGGCGAACATCTCGGCGGTGCGCGCTGCAGCGGCCGTCATGATGTCGAGGTTGCCCGCGTATTTCGGCAGGTAATCGCCGAGGCCTTCGACCTCGAGGTCACCCGACACGCGCTTGCCGTCGAACACCGGCCCGTTGACGAGCCGGTAGCCTGGCACGTAGCGTTGCACGTCGGCGATCATCGCGTGCACCGATTCGACGATGCGCCCCTCATCGAGCGTGTCCTCAGTCAGGCAGTGCACGGTGTCGCGCATGATCAGCGGCGGCTCGGCCGGATTGATCACGATGATCGCCTTGCCCGCCTTCGCGCCGCCGACCCGCGCGACAGCCGCCTCCGTGGTGCGCGTGAACTCGTCGATGTTCTTGCGCGTGCCGGGGCCGACCGAGCGCGACGACACGGTCGCGACAATCTCGCCGTACGCGACCGACTGCACCCGCGAGATCGCGCGCACCATCGGGATCGTCGCCTGGCCGCCGCACGTGACCATATTCACGTTCATCTCGCCGGAACCGATGTGGTCCTTCAGGTTCACGGGCGGCACGCAGTACGGGCCGATCGCGGCCGGCGTCAGGTCGATCATCAGCACGCCGAGCGCGTTCAGCTTGCGGCTGTTTTCCGCGTGCACGTAGGCGCTCGTCGCGTCGAACGTGATCTGCACGCCGTCGGCCCGCACGTGCGGCAGCAGACCGTCGACGCCCTCCGCGGTGGTCTTCAGGCCGAGTTCGCGCGCACGCTTCAGGCCGTCGGAGTCGGGTTCGAGCACGGGGCTGCGCATGAGTTTGGCGAGCAGGTCGGTGCCGATATTGCCGGGACCGATCAGCGCACAACGGATTTTCCGGGTCATGGGGAAGTCCTTGTTTTCCAGTGAATGAGAACGGCGCCGCTCACGCGAACCGCACCGAACACGCGCCGATCCCGCCGATCGACACGCGGAAGTTGTCGCCGGGGCCGACCGGCGCCATCGCAGCGAGCGCGCCGGACAGGATCACCTCGCCCGCCCGCAGCGCGATACCGTGGCGGCCGAGCGTATTGGCGAGCCATGCGACGGCGTTCACCGGCGAACCGAGCGCAGCCGCGCCCGCGCCGGTGCCGATCACGTCGCCGTTCTTCTCCAGCACCATCCCGCAGGTCGACAGATCGACGCTGCGCGTGCTCACTGCGCGGTCGCCGAACACGAACACACCGCACGATGCGTTGTCGGCCACCGTGTCGCCGATCCGGATCTTCCAGTCGCGGATCCGCGAATCGACGATCTCGAAGCACGGCATCACACATTCGGTCGCGGCTAGCACCATCGCGTTGGTCACGCCGGGGCCGAGCAGGTCGCGCTTGAGCACGAACGCGATCTCGCCTTCCGCCTTCGGCTGGATCAGCGTGTCGAGCGCGATGCATTCGCCTTCGCCGTACACCATCCCCGACAACAGGTAGCCGAAATCGGGCTGGTACACGCCAAGCATGTCCATCACGGCCTTCGACGTGACGCCGATCTTCTTGCCGATGATGGTCTCGCCCGCGTCCAGGCGGCGCTGCACGAAGCGCTGCTGGATCCGGTAGGCGTCGTCGACCGACAGGTCCTCGTGCTGCGACGTCAGCGGCGCGACGGGCGTGCGCGACGTCATCGCATCGTACAGCCGGTCGCCGAGCGTGGTGATCAACATGGAGTCCATATGAATCGTCCAGTCAGTAGAAAAGGGATCAGAGCTTGATGCAGACGTTGCGCAGTTCGGTGTAGAACTCGAGCGAATGCACGCCGCCCTCGCGGCCGATGCCCGATTGCTTCGCGCCGCCGAACGCGGTGCGCAGGTCGCGCAGGAACCACGAGTTGACCCACGCGATGCCGACGTCGATCGACGCGGCGACGCGATGCGCGCGCGACAGGTTGGTAGTCCAGATCGCGGTCGACAGCCCGTACGCGTTCGCATTTGCGCGGCCGATCACCTCGGCTTCGGAGTCGAACGGCATCACGAGCGCGCACGGCCCGAAGATCTCGTCGCGCGCGATCGGCGAATCGTCGCCGAGGCCCGTCCAGATCGTCGGCTGCACCCATGCGCCGTCGCGCAGGTCGTCCGGCATGTCGGGCACGCCGCCGCCCGTGACGACCGTCGCGCCGAGTTCGGCCGCCTGGCGATAGTACGACAGCACCTTGCTGCGGTGTTCCTGGCTGATCAGCGGCTCGATGCCGGTCGTGTCCGCTTCCGGCCGGCCCGGCTGCAACCGCTCGGCGCCGGCCGGAAGCGCGGCGACGAAACGCTCGAACAGCGGGCGCTCGACATAGACGCGCTCGGTGCCGAGGCAGACCTGCCCCGCATTCGCGAAGCACGAGCGCAGCGTGCCTTCGACGGCTGCGTCGAAATCGCAGTCCGCGAACACGATCGCCGCGTTCTTGCCGCCCATCTCGAGGCTGACGGGCCGCGCGCCGTCGGCCGCCGCCTTCATGATCGCCGCGCCGGTGCGCGTCTCGCCGGTGAACGTGATCGCGTTCACGCCCGGATGGGTCGTCAGGAATTCGCCGGCCGAATCGGGCCCGAAGCCGTGCACGATGTTGTAGACGCCGCGCGGCACGCCCGCCGCGTTCATCACCTCGCCGAGCAGCGCGGCCGTCTGCGGCGTTTCCTCGGACGGCTTCACGACCACCGTGTTGCCGCACGCGAGCGCGGGCCCGACCTTCCACGTCATCAGCAGCAGCAAGTTCCACGGGCAGATCACGCCGACCACGCCGACCGGCCGGCGGATTGCGTAGTTGAGCGCGCCCGCGCCGTCCGGCATCGCCATTTCGAAGGTTTCGCCGGGCACGTTCTTCACGACGTCGGCGAACACCTTGAAGTTCGCCGCGCCGCGCGGGATGTCGATATGACGCGCGAGGCTTACCGGCTTGCCGGTATCGGCCACTTCGGCTTCGAGGAAATCGTCGAAGCGGCGCGTGATGCCGTCGGCAACCGCGTACAGGATCTCGACGCGCTGCGCGACGCTCAGGCCGCCCCACGGCCCGGCCAACGCCGCGCGCGCGGCCTGTACCGCCGCATCGACATCAGCGTGGCTCGCTTCGGCCACGCGCGCGATCAGCGCGTGGTCGACGGGCAAGCGCTTGTCGAACCAGCGTTCGCCCGCGCGATAGTCGCCGTCGGATGAAGTTGCAGACGAGCCGCGGTTCCGGCTGCCCGCCGGCGGGGCCGCATGTCGCGGCGATCGATTCCGTGTCGTACATGATGTGTGTACCGATAGTCGTGAATCCGTAATCGGGTTCGTTCCTGAAGAAAGTGCGCGTGGCGGTCCGTCACCCGTCACGCGCCGCCAAGGCCGGCCGCGTCGAGGCCCGCGCGCGCAGCTTTCGTCCTGCGCCTCGCTGCCGCCCGACACGCCGATGCCGCCGATTAGTACGCCGTCCTCGACGATCGGCAGCCCGCCGCCGAACGCGACGAAGCGCGCGCGCAGCACGAGCCCCTGCCGCACGGCCTCCGAATGCGCGGCCAGCGCATCGTGCCACGCACCGGTCGGCAAGCCGAAGCTCGCGGCCGTGTACGCCTTGTCGATCGAATGCAGCGGCGCGCCGGGCACCCGCACGAATGCCGCGAGCAAGCCGCCCGCATCGACGACGGCGACGTTCACGCGCACGCCGAGCCGCTCGGCGGCCTGCGCCGCCGCCTGCGCGGCGCGCGACGCGGCGGGCCAGTCGATCACGCGCGTGCCGACGCTGTGGGTCGAATCGTTGCGAGCCATGAGGCTGTGCTCCTGTGCGGGTGTCAGGTGTAGACGGTGGTGAACGCTTCGTTCAGCTCGCCGGAGTGGAAGAAGATTCCGCGCCCGAGCTCGTCCTCGGTCCACGTCGTGACCGGGCGATCGGGCTGCGCGAGATAGCCGAGCCCCGCGAAGGTCTCGTTGCGGTTGCCGCTCGGATCGAAGAAGTAGATGGTGGTGCCGCGCGTGATCCCGTGGCACGTCGGCGCGACGTCGATCTTCACCTCGTTCTTCGCCATCACGTCTGCCGACTTCAGCACGTCGGCCCAGTCGTCGAGGAAGAACGCGATGTGATGCAGCCCGTTGCGCGGGCCGCCGACGAACGCGATGTCGTGCGGCGTCGTGCTGCGAAACATCCACGTCGCGGCCTGGATCGTGTTGCCCGGGCCGACCATCACCTGCTCGGCGAGGTGAAAGTCGAGGCACTCGGCCATGAAGCGCGTGTTCTCCTCGACGCGGTTCACGCCTGCCTCCGGATTCAACTCGCACATCAGCAGGCAGTGGTCGAGCCAGTGCACCGCCGAGCCCGGAACGTCGTCCGGCCACGGATCGGGGTTCAGCGAGCCGACCGCGGTGCCGACCAGTTCCTTCTTCGCGAACAGGCGCAGCTCGTGCCCGCTCGGCAGCAGGAACCGCAACTGGCGGCCCACGCCCGGCAGCGCGCCTTCCGGCAGTATCTCGGTCGCGATCCCGTATTTTTCGATGCGCTGCTTCAGCGCGTCGAGATCGGCGTCATGCTCGACCTTGTACGCGGCATGCTTGAGCCCGGCCTGGTCGGACGGCGACAGGATCAGCGAGTACTTGTCCCATTCGTCCCAGCATTTCAGGTAGACGTTGCCGGCCGCGTCGCGCATCGTTTCCTGCATGCCGAGCACGCGTATGTAATGCCGCAGCGCCGCTTCCATGTCCATCACCTTCAGATTGACATGACCAATACGCATCACACCCATGGTGAGTCTCCTCCAGATTACTTCTTGAAAACCGGCGCCCCGACACAGGCCGAGCCGCAAAAGAAAGGCTTCTTCAGCCGGCCGGCCACTTCCAGCTCGACGTCGCCCTGCGGCGCCACGCGGCACGCGAGCACATACCCGTCGTCCTCCTCGTCGGCACTCACGTGTGCGCGGCTGATCGGCCCGAGCTTGCGCACCGCGCCGCGCAGCACGCGCACCTTGCACACGCCGCAGCCGCCGTTCAGGCAGCCGACCGGAATGCCGCGCCGGCCGAGCTTCGCCATCCCGGCCAGCAGCGATTTGCCGCTCGCGCACCCATAGCGCTCATCGGTCTGCGCGATTGTCACCGTCCCGCACACACGGCTCGCATCCATGTCACACTCGACGGAACAGCGGGCTGCGCGTCTGCCGCCGAGATGAACTTCTCGTGATAGATGTCGCGCTCGAATAGGCGGCCCTGCGGCCCTGCATTAGCGCGGTGATGCACGCGTCGATCATCGCGGGCGGCCCGCACAGGTACGCCTGGTGGCCCGAGAAGTCACCGTCGAAGTGCGCCTTCGCGACGTCGTGCACGAACCCTTGCGCGACGCCCTCGCCCGCGTCCGCCGCGCCTTCGGACAACGCCGGCACATACGTGAAGTTCGGATAACGTTCGGCGAGCGCGCGGAATTCGTCGTGGTAATAGAGCTCCTTCGCGTTGCGCTGCCCGTAGACCAGCGTGATCGGCGCAGTCACGCCGCTTGCGAGCAGGTCGGCGATCATCGAGCGGCGGGCTCGACAGGCCCACGGCGAACGCATGGCGGGCGTTGCGCGCGCCGGGACGGCGTTTGTACAAGAAGATCGATTCGACCTTGCGCGGCAACTAGACCGCCGAAGTCGCGGCGCTCGCCGCGCTCGCGGGTCCGGCGATCGTCACGCCCGCGTTTCCGGCGACCGGCCGCACCGTGCGCGACGGCCGCGTGATCGTGCGCGGCGTGCCGCTCGAAGAGACCGAAACATGGAAGCTGGAGAACGCCGGGCAGGACGCGGCATTGCGCGCCATGCTCGAAGCGGCGGGCCTGCGCGTCACGCATGTCGGGCTCGATGCGTTGCGCGCGGCGCCGCAGCATGTCGCCGCGATGATCGCGACGGCCCCGGCCGACGGCATCGGCGCGATCATCGTCGATGCGGAAACGGGTGACGATCTCGCCGCGCTGCCGGATCTGTTCGATGCGAGCGCCGCTGCGCACGCCGCGCGCCCGATCGACCCGGCGCAAGGCCCGATACTCGCCCTCGTCGGCAGTCTCTCCGCGATCTCCGAGCGTCAATGCGCGATGCTGCGCGCCGAAGCGGGCGTCCGCGAGATGATCGTGCCGCCCGCCGTGCTGCGCGACGGCGCGCGTCACCCGGAATGGCAGGCGTGGCACGAGCGCATCGGCGCGAGCGTGCGCGGCAATCAAGATACGATCGTGCGCATCGGCCGCGACGACGCCTTAGATCCCGCGGAAGGCGCGCTTCTGTCGAGCGCGCTCGCGACGCTCGTCGCGCCTCACTTCGAGAAGCTCGGCGGACTCATCGCGACCGACGGCGAAACGGCGCACGCAATGCTTGCCGCGGCGCATGTCGGCAGTCTCGAGCTCGTGCGCGAAATCGAGGCGGGCGTCGCGCTCGGCCGGACCTCGGGCGGCAATGGCCCCGCCATCGTCACCAAGGCGGACGCGTTCGGCAGCGAGCATGCGCTGCTCGGCGCGTACCTGCATCTGCGCGGCGCGGACATTACCGTCGCGCGCTGAACACGAACATAATCAGACGAAACATCATGAGCAACTATCTTCCCGTAATCGGCATCACGATGGACGACGCGAGCGGCGTGGGCCCGGAAATCGTCGTCAAGAGCCTCGCCCACGACGCGTTCTACCGGCAGTGCCGTCCGCTCGTGATCGGCGATGCGCGCCGCCTCGAGCGCGCGAACGAAATCGTCGGCGGCAAGGCGAAGGTGCGCCGCATCGCGGACGCAACGGAGGCGCGCTACGAGCCGGGCGTGATCGATTGCATCGACCTCGGTCTGATTCCCGACAATCTGCCCTTCGGCGAACTGTCCGCCGTCGCGGGCGATGCGGCGTATCGGTACATCGCGCGTGCCGTGGAACTGGCGCAGGCCGGTCAGATCGATGCGATCTGCACCGCGTCGCTCAACAAGGAAGCGCTGCACGCGGGTGGACACAAGTTCCCCGGCCACACGGAGATGCTCGCGCATCTGACGGGCGTCGACGAAGTGTCGATGATGCTCGTCGCGCCGCAATTGCGCGTGATTCACGTGACGACGCATATCGGCATCATCGATGCGATCCGCAAGATCGAGCCGGGTCTCGTGCAGCGCACGATCGAGCGCGGCAACGCGACGCTCGTGAAGGCAGGCATCGCGAAGCCGCGCATCGGCGTGTGCGGCATCAATCCGCACGCGGGCGAGAATGGCCTCTTCGGTTCGGTTACGGCGAGGAAGAGGAGAAAATCATTCCGGCCGTCAGGCCCTGCAGGAGCGCGGGCTCGACGTGACGGGCCCCCTGCCCGCCGATACGCTGTTCTATCGCGCGGGACGGGGCGACTTCGACCTCATCGTCGCGATGTATCACGATCAAGGGCACGGTCCGGTGAAGGTGCTCGGTCTCGAGGCGGGCGTGAACGTGACCGTCGGGCTCGACGTGATCTGCACGTCGGTCGATCACGGCACGGCGTTCGATATCGCGGGCAAGGGCATCGCGAACGAACGCAGCATGCTCGAAGCGCTGCGCCAGGGCGCGGAGCTGGCGACGCGGCGTCACTGAGCGCGCATTCGCGGTCGGCGCGACAATAGGCGCTCCACACGAAGCGCTCGCGCCGGCCCATCATGTCTTTTCAAACTTCCTTCGATACGCTGAGCGCGTATCTGGCGCATCGCCGGCCTGCCCGACGATGCGCTTTCCCTCATCGACCTTCCCGGCCGGGATCCGTTGTTTCCCTCCAGTTTCGAGGTCGGCACGGCGGCGCTGGCGGCTTGCGAGCTCGGCGCGGCGCGGGGCGCCGGAAGGCAGCGCGTTTGCGTCGATATGACGCACGCGGCCGTCGAATGCACCGGGGCCTTCACGGTCGACGGCAAGGAACCGGAGACATGGGGGCGCTTCTCCGGCCTCTATCGCTGCGCGGACGGCTTGTCGCATTCACGCGAACTTCGAGCATCATCAGGATGGCGCGCTGCGCCTGCTCGGGCTCGATCCGCGAACCGCGACGCGCGAGGATGCCGAGCGCGCGCTGCTGTCGTGGCGTGTACGAGAATGCAGCGGCCGCGCAAGGTCTCGTGGTCACGCTGCTGCGCACGTTCGACGAATGGGATGCGACGCCGCAGGCGCGAGCGATCGCCACGCAGCCGCTGATGACGATCACGCGCGGCGATGCGCGGCCCGCTCGACGGGCTGCGTGTGCTCGATTTCACCCGCATTCTCGCAGGCCGGTCGGCGGGCGCGTGCTCGCTGCGTTCGGCGCCGATGTCATGCTCGTGAACGGGCCGCATCTGCCGAATATTCCCGCCATTGCCGATACGAGCCGGGGGAAGCGGTCGGCGCTCCTCGATTTGCGCGCGCACAGCGCGATCGGGAAACGCTTTGGCGGCTGATCGACGAAGCGCATGTTTTCTCGCAGGGATGGGATATCGGCCGGGCGGCATCGCTTCGCTCGGATTCGGGCCGCAAGCGCTGGCCGAGCGTCGGCCCGGCATCGTTTATACGTCGCTTACCGCATACGGCAACGAGGGACCGTGGGCCGAGCGGCGCGGCTTCAATTCGCTCGCTCGTGCAGACCGCGATGGGGTTCAATGCCGCGGAAGGCGAAGGCAAGCCGCGCGCGTTGCCGATGCAGACGCTCGACATGGCGAGCGGGTTCCTGATGGCGTTTGGCGCCGCCGCGGCGTCATGGAAGCAGCAGCGCGAAGGCGGCAGCTGGCATGTGCAGGTCTCGCTCGCGCAGACGGGACACTGGCTGCGCGGATTGGGACGCGTCGATGGCAGGTTGAAGATCGCGAAGCCGGACTTCGCGCCGTATGTCGAGCGCTACGAATCCGACTTCGGCGAGCTGATGGCGGTGAAGCCGAGCGCGCGCCTGGAGCGCACGCCCGCCGGTTACGCGCGGCCCTCCGTGCCGCCGGGAACCTCCCGACCCGAGTTAGTGAGCGGCCGGGAGGCGGAGGCTGGAAACGTGTCACCTCCGCTTCGGTCCGCCCGCAAACGTCTTTCCCGACGCGCCTCGCGCGCGGCTCCAATCGTCTCAAGTTTCCACAGAACGTTCCGTTAATGCGTTGTTGGCGCGCCATAGTGCGCGACAGTCCGTGCTCATTTCCAACAAGACAACCGACAACGTTCTCATGAAACTGCTCTCGAAGATCATGCTGCTCGCACTGCCCATTCTCGCTGCCTGCGAAGGCGGAGGGAGCGACCAGACGTGCATCACGAGCGGAGATCTGCAGAAAACGTGTGTCGCCAAGACTTCGCACGCGATTCCCGAAGGCATCTGGTTCGGCGCGACGACGACCGGGCTCGCCGCGCAGACGATCGTCCTCGAAACCGGGCAATACTTCAGCATCTATACGCGGAGAACGGCGGCCTCGTCTGGCTGACGGAAGGCATCGTCACGGCCACCGACGGCGCATTCACCGATCCGGCGACCGTCGCGGTGCACTATCAGGGCGCGATCATCGCCGGGACGCTCTCCGGAAACTTCACGGCGAAGAACACGCTCGCGGCGGCGACGTCGATCAACACGACGCCGAATACCACGGCGCTGAGCTTCAACGGCAATTACGACGCCACCTACGACACGCCGCTCGCGATCGGCGACGTGCTCGGCACCTGGAGAAACCCGGCGAACATCACCACGACGACGGCCATCACGTTCGCGGCGGACGGCTCGGCGACGGGCGCGCAGGGCGCATGCACGTTTGCCAGCAACTTCAAGCCGCGCGCGACGGGCAAGCATATTCTCGACGGCACGCTGACGTTCACCGACTCCTCCTGCGCGACGGGCAGCGGCGTGACGATGCCGGTGGAAGCCACCCTCTCGTCAACAACCAGATGAGCATCGTCGGGGTGACGCCGCAGCG
Organism: Candidatus Paraburkholderia kirkii; assembly: GCA_001189345.1. Taxonomy (GTDB): domain Bacteria; phylum Pseudomonadota; class Gammaproteobacteria; order Burkholderiales; family Burkholderiaceae; genus Caballeronia; species Caballeronia kirkii_B. The sequence continues at coordinate 23,391 of LFKV01000011.1, forward strand.
CTCCACCGCGTTCTATCTGGCGGCCACGCGCTGACGCGGCGCCGGCGAGCGGTCCGCCCGAGCGAGCGTCAGACGCACTGCGCCTCGCGTACGCGCGAGACGCCCGCGTCGACGCTCACCGGCACGCGCCGCGCGAGCGCGCCACATCAACGAGCGCGCACATCAACTCGTAGCCGATCGTCCCGGACGGCTCCGCCACTTCGTCCACCCTGACCTGCTCGCCCCACAGTTCGACCGGCGAACCGATGCCCGCCGCCGGGCACGGCGTGAGATTGACCGTGAGCATGTCCATCGACACGCGTCCGACGATGCGCGTGCGCACGCCCTCTCCCGGTCACCGGCGTGCCCGTCGGCGCGTGGCGCGGATAGCTGTCCGCGTAGCCGCACGCCACCACGCCGATGCGCATCGGACGATCCGCCGTGAAGGTGCGGCCATAGCCGATCGTCTCGCCGACATCGAGCGTCTGCACGCCGATGATGCGGCTGGCGAACGTCATCGCGGCACGCAGGGAGAAACCTTCGATGTGACGCGCGCAACCCGTCGGCGACGCGCTGTAGAGAATCGTCCCGGGCCGCACCCAGTCGCGATGCGCGCGCGGGTGCCAGAGCACCGCCGCCGAATTCTTATGGCTGCCCATGCCACGGCCGAGACCGACCGAGCGTGTTGACATGGGCGCTTTTCCGGTGCGGAAAAGCCGGCTACTCCCCAGCGGGGAAACGTGAGCTTAACATGACCCGGCGGCCGCTCCCGCGCGGATCGCGTCGATTGAGGTACAGTGAACGCGTTATGCCGCAGTTCCCACCTCATGCAGACAGCACCATGACGGAGGCACCATGCAGGCAGGTCAGCTCACACAGGCGGCGGCGCGCGAAGCGGTCGAGCGGCTCTATCGCGCCTTTTCGACCAGGGATGTCGCGCTCCTGCGCGAGGCCGTCACATCCGACTGGCAATACATCCCGAGCCGCCCGGACAAAAGCCCGGTCCCGACCAGATGATCCCCGTCTTCGCCGATCTCGCCATCGCGCTGCCGGACATGCGCATCGAGCTTCTGGACATGCTGACGCAGGACAACCGCGTCGGCGTGCGCGCCGAGGTGAGCGGCACGCAGTCCGGACCGTTGATGAGCATCGCCGCCACGAAGAAGCCCATCCGCTTCGCCATCCACCTCCTTCCACGAACTGCGCGATGACCGCGTGTCGAAGACCTGGGATCTCGAGGACTGGCTGAGCGTATTCCGTCAACTCGACGCCGTCCCGCCCCGGATGAATCCGCGCGTCTAGGCGCGCCTCGCCCTGCCCTTCGCGCCGCGCGGTCGTCTGTAGGACGTGTTCGACGCACAGTCCGACGAGCATCGCGTCCAGACGCTCCAACGCGCGTGCCGCCTCGCGCAAGGCGGGCGCATCGGTACCGAACGAATCGAAAAAGAGCAGCTCGCGCTGCCTCGCGCACCGTCTGCACGGCCGCGCTCAACTCGCGCATGCGTTCGAAACCCGCGGCACGCGCCTTTTTCTCCAGCAACCCGACGAGCACTTCCAGCGGCTGCGGCTCGTCGCGCTCCGCGCCCGCATCGTCGAACAGGGAGAGAAAGCGCAGTACGCTGCCTTGCAGCCGGCGATGCGCATCCACCAGATCGCGGATCGACTCGGCGCGCTCGTGATCGCGCGCCCCCTTCACGGTGATGATGGTCGCGCCATAGCCGCCTTCGGCCGATTCCAGGGCCGGGGCGTCGAGGGAGGTCGTGAAACGGGTGCGCGTCAGCATGATGCTCGGTTGCGGAAAATATCGGTAGCGCGAATCGGTTCGCTGTATACTAGTAAATATATCGCATTGCCGGACGCGCGGCGTCGAAGACCCCCGTCGAAGATCCATACGGCATCGTGCCGAACTGCCCTACGGCACGCTCATTTCCCCAGCAGCCCGAACACGCCGACGCCATTCTTCGTGCCGACATACACCTTGCCGTTCGCGATCATCGGCGTGATGAACTTGTTGCCCTGGCCGAACTGGTCGCGCCCGCCGGTGTCCCCGCTGTTGTACAGCTGGCGGCCGAGATTGGTCGCGTCGTAGGCGCGCAGGCCGGCGATCGTGCCGTTCTCCACCGCCCACAGAATGCCGTTCGTCGCGCCGTTCGCGGAAATGCTGGGCGTGGCGCCCGGAGAGCCGAACGCGTTCGCGGTCTGGGGCGTGCTCGAGAGCGCGGCGTTCGTGATCGTGAACGCCTTGATGCTGTCGCCGATCGAGCCGAAGTACACCGTATTGCTGAAGTACGCGGGCGCCGCGAACATCGGCCCGCGAATCTGCCCGACGAGCTCCTGATAGATGTGGTCCGCGTTCGAATCGAACTTGCCCATCGAGTCGCGGTTCACGACGTAGATCGTCGAGTTCTTGCCCGCGCCGAGCGCCAGATGACGGATCGTGCCGCTCGCGTTGGCGAGATCGGGCAGGACGAGCGCCCCGCCCGAGTCGAGGTCTTCTTCGTCGGCGTTCGATTCCTGCACCGTGTTCGACGGCTGGAAATAGTCGGTTACGGTGAGCGTCGGCGTCGTGCCGAGTTTCAGGAAGCCGTTGCCGAAGTCGCCGTTGATCGGCATGTCCTGCGCGTTGAACGTGGCGTCGAAGGTGCCGTTGGCGTCGAGGAAAAGATGGACGCGCCGTCCGACGCGAGGCCCGCGCCGCTCATCCAGATCGCGCCCATCTGGCCGTTCGGCGTGACGTTCAGCACGCTCGCCTGCTGGAGCGTGCTCGCGTTGTAGCCGATCACCCAGCCAGTGTACGGAAGGATGTCGCAGTGCGAGGTCCAAGCGGTGTAGACGACGCCGTTGAGCAGCAGCAGCGACGCGCGCTCGGCGTACTGGCCCGGATCGAACGAGACCGCGCCGTTCTGGCTGCCGACGCCGTTGCCGGGATAGGTCGCGGCGATTTCCGTCGGGCCGTTGAAGAGCTCGGCGCCCGTCGTGATGTCGAGCGCGTGGATACGCTGGTGATAACCGCCCGAGCCGTCCTTCGCCTTCGACATGCCGACCACGTACATCGCGCCGTTCGGCCCGCGCGACCGGTCGATGACCGGCGTCGCCGTGATGCCGATGGTCGGCGTGATCTGCGAGCAGCCGTGATCGTCGCTGGGCGATTCGCCGTTGCCGAGCGTCGTGGTCTTCCAGAGCACGGCGCCGCTATCGGCGTCGAAGGCGTAGACGCTGGCGTTCTCGGTCGCGACGTACAGCACGTTGTGCGTGCAGCCCGCGATCGGCACGCGCCGGCGAGGAAGAGCGGCTCGGCGTCGACGGCGCCATCGACGGAAAAGACCGCGAGCTTGCCGAAGGTGCTGGCGTTGACGTTCGCCGGCGTGAGGATGGTTTCCGCGAGCTGCTGGCCCGTGCGGCCGATGTCGTTGTGATAGGTGGCGACGTCCATCGGATTGCCCACCGGCGGCATCGTACCGGTGCCGGAGCCGGTCCCGGCGTTGCCGCCCGTTCCGCTCCCGGTTCCCGTGCTCCCCGTACTCCCCGTGCCCGTACTTCCGCCGCCCGGCGAGGTCGTTCCGCCCCCTGATGCGCCGGATGGACTCGATGCGCCAGAAGGCGCGCTACCGCCCGTCGCCGTCGATGCCGAATCGACGCTGGAGCCCCCAACCACTGCACGCGACGATGATCGCCGCCACGACCACGGTGCCCAAAGCGGCGGCACGGCCCGAGAAATGCGCTCTCATTTGCATCCTCCTCTTCCGGACGAGCAGGACAAGCAGGGCAAGGCCCCCGCGCCGCGCATCATCAAATTCCCGGAGCGAATTTGTTGCAACCCGTTATCTGTGCCAACCTAGAGTTTTTACCTAGATAGTTACCCTTAGTACGGCGTTCACCATGGGAATCATCGCCGCCACGCCGATCGCCCTCGTTTCGTTCATCGCCGCAAAGCTGCGCGCCGCCACGCGCGACGCCCTCAAGGCTCGCGCCAGGGTCAGCGCGTTGATGGCCGAAGCGTACCGTCGAGCGATGTAACGCCTCGGCGCGGGGAATATTCCCCGTGCGCCTTGTACCGCGTCGTCGCATGCTCACTGCAGCGTGTAGGCGATGACGTAATCTCCCGCCTTCGTCCCGAGCGAGCCGTGCCCGCCGGCGGTCACCAGCAGATACTGCTTGCCAGCGGCGTCGGCATAGCTCATCGGCGTGGCCTGGCCGCCCGCCGGCAGCCGCACCTCCCAAAGCTTCTTTCCGTCGCGCACGTCGTAGGCGCGCACGTACTGGTCGAGCGTGCCCGTCAGGAATGCGACACCGCCGGCCGTCACGATCGTTCCGCCCAGGCTCGGCACGCCGAGCGGCATCGCAATCGGCAAGGGCGCGCTGTCGACGATCGTGCCGTTCCTGTGCATCCACGCAATCTTGTTCGTGCGCAGATCGACGCCCGCCACATAGCCCCACGGCGGCGCCTGGCACGGAATTCCCAGTGGTGAGAGAAACGCGCTGATTTCATAGCCGAAAGACGTGCCGCGCACCAGCTTGATGCCGCTCGTCTCGCTGCCCTTCTTCTTGCCGTTGCCGTCCGGAATCTGGTCGCGCGGAATCAGCTTCGACGTGAACGCCATGTAGTCCGGATTCGCGATCAGAATCTGCCGCACCGGATCCACGGAAATGCCGCCCCAGTCGAACACGCCGAAATTGCCGGGGAACACCAGCGTGTCCTGTTCCGACGGCGGCGTGAACGGTCCGTCGTAGCGCAGGCTCCTGAACTTGACGCGGCACCAGAGCTGATCGAAGAGCGTCGTGCCCCACATGTCCGCTTCCTTCACGCGCGGCGGGTTGAAGTTGAGCGCCGAGACGGCCTGTGTCGGCGACGTGTGATCGCCCTTCGCGGCGCCCTGCGGCACCGGAACCTCGCTGACCGGCACGATCGGCTGCCCCGTCTCCCGATTCAGCACGTAGATGCTGCCCTGCTTCGTCGACGCGATCACCGCCGGCTGCATGCCCTGCGCCGTCTGAAGGTCGACGAGCGTCGGCTGGCCGCCCACGTCCATGTCCCACAGATCGTGATGCGTGAACGAGTAGTTCCAGCGCAGCTTGCCCGTCGCGGCATTGAGCGCGACGAGGCCCGCCGCGAACTTTTCGGCCTGCGGCGCGCGCTGACCACCCCATTGGTCGGGCGTTTGATTGCCCATCGGCAGGTAAATCAGGCCGCGCTTCTCGTCGACGCTGAACATCGACCACATGTTCGGCGAGTTGCGCACGTACGTGCCGCCCGGCGCGATGGGTTCGGTGGCCTCCGGATTGCCCGAATCCCAGTTCCAGACGAGATGACCGTCGTTCATGTCGAACGCGCGGATCACGCCCGACGGCTCGTTGTTCGATTCGTTGTCCGTCACGTGGCCGCCGACGATCACGAGATTGCGGAAGACCGCGGGCGGCGACGTCGAATAGTAGCCGCCCGGCGTGAACAGGCCGACGTTGACGCGCAGATCGATCGCGCCGCCTTTGCCGAAGCCCGTGCAGGGCTTGCCGGTGTCGGCGTCGAGCGCGACGAGGCGGGCATCGGCGGTCGGCAGGAACAGGCGGCGCGGGCACTCGGCCAGCACCGTGGTCTGCGCGGGCGTCTGCGCCGGCGCGGCGGGCGCCGATGCCAGAACCGCCGCCCCTCGGCCGGCGCGGACGCGGCCGAGGCCGCCTGCGCATCCGATGCCGGCGGCGCGCTGGCGGCCGGTGCCCACATTCGCGTCGGGCTGGTTGGCATCGGCGGCGACCTCCACGTCGATGCGGCCGAGCCGGTCATGCGGATCGTTGAAATACGTGCCGACGCCGAGCAGCAGCGCCAGGATGATCGCGGCGGCGTGCGGCGTGCGGCGTGCGCGGTGGAAGGCGGACCGAACAGCGCGCCGCGATGCACGAAGGGTATCAGCAACCAGATCGCGAGCAGCACCCAGATTCACAAACGCGGCAGCAGTTGCCAGAAATCGAAACGCACTTCGGTCACGGCCCAGATCGTCGAGCCGAACAGCACGAGCGCGAACAGCAGGAGTGCGGAGCGGTGGCGTATCAGCAGCAGGAGACCGGTCAGGACGATGGCCGTACCGGCGATCAGTAGTACCAGGATCCTTTCAGCGCCGCGAAATACGCGCCGCCTGCCGCGAGCAGCGCGCCTACGACGATGAACACGATGGCCGTAAAGAACGTAAGCGGATGAAGTTTTCCGTTTCCAGCCATGCTGAATCCCCTCCGTGACGATGATTGGGCGGAACACGGCCGGCAGGCGGTCGTGGTTCGGACGCTGTCGAAGCAATCCGCGTGCCGTTTCGGCGGAAGGCAACGCGTATGGAGGGGAGGAGCGTGCTTACGATGACTTGCCTGCATCGTTGCGGCAGCCGTGAAAATCAGCGTTGCCGCGGCCAGAGTCCGCGGTGCGGGCTGGCGGGAAGCGCGCCGGAAACGAACGCCGCTTTCAGATCGGCGCGTTCGGAGAAACACGGCGCGTCGAACCACATCAGGAATTCCTCGCGCCAGCTGCCCCAGGCGTTTTCGTCGAAATCGAAGTCCTCGTCGATGCGACCGTTGTCGCGCAAATACGCGCCGACCACTTGCGTGCCGTTCCAGTAGGCGACGGCGACATCGGTCAGATCCACGGTCACGCCGCGCGGAAGATCGCGCAACATCATCGCGACGTGCGCCTTGAACGATTTGAATTCGGTCGGTCTCATCGCCTGCTCCGCGTCGAAAAGTGCGTAAGAAAGGACTGCGTGAATCGATTTCTGAGGCCCGTTCGTTCAGCCGAACACGCCCTTGTTCAAATCCTTCTCGAACGCGACGGTCCATTCCGTGCCGTGTCCGATACGGTATTCGCGTTCCTTAAGCGTCGAGCGCCGCGTGATGGTGACGACGCCCTGCAACGGATACACGTCGTCCACGACATCGCAGGCGCCGCCCTCCTGCACGAGGAAATCGCCTTCGTCGAGCCGATGGCGCGAGAGAATCGCCAGAAAATCCGCTCGTTCGTCCGGTGCGATCACTGACATGGCGGCCTCCATGATCGAACGCTGCTTCCATTCAAAGTAGCACACGCGCAAAAGAACGGCGGCGCATATCTTGCAAGGAGCGCGGCGGGGCGCACGCGCGCCGGATCCCTTCTGGAGGAGTCGAATGACGATGAATTGTGGATCAATCAGCTTTCATGCGGGCCTTTGCGCGGCCGCGCTCGCTTTTTGCACGCACGTCCGCGCCGACGACGTCGTATGCGGCACGCTGGAAAGCGCAACCGGCGGACAGGACGCGATGATCGCGTTGCGCGAGGGCGAAAGCGTGAATTTCTGGCGCGGCGGCAGCGTGTGGCACGGAGCGCTGCACGTCTACAAGGATGGCGAGGTCTATCGCGTGTACTGGCAGCCGGAAGGAAGCGGCGATCAGTACGTGCTCGCGAATGAAGGCACGAACGCCGTGCGGTTCATCCTGACGCCGACACGGGACACGAAAGTGGACACGGGACCGGGCAGCCTGCCGCCGTAGAAAGTGCTGTCCTGTCCCGCGATGTAGCGACGACGGCGCTTACCCGGCCGCCAGCACCTTGCCGATCGCGTCGGCGACGATCTGCACGTTGCCGTCGTTCAGACCCGCGACGCACATGCGGCCCGAGCGCAGGATATAGACGCCGAATTCCTCGCGCAGACGATCCGCCTGTTCCGCGACCAGGCCCGTATAGGTGAACATGCCGCGCTGCCTGATGTAGCGCGTGAGCATTTCACCGTGCACGTGGTCTTTCAGGCCGTCGTGAATCGCCTGACGCGTGCGCGCGATGCGCCGGCACATCGACGCCAGCTCCTGCTGCCACGACTGCCTGAGCTCGGGCGTGTTCAGCACGTGCGTGACGATCTTCGCGCCGTGCGTCGGCGGATTGCTGTAGTTGGCGCGCACCGCGCTCGTCAGCTGGCCGAGCACGCGGTCGGCTTCGGCGGCATCGTCGCAGATCACGTGCAGGCCGCCGCAGCGCTCGCCGTACAGCGAGAAATTCTTCGAGAACGAATTGGCAATGAACGCCGGCACGCCGCGGCGCGCGAGCTCGCGCACGGCGAAGGCGTCGTCGTCGAGGCCCGCGCCGAAGCCCTGATACGCCATGTCGACGAACGGCAGCAGATTGCGCTTCTGCAGCACGTCGATGAGCTTCACCCATTGCGCCTGATCGAGATCGATGCCCGTCGGGTTATGGCAGCACGCGTGCAGCAGCACGACGCTCTTCGCGGGCAGCGTGTCGATGGCGTCCAGCATTGCGTCGAAGCGCAGGCCGCCGATGGCCTCATCGTAGTACGGATACGTGTTCACCTCGAAGCCCGCGCGCTCGAAGATGAAACGATGGTTCTCCCACGTCGGATCGCTCACCCACACCTTCGATTGCAGGAAATAGCGCTTGATGAAATCGGCGCCCACTTTCAGCGCGCCCGAGCCGCCGAGCGTCTGCACGGTCGCGATGCGGCCATCCGCGCGCGGCGGGCTGTCGTTGCCGAAGACGAGAGCCTGCACCGCGTCGCGATAGTGCGCGAAGCCGGCCATCGGCAAGTACGGCTTCGGGCCGAGGTCCTTCAGGATCGACAGTTCCGCTTCGCGCAACGCCTGCATCACGGGCAGGCGGCCTTCGTCGTCGAAATAGATGCCGATGCTCAGGTTGACCTTGTTGGTACGGGGGTCCTTCTGGAAGTTTTCGTTCAGCGAGAGGATCGGGTCGCCGGGGTAGGCATCGATATGTTCGAACATGGTGATGGTGTCAGGACGAGTGATCAGCGAGATGGAAGACGGTTTGCGCGGTCCGCGTCACCGCCCCTTTTTTTGAGATAGTAGCCGATTCCGAGAACGGCCAACCAGACTGGAATGAGGTACGCCGACAGGCGCAAGTCCGGCGTCTCATACATCACCCACACGATCCCCACAAGGAACGCGAGCACGACGTAGTTCGGGAGCGAGTGGCCGAAGCTCGGAAACGAAGTCGCTTCGTTGCGCGCGCGCTTCCGCCGCCGGAACTCGAGATGGATGATGCTGATCATCGCCCAGTTGATGACCAGCGCCGACACGGCAAGGCCCATCAGCAGCCCGAACGCGCGCCCCGGAATCACGTAGTTGATCACGACGCACACCGCCGTCACGAGCGCCGACACCGCCAGCGCCGTCAGCGAAATGCCGCGCCGGCTCACGTTCAGCAGCGCGCGCGGCGCATTGCCTTGCTGCGCGAGCCCGTACAGCATGCGGCTGTTCGCATAGACGCCACTATTCACTATTGAATAGTATACGGAGAGCGCGATCACGTTGAGCACGTTCGCGACCAGGGTGCTGTTCATCTCGCGGAAGATCAGCACGAACGGGCTGCCGCCGGTCGCGACCTTGTCCCACGGATACAGCGAGAGCAGCACGCCAAGCGCGCCGACATAGAAGATCAGAATGCGATAGATGACCTGATTCGTCGCCCGCGGAATGCTGCGCGACGGATCTTCCGCTTCCGCCGCCGTGATGCCGACGAGCTCCAGCCCACCGAAGGAGAACATGATGATGACGGCCATCGACATCACGAGTCCGCTCACGCCGTTCGGAAAGAACCCGCCAGCCGCCACAGGTTCGCGACGCTCGCCTGTGGCCCCGCCTTACCCGACGCGAGCAGATAGCCGCCGAACAGAATCATGCCGACGATGGCCGCCACCTTCACGATCGCGAACCAGAATTCCGTCTCGCCGTAGGACTTCACGCTCGTCAGATTGATGGCGTTGACGATCGGGAAGCACGCGAGCGCCGACACCCACGCGGGCAGATCCGGCCACCAGTACTGCATGTAGATGCCGATCGCCGAAAGCTCGGCCATGCTGACGAGGATGTAGATTGCCCAGTAATTCCAGCCCGAAATGAAGCCGGCGGCATGGCCCCAATACTTGTCGGCGAAATGGCTAATACTTGTCGGCGAAATGGCTGAAGGAGCCGGCGACGGGCTCGTCGACGATCCTCTCGTCCAGCTGCCGCATGATGAAGAACGCCATCAGACCGGCGACCGCATAGCCGAGCAGCACGGCGGCCCGGCGAGCCTGATCGTCTGCGCGACGCCGAGAAACAGGCCGGTGCCGATCGCGCCGCCGAGCGCGATCAACTGGATGTGGCGGCTCTTGAGTCCGCGTCTGAGCGCATCGTGCCGTGCTGCTTCGTTCGTGTTGCCTGAAACCATGTCGATGTCTGTCTGAACCGCAAAATTACCGATCGCCGTTGAGATCCACGCTATAACATGTCATTTTGACCACATGCCGGCATGCCTTTTCGGGTAAAAAGTGTTGTTTTTTGGTGCGGACGGTGTCCGGTCGTCGCTGCGAGCGCGCGGCCTGCCCGAAAACGAATCCGCGATTTTATCGCCCGCCGGCCGCAAAGCCTTGATGGGCGGACCCTGCCCCGCGAACGCCACGGTCGCGAGGGCGATACAGCAGACAATTTGAGGCCGAAATCAGGTGTTGTTCGGAGAATTGCTTTCCGCACGCCGACAGCAGAATCGCACCATGCACTCACGAGGAGTCGCCATGTATCAGACGATGGAAGGTAGCGCCAGGCCGCATCGCACGGCCGAATTTGCCGCTGAAGAAACGCAGGAAAGCGCGCCGGCCACGCAAGCCGAGTTGCTGCGCGCGTTGCAGTCGGCGTCGGACAACATCATGCGTCTCGCGGGCAAGCTGCGCGCCGAGCGCAATCCCGCCGCCGAGGATGCCGCGTCGATCACCGAGCAGCATGCGCTCGCCCAGCGACTGATCGGCCGTCTCCTGGCGCTGCCCGCGCAGTCTTGAGGTGGAGGTGGGCGTGAGGTAAACATAATAGGGAGATGACGCGGGACCGGCGGCAAACCGCTCGCGCTCATCGCATCTGGAAGAAGAGAATGAACTACTTGACGATCATCGCAGCGGTCTGGGCGATCTGCGCGATTTGCGCGGTGCTGTTCATCCACGGCGCGACCCGGCGCAATCAGGATCCGCGGCGCGCGCAGACCGGCGAGCGCGAGTCGAACGCCGAACGCTCGAAGGATTTCGGCCGCACGGTCTGAGGACCGCGCAGCCGCGAACCGGAAACCAGCGCGGCGCACGTGCACACCCGCCGGCAGAACCGTTAAAGCCGTCCCTCTCCAGTATTACTTTCTTGCGTTGATCGCGGAAACCGCGGCCCGCAAGCCCAGCAGATAGCTATCCACGCCGAAGCCGGAAATCTGTCCCTTCGCGATCTCCGCGAACACCGACTTGTGACGGAACTCCTCGCGCGCATGCACGTGCGACATGTGCACCTCGATGATTGGCACGGTCAGGATGGCGAGCGCGTCGCGGATGGCGTAGCTGTAATGCGTCCACGCGCCCGCGTTGATCACGACCGCATCGACCTTCTCCTCGAACGCGCGATGAATGCGCGAGCACATCTCGCCTTTGCTGTTCGTCTGATAGCACTCCACTTCCACGCCCAGCTCCTCGCCGAGCGCGCTCAGGTCCGAGTCGATCTGCGCGAGGGTCGCCGTGCCGTACTGCTTCGGGTCGCGCTTGCCGAACATATTGAGGTTGACGCCGTGCAGCGTCAGGATCTTTGCCATGAAATTTCCTTCAATTGGAATGGAATGGGGGGGGAATGCGGCGTCTCAGGTGGTCTCGACGATCCCGCCGCTCTTCGCGGCAAGCACGATGGCCTCGGTGATCCGCAGATTCTGAAGCCCGTCGCGCGCGCTGACAATAGGCTCGGCCTCGCCGCGCACCACGCGCCCGGAATGCTCCATCTGATGCACGAGCGGATCGTCGCGCTGCATCGGCACGACGCTTTCCTCGAACGGCTTCCACCACGAGCGGTCGCCGGCCGCCGCGTAGGACTTGAGGCGCATCGTCGGCACGGAAAGCGAGCCGAACGTGCCCGCGATCACGTAGCAGTCTTCGTCGGGATACGTCGAATAGGCCTTGTTCTCCTGCGAGGTCTGCTCCCAGCTTCGCGGGCACGCGGCTGTGTCGGAGAAGCATGAAGGTGCCGAGCGCGCCGCTCGCGAAGCGCAGATTGATGGCGACGGTATCCTCCACGGGAAAAACCGCGCGTCGCGTGCGACGCGAACGCCTGCACCGCGACGATGTCGCCGCACAGCATGCGCAGGTTGTGCACCTCGTGGATCATGTTGAGCAGGATCGGCCCGCCGCCCGGCTCCCGCCGCCACGGCGCATCGGCAGTACTCGTCGGGCTTGAAGAACACGGCGCTGCCCATCACCGCGACGAGCTTGCCCAGACGCCCTTCGTCGATCACCTGCTTCGCGCGCGCCATGATCGGGCTATGCGCCCGATGATGGCCGATCAGCATCTTCGCGCCCGAACGCTCGACTTCGTCCACGAGCGTCTGCGCTTCGGCGACGCTCAGCGCGATCGGTTTTTCCAGCAGCACCGGCACGCCCGCCGCGAGGCAGAGGCGCGTGCTCGACATGCAATGGGTTCGGCGTCGCGAGCACGATGCCGTCCGGGGCGATCCTTCGAGAGCAGCTCATCGAGCGTCCTGTAGAGCGGCACGCCCGCTTTCGCCGCGATGCCGGCGGCCGCGGGCGCCGGATCGACGACGGCGGAAAGCGTGCAGGTCGCGCTGTTCTGCGCGACGCCCATGTGCGCCTGGCCGATGTAGCCCGCGCCTGCCACTGTAATACGAGTCTTGCCTGAGTCTGTGTTCACCTTGGATTCACCCTTGTCGAAAAGCGCGCACAGGGCACGCGGACGGCGCGGTCAGGCGCCGCCGTGAGAAAAAGCACGTCGATGGAAGGAGGCTTAGGAAGAAACGCGCGAGTTCGCCACCGATTCCGCGCGCAGGCGGTCGTACTCCGATTTCTCGACCGGCTGTGCATCCGGCTCGCCGAGCTGGCTAAGCGGAATGCGATACGTCTAGCGCGCTCCACGCGGCGATCGCCGAGACGATCGTCACGGCGAGCGTGATCGAGCCGATCGTGAACGGGATGTTCGTCGAGCCGGGCGTCGCGACGGTCGCGAAAAGCGCGGGCAGGAGCGCCGTGATGGTCGTGCCGACGTTTTGCGCGATGGCCATCGCGGAGACGCGCGTGCGCGTCGGAAAGAGTTCGGGATAGAAGCTCGGGAAGATCGCGTTGTAGCCCTGATAGACGATGCCCCACATCAGGAGCGACGCGACGATCGCGATGCCGACGCTTTGAATGCTGATTGCATAGAGATACAGATACGACAGCAGCCCCGAGGCGATCGCGCCGAAGATGACCGGCGGCTTGCGTCCGATCCGGTCCGCGAGGTTGCCGACGAGCGGAATCACCCCACGGCAATGATGTTGCCCACGACCGGAATCCACAGATAGACGCTCTTGTGAAAGCCGATGCCGTAGGCCGGCTGCACCGCGTAGGCCGCGCCGAAGATCGTCGCGACCACGGGAATCACGTTCATCAGCGCCATGCAGACGACGCGGATCATGTCGGGGAGGTTGTACCTGAAGGCGTCGACGATTGGCGAGCGCGGCACCGCACCCTTCTCGCCCTCCTTCTCGAAGGCGGGCGTCTCGTGCACTTCGCGCCGGATGATGTAGCCCGCGATCAGCACGACCGCCGAAAGCAGAAACGGGATGCGCCAGCCCCACGAGTTGAACGCGTCCTCGGGCATGTAGTGCGCGAGCGGCAGGAACACGGCGGCAGCGAGAATCTGCCCGGCCTGCACGCCTTGCAGCGTGAAGCTCGCGAAGTATCCGCGCTGCCCGAACGGCGAGTGCTCGAGAATCATCGAGCTCGCGCCGGAGATTTCGCCCGCGACCGCGAAGCCCTGAATCAGCCGCAGGATCACGAGCAGGGCCGGCGCGAGCATGCCGACGCTCTGATACGTCGGCAGCAGGCCGACGGCCATCGTGGAGAAGCCCATCAGGAACATGCACAGCACGAGCACGGTCTTGCGGCCGTGCGTGTCGCCCCAGTGACCGAGCACGAACGCGCCGATCGGACGCGCGACGTAGCCGACGCCGTATGTCGCGAGCGACGCGACGATCGCGACTTTCGGATTGCCGAAGGGAAAGAAGATCTGCGGGAAGATGAGCGATGCGGCCTGCGCGTAGATGAAAAAGTCGTAGTATTCGAGCGCGGAGCCTATCCCCAGCCGCTCGCGGTGGCCTTCTTCGTCTGCCTGCGATGCTCGGCATGCGACCCGCCTCGTGCATCGGGGGAGAGAGTTCGTGTCCATGCCGTCTCCTGTCGACCGGAGCTGGCGCATGCGCGCCTTGCCCGGGTCTCGTTCAAAGCTTTTTTCTGGATCGTTCGACGGTTTCTCCGGCCGTCTTCACGACGATGCGCTTGCGTCCTTCACCCGCCGGCCTCCGATGCGCCATGCGTAAGAAACGTCAATTGATGATCGTCCCTGAATCGAAAGCTTTCGATAAGGCAAAACCCGCGCGCCGCGGGTGCGATGAAAGGCTTCGGCGCTACATTACTATGTATCAAAGGAAACATAATCGACTCCGGAGGAAAATCAGAATGCGCTCGGAGCGAATAATTCGCGGACGCGAAAGCAGGGAGAAGCGCTATCTGCCTAAAGCTTGTGCAGATGGGGCCGTAAACACGATCACCGGCGGTGAGGACATCGCCGCCGTCCTCCATCGCGTCCGCTCCTCCGTATGCCAGGCAACCCGTCCTTGATCGAATCCATTCTAGCCACGCCGGCGGCCGAGGACGGGCAAATCACGGCCGCCATTCGCGCATCGCTGCTCTCGACGCTCGTCGAGGACATCCGTCCGCTGTTGCTTTCCGGCATCTCCAGCGCGGTCGTCGCGGTCATCGCGCTCGGACGCCTGCACGCGCTCTGGACGATTCTCTGGGTCGCGGGCGACGTGCTGCTGCTCGCGGTGCGCGTCGGCATCGTGTGCCGCTACCGCGCGCTGAGCCGGCCGAGCGCGCCGCATCCCGCGCCGTGTGCCGCGCGCTATGCGCCGTTCGGCCTCGCGACGTGTCTCGTGACCGGCGTCGGCGATGGCCTGCATCGTCTCGGGCGACGCCGTGCTGGCCTCGCTCGCGATCATGGTGACGGCGGGGCTGCTCGGCGGCATCGTGTCGCGCAACGCGGGCACACCTCATCTGGCGATCGCGCAGCGCAGATATGCCTCGGTGCGGTGCCGATCGGCGTCGGCGCGCTTTTCGGGCCGGCGGGCTACTGGATTCTCGTGCCGCCGCTGTTTCTCTATATCGGCGCGATGTGCGCGGTCGTGCATCGTCACTACCGTGGGCTCGTCGCCCTGATGACCGCCGAGCAGGGCCACGCCGAAATCGCCGCGCGCTTCGACGCGGCGCTCGCGCACATGCCGCACGGCCTCTGCACCGTGGATGCGTCGGGCAAGGTCATCATCGCGAATCGCAAGGCGGCGGAACTGTTCGGCGCGACGGTCGAAATGCTGCGCCTCAACGTGCCCCTGCCGGATTTCATCGGATTCGTCGGCCTCGCGAAGTTCGGCGAGACGCTGCGCACGCAGGTTTCCGAGCGCTGCACACACTGACTCAGGGAAGGCAATCTGCCGCTCGATCTGCAACTCTGCGATGGCCGGCAGCTCGAGCTGAGCCGCAATCCGGTGCCGGACGGCAGCGCGGTGATCATCATCGAGGACGTGACGGAGCGCCGCAAGACCGAGGCGAGGATCCTGCACTGGGCGCATCACGACTCGCTCACGGGCCTGCCGAATCGCCGCTATCTCGGCGATCACGCCGAACGCCTGATGGCGGGCGCCGGGCGCGAAAAGGTGCTGGTGATGTACGTCGATCTCGACGGCTTCAAGCGCGTGAACGACGCGCACGGCCACAACGCGAGCGATGAGCTGCTGCGGCTCGCCGCCGATCGCCTGCGCAACGCGATGCGCCGCGGCGAGCTGGCCGCGCGCCTCGGCGGCGACGAATTCGTGCTCATCGCGACGTATATCACGGACGCATCGAGCGTGGCGTTCGTGCAGAAGATCGTTCGGGAGCTGTTGGCACCCTCGCGCTCTCCGGCGGACAGACCGTGCGCGTGGGCGTGAGCGCCGGCATTGCGCTTGCCTGGCCGGGCGAATCGTTCGAGAGCGCGTTGAAGCGCGCCGATGCCGCGCTCCACGAGGCGAAGACGCAGGAGCGCAGCACGTACCAGTTCTCCGATCAGGACGGCCCGCCCACGGGCAACGAAGCACCGGCAATCGCCGGGGGGACGGACAAGCCCCGTTCCCGGTGAGCCTCGCCGCCCGCCGTTGCGCGCTGGGCGAAGCAGCATCAAACGTTCGCACGGGCGCGCCGAGTCGTTCGCAGAATGGCGAACGCGCGTGCGCTTCCCTAAGCTGCCGTCGGGGTCACGCACGGGGCACGCATCGTGAGCGATGCATCGGGGCGCGGACTGCCGTCGGGTTGCGCCGCCGGTCTGGCGCTCACCGCGCTCTGGCGCTCACCGCGCTCGCGCATTTCCTTCCGCCGGGCGGCATCGCGCCGCGGGCCGTCATGGACGGCTCCGTTCGCGCCTGACGCGAGCCGAACGACGCCGCGCGCGATGCGGCTCGTTACGGCTCAGGGCTTGGGAATGCGGATGCGGCTGATCATCAGCAAGCCCGAGACCGCATAGACGAGCACGAGCGGGTGCAGCGTGAAAGGGCCGATGCGCCAGGCGCCAAACCACATGCTCTCGCCGATCGCGCCCATCCACGCGCCGAGGGTCATCAGAAGCACGATCAGGAACGACGTGGGAATCGGCGTGCCCTCGAAATGCGTGACCTTGCCGCTGCCGCCCGACATCTCTTCCGTGGTCACGTTGTAGCGCGCGAGACGCGACACGCCGCACGCGAACGAAGTACGCCAGGATCACGCGGTCATAGAGGCCGCGCATGCCGAATCCATAGCCGATGATCGCCGGCGCGACGCCGAACGAGATCACGTCGGCGAGCGAATCCAGTTCCTTCCCCAGCAGCGACGCCTTCTGGCGCCAGCGCGCGATGCGACCGTCGAGCACGTCGAACACCAGCGCCGCGAACACCAGCGCGCAGGCGAGATAGATATGCAGGACGTCGGAGTCATCGAGATAGGACATCGCCGAGAACAGTGTGCCCGTGCCGCATACCGCGTTGCCCAGCGTGAACCAGTCGGCCAGGTGGAAATCGCGGATCATCGAGAATCGTTTCATTCGTTTCTGTTTTCGTGACGGTCGAACGGCGCCCGACGCGGGCGCCGCTTGGTCTTTCAAGTCTATCATCGCGCCCTCTTTCGGCCGCATGCCGCATGCCCGGCAAACCTGTACGCGAACGTACAGGTTTGCGTTATAATGCACGGCATCGAGCCTGCCTTTCCGATGTCCGTCATGTCCACGACCAAGCCCGCGCGGCTCACCATCCGCGACGCCGCCGAGCGGCTGCAAGTCACGCCGCGAACGCTCAAGTACTATGAAGAGCGCGGACTCGTCACACCCACTCGCAGCGAAGGGCGCTACCGGCTCTACAGCGAGCAGGATCTCGAGTTGTTCGCGCGCATCCTGCGCCTGCGCTCGCTCGGGTTTTCGCTGCAGGGCATCGCCGAAATGCTGAAGCGTCCGGTGGAAACGCTCGGCGAAGGCCGCACGAGCTATTCCGCCTCGTCGCTGCGCGAGATAGAACAGGCGCTCTCGCAGCAAGTCGAAGCCATGGATGCGCGCATCGCCGCCGTGCGCCGCGAACTCAAGGAAGCGCAGGCGGTACGCAGCGAGCTCGCGGGCGACCTCGACTACTTGCGACGCAGAATCGCGGGCGAGAGCCAGGAGACGCTGCTGCAGGAACGGCTGGCCGCGCGCAAGGCGAAGGCAAAAAGCGCCGGGGGCGACAACGAATGATCGCCGCCTCGATCAGATACCCGAAGGTGATTGCCGAGCATCTGCGCGCCGACTCCTTCGCGTGGGCGATTGCGCTCGCGACGGGCCTGGACTATTTCGACAATTCCATCTTTTCCTTCTTCACGAGCTATATCGCGGGCGGCATCAACGCTTCGTCGGACGAGTTCGTCTGGGCTTCGAGCGCGTATGCAGTCGCGTCCGTGCTCGGCATCTTGCAGCAGCAATGGTGGATCGAGCGCATCGGTAACCGGCGCTACATCACCGGATGCCTGTTGCTCTTCGCGGCGGGCGCGGTCGCGGCCACGCTGTCCGAATCCGCCCTCGAACTCGCCCTCGCGCGCGGATTCCAGGGCTATTTCATCGGCCCGATGATGAGCACGGCGCGCATCCCCTGATCCAGACCCGCTTCACACCGCAATAGCGCCCGAAGGCGACACGCCGCTTTCTCAACATGATCCTGCTCGGCAGCGTGCTCGCGCCCCTGTGCGGCGGCTATCTCGTGGCGTGGGTCGGCTGGCGCGCGCTCTTTACGTGCACCGCGTTCGCGGGCGTGGTGCTCGACGTGGTGGCGTTCCTCGCGGTGCCGTCCAGCGGGCGCGTTCATCCCGAGGCGCGCGGCGACACGCATTTCTGGCCGTACATCATCTTCGCGTTCGCGCAAGGCGCGCTGCAGATCATCATGCAGCAAGTGCGCTTCGAGCTCTTCAGCGGCTCGCCCGAACTGAACGTCCTGACCGCCACCGACCTGCTTTCGCTCGGCTGGTTCGTATGGCATCAGTGGCATCACCGGCGGCCGCTGCTGCGGTTGAACGCGCTGCGCGAGAAAATCTTTCAGGCGGGCATCGTCCTGTTCCTATATATCGCATTCTACTACATCAGCAACGCGATGAGCTTTCTCGTCTCGCGCCTGCTTGAAGGCGGCCTGAGCTATCCGGTGGAGAACGCCGGGCGGCTCGTCGGATTCACGTCGATGGTTTCGCTCGCGATGGCCGTCGTGTATTTTTGTTACTCGTCGCGCATCAAGCACAAGAAATGGCTGATCACGGTCGGCTTCCTGCTGGCCGCCTTCGTCGGCACGTGGATGGTCAACATGCCGCCCGACGTCAACATGCCGTGGCTCATCCTTCCGATGGTTCTGCGCGGCATGCTGCTGCTCTTCATCGCGCTGCCGGTGGCCAATCTCACGTTCGCATATTCGCCATCGAGGAATACAGTCACGGCTATCGCTTCAAGAACATCGTCAAGCAGCTGACGTATTCCTTCTCGACGGCCACCATCATCATTCTGGAACAGCATCGCGTCGCGCTGCATCAGACGCGGCTCGTCGAGGCGATCAATCCGTACAACCCGATCTTTCAGAACGCGTATCAGGGCCTCTTCAACGGCTTTCAGAAAATGGGGCACGGCGCTTCCGAAGCGAAAGGCCTGGCGTTCGTCGAGATCAGCCGCATCGTCACGCAGCAGGCGAACTTCCTCAGTTCGCTGGATGGCTTCTACTACATCATCGGCGTCGCGCTCTGCGCAAGCGTGATCGCGATATGGCAGAACAAGATTGATTGACCGTCTCAGAGCAAAGAGAAAGTGGACACACTCAGCAGCATGCGGATGTTCGTTCGCGTAGCCAAAGAAGGCAGCTTCACCGCCGCCGCGCTGCGCATGGATACCTCGACCGCCGCGACCTCGCGCGCCATTACCGTGCTGGAAGCGCATCTGAACGCGCGACTCCTGCATCGCAGCACACGGCGCGTGACGCTGACCGAAGTGGGCAGGCGTTATCTGCAACGTTGCGAGCAGATTCTCGCGTGCGTCGATCAGGCGGAAGCCGAAGCCGCCGACGCGCGAGTGCGCCCTCCGGCAAGCTGCGCATCCATGCATCGACGAGCCTGGGTCAGTCCTATGTCGTGCCCGCCATCGTGCGCTATCAGGAGCAGCATCCGGCCGTCTCGATCGACCTGACGCTCTCGCAGCACACGCCCGATATCATCGACGAAGGCTACGACCTCACGGTGCAGGCGAGCGTCGCCGAACTGCCCGATTCGAGCCTCGTCGCGCAACGGCTGGGCACGGTGCATAGCGTGTTGTGCGCGTCGCCCGGCTATTTGCGCGAGCACGGCGCGCCACGCACGCTGGAAGAACTCACGCGTCATCCGTGCTATCAGCTCGTCTCCACGATCTTTCCGCGCGACTACTGGACCTTCGAAGGCCCGAACGGAACGGAAGTCTTTCCGCTTGCGAGAGCGAACTTCGGCGTGAACGTCGCGGGGGCGCTGGCCGTCGCGCTGCGCGAAGGCGTGGGCATCGGCGCATTGCCGATGTCGACGGCGGGCGCTGCATTGAAGAGCGGCGCTCTCGTGCGCGTGCTGCCGGAATATCGGCTCCAGTCGCTGACGCTTCATGCGCTGTATCCGTCGCGTCAGTATCTCAATGCGAAGGCGAAGACCTTCGTCGAGTTCATCAGGGATTTCTTTCCGCGCATCCTTGCAAGCGATGCCGCGGAGCCCGGCTGATCGTCCGGAACGTTACGACCGTTCCGGCCTGCGAAAGCCGACCAAACCGCTATCGGCTGCATCGTATCGCGCGCATTGAAAGTGGCGTGACGCATGAACGAACGGGCCCTCGCGAAGCGAGGCTCGTCCTCTTTCGACTTCACCGCCGGCTTCGCGTTCTATCGATGCTCAAGGTCCGCAATCGACATCGGCGAGAAGCTCGGTCAGCTTGCGCGACGCCGTCTTCAGTTCGGTTCGGGCATCAGTTTCCTGCGGATCGCCGCGCCTTCGGGCTGCAACTCGATCGCGCCGCAGTTCAAGGACATCAAGTTCTGCGTGCGCCCGACGCGAAGCGGCAGCGCGATACCGTACGCGTTGCGCTGATATTCGCCGATGCATACGCATACGCCGGTTCGCTTCAGATCCTCGAACGCCGCCTCGATATTGCGACGCACCGCGCCCGCGTTCTCGCCCGCGGCCCGCAGCAGTTCCTCGAGGATCGCCTCGCGCTGCTGTTCCGGCAAGCCATGGAGATAGGCACGGCCAGCGCCACGCACACATCGAGCTTGTCCGCCAGTTCCTGCAGGTACGGATTCGCCGTGCGCGTGACAGGGCTCGTCTCCAGATACGCGTGACCGATGCTGAGCGCGCCCGCGCCCAGCTCGAAGAGACGCACGCCGCCCGCGCGCCGCAGAAAGCCGATGCGGATGAGCGTCGTCATCAGACGCGACACCGTCGCCTTCGAAAGGCCGGTGCGGCGCACGAGCTCGGCATTGGAGAGCGGCGCGCGTTCCGCATGAAACGCGCTCAACACTTCCAGGCCGCACTCCACGGTAAGCGTGATGCCGCGTGCTTCGCCGGCGTTGCTCATGTCGTTCGACCTCCCGCGAAAAGCGCCTGCTGCTGCAACGACTGCGCAGCCGCGACGAGACGCGGACCCAGCTCGCGCTCGATGCGCGCCCGCCCATGCGCGCGCTCCTGCCGATGCACGCAAGAACACGAGCGGTGTTCTGTCCGCGATGACGAGCGGCGCGGCCACGATCGCGAGCTCCGCCTCCCATTCGCCGAGCGACATGCAATATCCCGTGTTATGCACCTGCGAGATGCCCTCGGTGATGCGCCGCCGGAGAAGCGGCCACTCGCGTTCCGTCTTGCGCTCGACGTTGCCGAGCAGATAGAAGCGCTCGAGTTCGGGCAACGCGGCGAGCATCGCCCAGCCCATCGGCGAGGACGCGATGCGCAGGCGCGTGCCCGCCGACAGATTCAGATCCAGCCCCGCGGGCCTGCTCGCGCACGTTTCGAGGACGATCACATCGAGGCGGTCGCGCGCGCCGATCACGACATAGCTTTCACTGGCGTCGGCAAAGGATTGATTGCATTCCCAGCCGCGCGACCCGTTGAACGTTCGAATGCGCGATCGCGGCATAGTCGAGCGAAAGCACGGACGTGGCGAGACGATACTTGCGGCGCTCGGGCGAATAATGCAGATAGCCGAGCGCGACGAGCGAGCGCAGCATGCGCGACACCGAAGGTGCGGGAATGCCGGTTTCCAGCACAAGATCCTGATTGCAGAGCCACGGCGTTTGCGGCGTGAACGCCGCCAGAATGGAAAGGCTGCGCGCGAGCGGAACGACCATCGCCTGGCCGCCGCGCTCGCGCTCTCCTGCGGGTCGTTCACGTTCGCCCGATGCGGCTTTCGAGCCGAGCTTCGAACTCAAAGCGGCTGTTTGAACAGCCTGATGCGCCTGCAGATTCATCGAGCACTCCGCGTTGTGTTGGTGATGCCGTCGACAGGGTCCATTACAAGTTTCCGCCGGCCCGCCGGTCAATGACACCCCGACACGCGTTCCGTACATTAGAATACCATTGCGGGTGCGGCTTGTGGCGGAATACGGGAAAACCCCTTGAAACCGCGCACGAAACCTTTCGCGCACGCCGCTCGAACTACGGAACATCAAGCGAACGGCAGCGCTGGCCTGCGCGGGTCGGGCGGAAATACATGCCACCCGCCGCCCTCGTGACGAAAGAAGCAGATCGTCACGGCGCCGGTGGCAAGCGCCGCCTCGACCCGCACGCCTCGCTTGTATCCGGAATGACGAAATGCGCTGATGCGCGTGGGCATCGCATGATTCGGCGGCAACCAGGTATCGAAAATATCGTGCAAAGACTTCCGTACGGCTTCCATTTCAACCTCCACTACACTGGCAAACCCGTTCGACGATTCGCCCACCCGCTAACGGTCTCATTTCGACGCTCCTCTAGATGACGCCGGCCTTGAACAGCTCGTCGATCTCAGTCTTCGACAGATCCAGAAGCTCGCCGTACACGTCCTCGTTCGCCGAGCCGAGCTCAGCCGCGGGCTGATCGAACTGCGCCTTGAACTTCGAAAACCGAATGGGCATGCCCGTGCCGACCGTGCCGATGTCGCCGAAACGCGGGTGCCGCAGGTTAATCACCGCGCCGCTCTCGTGCAGACGCGGATCGTGCAGCACTTCATCGGAACGACGCACGCGCGCGCAAGGCACGGAGCGCTTTTCGAGCAACTCTCGCACGACCTCGTCCGACGTATGCCGCTCGGTCCAGTGCTGGATCGTCGCGTTCAGCTCGGCCGCGTGCTTCCCGCGCGCGCCGCGATGCGTGAAACGCGCGTCCTCCAGCAAGTGCAACTGATCGAGCGCATCGAGCAAGCCGCGGAACCAGTCGAGCTCGGCGATATGGTAGGTTTTTGTAATCGAACAAAACGACAAGAATAAGGAGACGCGCAGGAGGCGCCATGAACGGTCTCAGCATGCACATGCTCGTGCGCAGAGTGGACCTCTTCACATTGAAGCTTTTCCTTACTGCCATCGAGGAAGGGCAGATCGGCCGCGCGGCGGCGCGCGAGCACATTGCGCCATCGGCCGCCACCAAGCGCATCCAGGATCTGGAAGACCTCGCGGGCGTGAAGCTGTTCGAGCGCAATCCAAAGAGCGTGGTGCCGAGCGCGGCGGGCGAGATCTTCGCGCGTCATATCCGCTTGATGCTCGACAATCTGAACGATATGCGCCGGGAGATCACCGAGTTCGCCGACGGCGTGGGCGGCCGCGTGAGCATCAGCGCGGTGCGCATCATGATTCAGCAGTTCCTCGGCAAGGAGATCAGCAACTTCACGCGGCGCTTTCCTCTGGTGAATGTCGTGCTGCGCGAAGACAGCAGCCCGAACGCGGTGCGCGCGCTGGTTACGGGCGATGTGGACGTCGCGATGTTCGTCGTCGACGACGCGGCCGGCAACGACATGATCGACAGCATCGAGTACAAGTTCGACAGGCTCGTCGCCGTGATGCCGCTCGATCATCCGGCAAGCACGCGTCATGCGCTCACCTTCGAGGATCTGCTCGATCTCGTCAATTATCGGTCTTCCATCATGGCGAAGCTTCGACAGGTCGCGCAGCAACGTGGCCGGGAATTGCACGTCAAGTACGAGGTCACGAGCGTGGAAGCCGCGCGCAGTCTGGTGAGCGCCGGGCTCGGCATCGCCGTGCAGCCGGCCAGCATGTTGTCGATGGAAGATCGCGCGCAGCTTGCCACGGTATCGCTCGAAGGCGATTGGGCGCAACGCGTCTACTGCATCGGCACGCTGCATGGTCGTCCGCTTTCGCCGGCGGTCAAGGTGCTGATCGAACAAATGACGATGCGGCTGACGCCTGCGGATTTGAACGTGTCGGTCGATGCGCGGATTGCGCCTTGACACGCTGATCCGGCGTCACGAAAGACGGCCCGCGTACGCGAGGCCAGGGCCTTCCCAGCGAGAATGTGCCGATAATGCTGCAGAGGCGGGAACAGCAGCCACGCGGCGATGAAGCCGACTTCCTTGCGCCCTGCCCCGCGCGCGCCGTACGCTCGATGACCCTTGCGGGTTCCCTCGCATCGGGCGCTCGCAAGCCATCGATCGGGAGGAAGTATGATGAGCGGACGATCAACCCTCTCGCCTCAGCCCATGCTCCCGTCAGGTGACTCGTACGAAGCCGTCGCATCGCAATTTGAATGGCGCATTCCCGTCCGCTACAACATCGCACAGGACGTGTGCGACAAATGGGCGGACGGCTCGGGCCGCCTTGCGCTCATCGTCGAGGGCGCCGACGCTTCGCAGAAGCGCTATACGTTCGACGACTTCAGGCATCTCTCCAACCGCCTCGCCAATGCGATGAAAGCGCAAGGCGTCGTGCGCGGCGATCGCGTCGCCATCTTCGTGCGGCAGTCGGTCGAGGCGGCGATCGCGCATCTCGCGGCTTACCGGATGGGCTGCATCGCCGTGCCGCTGTTCACGCTCTTCGGCATGGACGCGATCGAGTTCCGCCTCGCGCATTCGGGCGCAAAGGTCGTTGTCACCGACACGGAAGGCGCGGCGAAAATCGCGCAGATCCGCGGCGCATTGCCCGAGCTGCATCACGTCTTTTCCACCGACACGAATTTCTGGCCCCCATCGAAGCCGCCTCCGACGATGAAACCCTCGTCGACACCGCCGCCGACGATCCGGCCGTCATCATCTATACCTCGGGTACGACGGGCAAGCCGAAGGGCGCGCTGCACGGGCATCGCATCCTGCTGGGTCATCTGCCGGGCGTGGAGATGTCGCAGCAATGCTTTCCCCTCGACGCCACGCTGTTCTGGACGCCCGCGGACTGGGCGTGGATCGGCGAACTGTTCGACGTGCTCATGCCGTCATGGCATCACGGCGTTCCGGTGCTCGCGCGCCGTCTCGACAAGTTCGACGGCGAATCCGCGTTCGAACTGCTCGCGCGCAACAAGGTGAGCCATACATTCCTGCCGCCGACCGCGCTCAAGATGATGCGCGCGACACCCGGCACCCACCGCGAAGGTCTTGCGCTGCGCTCGGTGGCGAGCGGCGGCGAATCGCTCGGAGAAGAGTTGCTGTCGTGGGGACGCGCGATGCTCGGCGTCACGATCAACGAGTTCTACGGACAGACCGAGTGCAACATGGTGCTGTCGTCGTGCGAGCAATGGTTCGAGCTGCGCAACGGGTCGATCGGCAAGGCGGTACCGGGACATCGCGTGGCGATCGTCGACGACGACGGCGTGCCGCTGCCCAACGGCACGCAAGGTCATATCGCAATCGAAAGGCCCGATCCGGTGATGTTCATCGGCTACTGGCGCGACGAAGCCGCGACCGCGCAGAAGTTTCGCGGCGATTTCCTGCTAACGGGCGATCTCGGTACGCTCGACGACGACGGCTTCTTCCGCTTCATCGGCTGCGACGACGACGTCATCACCAGCGCGGGCTATCGCATCGGGCCAGGGCCGATCGAGGACTGTCTGATCCGGCATCCGGCCGTGCGCTTCGCGGCGGCAATCGGCGTGCCGGATGCGAAGCGCACGGAGATCGTGTGCGCGGTCGTCGTGCTCAACGACGGCTTCGAGCCCGGCGATGCGCTCGTGCGCGAATTGCAGGAACATGTGCGCACGCGGCTCGCGGCCCACGAATATCCGCGCGAAGTGCACTTCGTCTCCGAATTGCCGATTGGACTTGCCCCCGCATAACCGGACATGCGGTGACACTTAAATTTTGAGGTAGTCTTCTGCCTATGTTTAAGCCTAGTCCATTGCGTCATTGAATTAGCACCCTGTCTGTGTTCAGATACAGGTCATGGGTCAAAATGAACCTGACAGATATCGAACGTGAGCAACTGTTGTCGGCGGCGCGCAGCCGAACGGTGCGTGCGGCGGACGTGCGACGCGCAAAGTTGATCCTGATGCTCGAGGACGGCGAATCGCGCGACAGTATCATGCGCACACTGGGTTGCGATTCGCGCTTCATCGCACGCTGGTCGGGGCGCTTCCTCAGCGAGCGACTAGCCGGCATGTACGCCCGGCACCGCGGGCGGGCGCCTACGCAGCCACCGGCCAAACTGGAAGCGCGGGTGCTCAAGTGCACCCTCAAGCACAAACCCGCCGACGGTTCGACACACTGGAGTAGCTACAAGCTCGCAGCAGAACTCGGCGACGTATCGGTCTCGGCCGTGCAGCGCATCTGGCGCAAGCACGGCATCAAGCCGCAGCAGTTGGAGCGGCACATGGTCTCCAACGACCCGGACTTCGAGACCAAGGCAGCCGACGTGATCGGGCTGTACCTGAACCCGCCGGCGCACGCAGCGGTGTTCTGCGTGGACGAGAAGACCGCGATCCAGGCACTCGATCGCAAGGACCGTATGCTGCCGCTGTCGCCCGGGCGCGCCGAGAGTCACGGCTTCGAGTACAAGCGCAACGGCACGCTCAGCCTGTTCGCGGCGTTCAATACTGCCACCGGCGAGGTGCTGGGCAAGACGGTGGCGCGCCACACCAGCGAGCAGTTCGTGGCCTTCCTGACCGACGTCGTCGCCAGCCAGCCCAAACGCCGGGAAATCCACGCGATCTGCGACAACGTCAGCAGCCATAAGACGCAGCGGGTTGCCGACTTCCTTGATGCGCAGCGCAACGTGCACCTGCACTTCACGCCGACCTACTCGTCGTGGCTCAACCAGGTGGAGAACTGGTTCTCGCGCATTCAGCGTGAAGTGATCGCTCGCGGCATCTTCACTTCGGTGAAGGATTGGGATCGCAAACTGATGCCGATACATCCGCGAACACAACAAGAACCCGAAACCGATCAAGTGGAAATATGACGATCCTTCGCGCCGGATTCGACCAGTGCCAATTCAATGACGCAATGGAATAGCTCGGCGAAGATGCGCGGATGCTCTGGACAACCGCACACGACTACATCGTCATGCGCCACAATCTCGCTAATGAAGAAACCCATACGACGCGGCCCGCCATCCTTGGCGATGTACCCGGTAGTCTTGCAGACTGGACAGTAAGCTTCGCCCCCAATGAGAGCGGGTTGATGCCCGTGAACGAGAAACTGCGGTCCTTCGTAAGAGCAGACCTCTCCGTCGTTATCGAGCTTGTCTCCGACGACCGCTATGCGGCGCATCATGTGCACCTACCGCTGTTTGATTCGTTATGCTTGCTTTTTGGCATATAGTTCGATTCCTGAATGGAATTGCTCACCGCATCGGTGAAAGAGTCAGCATACGGAGGCAGCGACGACGCGCAACCGAGCATAGGCGAACGCACGTCGAAATTAACGAATTTTGACGGCATCGTAAAATTGCGGTTGCGCGGTTCCGTCGTATTCGATGCAGTCCGGTGCGTGGTTGTACCGGAACGGTGCTTGGCAGCCTGTCATCCTCAAACCCGCGACGCTTGCGCAATGCAGGCGAAGCGGTAGTTGGACCCCGCGCGCTTCTGACCGAAGCGGAGCGGTGCTTTCGTTCGCCTACAGGCGGGATGTGGCAGGGAACTCGAAAGAGTTGCCGGTTAGAGGAAACAAGAGACGTACAGATGCTGAAGCACGTGTTTTCCCGATTCGCTGGATTCGAGAGTGGGCGAGCGCGAGCAAGTTCGTCGTCCATCTGATTCCCGATGACCTATGCCCGTTGATGGGCTATCTGATGGACCAGAAAAAGCAAAAGCCCCGCAAATCATTGAGATTTAACGGGGCTTTATTATGTTCTGCTGGCGGAGAGAGGGGGATTCGAACCCCCGATAGGTTTTACCCTATACACGCTTTCCAGGCGTGCGACTTAAACCACTCATCCATCTCTCCGGAAGATCGCGATTATACTGGACTTGCCCCCGCAAAAGCCGGACATGCGGTGACGCTTAAATTTTGAGGTAGTCTTCTGCCTATGTTTTAAGCCTAGTCACAACGTGGAACCTCTAGAAGTTCTGACCCAGCCGGAGCAGCGCCGCCGGCGTTCAATTGAAGAGAAACTAGCGATAGTTCGCGAGACTTTCGAGCCCGGTACAACGGTCTCTGGCGTCGCTCGCCGACATCAAGTGAATGCCAACCAAGTCTTCGGCTGGCGCAAGCTCTATCAGGACGAGAGCCTATCGGTGGTCTGCCGGCGAGCACGTGGTGCCGGCATCTGACCTAGCCGAAGCAATGAAGCAGATTCGCGAGCTGCAGCGATTGCTAGGAAAGAAGACAATGGAGGTAGAAATCCTCCGTGAAGCAGTGGAGTATGGTCGAACAAAAAAATTGACTGCGCTCACCATTGCTGCCGGGGGACGACCGTTGAAGACGGTCTGTGAAGTCCTGGGGGTGTCGCGCTCGAATCTCGCAGTCAAGTCGAAGCGGCCGGCTGACTGGGTCGACCGGCGCAAGATGCCCGTGCTCGACGACACGGCGCTTGTCGCCGAACTTCATGAGTTGTTAGGCGACGCGCCGACGTATGGATACCGAGGTGCTTGGGCGTTGCTGAGGCGAAGCCGGGACATGCTGGCTCAACCGCGAGTAAATGCAAAGCGCGTGTATCGCGTGATGCGTCGCCACGGCCTGCTGCTTGAACATCGCCCTCGGCACGCCTCGTCTACGCGTCGGCATGACGGCAAGGTCGCGGTGGATAGCAGCAACATGCGCTGGTGCTCGGATGGCTTCGAATTCCGCTGCGATGCCGGTGTCCCATTGCGTGTCGTCTTCGCACTCGACTGTTGCGACCGCGAAGCCATGAGTTGGGCCGCGAGCACAGGCGGTTACACTGGCGATATGGTGCGTGACGTCATGCTTCAAGCCGTCGAGAACCGCTTCACCGGCGTGTTGAAGGCCGAAAGGGAAGTCGAGTGGTTAAGCGATAATGGTTCCTGCTACATTGCCGATGACACATTGAAGTTCTCTCGAAAAATCGGACTGAAGCCAGTAACGACACCCGTCAGAAGTCCGCAAAGCAACGGGATGGCCGAGAGCTTCGTTAAAACGATAAAGCGTGATTACGAAACGATAAAGCGTGATTACGTTTCGTGGATGCCGAAACCCGACGCCAGGACGGCGCTGCAAAATCTGGCCATCGCGTTCGACCACGATAACGAGTCACACCCGCATAGCGCCCTTAAATACCGCTCGCCACGCGAGTTTCATCGGCACAATGCGATAAGCCAATGAGCGCCGCCGATGCGCTCAAACTGTTTCGCGTTCGGGATTCTCGTGAACAGGACATTCTCCGGGGAAGCGCTGGCCGGCGC
Source organism: Candidatus Paraburkholderia kirkii (assembly GCA_001189345.1). GTDB lineage: Bacteria > Pseudomonadota > Gammaproteobacteria > Burkholderiales > Burkholderiaceae > Caballeronia > Caballeronia kirkii_B. The sequence goes on from LFKV01000011.1 coordinate 52,727, forward strand.
CGATCGACTCGACGAGAAAATCCACGAATGCGCGCACCGCAGGAACCATGTCCTGGCGCGACAGGAACACGGCATAGAGCTGCGGCGACGGAAACGTCCAGCCCGGCATGACGGGCGAAAGCTGACCGGTGCGCAGGGGCGTGCCGTACATCATCTCGGGCAACGCCGCGATGCCGACGCCGCGCATCACGGCCTCGCGGATCATCGACAGGTCCGCGGTGAAGAGCCGCAGCTCGTGTTCGAACTCGTGGCGCGTGCCGTCCGGCGCGATCAGGCGATAGACGTGGCAGCCGTCGGACGAGGGCATGTCGATGGTGTCGTACTGTTTCAGATCGGCGGACGTCATCGGCGGCGCGTTCGATTTCAGCAGCGACGGCGCCGCGACGAGCATCTGCTCGGTGCGCCACAGCGGTCTCGCGACGACGTTCGAGCTCGCCGGCGGCTCCGAGCGCACGCGCAGCGCGACGTCGATCGCATCCTCGAACAGGTCGACGACCCGGTTCGTCACGCGCAGCACGATGCGCACTTCTGGGTAGCGATGCATGAAGTCCGGCATCACGGCGGACAGAAACGTCTGCGCGATCGTGACCGGCACGGTGCCGCGCGGCGAATCGCGCAGACTCTGCACGACGTTGACTGCCGCCTGGGCCTCCGCGAGCATCGCCTGGCAATGCTGGTAGAAAAGCTGCCCGGCCTCGGTCAGCGCGAGCTTACGCGTGGAACGCTGCAACAGACGCACGCCGAGCGACGCCTCGAGCTCCGACACCCGCCGCGACAGCCGCGACTTCGAGATGCCGAGCACGGGCTCCGCGGCCGAGAATCCGCCGTGCTCCACGACGTGCGAGAAATACATCAGATCGTTCAGGTCACGCGAGTCGGCTTTCATGGTCGCCCGGTGAGACGTGAAAGTGCGTATTGACGCGGTTCGTTATCGCCGGCGGGACAATCCATTGCGCCGCGGCGTCTTTTACGGCCGAATCCGGCCCATATAATAGCTCTACGTTTCAAATTTATCGCTATTCTCCTATTTCCGACGCGAGGCAACATGTCCACCAGCCGCAGCATCGAACGCATCATTCCGGCAACACGCACCGTGGAAGGCGGCGGTTTCGTCGTGCATCGTCCGTTTCCGACCCGTCTTCTGATGGATTTCGACCCGTTCCTGCTGCTCGACGAGATGGGTCCCGCCGACTACGCGCCCGGCGAGGCGAAGGGCGCGCCCGATCACCCGCATCGCGGCTTGAGACGGTCACGTACATGCTCGAGGGCGAGTTCGGCCACAAGGATTCGGCGGGCCACTCCGGCACCCTGTGCCCCGACGACGTGCAATGGATGACGGCCGGCGCAAGCGTCGTGCACAGCGAGATGCCCGCCGAGGAATTCACGCGCCGCGGCGGCCGCGTGCACGGCCTGCAGTTGTGGGTGAACCTGCCGCAGCGCGATAAGATGATCGCGCCGCACTATCAGGAGATTCCATCGGCGCGGATTCCGGTCGCGGAAAGCGAGGACGGCAAGGTCAACGTGAGGGTCATCGCGGGCGAGGCGCTCGGCGTGAAGGCCGCGATCGAGACGCGCACGCCGATCCTCTATCAGCACTTCTCGCTGAAGCCGGGCGCGAAGATCGAGCTCGCCGTGCCGCGCGATTTCCGCGTGTTCGAGTATCCGCTTTCCGGAACGGCCCTGTATGGTCCGCAAAGCCGGCCGGTGCGCGCCCAGCAGATGGTGATCTTCCGCGACGACAGCGACACGATCTCGCTCGCCGCCGGCGACGAGCCCGTGGAGCTACTGCTGATCGGTGGCATGCCGCTGAAAGAACCAGTCGTGCGTTACGGCCCGTTCGTGATGAACACCGAGGACGAGATCCGGCAGGCGGTGATCGACTATCAGGCGGGCCACATGGGTGCGATCACGCATTGAGCGCCCTCGCCCGCGCGGCGAGGTCGAAACGAGCGCAACGGCGCGGCGTGAACGGTCACATTGCGTCACAATGACCGTTCTGACCGCGCCGTTTTCGTCATTCTTGCATTCAACCCACAGAGGAGCAGCGCATGGCCGGACCTACCCTGACCGCCAGCATCGGCAACACCGATTTTCAAGTCCGTCTCGAGGATGGCACGCATTCGTGGATCGCCGACGAACCCGCCGGCGTCGGCGGCGGCAACACCGGCCCGGAACCTGCCTCGCTCCTGCTCGCGAGCCTCGGCGCCTGCACGTCCATCACGCTGAAGATGTACGCGAAGCGCAAGGAATGGCCGCTGGAGTCGGTGCGCGTCGAATTGTCGATGAAGAGCACCGCCGAAGGCACGAACATCGATCGCCGTATCGCGCTCGAGGGCGCGCTCAGCGACGAACAGCGGGAACGGCTCTTGCGGATTGCCAATGCGTGCCCGATGCATAAGGTGCTGTCCGGTGCGATTCACATCGCTTCCGGGCTCGTGCCGCAGTGACGCATCGCGGGCACCACGAACGTCCAAGGAAACCGCCGTCTTGAATTTCGAACACCTGATCCAGATCAACGACCCGCTCAATCCGCTCGTCGAGGCGCTGACGCGCGAGCAGCTTTGGGAAGGCCTCGTCCTGCGCGCCGAGCAGCCGCAGCTGTTCGTGCTAGGCCTGGACAGCTGCGACATCCTCTCGCGCGATGGCGACGTGATGGAGCGCGAGCTACACTACGGCCAGGCCGTCGTGCGCGATCGCGTGACGCTCACACCCGGCTCGAGCGTGCGCTACGACATCATGCCGACCGCCGAGTACGTCGGCGATTCGCTGACGATGGAGATCGAGCAGCCCGACGAGCTTCAGCTCTTCCTGCGCTTCACCTACAAGCACGACGCTGCCGGAGAAGGAGAATCCGAGTCCGGATGAGCTTCAGACGCAGGAGATCGTGAAGTCGGCCTATCGCGAGTCCGACATCGACACCGTGCGACTGATCCGGCAATTCGCGCACGGCCGCGGCGACGAAAACCCGCTGCATTGAGCGTTTGGAGGATGCGGCGACGAATGCTTCGCCGCCGCATCGAGCCTGGCTATCAAAAGTTGTGCTTCAATCGGAAAGTCTAGTTCCAAATAGGAATAGTTATCATTTAATATAGGCCCATCGAATCAACGGACGCACACTTTCCGACATGACCGACACGCTGCGATCCTCCACGCTCAGGCTGCGCCGTCCGGCCGTCCGCGACGCCGCGATTACCCGGCCGAAGACGACTACCGTCACGACGGTCCATGTCGCGCACGCGGCGGAGAGCAGCGGCGAACGGTCGCTGAAGAGCGACGCGCTGCTGCAGGGACGCAGCCACGTGAGCATCGTGCATAACGGGGAAACCTATCAGTTGCGCGCGACTCGTCTGGGCAAGCTGATCCTGACGAAGTAGCGGAAAGAACGGCAGTACGTACCGGGTATTGTGGGGACCACCTCGCCAAGAGGTGTTTGGCCTTAGCCAGCGAGGACGACTTGCACGCGAGAATTTAGACCCCTTCGTGCAAACACCAGCCAGTCGTCGATAGCAAGCGAAGCCGCTTTTTTTTTTTTTTTGTTCCCGCGCTTTTGCGATCTGCCCGCTCGAAAGCGGCAGCGCGATGATGGTCGAATGAACGGCACGCCTTCTCGAAGGAGCGCGTGCCGTTTTTGTTTGCGGCGCAGGGAAGCGGCCGGACGCAGCGGGAAGCCGCAGGAATCAGACGTTCTCGATCCCGAGCACCGCGATGCCCGCCCGCGCGATCTGCGCATCCTGATCCGACTTCACGCCCGACACGCCCACAGCCCCGACGATATCCGCGCCCACGAAGATCGGCACGCCGCCTTCGAGCATCGCGGTCATCGGCGCGGAGAGGAACGCCGTGCGGCCCTGCTTGATCGTAGCTTGGTCTCGCGGCGCCCGAGCACGGCGGTGCGCGCCTTGCCCGTCGCCATTTCGACGGTGCTCGCGCCCGCCCCGTCCAGGCGATGCAGATGCAGCAGATGCCCGCCGTCGTCGACGATCGCGATCATCACGTTCCAGTTGTGTTCCCTTGCGTGCGCCTCGGCCGCGGCGGCCATGGCCTTGACGTCGTCGTCGGTCATTGGTTCTCACGTCGGGCTCTCGTTGCCGTGCGTGACGGCGTGGACTATCGGGTGAAGCCCCAGAACATCAGGTACCACGCGCTGTCCGCGACGGCCAGCGCAGCGACAAACCATACCATCGCGAGCAGGCGCGGAACAAGCGTCGACGCATGGCGGCTCGTTACGCGCCAGGCGAGCCACGCGCTCCACAGATTCGCCGCTGCGAGCAGACCGAGGCGCAGACCCGGCACCCACCACAACGGCAGATGCTCCGCGCGCAGCAGCGAGACCGTCGTCGCCGACAGCCCGAGGAACACGCCGACGCCCGCGAGCGGGATCAGCGCAAGCGTCAGATGATGCAGGCGCGTCGCGTTCATTTTGCCGAGCATGCGCACGGCGCACGCGAGCAGCGCGAGCAGCGCCGTGCCGTAGACAAGCCCTGTCACGACGATGTAGCCGATCACCATCGTGCCGTCGAGCCACGAGAAGACGTCGTTCTGCTCCGGGTAGTGCGTAAACAGGAACCACGGCGCGGTCGCGTCGAGCGGCCACAGAATATTGTGATCGATCAGCCAGGCCGCGAGATATTGCTTCAGATCGATGAACCAGGTGCTCACCGTCCAGTGGAACGCCCCGATCGCGATGCCGAGCAGGCCGTACAGAATGAGCGCGGTGTCCCACGGATTCGCGGCCTTGTCGCCGAGCGTCACGACCTCTTCCGACGGCGAGCGCCACGTGAGCGCAATCGCGTCGCGATGGCCGCTGCACCGGCCGCACATGTGGCAGTCGGCGGCGCCTTTCATGTTGCGCAGGGGCACGAGCGGCGCGCAGTTGATCGGAATCACGCGGTGGCCGTGCTCGCCCTGCTTGTACGAGCGGCGCCACGCGTCTTCGCTGACCTTGTAGTGGAACGGCGCCAGGCGCGCGAGCAGCGAAAACACGCCGTTTACCGGGCACAGATACTTGCACCACACGCGCTTCTCGTGGCCATACAGCACGCCGATGATCATCGCGCCCACGGTCGAGCCGCCGAGCACCAGCAGCACGGCCTTCGGATATTGGTACACGCTGACCATCTGGCCGTAGATCGTCGTGAGGCCGAACGCGACGAAAGGCCAGCCGCCCCAGCACATCCAGCGCGGAATCGCCCAGCCGCGGCCGAACTTGCTCGCGAACTCGGACAGCGCGCCTTCGGGACACAGCACGCCGCACCAGACGCGGCCGAGCATCACCATCGAGAGCAGCACGAAGGGCCACCAGATGCCCCAGAATACGAACTGCGCGGCGAGCGTCAGATTGGTCCACAGATGCGCCGAGCCGTCGGGCAGCGGCATCACGGCCGGAACGACGATCAGAAACGCGTACACGGCAACGACGACCCACTGAATCGCGCGGATCGTGCTGCCGTGACGCTGCATCCACTGGCCGGCTTGCTGGAGCCGGCCAGGGGTTCGCAAACCCGGGGGCAATACGGAGCTCATGCTGGACGGCTTGCCGCCTTCTGTTTTTGCGCCATCTGATGGTTCGAACGACGCAGCAAAAGATAGATGACGATCCAGTACACTGCATACGCGACGAGATTCATGCCCGCGGGATGCGCGCGATAGCCGGTAAGCGCGGTGACGAGCGAGCCGAAGGTGCTCGAATCATCGAGAATCGCGGACGTGTTCCACACCTGGCTGACGATGACCGGCAACACTTCCATGCCGATCAGCTTGTCGACGCCCGTCTCGAACAGACCGGCCGCGAGAAACAGCAGCATGATCTCGGTGACGCGGAAGAACGAGCGCCAGGAGAAAATCTTGCCGCCAAGCTGCAGCACGTAGAATGTCAGCAGCGCGAGGCCGAAGCCAAGGACGATCGCCACGTACTGCGACACGTCGACGTGTCCCGATTGCCCGAAGCCGACGCCGTAGAGGAAGACGGCGGTTTCGCTGCCTTCGCGCGCGATCGCCAGCGCCACGAGCAGCGCGACGCCCCACCAGTGTCCATCCTGCGTGCTCTTTTGCAGCGACGACTCCATGTCGCGCTTCAGCGTGCGGCCGTGGCGCTTCATCCATAGGACCATTTGCACGATCAGCACGCACGCGACCAGCACCATCGCGGTCTGGAAGTAATCCTGCGCGTTGCCCGAAAGCACTTCGGTGAAGCCGACGAGCGCCGCGCCCAGCGCGACCGCCGCGAGCAGGCCCGCCGCAACGCCGAACCACAGATAAGGCAGGCCGCGGCGCGCCTGATGATCGCCGTTCTTCAGCCACGCGTAGAGAATGCCGACGACGAGCAACGCCTCGACGCTCTCCCGCCACACGATGAAAAGTACCTGCCCCATATCCGAACCTCCCGCAATTCCACTTCAACCGGCCGCGCGGTGCGAAACCCTCGCGCGACGCGTTTGTTACTTTGCGACGATCACGCCTTGCGCGGTCTGATGAAAGTCGTCGAAAAACTTGTATTCGCCCGGATCCAGCGGCGCGATCACGACGAACGAATCAGCGCCCGGCGCGAGCACCTTCTCCTTGCGCAACTGCACGCTCTCGAACTCGGCCGCGCCCTTGCCGACGTTGTGCACCTCGATCTTGATGCGCTGCCCTGCCGGCACCTCGATGCGCGCCGGGTTGAGCTTGCCGTCGTTCATTTCGAGCTTGAACGTCGGCAGATCGGCGGCGTGCGCCATGCCGGCGCCCGCTGCGGCTGTGAGCAGCGTGATCGCGAGCGCAGCCGCCTGGCTTGTCAATTTCATGCGGACTTCCTGAGAATGAACGCGCCCGGCCGGCTCGGCCGGGCGTCACGGACGATCAGTAACCGCCCTTCTTGCCGATGCCCGCGAACGGGAAGTCGTATTCGATCGTGAACGGCTTGAACCACGGGCCCACGCCCGTTTCCTTGTCGATATGACGGCCGAACGCCATGTGGCCCGTTTCCGACGGCGGCGCGATGTGCAGCTTCAGGTAATACTTGCCCGGGCCGAAGAGCTTCACGTTGTCGCCGTAGTGCGGGCCGTCGTTCGCGACCATCGGCATCAGGTCGCCCTTGATAGTCTGCGTCGTACCGACCTTCGTGAGCTCATAGGTCACGTTCAGATACGGCATCCAGTCGCCTTCGGCGAAACCGGTCGGGTTGTTCTTGACCGCGTGGATATTCGCCTCGAGGTGGATATCCGAATCCGACGCCTTGCGCATCATGCCTTCCGGCGACATCGTGATCGGCTGGAGGTACACGGCACCGGTTTCCATGCCGCCCTCGATATGCTGCTTGCCGATCGGATATTCGGCGGCGGAGGCCGCCATCATCGCCGTCAGGCCTGCGGCGGCGACAAGGCCGCGCATCAACGTTGAACCCATAGAAACTCCTTGTTGTTATCGATTGGCCCGCGTGTCACGCGAGCCCCGCCACTGGAACACCGGCCAGCGCGTCAGACGTCCGACAGCGCCGGCCGGGGCAATGCCTCCCGTTGGAATGCCCGGACCCACCTCCACGCAGAAGCGCGCAAGCACAACTTTGTGAACGTTAATACGAACCATTCTCGATGTTCGTCAGTTTAGCATCATTCGACACCCGGAACAATTTGAGCGAGCTTACAGACCTAGACGCAGTAAGGCTTTTCGCGGGATCGGCGGATTTCGAGAGGCGACAAAAAAGCGCGGCGAGCCGTTTGGCCCGCCGCGCTTCGTGAATTACACGTTAAAAATCACTTACCTATGCATTACTTGCCGCCGATGCCGCTCACGTGATCGCCTACGTTCGCGCCGAACACGCGCTGCCGCAGGAGCGCCAGTTGGTCGCGGGTCCGGGCCGCCTTTTCGAATTCGAGATTCTTGGCGTGGTCCATCATCTGCTTCTCGAGCCGCTTGATTTCCTTCGCGATCTGCTTCTCGGACATGTCCTCGAACTTCGCGCGCGCCTGCGCTTCCCTCAGTTCGGCGCGGGCTTCGTCGGCATTGTAGACGCCATCGATGATATCCTTGATGCGCTTCTCCACGCCGCGCGGCGTGATGCCCATCTTCTCGTTGTGCGTGATCTGCTTGGCGCGGCGCCGCTCGGTCTCGTCGATGGCGCGCTTCATCGACTCGGTCATGTTGTCGGCGTAGAGAATCGCCTTGCCGTTCACGTTGCGCGCCGCGCGCCCGATGGTCTGGATCAGCGAGCGCTCGGCGCGCAGGAAGCCTTCCTTGTCGGCGTCGAGAATCGCGACGAGCGACACTTCCGGAATATCCAGGCCTTCCCGCAGCAGATTGATGCCGACCAGCACGTCGAACGTGCCGAGCCGCAGGTCGCGGATGATTTCCACGCGCTCGACCGTGTCGATGTCGCTGTGTAGATAGCGCACTTTCACGCCGTGATCGGCGAGAAACTCGGTCAGCTGCTCGGCCATGCGCTTAGTGAGCGTGGTGACGAGCACGCGCTCGTGCACGGCGACGCGCGCGTTGATCTCCGAGAGCACGTCGTCGACCTGCGAGCGGGCGGGCCGCACCTCGATCTCCGGATCGACGAGACCGGTCGGACGCACGAGCTGCTCGGCCACCTGCCCCGCCTTGCTCTTTTCGTAATCGGCGGGCGTCGCGGAAACGAAGATCGCCTGGCGCATCTTGCGCTCGAACTCGTTGAACTTGAGCGGCCGGTTGTCGAGCGCGCACGGCAGGCGGAAACCGTAGTCGACGAGGTTTTCCTTGCGGGCGCGGTCGCCGTTGTACATGCCGTTCAGCTGGCCGATCAGCACGTGCGATTCGTCGAGCAGCATCAAGGCGTCGGGCGGCAGATAGTCGACCAGCGTCGGCGGCGGCTCGCCGGGCATCGCACCCGAGAAGTGCCGCGAGTAGTTCTCGATGCCCTTGCAGAAACCGAGCTCCTGGAGCATTTCCAGATCGAAGCGCGTACGCTGTTCCAGTCGCTGCGCTTCGACCAGCTTGCCTTGCTCGTGGAAGAATTCGAGGCGTTCGCACAATTCCAGCTTGATCGCCTCGACCGCGCGCATCACGGTGTCGCGCGGCGTCACATAGTGCGACGACGGATAAACCGTGAAGCGCGGAATCTTGTTGCGCACGCGGCCGGTGAGCGGATCGAACAGGTGCATCGCTTCGACTTCATCGTCGAACAGCTCGACGCGCACCGCCATTTCCGCATGCTCCGCCGGGAAAATGTCGATGGTGTCACCGCGCACGCGGAAGGTGCCGCGCGAGAAATCGGCCTCGTTGCGGGTGTACTGCATCGCGATCAGCCGCGCGATGATGTCGCGCTGGCCGAGCTTGTCGCCCGTGCGCAGCGTGAGAATCATCTTGTGATACTCGGACGGATTGCCGATACTGTAGATCGCCGACACGGTCGCCACGATCACCACGTCGCGCCGTTCGAGCAGGCTCTTGGTCGCCGAAAGCCGCATCTGCTCGATGTGATCGTTGATCGACGAATCCTTCTCGATGAAGAGATCGCGCTGCGGCACGTAGGCTTCCGGCTGGTAATAGTCGTAGTACGAGACGAAGTACTCGACGGTGTTGCGCGGAAAGAACTCGCGGAACTCCGCATAGAGCTGCGCGGCGAGCGTCTTGTTCGGCGCGAACACGATCGCCGGGCGGCCGAGCCGCGCGATCACGTTGGCCATCGTGAAGGTCTTGCCGGAACCGGTCACGCCGAGCAGCGTCTGGAACGAAAGGCCGTCCTCGATACCCTCGACGAGCGTCGCAATGGCTTCGGGCTGATCGCCCGCGGACTGATACGGCTGATAGAGCTGGAACGGTGAGCCTTCGAACGTGACGAATTTCGATTCGTCCAGTTCTTCGGGGGATTCGATGAGAGTGTCGGACATGGAGATTCGATGCGGCAACGCCTGAGCAAACGCCTATTCTAGCGGCTGCCGGAAAACTCGCGCGGCGCCGGCGCGTGGGGAGCAATGCGGAGCAAACCGGCTCGCCGTACGCACTTCCCGCGCGCCTTCGCCGGCTTCGTCCGATGCAGATTGGGCCCCGCCGAGCCGATCTCAAGCGCGCGTCTTGCGGCCCTTTTTGCACCTGCGCGCGCGATCGGTCGAAATGACGCCTGCGCGAAAAACCCGCATCTTCCAGCACCTGCGGCGAAAAAGCCGGTGCGGATTCGCTACAATGTGCGACTGGGCTCGACGGCGGGCACCGCAGGTCCGAAAACCGGTGCAACGCATCAAAACCGCCGAAGACGCCACGCGGGCACTTTCCGCCTTGCGCTCCTGCCTCTTCCGGGCGCAACTCCGCCGCACCGTCTTTTTCTCACTGCCGATAGATCATGTCTCTTTTCTCTGCCGTCGAACTCGCTCCCCGCGACCCGATCCTGGGCCTCAACGAAGCCTTCAACGCCGACCCGCGCGCGACCAAAGTCAATCTGGGCGCCGGTGTGTACACCAACGAGAAAGGCGAGATTCCGCTGCTGCGCGCGGTGCGCGAAGCCGAGAAAGCGCGCGTCGACGCCGCGCTGCCGCGCGGATATCTGCCGATCGATGGCATCGCCGCCTATGACGCCGCTGTGCAGAAGCTCCTGCTCGGCAACGACTCGCCGCTGATCGCCGCCGGCCGCGTCGTAACGGCGCAGGCGCTCGGCGGCACGGGCGCGCTCAAAATCGGCGCGGACTTCCTGAAGCGCGTGAATCCGAACGCGATCGTCGCGATCAGCGATCCGAGCTGGGAAAACCACCGCGCGCTCTTCGAAGGCGCCGGCTTCGACGTCGTCAATTATCCGTACTACGACGCCGCCACCCACGGCGTGAACTTCGACGGCATGCTCGCCGCGCTCAACAGCTACGCGCCGAGCACGATCGTCGTGCTGCACGCGTGCTGCCACAACCCGACGGGCGTCGATCTGTCGGACGCGCAGTGGAAGCAGATCGTCGAAGTCGTGAAGGCGCGCGAGCTCGTGCCGTTCCTCGACATGGCGTATCAGGGTTTCGCGGAAAGCATCGACGCCGACTCAGCCGCCGTCCGTCTCTTCGCGGCCGCCGACATGAACGTGTTCGTGTCGTCGTCGTTCTCGAAGTCGTTCTCGCTGTATGGCGAGCGTGTCGGCGCGCTGTCGATCATCACGACGAGCCAGGAAGAATCGGCCCGCGTGCTGTCGCAACTCAAGCGCGTGATCCGCACCAACTACTCGAATCCGCCGACGCATGGCGGCTCGATCGTCGCGGCCGTGCTGGCGTCGCCGGAACTGCGCGCGACCTGGAAGCAGGAACTGGGCGAAATGCGCGACCGCATCCGCGCGATGCGCAACGGCCTGGTCGAGCGCCTGAAGGCGAGCGGCATCGACCGCGACTTCTCGTTCGTCAACAAGCAGCGCGGCATGTTCTCGTACTCGGGCCTGACCGCGCCGCAAGTCGATCGCCTGCGCGAAGAATTCGGCATCTACGCCGTGAGCACCGGCCGTATCTGCGTCGCCGCGCTGAACACGCGCAACCTCGATGCGGTCGCCCATGCCGTGGCGGCAGTGCTGAAGTAAGTCGGCGCTGCCCGGTCCGCAAGAAAAAAATGGCGCCCTGCGAGGGGCGCCATTTTTTCGTGGGCGGCGAACATTGCCGCACGGCCGATGCCGTTACGCAGGTCAAAGCGTCTGCGATGCGGCCGGAACGACGGTCGCCGCCGCGGCAGCGTCATCGGCTTCGACGAATCCGTAGGAAATCGCACGCACCAACTCGGCGCTCACGTTCGCGACGACCATCTGCTCGTGCCCCTTGACGGTCACACCGCCTTTGCCCGCGTGCATGCAGAACGCCAGCGCGATCGAAACCAGAATTGCCACGGGCCAGTAGGTCGATATTGTCTTTCTCATTTGACTGCCTCGATTCAATGTCGCAGCGGAACGAAGGCCCACTTGTCGACGCTTCGAATCGTACGGAATCGGCCGAATCTTAAAAAGATGTTGAAAAACAAAGCTTTGTTGCAGGCGGGGCAACAAGTTTCCTCCCGGCCGATTGCCGGATGAGGGTCGAAACGTCCCGCCGCCGTCATAAAGGCTTACAAAGTTGTCGGGATATCGGAGCGCCTGCGCTGTCTTATTGATCATACTTCAACAGATCATTTCGAAATCGTGAGATCCGCAGTCGCTGGTTTTCTGTTTGCCTCCTCCGCCGCGCTGCTGGGCGGTTGTGCGGCGTATCCCGACGCGGCGGGCTACGGCGGCGGTTATCCGCCGGCCATCTATGACGATCCCGGCTACGGGTATTACGGCGGCCCGCCGGTGGTGCAGCCGGGCGTCGTGATCGGCGGCGGCTATTACTATGGATTGGGGCCGCGCCGTAGCTGGGACGACGGTCCCGGCTGGCGATATCCGCCTCCTGGGGGCTGGAACCGGCGGCCGTCCAATGGCGACCATGGCGGTCACGGCGGCCCGCCGCAAGCCGATGGCGGCGCGCCGCTGCCGAAAGCAGTCGGCGGTCCAGCGCCAGGCCGGCCCGCCGCGCCGCCTCCGGCGAACCCCAGCGGCAACCGCGGTGGCGGTGGCGGCGGAAACAGCAATCGCTGGCACAGCGGGCCGATCGGCAACTAGGCTTGGCCGCCCGCTCCCGCATGAGAAACACGGCGCCGGAACGCGGGTTCTGGCGCCGTTTCGCTTGCGAGGAAGCCCTCAGCCGAGGTGCGACCGCTGCGCCTTGTAGAGTTCGCGGAACGTATGGCCGACCGGCGCGGGCATGTCGCGCGTGCCGGTCCAGCCCGCGCCGAACGGCAGGCGCGAAATGGACTTCTTGTCGCCTCCCCTCCCATGCGTTCGAGCACGCGCACGGCGAGCTTCGTGAAGAGCGCGTACCACGTCGGCCGCAGTGCCAGAAATCCCCACAACGCGAGCGCGGCGCGCTCGTTCCGCGGACGCAGCCGCCGCTCCATCTGCTTTTCGCGCAGCTTGCGCAGCAGATCGGACAACGGGATCCCGACCGGGCACACGCTGTTGCATTCGCCGCAGAGCGTCGCGGCCTACGGGAGATCGAGGGCGCGATCGATGCCGACGTAGGCCGGCGTCAGCACCGATCCCATCGGTCCCGGATACACCCAGCCATACGCATGTCCGCCGATCTTCTGATAGACCGGGCAGTGATCCATGCACGCGCCGCAGCGGATGCAGCGCAGCATCTCCTGGAATTCACCGCCGATGAGCCCGGTGCGCCCGCCATCGACGAGCACGAAGTACATGTGCTCGGGACCGTCCGTCTCGTCCGGCGCACGCGGGCCGGTCAGCAGCGAGAAATAGTTCGAGATGGTCTGCCCGGTCGCGGAGCGCGGCAGGAGACGCATCGCGGTCGCGAGATCCTCCAGCGGGGCAGCACCTTCTCGATGCCCGTCACCGCGACGTGCACGCACGGCATCACCGTGCACATGCCTTCGTTGCCCTCGTTCGTCACGACCGCGGCCGAGCCCGTCTCGGCGATCAGAAAGTTGCCGCCCATCACGCCCATGTCCGCCGACATGAAATGCGGGCGCAGCACTTCGCACACCTCACGGGTCATCTCGGGGATGTCGATCAGGCGCGGCCGGTTGTGCGTCTTCGCGAAGAGATCGGCGATCTGCTCCTTGTCCTTGTGCACGACGGGCGCGATGATGTGGCTCGGCGGCTCGTTGTCGTTGATCTGCAGGATGTACTCGCCGAGATCCGTCTCGATCGACTGGACGCCCATCTCGCCCAGCACGCGATTCAGCTGCATCTCTTCCGAGACCATCGACTTGGTCTTGATGACCTTCTTCACGTCGTGCTTGCGGGCGATATCCGCGACGAGCTTCGTCGCATCCTGCGTCGATTCGGCATACAGCACCGTCGCGTCGCGCCGGGTCGCCTCGCGCTCGAAGGTTTCGAGCCACACGTCGAGGTTGTCCAGCGCGCGGTTGCGATGCTCCCGGTTGCGATGCTCCTTGAGCGCGGCGCGCGTCGCCTCGAAGTCGATCTCGCGCACGGCGCCGGCTCGCGCGCTGACGAATTTCGTCGAGAGCTTGGTGAGGTTCTGCTGCAGGCGCTCGTCCGCGAGCTTGCTGCCCACGCGCGCCTTGAAGTGCATCATCGTCTGAACTTGCATGTCGGGAGCGCTCTCCTTGCGAATGCTCAGGCGCGGCTTGGGGCGTCGCCCGCCAGCACCTGCGCAATGTGCAGCACGCGCGTGGTCGTGTCGCCGGTGCGGCGCAGCCACCCTTCGATGTTCAGCATGCAGCCGATATCGCCGAGCACGACCGCGTCCGCGCCGCTCGCCTTGATGTTGGCGCACTTCTCGTCGACGATTGCCGTCGGTCGATATGTCGCCGTACTTCACGGCGAACGTGCCGCCGAAACCGCAGCAATGCTCGTAGCCCGCCATCTCGGTCAGCGGCACGCCGACTTGCGCGAGCAGCTCGCGCGGCTGCGTCTTCACGCCGAGCTCGCGCAGGCCCGAGCAGGAATCGTGATAGGTCGCCATGCCCTCGAACGCGCCGGGCTCCATGCGGGCTTTGGCGACGGTCACGAGGAAATCGGTCAGCTCGAACACGCGCGGCTGCAGGCGCGCGAAACAGTTCATCAGTTGCGGATCGTCGCGAAAGAGGTCGCCGTAGTGCGCGCGGATCATGCCGCCGCAGGAACCGGACGGCACGACCATGTAGTCGAACTGCTCGAACTCGCGCAGGGTTTTTTCGGCGAGATCGCGGGCGAGCAGCCGGTCGCCCGAGTTATAGGCCGGCTGGCCGCAGCACGTCTGCGACGACGGCACGACGACTTCGAAGCCCGCGCGCTCGATCAGCTTGATGACCGAGAAGCCGATCTCGGGGCGCATCATGTCGATAAGACAAGTCACGAATAATCCGACTCGCATGGGGGCGTTTCCTGTTTTGTAGAAGTGATGTGAATGCCCGCCGATTATCCGCGAAAACGCCCCCTCGACGGGGCTCGCCTAGCGTCCCGCATGAACGCCGGGACAGTTACCTGGTCGTACCATTCGCTTTTTCACATTATGAGATACAATTGTAGTTCCGCTGTTTGACGCATCAACCGATTTTTCACGATGAGCGATACGAACCCGGACTCCAAGACCGCCATTCAGGTGATCGAGCGCATGATGCGTCTTCTCGACGCACTCGCCGACCACACCGATCCCGTCAGCCTGAAAGAGCTCGCGCAGAGCACCGACCTGCATCCGTCCACCGCGCACCGCATCCTGAACGACATGGTGCTGTGCCGGCTCGTGGACCGTTCCGATCCCGGCACGTACCGGCTCGGCATGCGCCTGCTTGAGCTCGGCAATCTGGTGAAGGCGCGTCTCTCGGTGTGCGAAGCCGCGATGCCGCCGATGCGCGAACTGCATCGGCAGACGGGGCAGACCGTCAATCTGTCCGTGCGGCAAGGCGACGAGATCGTCTACATCGAGCGCGCGTATTCGGAGCGCTCGGGCATGCAGGTCGTGCGCGCGATCGGCGGGCGGGCGCCCTTGCATCTCACGTCGGTCGGCAAGCTCTTTCTCGCCGCCGACGAAGCCACGCGCGTGCGCGCCTATGCGACGCGCACCGGCCTGTCGGGCCATACGCAGAACAGCATCACCGATCTCGCCAAGCTCGAACGCGAGTTGACGCTAGTGCGCCAGCAGGCTTGCGCGCGCGACAACGAGGAGCTCGAACTCGGCGTGCGCTGCATCGCGGCGGGCATCTACGACGACACCGGCCGGCTCGTCGCGGGCCTGTCGCTCTCCGCTCCCGCCGACCGCCTGCAGGAAGCGTGGCTCAAGCAACTCAGCCACACGGCGCTCGAAATCTCCCGTTCGCTGAAGCTATCACCCGGAACAGGCGCAGCAAGAACAACGCTGACCGAAGCCGCGCCATGAAAAAACAGGATTCGTCTTTCGACGAATCCTGTTTGCTTTTGGGTCAGCGCTCGGACGATGCTCAGGGATTGGCGCCGCTGCCCATGTCGGCGCTCATGATGTGCGACTCGCCGAGCCGAGATACGAACGCAGGCGGCCCGCGTCGGCGAAGCGCGAATACTTGCCGTACGAATCGAGCAGCACGATCACGACCGGACTCCCGTTGACGTTCGCCTGCATCACAAGACATTCGCCCGCTTCGTTGATGAAGCCCGTCTTCTGCAAGCCGATGTCCCACGACGCATTGCGCACCAGCGCGTTCGTGCTGTTGTACGCGAGATTGCGCTTGCCGGTGAAGACTTCGTAGCTGCGGTCGGTCGAGAACTTGCGGATGATCGGATATTGATACGCCGCGTTGACCATCTTCACGAGGTCGCGCGCGCTCGACACGTTCTGGCTCGTGAGGCCGGTGGAGTTCTCGAAGTGCGTGTCGGTCATGCCGAGCGACTTCGCCTTCGCGTTCATCGCGGCGATGAACGCCGGACGGCCGCCCGGGTAATAGCGCGACAACGCGGCCGCCGCGCGATTCTCCGATGCCATCAGCGCGATGTGCAGCATGTCCTCGCGACTGAGCACCGAGCCGACCGCGAGGCGAGACCCGGTGAACTTCTCGTAATCGCGGTCTTCGTCGGTGACGGTGATTTCGTCGGTGAGCAGCATGTGCGAGTCGAGCACGACCATGGCCGTCATCAGCTTGGTGATCGACGCGATCGGCACGACGGCGCGCGAGTTCTTGTCGAACAGCGTTTCGGAGGTGTTCTGGTCGACCACGTACGCGACGCTCGAGCGCAGCGCGAGGCTGTCGGGCGTGTCATGCAGGCCGAACGCCTGGCCGACCGACGGCGAACGCGGTTGGAACGCGACTGCGTGCACCGAAGCGCGACGCGCGTGCGGCTCCATGCGGTACGAGACGCGGCGCTTGCGCGAAGCGCGCGGCGCATCGTCGTCATCATCCGCGGCCGCGACCTTCGCGGCCTTCACGGACTTGGGCGACTTGAGGGCCGTCTTTGCCACGCGCGCGGGCTTTTCGGCCTTGGCCGTGGATTTGACGGGCTTCTTGGCGGTCTTGGTTGCGGTGGCGGTCTTTGCGAGAGCTTCAGCCGGAGCCGCTGCGAAGGACGCTACTGCGATGGAGACGGCGAGCGACAGCGCGGAACGCACTGCCACGCCGTGCACCACCTTCAACGACGAAAACATTTCGGTTTTCATTAGTGTTCTGTTGGGCGGCTGGAGAGTACCGACAAGTGTAGTGAAGCTACGAAATTTAAGCAATATTAAGCACTTATCGGAACTCGTTAAACCGAGTTGTAAGCCGTGATTGCATATTGCCAAATAAGGTCCGCGCCCCGGTCGGAAAAAACGATCATGCCGGCGGAACAGTTCTGCCCCGGCGGGCGCTTTTATACACGACGAAAGCGCGCTATCGGCAAAACTTTCCGCGACTTTAGCCAAACTCGTGAGTTGGACCGAGAACACAGCTTTCGAATCGAAGGGAAAGTGTCGTGGACGCGGCGGAAGTGACGCGTCCGGTCGGACAGCCGAAATGCTAACGTTTCTTCAACAATTTGGTGTACGGCGACGTCCGAAAAAATAAGACGAACTTCAGAAATAGCTTAGAGACGGTTTCATAAAGGCTGTTGAGATTGCCGAAGAGTGTTCCAGCAGATCAAGCAACAACCGAGTTTGAGGAACGCTTCATGAATGTCCGCACGACGTTCGAAGCGAGTACGTAGACGGCGGAAGTTATGCAACCAGGCATGTGTACGTTCGACGACCCAACGGACTTTCCCAAGGCCGCTACCGTGCGGGTGACCGCGCCGCGCGATGCTGGTGGGAATGTTGCGCGCGTGAAGGAGGCACCGGTACTTGTCATGATCGTAACCGCGGTCGGCATAAACACAGCCAGGGCGACTCAGCGGCCGGCCGCGCACGCCGCCAATCGGTACGATGGCCTCGATCAACGGGATCAGTTGGGTGACGTCGTGACGATTGGCGCCGGTCAGGATTGCCGCGATCGGCGTACCGTTGGCGTCGGTGGTGACGTGGTGCTTGGAACCGGGTCGTGCTCGGTCGGTGGGGTTCGGGCCAGTTTTTCGCCCGCCCCAACCGCACGAATCGACGATGAGTCGACGACGACGCGGGAGAAGTCGATCTTCCCGGCCGCTCGTAGTTTCGCCAGCAGCAGTGCGTGCAGTCGATCCCACACGCCGGCTTGCTGCCAATCGCGCAGCCTGCGCCAGCAACTGACGCCAGAGCCACATCCCATCTCCGCTGGCAGATCTCGCCACCGGATGCCGGTCTTCAGCACGAACAAGATGCCGGTCAGCGCAGCCCGATCCGGTACCGGCTTGCGGCCCGGATACTTGAAGCGGCGCGGCTTCGCTGGTGGTAGCAGTGGCTCGATCAGTGCCCACAGTTCGTCGTCGATGATTGGTTTGCCCATCTCCTCGATCCTGTTGTCACAACGATCGAGGTTAACAGGTTGCGTTACGGGTTAACAGCCCCTAATAAATCTTTTTGAAACTACTTCTTAGTGCCCCTTCATACGTCGCAAACCAGAAAGCTCCCTTCGAATTAACGGCGGACGCGGCGCCCATGCTGTGACGTTCGCCGGGCCGCTCGACCACCGGCGTTTCACCGCGCGGCGCCCACGTCCTGCCATGCACCGAGTCAGCACGGAAGCCCGATTCGTCCCAGAAAAAGATGTCCACCTTCTGCTCACGAGCCCGCCTGGCAATGTTCGGATAGGTGTCTCGCTGCCCACTGTGGCGCGACAATCAAGTTGAGAATGTCGCGGCAGAAATGCTGATGCCGATGTTGATTGACGCTGGCAAGCGTTTATTGATTGACGCGCGGAGTTGATTGACGCGGGCGAGTGGGTGTTGCGCGACAATCAAGATGAGAATGTGGTGGCGGGAAGGTGATGCTGCGGTTGATTGACGCGGCTAGCTTTGCCTGCGAGCCGCGCGTCAATCAGGACGAGAACAGCGGATCATTCGGTGAGGTCGATGCCGTGCTGATGCTCCTGTGTCGGTGGCACACCAACGTTCTTTGGTGTCGCTCTACTGGCCGGGCGTCCCGGTCCCTGCTGCTTGGGCTGCAGGGCAGTACGGCGACGGTAGCTTTCGACGTTCAGCTCAAAGATGGTCGAGTGGTGGACCAGCCGGTCGACGGCGGCCACCGTCATGGCCCGGTCGGGGAAAACCTTGTCCCATTCGCCAAACGGCTGGTTGGCCGTTATGCAAAGGGAACGGCGCTCATACCTGGCGCTGATGAGCTCGAACAGCACCGACGTCTCTGCCTGATCCTTGCTGACATATGCGAAATCGTCCAGGATGACCAGGTCGAAGCGATCCAGCCGGTTGACGGCGGACTCCAGCGCGAGCTCGCGGCGCGCGACCTGCAACCGTTGCACGAGGTCGGTAGTGCGAGCGAAGAAGACCTTCCAGCCCTTCTCCAGCAGGCTCAGTCCGATCGCCGACGACAGGTACGATTTGCCCCCTCCGCTAGGCCCTAGAAGAATCAGGTTGGTGCCGTTACGCAACCAGCCGTCGCCCGCGCAAAGCGCCGAGACGTGCGCGCGCGACACCATTGGCACCGCGTCGAAATTGAAGTTCTCCAGTGTCTTGCCCGGCAGCAGCTTTGCGTCCCTGAGGTGACGTTCGATTCGGCGTCGATCGCGCTCGGCGATCTCGTGTTCGGCCAGCGCCATCGGCAGGCGCGCTGCCGGCCATCCTTCCGTGTCGGAGCGCTCAGCAAAGCTGGACCAGATCTGCTTGATGGCGGGCAGCCGCAAATCGTTGAGCAGCAGCGACAGGCGGGTGGCGTTGATGTCGAGACCATGCCGTCACCTCCGTCGCCATGTCGTCAAGCAGGGCTTCGTAGTCGCTCAGCGGTGCCAGCTGGACGTTCACCTCCGGCATGCTGTTCGTGCGCTTCGCTTCGAAACGCGAACACAGTGCGTCCAGCTCGGGTAACTGTCCATCGTCCAGACTCTGCTGCAGCGCCTGGGCCAGTTGCGCTTCGCAGTTGTGCTCGTGGGCCAGGCTGAGCAGTTCAATCATGGTCCTGCATGCCTGGCGCTGCGGTAGCTGCTCAAGCAGGCGATCGAAGGTCAACGCGCGTTTCCTCGTAGTCGCACGTACGCTGGACCGGAAGCGGCTGAAGCAGTGCCCGCTCGAGCTCAATGCGTTTGCCATTACGCGCGTTGATTCGACCGACGATCTCGTCGATGAAGCGGCGATAGGAACCGAGATTGTCGAAGTCGTGACTGCCGCGCAGAAGCAACGCATCACGCACTGCGCTCTTGAGGTGGCCATGAGGGCTCTCGATGGCGCCGTTCTCGTGGGCAACGCCACGGTTGTTGCGTGTGGGCTGCATGCCGTAGTGGGCGCACAGTGCATCGTAACGCGTGGTCAGATCCTTGCGCGCGTCGGCATCGAGATTGCGGAACGCCGCCGACAGGCTGTCGCTGCGGTGCTCGCGTGGCGCGCCCCGAGTGCCCAGATGGCGTTCTGCAGCCCTTCAGCCAGCGCGACATAGCTCTCGCCGCCGAGAATGACGTGAGCGTGCTCAAAGCCCGAGCAGGCCGGCCGGAAGTGATAGAGGCGGTGGTCAAGCGCGACACCCGCCACGGTGACGCCCAGGCTGTCCATCTCGGTGAAGTCGGACAACCCGAGACGACCGGGTTCGTGTACCTGACGGAACATAACGTCATGCTCCTCGCCATGGAGTGCGCGCCAGTCGCGAATACGGCGCTCCAGTGTGCGGCGCACGTTGCCCGGAAGCTCGGGACGGCGGCGCGCACGTGGTGCCTTCTTCTGCGATGGCAGTCGCCGGTCCTGATCGATGCGATAACCCGTGGCAGCGCTGAACCCGGCGCGCGCAGCCGCTTGAGCTGGTCCTTCCTTGAGTCTGTACTTCATGTAGAGCCTCATCTGATGGTCGTTGATGTGTCGGCCGGGCAACTCAGCCTCCCTTCGCTACATGGAAGAGCTGTTCATACCCGATTTACCGCGACCACCGACAAGGCACCCCGGCAGCGGGACGGACTCTTCGGCGCGGCGTTGCGGCAGCGGTGGAGGGCGTAGCCCGGAGCCGCTGCCACAACGCCAGTACTCTCATCCTGATTGACGCGCTGCTCTCATCTTGTTTGACGCGCGGCAATGGTGCCGCGTAACACGCTCTCGCGCTGCACCGTACATCGCCTGCTCAAGGCTCACGGCATCTCACGCATTGCCGGACCGGATGTCGTGCCCGAGAAGAAGCGCAGCTTCGCGGCCGAACACGCCGGCTCGATCTGGTTGGAAATAAACCGCTTGCCCCAGCCGGAGGCGCGCCCCTGACGATTAAGCTGCTCTGTCGTTTCACTCTCGGTGTACTCGTTGAGAAGCCGGTCCATTTCGGCGATGACTGCGCGAGGGGTTTGCCGTAATATCCACGCTGGCTTGGACAGCGGCACATGTAGCGTATGCGTGGCGCCGCCATTAAAGCGGACCTGAACGCAAATGTCTGCACCCTTGAGCAAAGTCACATCAGCAATGAGCAGCCGCGCCATGCGCTTTCGCTCGCAATCAGGTGTGCGCGGATCGTTCCAGAGACGAGGGAAGTCTCTCGCGAGCGTCATGATGCTTGCGCGCTGTTTATCGTTAAGTCCTGCGCGATCAGCTTCGCGCTGCTTTTCGTAGTGATCCTGAGCTTCGGTGAGAGCACGTAGCGCCTGATTCCATTCCGATTCAAGCGAATCCGCGACCAGCCGATTCGCGGGATCCACCTGCATATAGCGGCGCCACGCCAGATCGGCCTCGTAGCGTGCTCGTTCAAACTCCTGGCGGTGCAGTCGGTCGCGCTCGTCAGAGCGGTTCTCAAGTTCTTCCTGTACTGCAAGCGCGACCCCAAGTGTGACTGGCGTGACAGTTTCCACGAGCAACCTGCCGACGGCCTCGTCAAGCTCTCCACCGCGAACATGCTGGCACACCGGCCGCCCAAGTTTGATGCTGTGGCGCTGGCACATGTAGTCCGGTATCCTGCGTGTACCTTGGACGTGATAGCGCACTGTCATCCGCTCACCGCATTGGCACATATCGCGAGGCCTTGCAACAGCGCCGGCCCCTCACGCGGCGCTCCCTTTTCCCGATCCATGCCCAGTGCGTGGGCATTCTCCCGCAACACCTGAACATTCTGTTCGAACTCTTCCTAGCTTACATAGGCCTCGTGGGCGTCGGGGATCAGCGATACCCATTCCTCAGAGGGCAGCCGGGCGCAGACCTTCTGCCCGTCGGGATGATTGCGATAGCGCGTGCGCCCGAAGCAGTACGCACCTGCGTACCGCGGTGATGCAGAACCCACAGTACGCGTGAGTGCTCGAGCTCGCTCCACAGCACATCATCTTTGCGTCCTCCGTGGTGGACCCGATGCGGGAACAGAAGGCCCTGCTTACGGAAGGCCTTGACAGTTGCTGTGGCCGAACCGGTGCGCCGAAACGTGCGGAAGAGATGCCGGATGCTGTGCGTCGGAATCCAGACGCACGCGCGATTCCGTGTCGTAGACAAAGCCGATGGGCAACCGCATCTCCAGCTCTCCTCGACGTGCCTTATTGAGGATGCCGCCGCGCAGTCGTGCCCGCATGACGTGCAACTCGGCCTTGCTCATCGTGCCCTTCAGGCCGAGCAGCAATCGATCATTGAAGTGCGCAGGATCGTAGACGCCATCCTCGTCGAGGATCAGACAGTCGGCCAGTGCGCAAATCTCCAGTAGCCGATGCCAGTCGGTGGAGTTGCGCGCCAGGCGCGACACCTCGAGCCCCATCACAATCCCGGCACGGCCCAGGCTTACCTCTGCGACCAGGCGCTGGAACCCTTGGCGATCAACCGAGGACGCGCCAGACAGGCCGAGGTCCGAGTCGATGACGACCACCTGATCAGTTTGCCATCCGAGGGCGATCGCGCGCTGTCGCAGGTTGTACTGGCGCTCGGTGCTCTCGGTATTCTCAAACAGCTGTCGCAACGTAGACTGCCTGACATACAGGTAGGCGTTTCTTTTCAGATGTCGGGCCTGAACTTTCGCGTGCGTCTGATCGGTCATGCCATCACCTCCGCTGTCGCAATTGCCATCGTCGCCACGACGGCGACCAGGTTCTGTTCGAGACTGGCAGGCAGATTCAGCCCGCCCGGCCACGCGACCGATAATGGACTAAACGGAAACGCGTCGGTCACAGACTTCCTCCAGACTGCCATGCCTTTGAACATGAACAGCGCACGGCCTCGCATCAGCGTCGGACCGCCTCCGCCTGGCTCGAGAGCCTCCTGCCGCAAGATCTCGTAGCTTCGGCTCAGGGACTGGGTATCGCGGGCCGTTACGGGAGGATTTACCGCAGTTTTTTTCAAACGCGCCAGGGCGCGTTCCACGGTGCGTCGATGAACCACCAGGCCAAACTGTTCCGCAATCAGATCAACCAGCTCCTGCACGTCCGGCCCAGCGTGAGTCGCGCACGCTTCTTCGATGAAGCGCATCACCTCATCGGTAATCAGACGCACGAAGGCCCGAAACCGGCAAGCGGATGACTTACCGCGCACGCCAATGCTGTCGGAACTCTCCGACGAGGCGGCCGCGCAGATCCAGCACCTGCTCTCGAAATGGTTCCTGTGGTTCAGCGCCGCGTATCGTGAGCCGATCCGGCGCTACTACGAACCGTGGTCCATGCCCTCGCGCAGGCCACCACCGCGTCATCGCATCGATGACCCGTTCTGAGCAACAGCCCCGGCGAGCCCGGGACTGTTTGCATGGTGGGCGATGCATCGACCGCGCGACGATGCATCCATGGTCCTGACCTGCATCGCGCGTTCGCCAAGGAAGTCCTTCCCCTTACCGATCCCGCGACGGAGCTTACCGTCTCACCTCGAATAGCGCGAGATACCGCTCCTCATTCCGCGCGCGACGTAACACGCGACGCTTCCGCCCGAGTATCAGTACGCGGTCGGGCCGTACGCCGACTACTCCAGACCTATCCGTATCCCTATCCCTACTACCCGCCCTACGCCGCTTATCCGGCGTACTACGGCTACGGCTATCCGGCGGTCTCATTCGGCTTCGGCTACTGGGGCGGCGGTTGCTGCTGGGGGCACGGCTGGCACGGCGGCGGATGGCACGGCAACGGCTGGCATGGCGGCGGATGGCACGGCGGCGGCGGTGGCTGGCACGGGGACGGCAGCAGCTGGCAAGACGGCGGAGGCTGGCATGGCGGGGGCGGCGGCGGTCACGGGCATTGAAGCCGGCGCCCACCGCCGGTGTTACATCAATCAAGACGATGCGCCGGTTTTTTCGCCTTCGCATAACATCGCTGCAACATTTTCCGATCGGTACGGACGCGCACGCAGAAATCGCGCGATCGTGCGCTCGCGCACTTTCCTTTCCCGACAATGACTTGGCGGATTTTGCCAGACCATTGGCATGCTTCTGGCTCAGCATCTCCCCTATTTGCCGGGGCGTGGGTAACCGACGTTGCGGACGTTCCGTCTTCAGGGGATCGGACATTCTGGCCTTCGTGTTTTTTTCTGCTCTGGATGCTTGCCTCGCTCGGCCTGCTGACCATCTGGGTGTTCCGTCGGACGCCTGTCGCCGGCCGCGAGGAACGCGCGCCCGGCGTCATCGCGGAAGGCTGACCGCCCCAATCATTCCTTACGCCGTTCATACAACGGCAACGCGCCGCGTCCCGTCACGCCCGCGCAGGAACCGCGTGCGGCAATGATGGGGCATTCACGCCTTGACGCAGGCCGTTCGCGCCCTATTCTTAGTGTGCGCGTTATGTGTCCGCTTAAGCCTGCGGACGCCTGCTGCTGCAACATCGAACTCCACGCGCATCGCGGCTCGCTTCCCGCCGCTTCCGCTCAAGACAGAAAAAAGAAGACCCGATGTTCCATCAGCTGCTGACCCCGATCGCCGATTCCCTCTTCCTTTCCTTCGTCGCCGCGCTACCAATCGTCCTCGTGCTCGTGCTGCTCGGCTGGGCGCGCCGCTGGTCGACAACCTGCCGAACGACCGGCGCATCGTGCTCGTCGTGATCGGTTTCTCGTTCGGCGCGCTGCTCGAAGGCATCTCGGGCTTCGGCACGCCGATCGCCATCACGAGCTCGCTCCTGATCCTGCTCGGCTTCCCGATGCTCGAGGCGCTCACCTTCACGCTGATCTTCAACACCGCGCCGGTCACGTTCGGCGTGCCGATCACCGTGCTCGGCGCTGTCACGCACCTGCCGACCGACGCCCTCGCGAAAATGGTCGGCCGCCAGCTGCCGCTCTTCGCGTTCTTCCTGCCGTTCTACGTGATCGGCGTCTATGCGGGCTTTCGCAACATGATGCGCATCTGGCCCGTGCTCCTCGTCTCGGGCGGCGCGTTCGCGCTCACGCAATTCGCGACGTCGAACTACATCAGCTATGCGCTGACCGACGTGCTCTCGTCGCTGGTCTCGCTGATCCTCACGATTGCGTTCCTGCGCGTGTGGAAGCCCGTCGCGGACGAGCGCTTCGCCGTAAACGTCGATCGCCTCGCCGACACGCGCGCGACGCTTCCGGGCATCCAGGGCTGGTTCCCGTGGATCGTCGTGTCGGTGGTCGTGATCGTGTGGACGGTGCTCAAGATCTTCATAATCGGCGACGTCAAGATCGCGTGGCCGGGACTCGACAAGGCCGTCTACATCACGCTGTACAAGCAGCCCTATGGCGCGATCTGGGACTTCCAGCCGCTTGCGACCGGCACCGCGATCCTCGTCGCCTCGATCATCACCGCGCTCATGGTGAAGCTGCCCGCGCGCGAGTACGGCGCGGCGATCGTGGATACGTGGGTGCAGACGCGCATCGCGATTCTGACGGTGGCGACGATCGTCGGCCTCGCGTATCTGATGAACTACTCGGGCATGAACTACACGCTGGGCCTGGGCGTCGCGTCCGTCGGACCGTTCTTCCCGCTCGTGTCCGCGTTCCTCGGCTGGGTCGCGGTGTTCCTTTCCGGCAGCGACACCTCGGGCAACGCGCTCTTCGGCAACCTGCAGGTGGTGGCGGCCAACCAGCTCAACCTCAATCCGGTGCTGATGACGGCCACCAATTCGTCCGGCGGCGTGATGGGCAAGATGATCTCGCCGCAGAATATCTCGACCGGCGTGGCCACGACCGAGCTGAAAGGCAAGGAAAGGCTCGTCTTCGCGCGCACGTTCTGGCATTCGATCTTCCTCACGATCCTGCTCGGCGTGCTCGTGTGGCTGCAGCAGAACGTGCTGACCTGGATGATTCCGCCGCATTGATGTCGCAACCGGTATCCCGCTTCTTGCGCTCTCTTCCGGCGGGGGCGTTCTGGGGTCGCGGACGCGGTGCTAACATGCGCGGACTTTCGATGAGCATTCCAGAGTCCGCCTCGCCATGTCGCCCGCCAACCTGCTACAACTGATCGTGCTCGCCGCCCTGTGGGGCGCGTCGTTTCCCTTCATCCGGGTGGGCGTCGCCGAGTTTGGCGTCGCGCCGCTGATGGTCTTGCGCGTCGGCATCGGCGCGGTGTTTCTCTGGTGGCGATGCTGCTCGCGCGCCGTCCGCTCGTCGCCACCGCCGCGACCCTGCGCACACGCTGGCTGCCGTTGCTTGTGGTCGGCATTCTCAACTCCGCCGCGCCGTTCTGTCTCTTCGCCTATGAGGAGCTGACGCTTTCGGCCGGCGCCACGTCCGTCATCAACGCGACGACTCCGCTGTGGGGCGCGCTCGTCGCGTATCTGTGGCTCAGGGACCGCCTCACGACCGCGCGCACGATCGCGCTGGCGATCGGCATGGCGATCGGTTTCGCGGGCGTGCTCGTGCTCGTATGGAATCAGGTCGCGCCCGCGCAGGCCGGCTCCGATGCGGCGCTGCCCGTGCAGGGCCTGCTCGCGGCGGCCGCGGCCCTAGCGGCATCGGCACTCTATGGCGTCGCCGGTAACTTCGCGAAACGATATCTGATGGACGTCGACGCGCTGACCAACGCCGCCGGCAGCATGCTCGGCGCGACATTCACGCTCGCCCCGGTCGCGATGCTCACGTGGCCCGCCGCGCCCGTTTCCGCGCATGCTTGGGGCGCGGTGCTCGCGCTTCATCGCACGCTGGTCGGGGCGCTTCCTCAGCGAGCGACTAGCCGGCATGTACGCCCGGCACCGCGGGCGGGCGCCTACGCAGCCACCGGCCAAACTGGAAGCGCGGGTGCTCAAGTGCACCCTCAAGCACAAACCCGCCGACGGTTCGACACACTGGAGTAGCTACAAGCTCGCAGCAGAACTCGGCGACGTATCGGTCTCGGCCGTGCAGCGCATCTGGCGCAAGCACGGCATCAAGCCGCAGCAGTTGGAGCGGCACATGGTCTCCAAGCTGTCCGTGAAGGTAGTAGCCGGCGCAGCGCGCGCCATCGCGCCGGCGCGCGCGGACGGCTCGAACGGCAACGCATGCAGACCCTCGTGCCGCAGGCGCCGCAGCAGTTCATGCCAGGCCGGATGGAATTCCAGCGCATCGATCCGTTCGCCGCGCGGATTGTGGGTCGCGAGTTCCGGTTCATGCTGGTTGGCGAGATCCGCCAGCGCGACGACATCCGGCTGGGTCAAAGCCATTCCGTCGCGCGAGAGCGCCTCGGCATGCCATTGCGCGCCCTCGCGCCAGAAGGCCGCCGCCAGGGCGTGATCGAAGGCGAAGGCGTCGTAGCCGACCAGCGGCTCCACCTGATTCGTGACTTCATGTGTCTGCCCGAACGGGCGACCAGCGGGACTGGCGGGGTCGGATAGAGCGGGCGAGGACGAGGGCATCGTCGGTCTCCTTCTTTGCGCCACGAACCGGGCCGGACTGGGCATCACCCTGTCGGGCGAGCGCAACAGCCGCTTCCGGCCTTGCGGGCGTCATCTCGAATTCAAGAATCATAGGCCGGGCGGTGGTCCGGCGGTAGAGGCGCCGCTCTTTTCGGAATCGCCCATGCATTTCCGATGCGCAGTCCTAAAGCGCCGGCGCCTGAGACTAATTCGATTGTTCGTTCCTTCCCGATGACGTGCAAGGAGCCCGAACCTATATAATCGCCCCGGCCTATTTCGGCGGACGCAAGTTCGCTTTTCAAGGAAGCATTCTCAATGAACATCAACCTCAATCAGCTGGTGCAAGGCGCTTTGACCGAGAGCGTTCTGCAGCATCTCGCCGGCCGCATCGGCTGCGCTCCGGAGTCCGCCAAGCGCGTGGTCTCGCTCTGCGGGCCGACGCTCATCGGCGCCATGATGAACAAGGCGTCTTCGCTCGAAGGCGCGCGCAGCCTTTTCGCGACTGTCATGTCGCCCGCCACGAATGCGCTGATCGCCGAAGAATTGTCACATTTCGTCGTGCAGGACGCAGGCTTCAGGACGTTCGTCGAGAACGGCGCGAAGCTGGATCAGGCGGTCGCCTCGCACGAGAGCCTCAACGTGCTCGCCGAGCGCATCGCCGAATACACGGACGGGCGTCGCGGCGAGCGCTACCCGCACGCTCGCCGGCGTGGTCTGCGCGACGATGCTGGGCGTGCTCAAGCGTCATCTGTCGCAGCACAACGGCGGCCCGGACCAGCTTCCCGCGCTGCTCGGCCATCAGTTGCCGGTGGTGCGCACGAACATGACCGACGCGTTCGCCCGGGCGCTCGGTCTCGGCTCGGTCGGCGCGTTTCTGGCGGGCGTCGCGTCGCGGCTGAAGGCGGTTTCGGCGCATCTCGAGCATCCGGTGACGCAGGAGGCCGCCGAATTCCCGCTGCAGTCGGAGACGCCCGCCGCCGGACAACCGGAGGAGAAGGAAAACGCGTACCGGAAGAAATGGTGGTGGGTCGCGCTCGTCGCCGCGCTCGCGCTGCTCGGCCGCGGTTGCTCGACCACGCAATCCGCGACGTCGGAGCAGGAAGCCGCGCCGGCTGCTAAGCCGGAGGCCGCTTCCGGCCCGGTGGCCGACATGGCCGCTTCGGCGCCGGTCGAGGCTTCGGCGCCCGTCGCCGCGCCCGCCGCCGACTCGGCGATGTCCTTTCTCGTCGACGCGTCCGGCGTTCCCACCCTGACCGCCACGGTCGGCAGTGAGGCAGAGAAGCAGCGCCTGATCGACGTCCTGGCCGCGAAGCTCGGCGTGGACAGGTTCCATGCGGACGTGTCGGTCGACCCGGATACGAAGCCCGCGGCGTGGCCCGGCAAGCTCGATGAACTGTTGCCTGTCATGGCGCTGCCGGGCGCGCAGGTGCGTGTTGCGGGTGAGCAGGTCGATCTGGGCGGCCGCGCGGCCGATGCGACGCTCGGCTGGACGGACAAGCTGAAAGCCGCATTCGGCGACGGCTGGACGATCACCGCGAGCGGCACAGCCACCGCCCAAGCCCCATCCGGCGCTGGCGCGGCCGGCGCCTGCGCGGCCATGAAATCCCAATGCCCGCTGCGGCCGACGATCGTCGGCGCGAAACCCGCCTCCCGGCAGGCGTTGAGCACGACGTCGTTCAGCGCGAGGCTCTCGCCGTAGAACACGAACGGCTCGGCGGCGAGATCTGTGAGCGCGACCTCGCGCGCTTCGTCCCAGCGCGAGCCTTTCGGCGCGACGAGCCACAGAAGCTGCCGGCTGACGGGCAGAACATCGATCATTTTTCGCTATCGACGGGCTGCAGCACGCCGCCCAGCTCCAGTTCGCCGTCGATGAGCGCCGCCTCGATCGCCTTCGAGCCGCGTTCGAACAACTTGAGCTCGACCTTCGGATAACGGCGCCGGAACGTGGCGATAGCCGGTGTGAAGAGCGCTCCGCCCATCGGCGGAATGCCGATCGTGAGCGTGCCGCGCCCGAAAGTGCCGAGATCGTTCAGTTCGGCCTCCAGCCGCGCATGTGCCGCCAGCACCTCCACGCCGCGCTGATAGACGATCTGCCCGACATCGGTGAGCACCATCTGGCGGCCTTCGCGCAGCAGCAGCGGCGAGCCGACCTCGTCCTCCAGCGGAATGATTTGGATAAGGTTAAGTCATTTTTATATGCGAAGCGCGCCCATATACTCGGACTAGATGTTAACCCTAATCATTGACTTCAACCGCAGAAGAGTGCGCCATGTCCGCCGCCCTCACGACCAGAACGCACACCGCGAACACTCGCGCGGCGCTCGGCCGCTTCTTGCGCGTCGCGCTCGCTGGCATCTGGGTCGCGGCGGACTTCGTCGCGCGCAGGCTGGCGCTGCCCGTGCCGGGCGGCGTGATCGGGCTCGTCGTCCTGCTCGCGCTGCTGGTCTGCGGCGGCGTCGCGCCGCGCTGGGTGAAGGCGGGCGCGGACTGGCTGCTTTCCGACATGCTGCTGTTCTTCATTCCGGCGGCGGTGGCGGCCGTCCAGTACGGCGGCCTTTTCATGGAAGACGGCTAGCGGCTCGCGCTCGTGGTGGTCGCGGGAACGCTGATGGTGATGGTGGCGGTCGCGTTCGCCGTCGACCGGGCCGCGCGTCTCGAACGTCGTCTCGCGTTGCGCCGCGCGCTCGTGGCGCGGCATGCGGCGCGGGCTTGAGCGAGCCGGCATGAACCATTTCTACGCCTCCCTTTTCGCGGACGACTCGGCGTGCCTCATCGCGGCGGGCTGCTTCGTGCTGACCGTCGCGCTGTATTTCGCGGCAAAGCACCTGTATGCCCGCTTCAGGCGACCGTGGCTCACGCCGCTGCTCGCCGTGCCGGTGGTGTTCGCCGTCATCGTCGTGACGGCGCGCATTCCGTACCCGGTGTATTTCGCCGACATGCGCTAGCTCATGTGGCTGCTCGGCCCGGCGACGGTCGCGTTCGCGGTGCCGATCTACGAATATCGCGTGCTCATCAGGCGTCGTTGGATTTCGCTCACCGTCGGCGTGACGGTCGGCATTCTGGTGGCGGTGGGCGGCTCGCTCGCGCTCGCGAAGCTGCTGCATCTTTCGCCGGAATTGCAGCGCAGCCTCGCGACGCGCTCAGTCTCCACGCCGTTCGCGCTCGCCGTCTCCGACAGGATCTACGCGCCGAAGGATCTCACCGTGCTCTTCGTGATCGCGACGGGCGTGTGCGGCATGCTGTTCGGCGCCGCGGCGCACGGCGTGGGCACGGCCAAGGCGCGCGAGCTCGGCAGCGAGGAGGGAGGGCGTCGTCGCGAGTCTCACGATGATGATCGCCGGCGTGGCGATGGTGCTGCTCGCGCCGCTGCTGTCCGTCATTCCGTTCTGACGTCCCGGCCGAACGGCTCGTCACGTCCCGCCAAAAAATAGAATCGGCGCACGCCCGATCCCGGTTCCTCCGACGAGACTTTGCTACAATCGTCGTTCGCTTCCGAGGAGCGTTGCGACGGTCGCGCATCATATCGGCCGCCAGGCTCGGAGCATTCACTATCCGGACGGTTCGAAGGCATGTCGAATGCCCGTTGAGCCACCGCATTCGAACGGCGCTCACGTCAACATTTCTAGTCATTTTTAGAAAGGAGGGCGTGATGAACGCCGCAGTTCTCGATTCCAAGAACGCCAAGGATTTCGTCGTCGCGGACATGTCGCTGGCCGCGTGGGGCCGCAAGGAACTCGACATCGCCGAAACGGAAATGCGGGGTCTCATCCAGACGCGCGAGGAATACAAGACGCAGCAGCCGCTCAAGGGCGCGCGCATCGCCGGCTCGCTGCACATGACCATCCAGACGGGCGTGCTGATCGAAACGCTCAAGGCGCTGGGCGCGGACGTGCGCTGGGCCTCGTGCAACATCTTCTCGGCGCAGGATCACGCCACCGCCGCGATCGCCGACGGCGGCACGCCGGTGTTCGCGTTCAAGGGCGAATCGCTCGACGAATACTGGGAGTTCTCGCACCGCATCTTCGAATGGCCGAACGGCGAATTCGCCAACATGATTCTCGATGATGGCGGCGACGCCACGCTGCTGCTCATTCTCGGCTCGAAGGCCGAGAAGGACCGCTCGGTCATCGCCAAGCCGACCAACGAGGAAGAAGTCGCGCTGTACAAGTCGATCGCACGCCACCTGGACGCCGATCCGACCTGGTACTCCACGCGCCTCGCGCACATCCAGGGCGTGACGGAAGAAACCACCACGGGCGTGCATCGCCTGTACCAGATGGAGAAGGAAGGCCGCCTTCCGTTCCCGGCAATCAACGTGAACGATTCGGTCACGAAGTCGAAGTTCGACAACCTGTACGGCTGCCGCGAGTCGCTGGTCGACGGCATCAAGCGCGCGACCGACGTGATGATCGCGGGCAAGATCGCGGTCGTCGCGGGCTACGGCGACGTGGGCAAGGGCTGCGCGCAATCGCTGCGCGGTCTGGGCGCCACGGTGTGGGTCACGGAAATCGATCCGATCTGCGCGCTGCAGGCGGCGATGGAAGGCTACCGTGTCGTGACGATGGAATACGCCGCCGACAAGGCCGACATCTTCGTGACGGCGACCGGCAACTACCACGTCATCAACCACGACCACATGAAGGCGATGCGCAATAATGCGATCGTCTGCAACATCGGCCACTTCGACTCGGAAATCGACATCGCGTCGACGCGCCAGTACACGTGGGACAACATCAAGCCGCAGGTCGATCACATCGTCTTCCCGGACGGCAAGAAGATCATCATCCTGGCTGAAGGCCGTCTCGTGAATCTGGGCTGCGCGACGGGCCATCCGTCGTTTGTGATGTCGAACTCGTTCACCAACCAGACGCTCGCGCAGATCGAACTGTTCACGCAAGGCAAGAAGTACGAGAACAAGGTCTACGTGCTGCCGAAGCATCTGGACGAGAAGGTGGCGCGCCTGCACCTGGGCCGCATCGGCGCGGAGCTGACCGTGCTGTCGGACGAGCAGGCCGGCTATATCGGCGTCGACAAGAACGGCCCGTTCAAGCCGAACCATTACCGCTATTAATCGCAAGCGGCGGCGTTCGTCCGCACGGGTGCGCGCGCATCCGTGCGGCGATTGCAACCTGACGCATCAAACGGAGAACTCCAGATGACCGTGCTGCTGACATGGCTGATCAACGCGCTCGCGCTCCTGATCATCACCTATCTCGTGCCGTCGATCCACATCCGCAGTTTCGGCACGGCGCTCATCATCGCGGTGGTGCTCGGGCTCATCAACGCGGTGATCCGGCCGATCCTGATCATCCTTACGCTGCCGGTGACGATCGTCACGCTCGGGCTGTTCATCCTCGTGGTGAACGCGCTGTGTTTCTGGCTGTGCTCGTCGCTGCTGAAGGATTTCGAAGTGTCGGGATTCTGGTCGGCGTTCTTCGGCTCGATTCTCTACAGCATCGTGTCCTGGCTGCTGTCGGCGCTCATCTTCGGGAACCGCAACTTCGGCTGAGCCCGGTCGGTCAGGCCTCGCCGCCGCTCGATCAACCATCATCATGAAACCGATCGAACTCTCATTCGAGTTTTTCCCGCCGAAGACGCAGGAAGGCGTGGACAAACTGCGCGCGACGCGCGCGCAACTGGCGACACTCTCGCCGAAGTTCGTCTCCGTGACTTTCGGCGCGGGCGGCTCCACGCAGCAAGGCACGCTCGACACAGTGCTGGAAATGGCCGCGGAAAGGCTGGAGGCCGCGCCGCATCTGTCGTGCATCGGCTCGTCGAGGGACAACCTGCGCGCGATTCTTTCGCAGTACCGCGAGCACGGCATTCGCCACATCGTCGCGCTGCGCGGCGACCTGCCCTCGGGCATGGGCGCGATCGGCGAGCTGCGCTATGCGTCCGAGCTCGTGGCATTCATCCGCCAGGAGCACGGCGACTGGTTCAACATCGAAGTGGCCGCGTATCCGGAGTTCCATCCGCAATCGAAGTCGCCGCGCGCCGATCTCGAGAATTTCGTGCGCAAGGTGAAAGCGGGCGCGAACTCCGTGATCACGCAGTACTTCTTCAATGCGGACGCGTACTTCGAGTTCGTCGAGGAAGCGCGCAAGCTCGGCGTCGACGTGCCGATCGTGCCGGGCATCATGCCGATCACGAACTTCTCGCAACTGACGCGCTTCTCCGACATGTGCGGCGCCGAAGTGCCGAAGTGGATCGCGCGCCGGCTAGAAAGCTTCGGCGACGACCGCGAGTCGATCCGCGCGTTCGGCGTCGACGTGGTGACGGGCCTGTGCCGCCGCCTCATCGACGAAGGCGCGCCGGGACTGCATTTCTACACGCTCAACGGCGCGTGGGTCACGAAAACGATCTGCGAGCGCCTGGGCTTCAAGAACGCCTGAAAACGCATCACTGCTTCAACCGCGCGGCGTTCGCCGCGCGGTTCTTTTTCCTTCCCTCATGATTTTCGCCTTTTTGCGCTGGTTCTCGCCCGCACGCGCAATATTTCGTCCTCCAGTCTATTACCTCTGCGCATGGCCGATAACCTACCCTTATCGAAGTGCCATCGACGACAAACTCTAGTGGGGAAAACCAAGTACGCGCGTCACTTTTGTTCGTGCTAGGGTAGCGCCCGACTTCGCGCACGCATTCCGCAAAACGGGGCGGCGCGATCAAGTATACTCGCGCCACGCCGGCCAGAAGCCGGCATCGACTTGGAGGAAACATGAAGAAAAACAGCCTGTTGCGAGCTGCCCGCCGCTCGGCGCTCGCGGGCGCCGTGGCCACGGCAGCGCTTTTCGCGGCGACCGCGGGGAATGCGAACGCTGCCACCCCGAACAAGACGCTGATCTACTGCTCGGAAGGCAGCCCGGCCGGCTTCGATCCGGCCCAGTACACGACCGGCACCGATTTCACCGCGAACACCTTCACCGTCTATAACCGTCTCGTCGAATTCGAGCGCGGCGGCACGAAGGTCGAGCCGGGTCTCGCGGAAAAGTGGGACGTGTCGGCGGACAGCCTGACCTACACGTTCCATCTGCGCCACGGCGTGAAGTTCCAGACGACGTCGTTCTTCAAGCCGACGCGCGAATTCAACGCGGACGACGTGCTCTTCACGTTCAACCGCATGCTCGACCCGAACCAGCCGTTCCGCAGGGCGTACAACGTCGCCTTCCCGTACTTCACGGACCTCGGCATGGACAAGCTGATCTCGAAGATCGAGAAGGTCGATCCGTACACCGTGAAGTTCACGCTGAAGGAAGTGAGCGCGCCGTTCATCCAGAACATGGCGATGGAATACGCGTCGATTTTGTCCGCTGAGTACGCGGACAAGCTGCTGAAGGACGGCAAGGCCGCGGACATCAACCAGTATCCGCTCGGCACGGGCCCGTTCATCTTCCGCAGCTATACGAAGGACGCGACCATCCGCTTCGACGGCAATCCCGATTACTGGAAGCCGAACGCGGTGCAGATCTTCAAGCTGATCTTCTCGATCACGCCGGATGCCGCCGTGCGCGTGCAGAAGCTGAAGAGCAACGAATGCCAGGTGATGAGCTATCCGCGTCCGGGCGACATCGCGGCGCTGAAGTCGGCGTCGAACGTCGATACGCTGTCGCAGGCGGGCTTCACCGAAGGCTATGTCGCGTACAACTTGACGAAGAAGGGCATCGACAATACCGACGTGCGCCGCGCGCTCGACATGGCGATCAACAAGAAGGCGATCATCGATTCCGTTTATCAGGGCGCGGGCCAGCCGGCCACCGCACCGATGCCGCCGACGCAGTGGTCCTACGACAAGAACCTGAAGAGCCAGGCGTACGACACCGCGAAGGCGAAGGCGCTGCTCGCGAAGGCGGGCTATCCGAACGGCCTCGAGATCACGCTCTGGGCGATGCCGGTGCAGCGCGCCTACAACCCGAATGCGCGCCTGATGGCGGAAATGATCCAGGCGGACTGGGCGAAGATCGGCGTGAAGGCGAACATCGTGTCGTACGAGTGGGGCGAGTATCTGAAGCGCGCGCACGCGGGCGAGCATGATGCGCTCCTGATCGGCTGGACCAGCGACAACGGCGACCCCGACAACTGGCTCGGCACGCTGCTCGGCTGCGATGCCGTCAAGGGCAGCAACTTTTCGAAGTGGTGCTACAAGCCGTTCGACGATCTCGTCGTGAAGGGCCGTTCGACCACCGACGTCGCCGCGCGCACGAAGGCGTACACCGACGCGCAGCAGATCTTCGCGCAGCAATTGCCGTTCTCGCCGATCGCGCACTCGACAGTCTATCAGCCGGTCAGCAAGAAGGTGACCAACATGAAGATCGAGCCGCTCGGCTACGTGCGCTTCGATGGCGTCGGCATGCAGTAAGTTTTTGCTGCGGAACGCTTTTTGCACTAAACCATAACTATTCGACATGTTCCGGCGGCGTGGGTCCAAGAGATCTCGCCGCCGGATGCACATTCTGTCCTCCCAAGAACGAAACAAAGGGCGATTATGTTCCGATTCGTTTTGCGACGCATAGGAATGGTGATACCGACGTTCATCGGCATTACGATTCTTGCGTTCGCGCTCATCCACCTGATCCCGGGCGACCCCATCGAAGTGATGATGGGCGAGCGCGGCGTGGATCCTGCCATGCACGCCGAAGCCATGAAGCGCCTGGGTCTCGACCAGCCGCTACCGCTGCAATATCTCCACTACGTCGGCAATGCGCTGAAGGGCGATCTCGGCACGTCGATCATCACGAATACCAGCGTGATGGGCGAGTTCATGGCGCGCTTCCCGGCCACCGTCGAACTCTCGATTTGCGCGATGATCTTCGCGCTCGTCGTAGGCTTGCCCGCGGGCGTCGCGGCGGCGCTCCGGCGCGGCACTGTCGTCGACCACGGCGTGATGGGCACCGCGCTCACCGGCTATTCCATGCCGATTTTCTGGTGGGGCTTGGTCCTCATCATGTTCTTCTCGGCGAAGCTCGGCTGGACGCCGGTATCGGGCCGCATCGCGGTGGAATACGACATTCCGCACGTCACCGGCTTCATGCTGATCGATGCGCTGTTCTCCACGGATGAAGGCGCGTTCACGTCGGCCGTGAGCCATCTGATTCTGCCGACCATCGTGCTCGGCACGATTCCGCTCGCGGTGATCGCGCGCATGACGCGCTCGTCGATGCTCGAAGTGCTGTGCGAGGACTACATCCGCACGGCGCGCGCGAAAGGTCTGGCGCCGTGGCGCGTGGTGGTCGTGCATGCGCTGCGCAATGCGCTGATTCCGGTCGTCACCGTGATCGGCCTGCAGGTGGGCACGCTGCTCGCGGGCGCGGTGCTGACCGAGACGCTGTTCTCGTGGCCAGGCGTCGGCAAGTGGCTCATCGACGCCATTTCGCGACGCGATTATCCGGTCGTGCAAGGCGGCATTCTGATGATCGCGACGCTCGTGATCATCGTGAATCTGGTCGTCGATCTGCTCTTCGGCGTGTTGAATCCGCGCATTCGCCATACGAGGTGAGGTAACTTGATGGCTGACATTCAAAACAATCTCCCGCCGCAGGCGATCACGCCGCCGCCTTCCGGCCGCATGGTCGCGGCGCGCGAGTTCTGGACGAACTTCTCGCGCAATCGTGGCGCCGTCGCCGCGGGCGTGATCGTCATTCTGCTGATTCTCGTCGCGCTGACGGCTCCGTTGATCGCGCCGCACAGCCCGATCGAGCAATATCGCGATTACGTGAAGATTCCGCCCGCATGGCTCGAAGGCGGCAATCGCATGTTCCTGCTCGGCACCGACGAAGCGGGCCGCGACATCCTTTCGCGTCTGATGTACGGCGCGCGGCTGTCGTTCTGGATCGGTTTCGTGTCGGTGATTCTCGCGCTGATTCCGGGCATCGTGCTGGGCCTGATGGCCGCGTTCTTCCACTGGCTCGATACGCCGATCATGCGCGTGATGGACGTTCTGCTCGCCTTGCCGTCGCTACTGCTCGCGGTGGCGGTCGTCGCGATCATCGGGCCGGGCCTCGTCAACACGATGCTCGCGATCGCGATCGTGGCGCTGCCGGGTTACGTGCGCCTGACGCGCGCATCGGCGCTCGGCGAGCTGCAGAAGGAATACGTGACGGCATCGCGCGTGGCGGGCGCGGGCGTGGTGCGCCTGATGTTCTCGCAAGTGCTGCCGAACTGCGCGGCGCCGCTCATCGTGCAGGCGACGCTCGGCTTCTCCTCCGCGATTCTCGATGCCGCCGCGCTCGGTTTCCTCAGTCTCGGGGTGCAGCCGCCGGCGGCCGAGTGGGGCGCGATGCTCGCGTCCGCACGCGATTACATCGAAAGTGCCTGGTGGATCGTGACGATGCCGGGGCTCTCGATCCTGGTCTCGGTGCTCGTCATCAATCTGCTCGGCGACGGGCTGCGCGATGCGCTCGATCCGAAACTGAAATGGATGGGATGACATGAACGATCTTCTGACTATCCGCAATTTGCAGGTCACGTTCGGCGGGACGCAGGCGGTCGACCGCATCGATCCCTCGGTCAAGCCAGGCGAGGTCGTCGGGGTCGTCGGCGAATCCGGCTCGGGCAAGAGCGTCACGATGATGGCGCTCATGGGCCTCATCGATGCGCCGGGCAAGGTCACGGCGGACCAGGTGACTTTCGACGGCAAGGATTTGCTGAACGCTTCGGCGCGCGAGCGTCGCAAGATCATCGGCAAGGACATCGCGATGGTGTTTCAGGACGCGCTGACGAGCCTGAACCCGAGCTATACCGTCGGCTATCAGATCAAGGAGGTGCTGAGGCTGCACGAGGGCCTGCGCGGCGATGCACTCAACAGGCGCGCGCTGGAGCTGCTCGACCAGGTGGGCATTCCGGATGCGAAGAGCCGGATCAACGCGTTTCCGCACCAGATGTCGGGCGGCATGAACCAGCGCGTGATGATCGCGATGGCCGTCGCGTGCAATCCGAAGCTGTTGATCGCCGACGAGCCGACCACCGCGCTCGACGTGACGATCCAGGCGCAGATCATGGAGCTGCTCGTGCGCCTGCAGAAGGAGCGCGGCATGGCGCTCATGCTGATTTCACACGATCTGGCGGTCGTGTCGGAAGTGGCGCAGCGCGTCGCGGTGATGTACGCGGGCGAGATCATCGAGACGAATCGCGTGCCGACGATCTTCAGCGAGCCGCATCATCCGTACACGGAAGCGCTGCTCGCCGCGATTCCCGAGCACAGCTGCGGCGCGGCACGTCTCGCCGCGCTGCCGGGCATGGTGCCGGGCAAAGACGATCGTCCGAGCGGATGTCTGTTCGCGCCGCGCTGCAAGTACGTTGTCGAGGATTGCTGGAAGGGCCGGCCGAATCTGTTCCAGCTCGACAGTAACGATCCGGCGGTGCGCGTGCGCTGCATCAAGCCGTTGAACATCGATGTGGTGGTGGAAGGAGGCGCGCGATGAACGCGGTAGCGAAGGAAATCAATCAGGACGTCGTGTTCGCCGCCGACAACCTCGCGCGTTACTACACCGTGAAGCGCAGCATGTTCGAGCAGGGCACGGTGAAGGCGCTGAACGGCGTCTCGTTCGAATTGAAGCGCGGGCGCACGCTCGCGGTGGTCGGCGAATCGGGCTGCGGCAAGTCCACGCTCGCGCGTCAGCTGACGATGATCGAAACGCCCACGTCGGGGCGTCTCCTGATCGACGGAGAAGACGTCGCGGGTGCGAGCAAGGAGAAGATCGCTCATCTGCGCCAGCGCGTGCAGATGGTGTTCCAGAATCCGTTCGCTTCGCTGAATCCGCGCAAGACCATCGAGCAGGCGCTCGGCGAGCCGCTCGCGATCAACACGAAGCTCAACGCCAACGAGCGCGCCGAGCGCATCGCGCATATGATGCGCACGGTCGGCCTGTGGCCGGAGCACGCGTCGCGCTATCCGCACATGTTTTCGGGCGGCCAGCGCCAGCGCGTGGCGATCGCGCGGGCGATGATTCTCGATCCGCAGATCGTCGTGGCGGACGAGCCCGTGTCCGCGATCGACGTGTCGATCCAGGCGCAGATCCTGAATCTGTTCATGGACCTCCAGGAGCGGTTCGGCACGAGCTACGTGTTCATCTCGCACAACCTGTCAGTGGTGGAGCACATCGCCGACGACGTGATGGTGATGTACTTCGGCGGCATCGCCGAGCTGGGCGACAAGCAGACGATCGCGAAGCCGCGCCATCCGTACACGCGCGCGCTGATGTCCGCGACACCCGCCTTGTTCGAGGAAGACCGGCGCATCAAGATCAAGCTGCAGGGCGAGATACCGTCGCCGCTCAATCCGCCTTCGGGTTGCACGTTCCATCAGCGTTGCCCGTATGCGATCGAGCGTTGCCGCGTGGAAGAGCCGAAGCTGCGCGTCGTGGACGGGCGTCAGGTCTCGTGCCATCGCGCGGAGGAAGTCGGCGACGACGAGGCCTGATTCGCGGGGACGGGTACACGACGCGACACATGAATGTTTTAATCACACGTCAGAAATATAGCGGACAGATTGATACCTAAAAATGATCGAACAAGGTACGGATCGCGGCTAATCGACGAAATCGGGGATACGGCAGGTCGACACCGCGATGTCGTGCTTCAGGCCCATGCCTTCGCGCCCGGGGAAGTGTCCGTTGTCGCCCGATTCACG
This sequence comes from Candidatus Paraburkholderia kirkii, assembly GCA_001189345.1. GTDB lineage: Bacteria > Pseudomonadota > Gammaproteobacteria > Burkholderiales > Burkholderiaceae > Caballeronia > Caballeronia kirkii_B. The sequence continues at coordinate 93,009 of LFKV01000011.1, forward strand.
ACGGCCTTTCGCATGACTCGTACCTTAAGGAGACAAAAACCCAGCCTCCGGCAACATCAGCGCCGGTTACCATCTTTATAAGAACGCGTTATCCAAAGTCCTGAGCATGCATTCGCGGCGACGCTGCACCCGAGCCTTCGCAGCGCGAACGCTCACCGGTGCGGAATCAGGGGTTTTCCCTTAAGAGACGGTTTCATAAAGGCTGTTGAGATTGCCGAAGAGTGTTCCAGCAGATCAAGCAACAACCGAGTTTGAGGAACGCTTCATGAATGTCCGCACGACGTTCGAAGCGAGTACGTAGACGGCGGAAGTTATGCAACCAGGCATGTGTACGTTCGACGACCCAACGGACTTTCCCAAGGCCGCTACCGTGCGGGTGACCGCGCCGCGCGATGCTGGTGGGAATGTTGCGCGCGTGAAGGAGGCACCGGTACTTGTCATGATCGTAACCGCGGTCGGCATAAACACAGCCAGGGCGACTCAGCGGCCGGCCGCGCACGCCGCCAATCGGTACGATGGCCTCGATCAACGGGATCAGTTGGGTGACGTCGTGACGATTGGCGCCGGTCAGGATTGCCGCGATCGGCGTACCGTTGGCGTCGGTGGTGACGTGGTGCTTGGAACCGGGTCGTGCTCGGTCGGTGGGGTTCGGGCCAGTTTTTCGCCCGCCCCAACCGCACGAATCGACGATGAGTCGACGACGACGCGGGAGAAGTCGATCTTCCCGGCCGCTCGTAGTTTCGCCAGCAGCAGTGCGTGCAGTCGATCCCACACGCCGGCTTGCTGCCAATCGCGCAGCCTGCGCCAGCAACTGACGCCAGAGCCACATCCCATCTCCGCTGGCAGATCTCGCCACCGGATGCCGGTCTTCAGCACGAACAAGATGCCGGTCAGCGCAGCCCGATCCGGTACCGGCTTGCGGCCCGGATACTTGAAGCGGCGCGGCTTCGCTGGTGGTAGCAGTGGCTCGATCAGTGCCCACAGTTCGTCGTCGATGATTGGTTTGCCCATCTCCTCGATCCTGTTGTCACAACGATCGAGGTTAACAGGTTGCGTTACGGGTTAACAGCCCCTAAGACGGGTTAACAGCCCCTAAGAGATCTTTTTGAAACTACTTCTAAGTGGCGAGTTGTTCGTCGAGTTGCTCAAGAAGTTGATGTTTCATCGTAAAAGAGCGGTTCATTTGATCGTCGACGGATTGCCAGCGCATAAGAAAGCTATCGTTAAGGACTATGTCGCGAGTACGCAGGGCAAGTTGACTTTGCATTTTCTGCCCGATTACGCACCGGACCTCAATCCAGATGAACTGGTGTGGAGTCACGTCAAGCGGACCGGCGTCGCGCGACGCCCACTTCAAAAAGGTGAAAAGTTGGGCTCAAAAATTCACGAGCAGCTTTCACAAATTAGCCGCGATCCGTGCCTTGTTCGATCATTTTTTAGGTATCAATCTGTCCGCTATATTGCTGACGTGTGAGTAATTGCCGATGCTGCCAGCGGCGTTGTTCTCGGCGATATGACGGCTGAAAGCGCGCCGTTTCGCATCGGCGGGACGTTCGCAGAGGACGGACGCGAAAAAGGCGGCTTCGCGCAACGAAGCCGCCTCTGCGGGTCCGATC
>LFKV01000012.1 GCA_001189345.1 Candidatus Paraburkholderia kirkii
CATTGTCTTCTTTCCTAGCAATCGCTGCAGCTCGCGAATCTGCTTCATTGCTTCGGCTAGGTCAGATGCCGGCACCACGTGCTCGCCGGCAGACCGCCGATAGGCTCCCGTCCTGATAGAGCTTGCGCCAGCCGAAGACTTGGTTGGCATTCACTTGATGTCGGCGAGCGACGCCAGAGACCGTTGTACCGGGCCCGAAAGTCTCGCGAACTATCGCTAGTTTCTCTTCAATCGAACGCCGGCGGCGCTGCTCCGGCTGGGTCAGAACTTTTAGAGGTTCCACGTTGTGACTAGGCTTAAAACATAGGCAGAAGACTACCTCAAAATTTAAGCGTCACCGCATGTCCGGCTTTTGCGGGGGCAAGTCCACTATGATTCGGGGAATCAGGCCTCTTCGGCCCAGGCCAGATTCTCTCGCGCCATCAACGCACTGGACGCCGCCGGTCCGAACGTCCCCGCCGTGTATCCGCGCGGCCGATCGCCCAGCTCCTTCCATCCGTTGAGAATCGGCTCGACCCACGTCCATGCCGCTTCCAGTTCGTCGCGGCGCATGAAGTGCGTGAGCCGCCCGCGGATCACGTCGATCAGCAAGCGCTCATAGGCTTCCGCGCGCCGCTGCGTCATCGCCTGCTGCAGGTCGAGATTGAGCGTCACGGGCTGCATGTGCATGCCACTGCCGGGCTCCTTCGCCATCATCTGAAGCTGGATGGACTCTTCCGGCTGCAGCGTGATGGTGAGCCGGTTGCCGTAGTGACGCGGACCGTCGGGAATGATCGAGAACGGCAGATCCGCGAAATCGATGACGATCTCCGAGCGGCGATTCTGCATGCGCTTGCCCGTGCGCAGGAAGAACGGCACGTTGGCCCAGCGCCAGTTGTTGATATGCGCGCGCAACGCGACGAAGGTTTCCGCGCGGCTGTCCGCCGGCACGTTCGCTTCTTCCAGATAGCCCTTCACGGCCTCGCCGCCCACCGCGCCCGCCGTGTACTGGCCGCGCACCGTGTCGCGCGCGATATCCGCGACGGTCATCGGGCGCAGCGATTTCAGCACCTTCAGCTTCTCGTCGCGCACGGCATCCGGGTCGAGAGACACGGGCGGCTCCATCGCCACGATGCACAGCAGTTGCAGCAAGTGGTTCTGCACCATGTCGCGCAAGGCGCCGGTGTGATCGTAGAAGCCCGCGCGGCTGCCGACGCCCACCGTCTCCGATACCGTGATCTGCACGCTCTTGATGTACGGCGCCTGCCAGAGCGGCCCGAAGATGGCGTTGCCGAAGCGCAGCACCATCAGGTTCTGCACGGTTTCCTTGCCGAGATAGTGGTCGATGCGATAGATCTGCTCTTCCTTGAAGTGCTTGCCGACCGCATCGTTGATCGCGCGCGCCGAGGCCAGATCGTGGCCGAGCGGCTTTTCCAGCACGACGCGGGAATGGCTGTCGAGGATGCCAGCCGCGTCGAGGTTGTCGCAGATGGTCACGAAGAGCTCGGGCGACGTCGACAGATAGAGCACGCGCTGCGAGCCCGGACGCACGGCCTCGGCGAGACGCTGGAAGTCGCCGGGATTCTCGACGTCGACGCGCACGTAATCGAAGAGCGCGAGGAATTTGTCCCACGACTGCGCATCGAAGGCCTTCGCGTCGATGAACTGACGCGACTGCTCTTCCATGAAGTTCTTCAGGTAATCCTCGCGTGTCCAGTCCTTGCGGCTGATCGCGGGAATGCGCGTGTCGGCGGGCAGGTTGCAGTGCGTGTGCGCCATGTAGAGCGCCGGCAGCAGCTTGCGCGCCGCCAGGTCTCCGCCGCCGCCGAAGATGATCATGTCGAGCGGGCGTTCGTTCGAGGGAGAAGTTGGATTCGTCATGGTGCGTGAGCCGTCAAAGGTTCAGGAAAGCCAAAAGCGCGGCGACCGGTTGCGATCGTTCGAGACAGCTATGTTGCATGTTTTGCCGGCTTTTTGCACGGCGAGCATGCTAACGGACGTTCGATTCGGTCCGCCGCATACGAAATATCACGGAGGCCGCGCGTGTTTAGTCCGACCAACTCAACGATGCGTCCGCGCGCAGCGTCGCGATGGCGAGATCCAGGAAGGCGCGCACCTTTTGTGTGACGTGACGTCCCTCGCGATGCACGAGGTGAATCGGAATGGCCGGCAACTCGAATTCCGGCAGCACGACGACGAGACTGCCTTCGTTCACATATTGCGCGACCTGATAGGAAAGCAGCCGCGCGATGCCGAAATCCGCGAGCGCGGCGCTGATGGCGGAATCGTTGGTGGTGGTGGTCGTGAAGCGCGGATGCGCGCGCACGGGAATCTGCCGCTCGCCGTCGTGCAGGCGCCATTCGGGCGGCGTCGAGGAGCCGGTCGACGCGATGATCACGTGTTCCGCGAGATCGTCCGGATGCCGCGGCGTGCCGTGCTTCGCCAGATAGCCGGGCGACGACGCGCACAACACGCGCCGCACGCGGCCGACATTGATCGCCTGCAGCGACGAGTCCGGCAATTGCGCGATGCGCACCGCCACGTCGGTGCCTTCGTCGACGAGATTCACGACGCGGTCGACGAACCAGCAGTTGGCGTCGGCTTCGGGATAGCGGCGCAGGTAGTCGAGCACGATCGGCGTGACATGCAGCCGGCCGAACATGACCGGCGCGGTGATCGAGAGCACGCCGCGCGGCGACGAGTGCGTGCCCGTCGCGGAGAGCTCGGCGGTTTCGATTTCACCGAGAATGCGCCGGCAGTCCTCGAAATAGCCGCTGCCGGCGTCGGTGAGGCGCACGCTGAGGTGTTCCTCGAGTTCGGTCACGACGCGGCTCACGACCGACGGCGGGATGTCGAGCTTGCGCGCGGCCGATGCGAAGCCGCCGGTCTCGACCACCGTGACGAAGATCGCCATTGCCTGAAAATGGTCCATGAGAAAGCGCGGGGCATGCGAGCCTGGAGGATGCCGTGCATTCTCGGGGATATGGGCGCGGGGGCACAATCCATCGCCGCTTCGGGGCGCTTCAGAGATCGAGTTCCAGTCCGTCGCTTTCATCCGCCGCTGGCACCGCGCAGCAGATCAATGCTTCGTCGTCGCCCACATGGAAGGCCGGGCGCGCGCTCGTACGACACCGCGTCTTTCACGATGCGCGTCCTGCACGTCCCGCACGTGCCGCCGCGGCAATTGAATTCGGGCGCGAGGCCGTTCGCTTCCGCGAGCGCCAGCAAGGTGCCGCCGCCCGGCTCCCATTGCGCATCCGTGCCCGACTGCACGAAGCCGACCTTCACGGGCCCGGGCGCGGCGGGGCGCAGCGGTTTCGCGTCCGCGCCGCGATCCGCCGTACGCTTGAGCGCCGCCGGGCCGAACGCTTCCGCGTGAATGCGCGCATCGGATTGTCGAGCGCGCGCAGGCCGTCGTAGAGCGTCTGCATGAACACACCCGGCCCGCACAGATAGAAATCGTAGTCGTTGAAGGGCAGGCGGCTCGTCAGCAGATCGATGTCGATGCGCCCCGACGTCTCGTAATCGCGCGCGAGCTCCGCGCCCCGCGTGTCGCTCAGCACGCGGATCACATGCACCGCGCCGCCCGCGGCTCGGGCGAGCGCGTCGATCTCCCCGGCGAACGCGCGGCTCGCGAGCGAATGCGCCGACACGATCATCCACACCGGGCGAATGCGGCGCTTCCTCAGCCCTTCGTAGACCACGTGCCGCAGCATCGCGAGCATCGGCGTGATGCCGACGCCCGCCGCCATCAGCACGGCGGGGCGCTGCTCGAACGGATCGATCGTGAAATCGCCCGCCGGCACGCGCGCTTCGATCGTGTCGCCGGTTTTCAGCGTGTCGTGCAGATGCGCCGACACGCGCCCGTCGCGCTTCACGCTGATCCGATACACGCCGTCGGACGGCGCGACCGACAGCGTGTACGTGCGGATTTGCGGCTTCGCTTCGCTCGGCAGCGTCACGCGAACCGGCAGATGCTGTCCGGCCTCGTGCGGAACGAGGCCCGCGTCGTCGGCCGGTTCGAGATGGAACGAGCGGATCGCCTCGCTTTCATCGATGATCCTGCTCACGCGGAAGGTCCGCCACGCATTCGCGAGCGCCGCGGCCTTCATGCGCTCGGCCGCTTGCCGCCAGTTGCCGGTCATCAGCGAATTCGGCGATGCGCCCTCGCTCCGGGACGTCCATTGCAAGGGCAGCGCGTCCTGGCGATACACGATGCGGCGCGCCGTGAAGCGCCATAGCCGCTCCGCGCCCTGGAACGCGGCGGTCTCCGGGGAGTCGAGCAGTACTTCGGCGTCGCCGGAAAGCGGCAGCGGCGCGCCGGTCTCGAAGTCGGCGAATACGAGGCCCGCGAGGCCGTTCTCCAGAATATTGCCGAGCGTGTTGAAGAAGAGGTTGCCCGCGAAGTCGGGAATGGTGAGCGCGCCGTCGTCCGAGAGGCGCACGAAACCCGGCTTGCCCCGCGATGCGATACGCCCACTTGCCGATGACCGTCCTCGCGATCGAAATACGACGCGACGAAGAACGTATCCGCGCCCGCGATCATTTCTCTGGCGCGCGGCGAAAGGGCGTCCAGCGTCACCGGCCGTACGGGCGACGGCACGGCCGGATCGCGCACGAACTCGACATCGCGCAACTGGATGTATTGCGGGCAATTGCCGAAACTCTGTTCGACGGCCACGTCGAAGCGGGCGCTCGCGTCGTGGCGATGAATCACGCCGTTCACGCGGTTGCGGCGGCGCGTATGCAGCTCGATGCCGAGCAGGCCGACCGAGGCGCCGTCGTTCATGCCCGCGTCGGCGGGATCGAACGGATCGCGCGCGCGGTCGACGGAAAGCGTCGTCGCATCGGGCGTCCGCATGAAGCCGGGCTGTCCGGCGATGAGTGTCGCCCACGGATCGCCGCGCTCGTCGACGGCGCCCGCCGCCATGAACGGCAGTTGCGCGAAGAACTGGCGATGCTGGTCGGGCATGTAATCGCGCACGACGCCGTCCATGCGCTCGTAGGCGCCAGCGGCCTTCTGCAGCGCGATTTCGCCGCGATGCCACGGCGAGGGCGCAGCGCCCGGCACGACCCGGGCAAGCGCGGAAGGGGACATGATCGTATGCCCCCACCTGCCGTCGCGCCGCTTCAGGCGGCGAGCCCGGCGGCTGTCTTTTGAAACGGCACGAACCCGGGCAGCGCCTCGATGCGTCGCAGCCATGCGTTCACGTTCGCGTAGGTCGACAGATCGACGTTGCCTTCCGGCGCGCTCGAAATGTAGCTGTAGAGGGCGATATCCGCGATGGTTGGATGCGCGCTGCCGATGTCCGCGATCCACTCGCGGCCGGCGAGTTGTCCGTCGATCACCTCGAGGATGGCGTGCGCGCGGGCGATGACTTCCCCCGCGTCGAACTTTCTGCCGAACACGGTGATGAGACGCGCGGCGGCCGGCCCGAACGCGATCTGGCCTGCCGCGACCGACAGCCAGCGCTGCACCGCGGCGGCTCCGGCGAGCGTTTCGGGCAGCCACCGGGTATCGCCGGATTTCTTGGCGAGATAGACGAGAATCGCGTTCGAATCGGAAATGACCTGCTCGCCGTCGACGAGCACGGGAATCTGGCCGAAGACGTTCAATTTGAGGAATTCGGGCGTTCTGTGCGCGCCCTTGGCGAGATCGACGAAGACTTCCTCGTGATCGATCGCCAGCAGATTCAGAAAAAGACGCGCGCGGTGCGCATGCCCAGAGAGCGGATGGTGATAAAGCTTCATGGCACGTTCCCTTGTTTGATCGATGGCCGGGAGATGTCCCGTCCTCCGAATCGAGTATGGGTTCTTGCGTCATGAAGCGGAATACGGGGAAATTTCAAATCACCATTCTCGAAATGCGAACGGTGAAGACCGATCCGTTGGCCGAACTCACTGTTCGAGGGGCTTGCCACCCCGCCGCACCCCTCCCGTATTTCCTCACCGTTAAAGCGATTGCAGTAGAATTCGGCTCCCGAATAGACTCACCTCGAGGGCTCGCGGCGCGCCCGCGACGGCACGTACCTTACTCGGTCGTCCCTTGATCTCTTCACGAAGGCTGGCCGCGCCCGGCATGCCGGGCGCCCGTGTCTTTCACTCTCATAGCGAGCCGTCTCCATGCCGCAAGCACCCGGGCCGCGCTGGCCACCCGCGAAGATCCTGCCGCCCGAGGCGCCCGGCGTGCGCGCGCTGGCGTCGCTGGTGACGGGCGTCATCGTCATATGTGCGCTGTACTTCGCGCGCGCCGTGATGATCCCGATCATCCTCGCGATTCTGCTGAGCTTTCTGCTCGCGCCGTTCGTCGACTTCCTGGGGCGGCTGCGCTTCGGCCAGGTGCCGTCGGTGATCGTGGCGGTGGTGATCGCGCTCTCCGTGCTGACCGCGGTCGGCACGCTGATCAGCGCGCAGGTGGCACAATTCGCGGGCGATCTGCCGAAGTATCAGGTGGCCGTGGAGCGCAAGATCGACACCGTGCAGCGCATGACGGTCGGCTGCGCCGACGAATTTCTCGGCCGCGCCTCGCGGGCGTTGAAGCGGCTCTCGCCCGCGCGCGAGCAGGAGCCGAAGAACGAGGACAACCCGGCCGCATCGCCGATCGATCAGCCAATGCCGGTCGAAGTGCACGAGCCGTCGCCGTCGCCGCTGGAGCTGGCGCAGCGCTTTCTTTTGCCGGTCATCAGTCCGCTGGAAACCACCGGCATCGTGCTCGTGGTCGCGGTGTTCATCCTTCTGCAGCGCGAGGATCTGCACGATCGCCTGATCCGCCTCTTCGGCTCGCGCGACCTGCATCGCGCCACCACCGCGATGGACGAGGCCGCGCGGCGGCTGTCGCGCTACTTCCTCGCGCAGCTCGGCATCAACATGGGCGTGGGCATCGTCATTTCGATCGGGCTCGCGATCATCGGCGTGCCGGGCGCGCTGCTGTTCGGCGTGATGACCGCGCTCCTGCGCTTCGTGCCCTACGTCGGGACGTGGATCGCGGCGATCGTCGCGGTCGTGTTCGCGGCGGCGGTCGGGCCCGACTGGGCGATGCTCGTGTGGACCATCGTGTTCTTCGGCGTCACGGACATCGTGGCGGGGCAGGTCGTCGAGCCGCTGCTCTATGGGCACAGCACGGGCCTCTTGCCGTTCGCGGTGATCGTCGCGGCGATTTTCTGGAGCTGGATCTGGGGGCCGATCGGTCTCGTACTCTCGACGCCGCTCACGCTGTGCCTCGTGATACTCGGCCGTCACGTCGATCGCCTGGAATTTCTCGACGTGCTGTTCGGCGACCGGCCGGCGCTCACGCCCGCCGAGAACTTCTATCAGCGCCTGCTCGCGAACGATCCGGACGAGGCGCTCGTGCAGGCCGAGACGCTGCTCAAGGAGCGCGCGCTCATCGCCTATTACGACGAGGTCGCGCTGGAAGGGCTGCGCTACGCGCACAATGACGTGCTGCGTGGCGTGGTGACGGCGGACCAGCTGCGGCGCATCAACGAGTCGGCGCTTGACATCATCGAAGGGCTGGAAGATGCGGACGACACGGCGGTTAACGTCGAGTGCAGGGAAGAGCCGTTCGCGAGCCTAGAGTCGGCGGATGAGGCGCCGAGGCTGTCGCCCGAGACGCCGCCCGCGCGCTTCGATGCGGCGAAGGAAGGGCACACGGCGTCCGTGCTGTGCATCGCGGGCCGGAGCGAGCTGGACGATCTCGCGGCGACCATCGCCGTGCAGCTGTTCCGCAAGCACGGCTTCCATGCCGACCTCGCGGGTTACGAGCGCTTCTCGCGCGGACGCTTCGGCCAGGTCGATCTGTCGGACGTGACGATCATCTGCGTGGTGTCGTTCGATGCGGCCGAATCGCCGCCGTATCTGCGCAATCTGCTGAGACGGCTGCACCAGCGTGCGCCCTCGGCTGAACTGATCGTCGGGCTGGTGTCTCCCGAAAGTCCGCTGCAGGGCGAAGTGGTGGTGCGCACGAGCTCGGCGGTGGTGTCGTTCCGGGAACTGGTGGAGGCATGCGTGGCCACGGCGCGCCGGCAGTCCACCGACGGCGTGCCGTGGGCCGGCCTGCATGATTCGGGCGGCGAGGCCGCGCTGAACGGCCCGCGCGGAGAGGCGCCGGAGGGTGTGGCGGAACTGCGCAACGCGTGACGCCGCGCCTTACCGGTTCCCGTCGAAGAGATCGTTGAGCATCGTATCGAACGCGGCCTGCGTGTCCTCGAGTTCCTGGAGCGCGACGTCGAAGGTCGCGCCATCTGCGACGGGCGGCCGTCGCCTTCCGGCGGAAACTGTTTCTGCAGCGCAAGAAAGGCGGATTGAACCTGACGCGTCGCGTTGACGATACGTTCCATCGCTCACGCTTCTTCCGCGCGATTGTTCTCAGCGGTCATCGGAGACGCTCCTCGTTGGCAACGCTCCGATAGTACCAAGCGACGCGTGTGTCGAGGCGACGCGTAGCCTCAGGCTTTCTCGATGGTGAAGAGCCGTACGGCTTCGTCGAGCACCATGGCGCGCTCGACGAGGCGCTTGGCGGTGACCGCCGCTTGCTCGACGAGCGTGGCATTCTGCTGGGTCGAATCGCCGAGATGGGCGACCACCTGATTCACCTGCGCGATGCCCTCGGCTTGTTCGCCGCTCGCCTTCGCGACCTCCATGATGATCGTCGAGACGCGGTTCACGGCTTCGTCGATCGCGCGAATCTGGCTGGTCGTGCGCGAAACGAGGCTCGTGCCCTGCTCGATCTGCGCGACGCTCGTCGCCACCACGCCTTCGATTTCCTTCGCCGATGCCGCGCAGCGCTGCGCCAGGTTGCGGACTTCGGTCGCGACCACGGCGAACGAGCGGCCGGCCTCGCCCGCGCGGGCCGCCTCGACGGCCGCATTTAACGCGAGGATGTTGGTCTGGAACGCGATGCCGTCGATCACGTCGGTGATGTCCGCGATGCGCCGCGAAGCCGCCGTGATGCCCGCCATCGTCTGCTCGACCTGGCTCGCGATGCGCCCACCGTCGTCCGCCGCGACCTGCGCCTCCTTGACGAGCTCGAGCGCGCGGACGGTGGCGTCAGCGTTGCCTTGCACGGTGGTGGTCAGCTGGTCCATCGTCGCGGCGGTCTGCTCGAGCGATGCCGCCTGCAATTCCGTGCGGCGCGAGAGGTCCGTGTTGCCGCTCGAGATCTCGGTCGCGGCGTCGAGCATGCCGCCGATCTGGCCGCGCACGTCGAACACGATCGCCACGAGATTCGCCTTCAGCTGGGCGAGCGCGCGCTGCACGTCGCCGAGATCGTCGTGCCGCGCATCGGGCATGTCGACCGTCAGGTCGCCCGCGGCCATGCGCGCGGCGAAGCCGGACATCGTGCGCACAGACGCATTCACCTGACGCGACAGCGCGAGCCAGCCCGCGAAGCTCACCGCCGCGCCAGCCGGCGAGCGCCGCGCTCGGCATCGCCGTCTGACGCGTTCCCGCACACGCCGAATCGACGCGAAAGCTTTGCGTGGCATACTTGCGAAATCGAAAAATAAAGACCAGGAATCAAAGGGGTATCGCATGAAACTCGGCAAAGCAATCGGCCTTTCGGTCATGCTCGCGGGCAGCGCCTGGGCGCTTGCCGGATGCAGCAGCGCGCCGCCGCTTTTTTCCGCCGATGGACGCCCCACGCAGCAGATCCAGTGCCCCGCCTACGGCGGCTGGAGCAACTGCACGGACAACGCCAAGGCGCTTTGCCCGAGCGGCTACGACGTGCTCGGCCAGTCGACCGAAAACAACCAGAACGCGCTGCTCGTCGCCTGCAAGGCGAACTAGCCGCGCGCCGCGGCATCGAAGCAGGCAGTTGTCCCGACAAGGAGTAACGATGGCCAACGTCGGCTTCGATTCCGTGCGCCTCGCGCAAACGCGCGCCACCATGCAGCGTTTCGTCGATGTGGGCCATATCGCCGGCATCGTCATGCTGACCAGGCGGAACGGCGAAATCGCACAGGCGGATGCGCTCGGTTTTCGTGACATCGAAAGCCGCACCCCGATGACGCGCGACACGCTGTTTTGCATCGCGTCGATGACCAAGCCCGTCACGAGCGTCGCCGCGCTGATGCTGGTCGAGGAAGGCCGCATCGCGCTGGAATCGGCCGTGACGAACTGGCTGCCGGAGCTCGCGAAGCTCACGGTGCTGCGCGATCCCGAGGGACCGCTTGCGCAGACCGAGCCCGTCGGGAAGCCGATCACGCTGCTCGACCTGCTCACGCATCGCGCGGGCTTTGCGTATCACTTCACGGCGGCGGGCGAACTCGCCGCCGCATACGAAAGCGTTTTCAACGGTTTCGACGCGATGGTCGATCCGGCGCGCTGGCTCGGCCACGTCGCCGAGCTGCCGCTCCTGTACCCGCCGGGCCAGCGCTGGCATTACGGCGTTGCCACCGACATGCTCGGCGCGCTCGTGCAGCGCGTCGCCGACATGCCGCTCGGCGAATTTTTCCGCACACGCATCTTCGAGCCGCTCGGCATGAGTGACACGGGCTTCTCGGTGTCACCGGAGCAGGCGGCGCGGCTGTCGACCTCCTATGCTGTCGATGCGAACGGCAAGCGGTCCGTCGAGGATCATCCGTCGACGAGCCGCTGGCTGAATCCGAAGCGCTTTCAAAGCGGCAGAGGCGGACTGGTCTCGACCGCCGACGACTATTTGCAGTTCGCGCGCGTGCTGCTCGGCCGCGGCCGTCTGCAGGGAGACGCGGCCGAGCGGGCGCGCGGACCGCGCCTGCTTTCGCACAAGTCGGTCGACCTGATGCGCTCGAACTTTCTCACGCCCGAGCAGCGCGCGATTCCCGCGTTCGGCTATCCGATCTGGCGGGCGCAGGGATTCGGGCTCGGCGTATCGGTCATCGACGATCCCGCGCAGCAGCTGCCCGCCGGCTATCGCTCGATGGATGGGCTCGTTCGCGTGGCCCGGCGCGGCTCGGCCGAGCCGTTCCCGCTCGCGAAGGAATACGAGCGGCTGATCTACGCCGCCATCGACGATTGAGCGGTCAGCCGTGCTGCGTCTCGCGCAGTATCGTGACGTCGTAGCCGAGCGCGCGTGCGCTCGATCAGCGAGCGGCGCAACTCGGACGAGGGCTTCGGTTCGCGCGTCAGAATCCATAGATAACGCCCGCTGGGCTCGCCGACGATGGACCACGAGTAGTCGTCGGCGTGATCGAGGATCCAGTAGTCGCCGACGTAGAACGGGCCGAAGAACGACACCTTGAGCTTCGTGCCGTTCGATCCCGGAACGATCTTCGCCCGTCCCTCCGCCGACCGGTCCGGTACGGTCCGCCGAGGCCGCCTTGCCTGTATCCGTTGATGACCGACACGAGCCCGTCCTCCCGACGCGCATAGTTCGCGGTCACCGCTTCGCAGTTGCGCTCGAAACGGTTCTCGTAGCGGGCGAATTCGTGCCAATGACCGAGATAGCGATCGAGATCGACTGCTTTCGACGGTTCCGGAACATGCTCGTTGCCCGGCTTGCGCGCCCCGTTGGAGGCACGGGCGACGAGCGTGCCGATCCCGCCGATCACCACCAGCGCCGCGGCGCCCCAGGCCAAAGGTCTTTTGATTTTCATGTCGCGCTAATGCGTGAGAGTGTGCGAAGGCTGAGCGAGCAGCAAGCTTCGTTCCGTCCGGGGCGGATCCCGAACTTTCTCACCTTCGAGCGGCCGCGGCGGCGCCCGCGTGACTGCCAGCGGCGGCACGGACGGGCGCAAGTGCTTGTCGCCGTTGAGTTTTCCTTTGGTCGCGCGCGGCCTGGGCGGCATCGCTCAATGCAATTGCCGTGCCTTTCGCCGGACTCCCGTATCGCCTCACCTTGGATCGCGCAACAGGGATCCTCGTTTGTCGACCGTGGACGGCGGCGCCGGCAGCCAGGCCTTGGCCGGATATCGGCCACGCTGGATTGCCGAAATCGAATGCTTTATGGAACAAGGGGTTGCATCATTCACTTAAACACGGAACATGGAACTGAGATGGCGGAAATGCTTCGTGATCCGTAAGGTCTCCGGCCAACAGTGAGTCGCAGGCGCATCGGCCGCCTCACTGTCGCGCGCATCCTGGATCGCCTCACCTTTTCGGCAGGGAGTATCCTCTCGCACTTCCTCTTACGCTCGAAGCCGTTTCCTCATGCCTTCGCTGGTTCCGCCGCCTGTCGCTCCTCCTCGCTGCCCGCTCTGCTCACTCCGCTCTTCACGATCATCCTGCCGGTCTTCGGTCTCATCTTCGCGGGCTAATGCATGCCGCAAGCTGAACAAGCTGGGACCTGCCGCCGCGTCTGAACTCAACCGTTTCGTCGTGTATCTCGCGCTGCCCGCGCTGCTCTTCGACATCATGGCAAAGATGCCCTGGCGCATGCTCGATCAGCCCGCGTTCATCGCGGCGTTCGGCATCGGCGCAGCGGTGATTTTTCTGCTGACGCTCGTCGTGCGTCTGATGCAGGCGCGCCATCTCGCGGACGCGAGCATCGACGGACTGAACGCCGCCTATCCGAACACCGGCTTCGTCGGCTTGCCGCTTTGCCTGCTCGCGTTCGGCAAGGAAAGCCTGGCACCCGCCTTGATCGCGACGATCGTCACGGTCTGCGTGCTGTTCGCCGTCGTGATCGTGTTGATCGAGGTCGGATTGCAGACCGGGAAGCACATTGCCGCGACGCTCGGGCGCGTGGCGAAGTCGCTCGTGAAGAATCCGCTGCTGATTGTGCCGCTCGCGGGCGCGTCGTTGAGCGGCTCGGGCGCGCACGTGCCGGAAGGCGCCGAGGCGCTGCTCAAGCTCCTGGGCGGTGCGGCGAGCCCATGCGCGCTGGTTGCGCTCGGGTTGTTTCTCGGCGCAAAAGGCGAAGCGCGCGACATCAGGACGACCGGTGTGCTCGTGGGTCTCAAGCTTCTCGCACAGCCGTTGCTGACGTGGTGGCTCGCGTTTCATCTGTTCGGCCTGCCGCCGCCGCTGTGGTCGAAGACCGCGGTGATCCTGAGCGCACTGCCGACCGGCACCGGTCCGTTCATGCTCGCCGAGTTCTATCGGCGCGAGGGCGGCGTAACGTCGGGCACGATCCTGTTTTCGACGATGCTCTCGCTCGTCACGGTCACCCTCTGCCTGACCGTGATGCTCTGAACATTCCGCGGATCCCGCGCAAAAAAACGCCCGGCGCAGGAGCGTCGGGCGAAACCACCTTCTGTTCGATGGTGGAGGAGGGCTCAGATGGCTTCCTCTGAATCTTCTCTACATCCGGTGCTCAACGCGCGCTGCCGCCGTCGGCCGCGCCGGCGCGAAGCTGCGCGTGCCGTTCCTGATACGGGCGCAGTTGCGGATAGCTCAGCGTATTCACGGCATCGAGATCGCCCGCGCGACGAGCGCTCGCGAGTTCCGCCTTGACTTCCGCGCGGGTCTTGCCGCCATACGTCGATTGCGCGAATGCGGGCGCGGTAGCGAGTAGCGCCGACAGAACCAGACCGCCGATCAGTGTGTTCTTCACTTGGTACCTCCTGGATGCGTGTTGCGTCGGGGTGACTCTCGGGAAAAGTCCAGGAGGAAAGCTATTGAACAAAAATACCGATTGAACCAACACGTTGTTGTCGGGAGTGGTTGAATGCTGGCCCGCGATTCGCAAGTGATGCGATTCGAAGACGTCGATTGTTGCCGGATCGGTAAGAGCGATTTCCACTTCGCACGGTTTTTAAATGAGCGCTTGATAGCTAAAGTTGGCGCATCGATCGAATGCGATCGGACAAATGAATCGATCTGGAGGTGTCACATGAAGCGCATTCTTACCGCACTGGTCGCATCGCTCGCTCGCCCTGTTCGCCGCTGCTGGCGCGGCTCGGGCGGCCGATGCACAGCCGTCGACCTGTCAAGGTCCGGCTTCGCAATGCAACGTGTTCTTCGGTCAGTAAGCAGCGGGTTTTTTGCCGGAAAACGGTGCGCGGGGCGCTCTTTGAGGGCGCCTTGTTTCGTTTACGTATCAAAAACTAAACAGAGCCGCAGTTACCCCCCCCCCGACTTATTCACAGTTTCTGTGGATAACGGTGGGGATAGCCGGTCATGAACCGCGCCGCGACGCGGCAGGAGCTAGATTGCTCAATTCTTCGCAAAAATAGTCCGCGATGATGCTTGCGGACCTCGCAGACGGCTTTCCGGCATTGCGCCTATCATGTGTGCACGCGCGCTGTCCGAACGGACGGCGTAACCGGACCGGTTCATCGCCCGGTCATCCACCTTTTCATCCTTTGACGGGGAGATGCCATGGCCTTGAAGATCGCGGTGGTCGTCGGAAGCCTGCGGCGAGAATCGTTCAACAAGCAGCTCGCGCACGCGCTGATTTCGCTCGCGCCGAGCGATTTTTCCTTCGAGTTTCTCGACATCGGCAGCCTGCCGCTCTATAGCCAGGACTACGACAGCGATTTTCCCGAGTCCGCGCGGGCGTTCAAGCAGAAGATCGCGGACGCGAACGGCCTGCTCGGCCTGCTGATCGTGACGCCGGAATACAACCGCTCGATTCCGGGCGTGTTGAAAAACGCCCTCGACTGGGGCTCGCGGCCGTGGGGGCAGAGCGCTTGGGGCGGCAAGCCAGGCGCGATCATCGGCACGGCGATCGCGCAGTCGCATCTGCGCGGCGTGTGCGCGTATCTCGACATCATGCTGATGAATCAGCCGGAGATGTACATCAAGCACGAAGAGAAGCGCATCGACGCGAACGGCAAGATCCTGAGCGAGGATACTCACAAGTACCTGCAGACGTTCATGGACAAGTACGCCGCGTGGGCGCGCGACCGGGCCGTTTTGCGATTGCCGCCGACGCATCGGATCACACGTGATGATGCCCCGTCACGCGATCCCAGCCGTGCCGGATCGCGGCCTTGAAGCGCTCCCACGTATCGCCTTCCGGATGCTTGGCTTCCCAGTCGCGCCGCATCTCGTATTCCATCTGATCGTCCCATGCCCGGCTGCGGAAGCGGTCGTCGTTGCCGAGCATCGCGCCGTAGCGGTATGCGCCCTGATAGTCCTCGTACGACTCGCCCGTCGCCGAATACTTCGATTCATTCGTAGTCGGTGCGGAAATCTTCCTCGTACTCCATGTATTCGTTGGGCACGGTCTGCGGCCCGGTCGCGCCGGCCGAAGCGGCCGCCGGATCCGGCGACGCGCCCGTCGCGCGAGCCGTGCCCGACCGAGACGGCGCGGCAGGTTCGTCGAGCGGGCCGAGCGGTTCGACCGCGCGCCATTCGGAGGCCGTATCCGTGCTTACGCCCGGCAACGGCTCGCGTTGCCGGGCCGCCTCGCTCAGGCCGGCGCGTTCCGGCGGGACGGCGCCCGTCGTGCGCAGCGGATCGCGCCCCGCAAGCGCGTCGCGCTCGGAGAGCGTATCGCCCGCGAGCTCGCTGCGCGCGGCCAGCGGATCGGCGGGCGTGCCGGCGAGCGGATCGATGCCCGTCGTCGCGGCCGGTGAGTGGATCGCGCGCGGCGCGCCCGGTTTCGCCTCCCATCGACTGCGATTGTGATTGCATGCCGCGTCCGAGCAGCGGATCGTCGGCGGGATCGCTGACGTAATCGCGCGGCGTCAGCGAGGCGGCGTCGTGGTGCGTCAGCGGATCGCCTAGCGGCTCGGCCGCCGGGTCGCCGACGTCGGCGCGCGGATAGGCGCGGGCGCGCGGTGAGTTCACGCTCGGGTCGTTCACCGGCTCGCGGCCCGGCACGCCGCTGCCGCGTCCGAGACCCAGTTCGTCCAGCACCGAATGATCGCGGTCGTCCCCGGTCGCAGCGGGCATCGCCGGGCTGCCGTGCTCGAGCGTCGTCCAGCTGGCGGCGCGCTCGTCGATGTCGATCGCGCCTTGGTCGGTCAGCGTCGCGCGTGCGATGTCGGCTTGCCCGGCGTGCGGCGTGTCGACGGCGACGAGCACCGCGCCGCACGGCCTCCGAGTAATGCGCGACTTCCGGCGGCTGATGGCGCCGCGGCGTCGTCGCGTTTCGGATTGGCCTGGAGTCGATATCGGCGCGCGGAAAGCCCGCAGCAATCAGGGTCAGGGTCGCGCGCGCGTCCTCGGCCCGTGCATAGGTGTCGAATACTCCGATGACGGTGTGTCGCATTTGCGCCTCCTGCGGGTGGGCGTCATTCCGAGATCGGCGACGGAAGGTCGCCGCGCATGCCTGCGATCACGCAACTCGCGTGCCGGATGTACGCGGGCCGTGGCGGATCGGAAGCGTGCGCGGGAAGGCGGCGCTTTTACAAAAGCGCATGCAAAAGTCGGCGGCGCGGGGTCATCGGTCGACGGAGCGCGCGGCGCGGTCGTCGGGAGCCGTGGCGTTCGCGTCCCGCGCCCGCTCGCGGATCGCGCGCAGCAGCGAATCGAGCAGCGCGATGTCGAACGGCTTCGACAGCACGCGTGCGCCGATCTGCCGCGCGCGGTCGAGCTCCTCCGCGTAGCCGGTGACGAGGATCACCGGGATGCGCGGCTCGAAGCGCTGCAGCATCTCGGCCAGATCGATGCCGGCAAGGTGACGGCGGTATCGGCGTTGAAGGCGTAGGTGACCTGGTGGCCCATCATCGTGAGCAGCGCCTCGGTGCCCGCGGCGACTTCTTCATTATCCTCCACGGGTGTAGCACGCGCAGGCCTTCGGCCTCTTTCGCCGCAGCGTGTTCTTCCCGGACCGCCGCGCCGGGCATGCCCGGTACGGCCGTGCGCGGCAGATACAGGCGCACGGCGGTGCCCGCGCCTATCGCCGCTATCGATGGTCGCGAGCCCGCCCGCGCGCTCGCAGAACGCAAACACCTGCGGCAGGCCGAGACCCGTGCCCATGCCCTTCGGCTTGGTGGTGAAGAGCGGCTCGAAGGCGCGCCCGAGCACCTCGGAGTTCATGCCGAAGCCGGTGTCTTCCAGCGAGATCTGCACGAAATCGCCGGTGATCGGAAAGCCGTCCTCGTGACGGAAGCGCACGTTGCACGTTGTCGGCGCGCACGGTGAAAGTGCCGCCGTTGGGCATCGCGTCGCGCGCGTTCACCGCGACGTTGATGAGCGCGAGCTCCAGCTCCACCGGATCGACGCGGATCGCCCACACGTCCGGCGCGACCTCGACGCTCAGCGCGACTTTCGCCCCGAGTGAGGCGCGCAGCAGTTCGCGGCCGGCCGGCACCCATTTGCCGATGGCGATCGTCTCGCTGCGCAACGGCTGCTTGCGCGCGACGCCGAGCAGTTGCCGGGTGAGCGACTGGCCGCTCTTCAGGGCGCGCTCCATCGCCGAGAGCTCGCGGTCGAGCCCGGCCGCGCCGCCGCGCGATCTGCACGTTGGTCGAGACGATCATCAGGAGATTGTTGAAGTCGTGCGCGACACTGCCGACCAGATTGCCGAGCGCTTCCATCTTGCTGCGCGCCTGGCGGTAGGCGGATTCGATCGAACGCCGCATCGACGCTTCCGCCTGCCAGCGCTCCCATGCTTCTTCCTCGGTCGCGAGGCGCCGCAGCGATTGCCCGATCATGCCCCACAGCACGACGCACGGCGCGAAGATCGACAGCGCGAGCACGCTCAGATGCTCGTTACCAGGCGGACCAGATCGTCGCGGTCGGATAGCCGCTCGAGACGTAGATCGGATACGTGCCGACGCGGCGAAACGCGACGATCTTCACCTGATCGTCCAGTCCCGACACCATCTTCACGACGCCGCTCCTGCGCCCCGCGCGATACGTGTCGCGCAGCGGCGAGTTGGCCGCGAGCGACATGCGGTCGGGCGAACGCGGCGGATACCACGCGAGCACTTCGCCGTCCGCGCGCGCGAGGCCGAGCGAGACGCTCGGGTTGTCGCCGATCAGCTCGCGATAGAAATCGGCGAAGTAGGACGGGCGCAGCGCGGATCGACACCATGCCGTCGAACTTGCCCGCGGGCGGGCGCCGCGCGCCCGCCGTGTTGAAGACCTGCTCGCCCGCGACGCGGCCGGTCATCACGCGCGAGATCTGCTCCATCTGCTGGCCCGCGCGCATGCCGGTGAAGTCCTCGCGGTTCGCAACGGAGACATCCGGGGCCGGATACGCGCGGCTCGTCGCGAGCAGCCTGCCGTCGGGGCCGAACACCGAGGCCGCCGCCACCTGCTGATAGGTGCCGCTGATCGTCTTGAGGCGCTGGTGGATGATCGCGCCGTCGCGGCGGATCGCGTCATTGTCGAGGTTGTCGAGGAGATCGATGATGCGCTCGTTGAGCGTGACGTTCAGATCGAAGACCTTGAGCGCATGTTCCTCCGCGATGCGGGCATTGCGGGCGACCAGTTCCGAGGCGTCCGCGACGCGGGCGTGATAGTCGGTCCAGGCGATGACCGCCACGTAGACGCAGGGCAGCACGATCGCGGCGATCAGCAGCGCGTGGAGCGTCATGCGCTGCGCCGCGAAGTTGCGCTCGGGAACCACCGGAAAGGGCGGGTCTTCCTGCCGCGTTTCCACGACAGGCTCGGCCTCGGACTCCTCACGTTGCAGCGTCATTTTTTGCAGCGAATTGGAAAACTTTACCCGGGCGGGACGCGCCGTCCATGCGGATAGGGATGGCCGGATGCCGTTCTGCGGGTTCGAGCGATGCAACCACACCAGGGACGCACGAAACATGCCGGCCCGTCGCACGCACCGGGCGTGGCTGTGGAGTAAAACCTCTGGCACGCCGCACAGTTAGCGAGATTATCGGAAGCGCAAACGTACACAAAAGTATGTGAACATATCTCCTCATGATTGGAGGAGTAAAAATATCCCGTTTTTCGCGTTATTTAGTTGGATCAATTCGAGCTTGGCGTTTTGGCGAGTTGCTTTGACATTCTGTTAGTCAGACAATGCAATCCTCCGACGTATACGCCGCCAGAGCGTGCGTCGAAGACAAAAGCAGCCTCGCGGCGCGTACCGGGGAAAAAATCAGGCTCGAGCGGCGCAAGCCGGCGAGCCGCGCGACCAGGCGAGGAGAAAAAGGCCAAGGTCCGTACACCGTCCGGATCATGCACGGGGCAGGCAACATGACGCCGTTCGAGACCCAATCCGCAATGCGTGCGGTGCGAATGCCCACCGCGCCGCGCACGCCCGCCGCATGGCGTGCCTACGCCCATATGCGCTGTGCGTGGCTCGTCGCCGACGAATTGCACGGCCGACAGCGCCCGCAATCCCACCGCGCGAAAGGCCGCCCCTCGGTTCATCCGTGATACGCGCCGTAAAGTTCGCTGCCAGGATGCCGTAATCTCGTAATCTAAATGCGAGAGCAGCCGTGTGTGCTGACATGACTGTCCTCAGCCCGAAAACCGCCTAACGATTTCGCCGACCATGCCGTTGCCGATTGTCATTGCCGATGATTCCCTGCTCGTACGCAAGGTGCTGACGCGCGCGCGCGCTGCCCGAGGACTGGGACGTTGAGATTTCCTACGCGACCAATAGGCGGGAGGCGCTGGAGCAGGCGGGAGGCACTGGAGCACTATCGGGCGGGCCGCGCCTCGGTGATGTTTCTCGATCTGACGATGCCCGACATGACCGGTTATCAGGTGCTCGACGCCTTGCAGCACGAGGATCTGAACACTTTCGTGATCGTCGTGTCGGCGGACGTGCAGCCGATGGCCCAGGAGCGGGTGCGCGCGCTCGGCGCGATCGCGTTTCTGCCGAAGCCGGTGACGCCCGAGGCACTGCGTCCCGTTTTGAAGGAGTACGGTCTCCATGGTTGAAGCCGCCCTGAACGAAGACCAGCGCGACGCGCTCCAGGAAGTCGCCAACATGGCGATGGGGCAGGCCGCCACGCGCCTCTCGAAGTTGCTCGGCACGTTCATCGAGCTGTCGGTGCCGCGCGTGCGGGTGGTGAGCGTGGCCGACGCGTCCGCCGCGCTGCGCGAGATGACCGGCATCACCGATACCGTCACGGCCGTGCGCCAGGGCTTTCGCTCGGACATCAAGGGCGAGGCGATCGTGCTGTGCAAGAGCGGCAGCGTCGACCAGCTCTGCGCGCTCGTCGACGACCCGTACACCAAATCCACCTACGAGGCGACGACGCGCACCGAGCTCATCTTCGACGTCACTACCGTGCTGATGGGCGCGTGCGTGTCGTGCATACTCGGCTCGGACATCGGCCTCGACGAGGTCTTCCAGCCCGCCATGCTCGCGTGGAAGACGGCGCTGCTGCTCGAGGTGAATTTCGCACTGGAGGAACACAGCTTCCGCGCGCACCTCGTGATGCTGATGGCCGAGGACGCCATCGCGCACCTGAACGAGGCGCTCGACGCGCTTCTCTCGAGTCTCTGAGCGGGGCGATCGTGAGCATGGACGAACTGCGCCACGTGCTGAGCGAAATGGTGATCGAGCGCGTGGGCTTCGGCATCTTTGTGCTCGACCGCGACCTGAACATGCTCATGTGGAACCGCTTCATGGCGGACCACAGCGGCAGGACGGCCGAGCAGGTGATCGGCAAGTCCATTTTTTCGAGCTTTCCCGAACTGCTGCGCGTGTGGTTCACGCGCAAGGTCGAAAGCGTCTTCCAGCTCGGCAGCTTTGCCTTCAGCTCGTGGGAGCAGCGGCCGTATCTCTTCAAGTTCGACCACGACCGCCCGATCACCGGCGGCGTGGATTTCATGCAGCAGGACTGCACCTTCATGCCGCTCACGCACGAGCGCGAGGTGCGCGCGGTCTGCGTGACGATTTCCGACGTGACCCACGCGAGCATGATGCAGCGTGCCCGTGGCGAAGCTGCAGGAATTCGCCGATCGCGACGGCCTGACCGGCATCGCGAACCGGCGCTATTTCGAGCTGCGCCTGCGCGACGAGTTCTCGCGCTGGCAGTGCTACGGCGGCGAGCTGTCGATGCTGCTGTTCGATCTCGACCACTTCAAGCGCATCAACGACGATCTGGGGCATCTCGTCGGCGACACAGTGCTGCGCGTGATGGCCGAGCGCGCCGCGAGGAGCGTGCGCGTGCAGGACGTGTTCGGACGCTTCGGCGGCGAGGAATTCGCGCTGCTCCTGCCGTGCACGAATTTCGAGGACGCGATGATCGTCGCGGAGAAGGTGCGCCGCGCGATCGGCGAGGCACCCTTCGACGTGCAGGGCGCGCGCGTGCCGGTCACCGCGAGCGTCGGGCGGCGTGCGCCCGGACCGCCGTCACGTCGTCGTACGAGGCGCTCATCAACGAGGCCGATGCGGCGACACCGCCAAGCGCGAAGGGCGGAATCGGGCCGTCGGGTTCGCCTGAGCCTTCTGCGCCTTGCGCGGCGCGGCGCGGGCGTAACCGGGCAAAGTATTGATATATTCTTTACCGCTTCCGGCGCAGTCGCAGCCGGCTCGCGCCGGCTTCCTCCTTCGATCGGCCCCGAGTATCACACAAGCGCCAGGGTGTTCCGCGCGCATCGGGTCGTTTCGAAACCGGCGCCTGATCTCTTAATTTGCCCGTGGGGGGGCGCCATAGCGAAGTCCGTCTTGGCCGTTTCCAACATCATCGCTGACGATCCTGCGCCCGACGCCGCCAAAACGTCGTCGGGAAGCTCGTTCTATCTCGCGATGCGCATCCTTCCCGCCGCCCAGCGGGACGCGATGTACCAGATTACGCGTTCTGCCGTGCGGTCGACGACATCGCCGACGAAGGCACGCTGCCGCGCCGCGAGCGCGCGCTCGACCGCTGGCGCGAGGACATCGACGCGTGCTATGCCGGCACGCCGAAGAAATCGCTCGAGGCGCTCACGCATCACATCCAGGCTTTCCAGCTTTCCCGCGACGACTTCCAGGCCGTGATCGACGGCATGGCGATGGACGCCGCGGGCGATATCGTCGCGCCCGACGAAGCCACGCTTGATCTCTATTGCGATCGCGTGGCGAGCGCCGTGGGCCGGCTGTCGGTGAGAATTTTCGGGATGCACGAGGACGCCGGCCGGCGCCTCGCGCATCATCTCGGGCGCGCGCTGCAGCTGACCAACATCCTGCGCGACATCGACGAAGACGCGGACATCGGCCGCGTGTATCTGCCGCGCGAGCTGCTGGCGCGCGAGGGCATCTCGACCACCGATCCGGCGAGCATCGTCGGCGACGCGCGTCTGCCGCGCGTCTGCGCCGTGCTCGCCGAGCGCGCGAAGGGCCACTACGCCCATCCGACGCGATCATGGCGGCGTCGCCGCGTTCGCAGGTGCGCGCTCCGCGCATCATGTCGGCGGCGTATCGCACCGTGCTCGACGCCAATCTGAAACGCGGCTTCGACCTGCCGCGCACGCGCGTGCGCACGCCGCGTGCGCGCCTGCTGTGGATCGTGGCGCGCAACCTGATCTGATGTCCCGGCGGGTCTTCGTCGTCGGCGCGGACATTGCCGGTCTCGCGGCCGCCGTGCAGGCGCAGCGGCGCGGCGCGCGCGTCGTGCTTCACGAGGTGACGCCTCACGCCGGCGGCCGCTGCCGCTCCTATTTCGATCCCAAGCTCGGCATCACCGTCGATAACGGCAATCACGTGCTGCTATCGGGCAATCAATCGGCGATGTCGTATCTGCGCGCGATCGGCGCGGCGGATACGCTGACCGGCCCGACGCAGGCCGAGTATCCGTTCTTCGACGTGGCGAGCGGCGCCGCGTGGACCATCCGCATGTCGCCGGGACGCGTGCCGCGCTGGATCTTCGAGGCCGACGCGCGCGTGCCCGGCACGCAGCCCGCCGATTATCTGTCGTTGCTGCTGCTCTTCTGGGCAAAGCCGGGCCGCACGGTCGAGGAAGCGGTGCGGCGCAAGGATCGCGTCTGGAGTCTGCTCGCGCGCCCGCTGCTGCGCGTGATGCTCAATGCCGATCCGTCCGAGGCGAGCGCGGCGATCGCCGGCAGCCTGCTGCGCGAAACGGTCGCGGCGGGCGGTCAGGCGTGCCGTCCGCTCGTCGCGAGAAGCGGGCTGTCGCACTCGTTCGTCGAGCCCGCGCTGCGTCTCTCGCAATACGGCGGCGCGGACATCCGGCTCGGCTCGCGCGTGGCGGGCATCGGCATTTCGGGCACGGATTCGAAGGAGCGTGTAAGCTCGCTGGCTTTCGAGGGCGCGATCGAGCCCGTCGCGCTTGGACCGGACGACGGCGTGGTGCTCGCCGTGCCGCCGGACGCGGCGCGCCGCCTCGTGCCGGACCTGAGCGCGCCGGACGAAACGCGCGCAATCGTTACTGTGCATTTCGCCGTCGACGCGCCGCTCTCTTCGGTCGCCACGCAGCCGCTGACGTGCCTCGTCAACGGCATGTCGGACTGGATCGTCGCGGCTGACGTGCGGCTGTCGGCCACGCTCGCGAGCGCCGGCCGATGGCTCGCGACGCCGCACGAAGAGCTTGCGCAAGCCGTGTGCCAGGAAACGGCGAAGGCGATGCGCATGCCCGCCGTGCCTTCGCAGGAAGGCTGGCGGGCCGCCACGCGCACGCGCTGGCCCAATTTCACGCTCGCGGGCGACTGGACGGCGACCGGCCTGCCCGCAACGATCGAAGGCGCGATCCGCTCCGGCCAGAAGGCCGCGGACACGCTGTTGAACCCATCGATGGAACGCTGATGAACGATTTGTCCCTGCCGACCGTGGGCGCGCGGGTATCCGCCGCCGCGCTCGATACCGTCGTCAACCAGGCTACCGATGCGCTGCTTGCGGCGCAGCATCCCGAAGGCTACTGGCTTTACGAACTCGAAGCGGACGCAACCATTCCTGCCGAATATATGCTGCTCGTCCACTATCTCGGCGAGACCGCCGACGAGAAGCTCGAAGCCAAGATCGGCCGCTATCTGCGGCGCATCCAGCGCGCGGACGGCGGCTGGCCGCTCTTCACCGACGGCGCGATGGACATCTTCGCCACCGTGAAGGCGTACTTCGCGCTGAAGATGATCGGCGACTCGCCCGACGCCGAGCACATGCGGCGCGCCCGCCGCGCGATTCTCGCCGCGGGCGGCGCGGAGAAGGTGAACGTCTTCACGCGCATCCTGCTCGCGCTCTTCGGCGTGGTGTCGTGGCGCGCGGTGCCGATGATGCCCGTCGAGATCATGCGCCTGCCGGTGTGGTTCCCGTTCCATCTGTCGAAGGTGTCGTACTGGGCGCGCACGGTGATCGTCCCGATGCTCGTGCTGAACGCGAAGCGCCCGAGGGCACGCAATCCGCGCGGCGTGCGCATCGACGAGGTGTTCACGAACCCGCCGGTCAATACCGGCATGCCGGAGCGCGCGGGGCATCAGAGCCGCGGCTGGTTCGCGTTCTTCCGCGTGGTGGATGCGGTGCTGCGCGTAGCCGACCCGCTTCTGCCGAAGGCCGGCCGCGAGCGCGCGATCGAGGAAGCGGTGCGCTTCGTCGACGAGCGCTTGAACGGCGAGGACGGACTCGGCGCGATTTTCCCGGCGATGGCCAACTCCATCATGATGTACGACGTGCTCGGCTATCCGCCCGAGCATCCGCACCGCGCGATCGCGCGCAAGTCGCTCGACAAGCTTCTCATCGTCGACGAAGCCGACGACGGCGAAGCGTATTGCCAGCCGTGCCTGTCGCCCGTGTGGGATACCTCGCTCGCATCGCATGCGCTGCTCGAGACCGGCTGCCGAAGGCGCGCGCGGCCTAGAATGGTTGGTTCCGCTGCAGATTCTCGACGTGCGCGGCGACTGGATTTCGCGCCGCCCGAACGTGCGGCCGGGCGGCTGGGCGTTCCAGTTCGCGAACCCGCACTATCCCGACGTCGACGATACGGCCGTGGTCGCCATGGCGATGGAGCGCGCCGATCGTGAGAACGGCACCGCGATGTACGGCGAGTCGATCGCGCGGGCGCGCAAATGGGTCGTCGGCATGCAGAGCAGTGACGGCGGCTGGGGCGCGTTCGAGCCGGAAAACACCCAGTACTATCTGAACAACATCCCGTTCTCGGATCACGGCGCGCTGCTCGATCCGCTGACCGTCGACGTCTCCGCGCGCTGCCTGTCGATGCTCGCGCAACTCGGCGAAACCTCCGCGAACAGCGAGCCCGCGCGGCGCGCGTTCGACTACATCGTGAAGGGGCAGAAGCGCGACGGCCGCTGGTACGGCCGCTGGGGCCTGAACTACATCTACGGCACCTGGTCGGCGCTGTGCGCGCTGAACGCGGCGGGTGTCCCGCCGACGGATCCGCGCATGAAGCGCGCCGCCGAATGGCTCGTCGGCATCCAGAACACGGACGGCGGCTGGGGCGAGGACGGCGAGAGCTACAAGCTCGACTATCGCGGCTACGAGCAGGCGCCGAGCACCTCGTCGCAGACCGCGTGAGCGCTGCTCGGGCTGATGGCGGCGAGGCTCGTCGAGCATCCGGTGGTCGCGCGCGGCATCGAGTATCTGATGCGCACGCAGCAGGAGCACGGCCTCTGGGACGAGACGCGCTTCACCGCCACCGGTTTCCCGCGCGTCTTTTATCTGCGCTACCACGGCTATCGCAAGTTCTTCCCGCTGTGGGCGCTCGCGCGCTATCGCAATCTGACGCGCGAAAGTCTCACGCGCGTGACGGCGGCGATGTGAATGCGCCCGACGCCCGCTCCGCCCGCGCGCTGCGCAATGCGACGCGCTCGCCGGTCATCGCCGTGACCGGCATGGCGTTCAAGCGAAGATCGTTCGGGGCGCGGCGTGGATGTCGTGTTTGCGGCCCGCGCCGACTGGCTCGAGCGCGCCCTGTCCGATGCGATTGCGCGCGGCTGCTCGGGCATCGTCAGCTTCGGCACGGCGGGCGGGCTCGCGCCGGATCTCGCGCCAGGCGCGCTGATCGTCGCGGAAAGCGTGAGCGGGCCGTTCGACGAGCTTCGGACCGACGCGGCGTGGTCGGCGCGCATCGTCGATGCGTTCGCGGGCACGCCCGTCGAGCGCGTCACGCGGCGCGGCAGGATGGCCGGCGTCACCGCGCCGGTGAAGAGCGAGGCGGAAAAGCGCTCGCTGCATCGTTCGACGGGCGCGCTCGCCGTCGACATGGAATCGCATATCGCCACCGCGCGCGGCCTGCCGTTCGCCGTGTGCCGGGCGGTCGTCGATCCGGCCTGGCGCACGCTGCCGCCCGCCGCCACCGCGGGCCTGCGCGACGACGGCACCACCGCCATCGGCCCGATCCTGCGCGAGCCCGCGCAACTGGGCGCGCTCCTGCGCCTCGCCCGCGACGCCCGCGCGACCCTCGTGCAGGCGCGGCACGCGCTCGAAACAGCGCGGGCGCTCGCGTTCGACTGATTCTTCCTCGCCGTCTTGTTTTTATCAGGGTTAACCTCTATCTTGATATAATAAGTGAAGAACCCTAGTCTAGCGCGCGGGTCGATCCGATCGAAGCCGTGCCGCAGCAGGAAAGAGAGGTATAGGATGAATTTTCACACTCGCAAATGGGTCAAGCCGGAAGACTTGAACCCGAACGGCACGTTGTTCGGCGGCAGCCTGCTGCGCTGGATCGACGAGGAAGCCGCCATCTACGCCATTTCGCAGCTGGGCAACCAGCGCGTCGTGACCAAGTTCATGTCCGAGATCAACTTCGTGAGCTCGGCGCGCCAGGGCGACATCATCGAGCTGGGCATCACGGCGACGCATTTCGGCCGCACGTCGATCACCCTGCGCGCGGAAGTGCGCAACAAGATCACGCGCAAGAGCATCCTGACCGTCGAGAAGATGGTGTTCGTGAACCTGAACGAGCACGGCGAGCCTGCGCCCCACGGCCGCACGCAGATCCGCTACGCCGACGAACTGTTCGAGGCGTATCGCCGCGACCGGCGCGCAGTGGAAACGCCCAAGTTTTCCGGCGACGATCTGATCGAGGAAGAGGCCGAGGAAGCGACGCACTGAACAGGCGAAACGGGCGCTCGAGCGCCCGTTTCGCGCTGATGTCTTACTTTCCCGCCGGTTGCGCCGCCGGATCTTCATACTGCGGCAGACCCTGCGCCTTGCTCGAACTCGGCGAAGGCGCGCCCTTCGGTGCGTTTTCCTGAGGCGCGGGCGCCTTGCCGCTGGCGCCGCCTGCCGGCGAGGCCGCCGCGCCCGGATCCACGTAGGTCGGCAAGCCTTGCTCCGTGCTGCCGCCGCCGGTCGGGCCCGGCGCGCTCGCGCCTTCGGGCGCGGATGCGCCCTCGTCGCCGTAATCGGGCAGCGTGGCGCCGCCGCCGCCCGCCAGCAGATACTGGCGGCGCTGCGTGTACGCATCGCGCACGAAGGCGTATTTGTCGAGCGCGGCTTGCGAAAGCAGGTCTGTTGCGCCGATCAGGTCCGCGCGGGCGCTCACGAAGTTCAACCCGTACAGCGGCCAGCGGATCTCCGCTTCGGAATAGCTCACCGGATTCACGCGCCAGTCGACGGCCCACGTGGTCGCGTCGCGGAAGGAGCTCGAGCCGAGCAGCGGCAGCACGAGATACGGCCCCGACGGCACGCCGTAGTGTCCGAGCGTGAGACCGAAGTCCTGATGATGCTTCGGCAAGCCCGCCGGCGAGGCGATATCGATCAGGTCGCCTATGCCGAACACGGAATTCATCGCGATGCGCATCAGATCCTGCGTCGCGTCGGTGATCTTCAACTGCAGCAGGTTGTTCGCGAAGTTGGAGAAATCGCCGAGGTTCGAGAAGAAGTTGCTGACGGCGGTACGGAACGGGCTCGGCGTGTAATCGACGTAGAACTGCGCGACGGGCTTCGCGACGTAGGTGTCGAGCGTGTCATTGAACGTGAAGATCGTGCGGTTCATCGGCTCGAGCGGATCTTTCGGATTGCGGTCCGGGCCGGTTGCGCAGTCCGCGGTCGCGAGCGCACCGGCGATCGCCAGGCTCAATCCCAATCTACGTACTGCGCAAGCGGCCAAAGCTGTCGATTCCGACTTCATTCTTCAATTCCTCTAAGGTTGTCATGTCGTTGCGACGCGCGCAGCTTCGCCCTGTCCGTGGCGCGGCTTCCCCATCAGGACGGGCTGGAAGACCACGGCGCCGATCAGCGTGCAAAAGTCGAGCCTCACCCATGCCGTGATGTTCAGCGCGGCCACGACCGCGACCGCGTTCGGGAGCCTGTGGTTCTCGCATCACCCGGGCACGTCCAGCATGGGACGGCTGCTGTCGCTGTCGCTCTTTTGCAGCCGCGTCTGGCCGGACCGCCACGCCATCACGAAATAGATCTTGAACGCCACGCCGACGCACAGCATGAGCGGCAACGCGATGATGTTCGCGAAGTTGAGCGGGGCATCCTGAAGACGACGCACAGCTCCAGCGTCACGATCGCGGAAACGAACAACGGTACCAAAGTTCTCATGACATCGCCGAAACGGCGCAGCGCGATCCACAGGAGCGCCGAGATCGCGACGAGCGAGTACAGCGCGGCCTGCTGGAACGCCTTGATGACGGTCTCGGCCGAATGGCGCACGGAGATCGGCCCGCCGATCGCGTCGGGTTCCGCCTTCTGCACGGCGTCGGCGAAACGGGCGAGCAACGCGTCGTCGTTGGGATCGACGTCGGGCGGCGTTTTCGGCGAAACGTCGACGAGCGCCTGGCCCTTCGGCGTCACCCAGGTCTCGACCATCTGCGGCGGCAGCGTCGCGCGCGTGATCTCGGTCGGCGTGAGGAGCGCGCGCAATTGCGCGAGCGCGAGCCGCAGCGGCTCGGCCATCGCGTGCTCGGCGCGCTCGCGCGCGGCGGCGTCGGCTTGCGCCAGCTTCGCGAGCGTCTGCGACAGATGCTTGGCTTCCTTCTCGCCCGCGCCGGGGTGCTCGTCGGCGGCGAGCGAAAGCTGGCTCGACACGCGCTTGAGCGCCGCGACGCGCACTTCATCCGTCACGGGCGACGCGGTCTGCTGATCGAGCGCGGGCAGCAACTGATCGGCGGCGGCCTTGACGAGCTCGAGCTTCTTCGGCTGATCGGCGGGGATGAGCGAGGTGAGCATGGTCGCGCGCTCCACTTCCGGCAGCGCTTGCAGTTTCGCCGCGATGCGGTCCGCCGCCGCGAGCGACGGCGCGAGCACGGCGACGTCGTCCACCGCGCCCTCGGGCGAATCCTTGAGCGAGGTGAGCGCCATCATCGACTCGGTGTGCGGGTCCTTCAGATGCAGCGGATTGAAGTCGAAGCGCAACTGGAAGAGCAGCGGCAGCGCGCTGATCACGACCGCAAGCGTGCCGATCAGCACGGGCTTGCGGTGCCGGTCGAGGAATTCGTCGACCGGCGCGAGCACCGGAAAGCCCGGCGAATGCGCTTCGCCCGGCGGCGCGAACACCTTGATGAGCGCCGGCAGCAGCGTCATGTTGGTCACGTATGCGACGAACATGCCGACGCCCGCGATCAGCCCCAGCTCGGACACGCCGCGATACGCGGTCGGCAGGAACGAGAAGAAGCTCGCGGCGGTCGCGGTGGCCGCGAGCGTGAGCGACACGTCGAGCCGCTTGTGCTTGTAGCGCTCTTCGCGATACTTCACGCCGAACTGAATGCCGAAGTCCATGCCGAGGCCGACGAACAGCACCATGAACGCGACCGGGATCATGTTGAGCGCGTGGACCATCATGAGGCCGAGCACGGCGGTGATCGCGAGCCCGACGAACAGCGTGACGAACACCGCGAAGGTCATGCGCTTCGAGCGCAGCGCAACCCACAGGATCATCAGCACGACGAGGAACGTCAGCGCGCCGTTGAGCGTGGCGCCGTCCTGCACGGACGCGAACTCCTCGTCGGCGAGCGGCTGCGTGTCGGTCAGATGCAGCGTCGCGCCGTACTTCTTGTCGATGCCGATCTCCGCGGCCTTCGCGCGAATCTCCTCCGAGGTGCCCGCCGCCGCCTTCAGCGCATTGAAGTTCAGCTCCGGCAGCACGGTGACGAAGGCGCGCCCGGGGGCATCGCTCTTCGACGAATCCGCGAGGTCGCGCCACGAGAACGCGGCGGGCCGGTTCGCCAGCACCTCGTCCAGCACGGCCGCGCTCTTGTTGAGCAGGCCGGCCATCTGGCCGAGATTGACCTGACCCGTCAGCAACGGAAGATTGAGCGTGGTGTCGAGCATCTGCGCGAGACCGGTGAGCGTGGGGTCGTGCGCGAGCGTGTTGATGAGCGGGCGCGCGGAAACGAGCTGCTTCGTGATCTGCTCGACCTTGTCCGTCGGCAGATAGAGCAGCCGTTGTGCTCGAAGAACGCGCCGCCCGTGGGCTGCGATACCGACTTGAAGCGGTCCGGCTCTTTCGCGAGCGCGGCGGCGAGATCGTTCGCGGCGGCATCGGCGAACTCCTGCACGGGCGCCTCGACGACGATCAGCAGCGTTGCGCCGCGCTGCGGAAACGCCGCGTCGATGGCATTGCTGCGCGCGGCCCACTCGGGCTCGGTCTCGATCAGCTGGCTGACGTCGGTGCTGATCCTGAAGTGCTGGACGACATAAATCGTGCTCAGCACGCCGAGCAGCAGCGAAATGGCGATAATCCACGCCGGGCGGCGGATGGAGAGTGTGACGAAACGGGTAATGTTGGACGTCAGCATGAAGACGCTACCTGGGGTGTCCTGTTGTTCTTGCGCTTTCGACGCGCGTGAATTGCATGATTCCGGCCGCCGGATTCCGAATCGTTTTCATGAAGCGATACTGCGTCCGTCCGCGATCATGACAGCGCCCGTCACGCGGCCCTTCGCGCTGGTCAATTCCCTGGCGCCCGTGCGTGTATGAATTGGGATGCCGAGATCGAGCGCGGATTTGGCGAGACGTGCGGCGAGCGCATTGCCGCTCGTGATCTGCACGCCGCGTTTATAGAGCGCGAGTTCCTTGAAATGACTTGCCAGCCGCCTGACGACATACCAGGCGGACGCAAGCGATCGCGTCGCGTTGAAGAAATGCTTGAGGTCGGCGCTCGACGAATTGAACATCATGCCGATGAACGTAATCGTCTTGAGCGGCGGACGCAGGCGCGCGATATCCTGGCCCAGCCCGCGCGCATCGAATGGCCTGGCGACGACGGAACGCCCCACATCGACGCCGCCCGGGGCGTTGGGATGGTAGCGGGATAGAGCGTCGGCAGAAACTCGACCGAGGTCTCGCGCTCGAAGAAATCGATCATGCGCGGGCCGGCGTCGAGAAAAGCATCGACGGATGCCGCGTCGTACATTGCGCCGGTCTCGCTGCGCAGATATTCGACCGCGGCCTCGTGCGTATCCTGAACGCCCGCTTCCCTTGCATGGCGATTGCCCGGAATCCACAACACGCCGCCCGAGAATGCGGTGGTGCCGCCGAAATATTCTTCCTTCTCGACGACGATCACGTCGAGCCCGTGCTTCTTCGCTGTAATGGCCGTGGAGAGGCCGCCGGCGCCCGAGCCGATCACGAGCACGTCGCAAGCGAGATCGGACGACCGCGTTACGGTAGTCATGATGTTGTCCTTCGATGTGAATGAGCGCGTTGCGCGCCCGAGCGATGCGGAAACGAGAAAGTCGCGTTCTTATGCGGCGCGCGGCGCCTCGAAGCCGGGACGCGGAACGAGGTCCATCAGCATGCATTCGAAGCCGCCGTCGACGGCTATCTCCGCGCCGTTCACATAGGCTGCGCGACGGCTGGCGAGAAAGACCGCGACTTCGGCGATGTCGCGCGGCTCGCCGATGCGGCGGCTTGCGGTCATCGCGCTGCGGCGCGCCTCGACATCCCCTTGTTCATAGAAGGCCCGGGAGAGCGGCGTGCGGATCATGCCCGGGCAGATCGTATTGCTGCGTACGCCGCGCGGACCCCATTCGGCGGCGATCTGCCGCGCGAGCATCGAGATGCCGGCCTTGCTCGGGCTATATGCGCCGCTCCAAGTTTGCGGATGGTACGCCGCCACCGAGACGACGTGCACGATGCTGCCCGCGCCGCGCGCCAGCATGCCGCGTCCGAATGCCTGCGCGCAGAGCATGTAGCCCGTCAGGTTGACGGCGAGCATCGCGTTCCATGCATCGAGGCCGATATCCTCGATGCCGCCCGCTCTCAGCAGGCCTGCGTTGTTGACAAGCACGTCGGCATGCCCGAACTTGCGCTGCGTCTGTTCGCACGCACGGTTCACGCTCGCCGCATCGCTGATGTCGCAGGCGATGGTGACGGCATCAACGCCGCCTGCACGCAGCGCTTCCGCCGTTTCATGACAGCCTGCTTCGTCGCGATCGAGCAATGCGAGGCGCGCGCCGGCATCGGCGAATGTGGATGCGATCGCGCGGCCGATGCCGCCCGCCGCGCCCGTCACCACGCATACGCTCGATTCGAGGCCGAGCCAGTGCGGCGGGTGTGATCTCGCGCAACCTGATTAGTCATCCTTGTCTCCCGAGACTTGTTCGATGCGAAGGCTTGAAGTGTCCTCCCTTGGAAAAAAGTATATTCACGGCCTTGCATGAAAAATTGGACAAAGGCGACAGACGACAGGACAATTCGTGCATCAGGAGACGTCTCGGCATGAGGAAAATCCCTAGCTACAACTTGTACGGAGAGTCGCCGCGTCCGCCGTGGTATGACGCGTTCAACTTCGAATGGATCGTCGAGCGCAGCGCCCCGAACGACTGGCATATCGACGCGCATCGTCACGACGCGCTCTTGCAGTTTCTGTACATTCGCGGCGGCGGCGGGGAAGTGCTGATCGAAAACTGCTTGATCGAGATCGTGCCGCCGTGCGTCATCATGCTGCCCGCGCAAACGGTTCACGGCTTCAATTTCGCACCCGACGTCGATGGTCTCGTGATAACGGTCGCGCAGCGATCGATCGAGGCCATCGCTTCGATCGCGGCTCCGGGGCTCGTGCCCGTGCTGCAGCGCGCGGGTCTCATGCGGGTGAGCGCGTCGGCGGCCAGGGAAAGCTCGCTCATGCCGATCGTCGAGTTGCTGGAAAAGGAATTTCGCGCGACGGACCGCGCGCGCATGGCGGCAGGCATGCCGCTCCTGATTGCACTTTTGTGCACGTGGCGCGTCTCTGTGAACATGAATCGACGCCGAGCATCGCATCGACGGACAGGCGGGCGAAGCAGATCAAACGCTTCAGGGAGCTGGCGGCGGCGCATTTCCGCGAGCATCGTCCCGTCGAGTTCTATGCGCAGACGCTCGGCATGACCGTCACGCAACTCGGACGCATTTGCCGCGAGGAAATTGCCAGTTCACCGCTCGCCGTCATCAATGAGCATCTCGTGCGCGAAGCGCAGCGCGATCTCATCTATTCGAACATGTCCGTCAAGCAGATCGCGCATGGCCTGGGCTTTGCCGATATCGCATATTTCAGCCGCTATTTTCGCAAGCAGACCGGCGTAACGCCGACGTAGTTTCAGGCCGAAGCACACAAGGCGCTGGCCCTTCAATAGCGGATGCGTTTCCAAAGACGAGGGTTGCCACGAGCCTGCAAGCATGTGATGTTTCGCCGCGCTGTCGAACAGATAAAAGAGAGCACGGCTCGAGCGAGACCAGTCCGGTTCAATCATCCTTCCGAGGAGGGAACATGATCGTACTGTCATCGCAGCGCGCGGCCCATGATGCGTCGCGGCGCTTCCGCTCAAGGCACGGCGAATGCTGGGCGCGTGGCTCTTCCTGAGCGCGGTTGCCGGCGCCGCTCATGCCGACGCGCAAGCCGGCTATACGTTGCCGCCTCCGCCCAGTGAACTCTACGGTGATCTCTTCGTTGCCGTGCAGACGCAGGGCATCTATCCCGATCAGAAGACCTTCGTCGATGCGACACCCAGGATGGATCCCGCACAGATCGTGCAGGCTTACCACCAGCAGATGACGGTGCCCGGGTTTTCGCTGGCTGCGTTCGTCGCGCAGTACTTCACTCCGCCTGCCGATAGAGCATCACGCCGCCGCCGAATCAATCTCTGCGCGAGCATATCGACTGGCTCTGGCCCGAGCTCACTCGCTTAACGACGACGGCGAACGTGCCGCCGAACAGCTCGCTGATTCCGATGCCCAAGTCGTATGTCGTGCCGGGCGGGCGCTTCCGCGAAGGCTACTACTGGGATACCTACTTCACCATGCTGGGCTTGCAGGAGGCGGGCCGCGAAGACCTCGTCGACAACATGCTCGACAACTTTGCCTATCTCATCGACACGATCGGCCATATTCCCAACGGCAATCGCACGTACTACGTGAGCCGCTCGCAGCCGCCGTTCTTCTCCTATATGGTCGAACTTGCCGCGCAAAAGGAAGGCGGACGCGTCTATCAGAAGTATTTGCCGCAATTGCGCCGCAAATACAGCTACTGGATGCAGGGAACGAATGCGCTGCAGCCGGGCGGCGCGGTGCGCAATGTGGTGATGCTGCCGGACAAGACCGTGCTCAATCGCTATTGGGACGAGCGCGACACGCCGCGCGACAAGTCGTACACGGAAGGCGTGAACACGGCCATGCAGGTCACGGACCGCCCGGCCAACGAGGTTTATCGCGACCTGCGCGCGGCCGCCGAGAGCGGCTGGGATTTCAGCTCGCGCTGGTTCGGCGACAACCAGATGCTCGCGACGATACGCACGACATCGATCATTCCCGTAGATCTGAACAGCCTGATGTTCCACCTCGAAACGACGATCGCGATCGGTTGCGGCGAGGCGCGCAACTTCGGTTGCGTCGGCGAGTTCGTCGGACGCGCGGCCAAGCGCGCCATCGCCATCAACAAGTATCTCTGGAACAAGAACGGCTACTACGGCGACTTCGCTACTACGGCGACTTCGACTGGAAGCTCGGGCAGCCGCGCAACAATCCGTCGGCGGCGATGCTTTATCCGCTGTTCGCGGGCGCGGCGTGGCCGGATCGGGCGCACACGACTGCAAATACCGTCGAAGCCGTGCTGCTGAAGCCGGGCGGACTCGTGACGACCACCTTCGACACGACGCAGCAATGGGACGCGCCGAATGGCTGGGCGCCCTTGCACTGGATCGCCGTGCAAAGCCTGAAGCGTTACGGACGCGGCGATCTCGCGCAGCAGATCGGCACGCGCTTTCTCGTGGACGTGAACAATGTCTATGCGACGCAGCAGAAGCTCGTGGAGAAATATGTCGTCGAGGGTGCCGGAACGGGGGGCGGCGGTGGCGGCGAATATCCGTTGCAGGACGGCTTCGGATGGACCAACGGCGTCACGCTCAAGCTGCTCGATCTTTACGCGCCAGGTCAATGATGCGCGACGGCTTTGCTATAGCTTGCCGGGCCGCGGATCGGAAATGAAGCCTTCGCGGTTCGGCATCTTCACTTTCGGCAGCGACCGAGCATCGAGCTGCGTGTCTTCGGGCACGATGTGGTTCAGGTAGAGCAGATACGCGCTCAATGCATAAACCTCGTCGGGCGCGAGCGATTGCGGCGCGTTATAGGGCATTGCGCGGCGCATATAGTCGAAGAACGTGGTCGGATAAGGCCAGTAGCTGCCGATTGTCTTCTTGGGCTTTGCGTCCGCCAGCGTGCCGATGCCGCCCACCAGAGGATCGCCGAGCCGCCCTCGCCATTCGCACCATGACACGACGCGCATTTCGCACCGAAGATCTGCTTGCCGTGCGCGACGTCGCCGGAGCCCGCGGGCAGGCCGCGGCCGGTGGAGTCGACATCGATGTTCCATGCGGAGATCGCATTCGGATCGATCGGGGTGCCGATGCCATAACCGCCGCCTGCTGCATGGCATGGCAAGGAACCGGCGAAGAGCAATGCGCCAAGGACAGCGACACGACGCTCAAGCATTGCGCACCTCGCCGGTCTCTTCGACGCGCCAGTTCTGAATGCCGTTGTAGTGATACTGCGAGTTGACGCCGCGCGCCTCGACCAGTGCCGCATGCGTCGGCTGCACATAACCGGTTTCGTCGACGGCGCGGCTTTGCAGATTCGCGGCGCCGCCGTTCCAGTGCCAGTCCGCTTCGAAGCGCGTCAATGCGCGGTCATGGACAGGACCGGTCAGGCGTGCGGTGCGCCACGTCTGGCCGCCATCGGTCGAAATATCGACGCGCCGGACGTGGCCGTGCCCCGACCATGCATAGCCGCTGATCGGATAGTAGCCGTGCGTCGTCAGGCGATGTCCCGCCGAAGGACGGGTGATGACCGACTTCGCATCCATCTCGAACACGAACTGACGTGCCTTGCCGTCGCGCAAGAGGTTCGTGTACTTCGACGTTTCCTCGCGCGTCATCTCCGGCGCCTGCACGAGCTTGATGCGTCTCAGCCACTTGATTGTTGGTGTTGCCTTCGAAGCCCGGCACGATGAGCCGCACCGGATAGCCGTTCTCCGGACGCAGACGCTCGCCGTTCTGCGCATAGACGACGAGCGCGCGATCGAGAATGCGCGCGAGCGGCAGGCTGCGCGTCATCGCCGCGCCGTCCGCGCCTTCGGCGAGAATCCATTGCGCGGACGTGTCGACGTCGACTTCATCGAGCAAGGTCGACAGGCGCACGCCGGTCCATTCGCAGCACGATAGCAAGCCGTGCGTGAACTGCACCGGAAGCCCGCTCGGGCCGTTCCATTCGCTGCCCGTGTTGCCGGAGCATTCGAGAAAGTGGGCCCGCGTCTCGGACGGGAAGCGCAGCAGATCGTCGATGGTGAAAAGGCGCGGCTGACGCACGAGGCCATGTATCACGACGCGATGCTGCGCGGGATCGATCTTCGGCACGCCGGCGTGATGCCGTTCGTATACACGAGTCCGTTGGGCGTCACGCTGCCGAACAGATCGGCGAGCGGCGTCATCGACGAGCCGGAGCCGGGCATCGCGGGAGCACGTGCGCTGCGCCGTATCACGCTGCTTTCGAACGATGAAGGCACGCCATAGGGCGGCGAGAGAAGAGGTGCGCCGGGCGTGAGCGTCCAGGGCTCGACGGCGAGC
The DNA here is from genome assembly GCA_001189345.1 of Candidatus Paraburkholderia kirkii. GTDB lineage: Bacteria > Pseudomonadota > Gammaproteobacteria > Burkholderiales > Burkholderiaceae > Caballeronia > Caballeronia kirkii_B. The sequence continues at coordinate 36,643 of LFKV01000012.1, forward strand.
CCCGTCGTTGCGGTCTCTTGGGCATGGGCGCGCAAGCCGAGGCCCGATGCGAGCGCGCCGGCCGCGAGCTTCGAGTTTCTTTTCATCGCTGGTCTTCGTGGAAGGGCGAGCGGGATCGAGTCCCAAGCAATGGCCGTACCGCGAAGACAAGTGCTTCCAGTTGGCTGACAGTCCGATGCATCGCCGTCGAGAACAAACGATTCTAGTGCACTGAACGATTCTATTGCGCTGCGTTATTGAATTAGCACCCTGTCTGTGTTCAGATACAGGTCATGGGTCAAAATGAACCTGACAGATATCGAACGTGAGCAACTGTTGTCGGCGGCGCGCAGCCGAACGGTGCGTGCGGCGGACGTGCGACGCGCAAAGTTGATCCTGATGCTCGAGGACGGCGAATCGCGCGACAGTATCATGCGCACACTGGGTTGCGATTCGCGCTTCATCGCACGCTGGTCGGGGCGCTTCCTCAGCGAGCGACTAGCCGGCATGTACGCCCGGCACCGCGGGCGGGCGCCTACGCAGCCACCGGCCAAACTGGAAGCGCGGGTGCTCAAGTGCACCCTCAAGCACAAACCCGCCGACGGTTCGACACACTGGAGTAGCTACAAGCTCGCAGCAGAACTCGGCGACGTATCGGTCTCGGCCGTGCAGCGCATCTGGCGCAAGCACGGCATCAAGCCGCAGCAGTTGGAGCGGCACATGGTCTCCAACGACCCGGACTTCGAGACCAAGGCAGCCGACGTGATCGGGCTGTACCTGAACCCGCCGGCGCACGCAGCGGTGTTCTGCGTGGACGAGAAGACCGCGATCCAGGCACTCGATCGCAAGGACCGTATGCTGCCGCTGTCGCCCGGGCGCGCCGAGAGTCACGGCTTCGAGTACAAGCGCAACGGCACGCTCAGCCTGTTCGCGGCGTTCAATACTGCCACCGGCGAGGTGCTGGGCAAGACGGTGGCGCGCCACACCAGCGAGCAGTTCGTGGCCTTCCTGACCGACGTCGTCGCCAGCCAGCCCAAACGCCGGGAAATCCACGCGATCTGCGACAACGTCAGCAGCCATAAGACGCAGCGGGTTGCCGACTTCCTTGATGCGCAGCGCAACGTGCACCTGCACTTCACGCCGACCTACTCGTCGTGGCTCAACCAGGTGGAGAACTGGTTCTCGCGCATTCAGCGTGAAGTGATCGCTCGCGGCATCTTCACTTCGGTGAAGGATTGGGATCGCAAACTGATGCCGATACATCCGCGAACACAACAAGAACCCGAAACCGATCAAGTGGAAATATGACGATCCTTCGCGCCGGATTCGACCAGTGCCAATTCAATGACGCAATGGAATAGCCAGCTACTCGGTCAGGGCGGCGGCGTGCTTCGCCGTTTCGCCCTCTTCCAGCAACGCGCTCAGCACGCTCACCGTGCGCTCGTTCGCGCCCCGATGACGCGCCGCGAACGCCAAGGCCGCCGCGCTCATCGCGAGACGCCGCGCCTTGTCGTTGAAGATTTCGCGCAGGCCGCGCGCGAGATCCTGCGGGTCCTGCACCCGCAGCGCGGCGCCGGCGGCGATCGCATCGTTGGTCGCCTGCGTGAAGTTGAAGGTGTGCGGCCCGATCAGCACCGGCACGCCTGCCGCGCACGCTTCGATCAGATTCTGCCCGCCGAGCGGCAACAGGCTCCCGCCGATGAACGCCAGATCCGCCGCCGCGTAATACGCGCCGAGCTCGCCCATCGAATCGCCGAGCAGGACCTGCACGCTCGACGGCAAGGGCTCGGGCACGTCCGCGCCCGAGCCCGCGGCGACGGGCTTCGGCGCCCAGACCGAGCGGCGCGCACTCGTCATGCCGGCGCTCGCGATGAGCGCCGACACTTCGTCGAAACACTGCGGATGGCGTGGCACGAGGATCAGCAGCGCATTGGGCACGTTCAGCGCGGCGAACGCGCGCAGCACCAGCGTCTCCTCGCCCTCGCGCGTACTCGCGGCGACCCACACCGGCCGGTCGCCGATCGCCGCGCGCCAGGCCTGGCCGCGCGCCACGAGCTCGGGCGGCGCGCCCATGTCGAACTTCAGGTTGCCGAGCACCGCGACATTGCGCGCACCGAGCGCGGTGAGCCGCTCGGCGTCGGACGGCGTCTGCGCGAGCACGCGGGAAAAACCGCCGAACACTTCGCGCACCGCGCGCCCGAAGCGCGCCGCGCGCCGGTACGAGCGCTCCGACATGCGCGCATTGATCAGGACGAGCGGCACGTCGGCGCGCCTGCATTCGTCGATGAGCGTCGGCCAGACTTCGGTCTCCATCACGATGCCGAGCGACGGCCGCAACGCGCGCAGGAAACGCCGCACGAGAATCGGCAGGTCATAGGGAAGATAGCTGCGCAGGATGCGGTCGCCGAACAGTTCGACGCCGGTCGCGCGTCCGCTCGGCGTCATGTGCGTCAGCAGGATGCGCGCTTCGGGATGCGCCTTCATCAGCGCGGCGATCAACGGCTCCGCGGCGCGCGTCTCGCCGACCGACACCGCATGCACCCAGATGAGCGGCGCGGAATCGTCGGCGCGGCGCGGCGGAACGCGTCCGAAGCGCTCGCCGATATGCTCGCGATAGCCACGCTCCTTGCGCGAGCGGATGTAGAGCCGCAGCACCGCGAGCGGCGCGACGATCCACCAGAGCGCCCGGTAGACGAGCCTCAGCACCGCGGCCGATGCGCTCGGGGAAGCGGCGCCGCTCAAACGAGCGCCCTGCCCTTCAGGCGTTCGAGAATGCCGAGCGGCGCGCACTCGGGACGGACCATCGCCTTGACGGGCAGGAAGAAGGTCTGCTCCATCATGAACTGGCCGGACATCACCGCGTGCGAGGTCTGGTCGGAGAAGCAGACCCATACCGAGCCGGGCGGGAACGGCACCGTTTCCTGCGGCGACGCTTTCTGATAATCGAGATCGGCCTTCATCGCGTCATGCAGATGCAGCATCAGATGGTCGTATTCGCTGCGCGTCGACTTGGTGATGTGCAGCAGGTTCATGAGCCACGCCGAGCCGGGCATCTGCGCCTTGATGCCGGGAAGGAAGCGCTTCGCCATGTCCTCGAACGGCTCGCCCACGCGCCACACGCGCGGAGCGCCTTTCGGATTCACGTTGGTGAACACGCGCAGGATGCGCTCGCCGTAGTTCGGGCGCGACGGGAAAGCGTCGACGTGCAGGTGGCTGTCGTCCTTGCGCCAGGAGGTCTCGCGCGTTTCGACCTGATGCAGCCGGAGGCTCGTGGGCGCGACGCGCAGCTTGCCGTCGTATTCGGGAAACAGCCCGTCGACGAGCGAGCGCGCGTTGTCCTGATAACGCTTGATGAGCGAGCGCACGGCCGACTGCATCACGTTGTCGCCGAGCACGCCGTTCAATGCGCCGCCGTTGGGCGCGAGGCTGATGTTCTTGCGCTTCGGGTCCGCGATGGCCGGATCGAGCAGCGAGCGTTCGCCGCCCTCGATCTGAAAACGCAGATTGGGAAAATACAGCACCTTGCCGTTTTCGACGCCCGCGAGGAGCGTCTCGCGCGGCACGGAAAGATGCTTTCCCTGCCAGTCGGCTGATGCGACTTCGATGATTTGAGATTCCGTCATGTGACTCCGACCTTCGACCTTGGATTGCCCGCTACCCGCCGCCACGCACGATGGACGCGCTACAGCAGGCCGAAGCCGGCGAGCGCGGTCTTGACTTCGGAGAGCGTTGGATGCCGGCTCGCGTCGCCCAGGTTGATGACATGCGGCGACCAGTAGCCGCCGGTGCGCCATGCGGTCGAGAAATTGTACAACTCGACGGTCGGGCGCTTCAGCGCCGCGGCAATATGTACTAGGCCGGTGTCGACGCCCACGGTCGCGGCGGCGCCGTCGATCAGGCCGACCACGGCGGGCAGCGAAAGCTTCGGTGGCACGATCGCCGCCGCGCCGAATTCCTTCGCGAGCTTCTCGCTCGTCGCGCGTTCGGCTTCGCTGCCCCACGACAGCACGATCGACGCGCCGCGCGTCACCAGCGCCTGCCCGAGTTCGATCCACGCGGCTTCGGGCCATTGCTTGTCGGCACGCGAAGTGGCGTGCACGAACACGACGTAGGGCACCGGCAGGTTCAGTCCGAGCCCCGAGATGGCGAGCGCGGCGCGGCGGGTGTCGAGGCCGAAGTCGATGTCGTCGGTCATTTCCGGCTTCGGCAGGCCGAGCGCCGCCGCCACCAGCTGCCGCGTGCGCTCGACCACGTGCGTGCGCGGCTCGATCGGCACGCGCCGGTCGTAGAAGAAGCGCACGGGCCATTCGAAACCCGCGCCGTCGGTGCGGTTGCCGAGCCCGACGAGCGGCCCGCGCGCCCAGCTTGCGACCCACGCGGTCTTGATGAGCCCCTGGCAGTCGATTACGAGATCGTATTTCTCGGCGGCAAGCTCCCGCTTGAACTTGCCGATTTCGCGCCAGTTCGCGGGCGACGTGAACGCGCGGCGCCAGCGCCTGAGCGAGAACGGGATCGCGCGGCGCACGCCATGCACCAGTCCGACGAGACTCGCGAAGCTTTCCTCGACGAGCCAGTCGATTTGCGCATCCGGATAGCGGCGGCGGATGTCGGCGATGGCCGGCATGTTGTGAACGACGTCGCCGAGCGACGACACGCGGACGATCAGGATTTTTTGCACGCTGTGAATGGGAGGCGCGGATGGCGCGGGATTGAGCAAGAAAACGGCGATTTTAGCGCGGCTTGCGGGCCGAACGGGCACAGATCGTGATTGTCTCGCCGGTTTGGAGCCATGAAAAGCCGGTAACATGTTGCGGTCGGGAAGACCAGAAAGGAGTGCGCGATGGGAACGCGTTACGAACAGGACGTAGTGGCGTGGGCACGGGAGCAGGCCGCGTTGCTGCGGGAAGGAAAGTTTTCCGCCATCGACGTCGAGCACATTGCAGAGGAAATCGAAGACGTGGGCAAGAGCGAACAACGCGAACTATCGAGCCGCATGGCGGTGCTGTTGGCTCACCTGCTCAAATGGCAGTACCAGCCGGGACGCCGCGGCTCGAGCTGGCAACGCACGATCAGGGAGCAACGCCGTGCGGTCGGAGTCGCGCTGCAGAAAACACCGAGTCTTCGCAACTCCTTGAGCGACGCGGATTGGCTGACAGGAACGTGGGCCGACGCCGTTTCCAGAGCGGTCGAAGAAACCGGGCTCGACGTCTTTCCCGAAGACCTTCCGTGGTCGACGGAGCAGATCCTGTCGACGGAGTTTTATCCGGAATAACGAAAAAGCGGCACGGTCGGAAAACCGTGCCGCGCTGTCATCCGCTGCCGAGACGCTTTAGAACGGCAACTTCGCGTCCGGCTTCTCCGCCAGAATCACACGGCGGAAATCTTCCTGAATGCGCTTCAACGCCGCGTCGCTGTCCGCCTCGAAGCGCATCATCACGACCGGCGTCGTGTTCGACGAGCGCGCGAGCCCGAAACCGTCCGGATACTCCACGCGCAGGCCGTCGATCGTCAGCACGTCGTCCGCGCCGGTGAACTTCGCGTTCTGCTGCAGCTTCGCGATCAGCGCGAAGTTCTCGCCCTCTTCCAACTTCAGTTGCAGCTCGGGCGTCGACAGCGAATTCGGCAGATCGTTGAGCAGCTTGCTCGGATCGGCCACGCGCGAGAGGATCTCGAGCATGCGCGCGCCAGTGTACAGACCGTCGTCGAAACCGTACCAGCGGTCCTTGAAGAACACGTGGCCGCTCATTTCGCCCGCGAGCGGCGCACCAGTTTCGCGCAGCTTCGCCTTCACGAGCGAATGGCCCGTCTTCCACATGACCGGCTCGCCGCCCTGCTCGCGCACCCACTTCGCGAGATTGCGCGTGCACTTCACATCATAGATGATCTGGCCGCCCTTGTTGCGCGACAGCACTTCCTGCGCGAACAGCATCAGCTGGCGATCCGGATAGATCACCTGACCGTCCTTCGTCACGACGCCGAGACGGTCGCCGTCGCCATCGAACGCGAAGCCGATTTCCGCATCGGTTTCCTTGAGCGCGCGGATCACGTCCTGCAAGTTTTCCGGATGCGCCGGGTCCGGGTGATGGTTCGGGAAGTTGCCATCGATGTCCGTGAACAGCTCGACCAGCTCGCAGCCGAACACCTTGAACAGACGCGGCGCGAGACCGCCCGCGACGCCGTTGCCCGCATCGATGACGATTTTCATCGCGCGCACCGGCTTGACGTCCGAGACGATGCGGTCCAGATACATCTGCGACACGTCGAACTCGGTGTAGCTGCCCTCGCCCGTCGTGAAGTCGTTGTCGACGATGCGCTTGTACAGGCCCTGAATCTGGTCGCCGTAGATCGCGGCGCCGCGCAGCACCATCTTGAAGCCGTTGTAATCCGGCGGATTGTGGCTGCCCGTCACGACGATGCACGAATCCACGCGCCGCTCGCCCGCGGGCAAGGGCAGCGGCACGCTCGCCGCGAAGTAGCCGACGGGCGTGGGCACCATGCCGATATCGACGACATCGACGCCCGCCGCGCGCAGCCCTTCCGCGAGCGCGCCGACGAGTTCGGGACCGGAGAGGCGGCCGTCGCGCGCGACCACGACCGAGTCGCCGCCCTGCTTCCTGGTCTCGCTGCCGAATGCCTGACCGATGTGCTTCGCGACGTCGCGATCGACCGTCTTGCCGACGATGCCGCGAATGTCGTAGGCCTTGAAGATGGATTGGGATACTTGGCTCATGAGATGGCTACCTCTCTATTAATTGATGGATTCTCGGCGACGCAGCCATGAGGGCGTGCAGGTCGTGACGGTTGGCGCGCCGGAGCGGACCGGGAGCGCGCGAACGACTGCCAGATGACGTATCGAATTGTGCCTATGCGTCTGTTAAATCAATACGAAAGAAACAAATGGAAGCAAAAACCAAAGCGGCGGACACGCCCCGGATCGCACTTATAATTGCTGTCTTTCGGCGCTTCCGTGGTTGCGCACGCTGGGAACAACCCAGTTCAAGCCTGCGCGTTCATTCTAATCCAATGCTCAAACGCTCTTTCGCCTCGATGCCTTCGAATGAGGCGCCTTCGCGCGCAAACACACAAAACTTGACCCGCGAGCGGCTCGATTGCACGCATTGGCCGGCCAGGCGCGGGTAGCACGCGCCGTGCCCGCTTCCGGCGCGGATTTCGCCGCATGAGAGCCCTGCTGCGCTCCGGCAATCCGGACGTTGCCCGCGCGCTCGCTAATATTGTCTGGCTCGGGCTCGAGCGGCTCACCCAGATCGCGGTGGCCATCGTCATTTCCGGCCTGCTCGCGCGCTATCTCGGCCCCGGCGATTTCGGCAAATGGCAATACGCGAACACGCTGCTGCTCGTGATCGTGCCAATCACCTGGGTCTGCGGGGCGGAGATTCTTGTGCCGACCATCGTCAAGCGGCCGCCGGCCGAGACCGGCGCCGTGCTCGGCAGCGCGTTCGTGCTGCGCATGAGCGTCTCGGTGCTCGCGCTCGTGCTCACGTGGATCTGGATCGCGGCCGGCGGCACCGACCCGATGGTCGGGCTGATGCTCGCCGGTCTCGCCGTCACGATGCTGTTTCGCGAGCCGTTCATCGGCGTCATCAATTCGTGGCTGCAAAGTCTCACGTACAGCAAGCCGCAGCTCGTCGCGAGCATGGCGGCCGCGATCGTCAAGGCGGCGCTCGTCTATGCGCTCGTGCGGCTGGCAGCGGGACCGTCGAGCTTCGGCTGGCTCTGGGCGCTCGAAGCCGCGGCGATCAGCGGCGCGCTCGTGCTGTATTACGTGCGCCGTCACGGCGGCAGGCTGGGCTGGCGCTTCGATCGCACGCTGTTCAGGCATTTCGCGAGCGCGGGCACGGTGTTCTGGCTCGGGCTCATCTGCATGTATCTGTTTCTCAAGCTCGACCGGCTGATGCTCGCGCATCGGGTGTCGTTCGCGGAGCTCGGGCTGTACTCCGCCGCGCAGCAGCTGAACGAGAACTGGATCGCGCTCGCGCTCATGCTCTCGCAGACCATCGCGCCCGCGTTCGTCTATCGCGTGCAGGAAACCGGGGCGCTCAAACGCAATCTCCTGCGCCTCTTCGCGATGACCGCCGTCCTGATGATCGCGGGCGCCGCCGTGCTGGATGCGCTCGCGGGCTTCATCGTCGCGCGCGTGTTCGGGCCGAACTACGCCGACGCCGCCGGCATCTTCCGCTGGGCGGTGTGGCTCTCGGTACCGGCGGGCATCGAGGCGATCGGCAATCTCGTCGTGCTGAAATATCAGGCGAAGTACGTGCTGCTATCGAAATGGCTGCTCGCGCTCGCGGTCGCGTTCGCGGTGAACTGGATCGCGATTCCGCGCTTCGAAGGCTACGGCGCGCTGATCGGACTCGCGGTGGGCTATGTGGCCGCTGCCTCGGTCAATTTCCATTACATTCGCTTCCGGCTGCGCGCATGAGTGATCTCTCCGATGTCGCCGTGTTGATGCCCGCGTTCAACGGCCAGGCCGATGTCGAGCGCACGCTCGCATCGTTCCGGGAAGCGTCGCCGGTGCGCGTGCTGATCGTCGACGACGGCAGCACGCCGCCGATCGTCGCGCCAGCCATCGACGGGATGCGGATCGAAATTCTGCGGATGCCGAAAAACGGCGGCATCGAGTGCGCGCTCCAGGCGGGCATCGAGGCGCTCGCGGCACGCGGCGTGCGTTACGCGGCGCGCATCGACGCGGGCGATCTCGCGGCGCCCGGACGGCTCGGAAAGCAGCGCGCGTATATGGAGGCGCATCCGCGGGTAGCGGTGCTGGGCATGTGGACGCACGTCGTGTCGACCGACGGCGCGCCGCTCTTCGACTTGAAGCCGCCGGCCGAGCCCGCCGCGATCCGCCGCATGCTACTCGCGCGGACGTGCTTCACGCATCCGTCGCTGATGCTGCGGATCGATGCGGTCATCGAGGCGGGCAACTATCGCGCGCGATACCGCGCCGCCGAGGACCTCGACCTGATCCTGCGGCTGATGGAGCGCCACGACGGTGCGAATCTGCCCGAATTCGGCCTGTTCTACGAGCTGAACGAGGACGGCATCAGTGCGACGAAGCGGCGCGCGCAGGTAGTCTCGACGCTGCGCCTGCAATTGCGCCATTTGCGCGTGACGAATCCGCTCGACTGGATCGGCGTCGTGAAGAGCATCGCGCATCTGGTGCTGCCGTATCGCGCGTTGCGCGGCCTGAAGGCGAAGCTGCTCAAGACCACTTCTGCCGCGTGACCGCAATTTTGTCGAATTGTTTTTGTTTAGTTTTGTGCTACGTTGAGCGCACGGCGAATCCGCGTGAATCATGCCGCGCGATCCATGCCGTCGAACCATGACCTCCGGATGACGAAAGAAAAGTCGAGTCTGCGCATCGCCCTAGTCTGCAACACGGCCTGGGCGATCTACACCTACCGGCGCGGCGTCCTGCGCATGCTGACCGCGCGCGGCGCCCAGGTAACGATCATCGCGCCGCGCGACCGCACCTTCGAGCCGATCACAGAAATGGGCTGCCACTGCGTGGAACTGCCGGTCGCGTCGAAGGGCACCGATCCGCGCGAGGACCTGAAGACGCTCGCCGCGCTCTACCGCGAATATCGCGCGACGCGCCCGCACATCGTGTTTCACTACACGATCAAGCCGAACATCTACGGCTCGCTCGCCGCGATGCTCGCGCGCGTGCCGTCGATCGCGGTGACGACGGGCCTCGGCTACGTCTTCATCCAGAAGAGCCGCACGGCGCAGATCGCGAAGCGGCTCTATCGTTTCGCATTTCGCTTTCCGCGCGAAGTCTGGTTCCTGAATCAGGACGATCACGCGGCCTTCGTGCATGAAAACCTGCTCGCGCACCCGGATCGCGCGCGGCGCTTGCACGGCGAAGGCGTTGATCTCGAAGAATTCGTGTTCACGCCGCTGCCCAGGCGCGAGGATTTCGTCTTCATCCTGATCGGGCGGCTGCTGTGGGACAAGGGCGTGGCGGAATATGTCGAGGCCGCGCGGCGCCTGAAGCCGCGCTTTCCGCACGCGCGTTTCCAGCTGCTCGGCCCGGTCGGCGTGGACAACCCCAGCGCGATCAGCCGCCCGGACGTGGCGAACTGGGAGGCCGAGAATATCGTCGAATATCTGGGTGAAGCGAACGACGTGCGGCCGCTCGTGGCCGCGGCGGATTGTGTCGTGCTGCCTTCATATCGCGAGGGCGTGCCGCGCACGCTGATGGAAGCGTCGGCGATGGGCCGCCCGATCGTCGCCACCGACGTGCCCGGCTGTCGCGAAGTGGTCGAGCACGGCGTCAACGGCCTGCTCTGCGAGGTGAAAAGCGCCGACAGCCTGGCCGATGCGCTCGAACTCATGATGACGCTCCCCGCCGACGAACGCGCGGCAATGGCGCAGCGCGGCCGCGAAAAGGTCGCCCATGAATTCGATGAAAAAAATGTCGTCGACCGATACAAGGGCACAATACATGCCATCACCGGCATTTCACTCTGACTCGAATCATTTGGAGAGCACATGATGAATGGCATTCAGTCGCCGAATTCCGCGCAGGCCACGAAAGGCACGATTCTCGTGACCGGCGGCGCGGGGTTCATCGGATCGCATACGTGCGTCGAGCTGCTCGACGCGGGCTTCGGCGTCGTGGTGATCGACAATCTGGTCAACAGCCGCGCCGAGTCGCTGAAGCGCGTCGAGCGCATCACGGGCAAGAGCATCGCGTTCTATCAGGACGATGCGCGCGACGAAGCCGCGCTCAACCGCATCTTCGACGCGCATCCGATCACCGGCGCGATTCATTTCGCGGCGCTGAAGGCCGTGGGCGAGTCGGTCGCGAAGCCGCTCGAGTACTACAGCAACAACATGGGCAGCCTGCTCGCCGTGCTCAAGGTGATGAAGGAGCGCAACGTGCGCAACTTCGTGTTCAGCTCGTCCGCGACGGTATACGGCGTGCCCGACAGCGTGCCGATCGACGAATCGTTTCCGCTTTCGGCGACCAATCCGTACGGCCAGTCGAAACTCATCGCCGAGCAGATTCTGCGCGACCTGGAAATCTCCGACCCGTCGTGGCGCATCGCGACGCTGCGTTACTTCAATCCGGTCGGCGCGCACGAGAGCGGCCTGATTGGCGAGGATCCGGCGGGCGTGCCGAACAACCTGATGCCGTACGTCGCGCAGGTGGCCGTCGGCAAGCTGGAGCGCCTGCGCGTGTTCGGCAGCGATTACGACACCCACGACGGCACCGGCGTGCGCGATTACATTCACGTCGTGGATCTGGCGCGCGGGCACATCGCGGCCATCGACGCGCTGAAGAAGCTCGATCGCAGCTTCGTCGTGAATCTCGGCACGGGCCAGGGCTACAGCGTCCTCGATGTCGTGAAGACATTCGAAGCCGCGTCGGGCAAGCGCGTGCCGTACGAGCTCGTGCCGCGCCGCCCAGGCGACGTCGCCGCCTGCTACGCTGATCCGTCCGCCGCCGCAGACCTAATCAGCTGGCGTGCAGAGCACGGCATCGAACGCATGTGCGCGGATCACTGGCGCTGGCAGTCGCAGAATCCGCAAGGATTCGCGTAAGCCACCGCGCCCCGCATCGTCCGTCTCCGGTTGGTGCGGGGCGGCATTCTTCCCTCGGTCCACTTTCATGCTCAGTTTCGCGCTTGCTTTTCTGGTCTCGCTGCTGGTGACGCTGTTCATCGTGCGCTTCGCACACTTGCAGGAAGGCGTGCTCGGCGACACCGATCTCGCCGGCGTGCAGAAGTTTCACGCACGGCCCGTGCCGCGCATCGGCGGCGTCGGCATCCTGTGCGGGCTGACCGCCTCGGCCGTGCAGCTTCGATGGGGTTATCCGGCTGTCTCGGGCGGCATTCTCGGCATCATCGCGTGCGGCCTGCCCGCCTTTCTCTCCGGACTCGTCGAGGACCTGACCAAGCGCGTCACGCCGCTCGTGCGCCTCGTCTGCACGATGGCGGCGGCGTGCCTCGCCTATGCGTTCCTGGACATCGTGGTCACGCGCATCAGCGTTCCGCCGCTCGATTTCCTGCTGTCCTACGCGGTCATTTCGTGCGCGGTGACGGTGCTCGCCGTGGCCGCGCTAGCGAACGCGGTGAACATCATCGACGGCTTCAACGGCCTCGCCTCAATGGTCACCTTCATGATGTTCGCCTCGCTCGCCTACGTGGCGTTCCAGGTGCATGACCCGGTCGTGCTGTCGGGCTCGCTCATCATGATGGGCGCGGTGATGGGCTTCTTCATCTGGAACTTCCCCGCGGGCCTGATCTTTCTCGGCGACGGCGGCGCGTACTTCGTCGGCTTCATGCTGGGCGAGCTGGCGATCATGCTCGTGATGCGCAACCGCGACGTCTCCGCGTGGTATCCGGTGCTGCTCTTCATGTACCCGATCTTCGAGACCTGCTTCTCGATCTACCGCAAGAAGTTCGTTCGCGGCATCTCGCCCGGCATTCCGGACGGCGTGCATCTGCATATGCTCGTCTACAAGCGGCTGATGCGCTGGGCCGTGGGCGCGAAGAACGCGCACGAGCTCACGCGGCGCAATTCGCTCACGTCGCCGTATCTCTGGCTGCTGTGCCTGATCGCCGTGATTCCCGCGACGCTCTTCTGGCGGCACACGGTGCATCTGTTCTGCTTCGTCGTCGTGTTCGCGGCGACGTATGTCTGGCTCTACATGAGCATCGTGCGCTTCAAGACGCCGCGCTGGCTGGTGTTCCGCCGGCCGCATGCCGCGAAGAAGTGAGCCGGCGCTGCCCTGCTCCGGGCGGCGTTTCCGGCAGCAGCGCTGCTTACTTCAGATGCTTGCCGAAGAACGCGGCGGTGCGGCCATTGGCGAGTTGCGCCGCCGCCGCGTCGTAGTGGGCACCCTGGTTGCGCGCGAACGCATGATGGCAGCCGGGATACGTGAACGCCTCGATGTTCGCATGGCCTTTCACCGCGGCGAGCACGCGATTGCGCGCGTCCGCGGTAATGAACTCGTCCTCTTCCGCGAGATGAAGCATGAGCGGAATTTTGATCTTCGGCAATTCGTCCAGATGCTGATCGGTACCGCCGCCGTAGTACGAAACCAAAGCATCGACATCGGTGCGGGCCGCCGTCAGAAACGACAGCAATCCGCCGAGGCAGAAGCCGACCGAACCGATCTTGCCCTTCACCTGCGAGAGCCCGCGCGCGAAGCCGATGGTCGCCGCGATGTCCTCGACGCCCGTATTCACGTCGAACGCATTGTAATACTTCAAGGCCTGCTGCCATTCGGCCTCGGTGCGGTCGGTAAGGTTGACGTTCGGCTCCAGTCGCCAGAACAGGTCGGGACAGAGCACGACGTAGCCCTGGCGCGCGTACTCGTCGCAGGTCTCGCGCATGTCGCCGTTGATGCCGAATATCTCCTGGATGACGACCACCGCCGGCGCGGGCGTTTGCGCCGGGTAGGCGACGTAGGCGTCGAAGTCGCCGTCGAGCGTCGAAATGCTGAGCATGTCGGACACGGGAATCTCCTGGGTGAGGTTGAGTGATGGAGGCGGAACGGGCGACGTCATGCGGCAGGTTTGCTTCTGCCCAGGTACTGCTTGAGGAGGTCGGCCAACTCCTTGATGAGTGTCTGCCAGAGGGTCAGGCCGTCTTTGTCATCCTCCTGGTCGCCTGTCTCCCGGAAAACCAGGCGAACGATGGGAAGCATGGACACGGCGACCAGTGAAGCGATGACGACAAGCGGCGTGCAGAGCAAGACCGCCTGAGGCTGAGCGGCTTGAAGCGAGTCACCGAATACGCGCAAACCGAACGATCGAATCCACATGGCGAACATGACAACCAGCGTCGCGATCAGGCCCGCAATCCCGAAGAATGCATATTGCCGGAATTTGCGGAATTGCTGGCGATCAGCAATATATTCTTCGATCAAAGACAGACGCTTGATCGACCACTCCTCGTTCGACACTCTGGTTTGACACGCAGACAATTCTTCGCGCCGATGTTTCTCATTTCCCGACCCGACATTCATGGTGCCCATCCTAATTTCTTGAGCTTGAACTCCAGAGCAATTTCGGTGACTCCGAACATTTCTCTCAATTTCTCGAAGCTGCCGATATTCCTCTTCCCCCAGGAGTATTTCGACGGCAAAGCCGGGAATCAGCAACTCGAGCGCAAAGACGTTGGCTTGCCTTTCGATGGTATCGAGTTGCACTGTTGCAAATTCTTCCTCGGTGTCGACAAATCTGTCGCCATGATCAAGCACGTAATGCCCCAATTCGTGGGCGATGGTGAAGCGCTGACGCAACTGTGGTTCGCTCGGGTTCGTGTAGATATGCGGCCTGCCTTCTACGAATTCGAAGCGCCCGAAAGCGGGTCCCAGTCTTGGGTCCTGTTCGACTGTTACATCCGCGGCGCGCGCGATGACCGCTGGATCGACGGGTAGGAATCCGTCCCCAATGCTTCGAAAGCATATACCGCGCAGCCATCTTCGGCATGATTGATTGCCCTCCATCAGCAAGTTCTTCCTCGCAACGGATACTTCGATATCCTTTGCATTCTCGCGATGGAGTCTATCATCGAGGATGATGCGTCTCTACGCACCTCGTCCGAATGGCCAGCAGATCCGCATTCATCTTGTCCGCCTCGACGGTGCACATCCCTGCACACCACCCGGAGAGACCTTCAATGCCGCATTCTTCATGATCTTCACGGCCTTCCGCGCCGCGCTGATCGGCACGATCTGGTCGTCGTCGCCGTGCAGGAAGAGCGTCGGCACGTCGAACTTCGACCGACGCCTTGCCCTGGAGCCTGAAACGGCGCGAGGCGTGGCTATCCGAAGCGGCAGGAGCTTATTCGATACGCGAAAAAAGACGCGCGCGCCAGCATTGAATCGCATGGCGCCGGAATAGAGACCCGTACAGGAAGGGGAAAGAGCCGCCGGCGTTGCTCGAAAAAAGGCTCACGCCGGCGCGGCGCGCGGAATCGGCCTCGTCACCTCGCGCGCGACGGCGAGATAGCGTGCGGCCGTATCGGCGAGCGTGAGACCGCCGAGCGGTCGGTGCGAGCGCGGCTCCGACAGCGCGAGCACGAGCGCATCGGCGTAGGCGTTGGTGTCGTCCGGATCGCACAGGTGCACGCCGGCGAAATCGGCGGCGAAGCTGAACGGCCGGATGGTGCTCGCCACCACCGGCATGCCCGAGGCCAGCGCCTCCAGAAACGCGATGCTGTGCCCTTCCGAGCGCGACGGCATGGCGAACACGCTCGATGCGAACAGCAGCTCCGCGACGTCCGTGCGCGGCCCTTGCAGGCTCACGCACCCGGAGAGACCGAGCTTCTCGACGAGATCGCCGACCGCCGCGTGATACGCCGGATCCTCGATCACGCCGCACAGCAGCAGGCGCGCATCGGGCACTTTCTCGACGACCTGCCGGAACGCATACACCGTCGACAGCTGATTCTCTTCACCGACGTATACCGGCCGATCTGCACGATCTGCGCCCCGTCCGGCGCCTATTGCACTGCGTTATTGAATTAGCACCCTGTCTGTGTTCAGATACAGGTCATGGGTCAAAATGAACCTGACAGATATCGAACGTGAGCAACTGTTGTCGGCGGCGCGCAGCCGAACGGTGCGTGCGGCGGACGTGCGACGCGCAAAGTTGATCCTGATGCTCGAGGACGGCGAATCGCGCGACAGTATCATGCGCACACTGGGTTGCGATTCGCGCTTCATCGCACGCTGGTCGGGGCGCTTCCTCAGCGAGCGACTAGCCGGCATGTACGCCCGGCACCGCGGGCGGGCGCCTACGCAGCCACCGGCCAAACTGGAAGCGCGGGTGCTCAAGTGCACCCTCAAGCACAAACCCGCCGACGGTTCGACACACTGGAGTAGCTACAAGCTCGCAGCAGAACTCGGCGACGTATCGGTCTCGGCCGTGCAGCGCATCTGGCGCAAGCACGGCATCAAGCCGCAGCAGTTGGAGCGGCACATGGTCTCCAACGACCCGGACTTCGAGACCAAGGCAGCCGACGTGATCGGGCTGTACCTGAACCCGCCGGCGCACGCAGCGGTGTTCTGCGTGGACGAGAAGACCGCGATCCAGGCACTCGATCGCAAGGACCGTATGCTGCCGCTGTCGCCCGGGCGCGCCGAGAGTCACGGCTTCGAGTACAAGCGCAACGGCACGCTCAGCCTGTTCGCGGCGTTCAATACTGCCACCGGCGAGGTGCTGGGCAAGACGGTGGCGCGCCACACCAGCGAGCAGTTCGTGGCCTTCCTGACCGACGTCGTCGCCAGCCAGCCCAAACGCCGGGAAATCCACGCGATCTGCGACAACGTCAGCAGCCATAAGACGCAGCGGGTTGCCGACTTCCTTGATGCGCAGCGCAACGTGCACCTGCACTTCACGCCGACCTACTCGTCGTGGCTCAACCAGGTGGAGAACTGGTTCTCGCGCATTCAGCGTGAAGTGATCGCTCGCGGCATCTTCACTTCGGTGAAGGATTGGGATCGCAAACTGATGCCGATACATCCGCGAACACAACAAGAACCCGAAACCGATCAAGTGGAAATATGACGATCCTTCGCGCCGGATTCGACCAGTGCCAATTCAATGACGCAATGGAATAGCATCACGCAAGCAGCGTGAAGTAGTGAAGTAACTTGGTGGTCCGCTGAAGGATTCAGCATCTCGTCAAAGACGATGCCGCAGTTCCGGCGATAATACGCGCCGAAACCCACCCACAAACACGAAAAGCCTGCATGAGCATTCACTCATGCAGGCTTTTGGATCTTGCCAACCCTCATCGAACGGTGCGCATCCGAACGTGCGCGAATCCGCGAGCTTTCACGCCACCTGCCGCGAAACTGCGACCCGGTCGAATTTGGGCCGCGATGCCGATACTGTCTTGACGGACGCGGGCAGAGTCCCGCGGTCGATCAATAAAACTTCTTCGGCAGTTGCGCGCGACGGATCTGCTTGCGCAGGCGAGCGACAGCAGCAGCTTTCTTGCGCTTGCGCTCGGTCGTCGGCTTTTCGTAAGCCATGCGCGACTTGAGTTCTTGAATCAGGCCCGTGCGTTCGACGGTACGGCGAAAACGACGCATGGCGACGTCGAAAGGCTCGTTCTCTTTCAGCAGTACTTTAGTCATTGAAATCTCGGTCGATCTGGCCCTGCCAGAATTTGGGGCAAAGCGCAATTGTACTCTTTTTGAGAGCCGCACTGCACGCTCTTTGCAGAAAAACGTGCGTATGCGGGCTCGGGATTCAAATCGTAGGTCGTTGATTCG
The DNA here is from genome assembly GCA_001189345.1 of Candidatus Paraburkholderia kirkii. Taxonomy (GTDB): domain Bacteria; phylum Pseudomonadota; class Gammaproteobacteria; order Burkholderiales; family Burkholderiaceae; genus Caballeronia; species Caballeronia kirkii_B. The sequence goes on from LFKV01000012.1 coordinate 53,882, forward strand.
AGACGACAATCCCCAAATACCCGGGTCAGAAGCCGCGCGAGCGCGCGGGCCGGGGCGCCGGCTCGGCCCGCGAGCCTCCGGCTGGTCGATCGTCACATCTGATTGCGCGAGCGCGACGCACGGCAGGATCCAGCCTTCGGCCTTTTCCTCCGCGTGAGGCCCGGCCACTCGACGCGATACGCAATATCGCCGTCGACGAGACGGCACATGCATGCGCGGCAGGTGCCGTTGCGGCACGACCTGCAGCGACAGACCCGCCTGCAGCGCGGCTTCGAGCAGCGACGCGCCGTCTTTCACCGCGACGAAGTATCCGCCCGGCTCGACGACCATCGCGAAGGCGCGTGCCTCGTCCGTCACGCGCGCACCTCGATGCCCGCACGCCCGTTGGTGAGATCGCGCAATTCCGCGGCGGCTGGCTCGCGCGCGGCGGCGGCCATGCGCACGACGAGGCGCACCGTCGTCCCGTACTCGCTTTGCACGAGCTCGGCCTCGTGCTGCTCGATCCAGCGGCGCACGCGCGCCTCGTCAGCGTAATCGATTTCGATGCCGATCAGCCCGCGCTCGGCCAGCTGCATCGCGCTCGCGATCGCGTCCGTGTACGCGCGCACGAGCCCGCCCGCGCCCAGCTTGATTCCGCCGTAATACCGGACGACCGTGGCCAGCACGCCGTCGACTTCGTGATGCCGCAGCACTTCGAGGATCGGCCGGCCGGCCGTGCCGGACGGTTCGCCGTCGTCAGGCATGCCCGACTGGCCGCCCGCGAGCAGCGCCCAGCAGACGTGCGTCGCGCCCGGATGTTCGGCGCGCAGGCGCTCGAGTTCCCGCATGGCGGCGTCGCGGTCCGGAATGGGGATCGCAAGCGATGAAACGGCTCTTGCGCACGTCGATTTCGGCGCTGACGGGAGAGGCGAGGGTATAAGTCGGCAAGGCTGGGACCGCGCGAGATGCAAATGTCGAATCCGAATCTTCGCGTTTAAGCGCGGGGGCGCATCCGGAAACGGCAATCACGCGGCGACGTCCGACGATGCATCGAGCGCGCGCTGCATCAGCACGGTATCGACCCATCGGCCGTGCTTGAAGCCGACATCGCGCAGCACGCCGACATGCTCGAAGCCGAGCCGCGCATGCAGCGCGATCGATCCGGCGTTGCCGCTGTTGCCGATCACCGCGATCATCTGCCGCCACGGCCCGCGCCCGCACCGTTCGATGAGCGCCGTCAGCAGCGCGAGGCCGATGCCGCGCCCGCCCATGCCGTTGGCGACATAGACCGAATCCTCGATCGTATGACGGTAGGCGGAACGCGGCCGGTACGGCGACGCATACGCATAGCCCGCCACGGCGCCGTCGAGCTCCGCGACGAGATACGGCAGGCCCGCCGCCGCGATGGCCGCGTGCCGCGCGCGCAGGTCGTCGGCGGAAGGCGCGATTTCCTCGAACGTCGCGAGCGCGTTTTCGACGTAATGCGAATAGATGCGCGCGATGGCGTCGAAGTCGCCGGTTGCGGCATCGCGGACGAGCGAGCGGGCGGTATTGTGTGGGGCCATGTCGACGATCCGGCAGGAAGAAAACGTAAATTCCGAGGCGTCGATTTTCGCACGGCGCACCAGCGGCAAAAAAAGGGCCGGCGGGCCGTGCGGAAGCCCACCAAAGGGGCGAGTTTTCGGACAAAGAAATCGTTGAACCGGGGAAGGCGCGCCCCCTACACTTAGAGACGGTTTCATAAAGGCTGTTGAGATTGCCGAAGAGTGTTCCAGCAGATCAAGCAACAACCGAGTTTGAGGAACGCTTCATGAATGTCCGCACGACGTTCGAAGCGAGTACGTAGACGGCGGAAGTTATGCAACCAGGCATGTGTACGTTCGACGACCCAACGGACTTTCCCAAGGCCGCTACCGTGCGGGTGACCGCGCCGCGCGATGCTGGTGGGAATGTTGCGCGCGTGAAGGAGGCACCGGTACTTGTCATGATCGTAACCGCGGTCGGCATAAACACAGCCAGGGCGACTCAGCGGCCGGCCGCGCACGCCGCCAATCGGTACGATGGCCTCGATCAACGGGATCAGTTGGGTGACGTCGTGACGATTGGCGCCGGTCAGGATTGCCGCGATCGGCGTACCGTTGGCGTCGGTGGTGACGTGGTGCTTGGAACCGGGTCGTGCTCGGTCGGTGGGGTTCGGGCCAGTTTTTCGCCCGCCCCAACCGCACGAATCGACGATGAGTCGACGACGACGCGGGAGAAGTCGATCTTCCCGGCCGCTCGTAGTTTCGCCAGCAGCAGTGCGTGCAGTCGATCCCACACGCCGGCTTGCTGCCAATCGCGCAGCCTGCGCCAGCAACTGACGCCAGAGCCACATCCCATCTCCGCTGGCAGATCTCGCCACCGGATGCCGGTCTTCAGCACGAACAAGATGCCGGTCAGCGCAGCCCGATCCGGTACCGGCTTGCGGCCCGGATACTTGAAGCGGCGCGGCTTCGCTGGTGGTAGCAGTGGCTCGATCAGTGCCCACAGTTCGTCGTCGATGATTGGTTTGCCCATCTCCTCGATCCTGTTGTCACAACGATCGAGGTTAACAGGTTGCGTTACAGGTTAACAGCCCCTAAGACGGGTTAACAGCCCCTAAGAGATCTTTTTGAAACTACTTCTTAGTGCCCCTTCATACGTCGCAAACCAGAAAGCTCCCTTCGAATTAACGGCGGACGCGGCGCCCATGCTGTGACGTTCGCCGGGCCGCTCGACCACCGGCGTTTCACCGCGCGGCGCCCACGTCCTGCCATGCACCGAGTCAGCACGGAAGCCCGATTCGTCCCAGAAAAAGATGTCCGCCTTCTGCTCACGAGCCCGCCTGGCAATGTTCGGATAGGTGTCTCGCTGCCAACGCTCGATCGCTTCCGGATCACGCTGGTAAGCACGCTGCAGCGGCTTTTGCGGCGTCAGGTGCAGACGGGCGAGCATCGCACCGATCGAAGCCAGACTTAACGTGACGTCGAATCTCTGTCGTACCAGCTCACGGACCAGGTTGCGCGTCCACAAGCCAAAATCAAACCCGTACTGTATTGGATTCTTGCCATTAACCCAACGCATTACCCGCTGCTCCTGCGTCGCAGTAAGCGTACGTGGGCGACCTGTGCCCTTGGTCGATCGCAGCGCTCGCACACCATGACCACGGCCTCGCGCCTGTGCCCTGATCTTGTACGCCCACGAGCGATGCATCCCAAACGACGCGGCAACATCATTCGGATGCTCGCCTTCAGCCATACGCTGAACTGCAAGGATACGCATCTCTTCGAGCGTGTTGTGAGCCAGACTCCGGCCATCTCGTTTCATGGGCGATGCTCCCAATAGCTATCGCTCAAGCATAGACTAGCTGTCCGCAAAATTCACGACTTATGAGTAAAGCCCCGCGCAAACGATTTGTGTAATGAATACCTTCGTAAGCCTCCGAAGCCCCGCCCGGCAACGCTTCCGTTTCGCGCGTATCCTTTTCAGTCCGTTCCTCTCGCGCATTCGGAGCACACATACAGACACGCAGCATCGGCACATCGGATCTGAAAGTCGCGCCGCTCGTCTTCGGCGGCAACGTGTTCGGCTGGACCGCCGACGAGCGCACATCGTTCTCGATCCTCGACGCGTTCGTCGATCACGGCCTCGACTTCATCGACACCGCGGACGTCTATTCCGCCTGGGTCAAAGGCCACCAGGGCGGCGAATCGGAGGACGATCATCGGCAAGCGGCTCAAGGAAAGCAGCAAGCGGCCTCCGGCGCCGCGCAGGCATCGGCCGCCGCGGCTCCGCCGGCATCGCACCCGGCCGCCGCGTCGGGCGACAAGCTCAGCGTTCCGCCCACCGGCGAACTACGCTATGATACGCTCGTGAACGGCATGGTGAATCAGACCGGCACGATCCACTGGACCAACGACGGCCAGCATTATGAAATGGTCGTATCGATTCCGTTGCCTTTCGTCGGTCCGTATGTGTATTCGAGCAAGGGCCATATCGACGGATTCGGCATCGCGCCGGAGCAGTACTCGGAGCAGCGCGGCCGCCGCGCCGCCGACGTCGCCATCTTCAATCGGGAAACGAAGCAGATCGTCTACACCAAGACGCCGCAATCCCAGCCGCTCGCCGACGGCGCGCAGGACCGCTTCAGCGTCGTCATGCAGCTGGCGAGCCTCGTGCGCGGCGCGCCGGACCGCTACAAGCCTGGCGTGACGCGGCAGTTCAGCGTCGCGGACAACGACAGCAGCGAAATCTGGCCGATCGAAACCGTCGGCGACGAAACCGTGCAGGCGCGCGACGGCTTCACGAGCGCGCGGCATTTCACGCGACTGCCGCGCCGCGAAGGCGACAGGCGCAAGCTCGACATCTGGCTCGCGCCGTCGCTCGGCTGGCTGCCCGTGCGAATTCTGCAAACCGAGCCGAACGGAATGCAAATCGAACTGCTGTGGGCGGGCAAGCTCGCGCCGCCCGTTGCGACCGGCCAGGGCGCGGCCACGGGCACGCAAGATGCGCCTGAGGAATCCGCGCCCGCCGCGCCACAGCCGGACAAACCGTAACGTCGCCAAGGTGACAGCCGTCATTCGGCCGCAACACTTCGTGACACCGGGGGCGGCGCAAGGCGCGTGACGTTTCATGCAGCCAATCGGAAACAGCATCGCAAACCGCATCTAGCATCTATTTCGGAGCCGATATGCAGTTGACGATCAATCGCATCGATACACGCTATGTTCTCGACAACGAAGGCGGCGGCCCGTGGCTCGTCTTCATTCATCAACTGGCCGGCGATCTCTCGGTCTGGGACCAGATGGCTGGCTACTTTCGCAACGACTTCACCGTCCTGCGCTACGACCTGCGCGGCCACGGCGACACGACCGTCTCGCCCGACGCCTTCACGATCGACGACCTCGCCGACGATCTCGCGGCTTTGCTCGACAGGCTCGGCGCGCCGTCGGCGCATGTCGTCGGGTTGTCGATCGGCGGCATGGTCGCGCAAAAGCTCGCCATCAACCACGCGGACAAAGTGGAATCCCTGACGATGGTCGGCGCGCCGGCCTTCATTCCCGAGGACGCGCGGCCGTCCTTCGCGCAGCGTGCAGCTTCCGTGCGCGAAAACGGGACTGCGAGTATCGTGGAAGCAACGCTTGAACGCTGGCTCACGCCGGAATTCCGCAAGGCGCATCCCGAAGTGGTCGAGCAGATCGGGGAAACGATCGCACGCACGCCCGCGGAGGGGTTTGTGCGCGCGGCGGAGGCGGTCAGCCGCTTCGATGCGCGGGACAAGCTCGCCTCCGTAAGGAAACGCACGCTGGTCGTCGCCGGCAGGCAGGACGTTGGCACGCCGCATGCTGCGTCGAAAGTGATCGTAGACACGGTGCCGGGCGCGCAATTCGAATTACTCAACGCGGCGCACCTGTCGCCGGTCGAGGAATCGCAGCGCTTCAGCGCTCTATTGGGAGGATTCTTACGCGATTCCACTTGATTCTTTGCGTAACTGCTGCAAAAGAAAGCCTCGATACAAACGGCATCACATCGAGGCCACCCCTTGAATTCCAACCCAATCGCTCCACCTACGGCGCAGGACAGGAATTGTCAGGAGCAACAAGGAATAAGGAGTGCCGCCATGCAAATGATCTACAACAGCCCCAACTATTGCGTCGTCGAGTTTCCGCCGCAGGACAACCATCTCGCCATGAAGGCGGGCGGCTACGAGATCGTCGACAAGAACACGCAACGGGAGATTTTCATCGACGGCGCGCTCGCGGCGAAGTTTCGCGAGCACGTGCAGAAGCTGATCGAGGAAGAGCCGTCGCTCGAGGATGTCGATGAATTCCTCGGCCAGTTCGATATCTTGATGAACCAGCCGGTCGTGCTTCACTGATTCACCGAGGCGCGGGAGGCTCGCCGCCGTCCCGCCCCCGCGCGGACATGCGGCTCAGGCGACACTCGTCCCCTCCCTCGAAAGACCCCGCCGGGCAACCGGCGGGGTCTTTTTTTGCCGCCATCCCTCCTGTTTGCGCCGCCATCCGAGCCGTCCGCGCGGAGCGACGGCCCCTCGCTGCGGCTACAATGCCAGGCTATTTCACATTTGGTGCAGGCCTCGTCCGTCATGACCCAGAACGCCACTCCGAAAGCCGCCGCGCGCGCCTACACGCGCGGCGCCGCGCTGCCCGCGCTCTTGCAGAAGCGCATCCTGATCCTCGACGGCGCGATGGGCACGATGATCCAGCGCTACAAGCTCGACGAGGCCGCCTATCGCGGCGAGCGCTTCAAGGACTACAGCCGCGACATCAAGGGCAACAACGAACTCCTGTCGATCACGCAGCCGCAGATCATTCGCGAGATTCACGAGCAGTATCTGGCGGCGGGCGCGGACATCATCGAGACGAACACTTTCGGCGCGACGCGCGTCGCCCAGGCCGATTACGGCATGGAAGACCTGGCTGTCGAGATGAACGCGGAATCGGCGAAGCTCGCGCGCGAAGCCTGCGACAAGTACGCGACGCCGACGAAGCCGCGCTTCGTCGCGGGCGCGATCGGACCGACGCCGAAGACCGCGAGCATCTCGCCCGACGTGAACGATCCCGGCGCGCGCAACGTGACCTTCGACGAATTGCGCGACGCGTACTACGAGCAGGCGAAGGCGCTGCTCGAGGCGGGCTGCGACCTGTTCCTGGTCGAGACAATCTTCGACACGCTGAACGCCAAGGCCGCGCTCTTCGCGCTCGACCAGCTGTTCGAGGATACCGGCGAGCTCGTGCCGATCATGATCTCCGGCACGGTGACCGATGCTTCGGGCCGCATCCTGTCGGGCCAGACGGTCGAGGCGTTCTGGAACTCGCTGCGTCATGCGAAGCCGCTGACCTTCGGCCTGAACTGCGCGCTCGGCGCGGCGCTGATGCGGCCGTACATCGCCGAGCTGGCGAAGCTGTGCGACACGTACGTGTCGTGCTATCCGAACGCCGGCCTGCCGAACCCGATGAGCGACACCGGCTTCGACGAAACGCCGGACGTGACCTCGGGATTGCTGAAGGAATTCGCGACGGCGGGGCTCGTGAACGTCGCGGGCGGCTGCTGCGGCACGACGCCGGAGCATATCGCCGAGATCGCGAAGGCGCTCGCCGAAGTGAAGCCGCGCGCCTTCCCCTCGCAATACCGCGACGCAGCCTGACATCGACCATCAGATAAAAGACACCATGACCGACCACACGATGCGTCTTTCCGGCCTCGAGCCGTTCAACGTCACCGACGGCTCGCTTTTCATCAACGTCGGCGAGCGGACCAACGTGACGGGCTCGAAGGCGTTCGCGTGCATGATCCTGAACGGCCAGTTCGACCAAGCGCTCGCCGTCGCGCGCCAGCAGGTCGAGAACGGCGCGCAGGTCATCGACATCAACATGGACGAGGCGATGCTCGATTCGAAGGCCGCGATGGTGCGCTTTCTGAATCTGATCGCGTCGGAGCCGGATATCGCGCGCGTGCCGATCATGATCGACTCGTCGAAGTGGGAGGTGATCGAGGCCGGCCTCAAGTGCGTGCAGGGCAAGGCGATCGTCAACTCGATCTCGCTCAAGGAAGGAGAAGAGTCGTTCCGGCATCACGCGACGCTGATCCGCCGCTATGGCGCGGCGTCGGTGGTGATGGCGTTCGACGAGCAGGGCCAGGCCGACACCTTCCAGCGCAAAACCGAAATCTGCAAGCGCTCCTACGACATCCTCGTGAACGAAGTGGGCTTCGCGCCCGAGGACATCGTCTTCGATCCGAACATCTTCGCGATCGCGACGGGCATCGAGGAGCACAACAACTACGCGGTCGACTTCATCGAGGCGACGCGCTGGATCAAGCAGAACCTGCCGCACGCGAAGGTTTCCGGCGGCGTGTCGAACGTGTCGTTCTCGTTCCGCGGCAACGATCCGGTGCGCGAAGCGATTCACACCGTGTTCCTGTATCACGCGATTCAGGCAGGCATGGACATGGGCATCGTCAACGCGGGCCAGCTGGGCGTCTACGCCGATCTCGATCCCGAGCTGCGCGAGAAAGTGGAAGACGTCGTGTTGAATCGCCGCGAGGACGCCACCGACCGCCTGCTCGAGATCGCCGACAAATTCAAGACCGGCGCCGCGAAGAAGGAAGAGAACCTCGAATGGCGCAACCAGCCGGTCGAGACGCGGCTGTCGCATGCTCTGGTGCACGGCATCACGAACTTCATCGTCGAGGACACGGAAGAGGTTCGCCAGAAGATCGAGAAGGCCGGCGGGCGTCCGATCAACGTGATCGAAGGTCCGCTGATGGACGGCATGAACATCGTCGGCGACCTGTTCGGCGCGGGCAAGATGTTCCTACCACAAGTGGTGAAATCGGCGCGCGTGATGAAGCAGGCGGTCGCGCATCTGATTCCGTTCATCGAGGAAGAAAAGAAGCGTCTCGCCGATGCGGGCGCGGACGTGCGGCCGAAGGGCAAGATCGTCATCGCGACCGTGAAGGGCGACGTGCACGACATCGGCAAGAACATCGTATCGGTCGTGCTCCAGTGCAACAACTTCGAAGTGGTCAACATGGGCGTGATGGTGCCCTGCGCAACCATCCTGCAAAAGGCGAAGGAAGAAGGCGCGGACATCATCGGCCTGTCGGGACTCATCACGCCGAGTCTGGAGGAAATGGCTTACGTCGCCTCGGAAATGCAGCGCGACGAATACTTCCGCGGCAAGCAGACGCCGCTTCTGATCGGCGGCGCGACGACTTCGCGCGTGCATACCGCCGTCAAGATCGCGCCGAACTACGAAGGACCGGTGGTGTACGTGCCGGATGCGTCGCGTTCGGTGTCGGTGGCGTCGAGCCTCCTCTCGGACGAAGGCGCGGCGAAGTATCTCGACGAGCTCAAGGGCGACTACGACCGCATCCGCAGACAGCACGCCAACAAGAAGGCGCAGCCGATGGTCACCTACGACGAGGCGCGCGCCAACAAGACGAAGATCGACTGGAGCGCCTTCGAGCCGAACAAGCCGGGCTTCATCGGCCGGCGCGTGTTCAAAAACTACGACCTCGCGGAGCTTTCGAAGTACATCGACTGGGGTCCGTTCTTCCAGACGTGGGACCTCGCCGGCCCGTACCCCGCCATCCTGAACGACGAGATCGTCGGCGAATCGGCGCGCCGCGTGTTCTCGGACGGCAAGTCGATGCTCTCGCGGCTCATTCAGGGCCGCTGGCTGACGGCGAACGGCGTCATCGCGCTCCTGCCCGCGAACACCGTGAACGACGACGACATCGAGATCTACACGGATGAGTCGCGCTCGCAGGTAGCGATGACGTGGCGCAATCTGCGCCAGCAGAGCGTGCGGCCGGTCGTCGACGGCGTCATGCGTCCGAACCGCTCGCTTGCCGATTTCATCGCGCCGAAGGACTCGGGCGTGGCCGACTACATCGGCCTGTTCGCGGTGACGGCGGGCCTGGGCGTCGACAAAAAGGAACAACAGTTCGAAGCCGATCACGACGACTACAGCGCCATCATGCTGAAGGCGCTCGCGGACCGTTTCGCCGAAGCCTTCGCGGAAGCGCTGCACGCGCGCGTACGCCGCGAGCTGTGGGGCTACGCGGCCAACGAATCGCTCGACAACGATGCGCTCATCGCGGAGAAGTACATCGGCATTCGCCCCGCGCCGGGCTATCCGGCGTGCCCGGATCACCTCGTCAAGCGCGATATGTTCGAAGTGCTTCAGGCGGACGAGATCGGCATGACCCTGACCGAATCGCTCGCGATGATGCCGGCGGCGAGCGTCTCGGGCTTCTATCTCGCGCATCCGGACAGCACCTACTTTTCGGTCGGAAAGATCGGCGACGATCAGCTCGCGAGCTACGCGGAACGCATGGCCATTTCCACTTCGGATGCGGAACGCGTGCTCGCGCCGCTACGCTGAAATAAAGCGCAGTAGTAGGGCTAACGCTCAGCCTGTTGTGAAAAAACATACGCGCGGCGTGATGTGGAAAAAAAGCGCGGCCTGATCGGCGGGGATTTTTTCTTTCCGTAAACTGTCGCTGCGATACGCCGTCGTGACGACGGACACGCATATTTCGTCACGGAGAAAGTCGCATGAAGAAGCTGACGTCCGCCGCAACCGTTGCGATCGCAGCCGTCGTTCCCGCGTCGAGTTCGGCCACGTTCGCGCAGCCCGCCAGCAGTGGACTTGCTCCCGCATAACCGGACAGCCGGTCCCGCTTAGGTTGGAGGATTTGCTTGCCGACGAAACTCGCGCGGCGAGCGGTATTTAAGGGCGCTGTGCGGGTGTGACTCGTTATCGTGGTCGAACGCGATGGCCAGATTTTGCAGCGCCGTCCTGGCGTCGGGTTTCGGCATCCACGAAACGTAATCACGCTTTATCGTTTCGTAATCACGCTTTATCGTTTTAACGAAGCTCTCGGCCATCCCGTTGCTTTGCGGACTTCTGACGGGTGTCGTTACTGGCTTCAGTCCGATTTTTCGAGAGAACTTCAATGTGTCATCGGCAATGTAGCAGGAACCATTGTCGCTTAACCACTCGACTTCCCTTTCGGCCTTCAACACGCCGGTGAAGCGGTTCTCGACGGCTTGAAGCATGACGTCACGCACCATATCGCCAGTGTAACCGCCTGTGCTCGCGGCCCAACTCATGGCTTCGCGGTCGCAACAGTCGAGTGCGAAGACGACACGCAATGGGACACCGGCATCGCAGCGGAATTCGAAGCCATCCGAGCACCAGCGCATGTTGCTGCTATCCACCGCGACCTTGCCGTCATGCCGACGCGTAGACGAGGCGTGCCGAGGGCGANGTTCAAGCAGCAGGCCGTGGCGACGCATCACGCGATACACGCGCTTTGCATTTACTCGCGGTTGAGCCAGCATGTCCCGGCTTCGCCTCAGCAACGCCCAAGCACCTCGGTATCCATACGTCGGCGCGTCGCCTAACAACTCATGAAGTTCGGCGACAAGCGCCGTGTCGTCGAGCACGGGCATCTTGCGCCGGTCGACCCAGTCAGCCGGCCGCTTCGACTTGACTGCGAGATTCGAGCGCGACACCCCAGGACTTCACAGATCGTCTTCAACGGTCGTCCCCGGCAGCAATGGTGAGCGCAGTCAATTTTTTTGTTCGACCATACTCCACTGCTTCACGGAGGATTTCTACCTCCATCGTCTTCTTCCTAGCAATCGCTGCAACTCGCGAATCTGCTTCATTGCTTCGGCTAGGTCAGATGCCGGCACCACGTGCTCGCCGGCAGACCACCGATAGGCTCTCGTCCTGATAGAGCTTGCGCCAGCCGAAGACTTGGTTGGCATTCACTTGATGTCGGCGAGCGACGCCAGAGACCGTTGTACCGGGCCCGAAAGTCTCGCGAACTATCGCTAGTTTCTCTTCAACCGAACGCCGGCAGCGCTGCTCCGGCTGGGTCAGAACTTCTAGAGGTTCCACGTTGTGACTAGGCTTAAACATAGGCAGAAGACTACCTCAAAATTTAAGCGTCACCGCATGTCCGGCTTTTGCGGGGGACGGCCCAGAACGGAAGGCGCTTCAATACTATCTCGACATCGCGCAAAATCCGAACATGAAAGAATCCGTCCGCGTACAAGCGTGGAAAGAGGCTTGCGTCTTGGCGGGTATTACGACCATCGATGAGAAGGGCCAAACGAAGCGCGTCACGCTGGCCGATATGTATGACGACATCGCGCGTGAGGACGCTGAACGCGCGGCGATGATCGCTAAACTCGAATCGCTGCAGGCGAAGCTAGGACCGGGAGACGCGAGCACAACCCACTAGGACCGTGTTCCTAGCGCCTCGTGCGCCCCTAATTAGGTAGTAATCCCCAAGGCCGCTCGTGCGGCCTTTTCTACGCCCTCTCACGTAAAAACGGTACAGCAGCGGCTTTAGCGGTCAAAGTTTTACGCGGCCATTTTCGACGCTCCTAATCAGTTCTTTCGGGTTATCGGGTTCCGTCTCGCTCCAGCGATCCGGTAAGTTGATAATAAGGGACATAACAAGCAGCGCAAACAACTTTCTGGACGGTCGTGCAATTATTTTGAGAACAGCCCCGCCCGCCGCAACTTCGCGGCCGTCTCGTCGCTCATAGGCCGTTCTCCGACTAGCTCCAGCAGCACACCAGCCGCCTCGTTCGCGATAGCGCGCAGGGTCGCCAACTCCGTCTGGATATACCGCGCCGTTATTGTTCTGCGCGAGACGGTCATGCCCTTCTCGTTTGTCGCCCAGTTATACCCTAGCAGAACGGCCACCTTCGAAAATGGTCCGCGCCGAAAGCGAGCGCCGCCACGCTCGCGACCGTCCTGCGCAGATCGTGGGCCGTTACGCGCGGAATACTCGCCGCGTCGCACATCTTCCGCAGTGAATCGCCCACACGCGAAAGGTGCGGCAGGCCGTCCGCCTCGTCTCCCATGCGCTTCGGGAATACCCAATCGCGCGACTTGCGGCTGACGTAGCGCGCCCGGAGCAGATCCACAACGTAATCGCTCAGAGGAAATACGCCCGAAAACCCCTTCCACCCTTCCGTTCCCGGTTCCACGAACAGGAAGCCGCGCGCCAAGTCGAGTTGATCCCAGCGCATTCCGAGCGCCGCGTTCAGTCGTAGTTCGCTCATGAAGATAAGGCGCACCGCCTCGCGGCTGTCCCGGCGCTTACAGACCTTCCCGACCGCTGCCCAGAACGGTTTAATGTCCGCCGTTTCGATATGAGACGTGCGCGGCTTCGGTGCGATGAATAGCCGTCCGAGCCGCACCTTTACCATCGGGTTGCTGTCGATCTGGTCTAGGCTCATAAGGAACGTGTATACGCTCGACATGATGTTGCACATATAAAGCGCCTTCGAAGCGCCGTGCCGGTCGCGCACTGCCGTAAAGAACTCGACCCAAGCGAGCGCGCGCACATCGGCCAGCCGCCAGTCGTGAACCGGCTTCAGCGCGACTTCGAACCACTTCTGGTAATCCCTCTTTGTACTCGCGGCGAGCGGCAGACCTTTCTTCGTGCGGCGATTCTCGATGAACAACGGCCATACGCCCGCCAGCGTCCCGTATGGATCGGACTTCGCTTCCGGTTCAACCGGTCGATGTGCGGCCTGTAGCTGGCCGTAAGCCCATTCGCGCCTGCGCGTAGTCGAACGTTACTAGGCCGTCTCCGCTCGCTGCGGCCTGTCCTAGCGTGGTTCGGAACTCGCGCCCGCCCGGAGCCTTACCGCGAGCGAACCAGACCGCATGGCCCTTCGGGGACACTTGTAGTCCCAACGTCGGGAAGTCGGAATCGGTGTAACGGCCCAGAGTCCGAGCCGCGAGGGTGAAAACAGCTTTGCGCGACAGGGCTGAACGCCCGCTTTCTAAGGTTAGCATTTTTCCGTTTCTTTTCCGTAGAGGGTGAAAAGTTACGGAAAAGCTGACGAATCGGAACCGACACCATAAACGCAAATCGTTGATTGTCAACGGTTATTTATGGTGCTTCGGTCTAGGCACTCGACTCAAAATCCCCCGCCGCAAGGCGTGTCGGTTCGATTCCGGCCCTGGGCACCACGGATTCCGCAAAAAAGCCGCTCCTTCTGGAGCGGCTTTTTTGCGTTCGGGGCGGCGTGTTCCGCGGCGCGCTTCAATGCCTGAGCGAGCCCTTTTGATTCCCGCCACTTCAGGTTCACCCGGTACTCGGATGTCGCTCGATTTCTTCGTGAGACGGTTTCTCCGCGGTCATCCCAAACAGCCAGTCCGCCAGAACCGGAGCGCCGTAGCGCGCGAATGCGCTCGCTATAACGACTGGCCAATACTCTCGAAAGAATCCCAACACGAAGTTCAACATTTATCCCCCCGGGCCTTGCATTCGTTCAACGCAATTGAAAATGAGTAGTACAACAGAGATTCCTGCAAAGGATGCAAAGGCAAGATGACCTTGACCTCCTGACTGAACGAAGTGACAAGCAAGTATATCCACAGAAGCAAGCCAACTAGCGAGCCGAAAATTCCCAGATTCGCGAGAAGGATCGTCCGCCCGATAAGTCGCGCCGATGGCCTGCGAGCGAAGTCGCCACGCATTGCTGCCAGCAACACAGCCAGTGCAATGTTTAGGCTGACGCTCGACGCGACGAGCGAGATCGGGAAGAAATCATCCTTGCCCGGCTGCTTCAGCGCCACTCGCAAGATGTATTCGATCGCGCCCATGAATAGCGGCAACCCTGCGATCAACTGCCGCGCCGTCGTGTCGAAACCGTTCAATTGCATCGTCGTCCTGTCGTATCTGACGATGCCAATTTCGGTCATCACAGGACGTTCCGGAAGTCATCCAGATGGCCATCGCCATCGATACGATACGCACCGGCCCCGCCTTCCCCTACGCGTTTCCCCTAACCCCTTCATTTCGCGAATGTGCGCAATCGCGTAGACGCGTCTCGACGCGCCCCGCAAAAATAGGCCTCCGATCGGCATTCAGGACCCCGGCGCGGAGCATCGCGAGGATGCTCGCCTGCGCGGCACCCGCATTTCGGGTTGCTTAGGACTTCCCGATGTCGTGACTCGCTCGCGCGACGCGTCGAGCCATAACTCGAAGATGGGTGCGACATGAATCGAACCGAATACTCGCTGTCGCTCGACTCCGTGATTTGCCACCGCTGCAACACCCTGTCCCGGGCCGAGGAAGACACCTGCCCGTTCTGCGGCGCCGATCGCCAGGGGGCGATCTTCACCTCGGCGGCCGAAGTGGCGGCGACCGCGGCCGCCGCGGCGGCGCCGGCGTCCGAGCAACTCGACATCGTGGACCTGCTCGACACCGGCTGGCTCAAGCGCGTCGTGCGCCCGCAAGATGGTGACGTCGTATCCGAGCCTCGCCGAGCCGGGCGACGAACCGCAGCCGCCGCCGCGCAAGCCCGCGCGCACGGGCATCGCGATGCTGGTGAGCGGCGTGGTCGCCGGGCTCGCGGCAGGCGGGTATTGGTATGTTCATCCCGATGACGATGCCGATGCGGCGAAGGCACGCCCGACCATCAGCGCGGCAGGCGCGATCCACAACGGCGCGTCCCGTCCAGGCGATGTCGAGAACTCCAGGCGCGCCGCGCCGACGCGCTCCATGGCGGATTCGACGGGCACGCAGGCGGCCGCGCCCGCGTCGTCGGCAACGGCAAAGGCGAGTCGCCCGCGAGACGAGCAGAAGCCGGAAGCACCGCGAGCGTTCGCTCAGGCTGACGGCGCAAGAAACGCCAACGCACAAGCCGCGGCAGCCGTGAAACCCGCGGCACCCGGCGTTCCAGTCGCGTCGCGCCCGGCAAACGAGACGGCGTCGCCAGCACCGCGCGCAGAGCCCGCTGCTTCCCCGCCGCCTCGCATGGCCGCGGCGAGCAGCCCCGCACCGACTTCGACGACGCCGGCAAGCGCGCTCACAGCGGCAACCCCTGCGAAACCGCCGATGCAGGCGACGCCGGCCACGACGATCGCAGCAAGCCCGGCGCCGCGCGTCATCGCGCCATCGCGCCATCGGCCGCGTCGGTTTCGACGAAGCCGATCGCGCCTGGCGCCGCAACCGGCCCTGTCGCTTCGACGGGCAACCCGGCCACGCCTGCCGCGCCTTCGGTCAAGCCCCCGGCGACGCCAGCCGCGACCGCCGCCGCGAAACCGGCGACACAGCCGGCCGAGCCGAAGCGCGCCGCCACCAGAGACAAGCCGAACGCCGCGCAGACGATCCAGCCGGTCCAGGAACCATCCTCGCCTTCCGTCGCGCGCAACATCGCCGCAGTTCAGCAGGCGCTCGCCAATCGCGACCTCGCGTCCGCGCGCCGTCACATGCGCGGGCTTTACGCGAGCCAGCCGCGCAGTCCGGAAATCCAGCAGCTTGCGGCCGATGTGTCCCGTCAGGAGCGCGCACGCGACAGCGCCCATCGCGAATGCCCGCTCGTGCGCGGCCAACAAGGAGCCGAGCTGCGCGCTGCGCCACGCGCCGCGCCGTGGCGCTCGACCCACGCAATGGGCAGGCGCAGGCGACGTTGCGCCACGCACTCGCCGTGCAGAACGAGGCCAACACCGAGTACTTCCGGCAAGCCAGCGCGATTCCCCGGCCGGCCGTTCCCGCGATGACCTTCGACGGCCGCTGGAGCGCGAGCGGACGACACGGCGCGGCGCAAAACGATCGCGGCCGGCAATCGCACGTCACGTTCTTCGGCTGGGGCGTACCCACCGTATCGAAGGGACAGGGCGATGCGCATTGACCTTCGCCGGACGAAGCCGTCGCCAGCGGAATAAGCCTCCACATCCGTCCGTTTAGAGGTGACGAACTGACGGCGCGCCGCGCCGGGGAGTCACCATCATGCAGAATGGACTGTGGAGCCGCTTCGTCGTCTGCGCCGCGGCGCTCGCGGCATTGACCGGCCTCGCCTCGTGCGGCGGTTCGGATAACGACATGCCGGCGGCGACGCGCTTCAAACTGTCGATCGTCGTATCCGATGGCGCGATCGCCGCGCCGCACACCGACCCGAACCTCAAGAACGGCTGGGGCGTCGCGTTCAATCCCACCGGCTTCGTCTGGGTCGCCAACAACGGTACCCAGACGGCGACGCTCTACGACGGCAACGGCGTCGTCCAGTCGCTCGTCGTCTCGATTCCGCCGACGGCGAACGGCCCCGCCAATCCGACCGGCATCGTCTTCAATAAAGGACCGGATCTCGTGCTCGCGCGCGGCGGCAAGTCCGGCGTCGTGGCATTCGTCTTCGCGGGCGAAGGCGGCTCGCTCAGCGCGTAGGCGCCCGCCGTCGACATGACTCACGTGTTCACGGTCGTCGATTCCAGCGCGTCGGGCGCCATCTACAAGGGCCTCGCGATCGCGGCCACCGCAGCGGGCGGCCATCGCCTCTACGCAACCGACTTCCATAACAACAGGATCGACGTCTTCGACGGCGCCTTTACGAAGATCGCCGTGCCCGGCGGCTTCTCGGACTCGCAGATTCCCGCCGGCTTCGCGCCGTTCGGCATCCAGGCGATCGGCGCGAAGATCTACGTCACATATGCGAAGCAGGACAGCGACGCCGAGGACGACGTGCCGGGCGCGGGCGAGGGTTTCGTCGACGTGTTCGACATCGACGGCCATCTCGTGCAGCGCCTCGCGCCGAACGGCCCGCTCAACGCGCCGTGGGGCGTGGCGCAGGCGCCGGGCAACTTCGGCACGTTCAGCAACGATATCCTCGTCGGCAACTTCGGCGACGGCACGATCAACGCCTACGATCCGAACAGCGGCGCGTTCGTCGGCCAGCTCATGAACACGGACGGCACGCCGCTCGTGCAGCACGGCCTGTGGAGCATCGCGTTCGGCAACGACCTGAACGCGCAGCCGTCCAATACGCTCTTCTTCGCCGCCGGGCCGAACTCCGAAGCCGACGGCGTGTACGGCCGCATCGACATGCAATGACGCGGCTGAGTTTCTCCCCTGGGCGATGACGCGATCCGAATGCGCATCGCCACCCCGCGCGCCGTCCCTTGCCTGGACGGCGCTTTTTTCTGCCGTTGCGAGGCGGCACGACGGGCGGTGGCTGAAAGCGCGGCTTGCTAGAATGTGCGCCTCAACTTCGCTCATCCGATGGACCTCGAAAACCCTCCTCTTCTCCCAAGGCTTCGGGTCGCGCCGCCAGTGCCGCGGCATCATAGCCGAAGGCCGCGTGCGCATCGCCGGCGTCGTGCGAGACGATCCACGCGACGATTTTCCGCTCACGCCCGAGCTCGAATTCGAAGTCGACGATCATCTCTGGACGTATCGCGAAAAGGCTTACATCGCGCTCAACAAGCCCGCGGGCTACGAGTGCTCGCGCGATCCACAGCATCATCTGAGCATCTTTCATCTGCCGCCGCCGCAGTTCGCCGAGCGCGGCGTGCAGGCCGTCGGCCGTCTCGATCAGGACACGACCGGCCTGCTCCTGTTCTCTGACGACGGCGCGTTCGTCCACGCGTTCACCTCGCCCAAGCGCAAGGTGCCGAAGGTCTATCTGGCGACGGTGCGCCATCCGCTCGACGACGAACAGCTCGCCAGGCTGCGCGAAGGCGTGCTGCTGCACGGTGAAACGAAGCCGCGCGCCGCCCTCGGCGCCGCGCGGCGCGACGGGCGCCTCCTCGAGCTTACGGTGCTCGAGGGCAAGTACCATCAGGTGAAGCGCATGGTCGCGGCCTCGGGCAACCGCGTCGAGAAGCTGCATCGCGAACGCGTCGGCGGCTATGCCTTGCCGGAATCGCTCGCGCCAGGCGCGTGGCGCTGGCTCGACAAGGCCGATCTCGCGGCGCTGCGCGGCGAGCCGGGCAAGACGCCGTAATTCCGCAAGGAAGCGGCCGCGCCGCCGCCTTCATCGACGCATTGACCATGCAAATCGGTGTAAGCATCTTAAATGCCCGCGCTGCGGCGCAGCATGCCTTCCTCGATCCGCACTCATATACTGAGCTTACGGATACCAAAAATGACTATCAAAAAAGCAGGAGGCATCATGGTCTCCCACATGACCGTCGCACTGATCGCGTTCGTCGCTCTGAGTGCTGTTCTCATCGGGGCATTGGCAGTCGTCATGCGCATGCGCCACAAGTACTCGGCAAACCTCATCGGCGCATTGATCGGCGCGCTGATGTGCTTCGTCCTTCTGGAGACGATCCCGGCGCTGATCTAGCGCCGCGCGTTCGCGCGCAGGAATTCATCGACGCTCGGATGTCGCAGCACGTAGCGCAACTCGCGTTTCAGGCGCGCGTTGGAAAGTCGTCGCGATTCGCGCATGAACGAAAGCGTGATCGGCTCGAGACGCGTTTGCGCTTGCTCCCGCGAAATGCGCGGCACGCGCGGCAGGCCGTACGCATCGGCCACGCGGTCGAAGTAATCCGCCATGCGCAAATCCGTGTCGTCGGAGGCGTTGAACACGCGCTGCGGCCATCCGCGCGACAGCGCGCGCACGAGGATCGCCGCGAGATCGTCCGCGTGGACGTGGTTCGTGTAGACGTCGTCGTCTTCGACGAGCGCGGGCATGCCCTTTTCGATGCGCGCGATCGGCAGGCGGTTGCCCGCGTAAATGCCGGGAATGCGCACAATCGACACGCGCCAGCCGCTCTTCCGCCCCGCCGCGCGCAATTGCCCTTCCGCCGATACGCGCCGCCGCGCGCGCTCGTTCTCGGGCCGCGCGGGCCGTGTTTCGTCGATCCACGCGCCGCCGTAATCGCCGTAGACGCCAGTCGTGCTCGCATAGACGAAGCGCAAGGGCGAGCCGCAAGGCCCGCGGCGCTTCGTTGTCGCGCCGGGGGCGTCGGGTACAATGAAAGCCGTTCTTCCGGGCCGCGCCGGACGCTGCCAGCGGCCTTGCGCGCCGCGCGCCGCCGAGCGGCGCGGACGGCGCAACGCGGCGATCAGCGCGCGCGTGCGGCGGTCAGTATCGCCGTCGCGCTGCGGGGGCGCGAGATGCAGCACGCTGCGCGCGATGCCCGCGAGCCTTCTCAGGCTGCGGCGCACATCGAGATCGCCGGGAACGGGCGTCGCGCCGGCCGCGCGCAATTCGTCCGCGCGCTCCGGGTGATGCGTGAGCGCGATGACGCGAGGCGCGGCGGCCCGCGCCTGAAAGAGCGGCAGCGCGCGCATGCCGACATCGCCGCATCCGACGATCAGGACACGCGCGCGGCGAAGGCTTCGAGTGGCGATCATCCGGGCATTCTATCCGCCGCCTGAAACCGGCGTGCGGCGTCGCAAAAGACAAACGAGACAACTCCACACATCGCAGAAATCGATCTATGGCTTTTAACGTAACGCTCCGGCAAAGCGGCCGGCAGTTTCAAGTGGAACCCGACGAACTGGTGCTGACCGCGGCGCTGCGTCAGGGCATCGGCCTGCCGTACGGCTGCAAGAACGGCGCGTGCGGCTCTTGCAAGGGCGCGGTCGTGAGCGGCGAAATCGAGCAGCAGGCACCGCATTCGTCGTCGGCCTTGTCGAACGATGAAAAGACGCGCGGCATGGCTCTTTTCTGCTGCGCGACCGCGCAGACGGACCTGAAAATCGACGTGCGCGAGGTCGCGGGCGTCGGCGACGTGCAGGTGAAGAAGCTGCCGTGCCGGGTCAACGCGCTGGAGCGGAAGGCCGACGACGTCATCGAGCTGAAGCTGCAGTTGCCCGCCAACGAGCGCCTGCAATATCTCGCGGGACAGTACATCGAGTTCATCCTGAAGGACGGCAAGCGCCGCAGCTATTCGATGGCGAGCCCGCCGCATCACGAAGGCCCGCTCGAACTGCACATCCGCCACATGCCGGGCGGCACTTTCACGGATCACGTGTTCGGCGCGATGAAGGAGCGCGACATCCTGCGCTGCGAAGGCCCGCTCGGCACGTTCTTCCTGCGCGACGAATCGGAGAAGCCGATCGTGCTGCTCGCATCGGGCACGGGCTTCGCGCCGATCAAGGCGATCATCGAGCATGCGGTGTTCAAGAACCTGAACCGCCCGATGACGCTCTACTGGGGCGGCCGCCGCAAGAAAGACCTCTACATGATAGAGCTCGCCGAGCAATGGGCGAGGGAGGTGCCGAACTTCCGGTTCGTGCCGGTGCTCTCCGAACCCGACGCCGCCGATGCATGGACCGGCCGCACGGGCTTCGTTCATCGCGCTGTCATCGAAGATCTGCCAGACTTGAGCGGTTATCAGGTGTATGCATGTGGCGCGCCGGTCATGGTGGAGTCCGCGCAGCGCGATTTCACGCAGCATCATCGCCTGCCGGAGGACGAGTTCTACGCGGACTCGTTCACGAGCGCGGCGGATCTTGCGCATCCGGTCTGATGTCGTCTGCTGCCTGCACGCGTGCAAAAAATCCGCGTGCACGGTTTTACAGGCAGGAACGTCATAACGTATCCCTCGCGAATGATCAAAATCCTGAATGCGCTTCGACGTCGCCGCTTGCCGCTTCCCTAGTCCATTGCGTCATTGAATTAGCACCCTGTCTGTGTTCAGATACAGGTCATGGGTCAAAATGAACCTGACAGATATCGAACGTGAGCAACTGTTGTCGGCGGCGCGCAGCCGAACGGTGCGTGCGGCGGACGTGCGACGCGCAAAGTTGATCCTGATGCTCGAGGACGGCGAATCGCGCGACAGTATCATGCGCACACTGGGTTGCGATTCGCGCTTCATCGCACGCTGGTCGGGGCGCTTCCTCAGCGAGCGACTAGCCGGCATGTACGCCCGGCACCGCGGGCGGGCGCCTACGCAGCCACCGGCCAAACTGGAAGCGCGGGTGCTCAAGTGCACCCTCAAGCACAAACCCGCCGACGGTTCGACACACTGGAGTAGCTACAAGCTCGCAGCAGAACTCGGCGACGTATCGGTCTCGGCCGTGCAGCGCATCTGGCGCAAGCACGGCATCAAGCCGCAGCAGTTGGAGCGGCACATGGTCTCCAACGACCCGGACTTCGAGACCAAGGCAGCCGACGTGATCGGGCTGTACCTGAACCCGCCGGCGCACGCAGCGGTGTTCTGCGTGGACGAGAAGACCGCGATCCAGGCACTCGATCGCAAGGACCGTATGCTGCCGCTGTCGCCCGGGCGCGCCGAGAGTCACGGCTTCGAGTACAAGCGCAACGGCACGCTCAGCCTGTTCGCGGCGTTCAATACTGCCACCGGCGAGGTGCTGGGCAAGACGGTGGCGCGCCACACCAGCGAGCAGTTCGTGGCCTTCCTGACCGACGTCGTCGCCAGCCAGCCCAAACGCCGGGAAATCCACGCGATCTGCGACAACGTCAGCAGCCATAAGACGCAGCGGGTTGCCGACTTCCTTGATGCGCAGCGCAACGTGCACCTGCACTTCACGCCGACCTACTCGTCGTGGCTCAACCAGGTGGAGAACTGGTTCTCGCGCATTCAGCGTGAAGTGATCGCTCGCGGCATCTTCACTTCGGTGAAGGATTGGGATCGCAAACTGATGCCGATACATCCGCGAACACAACAAGAACCCGAAACCGATCAAGTGGAAATATGACGATCCTTCGCGCCGGATTCGACCAGTGCCAATTCAATGACGCAATGGACTACTATAGCTGTCGACGAGAAAAAACCCGCGCCAGCCTTAACTGACGCGGGTTTTGATCTGGTCGGGGCGAGAGGATTTGAACCTCCGACCACCTGCACCCCATGCAGGTACGCTACCAGGCTGCGCTACGCCCCGAAAGAGTGGAACTATATCAGAGAGAAACGAAGAGTAGAACTGCTTCGGTGAATTTTACGATTTGACTCTTGAGATTCACTCCTGACCCGGTCAGAGCGGCAACTCGGACTGGGTATACGGTGAAGTCTGAATCGCCAGCGAATCCGTCCGGCTGCCGGGCCTGCGTCCCCGGGCAAGATCGTGCGCGAGGCGCTGACGCCTGCGGAACCTCAACGCCAGCAGCAGCGAGATCGCGCACGGGATCAGATAGGTGAGTACCCGCTCGCTCCAGGCATTCCTCGATGCAAAGCTCTCGTACTCCATCCGGTCATGAAAGCTCGCCGATGCAAAGACTATCGTCAGCGTGAAATCCAGCAGCATCGCCAGAAGGCAGAGGACGAAGAACAACAGCGCGCTGTTCCACCGCAGCGTGCCTCGGCTCGCATTGATCGTGCGGCAGATCGACGAACAGGTTCTCCAGCCTCAGATCGACCAGTACGCCCGGATAGCGCGCCTGATACGCGACGAGCAGGTCGGCGAACTTGCGGTTGGCGAACCATCCCGGCGCGGTCACCTTCAGCACGCCCTGCGGCTGCGCCGTCTGCACGCCGACGGCCGCCTCTGCCGCCTGGAAGATGTCGAGCGCCTCGCTGCATTGCCCGCTTCGGTCAGGCTCAGATGACGCGTCGTCCGGTTCAGGAGCCGCACGCCCAGCTGGCGTTCCAGATGGGCGACATGCTTGCTTCGTCATCGCGGTTGAGATGTCGAGCTGCTCGGCGGCCTTGACGAAACTGCCTGCCTCGACGACCTCGCGGAACACGCGCAAGCTGGTCAGAGCGTCCATCGATCATTTCCTGTCGGGAAACAAAACGCCAATGGTAGCCCGATTTATCGACGCGAGGTCTGCATGGACTGCCGCCGATGGCCTCTGCAGGGCCTCACTTCGGCCACTCGTCGAGCTCGTCGTTGAAGAGCGACGCGACGATGCAGCGCAGCCATATCGTGCGCGCGTCGTTGTGGAACTTGCGATGCCAGTGCTGCTTCAGGTCGAAGCGCGGCAGCGCGAGCGGCGGCTCGGCGAGCGTGATCGACGCATGCTCTGCGGCATACGCAAAACCGATCGCGTGCGGCACCGTCGCGATCAGATCGGTGCGCGACAGGATGAACGGCAGGCTCATGAAGTGCGGCGTTTCGAACACCGCACGGCGCCGCACCCGCTCCTTGTCGAGGTAGTTTTCGAGAATCTCCTGGCTGCGGCCCTCGGCGCGCACGACCGCGTGACCGCACGCCAGAAACCGTTCGAGCGTGAGCGGCTCGTTCGCGAACGGATGGTCGCGCCGCATCAGACAAATGAAGCGGTGCGAGAAGAGCCGCTGCTGGAAGAAGTTGTTTCCTTGCAGATCGGGAAAATAGCCGACCGCGAGGTCGATTTCGCCGGCTTCGAGCCCGCGCTCCACGTCGCCGTGCGACACGGACACGGAGCGCAGGTTTGCATGCGGCGCCTCCTTCGCGAACGCTTGCAGGAGCCGAGGCAGGAACACGATTTCGCCGACGTCGGACAGCGCGATCGCGAACGTCTCCGCACTCGCGGACGGATCGAAATGCTGCCTGTCGAGCAGTCCGCGCTCGATGCGGGCAAGCGCGTCGCGTGCGGCGGGCACGAGCGCGATCGTGCGCGGCGTCGGTTCCATGCCGCGCGAGGTGCGCACGAATAGCGGATCGTTGAAGTATTCGCGCAACCGGGTGAGCGCGGTCGATACGCGCGGCTGGCTCACGCCGAGCCGCTCGGCGGCGCGGCTCACGTTGCGCGTTTCCTCGATGGCGACGAGGTAGGGGATCAGGTTCAGATCGAGGTCGGTCATTGAACAGTCCGTCATGTCGGACGAGATACAGTAAAAAGCACGATGCTTCGCCAAGGATCTTGGCTCGTGCCACGCAGCGCGTCAACGCGCGCCGTCGTCATTGATCAGCCGCGCCGCGCAACCATGTCGGACACGCGCTGCGCCGCCTCCTGCAACGGCTCGAGAAACGCCTTCACCATCTGCTTCGCGTTCTTGCGCTGCGCATTGCCGCTGATGTTCAGCGCCGCGATCACGCGGCCCTGCCGGTCGCGGATCGGCGCAGACATCGAAATCAGTCCTTCCTCCAGTTCTTGATCGACGATCGCCCAGCTCTGACGGTGCACGACGGCGATCGCGTCCCTGAGCGCGTGCTTGTCCACGATCGTGCGCGGCGTGCGCGCGACGAGCGAACTCGCGTCGAGCACCTCGTCGAGCCGGGCATTACGTGCTCGAAGCGCCGCTGCACGCGGATTTCGCGCTCGTCAAGGCATTCAAGGGCGACCGCTGGGGCAATCTGGTCTATCATAAGACTGCGCGCAACTTCGGCCCGATCATGGCGAGCGCCGCCAAGACGGCGATCGTGCAGGTGTCGAAGGTCGTGCCGCTCGGCGAGTTGGACCCCGAAAACATCGTGACGCCAGGCATCTTCGTGCAGCGCGTCGTGGAAGTGCCGCAAGCGGTGCATGCGTCCGAACTCGCAGCTTAAGGAATGGAAGCCATGAAGAAACTCACTCGTGACGAAATGGCCAGGCGCGTGGCCGCGGACATTCCCGAAGGCGCGTACGTCAACCTCGGCATCGGCATGCCGACGTTCGTCGCCAATCATCTCGCGGCGGACCGCGAAATCTTCCTGCACAGCGAAAACGGCCTGCTCGGCATGGGCCCGGCGCCCGCCAAGGGCGAGGAAGACGACGAACTCATCAACGCCGGCAAGCAGCACGTGACGCTGCTCACGGGCGGCGCGTATTTCCATCACGCGGATTCCTTCGCGATGATGCGCGGCGGCCATCTCGATTTCTGTGTGCTCGGCGCGTTCCAGGTGTCGGCGCAGGGCAACCTCGCCAACTAGCACACCGGCGCCCGACGCGATTCCGGCCGTCGGCGGCGCGATGGACTTCGCGATCGGCGCGAAGCAAGTCTACGTAATGATGGAGCTGCTCGCCAAGCAGGGCGAAAGCAAGCTGGTCGCCGGATGCTCGTATCCGGTGACGGGCGTGCAGTGCGTGGACCGCGTGTACACCGATCTCGCCGTGTTCAACGTGACGCCGGAAGGCTTCGTCGTGCGCGAGATCGTGGATGGCCTGTCGTTCGAGGAATTGCAGAAGCTGGCGAACGTGCCGCTGTCCGAACCCGCCTGAGAGACACAAGAGAACCGGAGCAAGAGATGAAAGAAGCTTTCGTATGTGATGCCATCCGCACGCCGATCGGCCGTTACGGCGGTTCGCTGTCCTCCGTGCGCGCCGACGATTTCGGCGCCGTGCCGCTGCGCGCGCTCGTCGAGCGCAACAAGGAAGTGGACTGGGAAGCCGTCGACGAAGTGATCTACGGCTGCGCGAATCAGGCGGGCGAAGACAACCGCAACGTCGCGCGCATGTCCGCGCTGCTGGCGGGTCTCCCGGTCGGCACGCCCGGCTCGACGGTCAACCGCCTGTGCGGCTCGGGCATGGACGCGATCAGCGTCGCGGCCCGCGCGATCAAGGCGGGCGAGACCGGCCTGATGATCGCGGGCGGCGTCGAGAGCATGAGCCGCGCGCCCTTCGTGATGAGCAAGGCGACGAGCGCATTCTCGCGTTCCGCCGAGATTCACGACACGACCATCGGCTGGCGCTTCGTCAATCCGCTGATGAAGAAGCAGTACGGCGTCGACTCGATGTCCGAAACCGCCAAGAACGTCGCGGACGACTACAAGATCAGCCGCGAGGATCAGGACGCGTTTGCGCTGCGCAGCCAGCAGAAGGCAGCGCGCGCGCAAAAGGACGGCACGCTCGCGCAGGAAATCGTCGCGGTGACGATCCCGCAGAAGAAGGGCGACGCGCTCGTCGTCGATCGTGACGAGCCTCCGCGCGAGACGAGCCTCGAAGCGCTCGCCAAGCTGAAAGGCGTCGTGCGTCCGGACGGCACCGTGACGGCGGGCAACGCGTCGGGCGTGAACGACGGCGCGGTCGCCTTGCTCGTCGCCGACGAGGAAACCGCGAAGCGCAACGGCCTCACGCCGCGCGCGCGCATTCTCGGCCTCGCGACCGCGGGCGTGTCGCCGCGCGTCATGACCATCGGCCCGGCGCCGGCGTCGCAGAAGCTGCTCGAGCGCCTCGGCATGACCATCGACCAGATGGACGTGATCGAGCTCAACGAGGCATTCGCCTCGCAGGGTCTCGCGACGCTGCGCATGCTCGGTGTCGCCGACGACGATCCCCGCGTGAATCCGAACGGCGGTGCGATCGCACTCGGCCACCCGCTCGGCGTTTCCGGCGCGCGTCTGGTCACGACCGCGAGCTATCAGCTCCAGCGCACCGGCGGCCGCTACGCGCTGTGCACGATGTGCATCGGCGTGGGCCAGGGCATCGCGATGATCGTCGAGCGTGTCTGAGCGCATGTTCGCATCCACGGGACGTCTCACCGATCTGATCTGCGGCAGCGCGGACGAGAACGCGGTCTGGTCGCCGCGCGCGACCGTGCAGGCGATGCTCGACGTCGAGGCCGCGCTCGCGCGCGCCTCGGCGCTTCACGGCGTGATTCCATCGGACGCGGTGGACGCGATCGTCGCGGCGTGCCGGGCCGACAACATCGACGCCGACGCGTTGATGACCGGCGCGCAAGCGGGCGGCAATCTCGCGATTCTGCTCGTCAAGCAACTGACCGCGGTCGTGAAGGCGAACGACGCCGAAGCCGCCAAGTACGTGCACTGGGGCGCGACGAGCCAGGACATCATCGACACGGGTCTGGTGCTGCAGCTGCGCGCGGCGCTGGAGCTGCTCGATGCCGACTTGCGCGCACTGGCCGACGCGCTTGCGCAGCAGGCAAACCGGCATCGCGCGACGCCGATGATCGGCCGCACGTGGCTTCAGCAGGCGCTGCCGATCACGCTGGGCCTCAAGTTCGCGCAATGACTCGATGCCGTCACGCGCCATCGTCGCCGTCTCGGCGAGTTGAAAGCGCGCGCGCTCGTGCTGCAGTTCGGCGGCGCGGCGGGCACGCTCGCGAGCTTGCGCGACAAGGCGTTGCCGGTCGCGAAAGCGCTTGCCGACGATCTCGGCCTGAAGTTGCCCGTGCTGCCGTGGCATACGCAGCGCGATCGCATCGCGGAAGCCGCGTCGTTTCTCGGCATGCTGACCGGCACGCTCGGCAAGATCGCCCGCGACATCTCACTGATGATGCAGACGGAGCTCGGTGAAGTGGCCGAGCCGGCGGCGGGCAAGGGCGGTTCGTCGACGATGCCGCACAAGCGCAATCCCGTCGGCTGCGCCGCGGTGCTGACGGCCGCGACGCGCGCACCGAACCTCGTCGCGACGATCTTCGCCGGCATGGTGCAGGAGCACGAGCGCGCGCTGGGCGGCTGGCAGGCCGAGTGGGAAGCGCTGCCCGACCTCGCGCGCCTGACGGCGAGGGCGCTTGAGAACATCAAGGACATCGTCCCGGCGATGGAAGTCAACGTCGAGCGCCTCGCGCAGAACCTGAACGCGACCAACGGCCTCGTGCTCGGCGAAGCGGTGATGCTCGCGCTCGGCAACGCCATCGGCCGGCTCGATGCGCACAAGCTCGTCGAACAGGCGTCGAAGGCGTCGGTCGCGAACGGCACGCCGCTCTTCGACGAACTCGCCGCGAACGAAACCGTCGCGCGCCATCTCTCGCAGGACTAACTGAAACGATTGCTCGATCCGGCGAATTACGTCGGCCAGGCGCAGGCGTTCGTCGCCGCGGCGATCGTGCACGCTAACTCAAAGGAACAGGAGCAGTAAAATATGCCTCTTGCCGAAGTGAACGGTACCCGGATTCACTATCGCATCGACGCCACGGCGGGCGACAACGCGCCGTGGCTCGTGCTGTCGAATTCGCTCGGCGCCGATGTCTCGATGTGGACGCCCAACATCGAGGCGTTCGCGAAGCACTATCGCGTCGTGCTCTACGACACGCGCGGCCACGGCCATTCGGACGCGCCTGCGGGCCCGTACACGATCGATCAGCTGGTCGGCGACGTGATCGGCCTGATGGACCATCTGAAGATCGAGCGCGCGAACTACTGCGGCCTGTCGATGGGCGGCCTGACCGGCATCGGCCTCGCCGCGCGTCATCCGGAGCGCTTTTCGCGCGTGGTGCTCTCGAACACCGCCGCGCTGACCGGCTCGGACGCCGTGTGGACGCCGCGCGCCGCGAAGGCGCGCGAGCCGGGCGGCATGCCGGCGTTCACCGACGCCGTGATCGCGCGCTGGTTCACCGTGCCGTTCATCGAGCGCGAGCCGCTCGTGCTCGCCAACATCCGCGACGTCTTCCGCCACACCTCGGGCGACGGCTATGCGTCGAACTGCGAGGCGATCCGCGACGCCGATCTGCGCGACGAAGCCAAAACCATCAAGCTGCCGGTGCTCGTCATCGCGGGCACGCACGATCTCTCGACGACGGCCGGGCAGGGCCGCGAGCTGGCCGATTATATCGACGGCGTGCGCTTCGTCGAGCTCGACGCGGCGCATCTGTCGAACATCGAAAAGCGCGACGATTACGCGCGCGCCGTCCTCGACTTCCTCGGAGCATGACAATGACCGACGACGAACGCTACGAAGCCGGGATGAAGGTCCGCCGCGCGGTGCTGTCCGACGCGCACGTGGACCGGTCGCTCGCGAATCGCACGGAGCTCACGACCGAGTTCCAGAACTTCATCACGCGCTATGCATGGGGCGAGATCTGGACGCGCGACGGCCTGCCGCGCCATACGCGCAGCCTCCTCACGATCGTGATGATGGTCGCGCTCAACCGGAGCGAGGAACTCGTGCTGCATCTGCGCGCCGCGAAGAACAACGGCGTCACGTAGGACGAGATCAAGGAAGTGCTGCTGCAGACGGCGGTCTATTGCGGCGTGCCGGCGGCGAATTCGGCTTTCCATCTCGCTCAGAAGATCTTCGACGAAGAGCGCAAGGCGTAATCGCCCGGCCGTTCGGCGAGTTTGACGCGAAGCCGTCTCCGGGCATCCGGAGGCGGCTTTTTTTTGCATCTTCACGGTTCAGAACGCGTAGTACGGTCCGGCGCCGGCGGGCGTGGCGCGCCCCTCGATCGCCGTGAAGACGCGTCGCCCGTAGAAGAACGGCAGGCCCCAGTCGAAATAGCCGCTCGCGGCGCCGGCGAGATTGTCGAAGGCGTAGTTGCCCGTGCCGAGCAACTCCGTCGACTGCGCGACCGAGAAGCCGACCGCGCTTTGCGCGCCGCTCGACGAGCGAATCGTGGCGGAGAAGGCCTGCGTCGTCGCCGGACAGTACCACGCGCCGCATTGGAAGAGCGTCGTCGACGGGAAGAACAGGCCGTTCGATCCGCTGTCGATGAAGCTCGATCCGTACTGGCTGCCGTCGAAATCCGTCGTGACGTAGCCCGTGACCGAGTCCGATTTCAGCACCGTCGCCGAGCCGAGCAGATTGTTCGACTGCGAGCCGATGCCGAAGGTCATCGTCCCCGTCACCATGGATGCGCCGTCGTCCGGCACATCCGGCAATTCGATCAGCACGCCGTTGTTGTCGTCGGCAAAGTTCGCGACCGGATTGGTGACCTGCTGCGTCACCGCCACCGTGCTCGCCGCGCAGCCGTTTGGGCCGCAGTCGTAATACCAGCGCGGCACGGCCGAGGCCGCGCAGCTCGCGCCGCAATCGGCGACGAACGGCCCGACGCCGAGAATGCCGTTGCCGCGCAAGACGACGCTGTGAGCATCGGCAGGCTGGACTGGCCGCAATCCTGCGCGGCGCCGGGCACTGCGCTGTCGGCGATGACTTGCACGGAGATCGAGGCCGCGAGCTGGCCCGCCAGCTTCACGTCGGCCCGGCGCACCGCGCCCCAGGTGTAGCCCGAGCCGAACACCGCGCATTCGGCGACGACCGAGCGAGCTCCCGCTGCTGCCCGAGACCAGCGGAAGCGAAACCGACGGATCGAGCGCCGACGCCAGGATTCGCAGGCCGTGCGAACCCGTATCGACCTGAATGCCGTCGATGGTCTGGCACGTGTTCGTGCCCGGGATGCAGACCGTCACGCTCGTTTGCAGCATGTTGCGCGTGCTGGTGGTGGCCGGAGCGGACGCCGCGCTTGCCCTGCGCGGGGGCGCTCGCCGCGGCCGGTGCGCTCGCCTGCGCGGGACTCGCTGTGCCGCTGTCGCTCGAGCCACCGCCTCCGCCGCAGGCGTGCAGCAGCGCGCAGAGTGCGGACGCAGCAAGACGGGTGCGTGTGCTCATCTCGTCTCCTACTGGATGTCCATCGCGCTCACGCCGGGCGGCAGCGCGCTTGCGAGCCATGCGCGGCCGCTGAACTCGCGCAGCCGCACGCGATTCTCGACGACGAGATCGCCTTTCGCCACGCGTGCCGTGTGCAGCCCGGCTTCGCCGATCGTCGCATCGGCGCCCGCCCTGAACGTCTCGAAATAGGCGCCGAGAAGGGCGCGGACATCGGGCATCGCCGGCCCGCGCCAGGACACGGCGTACACTGTGCCGCCCGAATCCAGGTACTGCCGCACGACGATACCGTTCGCGTCGGTCGTCTCCCGATAAGCGACGAGTCCGCCTCGCGCGCGATGCATCACAGCGCCCTGCGACACGTCTCCACCGCGCTCCGTCGCGCCGAGCTGGGCGTGCGCGGCCGTCGTCGCGCCGAATGCGAGGATTGCCAGAACGATTGCGATGTAATCAGGATTTCTTATTGATTTCATCCCTTTCTCTCCGTAAGTTAAGACTCTTCTTATTTTTCAAGATGAGATCTTAAGGTGGAGGCGGAGCAAAGCAATAGACGAATCAAGCGCCGCCGAAGCGGCCCGGCGGGCGGGGAGAAATGCCGATTTTTCAAATGAATCAACGCGTTGCGAGAAGCGAAAGACCACATTGCCGCTTTTGGTGATTGTATAAATTGTCAAGCCGGCGCGGAGCGAATCTAATATGGTTTTCGGATGGGTCATTTGCTGTGCGTAGGCAGTTTTCCAAATCAAAAAGCAGGATTTCCAGCGCGCGATGAACGCGGCATCCAGGGGTACGTACCGCTCTTTTTGCACGGCGGAGCGCCGGACCGGTAAAATAACGGGTCGATCCACGGAAAGAGCGCCCGTGGCGTAGCGGAAGGACTTTCCAGACATGACAGATTTTCGTGTAACCAAGCGGATGGCTGCGCTTTTCGCGGTGGCCGGAATCGTGGCGGGATGCGGCACCTCCAATCCCAACGCGTTCAATTACAAGAGCGATCAGCGTTCGAAACAGGTGTTTCTCGCCGTTCCGCCGAACCTGCTCGACGAAGCGGCCGACCAGCGCTCGCTGCCGCCGCAGGGCGGACAGGCAACGCTCTCCGATCTGCAGCAGATTCAGAAAGTCGCACCGAACGCGCCCACGGTGGTTCCGCCGGTGTCGGGCATGCGCATTCAGCGCGACGGCGCCGAACGCTGGCTCGTCATCGACGGCAAGACGCCCGATCAGGTGTGGCCGCAGATTCGCCGCTTCTGGCAGGAGCAGGGCTTTCTGCTCGTCGTCGACCAGCGCGACAAGGGCGTGATGGAAACCGACTGGAACGAAACCCATCCGCAGATTTCCGACGGCCTGATCCGCGACACGCTCGCTAAGGCGACCGGCAACTCGTACGTCACGGCCGAGCGCAACAAGTACCGCACGCGGCTGGAGTCCGGGCCCGCCGGCGGCACCTACGTGTTCATCAGCCAGAAGGGCATGCGCGAGGCGCTGACCGGCGTGAACAACGATTCGAGCCAGTGGCAGGCGCGCCCGAACGATCCGGCGCTCGAGAACGAATATCTGAAGCGCCTGATGTCCTCGCTCACGATGGCCGATCAGCGTCAGGCTTTGGGCGGCGCGACGGTGCTCGATACCTCGGCCGCGGGGGGCGCCGCCGCCGCGAGCGCGCAACCTGCGAAGGGCGGCGATTCGAAGGCTGTGGCCGTCGCCGCGCAGAACGCCACGAACGCGGGTAACTCGCCGATCAGGAACGAGGTCGTGCCGGAGGCCGAGTCCTCGCAACTGACCTTGCTGGAGGCTTACGATCGCGCGTGGCTGCGCGTGGGCATCGCGCTCGATCGCGCCAACTTCACGGTGGACGACCGCGATCGCACCAAGGGTGTCTATTACGTCCGCTACGTGGATCCGACCGACAAGTCGTCGGCCCAGCAGGGCTTCTGGAGCCAGGTTTTCCACGGCCGCAAGGAAATGAAGGCGAAGCAGTATCAGATCAACGTGCGTGCGATCACCGAGCAACAGACGCGCATCGCGGTCGTCGACGGCAAGGGCGAAGTCGATTCGTCGCCTCAGGCGCGCCAGATCATGGCGCTGCTCGCCGACCAGATCAGCTGATCGTTTCCTTCGCCGCATTCTTGCGGCTCGATCTTGCAAAACCGCCTCCTTCGCGAGGCGGTTTTTGTTTGCACCGTCCGCGAGAACATCTCCGCAAACGAGCACCGCGCGACCGTTTTGGCAATGCACGCTAATGCGACTCTCGGAATCGAATTGCGCAGCCAATTCTTTCTACCGGGAAATGTGCCCAAAAGCTTATAGAAAACGGACGTGCGGACAGTGCATTGCATCAACGGCGCGATGCATCGCTCGAGCGACCTCGAGAACGGTTCGTCGGACGGCTTGCACGACATGGACAGACGATTGGTTCGCCGCGCGCGAACCCCGATGGTCCCGTTGCCTATCCTCGTAGGACGACGGTTTTTGCCCGCGTTTCCAGTGGAACGCGGGCTTTTTCTTTGTGCGCGCGATCGGACACGCCGGCAAGGCGTGCCGCGCGCGGTTATGCTTGCACTTTCATCGTTTCATTGAAGAAAGGAGAACGCTCATGTCGGAAGTCGCCGTCGTCGCCATCTTCGTCGCCAAACCGGGCAGGGAAGACGAACTGAGGCAGGTGCTCGAGGCTAATGTCGAGCCGACGAGAAAGGAGGCGGGCGCGCTGCAGTACGACTTGCACCGCGACATCGAGGAGCCGCGGCGCTTCATCTTCGTCGAGCGCTGGGAGAGCGAGGCCGCGCTGGCGAAGCACGGCGAGTTGGCGCATATCCAGGCGTTTCGCGCCAGGTCGCCTGAACTGTGCGAGCACGGCGAGGTTCGCGTCGCGAGCAAATTGCTCTGAGCGACAAGACCGCGTTCAGTGCGTCTCGTGCGGGACGTCGAGGATCAGGACGATGGTCCAGTCGGCGTCGCCGTCGTGATGATACTGACGCTCCGCGACGATAAACGGCTGCTGCTTGCCCGCCGGCCCGAGAAAGAGCACGTCGCCTTCGGCCGGCAGGCATTCGATGGGCGGCAGCGCCAGGTACGCGTCCTTGTTCGCGTTGCGCGGCATCAGTTTTTCGATCTTGCGCGATGCCGCTTCGGTCCATTCGATATCGAGCTGGATGTTGCTCATGCTGTCGTTCGCACGGTGAGTGCGCTCCACGGTTTAATCGTTGAAAAGACGATGCGCAATGTAGCACACGCCATGCTCGATCCATGAGGTGCCTGAAATGAAAAAACGGCCCGGAGGCCGTTTTTTCATCCCTGCGGGAAATGCTCAGATTTTCCTCGTACAGCGGCAGCGTCAGAAACTCGGTGAACTGCGCGGACGTCGACATCTCCTCGAAGATCTTCGCGGCGCGCTCATACGGTTTCGTGTCGGCGCCCGGCGCGCCGACGGCCTGCTTCACCTTCTCCAATTCGTCGATGGTGATCTCGCGCACCATCGCGGCCGTGACCTTGCGGCCGTCGTCGAGCTTGCCCTTCGGCGAGCGGATCCACTGCCACACCTGCGAGCGCGAGATCTCCGCGGTCGCGGCGTCTTCCATCAGATTGTGGATCGGCATGCAGCCATTGCCCGCGAGCCACGAGCCGAGATAGTGAATGCCGACGTTGACGTTGTTGCGCAAGCCCGCTTCGGTGATCGGCTCTTCCGGACGGAAGTCGAGCAGATTGTGCGCGGTCACCTGTACGTTGGTGCGCTGCTTCTCGATCTGATTCGGCTTGTCGCCGAGCACCTTGACGAACTCTTCCATCGCGACGGGAACCAGGCCCGGATGCGCGACCCAGCCGCCGTCGTAGCCGTCGTAGCCGTCGTAGCCGTCGTAGCCGTCGTAGCCGTCGTAGCCGTCGTAGCCGTCGGTGGCGTCGCGCGCCTTGTCGGAGCGCACGCCGCCCATCGCGCGGTCGTTCGCGGCCGGATCGTTCTTGATCGGGATCAGCGCGGACATGCCGCCGATCGCCGACGCGTTGCGCTTGTGGCAGGTCTTGAGCAACTCGAGCGCATAGGCGCGCATGAACGGCGAGGTCATCGTGATCTTCGCGCGGTCGGCAAGGCAGAAGTCCGTGTCGTTCTTGAACTTCTTGATCGCCGAGAAGATGTAGTCCCAGCGGCCCGCGTTGAGGCCGGCGCTGTGCTCGCGCAGTTCATACAGGATCTCGTCCATTTCGAACGCGGCAAGAATCGTCTCGACGAGCACCGTCGCGCGGATCGTGCCGCGGGGAATGCCCACGGCATCCGAAGCCGCGACGAAGATATCGTTCCACAGGCGCGCTTCGAGATGGCTCTCCATCTTCGGCAGATAGAAGTAGGGGCCGCTGCCGCGCGCGATCAGCTCCTTCGCGTTGTGGAAGAGAAAGAGCGCGAAATCGAAAATGCCGCCCGATACGCGCTGTCCGTCGACGGTCACGTGCTTCTCGTCGAGATGCCAGCCGCGCGGCCGCACGATCAGCGTCGCGACCCGGTCGTTCAGCTTGTACGTCTTGCCGTTCTGCTCGAACGAGATCGTGCGGCGCACCGCGTCCTTCAGGTTGATCTGGCCGACGATCTGATTGTCCCAGTTCGGCGCGTTCGAGTCCTCGAAGTCGGTCATGTACGAATCCGCGCCGGAGTTGAGCGCGTTGATGATCATCTTGCGCTCGACCGGACCGGTGATCTCCACGTGGCGGCATTGCAGGTCCTTCGGCAGCGGCGCGACCTTCCAGTCGCCTTCGCGGATCGATTTCGTCGATTCGAGGAAGCCGGGACGTTCGCCCGCATCGAGACGTTTGGTGCGCTCGACGCGTGCGGCGAGCAGTTGCTGGCGACGCGGCTCGAATTGACGATGCAGCGGTCGCGACGAATTCGAGCGCCTCGGGCGTCAGGATGGCCTCGTAGCCGGGCTTGATCTCGGCCGAGATTGCCATGCCCTTCGGCAGCGTGAGCGGATTCGACGATTGCGACATTGTTTTCTCCTTGGTCGGTCAGACGTTTTGCTATTGCACTGCGTCATTGAATTAGCACCCTGTCTGTGTTCAGATACAGGTCATGGGTCAAAATGAACCTGACAGATATCGAACGTGAGCAACTGTTGTCGGCGGCGCGCAGCCGAACGGTGCGTGCGGCGGACGTGCGACGCGCAAAGTTGATCCTGATGCTCGAGGACGGCGAATCGCGCGACAGTATCATGCGCACACTGGGTTGCGATTCGCGCTTCATCGCACGCTGGTCGGGGCGCTTCCTCAGCGAGCGACTAGCCGGCATGTACGCCCGGCACCGCGGGCGGGCGCCTACGCAGCCACCGGCCAAACTGGAAGCGCGGGTGCTCAAGTGCACCCTCAAGCACAAACCCGCCGACGGTTCGACACACTGGAGTAGCTACAAGCTCGCAGCAGAACTCGGCGACGTATCGGTCTCGGCCGTGCAGCGCATCTGGCGCAAGCACGGCATCAAGCCGCAGCAGTTGGAGCGGCACATGGTCTCCAACGACCCGGACTTCGAGACCAAGGCAGCCGACGTGATCGGGCTGTACCTGAACCCGCCGGCGCACGCAGCGGTGTTCTGCGTGGACGAGAAGACCGCGATCCAGGCACTCGATCGCAAGGACCGTATGCTGCCGCTGTCGCCCGGGCGCGCCGAGAGTCACGGCTTCGAGTACAAGCGCAACGGCACGCTCAGCCTGTTCGCGGCGTTCAATACTGCCACCGGCGAGGTGCTGGGCAAGACGGTGGCGCGCCACACCAGCGAGCAGTTCGTGGCCTTCCTGACCGACGTCGTCGCCAGCCAGCCCAAACGCCGGGAAATCCACGCGATCTGCGACAACGTCAGCAGCCATAAGACGCAGCGGGTTGCCGACTTCCTTGATGCGCAGCGCAACGTGCACCTGCACTTCACGCCGACCTACTCGTCGTGGCTCAACCAGGTGGAGAACTGGTTCTCGCGCATTCAGCGTGAAGTGATCGCTCGCGGCATCTTCACTTCGGTGAAGGATTGGGATCGCAAACTGATGCCGATACATCCGCGAACACAACAAGAACCCGAAACCGATCAAGTGGAAATATGACGATCCTTCGCGCCGGATTCGACCAGTGCCAATTCAATGACGCAATGGAATAGTCACAACGTGGAACCTCTAGAAGTTCTGACCCAGCCGGAGCAGCGCCGCCGGCGTTCAGTTGAAGAGAAACTAGCGATAGTTCGCGAGACTTTCGAGCCCGGTACAACGGTCTCTGGCGTCGCTCGCCGACATCAAGTGAATGCCAACCAAGTCTTCGGCTGGCGCAAGCTCTATCAGGACGGGAGCCTATAAGTCCTGGGGGTGTCGCGCTCGAATCTCGCAGTCAAGTCGAAGCGGCCGGCTGACTGGGTCGACCGGCGCAAGATGCCCGTGCTCGACGACACGGCGCTTGTCGCCGAACTTCATGAGTTGTTAGGCGACGCGCCGACGTATGGATACCGAGGTGCTTGGGCGTTGCTGAGGCGAAGCCGGGACATGCTGGCTCAACCGCGAGTAAATGCAAAGCGCGTGTATCGCGTGATGCGTCG
Source organism: Candidatus Paraburkholderia kirkii (assembly GCA_001189345.1). Classification (GTDB taxonomy): domain Bacteria; phylum Pseudomonadota; class Gammaproteobacteria; order Burkholderiales; family Burkholderiaceae; genus Caballeronia; species Caballeronia kirkii_B. The sequence goes on from LFKV01000012.1 coordinate 90,820, forward strand.
CCACGGCCTGCTGCTTGAACATCGCCCTCGGCACGCCTCGTCTACGCGTCGGCATGACGGCAAGGTCGCGGTGGATAGCAGCAACATGCGCTGGTGCTCGGATGGCTTCGAATTCCGCTGCGATGCCGGTGTCCCATTGCGTGTCGTCTTCGCACTCGACTGTTGCGACCGCGAAGCCATGAGTTGGGCCGCGAGCACAGGCGGTTACACTGGCGATATGGTGCGTGACGTCATGCTTCAAGCCGTCGAGAACCGCTTCACCGGCGCGTTGAAGGCCGACAGGGAAGTCGAGTGGTTAAGCGACAATGGTTCCTGCTACATTGCCGATGACACATTGAAGTTCTCTCGAAAAATCGGACTGAAGCCAGTAACGACACCCGTCAGAAGTCCGCAAAGCAACGGGATGGCCGAGAGCTTCGTTAAAACGATAAA
>LFKV01000013.1 GCA_001189345.1 Candidatus Paraburkholderia kirkii
CCAAAGCGCGAGCGACATTTCCACGGTCGCGCGTCCGGCGGTCAGCGCTTCCGTCATGCGCTCGATGCCGAGCGACACGCCCGTGAGCGTGTTGCCGAGGATCATGCCGAGAATCGGAATCGCATATTGCGGCTGGTACCACGGATGGATGCGGATCACGACGAACAGCCCGAACGCGCCGATCAGCCACGAACTGCCCCAGATCGACAGGATGCTGTCGGCGCGCTGTCCGGCATGGGTGCGCCGGCCGCGAGACCGGCGATGACGGTCATCAGTGCCATCAGCGGCAGCACGACGTACCCAGCCGATCGAACGCGAACACCCAGCCAAGCACGTAGCCGATCAGGAGCAGTTGCACGACGGTGCGGATCGCGCCGACGAGCAGCCTGCGCTCGAGTCCGAGATCGAGCGCGACCGACAGCGTGCCGTTCACGACGATCAGCGCCGCTGCGAGGCCGATATCGAAGAGACTGAGATTCTGGTAGCCGTTCATCGCGTGTCTCCCTCGAGCACGCCCGCGTTCATCGTCAGATGGCGGGCGGCGACGCGTCGCGCCTGCTCCGGATTGTGCGATATTCGGATCGTGCGATACCCAGATGCATGCGCGCGGCGCATCGGCGTCGAACCAGGCGGACACGAGCGCTTCAATCGCGCGGGCCGAGGCCGGATCGAGCGAGGCGGTGGGCTCGTCGAGCAGCAGCACGTCCGGTGCGAGTTGCAGCACGCGCACGAGCGCGGCGATCTGCGCCTCGCTGCCCGACAGATCACCTGCGAGCTTGTCGAGAAAATCGGCGTCGCGTCCGGCCGCCCGCGCGAGCTGCGCGGCGGTATCGCGATCGAAATGCGCATCGCGATAGGTCTTCAGCGTGAACGGATAGCGCAGGTTGTCTTTCACGGTGCCGTCGAGCATCGTGGGACGCTGCGCGATATACGCGACGCGCCGCCGGTAGGCCGGAATGCGCGCGCGGGCGATTCGCTCGCCGCGCCACGAGATATGACCGCCATCGCAGGCATCGAGCAGGGCGAGCGTGCGCAGAAAGACGCTCTTGCCCGAGCCGGATGGCCCGGTGATCGCCGCGCGTTCGCCCGCGTAAAGCGTGAAATCGGTCGGATGCAAAAGCACCGCGCGGCGCACGACGTCGCGGCGCACGACGGCGTGCGCCGCGACGAGCTCGATCGAAGGCGCGGAAGCGGGCGATGTCGCGTCGGGCATCGTTCTTGTGGGGTTGTATTTTTCGAGCGCTTATCTTACGGAGATTCGACGCCCAGCGGGCAGACAACGAACACGACGGCGGCTCGTGCGTGGGCACACTATGTGCTGCGCCACGGATAATCAGACAAAACGGATGGAGCCGTCATGGCGCAGGCCCGAACGACCGGAAAAATCGGAAGGATCGTCGCATGGTTTTTTGCCGTTCTGGCGGTTCTGATCGCAATACTCGTAGTTATCTTCCTGACCTTCGACTGGAACCGGCTCAGGCCGTGGGCGGACGACAAGGTGTCGGAGGCAATCACGGCGCTTCGAGATCACTGGCGACCTGAAAGTCGGCTGGCATCGCCAGCCCAATGAAACGGGCTGGAAACGCTGGGGTGCCGTGGCCGCGCTTCTCCGCTGAAAAGATCACCATCGCGAACCCGGACTGGACGCGCCAGAAGTTCTTCGCGACGCTCGACGAGATCGACTTCCAGGTGGCCGTGCTGCCGCTCCTCGCGCACGATATCGTGATTCCCACGATCAACCTCGTGAACCCGTCGATCGACGTCGAGCGGCTCAAGGACAATCGCAACAACTGGACGTTCAGGTTCAAGCAGTCGAACGAGCCGTCCACGTGGAATCTGAAGCTCGGCGACATCTCGCTCGCGAAAGGCACGGTCGACGTGCACGACGAGGTCACCAGGGCCGAGATGCAGGTCGTCGTCGATACGCTCGGTCAGCCCGTGCCGATCGGCGAGGTGATGAAGCAGCAGGAGGCGGCTTCGGCGAAATCGTCGGCGGAGATGGTCGGCAAGAGCGGCGCGGCGAAGCTCAACAAGCAGGCCGATGCCGCGGCGGCGTCCGAAGCATCGGCGGCCTCCGCGGCGAACGCGTCCGAGGCGAACCCGGCGAGCACGTCGGCGAATACTAGCATCACGACCAAGGAAGGGCCGAAGCCGCCCGTGCCGCCGTACGCGTTCGGCTGGACCGTGAAGGGCACCTAACAACGGCGGCAAGGTGTTGGGCGACGGCAAGCTCGGCGGCGTGCTCGCCGTGCAGGATGCGAAACGCCCGTTCCCCATGCAAGCCGACGTGCGTCTGGGCGACACGCATATCGCGTTCGTCGGCACGGTGACCGATCCCGCGCATCTCGCGGCGCTCGACCTGCGCCTGTGGATTCAGGCCGTGAGCATGGCGCATCTCTACCCGTTCACCGGCGTGACGCTGCCCGAGACGCCGCCGTTCGCGACCGAAGGTCGTCTCACCGGTCAGTTCAGGGAAGACGGTAACGTCTTCCACTACGATAACTTCACGGGAGACGCGTGGGCGGCAGCGACATCAACGGCTCGCTCGTCTATGCGGGCAAGAAGCCGCGGCCGCTGCTGCAGGGCGAACTCGTGTCGCATCTCTTGCAGTTCAAGGATCTCGCGCCGATCATCGGCGCCGACTCGAACGCGAGCAAGGCGAAGCGCGGCGAGAAGGAAAAGCAACCGTCTTCGAAGGCGTTGCCGACGGAGGAGTTCAAGACCGACCGCTGGAAGTCGATCGATGCCGATGTGAAGTTCACGGGCGAGCGCATCATCAAGGATCCGGATCTGCCGATCACGAACCTGTACACGCACGTCGTGGTGAACGATGGCGTGCTCTCGCTCGAGCCGCTCAGGTTCGGTGTGGCGGGCGACTCGCTGGCATCGGACATCCTCTCGACGGCAGCGCCGCGCCTCTCAAGGGCCGCGTGTCGACGCAGGTGCGGCATCTGAAGCTTAAGCAACTCTTCCCGACCATGAAGACGATGCAATCGGCGCTCGGCAAGGTCAACGGCGACGCTGCGCTGTCCGCGACCGGCAATTCTCCCGCGGCGCTCGCGGCGACGTCGAACGGGGAAGTGAAGGCGCTGATCACGCAGGGCACAGTGAGCCGCCTCTACATGGAGGCGGCGGGGCTGAACGTGGCGAACGTCGTGTACGAGGTAAGCGCTCGATCTGTACCGTTGTCTCGTTCTAGGTAGAAGATGCAATCATCAGCCGCAACGGACACGATTGACCGACAGTGTCCACGAACTGCGGAGAATGGACACAGTGTCTCAGACAGTCGAATTGCCGGCCAAGCGCCAGAACCGGCGGCATCCGTTGGAATGGAAACGAACGGTCGTCGAGCAGACATTTGAACCAGGAGCCTCGGTCGCTCGGGTCGCCCGCGACCTGCGCCTGACGCTGGGCAGCGGTCAGTGTGGACGGCGGCGGCTCGAACGCATCGGCGCTCGTGGGAGCCGGCGGCGCCTGACGGGCGTAGGTCGGCGCCTGAGCCGGAGCGGTGGGCGCGGCCGTCTGCACAGGCACCGGCGCGGGCGAGACCGGCTGCGGCGCCGGTGATGCCAGGTAGGTCGGCGCATCGAACGGCGTGGGCGCCGCCTTCGGGGGCGCGACGCGCCGAATGCCGTCGAAGCGCTTCGCCCAGTACGGGTTCGTCAGGTAGTCGAGCCGCACGGTGCCGCCCGTCGACGGCGCATTTACGAAGCGCAGCTTGTCGACGTAGATGCCCACGTGCGAATGCGGCCGCCCGGTCATGTTGAAGAAGATCAGGTCGCCCGGGGCGACTTCGTCCGGCTCGACCGATTCGCCGCGCGAGCTCATCTCCGCGGTCGTGCGCGGCAGATTGACCGACGCCGCGCGATCGACGACATAGCGCACGAGCCCGCTGCAATCGAAGCCGGCGTCGGGCGTATTGCCGCCCCAGTGGTACGGCACGCCGACCAGCGACATCGCCTGGATGGAAATTTCCTCGCGCCCGACGCTGTGATCGACGAAGGTCGGAAAGCCGGGCGGCGGTTTGTAGGTGCGGTTGGCGTTCGGGCTGGCGGCGGACTTGCGCGCCGTCTGCTGCGGCGCGGTTCCACACGCGGCGAGCAGGACGGTGACGAGAAGCAGCAGCCAGATTCGACACATTGCAATAGGCGAGCGAAATTTCGCCAAAAAAGGGCAGTGTGCCGATACTAGCCCGCCGAACGAACGGGCGTGCGGCAAGATATCTTCAGATTTTACATGAAGTTTCCGTCGTAACTGTTGCCGCCGCGGAACGTTCGGACAAAAAAGCAGCCCGGCGGATCGCTCCGCCGGGCTGCTGTCGCGTGACGAACGCCATGCGCTTACAGGATGTCGGAGGCGTAGTCGGCGAGACGCGAGCGCTCGCCGCGCGCGAGCGTCACGTGACCGCTGTGCGTCCAGCCCTTGAAGCGGTCGACGACGTACGTGAGGCCCGAGCTGCCTTCTGTCAGATAAGGCGTGTCGATTTGCGCGATGTTGCCGAGACACACGATCTTGGTGCCCGGGCCCGCGCGCGTCACGAGCGTCTTCATCTGCTTCGGCGTGAGGTTCTGCGCCTCGTCGATGATCACGTACTTGTCGACGAACGTGCGTCCGCGCATGAAGTTCATGCTCTTCACCTTGAGGCGCGAGCGGATCAGCTCCTGCGTCGCGGCGCGGCCCCATTCGCCGGCGGCGTCGTCGGTTTTCTGGAGGACTTCGAGGTTGTCGTCGAAGGCGCCCATCCACGGCTGCATCTTCTCTTCCTCGGTGCCGGGCAGAAAGCCGATGTCCTCGCCGACCGGAACCGTCGCGCGCGTCACGATGATCTCGTTGTAGCGCTTGTCGTCGAGCACTTGCGCGAGGCCGGCCGCGAGCGCCATCAGCGTCTTGCCGGTGCCGGCCTGGCCAAGCAGCGTGACGAAATCGACTTCCGGGTTCATCAGCAGATTGAGCGCGAAGTTCTGCTCGCGGTTGCGCGCCGTGATGCCCCACACGTTGTTCTTGTGATGGCCGTAGTCGCGCAGCGTCTGCAAGAGCGCGGTCTTGCCGTTCAGCTCACGCACGACCGCGTGGAACGACGGCTCGCCGTTCTGAGGCTCCAGATACACGAACTCGTTGACGAGCATCGAGGGGCACAGCGGCCCGGTCACGCGGTAATACGTCGTGCCGGTCTTCGTGTCCTGCCAGCTCTCCATGCCTTTTGCGTGCTTCGTCCAGAAGTCTTGCGGCAGCGCGAGCACGCTGGAGTAGAGCAGGTCCTTGTCCTCGAGGACCTGATCGTTGAAATAGTCCTCGGCGGGCAGGCCGAGCGCGTGCGCCTTGATGCGCATGTTGATGTCTTTCGACACCAGCACGACCTGACGATCCGGACGCTCCTTCTGCAGCGCGCGCACGACGCCGAGAATCTGGTTGTCCGCCTTGCCGACCGGCAGACCCTCGACCGGCTCGATGTCGGTGAGCGTCGTCTGGAAGTAAAGGCGGCCGAGCGCATCGCGATTGCCCTGCGACGACAGCGGGATGCCTTCCGACATCTTGCCCGCGTGCGCCACGAGCGCATCCAGCGTGCGGCTCACCTGACGCGCGTTGCGTGCCACTTCCGACATGCCTTTCTTGTGGTTGTCGAGTTCTTCCAACGTCATCATCGGCAGATAGACGTCGTGTTCCTCGAAGCGGAACAGCGAGCTCGGGTCGTGCATCAGCACGTTGGTGTCGAGCACGAACAGCTTGCGCAATTCGGCTTCGGCCGCGGTGCCTTTGCGGCGTTTGCCCTGCACGCGGGTTTCCCGGGTCTCGGCGAGCGCGGCCGGCGTTTCCGCGCGTCCGGTGCGCGCTTCGACCTCGTCCTGATTCGAACGCGCGCTCGGCACCGGCTGCAGGAGCGCCGCGGTCTGTTTCGATTTTCGACCGCGCGTCGGCACGGTGCCCGGCGCGGGCGGCGGCATGACCGCTTCCACGGGCGGTTCGGCCGGAATCTGGGTCAGCACCTCGCTCGCGATCGAGCGGAGCGTGTGCGCGGCGTTCGCCGCGGCGGGACACTCGGCGACGGTCTCGACGGCGCCATAGGCGTCGTCGTCGCTCGCCGCCGCAGGCTTCTTCGACTGTTTCGAAGGCCGGGCTTTGGCCTTGTACTCGTCGGACGGTAGGAGATGGCCGAGCTTGGCCGGGGCGGTAGGCAAAGGCATGATGTTCCCTCGAAAGGAATCGGGTCGTGTATCCGCCGCCTGTCGCATCCTGCCCGTACGCCCTCGAAGCGATACGCATGCCGCAGTTTGCGCCCGGTGGCGCGCTTCATTGTCGAAAACGCCGGTTCGCCTAGGTTTCGATCTGCTCCTTGGGGGTTGCGTACACCAGTCGTCGCACGTGGGCTCGGGAAAACGTGGCTTTTGTGCGACGCCAAATAAAAAAGCCGCCGTTCCGACTACCGGAACCAGCGGCTGACTTCTCTTTCAGAGCGCCTGCGCCGTGCCGTCTCCACATAGCCCGGATCCATGCCGACCGCGCCGGAAGACGCATGGCGGCTCGCGCTGAGGGAAAAGGAGTGGATTGGACAGGCGCTCATTGCGGGCCAATATTAACGTGCCTCAAATGGCTTGTACAGCCTCGACGATGGCCTCCACGTGGCCCGGCACCTTGACGCCGCGGAACTCGCGCCGAAGCACGCCTTTGGCGTCGATGAGAAAGGTGGAGCGCTCGACGCCGCGCACTTCCTTGCCATACATTTTTTTCATTTTGATGACATCGAAGAGCGAGCAGATGGCTTCGTCGGCATCCGAAACGAGCGTGTAAGGCAGCTCGAGCTTGGCCTTGAAGTTGTCGTGCGATTTCACGCTGTCGCGCGAGATGCCGACCACTTCCGCGCCGACCGCCTTAAAATGGTCGTAGTGGTCGCGAAACCCCAGGCTTTCGGTCGTGCAGCCGGGCGTGTTGTCCTTCGGGTAGAAGAAGAGCACGACCTTCCTGCCGCGCAGGCTCGAAAGCGTGAATTCGCCACCCGTCGCGGGTGCGGTGAAGTCGGGAACGGGCTGGTCAACAGCGACTGTCACGAAGGTTTCTCCGGTTGTTGTGGTTTGTCGGTGAGAAATGATGCGATGCGGCGACGAGACCGCGAACCGCCGCGCGGTGCGCGCTTTCAGCCCGGCTGGACGATCAGTTCGCCCGCGCGGCCCGGAATCTCGCCCCAGGTGACAGGGTACGTTGGCAGCGTCGCGCGGTCCAGCGTCGCATGGTAATCGCCCATCGTGGCGAAGCTGTGTCCCTGCGCGCGCCAGCCGGCGAGCAGTTGCTCGAACACTGGTGCGAGCTTCTGGCCTTCGAGCTCGGCATGCAGCGTGAACACCTGATCGTGCGGATTGTCCGCCGTGTGCTGCAAGAGATGTGTCGCGACGTTGCGCTCGTTGACGCCGTCCACGCCGAGCACTTCATCGAGCGTGGGCAGCGTGGTCGGCATCTGGACGTGGTTCAGCGTGCGGCCGTCGAGCACGGGAATGTACGGCGTATGGCCGCGCCCGTCGGAGGCGTAGCGCATGCCCCAGGCGTCGATCTGCTCGAAGGCGTAGCCGTTCATCTGCCAGCCGGCGGCGCCGTGCGTGACGGGCGGCGCGCCGAAGATCTCGATGAATCGCGCATGGCTCTGCTGCATCTGCGCGACGGTCCAGTCGCGGTCGCGCGCGCGCACGTTGTCCTGCCAGTGGACGTGATCCCACGTATGGATGCCGCACTCGAAGCCGGCCTCGTGGATCGCGCGCATTTCGGACACGGCTTCGCGGCCGATGTCCGGCCCCGGCAGCAGCACGCCGTACATGAGCGTCTTCACGCCGTAATGCTCGACCACCGACGTGCACGACACCTTCTTGAGAAATCCCGGCCGGAACACGCGCCGCAGCGCCCAGCCCGTGTGATCGGGGCCGAGGCTGAAGAGGAAGGTCGCGCGGGCGCCGTACTTGTCGAGCAGACGAGCGAGATTGGGCACGCCTTCGCGCGTGCCGCGCAGCGTGTCGACGTCGATCTTGAGAACGATGCGGGCCACGCCTGTTCCTCTTGCTTATGCCTGTTCGACGAGCTTGCGGGCCTCGCCCACGTGCGCACGATACGCTTCGAAGATCTTGCGCAGCGCGTCGTCCATCGTGGCCTGCGGCGCCCAGCCGAGATCCTGCATCGTGTTGTCGATCTTCGGCACGCGGTTCTGCACGTCCTGATAGCCCGCGCCATAGTACGCGCCCGACGAGGTCTCGACGAGCTGCACTTTCTTCGCGCTGTCCGCGTATTCCGGGAACTCGTTGGCGAGCGCGAGCATCTTGCTCGCGAGCTCGCGCACCGAGAAGTTGTTCTTCGGATTGCCGATGTTGTAGATCTTGCCCGACGCCACGCCGCCCTTGTTCTCGATGATCTTCATCAGCGCGCCGATGCCGTTGTCGATGTCGGTGAACGCGCGCTTCTGCGCGCCGCCGTCGACGAGGCTGATGTTCTCGCCGCGCACGATGTGGCCGAGGAACTGCGTCACCACGCGCGACGAACCTTCCTTCGGCGTGTAGATGGAGTCGAGGCCCGGGCCGATCCAGTTGAACGGACGGAAGAGGGTGAAGTCGAGACCCTCCATGCCGTAGCCCCAGATCACGCGGTCCATCAGCTGCTTGGAGCACGCGTAGATCCAGCGCGGCTTGTTGATCGGGCCGTAGGAGAGCACGGAGTTTTCCGGATCGAACTGCTCGTCGGTGCACATGCCGTACACCTCGGAGGTCGACGGAAACACTAGATGCTTGCCGTATTTCACGGCCGAGCGCACGATCGGCAGGTTCGCCTCGAAGTCGAGCTCGAACACGCGCAGCGGCTGCTTCACGTAGGTCGCGGGCGTGGCGATGGCGACGAGCGGCAGGATCACGTCGCACTTCTTGACGTGATACTCGACCCATTCCTTGTTGATGGTGATGTCGCCTTCGAAGAAGTGCATCCGCTCGTGATTCGCGAGGTCGCCCAGGCGATCGGTTTGCATGTCCATCCCGAAGACTTCCCAGTCGGTCGTTTCGAGGATGCGCTTGGACAGGTGATGTCCGATGAAGCCGTTGACACCCAGGATCAGAACTTTTTTCATGAATGACGAGAGGATTGAATGATTCGGCCGAATTCGGCGGGATCGACGGAGCGCTCCTCGCCCACGGGCTGCGCTTCGGCATTCAGCGGCCGATGACGCAATTCGTGAATGGCGATGACGCGGCTATCGCCGCAGACGCCAAACAGCGCATTATCCGTCACCCTTAGGCCCGGCGGCAAACACCGCAGCTCGGCGAGTCTTTCCGGAGAAACGCCGGGCGCGCCCGTCTCGGGCACGAGCCGCGCCCGCGCGACGATGAAGCGGTTTGCGCCGATGTCCGTGAACGCGCCCGGATAGGGCGGCGCCACCGCGCGGATCAGGTTGTAGACGCGCGCGCCCGGCTGCGACCAGTCGATGCGGCCGTCTTCCGGCTTGCGCCCGCCGTAGTAGCTGCCGGAGGCGAGATCGTTCGGCAGATGCGGCGCCTCGCCCGCGAGCAGCGCGGGCAGCACGCGCCAGAGCGTTTGCTCGGCGGCGACCACGGTCTTGTCGAAGACGAGCGCCGCGGTGTCGTCGGGCAGGATGGGCACGGGCGTCTGCGCGAGGATCGCGCCCGCGTCGGGCTTCTCGGCCATTTCGTGCAGCGTCGCGCCGGTCTCGGTCTCGCCGTTGAGCACCGCCCAGTTGGTCGGCACGTGTCCGCGATACTTGGGCAGAAGCGAGCCGTGCATGTTGTACGCGCCGCGCTTCGCGAGCGAGAGCAGCGCAACCGGCAGCATGTGCCGATAATAGAACGAGAAGATGAAGTCCGGCGCGATCCGCTCGACCGCGTCGAAGAGCTCGGGAGATCCGGGGTCGGCCGGCGTAATCGTCTCGATGCCGTGCTCCGCCGCCGCCCGCGCGACGCTGCCGAACCAGATGTTCTCGCTCGCGCGGTCCTCGTGCGTGACGACGAGCGCGACGTCCACGCCGCGCGCGAGCAGCACCTGCAGACAGCGTACCCCGACGTTGTGATACGCGAAGACGACTGCGCGCGGCTTCATCGGCCGTCTTCCTCGCGGGTGACGATGGCGACCTGGTGCGCCGGCTCCTGAAGCGGCTCGATCGCGGCCGGCAGGCCGTCGCGCTGCTCGAGGATCGTCTGCACGAGATAGCGGGGCCGTGCGCGCACTTGCTGATAGATGCGTCCGATGTATTCGCCGAGCAGCCCGAGCGCGAAGATGATCACGCCGAGCATGAAGAAGGTGATGGCGAACAGGGTGAATACACCCTGGACTTCCGCGCCGAACATGAAGCGGCGGATCAGCAGCAGGAACAGGCCCGCCGAGCCGACCGACAGGATCACGCCGATGAACGACAGCCATTGCAGCGGCACGACCGAGAAGCCGGTGACGAGGTCGAAGTTCAGGCGGATGAGGCTGTAGAGCGAGTACTTCGATTCGCCCGCGAAGCGCTCCTCGTGCGCGACATCGACTTCGATCGGGTTCTGCGCGAACGTGTAAGCGAGCGCGGGAATGAACGTGTTGATCTCGCCGCAGCGGTTGATCGTGTCGATGATGTGCCGGCTGTAGGCGCGCAGCATGCAGCCCTGATCGGTCATGCGAATCTTGGTGATGCGCTCGCGCAGGCGGTTCATCGCGCGCGACGCCTTCTTGCGCCACAGGCTGTCCTGTCGCTGCTGGCGGATCGTGCCGACGTAGTCGTAGCCTTCGTGCATCTTGGCGACGAGCTTGCCGATTTCCTCGGGCGGATTCTGCAGGTCGGCGTCGAGCGTCACGACGATCTCGCCGCGCGAATGCTCGAAGCCCGCGAGGATCGCCATGTGCTGACCGTAATTGCCGTTCAGCAGAATGACGCGCGTGGTGTCGGGCCGCACGCGGAACTGCTGCGCGAGCAGCGCGGCCGATTTGTCCCGGCTGCCGTCGTTGATGAAGATCACCTCGTACGACGTGCCGAGCGCATCGAGCGCCGGATACAGGCGTTCGAACAGGGCAGCGAGGCCGGCTTCCTCATTGTACACCGGGATGATCACCGAAAGCTCGGGAGACGTCGCCGGAAAATCCATATGACTCATGTTGCGCTGATTGTCCTTGCGGGTTACCCGCTGTGTTTTCCGTGGTTCGCGAACTGCTCGCAGATCTCGTCGATCGATCCGACGACACGAGCGACGTCGTCCGTGCTCATCAGCGTGAAGAGCGGCAGCGTGACCGTCGACGCGCCGTAGCGCTCCGCGTGCGGGAACATGCCTTCCCTGAAGCCGCGCGCGCGATACAGCGTGAACAGATGCAGCGCCGGATAGTGCACGCCCGTGCCGATGCCGCGCTCCTTCATCTGCGCCATGAACTCCGCGCGCGTGAGCCCGAGCTTCTCGAGAGGCAGCGCGATCTGGAACATGTGCCAGTTGCTGTCGGTGAAATTCCGCGGCGGCAGGCCGATACCGAGCTTCACGGCGGCGCCGCCTTCGAACGCGTCGAAGTATGCGCGGGCAAGCTCGCGGCGCTTCGCGGTGAAGCGCTCGATCTGCCGCAGCTGGCCGAGCCCGACGCGCGCCGCCACGTCCGTCAGGTTGTACTTGCCGCCGAGCACGTCGCAGTCCATCCTGTCGAAACCCGTGCGCGTGATGCCCTGCAGGCGATACTTGCGCGCGAGTTCGGCTTCGTCCTCGTTGTTCATCACGAGCGCGCCGCCTTCGATCGACGTCACGTTCTTGTTCGCGTGAAAGCTGAACGAAACGATGTCGCCGATCGCGCCGATGCGCTTGCCTTTCCAGGTCGAGCCGAACGCCTGCGCGGCGTCCTCGATCACGCGCAGCCCGTGGGCGCGCGCGATCTCGTAGAGCCGGTCCATGTCGACGGGCAGGCCCGCCAGATAGACCGGCATGATGGCCTTGGTGCGCGGGGTGATCGCGCGCTCGAGCAAGTTCAGGTCCATGTTGCGCGTGAGCGGATCGATGTCGACGAACACCGGCGTCACGCCCACTTCGAGGATCACGTTGGCGGTGGAGACCCAGGTCATCGGCGTGGTGATGACTTCGTCGCCGGGGCCGACGCTCGCGATGCGCAGGCCGATCTCCATCGTGCAGGTGCCGGAGTTGAAGGCGCGCACCGGCCGCCCGCCCACGTACGCCGACAGCTCGGCCTCGAACTGCTGATTCTGCGGACCGGTCGTGATCCAGCCGGAGCGGAACACCTCGACGACGCCCTGGATGGTCTCTTCGTCGATTTCGGGCTTCACGAAATGCAGAAACGGCCGCGGTGTTTGAGTCATGGACTATGCGTTTATAAGATGAATGGATCCGGTCGTAAGTTCGATCGCGCGATCTTGCGCGCATTCTGCACGAACTAGCCGCGCGCGAGCACCACGACGCCGACCAGAATGAGGCCGATGCCCACGAGCCGCTGCATCGAAAGGACTTCGCCGAACAGGTACCACGCCGCGAACGCGTTGACGACGTAGCCGAGCGAGAGCATCGGATAGGCGACCGACACGTCCACCCGCGAGAGCCCGACGATCCACACCACCACGCTCAGCACATAGCAGCCGAGGCCGCCGATGATGGGCAGCTGCGTCGCGATTTTCATTCCGACCGGCAAAATGTTGGCGAGCGTCAGGTCGAAATGGCCCACCGCGTTCACGCCGGCTTTGAGCAGAAGCTGGGCGCATGCGTTCAACGATACGCCGATGATGATGCAAATGAAGGAAATCGGGTTCATCGCGTATTTTTCAAATGCGAAACAAGGATACTAGGTTCATCGCGAAATTCCGAACGATCGTGCAGTGCAACATTGCTGGACGGTGGGTCGACGAGATTCATGGCTGCGGTTTCTCCACGATCACGCGGCGCTCGTCGCGCGCGATGACCTGCATCGGCACATGGCGCGCCGCGAGCTCGTCATACCGGTACGACGGCATCAGCGCGAGCGCGTAGCGTTCTGAATCCCAGAGTCTGATCCAGTCGTCGATGTTCGGCACCCATTTTTGCGGTTCCGTCCGCATGCCGAAGGTCAGTTCGTCTGCTTCCTGGACCATGATCATCGTGTGGCCGAGGTAGAAGGGCATGGTGTGATCGAGCTTGGCGATCGAATAGAACGGCGTGTCGGGCGGCAGCTTCGCCATCGCGGCCTTGACCGCCGGCACGAGCCTCACGCCCGAGCTCTGCGTGCCGAACACGTCGTGGCCCGAGCCCGCGATCGTGCCGAGCAGCAGCCACGCGGCGCCCAGGCCTGCCACGCCCGCGAGCATGCTGCGCCGGTTCAGCCAGATCGCGAACAAGGTCACCATGAACGCGACCGCGATGCCGACCCACACCCACACCTGGAACTCGCGATAGAGCACGTTCGGCGTGTTGGCGCTGCCCGCGTGGCCGATGAAGATCGCGCCGAGCGCCGCGGCGATCAGGAAGACGGCGTAGCCGATCAGATGCATGCGGTACTGCGCCTTCGTGAGCGACGGCAAATAGAGCCCGATCACGAGCGCGATCGCGGGCGCCACCGGCAGCACGTAGGAAACGAGCTTCGAGTGCGACGCGCTGAAAAACAGGAAGATGAACGCCGACCAGATGAGCAGCATCGTGACGGGCGCGAAGCCATTGGGCTGGCGCGGCGTCTTCATGCCGTGACGCACGCTCTGCACGGCGACGGAGAGCCACGGCAGGAAGCCCACGAGCAGCACGGGCACGAAGTAGTAGAAGGCGCCGGGGCGATTCTGCTCGGGCGTCAGATAGCGTTTGAACTGCTGGACGATGAAGAAGAAGTCGAAGAATTCGAGGTTCTTCATCTGTACCAGTGCGAACCACGGCGCGGTCACGATCAGGAACACGATCAGCCCGCTGCCGATATAGAGCCGCTTCCAGAGCGCCCAGTCGCGCGAGACGATCGAGTAGAGGACCAACACGGCGCCCGGCAGGATCAGCCCGACGAGTCCCTTGGAGAGCACCGCCGCGCCCATCGCGGCCCAGCACAGCCACATCCACAGGCGCACGTCGCGGGTCGGCAGGCCGGGACGCTGGGCGAGCAGGAGCGCGCAGAGCGTCAGCTCCATCCAGAACGACAGGCCCATGTCGAGCGTGTTGAAGTGGCCCATCAGGTTCCAGTACGGGCAGGTCGCGAGGATGACCGCCGCCGTGAAGCCCGTCACCGCGTTGAACACGCGCGTACCGGTATAACCGGCGAGCAGCACGCCCGCGAAGGCCGTGAGCGCCGTATAGAGCCGCGCCTGCCATTCGCCGATGCCGAACCACGCGAAGGTGAGCGCGTTGGCCCAGGTCTGCAGCGGCGGCTTCTCGAAATACTTGTAGCCGTTGTAGCGCGGCGTGATCCAGTCGCCGGTCACGAACATCTCGCGCGCCATTTCGGCGTAGCGGCCTTCGTCGCTCGGCACCAGATGACGATAGCCGAGCGGCGCGAACCAGATGATCGCGAGCGCGAGTACGAGAAGAATGAGCGAGAGACGTGTGAGCGGTAGCCGCGAAGGCGTATCGTTCATGTAATCGACCTGTCCGATGCCGCTGCGCGCGGTGCTAGTGAAACGAAATAGTGTGCTGGCCGCACGCTCGCGCGGCATCCGAGGGCTGTGCCTTCGGCCGCCACGCGCATGCAGGGCACGCACTTCGGCGCGAGACCGCGGATTTCGAGCGTGGCGGCAGCGGAGCCGACCGGCGTTCTTGCAACTCCGCTGCCGTCCCAGTGAATGAATGCCCAACGCCGGCATGCCTCGCCCGACTGTCTGACGAGAGACAAACGTCGGGCGGGAGTGTATCGCACGGCCCGCCGGCATTTGTAAATTTGGCGCGCGTCACGCCTCGGATCGCGCGGATACGAAGTCGGCGGGGCAGTCTGCCAGCGATTTCTTAACGTTCCCTTAGGCTTCGATCAGCAGCGCCGCGGCCACGCGCCGGCCTTCGGACATCAGGATGTTGTAGGTGCGGCAGGCCGCGCCGAAATCCATCGTCTCGACGCCGATGCGGTGTCTGGCCAGTTGCGCCGTCAGGCGCGGATGCGGAAAGCGCAGGCGCGACCCGCTGCCGAAGATGACGACCTCCGGCGCGGCCGCGACCAGCGCCTCGAAATGCTCGGGTGTGATGTCCTCGAACGAAGACACCGGCCAGGCTGTCACGGGCATCTCGGGCATGACGATGACGCTGCCCTCGTACCGTTCGAGATTGACCGCCACGAAATCGTCTCCGTAGCTCGTAATGGTGTTGAGCGCGCTGTTGGAATCCTGGTGAAGTTTCAAAACAGTGATCCGGCAAGGGAAAGAGAAAAGACCCGGCATCCGCCGCGCCCGGAGAATCGGTCTGCGCACGCCTTGGCGCATCGATTCCGACCTGAATCGGCGCGTTCCTTTGGTGCATTGCGGAACTGAGTCATAATCAGCAAATTATAACTTTCCGGCTGCCGGGCTCGCTCGTGCGCCGCCCGTTGCGCTCGCGTGCCGCCACAAGCCGCCTTCGACACGCAATCCGGTCCGCAACGCCCAAGCCTTACCTGGCGCGGCGTCTGAAATGCATCGTTCGGCGCTCGGGAACGAGCGCGCCGCCCGGGCGAACCGCTGTCGGTCTTCAACCCCGGTTTCCCACGCAAAAGGTCCGCCTGCTGCCCGCTCCCGAGGCTGGCCGCCCGAATCGCCGAGCCGTACCGATCAACGCTGCCGTTAATATCAAGCAACCCGTCCGCATCCCACATCCAGACTCAGAGCGCCAGCCGTGACACCGATTCTCAAATCCAACAAGCTGCAAAACGTCTGCTACGACATTCGCGGGCCCGTACTCGAACACGCGAAGCGCCTCGAAGAGGAAGGCCATCGCATCATCAAGCTCAACATCGGCAATCTGGCGCCGTTCGGCTTCGAGGCGCCGGACGAGATCATCCAGGACATGATCCGCAATCTGCCGGGCTCCTCGGGCTATTCGGATTCGAAGGGCGTGTTCGCCGCGCGCAAGGCGATCATGCATTACACGCAGCAAAAGGGCGTGACGGGCGTCGAGCTGGACGATATCTACATCGGCAACGGCGCGTCGGAACTCATCGTCATGGCGATGCAGGCGCTCCTGAACGACGGCGACGAAGTGCTGCTGCCCGCGCCGGATTATCCCCTCTGGACGGCCGCGGTGAGCTTGTCCTCCGGCACACCGCGCCATTACATGTGCGACGAGAGCAACGGTTGGATGCCCGACCTCGACGACATCCGCGCGAAGATCACGCCGAACACGAAGGCGCTCGTCGTGATCAACCCGAACAACCCCACGGGCGCGCTGTGCTCGGACGAGCTGCTGCGCGATCTCATCGCGATCGCGCGCGAGCACGGCCTCATCGTCTTCGCGGACGAGGTCTACGACAAGATCATCTACGACGGCAAGACGCACACGTCGATGGCCGCGCTCTCGGAAGACGTGGTCACCGTCACCTTCAACAGCCTGTCGAAGAGCTACCGTTCGTGCGGTTATCGCGCGGGCTGGATGGCCATTTCCGGACTGATCAAGGAAAATCGCCGCCGCGCGAAGGACTATCTCGAGGGGCTCGGCATTCTCGCCTCGATGCGCCTGTGCCCGAACGTGCCCGGCCAGTACGCCATTCAGACGGCGCTCGGCGGCTATCAGAGCATCAACGACCTGATCGTGCCCGGCGGCCGGCTCTTCAAGCAGCGCGAGCTCGCCTACGAGATGCTCACGGCCATTCCGGGCGTCACCTGCGTGAAGCCGCAGGCCGCGCTGTACATGTTCCCGAAACTCGATCCGAAGATGTACCCGATCCAGGACGACCAGCAGTTCATCACCGACCTGCTGCTCGAGGAGCGTGTGCTCTTGGTGCAGGGCACGGGCTTCAACTGGCCGACGCCGGATCACTTCCGCGTGGTCTTCCTGCCGAACGTCGACGATCTCGCGGATTCGATCCACCGCATCGCGCGTTTCCTCGACGGCTATCGCAAACGGCATTCCGCTTAATTTTTCTCTTAAAGACTCGCGCTGCATGGAACCGATCAAAGTAGGACTCTTGGGCTTCGGCACGGTCGGCAGCGGCACCTTCACGGTGCTGCGCCGTAACCAGGAAGAAATCAAACGCCGGGCGGGCCGCGGCATCGAAATCGCGCGCGTCGCGGTGCGCACGCCGGCGAAGGCCGCCGCCGCGAAGCAGGAAGACATCGCGGTGACGGACGACTTCAACGCCGTCGTCGACGACCCGGCGATTTCCATCGTCTGCGAAATGATCGGCGGCACCGGCTTCGCGCGCGAGCTCGTGCTGCGCGCGATCGCGAACGGCAAGCACGTCGTGACGGCCAACAAGGCGCTGCTCGCCGTGCACGGCACGGAGATTTTCGAAGCCGCGCGCACGAAGGGTGTGATGGTCGCGTTCGAGGCGGCGGTGGCGGGCGGCATCCCCATCATCAAGGCGCTGCGCGAAGGGCTGACGGCGAACCGCATCGAATACATCGCGGGCATCATCAACGGCACGACCAACTACATTCTTTCGGAAATGCGCGACCGCGGCCTCGACTTCGCGACCGCGCTGAAGGCCGCGCAGGAGCTGGGCTATGCGGAAGCCGATCCGACCTTCGACGTCGAAGGCGTGGACGCCGCGCACAAGGTCACGATCATGAGCGCGATCGCGTTCGGCGTGCCGGTGCAGTTCGACCGCGCGTACGTCGAAGGCATCAGCAAGCTCGCGGCGATCGACATCCGCTACGCCGAGGACCTCGGCTATCGCATCAAGCTGCTCGGCATCGCGCGCCGCACGGAGAAGGGCATCGAGCTGCGCACGCATCCGACACTGATTCCCGCCAGGCGCCTGCTCGCCAACGTGGAAGGCGCGATGAACGCCGTCGTCGTGCACGGCGATGCGGTCGGCACCACGCTGTACTACGGCAAGGGCGCGGGCTCGGAGCCGACGGCCTCCGCCGTGGTGGCCGATCTGGTCGACGTGACGCGCCTGCATACGGCCGATCCGGAGCATCGCGTACCGCACTTGGCGTTCCAGCCGGACAGCCTCTCGAACACGCCGATCCTGCCGATCGACGAAGTGACGAGCGGCTACTACCTGCGCCTGCGCGTGGCGGACGTGACGGGCGTGCTCGCGAACATCACGCGCATTCTCGCCGACAAGGCGATTTCCATCGACGCGCTGCTGCAGAAGGAATCCGAGGAAGTCGACGGCGCGAACAAGGGCGAGACGGACATCATCCTCATCACGCACGAGACGCTGGAAAAGAACGTGAACGCGGCGATCGAGGAGATCGAAGCGCTTTCCACGGTCGTCTCGAAGGTGACGAAGCTGCGCATGGAAGCGCTCAACTGAGGGCCAGGCACGATGACCTACATTTCGACGCGCGGCGCCGGCACGAACGAGCGCCATACGTTCTCCGACATCCTGCTGGGCGGCCTGGCCGCCGACGGCGGCCTGTATCTGCCGGCGGAGTATCCGCGCGTATCGTCCGACGAACTCGCGCGCTGGCGCACGCTGTCATACGCGGATCTCGCATTCGAAGTGCTGTCGAAATTCAGCGACGACATTCCCGCCGAAGACCTGCGCTCGCTCACTCGCAAGACCTACACCGCGCAGGTGTACAGCAACGTGCGCCATGAGGAGAGCGCGGTGCAGATCACGCCGCTCAAGACGCTCGGCGTCGAGAACGGCGCGACGCTGTCGCTGCTGGAGCTGTCGAACGGCCCGACGCTCGCCTTCAAGGACATGGCGATGCAACTGCTCGGCAACCTATTTGAGTATGCGTTCGCGAAACACGGCGAGATGCTGAACATCCTCGGCGCGACCTCCGGCGACACCGGCAGCGCCGCCGAATACGCGATGCGCGGCAAGGCCGGAGTGCGCGTGTTCATGCTCTCGCCGCACAAGAAGATGAGTGCCTTCCAGACGGCGCAGATGTTCTCGCTGCAGGACCCGAACATCTTCAATCTGGCGGTCGAGGGCAATTTCGACAACTGCCAGGACATCGTCAAGGCCGTGTCGAACGACCATGCCTACAAGGCGAAGCACAAGATCGGCACGGTCAATTCGATCAACTGGGCGCGTGTGGTCGCGCAGGTCGTGTATTACTTCAAGGGCTATTTCGCCGGGACGAAGAACAACGACGAGCACGTCTCGTTCACGGTGCCGTCGGGCAACTTCGGCAACGTGTGCGCGGGCCATATCGCGCGCATGATGGGCCTGCCGATCGATCAGCTCGTCGTCGCGACCAACGAGAACGACGTGCTCGACGAATTCTTCAGGACGGGCGTGTATCGCGTGCGCGGGGCGGCGGAGACGTATCACACCACGTCGCCGAGCATGGACATCTCGAAGGCGTCGAATTTCGAGCGCTTCGTGTATGACCTGCTGGGCCGCGATCCGGCGCGCGTGCTGCAACTGTTCCGCGACGTCGAGGAGAAGGGCGGCTTCGATCTCGCGGCGAGCGGAGATTTCGCGCGGGTGAAGGCGTTCGGTTTCGTGTCGGGCAAGAGCGGGCACGACGATCGCGTAAAGACCATCCGCGACGTGTTCGAGCGCTATCGGACTATGATCGACACCCACACCGCCGACGGCGTGAAGGTGGCGCGCGAGCATCTGAAGCCCGGCGTGCCGATGATCGTTCTGGAAACCGCCCAGCCGATCAAGTTCGGCGAGACCATCCGCGAGGCGCTCAATCGCGAGCCGGAGCGGCCGGCGGCGTTCGCGGGGCTTGAAAAACTGCCACAAAGATTCGATATCGTGTCTGCGGATGCCGGCGTGGTGAAGGCGTTCATCGCCGAGCGCACGTAACGGAACATGTCTCCGCCTCGCGCGGATCGTTTCCGGGATGTACGGGCGCGGCCGCATGGGCCGCGCCCTTTTTTATTCGTCGCGCTTTTTTTCACGATGCGGCGCTCCGGCGTGTCCGTGCGATGCAGCGCGGGAAAGGCGCCGTCGGGCAAGACCCCGCCAAAAGCTGTTAGAATTCCAAGCTTTTCGTCGTACCCTATTCGAAAGGACGCGCCGTGCTGTCTACTGCCAACATCACCATGCAATTTGGGCCCAAGCCCCTCTTCGAGAACATCTCGGTCAAGTTCGGCGAAGGAAACCGCTATGGACTGATCGGGGCGAACGGCTGCGGCAAGTCGACGTTCATGAAGATCCTAGGCGGCGACCTGGAGCCGAGCTCGGGCAACGTCGTGCTGGAGCCGAACATCCGTCTGGGCAAATTGCGTCAGGACCAGTTCGCGTATGAAGACATGCGCGTGCTCGACGTCGTCATGATGGGCCACACCGAAATGTGGGCTGCGATGACCGAGCGCGACGCGATCTACGCCAACCCCGACGCCACCGACGACGACTACATGCGCGCCGCCGACCTCGAAGCCAAGTTCGCCGAGTACGACGGCTACACGGCCGAGGCGCGCGCGGGCGAACTGCTGCTCGGCATCGGCATCGGCATCAACGATCACAACGGCTCGATGAGCAACGTCGCTCCGGGCTGGAAGCTGCGCGTGCTGCTCGCGCAGGCGCTGTTCTCGAAGCCCAACGTGCTGCTGCTCGACGAGCCGACCAACAACCTCGACATCAATTCGATCCGTTGGCTGGAAAACGTGCTCAACGACTACAACTCGACGACGATCATCATCTCGCACGATCGTCACTTCCTGAACCAGGTCTGCACGCACATGGCGGACATGGACTACGGCACGCTGAAGGTCTGGCCGGGCAACTACGACGACTACATGCTGGCGTTGACGCAGGCGCGCGAGCGCCAGCAGGCCGCCAACCAGAAGGCGAAGGAGCGCGTGACCGACCTGCAGGACTTCGTGCGCCGCTTCTCGGCCAACAAGTCGAAGGCGCGCCAGGCGACCAGCCGCCTCAAGATGATCGACAAGATCAAGATCGAGGAATTCAAGCCGTCGTCGCGTCAGAACCCGTTCATCCGCTTCGAGTACGAGAAGAAGCTGCATAACATCGCGGTGGTCGCCGAAGGCATCGCGAAGAAGTACGACCGCACGATCTTCCAGAACTTCAACCTGAACGTGCAGCCGGGCGAGCGCATCGCGATCATCGGCGAGAACGGCGCGGGCAAGACGACGCTGCTCAAGTCGCTCAAGGGTGCGCTGGAGCTTGACGGCGGCAGCGTGAAGTGGGCCGAGAACGCGAACGTCGGCTACATGCCGCAGGACACGTACGAAGAGTTTCCGAAGGATGAGACGCTCACCGAGTGGATCGACCAGTATCGCAAGGAAGGCGACGACGAGCAGATGGTGCGCGGCACGCTCGGCCGACTGCTCTTCAACGCGGACGATATCAAGAAGAACGTGAAGGTGCTGTCGGGCGGCGAGAAGGGCCGCATGATCTGGGGCAAGCTGATGCTCGGCCGCCACAACGTGCTGCTGATGGACGAGCCGACCAACCATATGGACATGGAGTCCATCGAGTCGCTGCAGATCGCGCTGGACAAGTTCGACGGCACGCTGATTTTCGTGTCGCACGACCGCGAGTTCGTGAGCGGGCTGGCGAACCGGATCATCGAAGTGAGAACCGACGGCACGCTGCGCGATTTCGGCGGAAATTACGAGGATTTTCTGGCGAGCCAGGGGATTCAGTAACCTCCGCGGCCTTCAAGCCGGCAACACTCGACGGCCCGTTTCGCGAGAACGAGCCGTTTTTCATTTTCCGATCGCCCGTAGTCTGTCCTCATCCAACCTGAGACAGCGGATGAAAACATTCGACAGGCGCTACATCGGCGGCAAATGGATCAAGCCTTGCGGCGACGGCGTCATCGACGTGATCGATTCCGGCACGAAAGAGAGGATGGGCCGCATGCCGGAGGGCGTCGAAGCCGACGCCGGGCATGCCATCGACGCAGCCCGCGCCACCTTCGAAAGCCGGTCCGCGACGCCACTGCGGGCGCGCGGGGCGGCTAGAGATGGTCGTTGCGAAAGCGCATCGCCGTACCCTCGCGGGTAATGCGCTCCCAGATCGCGCGCTTTTCCTCTTCGCTGAGGAAGACCCAGTTGGACACTTCGCCGGCCGTGCGGCCGCAGCCCTTCTTGCAGATTTCGTCGAAGAGCGTGGAGCAAACGCCGATACAGGGGCTGTCGGGCAGGTCGTGAAGATTCGAAGACATTGGGTTGGCTCGTGACCGCGTCGCCGCCGGGAAAAAGAGGGCGCTAACGCGGCGGTCAGATCGTGAAAAAGCTCAGCGCGCGATACTGTAGCCTATCCGCGCGATCCAGTGATGCCGCTGGTTGTAATCGAGGATGTCCTTGCCGTAGCCGTTGAAGTAGCTGACGAACAGATAGCCGCCCCACGCGCTGCCGATCAGCTTCGCGAGCGGGTAGGTGAGTTGCGTGTCGACGCTGCCGTACCAGTGCTTCGTCCCCTTGCGTAGCGTGGTCGCGAGCTGCCAGCCGTCCGGGCTGCCGTACTTCACCAGAAAGTCGGCATAGCCGCGGTAGTCCGCGATGTCCTCGTTGCCGACCTTCGACAGGTAGTAATAGAGCTTCGGCGAGAGCGTCAGGTGATTGCCGTTCAGGTCGCCGAAATCCCAGGTCGGGCGCACAAAGACGATATTGATCGCGCGCGACTCGTCGCCGGCCCGGCCGTTCGACTCGTGCCCGATACCCGCCGCCACGCCCATGCGGGTGAAGTACGGACTCTTCACGCCGGTATCATCGACGTAGTAGAAGATCTGCGGCTGATAGCTCGTGTCGCGGAACGGCGCGGAGGGCGCCGAGAAATTCCAGATCGACGTCTGCATGTAAGCCAGATAGAGATTGTCCAGAAGTCCGCGCGAGCGCGGATCGTCCGGCAGATGCAGCCGGTACTTGAAGCTGAACTGGAATTTTGCGAGGTTGTCGCCGTTCTTGCCGTCGGCGAAGTAGACCGGCTCGAACTTGGAGAAACGGCTGGAGAGCATCGTGTCGTTGGTCGTCGTCGGCACGGCGGCGGTGTTCGCGGCGGGCGCTCGCGCTCGCCGCCTGCGCGGGCGTGGTCGCCTGCGTTTCGCGCCGTTCGGCCGCGGCGACTTGCGTCTGCGTGTCGCTGCGATTGATCGCGACGAGCATCGGCGACGCATCGAAGCCCACCGGGTCGATCTTCACCGTGCCGCGCGCCGGGTCGGGCCAGGGCGCCGAAAAGCGCACGCGGTGATATTGTCCCGGCGCGAGGCGCAGACGGTCGGGCACCTTCGGGTCGCGCGCGAGCGTGAGCGGCGCGGGCGGCAAGTCGCCGTTGGTCAGGTTCACGATCAGTTGCTTCGGCACGTCGACGCTCAGGGGCGTCGAGTCGTCGTCGGTATAGAGGAGCGTGAGTTCGAGCGGCTGCGAGGCCGCGGCTTCGCGTGCGAGCTGCAGCACGGCGACGGTCGCGTTTGCGGCGCCGCTCGCGCAGAACGCAACGAGCAGGAGCGCGAAGGCGGGCGCATGTCCGGCGCGGCGGCCGGTGAAATTCGAAGGCGATCGTGGGCAATGGGCCATGTGTGGCGGGTGTTCTGTTTCCGGGCTGACTCGTGCGCGGGTCGAGACCGCCCGCGCGTCGAACATGTGACAGCGAAAGATGCGCCACGATCCCCGAAAACCGCGCAAAACCCGCAATATGCCGCCGAAAATCTCAGCCTGAAAACAGCGCCTGCCACAAGATCGTGCCATTCAACGCGACGATGACGCCCGCGCAAGCCCACGCCCGCGCGAGCGGCATGCGCGCGACGCGCCAGCGGCCCATCAGCCGGGCGTCGGAGGCGAAGCGCACGAGCGGAATCACCGCGAGCGGCAATTGCAGGCTCAGCACGACCTGGGTGGCGACCAGCAGCGCATTGGAGCCGTGCTGGCCGAAGCTCGCGACCGCGACGAGCGCCGGGTCCGATCGCGAGGCCGCGCGTCGTCAGCGCGCGGGCCCAGCGCGCCATCCTGAGGCACAGAAAGCCTTCCATCACCGCCTGTCCGGCGAGCGTGCCGGTGACGGTCGCGTTCAGGCCGCAGGCGAGCAGGGCGGCGGCGAACACGACGCCCGCCCAATGGCTGCCGACGAGCGGCGCGATCAGTCGATGCGCATCGGCGAGCGAGATCCTCGACTTCGACGTGCCCGCTCGCATGAAACACGGCGGCCGCGACCACCAGCAGCGACGCGTTGACCACGAAAGCGAGCCCGAGCGACGCGAACGTGTCGATGTTCACGCCGCGCAGCGCGCGCTCGATGGTGGTGTCGTCGCGAGCGGGCGCGTGTTCCTTGACGAGCGCGGAGTGCAGATAGAGGTTGTGCGGCATCACGGTCGCGCCGAGCACGCCGGCGGCCAGCCACAGCATGCCGGCATCGCGCAGCAATTGGCGCGGCGGCGCTAGGCCGCGCAGCGCCTCGGCCCAGACCGGATGCGCGAGCGCCAGTTCGACCACGAAGCAAGAGCTCACGAAGAGGATCAGCGCCGTCACCACCCGTTGCAGCGGACGCCTGCCGCGGCTCTGCAGCGCGAGCATCGCGAAGGTCGCCACCGCGGAGATCAGCACGCCCGCGGTGAGCGACAGCCCGAAGAGCATCTGCAGCGCCACCGCGCTGCCGACGATTTCCGCGACATCGCACGCGATGATCGCGATCTCGCATGCGATCCACAGCACGAGCGTGGTGCGCCGGCTGAAGCGCTCGCGGCACAGTTGCGCGAGATCGCGCCCGGTCACGAGGCCCACGCGCGAGGCGACCCATTGCAGCAGCATGCCCATCAGGCTTGCGAGCAGCACGACGAAGAGAAGCGAATAGCCATGGCGCGCGCCGCTCGCGAGGGCCGTCGCCAGTTGCCCGGGTCCATGTAGCCCACGGCGACGAGCGCGCTTGCGCCGGCGAACGAGTACCAGCGTCCGTGCGGTCGCGGGGCCCGTCGACGATCCTCCCGGATCGCCCCAGGAGACTGCGCGTCGGACTTCGCGGCGGACAGCCGGGCGAGCGCGGACGGATTGGTGTTCGTGCGAAGGCGGCCTCGAATAGCGGCGCAACGGCGGCGTCATCAGTCGTATGAGCGCGCGTTGCCGGTTCAGGACGCGCCGCTTTTCGCGGCGCACGTCGAATTAGCTCGCAACAACTGTTCCGCTGGCTATTCGTCAGGTTCGGATGCCGGATCGCAAGCGCGCCGACCACTCTCGTTCGGACCTGACAAAGACCGGACAAACGACAGACGTGGCGGCGCGGACACTCGATCACGAATAATGACATTTCATCCACCCGACGCGCTGGCGAGCCACTTTGCCGAGTGTGGTTTTACGAGGTGCCGTCCCGGCCGAATAGGGGCTAAAATGCACGGTCCTCGCGGGCGCGTGTGCATTTTGCGCGACAGGCGGCGCATTATTTTTTGTCGGGCTTGTGTTTAATGGTAGTTTTCGGGGTTTTGAAGGGCATCGCGGGCCGGATCGGACGATGGAGCGATCGCCGGGGCCGCACGGGACGACGCCGTGACAAGTCGGAACAAGGGAGAATCGAGATGAACCGGAAACTGGCGAGCCCCGCGGCAAAGCTGGCGGGCGCCCTGGCATGCGCCGCATTGTTGACCCCGCTCGCAGCGTCGACGAAGGATACGCAGTTGAACGTGTACAACTGGTCGGATTATATCGCCAAGGACACGATCCCCAACTTTACTAAGCAGACCGGCATCAAGGTGAAGTACGACAACTACGACAGCGACGACACCCTTCAGGCCAAGCTCCTCACCGGCAACTCGGGCTACGACATCGTCGTGCCGACGAGCAACTACGCGGGTAAGCAGATTGCCGCGGGCATCTTCTCGCCGCTCGACAAGTCGAAGCTGCCCAACCTCAAGTATCTCGACCCCGATCTGATGAAGCTTGTCGAAGGCGCGGACCCGGGCAACAAGTACGTGGTGCCCTGGGCTTACGGCACGACCGGCCTCGGCTACAACGTCGACCGTGCGAAGAAGATTCTCGGTAACGTCGATCTCAACAACTGGGACATCCTCTTCAAGCCCGAGAACATCTCGAAGCTGAAGGCGTGCGGCGTCTCGGTGCTCGACGCGCCCGACCAGATGTTCGCGGCCGCGCTGCACTACATCGGCAAGGATCCGATGAGCACGGACCCGGCCGACTATCGCGAGGCGCTCGCGATGCTGAAGAAGATCCGCCCGTACATCACGCAGTTCAACTCGTCGGGCTACATCAACGACATGGTCGGCGGCGACATCTGCTTCACGTATGGCTGGTCGGGCGATGTCGTGATCGCGAAGCATCGCGCCGTCGACGCGAAGAAGCCGTTCAAGATCGAGTACTACATTCCGAAGGGCGGCGCGCCGGTGTGGTTTGACGTGATGGCGATTCCGAAGGACGCGAAGAACAAGGACGCCGCGCACGAGTGGATCAACTACATCGAGACGCCACAGGTCCACGCGGCGATCACGAACGCGGTGTACTACCCGAGCGCGAACCTGGAAGCGCGCAAGTACGTGGACAAGGACGTGGCGAACGATCCGGCGGTGTACCCGCCGCAGGACGTCATCAAGACGCTGTTCCTGCTGAAGCCGCTGCCGCCTGAGATCCAGCGCCTGCAGACGCGGCTCTGGACCGAGTTCAAGTCCGGCCGATGACTTCCGGAAGCCGGTTATTCTTTTGAATCGACGAAGCCCCTG
This sequence comes from Candidatus Paraburkholderia kirkii, assembly GCA_001189345.1. GTDB lineage: Bacteria > Pseudomonadota > Gammaproteobacteria > Burkholderiales > Burkholderiaceae > Caballeronia > Caballeronia kirkii_B. Next base: position 26,597 of record LFKV01000013.1, read on the forward strand.
GACCTCCGGGGGCTTTGTTCGTGCAAGACGCATCAATGCAGGAGTCGAACAGGCAATCATGAGTGAGCAGTCGAGCGCGTCGAAGGCGGCGCCTGGTAGTCCCAACGATCGGCGAGAGCTGGGCGGTCCTCTGTCCGGCGTGAGCCCGGATGACAACTTCGTGCAGATCGTCGACGTCGTGAAGAAATTCGGCGAGACGACGGCCGTGCGCGGCGTCAACCTGTCGGTGAGGAAGGGCGAGCTGTTCGCGCTGCTCGGCAGTTCGGGTTGCGGAAAATCGACGCTCCTGCGCATGCTCGCCGGCCTCGAATCCGTGACCGAAGGACAGATCCTGATCGACGGCGAGGACCTCGCCAGGATGCCGCCGTATCACCGCCCGGTGAACATGATGTTCCAGTCCTACGCGCTCTTTCCGCACATGAGCGTGGAGTCGAACGTCGCGTTCGGGCTGAAACAGGAAGGCGTGCGCGGCGGCGAGCTGAAGGACCGCGTGCACAACGTGCTCGAGCTCGTGCAGATGGCGAAGTACGCGAAGCGCAAGCCGCATCAGCTCTCGGGCGGCCAGCAGCAGCGCGTCGCGCTCGCGCGCAGCCTCGTCAAGCGCCCGAAGCTCCTGCTGCTCGACGAGCCGATGTCCGCGCTCGACAAGCAGATCCGTCAGCGCACGCAGATCGAGCTCGTCAACATTCTCGACCAGGTGGGCGTCACCTGCATCATGGTGACGCACGACCAGGAAGAGGCGATGACGATGGCCAACCGTCTCGCCGTGATGAGCGAGGGGCAGATCGTGCAGCTCGGCACGCCGCACGAAGTCTACGAGTATCCGAACACGCGCTTCTCTGCACAGTTCATCGGCTCGACCAATCTGTTCGACGGCAATGTCGTCGAGGACGAGCCGGATCACGTGTTCGTCGAATCGCCGGACCTGCCGGTGCGCCTATACGTGAACCACGGCATCACCGGGCCACTCGGCATGCCGGTGACCATCTCCGTGCGGCCGGAGCGCATCGCGCTGATGAGAAAGCCGCCCGAAGGCGCATACAACTGGGGGCGCGGCAAGGTGAGCAACATCGCGTACATGGGCGGCTACACGCTCTATCACGTGACGCTCGATTCCGGCAAGGTCGTGGTCGCGAACCTGTCGAGCCTCGCACTCGGCGAGATCGATTCGCCCACCTTCGACGACGAAGTCTACGTGCGCTGGAGCGCGTCGGCGGGCGTGGTGCTGACCTCATGATGATGAAGCTGCTCAACAGTTTCGGCGTCAGCGGCCGCACGCTCGTCATCGGCGGGCCGTATCTGTGGCTGCTGCTGCTGTTCTTCGTGCCGTTCCTGCTGGTCGTGAAGATCAGCTTCGCGGACAGCCAGCTCGGCATTCCGCCGTACACGGAACTCGTGGCGATGAAGGAGGGCGTGATGAACATCGCGCTCGATTTCTCGCACTACGCGTTCCTGCTGACCGACAGCCTGTACTTCGCGACCTACATGAACTCGCTGCTGGTCGCGGCGGTCTCGACGGTGCTGTGCCTGCTGATCGGCTATCCGATGGCGTATTACATCGCGCGCTCGAATTCGGCCACGCGCAACCTGCTGCTGATGGCCGTGATGCTGCCGTTCTGGACATCGTTCCTGATCCGCGTGTATGCGTGGATCGGCATTCTCAAGAACAACGGCTTGCTGAACAACTTCCTGATGTCGATCGGCCTGATTCATTCGCCGATCGAGCTGTATCACACGAATGTTGCGGTGTATATCGGGATGGTGTATTCGTATCTGCCGTTTCTCGTGATGCCGCTCTACGCGCACCTCGTGAAGATGGACCTGACCTTGCTCGAGGCCGCCTACGATCTCGGCGCGAAGCCGTGGAAGGCGTTCGTGCAGATCACGCTGCCGCTCTCGAAGAACGGCATCATCGCGGGCTGTCTGCTCGTGTTCATTCCGGCGGTGGGCGAGTACGTGATCCCGGAGCTGCTCGGCGGCGCCGACACGCTGATGATCGGCCGCGTCATGTGGAACGAGTTCTTCGACAACGCCGACTGGCCGATGGCCTCGGCCGTCACCTGCGCGATGGTCCTGCTGCTGCTCGTGCCGATGGCGCTCTTCCAGCATTTTCAGGCGAAGCAACTGGAGGAGAAGCGATGATCAAGCCGAGCCGTTCGCTTCAGCTCACCTCGCTCGGGATCGGGTTCGCGTTTCTCTATATCCCGATCATCAGCCTGATCGTCTACTCGTTCAACGAGTCGCAACTCGTGACCGTGTGGACCGCGTTCTCGCTCAAGTGGTATCGCGCGCTCTGGTACGACGACGAGCTCATCAACGCCGCGTGGCTCTCGCTGCGCATCGCGTTTCTGACGGCCTGCGCGTCGGTCGTAATCGGCACGTGGGCGGGCTTCGTGCTCGCGCGCATGGGGCGCTTCCGGGGCTTCACGCTGTACACGGGCATGATCAACGCGCCGCTCGTGATTCCCGAGGTCATCCAGGGCATCTCGCTGCTGCTGCTCTTCGTCGAGATGGCGAAGCTGATCGGCTGGCCGGCGGGGCGCGGACTCTTCACGATCTGGATCGGGCACGTGATGCTGTGCATCTCGTATGTCGCGATCATCGTGGAGTCGCGCGCGCGCGAGCTGAATCCGTCGCTGGAAGAGGCCGCGCTCGATCTCGGCGCGACGCCCCTGAGCGTGTTCTTCACGATCACGCTGCCGCTGATCTCCCAGGCGCTCGTGGCGGGCTGGCTGCTGTCGTTCACGCTGTCGATCGACGATCTGGTGCTGTCCGCGTTCCTGTCCGGCCCCGGATCTACGACGCTGCCGCTCGTCGTGTTCTCGCGCGTGCGCCTCGGCCTGAATCCGGAGATAAACGCGCTCGCGACCTTGTTCATCGCGCTGGTGACGGCAGGGGTGATCGCCGCGAATTACTTCATGCAGCGCAATGAGCGCAGAAGGCTCGCGGCCGTGATGTAACGCCGGCGCTCGAAGCGGAAAAGAAGCACGGCCCTTGAACGCATTGCCTTATACAGAAGTATCATACCCACCACGCAAGATTTGAATGGTGATGACCGCATCCATAACTCGTTGCATGCCGATCCACAGGGTCTTTGCACCGGGTTCACCATCGCTCTTGCGCCCTAGAAAACTGCCCAGTGACGCAATCATCCGTATCATTTGGTTAAGCGTCAGTGGTTTTTGGGGCGTGGTTTCTTCGAAAGCACACGAGCACCATGTATCTCGTCGGTTTCAAAGAACAGCGAGGCGTCCAAGTCCGGACATGTTCTGCCCAGGCGCATGAGCCGTGCGATACGCCACGACACCACCATGTACAGCACCAGCGCCTTTTCCACCCGCTCCATCTGCGAGAGCTGCAGCGCTTCAACCCGGCAAGCGTTCTTCAGTACATTGAAGAACATCTCGATCTCCCACCTCGCGCGATACCAGTCAATGAGTTCGACGAGCGCATCCGTATCAAGTACTTCACGATTGGTGACAAGACGCCAGATAACGGGCTTCACACTCGCTGGCGCATCAACCTCATAGGCTTCGATGCAGGTGAGTGCCAGCCCAACGCGTGCGGGCAAGGTGATGCGCTGGCTACGCAGTTCCTGCGTAACCTCACGCGTCTTCTGGCCACTGCGCCCAGGTAGCACGAAAGTAAGATGGCCGAGCACGTCACCCGTATGGACCTTTTCCCACAGCTTTCCTTCATCATCCAGGGCGCGATTGTGCTGTGAACGGATCAGCCAGTCCGCTGGTTCACCGAGTTCCTGAGCTCGCTGCATGAGTGCCGCGATGTCGCCTTCACGATCGGCCACATACACCAGTCGCGTTTGCGGCAACTGCCGCGCTTGAGCGGCCACGAGCTCATAGCTTTCGATCCACCGCGCACTTTCCTTGATGCCGCCACGCTTGCCGTGCACATCGCGTGGCTCACACGCCCACATCCAAGAATTCACGACCCCCAGCGGCTCTCGATCCGGGCTTACCGCATAGGTCGCGTGAAGATACATGCCCACCTGTGCTTCATAGCTGAGAGGCCCCGCTCCCTCGATGTCCTGAGCGTTAAAATTCAGCTCGGTCGTATCGTCAATGCACAGTACTACCGGCAACGACTTCATGCGCGAGGCGGTGCGATCCCAATGCGGCTGCATCATGTCGCGCCAGTTCGATGCGCTCATTGCCCAGAAACCGATAGGCCCCCAGCGTCTCAGCCCAGCCTTCGCACGCGCCCGGAATGCTGGCCGTGGGTCGTCCCGCAAACCGCCTGATCAACTCCTTGGCGCGCCGATCACGCCGTGGATCGCCCAAGTCCAACGTCTCAAATTCCTCATCCACCCATGCCCCCGCGTCGTCTCTCACATTCATACCTAAAATCCGAGAGTAAACGCGAAATCCGCATTGTTTACAACCCCTTTGTGACCGCTTTCCTATCCCAACATCGCTTCCGGGTGTGTCGACTTCTGTATAAAGAGATGCCTTGAACGGGGCCGCGTGGCATTCAGACGGCGGCCAGATGCCGCGCGAACGTCGCCGGATCGGTATTGGTGCCGCACAGCAGCCACCTACGCGCTTGCCCTGCAGACGCTCGCGCAACGGGCCGAGCAGGGCAGCCGTGGCGGCGGCGCACGCGGGCTCGACCGCGAGCTTGAGTTCGTTGAAAAGCTGCAGCATGCCGTGCCGCAACTGGTTGTCCGAGACGGCGACGATCTCGTCGATATGCCGCCGGCAGAGCTCATAGCTGTACTGCTCGGTGTGCGGCGCCATCAGCGAATCGGCGATGCCGTGCATCGCGCCCATTCTGATCGTGTGATTCGCCGCGAAGCTGCGGCTCATCGCGTCCGACCCTTCGGCTCGACGCCGTACACGTGCAGCGACGGATTCGCGAGACGCATGGCCGTCGACACGCCGGCCGCGAGCCCGCCGCCGCCGATCGGGAGAATGACCGCTTCGAGATCGGGCGCCTGCGAGGTCCACTCGTAGCCGAGCGTCGCCGTGCCGAGCACCGTGCGATAGCCGTTGAACGGATGGATGAACACGCGTCCTTCCTCCGCCTCGACGCGCCGCACGACGTCGAACGCTTCGGCGACGTTCTCCGCGAACACGACTTCCGCGCCGAAGCGCCGGCACAGCGCCACGCGCGCCGGGTTCGCGCTCCTGATGATCACGACCTTCGCGCCCACCTCCATGCGTTGCGCCGCATACGCGACGACCACGGCGTGATTGCCCGCCGACACGCACGTGACGCCCGCCGAGCGTTCGCCGTCGGAGAGCGCGAGGATGTTGGAGAACGCGCCGCCCGCCTTGAAGGTACCGCTCGCCTGCAGCAGTTCGAACTTGAACGTGATGGGCGTGCCTTCGAGTGTCGGAAAGTCGTGGCGCTCGAACGTCGGCGTGCGCGCGACCCAGGGCGTGAGGGCCATGTGCTGCTCGGCGATTTCGTCGAGCGTCGGGATCGGCGTGCCGTCGATCTATGGTCGGAATGCTGCGTGGCGGTGGACATGGCTTCGATCGCGCTGGATGGGTCAGTGAGCCTGTGCTTCGACGGACATGCTGTGAATGAACTTGCCGAGGAACGCTTCGCACTGCGCGAGCTGTTCGAGCGACACGCACTCGTTCGCCTTGTGCGCCTGTTCGATGTTGCCCGGCCCGCACACGATGCTCGGCACGCCCGCGTTGGCGAACAGGCCCGCCTCGGTGCCGTAGGCGACCTTGCGCTTGTCCTGGTTTTCCGTGAGCGCGCGCACGAGTTGCGTGATCGCGGCCTGCTCGGTGGCGTCGAGACCGGGCGCGGAAGCGAGCTTCGTGAATTCGATTGCAGCGTTGCCGTGCTCCTTCAGCATCTTCGGCAGCAGCGTGTCCCGCGCGTACGACTCGATGCGCCCGAAAATCTGCTCGGGGTTCAGGGTCGGCAGGTTGCGGAATTCGAAGTCGAAGGTGCATTCGGCGGGCACGGTGTTGATCGCGTTGCCGCCCTTGATGGTGCTCGTCTGGCCGGTGGTGAAGGACACGTCGTACAGCTCGTCGAACGGGCCGTGCGCGCGGAACTCGTCGACCAGGTCGCGAATGTGGCAGATGAGCCGCGCAGCATATTCGATCGCGTTCAGGCCCTTCGGTGTTAGCGACGAATGAGCGGCGAAACCGCGCACGCAGCAGCGGTAAGTGTTGATGCCCTTGTGCGAGATGATCGGGCGCATCGAGGTCGGTTCGCCAACGATGCAGCCGTCGGGCCTGACGCCGCGTTTGAGCAGGTCGGCGATCATGAGCGGCGCGCCGGCGCAGCCGACTTCTTCGTCGTACGAAAGCGCGAAGTGGATGGGTTTGGCGAGCTTCGTGGCCTGCATCCTTGGCAGCATGGCCAGCGCCGCGCCGATGAAGCCTTTCATGTCGCACGAACCGCGGCCGTAGAGCAGGCCGTCGCGCACTTCGGGCCTGAACGGATCGCTCTGCCAGTCCTGGCCGTCGACGGGCACGACGTCAGTGTGCCCGGAGAGCACGATGCCGCCGTTGGTCTGGCCGCCGTGCGCGGGCACGGTGGCGAAGAGATTCGCCCACTGGCCGCGGGGATCGGTGGTGATGGCGGCTTCGATGCCTGCCTTGCGCAGTTCGTCGCGTACGGTTTCGATGAGGCCGAGATTCGGATTGCGGCTGACAGTGTCGAAAGAAACGAGCCGTTCGATCCACGGCAGGGAGATTGGCGACGAGGTTCTTGACGCGGAAGTTGAGGCTCCGAGATGCGCCGTATCAGCGATCTGTGACATGTTTTGACTCCTGCAGTTTAGAGTTCGATCATAGCCCAAAAGGGGGGTGCTGGCCTGCACCTGGGCTTTTGGGGCTTCGGTTCGCGTTTTTGCTTTCTGCTAGGTTTGTTCGTTTCGTTTGCTTGGGCTTTCTTTCGTGAAACTTGTTTTCTTTGAAGTTGACCCGCGAAAACGGACACTTCTTCTTTTTGAAGAGGAGGTGCCGAAATGGGCAAGACTCGTACACCGTACCCGGCGGAGTTTCGGGCGCATATGGTGGAACTGGTCAAGGCCGGGCGTACACCACGGGAGCTCGCGCGCGAGTTCGAACCGACGGCGCAGACCATCGTCAACTGGTGCGCGCAGGCTGAGCGTGATGCTGGCGTACGGCATGACGGGGTGACCACGGCTGAACGGCAGGAACTGACGCGTCTGCGCCGTGAGAATCGCCAATTAAAAATGGAGCGCGACATTCTCTCGCAGGCTGCGGCCTGGTTCGCGAGAGAGACGGGAGCCGTGCCACCGAAGGGTACGGATTCGTGAAAGCGAACCGGGCCCGCTGGCCCATTGCTAAGATGGCACGGCTGCTCGGGGTCTCGACGAGCGGCTTTTACGCATGGCTGGTACGCGAGCCATCGCAGCAAGCATGCAGCGATGCGCTGCTGCTCGCACGCATCCGTACGCTGCATGCGAGCTCGCGCGGGACGTATTCACGCGCAGCTCGCACGCGAAGGCATGCACGTGGGACGCAAGCGGGTGGCGCGACTCATGCGTATGGCAGGGTTGTGTGGGGCCAGCCGACGGCGCTGGCCACGTACCACGCGGCAACGTGCGGGGGCGCGGCGAGCACCCGACCTGGTACGTCGGCACTTCAGCGCTGAGGCGATGAACGTGCTTGTGGGTTGCAGATGCCACCCACATCCCGACTGATGAGGGGTTTCTGTATTTGGCCGTAGTGCTTGACGTGTTCAGCCGGCGCATCGTGGGCTGGGCGATGTCCAACCATCTGTACACGGAACTCATGCTGCGAGCGCTGGACATGGCATTGCAGCAGCGCCACCACGAGGGGGTGATTCTACATTCGGACCAAGGCTGTCAGTACACGTCTATTGCCTTCGGTCGACGTTGTCGCGAGGCCGGCGTGCAACCATCAATGGGGACAGCCGGCGACGCCTATGACAACGCGATGTGTGAGTCGTTCTTCGGCACGCTCGAGGCCGAGCTGCTATCGCGCGAACACCTCGCCACTCACGAACAGGCGCGTCAACGAGTGTTCTCATTCCTGGAGGGCTGGTACAACGTACGCCGCCTGCACAGCAGCATCGGGTATTGCTCGCCGCTCGAATTCGAAAACCTGCACGCGCCACATCAACCGTCATCGCAGCGCGGGTTGCCCACCGCCGGACAGCGTCATGGTCGAGAGAAAGCGACCCGCCGCCCGGCCGTGGACAACCCGCGAATCAACCCTTAAAGGAGGCTAGACCAAACCAAATGGCTGACTACGAATCTGTCCGTCAAACCGGGGCAACCTCAGACGTATGGATACCGACGTGCTTGGGCGTTGCTGAGGCGAAGCCGGGACATGCTGGCTCAACCGCGAGTAAATGCAAAGCGCGTGTATCGCGTGATGCGTCGCCACGGCCTGCTGCTTGAACATCGCCCTCGGCACGCCTCGTCTACGCGTCGGCATGACGGCAAGGTCGCGGTGGATAGCAGCAACATGCGTTGGTGCTCGGATGGCTTCGAATTCCGCTGCGATGCCGGTGTCCCATTGCGTGTCGTCTTCGCACTCGACTGTTGCGACCGCGAAGCCATGAGTTGGGTCGCGAGCACAGGCGGTTACACTGGCGATATGGTGTGCGTGACGTCATGCTTCAAGCCGTCGAGAACCGCTTCACCGGCGCGTTGAAGGCCGAAAGGGAAGTCGAGTGGTTAAGCGACGATGGTTCCTGCTACATTGCCGATGACACATTGAAGTTCTCTCGAAAAATCGGACTGAAGCCAGTAACGACACCCGTCAGAAGTCCGCAAAGCAACGGGATGGCCGAGAGCTTCGTTAAAACGATGAAGCGTGATTACGTTTCGTGGATGCCGAAACCCGACGCCAGGACGGCGCTGCAAAATCTGGCCATCGCGTTCGACCACGATAACGAGTCACACCCGCATAGCGCCCTTAAATACCGCTCGCCGCGCGAGTTTCATCGGCAAGCAAATCCTCCAACCTAAGCGGGACCGGCTGTCCGGTTATGCGGGGGCAAGTCCAATTTGGCAGCCACAGCCGGTTGCCTAACCGGCCCTCCCAACGCCTGCAGCGTCTCTTTGACCGTCGAGATCCGCACCGCGAGATCAGGACTCCGCGTCTCGATGCGCAACTTATCCTGTCCCGCCAGCTTGATGTGCTTGTGCTTCTGCACCATCTCGATGATCTTCATGCCATCCACCGGTGGATTCGGCACAAACTGCAGCGAGATCGACTGTTCCGCCGCGTCGATCTTCGAAATGCCCAGCGGCTTCGCAGCCAGCCGCAACCGATGCGTCTCGACGAGCGCGTGCGCCTGCGGCGGCAGCTTGCCGAAGCGGTCGACGAGCTCCTCGAGAATGCCGTCGATCGAGTCGCTCGATTCGCAATTCGCCAGGCGCTTGTACAGCGACAGACGCTCCTGCACGTCGCCGCAGTAGTCGGCGGGGAGAATCGCCGGCGCATGGAGATTGATCTCGGTCGTCGCGGCGAGCGGTGCGTTCAGATCCGGCTCGCGACCTTCCTTCAGCGCGCGCACCGCGTCGTTCAACATGTCGGTGTACAGCTGGAAGCCGATTTCGTGGATCTCGCCCGATTGCTTGTCGCCAAGCACCTCGCCCGTGCCGCGAATCTCGAGATCGTGCATCGCGAGATAAAAGCCCGAGCCGAGTTCCTCCATCTGCTGGATCGCCTCGAGCCGACGCTGCGCCTGCTTCGTGAGCGAGGCGGGATCGTGCACCAGCAAATACGCATAAGCCTGGTGATGCGAGCGCCCCACGCGCCCCCGCAACTGATGCAACTGCGCCAGCCCGAACTTGTCCGCCCGATGCATCAGGATCGTGTTCGCGCTCGGCACGTCGATGCCGGTCTCGATGATCGTCGTGCACAGCAGCACGTTCGCCCGCTGACCGACGAAATCGCGCATCACGCGCTCCAGTTCGCGCTCGGGCATCTGTCCGTACGCGACCGCAATGCGCGCCTCGGGCACCAGCGCTTCGAGCATCGCCCGGCGATTCTCGATCGTCTCGACTTCGTTGTGCAGGAAATACACCTGGCCGCCGCGCTTGAGCTCGCGCAGCATCGCCTCGCGGATTACGCCGTCTTCCTCGCGACGCACGAACGTCTTGATCGCGAGACGCTTCTGCGGCGCAGTCGCGATCACCGAGAAGTCGCGCAGGCCTTCGAGCGCCATGCCGAGCGTGCGCGGAATCGGCGTCGCGGTGAGCGTCAGCACGTCCACTTCCGCCCGCAACGCCTTCAACGCTTCCTTCTGCCGTACGCCGAAACGGTGTTCCTCGTCGATGATGACGAGCCCCAGCCGCTTGAACTTCACGTCGCCCGACAACAGCTTGTGCGTGCCGATGACGATATCGACGCTGCCCTCGTTGATCTGCTGCACCGCCGTCGACACTTCCTTGCCCGTCTTGAAGCGCGACAGCTCCGCGATGCGCACCGGCCAGTCGGCGAAGCGGTCCGTGAAGGTCTGCGTATGCTGTTCGGCGAGCAGCGTAGTGGGCGAAAGAATCGCCACCTGCTTGCCCGCCATCACCGCGATGAACGCCGCCCGCAGCGCGACCTCCGTCTTGCCGAAACCGACGTCGCCGCACACGAGACG
>LFKV01000014.1 GCA_001189345.1 Candidatus Paraburkholderia kirkii
AAGGCGGCGCTGCTATTCCATTGCGTCATTGAATTGGCACTGGTCGAATCCGGCGCGAAGGATCGTCATATTTCCACTTGATCGGTTTCGGGTTCTTGTTGTGTTCGCGGATGTATCGGCATCAGTTTGCGATCCCAATCCTTCACCGAAGTGAAGATGCCGCGAGCGATCACTTCACGCTGAATGCGCGAGAACCAGTTCTCCACCTGGTTGAGCCACGACGAGTAGGTCGGCGTGAAGTGCAGGTGCACGTTGCACTGCGCATCAAGGAAGTCGGCAACCCGCTGCGTCTTATGGCTGCTGACGTTGTCGCAGATCGCGTGGATTTCCCGGCGTTTGGGCTGGCTGGCGACGACGTCGGTCAGGAAGGCCACGAACTGCTCGCTGGTGTGGCGCGCCACCGTCTTGCCCAGCACCTCGCCGGTGGCAGTATTGAACGCCGCGAACAGGCTGAGCGTGCCGTTGCGCTTGTACTCGAAGCCGTGACTCTCGGCGCGCCCGGGCGACAGCGGCAGCATACGGTCCTTGCGATCGAGTGCCTGGATCGCGGTCTTCTCGTCCACGCAGAACACCGCTGCGTGCGCCGGCGGGTTCAGGTACAGCCCGATCACGTCGGCTGCCTTGGTCTCGAAGTCCGGGTCGTTGGAGACCATGTGCGCTCCAACTGCTGCGGCTTGATGCCGTGCTTGCGCCAGATGCGCTGCACGGCCGAGACCGATACGTCGCCGAGTTCTGCTGCGAGCTTGTAGCTACTCAGTGTGTCGAACCGTCGGCGGGTTTGTGCTTGAGGGTGCACTTGAGCACCCGCGCTTCCAGTTTGGCCGGTGGCTGCGTAGGCGCCCGCCCGCGGTGCCGGGCGTACATGCCGGCTAGTCGCTCGCTGAGGAAGCGCCCCGACCAGCGTGCGATGAAGCGCGAATCGCAACCCAGTGTGCGCATGATACTGTCGCGCGATTCGCCGTCCTCGAGCATCAGGATCAACTTTGCGCGTCGCACGTCCGCCGCACGCACCGTTCGGCTGCGCGCCGCCGACAACAGTTGCTCACGTTCGATATCTGTCAGGTTCATTTTGACCCATGACCTGTATCTGAACACAGACAGGGTGCTAATTCAATGACGCAGCGCAGTAGTAGACAAGCACAGGCCAGCGATTCAACGAGTACTGGATCGCCTTGGTGGTGTCCGATTTCGCGGAGAGTGTGAGAATCGTCGCTTCGAACCACCGCTTCATATCCTCAAGCAGCGGCACCGCCTGCGTCTGGCGAACTCGCAGCCGTTCCCCCGGAGGCTTGCCGTGAATGTGTTCCTCTATGCCATAGAGCGCGCCAAAGCGCTCGAGTGCTTCGTTGGTAATCGACGACGGTCGCACAGCGTGCAGATCGTGCAGCTTTCGACGTGCATGTGCCAGGCACGCAGCTTCCCGGATCTGACCACCGGCGTAGAGTTCCGCGTAGCCGGCAAACGCGTCAGCCTGCAGTACGCCCTTGAAGCTGGCAAGGTGTCGCTGCGGATGTTCGCCGCGACGATCCGGTGTATCAGCGAACCAGACTGCTGGAGCCTCAGTCGAACCACTGGGCCAATCATCGCGCACATATAGATCCATTGCAACAGTTTACGACTGTCTGCTGCACGCGGATCATCAGGTAACTGACGTTTACAAAGCGCTGCGCGGGCGTGCTGCCTCGATCGGTTCGCGCCAGTCAAACCCTTCGAGAAGCAGCGCCAGTTGAGCCGTTGTCAGCGCCACAACACCAGTGTCAGCACGTGGCCATGCAAAACGTCCTTTCTCAAGGCGCTTTGCAAACGGACATAGGCCGCCATCGCTCCAGTACAACGCCTTCATAAGGTCACCACGGCGCCCTCTGAAGATAAAAACCTGGCCACCGTACGGATCCTTCTCAAGCACTGTCTGCACCTTCGCTGCAAGCGCATTAAAGCCGGATCACATGTCAGTGACGCCTGCGGCGATCCAGATCCGCGTATTTGCAGGCAGGCCGATCATCAGAGAAGCCGCTCGAGTACCAGGCGCAAGATCGTCGCGTCGGGCGTGCCTTCTATCCGGACGGAAGTATTGCCGTGCTGAAGCTCAATCCTGCCGCTCGTAGTAACTGGAGCGGCCTGCACAACTTCGTCGAATCCGGCAGATGGTCAGTTGCCCGATCGGGCTGAACATCGACAACAACAGGCAACATGGCCTGCGTCTGAGCATCTTCGACCAGCAGGCCCTGCGCGTACAGTTTGCGCCACGCCCATACCTGGTTGGCATTGACGTTGTTGTCGCGGGCGACCCGAGCGACCGAGGCTCCTGGTTCAAATGTCTGCTCGACGACCGTTCGTTTCCATTCCAACGGATGCCGCCGGTTCTGGCGCTTGGCCGGCAATTCGACTGTCTGAGACACTGTGTCCATTCTCCGCAGTTCGTGGACACTGTCGGTCAATCGTGTCCGTTGCGACTGATGATTGCATCTTCTACCTAGAGCGAGACAACGGTACAGATCGAGCGCTTACTGTCGTCTCCTGTCTATGCGCGGTCATGCGCGCTCGAATTCGATGGCAAAGCGACGCCCTGACGCCCGGGGCGCCGGCGCTCGCCTTGCGTCGGGATTGCTTGATGCGCGTAAGAGATCAGGCCGGGGTCGACAGATAGTCCGCGAGCTGCGCAAGCATGGCGTCGCAGTCTCGAAGCTGCTCGACCGTCACGAACTCGTCGGGCTTGTGGCCCTGATCCATGCTTCCGGGACCGCAGACGATCGTCGGAATGCCGGCCTGATCGAAGAGCCCGCCCTCGGTGTAGAAGGCGACCGTGCCGAACTCCGCCGAGCCGCTCAACAGCGCCAGCAGACGCGCCGCTTCGCTGTCAGGCGGCGTCGCCAGTGCCGGATAGGCGGAAAGCGGTTCGAGGCGTATGTCCGTGTCGGACTTCACCGCACGCATCTTCGGCAACAGTTCGGCTTGCGCGTAGGTCTGCAACTCGTCGGCCACCCGATTCGCATCGAAGCCCGGCAGCGCGCGCACCTCGAAATCGAACTCGCATTCGGCCGGCACGATGTTCAACGCACGGCCGCCCTTGATCACGCCGGCCTGCACCGTCGAGTACGGCGGATCGAAGCGCTCGTCGTGATGCTCGGGCTGCGCCAGTTGCTCGCCGATCGCTTCGAGACGATTGATCAGACGCGCCGCATATTGAATCGAATCGCGTTGACGCCGTACGGCGCGTACGCCGAATGGCAAGGCGCGCCTTTTACCTGGCAGCGCATCGCGAGCTTGCCCTTGTGGCCCAGCACCGGCTTCAATGCGGTCGGCTCACCGATCAGGCACAGTACCGGCCTGTGCGTGCGCTTTTCCAGCTCCGCCAGCATCGGCCGCACGCCGAAACAGCCGACTTCCTCGTCGTACGAGAACGCGAGATGCACCGGCAGCTTCAACTCACGCTCCAGGAAACGAGGCACGGCCGCCAGGACCGAGGCGAGAAAGCCCTTCATGTCCGCGGCGCCGCGGCCATACAGGCGGCCGTCCTTCTCGGTGAGACGAAACGCATCGACCGTCCAAGGCTGGCCGTCGACCGGCACGACATCCGTGTGACCCGACAGCACGATGCCGCCGCGATCGCGCGGACCGATGGTCGCGAAGAGGTTTGCCTTGGTGCGCCCGTCGTTGTAGAATAGCCCGCTTTCGACGCCCAGCTCCGCAAGATATGTCCGGACGAACTCGATCAGTTCCAGATTTGGAGTCGCGGCTGACCGTCGCGAAGCCGATCAGTCTCTCGAGCAAATCACGGCTCGTCATCTCATTCATCGCCCGGCACTCCGTAGCTGGGCGCGGCGGTCGGGTTCAACGCGCGCGTCACGTAATCCTGCATCTGCGGCTCGTACGCCTGCCACAGACCGTCGAGCTTGCTGATGGGATCGTCGTCGGCCCAGTCGACCCGCAGATCGACGAGCGGCCAGCTCTGCTCCCCCGCGATCTTCAGCGCCGCCGAATGCACCGGCCCGCTTCGCCGCCTGCCGCGATCGCGGCGCGCATCGCCGCGAGCAAGCGATCGGCGAGCGCGCCGGACGCGTGCTCGAACGCCGGAATCATCACTTCGATCACGTGGACGCCCGTCCAGCATGTTGCCGGCGGCGACGCATTGCTTCCCCGCGACCGCGTGGTACGTGCCGAGCGCCTCCCTGCCGCTGAAAAACGCGGTGCGGCCTTGCGCATCGACTACCGTCACCTGCCGGTACTCGCGCCATTCGTTCGCGGACAAGGCGCGTTCCAGTGCCCCGGCCGGATCGAGCCGCGCGTGCTCGAGATGATCGAGAATCTGCGGGCCGAGCGCGGGCAGCGTGACGTTCTGCGTCGCGACCACGCCCACACCCGCGCGCACCCACGGACAGCGCGCGCCCACCGCAATGCTCGATGAACTGATGGCGATGCCGAGCTGCCCCGTTTGCTCGCACCGTCCGACGATGGAAAATGTCATGTGCCCTCCTGTGCGTCTCTCAGGCTTGAGGCGGCGTCCAGCCGTACGGAATGACGGCGATCACGTCGATCTCCATCAGCCACTCCGGCTAACCCAGCGAGACGACGGTGAGTCCCGTCGAAATCGGAAACACGCCCTTCAGCCATTTGCCGACTTCGCGATACACCGGCTCGCGAAAGCGCACGTCGGTGAGGTACGTCGTCGTCTTGACGATGTGGGACAGGTCGCTGCCCGCTTCCTCGAGCAATTGCTTGACGTTCTTCATCGCCTGCTCGGCCTGCGCGCGCGGATCGCCGAGTCCGACGAGATTGCCGTCGAAGTCCGTGCCGATCTGGCCGCGCACGACGTATACGGTGTTGCCCGCCCGCACCGCCTGGCAGAGATCGTTGTCGAGCGACTGGTTCGGGTACGTATCCTTCTTGTTGAACATGCGGATACGGGTATGCGTAGGTTGGCTCATCGATGCCCCTTGCAAACTGGAATGAGTCGGATTCGGTTGATGCCCATCTCGCTGACTTTATGGACGCGCTTCGCCTCCGCCGAGCGGTGCGGCGCATCGTAATAAGCGAGGTATTTGCGCTGCGTGACGATATGGTCGGCGATGTGTTTGGCGTCGTGCCACACGCCCTAGATGAACGCGGAGCCGCGCCGCAACAGCCACGGCAAGCCGAGGAAATAGATGCCGGGCTCCTTGGCGACGCCGCGCTGATGTTTGGGCTTGCCCTTTTCATCGAAGGCATCGACCTGCAGCCAGTCGAAATCGACTGCGTAGCCCGTCGCCCAGATGATCGACGCCACGCCGGCCTTCGCCAGATCGAGTTCGAGAATCGGCTGCGTGACGCATGCCGGATCGGGTGGGATGACGCGTGTTTCGGGCTCTTCGGGAAGCTCGAGGCCGTTGCGGGCGGCATAGGCGTCGGCGGCATCGAGCAGCGAGAGGTAGTTCTCGTCCCCGCGCGCGATGTTCTCGGCGGGATCGGCCGCGAACGTCACGCAGGTGTCGTCGAATGATCTGGTCAGGCCGACGAGCGTGATGCCCTGCTGCGCCAGCCGCCGGAAGTCCACCGTGTGACCGCCGCGCGCAACGCTCACCGCGATCGTGACGTGTTCGCGGCCGAGCTTCATGACTTCCGCGTCCCACTCGCCGAGCACGCCGAGCCACCAGCAGAAGTCGCGTCCGCGATACGCGCGCGGCGGACGATCGTGCGCGCCCACCGACAGATACACGCGCCGGCCCGCGCGCTGCAGTTCATCGGCGATCTATCGGCGATCTGCACGCCCGACGATCCCGCCCCGACCACCAGCATGCCCCCCTCGGGCAGTTGCGCGGGGTTGCGATAGTCGGCGGAATGAATCTGCGTGAGACGCGCGCTCTTCGGTGCGATCGGCGGAATGACCGGGCGCTGGAAAGGCCCGGTCGCGACGACGACGCGGTTCGCCTCGATGGTTCCCTCCGACGTTTCGGCCGTGAAGCCCTGGCGGCCCGCGTTGCGCACGACCTTCTTCACTTCGACGCCGGTGCGGATGGGCGCGTCGAACTTTTTGGTGTAAGCGACGAAATAGTCCGCGACCTGGTCCTTCGACGCGAACGCATCCGGATCGACCTGGGCGAACTCGAGATTGGGGAAACGGTCGTGCCAGGCGGGGCCGTTGGCGACCAGCGAATCCCATCGTCCGGTGCGCCAGCGCTCGGCGATACGGTCGCGCTCCAGCACGAGATGCGGCACGCCGAGCTTGCTCAGGTGTTCGCTCATGGCGATCGATGCCCGCCTGACCGGCGCCGACCACGAGCGTGTCGATTGACGTTGTTTCCACTGTCATGGCTATGTCCTTCTGAAAGGCCGTTTGTCATCGTGAAAATCTACGCGTCTCATCAGAATCTGAAAAATATATTTAAAAAATGCATAGCATCGGATTTGGCTATGCAGGCATTTTTGGCGGCGTCACAATGCCGCCCATCGAGCCCGGTCGTGGAGCATCACCGATGGAAATCCATCCCTTGCGCTATTCGCTGCGTCAGTTGCGCTATTTCGTCGTCACTGCGGAAGCGCTGTTGTTCACCGCTGCGGCCAGGCGTCTGCACATTTCGCAGCCGTCGATTTCGACCGCGCTCGCCGATCTCGAGGAATCGTTCGGCGTACAACTATTCATACGTCATCGTGCGAGCGGTCTGTCCCTCACGCAGACGGGACGCGATCTGCTGGGCCAGGCGCGCAATCTGCTGAAGATCGCCGAGGAGTTTCAGATGGCCGCGAAGGAAATGGACGGCGACATGACGGGGTCGATCGCCCTCGGCTGTCTCGTCTCTCTCGCGCCACCACTGATGCCGGGGCTCATCAGCCGCTTCACGGGCGAACACGCGGGCATTTCCTTCCGCACGGTCGAGGCGCATCAGGACGGTCTGCTGCGCGGCCTCCACGACGGCTCACTCGACATCGCGCTGACCTATAACCTCGATCTCACCGAGGACATTGCCTTCACGCCCCTGCTTTCCCTGCCGCCTTACGTGATCCTCCCGAAGACGCATCGCCTGGCCCGCGCGCGCAAGGTCTCGCTCGCGGAGCTGCTGCCGGAGCCTTACGTCATGCTGGATCTGCCACACAGCCGCGAGTATTTCGTCGCGCTCTTCGATGCGGTCGGCAGTCGTCCGGTGCCCGCGTTCCGCTCGTCGCAGCCGGAAGTCGTGCGCGGCATGGTGGCCAACGGCTTCGGCTACAGCATCCTCAATTTCCCGCTCAAGTCGAATCGCACCGTGGATGGCGAGGACTTCGTCATCAAGCGTTTCAAGGAGAACGTCAACGCCACGACGCTCGGCATCGCGCAGTCGCGCACCATGCGGCCGCGGCAAGCGGTGCATCGCTTCACTTCGTTCTGCGAGACCTACATCCGGCGGCTGCATATCGACACGTGACAGGCGCTCGGTCGTGCCTCGACGCTACGCGTGCTGCATAGATTAAAAGCTTTACCTTGTATCCGAAAACAGTATTTCGGCTGGCGATTTGGCTTGATAGATTGGTGTCCAGGTCGAGCGCAACGCCTTGAAACCTCGCGCCGGTGCACGCTCACGGTGAAAAAGGCACGGGGGACCTCATCGCGGATTCGGCAAGCACCGTCGCAGTGCAAACCCTCATCGACGCGTTGCAGTCGAATTGCGAACGGTCATTCAGCGATGCGCATGCCATGCCGCCCGGCGACTATCTGAGGGTGCAGATCGGCGTGCTGCGCGACGAGCAAATGCAATTGAAAGCGATGTCGAACGTGTGCCTGCATCGCATGTCGGTGCTGTTCGAGAAGCGCGGCAACGTGCGCCGCATCGTGTGTCCGTATCACGCGTGGAACTACGGGCTCGACGGCGCGTTGAAGGGCGCGCCGCTGATGGCCGGCAAGAGGGCTTCTGCAAGGAAAACCATAAGCTGCTCGACGAAGTGAATGCGGAGGACAGGCGCGGCATGGAAGCCGTATTCGGCGGCGTGCATTGCATTGAATAGCGCCGCATTGAACACTGCACAAAACAGACAGGACGCGATCACGATGTCAAACGCTTCCTTCATTTCGTTCTCAGGCGTGAGCAAGTCGTACGACGGCGCGAATTACGTCGTCGATGATTTGAACCTTAAGGTGCGAAAGGGCGAGTTTCTGTCGCTGCTCGGTCCGTCGGGTTCGGGCAAGACCACCACACTCATGATGCTCGCGGGCTTCGAGTCGCCCACGCAAGGCGAGATCCGCCTCGACGGAAAACGTCTCGACGACAAGCCGCCGCATCAGCACAACATCGGCATGGTGTTCCAGAATTACGCGCTCTTCCCGCATCTGACGATCGCGGAGAACGTCGCATTTCCGCTTTCCGTCCGGCACGTGAGCCGCGCAGAGCAGAAAACACGCGTGAAGCGTGCGCTCGAGATGATCGAACTGCCGCACCTGGCGAACCGCCGCCCGGCGCAACCCTCCGGCGGACAGCAGCAGCGCGTGGCGCTGGCGCGCGCTCGTGTTCGAGCCGAGCGTCGTGCTGATGGACGAGCCGCTCGGCGCGCTCGACAAGCGTCTGCGCGAAACGATGCAATACGAAATCATGCGCCTGCATCGCGAGCTCTCGCTGACGATGTCGGACTGCGTCGCCGTCTTCTCCGATGGCCGCATCCAGCAGGCCGCCACGCCGAGCGAGCTCTATGAGAACGCGCAGAACGCCTTCGTCGCGAACTTCGTCGGTGAGAACAACGAGCTGACGGGACGCGTGGTCAGTGTGAACGAGGACTGGGCGATGCTCGCGCTGTCGGACGGCAGCGTCATTCGCGGACGCTGCGAGCAAGGCCTGCGCGCGGGCGACGAAGCGATGCTCGCGCTGCGGCCCGAGCGGGCGCATATCGCGGGCGCGGAAGGCATGCACACCGACGAGCACGGCAACGTCGTGCGCGCCCGGGTCGAGGAACTGGTCTATTGCGGCGATCATCATCGCGTGCATCTGAAGCTCGGCTCGCGCGATTCGCTCGTCGTGAAGGTGCCCAACACGCAGCGTCACGCGTTGCCTGCGGTCGGCAGCACGATCGAGATCTTCTGGCGCCACGACGACTGCAAGATTCTCGCGATGACGGCGCCGAAGAGCGCCCCCGCGATCGCCCCTTCCACACCGCCCTCACCCCCCTCATCTCGACCGCACCCGCAGGAGCCAACTGACATGCGCACTCGTATCAAAGCACGATGCGCCGGACTCGCCGCGATTTCCCTTCATGCCTTCGCCGGCGCTGCCGCTCGCGCGGCGGAAACGCTGTCCGTCGTGACCTTCGGCGGTGCCTACGAGGCGGCTGCCAAGAAAGCCTATTCGGACCCGTTCACCCAGGCGACCGGCGTCAACTTCCCGCCGGAGTCGTATGACGGCGGCCTCGCGAAGCTCTCTGCGATGGAGCAGGCGAAGAACACGACGTGGGACCTGATCGATCTCGAAACCAACGATGCGATCACCGCCTGCGACGAAGGGTTGCTCCAGAGGTTCGACAAGAAGACGCTCGGCAAGACGAGCGACTTCATCCCCGGCTCGATCAGCGATTGCGCGGTTGCGAGCATGGTCTGGTCGACGGTCTATGCCTCCGATGCGAGCAAGCTGAAGACCGCGCCGGACAACTTCAGGCGCGCCGTGCAGATCAACGCGAACTTCCGGGCCGACAACGCCGACCAGATCAACAAGCGCTTCCAGGTGTGGCTGATGCAGTAACACCGGCCTGGCCCGACACCGGAGGACCGACTGCCTGCATCGATCCACGCCGTCGCCTCCGGCTCTCCGACGCGAGCCGACGGCCGCGCTTCGTATCAGAAGGCGCGCCGCCGTGCATCGGCTCAGGCGCTGTTGCTCGCGCGCAGCGCGGAGAACCGGGAAGTGCCGGACAGCATGCCCGCGCTCTCGCGCGCGCTCGATGCGTGGGACGGGCGCGGCGTGCCCGATGAGCATGCGTTCGCCCTGCTCGCCGCCGGACTCAGAGAGGCCCAGCAGAGCGGACAGCTCGGCACCGTCGCGCGAAGGCTCAACTTCGCGCAGCCCGAGTTTCGCAGCCTGTTGATGTGCACCGCGCGCAGCGTCCGCGACGAAACGCCGAGCGCTTGGAAGCCGGCATTGATCGAGATGGACGAGCGTTGGAATTCGCCGGAGATCTGGCGGCCGCTGCCAGCCGCGCGCTCGTCTGAGCATGCTCAGGCCACCGCTTCGGCCTGACGGCGCGGCAGCATCCGGTCGAACTCGCGCTTGACGATACCGTAGCACTCGCACGCGCGCTCTTCCAGGCCGGCGCGATCCAGTATCTTGATGCAGCCGCGGCTGTGGTGAATCAGGCCCGCGGCGTGCAGCTTGCCGGACGCTTCGGTCACGCCTTCTCGGCGCACGCCCAGCATGTCGCGATCATCTGCTGCGTCACGCGCAACTGGTCCGACGGCGTGCGGTCTGTCTGGATCAGCAACCAGCGGCACAGTTGCTTCGAGAGCGAGTGATGGCGATTGCACGCGGCCGTCTGCGCGACCTGCGTGAGGAGAGCTTGCATGTACAGCATGCATCACGCGGCGCAGGAAGTCCGAGCGGCCGAAGGCTTCGCGCAGGGCGCCCGCGCTCATGCGATACGCGAAGCCCGCGCACTGAACCTGCACGCGCGTCGGCATCGGGTCGCCACCCGTCAGTACCGGAACGCCCGACATCCCTTCGCGCCCGACCGCCGCGACCTCGACCGAGCCGCCGTCTTCCATCGTATGCAGGAGCGAGATGATCGCCGTGGTCGGGAAATACACGTGGTGGATGCGTTGTCCGGAATCGCAGAGCAACTGCTCGGTGCGCAACTGGACGAGTTCGAGATGAGGCGCGATGGCCTGCCATTCATGCGCCGGAAGCGCGCCCAACAAATGGTTGCCGTGCAGATCGGATTGTAGAGTCAACATGTTCTTATGCTCTTGTCTGTGCGCTTCGCGCTTTTGCTTTTCTCTGGTTCGCAACGGGTTTCGTGCACGCTTCTGACGACGTTCATCGAACCCGTTGCGACCAGCCCCGTGACACGAACTCGCCGCTGTTTTTATGTTGGAGGATCGCGGTGATCTTCGTGCGTGGCCGTACATCAGCGAGAGCCGTGCCAGGAACCGCCAATCCTTATACCAGTAGTGTGCCCTTGCGAGCCGACGCGGCGAAGTGTCCGGCGTCCGCGATAAAAATTGATTCAATCGTGAAAGGCGACCTTCATACGGTAAGCGGACAACGCCTCGTCGCCGACAAACGTTTTCGTCTGCGGAATGCCCGTGTGGTCTGCGCAGGGCGTTTGGCCGGGGTGTGGAGGAGCGCCCGTTCACGGGCGCGGAGTCCCCTGTCCGCCGGGGAAACGGGCTGCGTGCGAAAAATGTTGCAACCATGGTTATGGTCAGGGCTCGTCTGACCTGGCGACGGCGCGTCGGAGGCGGCGGAAGCCTTGTACGGCGGGGCTTACGCAGAATTCGCCGCTCGCGTAGCGTCGTTTTGAAAGGTATTCGAAACCGAAAACAAGACGTGCGTAAAAATGTTGCATTGCGTACACGAATGCTGTTTTTGGCTCCGGAAATCCTCTTCGGGGTGTGAAACATGAATATGATTCATGTTTCATTGAACAACCTTCAGTCGTGGCTCGCGTCACCGTGCGTCGTCCTCAATCGATACGCACGGAGCGAACATGAGCGATTTCACGGAGCCAGCTGAAAAGATCATCGACTCCAAGGGCCGCGTTTCGATCTGTCAGCCCGAGCAGGCAGGGCCGATCTTTCCTCAACTGCCGAGGTTTTCAAGCCACGCCGAATATCGCCGATATTTGAAGGAGTATCTCGTCGGTGCGTGCCGCGCGTTCGCGCAGCAAGGTTTCGATTACGGTTTCGCGGGTCACCTGATGACCGTGCGCGATCCCGAAGGCCCGGTCTTTCCAGGACCAACCCGATGGCCATTCACTTCTCGCAAGTGAGGGTCTCGAACCTGATCTGCGCGGACCATAGGGGGCAATGTGGTCGAAGGCCACTACGCGATTAACCGCGCGGGCTCCGTGCTGCATGCGGTAGTGCACGAGCAGCATCGCCCGTTTCGTCGTTCCGGTGCGATCGACTGGAAGTCATGCCCGTATGATTGCGAGCCTGCGTGCAAATGACATCCCGCGCAGACCTCACCCGATGACTTCAAGGAAGACCGCCATGACGGCCGCAACGCAATTCGATCAGGTTTCTGTTATCAAACGCGCCAACGTCTACTTCGACGGCAAGTGCGTGTCGCACACCGTTCTCTTTGCCGATGGCACGAAAAAAACGCTCGGCATGATCCTGCCCGGAACCCTCAATTTCGGCACCGACGCGCCGGAACTCATGGAAGTGCAGGCCGGGCAGTGCCGCATCCGCCTCGAAGGCAGCGACGAGTGGAAGACGTACTGCACGGGGGGCATCATTTTCGGTGCCCGGCAAGAGTCGCTTCGATATCGATGTGATCGAGACGCTCGATTACGTTTGCAGCTATCTCTGATTTTAAACAGGCGCACCAAGCGACAATGCGCGATCTGTCCAATTTTTATTGATGTACACGTTTCGTGTACATCAATAAAAATTGGACAAACAGGATTCCGTCATGCCGCCCCGCGCCGCGCGTCAACTGGAGCAAATGGTCGAAGCCGCCGCCGCCGCCTTCAGCGACGCGACCGGCCTCGCCGCGCGCCGCGTGAAAACACCGGCGGGCGGCGCATACGACGCCACCATCGAATTCCGCATCGGAACCGCGCGTTTCAAACGATCTGTGACCGTGCGCGAAGTCATCGACCGATACAGCGCGTTGTCGGCCATCGGCACGCCGGACGGCGAAAAACCCACGCTCGTCACCACGCATCTCTCGCCGAACATGATCCAGGCGTGTCGTGAAATGCACGTTGACGCGCTCGATCTGGCCGGCAACGCGAGCCTCATCGAAAGCAATAGCGTCGTGATCGTTTCGGGCCGGCCGCGCGTCGCGGAAAGCAAAGCACGCCGCTCGCGAACATGGACCAAGTCGACGCTGCGCGTCACGCTTGCCTTGCTCATCGCGCCGCCGCTGCTCGAACGCGGCTACCGCGACATCGCACGGAGCGCGGGCGTCAGTCACGGCACGGCGCAAAACGCCGTGCGCGCGCTGCTCGATCATCGCGATGTCTTCGAGCGTCCGGACGGCCGCGGCCTGCAGTTCGCCGACAGGGAGCGGCTGATCGACGAATGGGTCACACTATATCCTCGGCAGTTGCGCGAATCGCTCGTGCTCGGGCGCTATCGCGCCGACTCGAACGACTGGTGGCGCGATGTCCCCGCCCTGCCGGATCAATGCCAGTTCGGCGGCGAGCCCGCCGCGGCGATACTCACGGAATATCTCAAGCCGGCGACGGTCACCGCCTACTGTGCCGACGCCGTGCCGCGCGAATGGATCATGAAAGCCCGGCTGCGCCCCGATCCCGCCGGAAACGTCGAATTCCTGCGCGCGCCCGTAAAGCTCGCGCTCGTCGACGGACTTCCGCCGAACGTCGTCGCGCCGCTGCTCGTGTATGCTGATCTCGTCGGAAGCGGCGACCCGCGCAATCTCGAAACCGCCAGGATGCTGCGTGAACGCTACCTTGCCGCTTGAACTGCTGCCCCATCGGCCGCTTGCCGCAACGACCGCCGCGATGCTGCGCGAGGTCGCCGCCGCGTCGGAAGCGACGCACATCGCGTGGTTCGTCGGCGGCGCGAGCGCGCGCGACATCCTGCTCACGCACGTCCACGACATCGAGGAGATCCGCGCCACCGCCGACGTGGACATCGGCATCTCCATTCAGAGCTGGACGGGACACGAGGCGTTGCGGCACATGCTGATCGCATCGGGCAATTTCAAGACGCCGAAAGGCTCGGCGCATCGGCTCGACTACAGCGCACCCCAAACCGGCGAGCGCACCTGGCTCGACATCGTGCCGTTCGGTGGCGTTCAGAACGCGCGCGGCGAAATCGCCTGGCCGCCGGATCAATCGGTGCGCATGAACGTCGCGGGCTTCCGGCAAGCGCTCGACGCCGCGCTCGCCGTGCGCATCGCGGCGGATCTGGTCGTGCCGGTTGCGTCGCTGCCCGCGCAGGCCATGCTCAAGATCGTCGCGTGGCAGGACCGGCACGCGGCCGACCGCAAGGATGCGATCGATCTGCTCTTCCTGATGGCGTGCTATGCGCAGGCGGGCAATCTCGACCGGCTCTATTCCGATGCCTTCGATCTCGTCGAGCGGCACGGCCATGATCCGGACATCGCCAGCGCCGCGCTGCTCGGCCGCGATACGGCGGCCCTCGCCGGCGACGACCTCCGCACGCAAATTCTCGCGATCCTGCGCGTGGACGATCCCGCACCGCCGATTCTCGCGCACATGCTCAGCTCCCGCATGCCGGTCTTCGAAGCCGATACGGGCGAAAGAATCGCCGCGCACTTCGACGCGTTCAGGCTGGCATTCCGCGAGTCCGCATAAGGAAAGGCATCAGCCGTTGCGGAACAGATAGCTGTACGCGTTGAGCGCGGGCACGCCGCCGAGATGCGCGTAAAACACCTTCGAGCCCTCGGGGAACTCGCCGTCGCGCACCATCCGGATCATGCCGTCCATCGACTTGCCTTCGTAGACGGGATCGGTCAGCACGCCTTCGAGCCGCGCGCAGAGACGGATCGCCTCCAGCGTGCCTTCGTTAAAATCGGACTGAAGCCAGTAACGACACCCGTCAGAAGTCCGCAAAGCAACGGGATGGCCGAGAGCTTCGTTAAAACGATGAAGCGTGATTACGTTTCGTGGATGCCGAAACCCGATGCCAGGACGGCGCTGCAAAATCTGGCCATCGCGTTCGACCACGATAACGAGTCACACCCGCATAGCGCCCTTAAATACCGCTCGCCGCGCGAGTTTCGTCGGCAAGCAAATCCTCCAACCTAAGCGGGACCGGCTGTCCGGTTATGCGGGAGCAAGTCCAAGCGAGAAGCCGCGATAGGTCGGCGGCAGTGCGCGATTGTCGTGCGGCACGAGGAACGGGTTGTCGAAGAGCTGCTGGCCGTACTTGAGCACGGTATTCGACACGCGCGCCTTCACGTCCCACACGCCCGGATATGTCCACGCGAGCTGATTCGATCCGCCGCCGTCCGTGCCGACGTGCACGCGATTGCCCGCGCCGTTGCCGCCGTTCAACTTGAGGCCGCCGAACAGGGATACGTCTCCGCCCAGTCCGATCAGCCCTTTCGTATAACCCGATTCGAACATGGCCTGCGCGCCGAGCACCCATGCATCCTTCTTGCCCGCGCCCTTCAGATCGTCATGCTCGGTGAACGAACGCACCAGCAGATTCAGATGCGAATCCTCGATGAAGCCCTTCGATTTGGCCTGATTGCTCACGGGCGCATCGGCTTCGGTGTCGGGCGGCGCTTCCGTGTGACGCGAAGGCGCGTCGGACGGGGTTCCATCGGCATGCGCGACGGCCGTCACGGCCATGACACCGCTGAACAACAAAATCGATAGCGCGAGTGAACGTTTTGTTTTTTCACGAAAAATCTCCACTTGTATTGATTCGACTGCTAACGGCTCGTTCAAAACTAAGGATTGCAAAACACCTCGCCCGGAAACCGAAGCGGTCTGGGCGGACAGGCGGATCGACGGAACGGGAAAGGGACTGGCGGCGCTCGGCTACGCGGGCCGCCTCGATCATCGAGTGTTTATCGCGTGGGGATCATTTCCTCGCATGTCATGTGTTTTCTTTTCATGCAAATAGGCGCGCCGCCGACGAATCGGGCCCGAGCGCGCGCAACGCGGGCACTTCGTGCGCGCAGCGCGCCTGCGCCATCGGACAGCGCGTATGAAACACGCAACCGGAAGACGGATCGATCGGGCTCGGAATGTCGCCTGAAAGAATCTGCACGACCTTGCCCCGCTCAATCGCCGGATCGGGGACCAGCACCGCGGAGAGCAGCGCGCGCGTGTACGGATGGCGCGGCGCGTCGTAGAGCGCGTGCTTGTCCGCGAGCTCCATCACGCGGCCGAGGTACATCACCATCACGCGGTCGGAAATGTAGCGCACCACGGCCAGATCGTGTGCGATGAAGATGAGCGCGAGCTTCATCTCCTTCTGCAGCGACTTGAGCAGATTGACGATCTGCGCCTGAATGGAGACGTCGAGCGCCGACACCGGCTCGTCGCAGATGACGAGCTTCGGCTCGACGATCAATGCCCGCGCAATGTCGATGCGCTGGCACTGCCCGCCCGAGAACTCGTGCGGGTAGCGATTGATCATCTGCTCGCGCAGGCCGACGCGGGCCATCATCGCGCGCAT
Source organism: Candidatus Paraburkholderia kirkii (assembly GCA_001189345.1). Classification (GTDB taxonomy): domain Bacteria; phylum Pseudomonadota; class Gammaproteobacteria; order Burkholderiales; family Burkholderiaceae; genus Caballeronia; species Caballeronia kirkii_B. Next base: position 16,274 of record LFKV01000014.1, read on the forward strand.
GCGGGCGTCGATCTCACGCCTGTTCATCTCGGAGCGGCTCCGCGATGATCTGCCCGATCGTCATGCGCGGATCGAGCGACGCGAGCGGGTCCTGAAAGACCATCTGCACGTCGCTGCGCACGCGGTGCCATTCGCGCTTCGACGCGCGTGCGAGCCGCGCGCCCATCCACACGATGTCGCTACCCGTCGCGGGAATGAGGTTGAGGATCGCGCGCGACAAGGTGGACTTACCGCAGCCCGACTCACCGACGACGCCGAGCGTCTCGCCGGCCTTCAGATCGAAGCTCACGCCGTCGACCGCCTTCAGCGTGCGGCGCGGCGCCCACGGCAGGCGGCGCTTCGGCTTCACCTGGAAATGCACGCGCATGTCACGCACGGAAAGAATCGTCGCGTCAGACATGGCTCGTTTCCTGTCCTGATAGCGGGTTTTCATCGCCTCGACGGGACAATGGCACGCGCGCAGCCAGCGCGTGCCGACGGCCTCGAGCGGCGGCGCTTTCCGGGCGCATTCGTCGCCCGCATCGGTGCAGCGTTCGTGGAACGGACAGCCCGCCGGCGGATGCGCCATGTTCGGCGGATTGCCCGGAATGCCGACGAGCTCGCCGCCATCGTGATCGAGACGCGGCAACGCGCGCAACAGGCCGATCGTGTACGGATGCGAAGGCCGCGCGAACAGCGTGTCCGCGTCGCACTGCTCCATCACGCGGCCGCCGTACATCACCATCACCTTCTCGCACAGCCCGGCGACGACGCCGAGATCATGCGTGATCAGCACGATCGACGTGCCGAAGTCGTGCTGGAGATTGCGCAGCAGTTGCAGGATCTGCGCCTGCACGGTGACGTCGAGCGCGGTGGTCGGCTCGTCGGCGAAGAGCACTTCGGGCCGCACAGCAGAGCCATCGCGATCATCACGCGCTGGCGCATGCCGCCCGACAGTTCGTGCGGATACTGCCCGATGCGATGCGCCGCCTCCGGAATGCGCACCGCTTCGAGCATGGCGATCGCGCGCTTCTTCGCCTCGCGGTGCGTGACGTTCTTGTGCAGCTCCAGCACTTCCGTCATCTGCCGCTCGATCGTGAGGTACGGATTGAGCGAGCTCATCGGGTCCTGAAAGATCATCGAGAGGCGGTTGCCGCGGATGCGGTTCATCGCGCGATCGCTCAGGCCGACGAGATTCTCGCCGCGATACATCGCCCGCCCGCTCGCGCGTCCGTTCGAGGCGAGCAGCCCGAGCATGGCGAGCACGCTCTGGCTCTTGCCCGAGCCCGATTCGCTGACGATGCCGAGCGTCTCCCCCGCCTATAGCGTGAAGTTCACGCCGTTGACGGCGCGCACGGCGGCGTCGTGCGTCCTGAATTCGGCCTGCAGGTCGTTGACTTCGAGTAGCGGCATGGGTCACCTGTCCTTCGGATCGAGCGCGTCGCGCAGGCCGTCGCTGACAAAATTGATGCAATAGAGCGTGACCGACAGCAGCGCCGCGGGGAACAGCAGAATCCACGGCGAGGCTTCCATCACGCCGACGCCGTCCTGGATCAGCACGCCCCAGCTCGTCATCGGCTCCTGCACGCCCAGGCCGAGAAACGACAGCACCGACTCCGTGAGGATGACGGCGGGCACGGTGACCGTCGTGTAGATCGCGACGATGCCGAGCAGGTTCGGCACCACGTGCCGCATGATGATGCTGATGCGCGAGGTCGGCACGCCGATCGCGCGCGCCGCCTCGACATACTCCTTCGAGCGGATCGAGAGCGTCTGGCCGCGCACGACGCGCGCCATGTCCATCCAGGAAAAGATCGTGATGGTAACCACGACGAGATAGAACTCGCGGCCGAGCAGCGTCACCATCAGGATCGCGATGAGCAGGTACGGAATGGCGTACATCATGTCGACGATGCGCATCATCGCGTTGTCCACGCGGCCGCCGACGAAGCCCGCCGTGGCGCCCCACACGATGCCGAGCGTGACGGACGTGAGCGTGGCGAGCGCGCCGATCATCAGCGAGACGCGGCCGCCGATCAGGCAGCGCACGAGCAGGTCGCGGCCGGTGTCGTCGGTGCCGAAGAGATGCCAGTTCTCCAGCGTGGGCGGCGCGCTGGTCGCGTTCCAGTCGGTGGAATCGAACGCGTTCGGCAATAGCCACGGACCGGCGATGCACGCGAGCGTGATCAGCACGAGCAGCGCAAGGCTCACGACGGCCGCCCTGTTGCGCAGGAAACGCGCACGCGCGTCCTGCCACGGGCTGCGGCCCGCGACGGCCTTGTCGAGCATCGGTGCGAGAGAAGCAGTTTTCATCAAGCGCCCCTTAGTAGCGGATCTTCGGGTCGAGCCACGCATACGCGAGATCGACCAGCAGGTTGAGCAGCACGGCGACCACCGTGACCAGCACGACGAGTCCGAGCACGAGCGTGTAATCGCGATTGGCCGCGCCGTTCACGATCAGCTTGCCGATGCCCGGCAGCGAGAACACCGATTCCGTGACGACCACCGCCGTGATCGACGAGATCGCGAGCGGGCCGATCACCGACACAACGGGAATCAGCGTCGGCTTCAGCGCGTGACGCAGCACGATGGTACGCATCGGCAAACCCTTCGCGCGGGCGGTGCGGATGTAGTTCGTGTTGAGCACCTCGATCAGGCCCGCACGCGTCACGCGGCCGACGGTCGCGACGTTGATAATCGCCAGCAGCGCGACGGGCAGCACCATGTAGCGCACCTCGAAATCGTTCCAGCCGCCCGCGGGCAGCCACCTGAGCAGAATCGCGAAGACGAGGATCAGCACCGGCTCGAGCACAAACGACGGAAACACGTTGCCGGCGTTGCCGACGAGCATCAGCGTATGGTCCGCGAGGTTGTTGCGGCGCAAGGCCGCCATCGCGCCGAGCGCGACGCCCGTCACGATGGCGAGCAGCATCGCCGCGCCGCCGATCGCGAGCGACACCAGCAGCGCGCGCAGCACGAGGTCGTTGACGCTCCAGTCGGCATAGCGGAACGACGCGCCGAGATCGCCGTGCAGGAGACCGTCGGGGTAGAGCAGGTATTGCTTCCACAGCGGCTCGCCGAGGTAGTACTTCGCCTGGAGGTTGGCGAGCACTTCGGCGGACACCTTGCGCTCGCCGTCGAACGGCCCGCCGAGCGTCGCGTGCAGCAGCAGATAGCAGACCGTGACGACGATCAGAAGCGTCGGCAGCGTGAGCAGCACGCGCCGCAACGTGTATGACCACATGAGCGTTTCTCCCGTGCGTCAGTGTCAGTGCTTGACGATGTAGAGATCCTTGCTAACGTAATGATCCATCGGATTCTTCAGCGAATATCCCCCCGACGTAGCGCTTGACCAGACGCGGCAGGCCGTATTGCAGCAGCGGCAGCATCGGGTAGTCGTCCATCACGAGCTGCGTGGCCTGGGTCTGCAATTGCGCGCGCTTCGCCGGATCCGTGGTCTCGCCGGCTTGCTTGACGAGCGCGTCGGCCTTCGGGTTGCAGTTGAAGTTGTCATTCTGCGCCGACTTGCACTGCACAAGGGTGAGGAAGGTGGTCGCGTCGTTGTAGTCGGCCACCCAGCCGTTGCGCGCGATCTGGTAGTCGCCGTCATGGCGCTTCTTGAGCAGCACCTTGAACTCCATCGACTCGATGTCCATGGTCAGGCCCAGCTTCGACTTCCATTCCGATGCAACGAAGATCGCCATCTTCTTGTTGTAGTCGCTCGTATTCATCGCGAAACGCAGCTTCGTGCTGGGCTTCACGCCCGCCTGCTCCAGCAGCTTCTTCGCCTCCTCGACGCGCCTGGCCATCGGCCACGCCGACCATTCGTAGTTCGACACGTCCGCCCCGCTCACGCCCTTCGGCAGCAGGCCGTACAGCGGCGTCTGGCCGTCCGCGGTCACGCGCTGGGCGAGCAGGTCGCGATCGATCACCAGCGACAGCGCCTTGCGCACGCGCACATCCTTCAGCAGCGGATCGCGATTGTTGAAGCTGTAATAGCGCGTGCCGAGGATCAGCGAATTGCGGATGTCGTCCGGGAACTGCTGGCGGTATTTCGCGTACGTGCCTGTCGGCAACTGGTAAGTCATGTCGTTGTCGCCGGACTGGAACATCTTGACGTCGGTGTTCTCATCCTCGATCGGCAGATACGTGACCTGCGTCAGCTGGACTTTTTCCTTGCCCCAGTAATTCGGATTCTTCGTCAGCACGAGCTTGCTGTTGACCTGCCAGTCCTTCAGCTGGAACGCGCCGTTGGTAACGATATTGCCGGGCTTGGTCCAGTCCTTGCCGAATTTCTCGATGGTCGCGCGATGCACCGGCCCGAAGTTCAGATTCGACATCAGTTCCGGCAGGAACGGCACGGGACCGTCGGTACTGACTTCGATCGTGTTCGCGTCGACGGCGCGCACGCCGAGCGCGCTCGCCGGCTTCTTGCCCGCGACGATATCCGCGCCGTTCAGGATGAACGGGCCGAACACGCTCACATAGGACGACGCGGTCTTCGGGTCGAGAAAGCGCTGGCAGCCGTAGACGACATCGTTTGCGCCGACGGGATCGCCATTGGACCAGCGGGCGTTCTTGCGCAGATGGAAAATCCACGTCGTCGCATCCTTCTGCTCCCATTTTTCCGCGACGCCCGGCACGACGGCGCCGTCGCCGTTGGTGGCGGTCAGGCTTTCGAGCAGATCGCGCGCCAGGTTGGCCGCGCCCACGGTTTCCACCAGCGCCGGATCGAGCGTCTCGACCTCCGAGCCGTTGTTGCGCACCAGTTCCTGCTTCGCGGCGAGCGTGACGCCGGGCGGCACCACGGCCGCCGACGCGCTCAGCGCGGTCGCGCCGAACACGAGCGCCGCAGCGGCGGCGCGGGCCGTACGGTGGATGGATGCATGGGAAACGGCAAAAAACGTCATGGGGGATCCTCTTTCTTCGTCTCGTTTATTCGTGTATCGCTTTGCGCGGATTTCGCAGTCCTGGACATGCCGCCTTGTTTATCCGAACCAGATAAACAAGGCGGCTCTGAACTTGGCAAAACTAACGAAAACCTTTCCAGCGCTTGCCGGAGCGAAGCGTCGAAGCCGCGCCGGCATTCGCGCGGCACGATTTTTCTTACGCCGACGCTTTCATTCTTGCTTCAGGCTGGCGGCGAGTATTTCGCATCAATAAGACGGATGCCACTCACATGTGCTTACAATCACTAAATTTTTCGAATACTCGTTCACTTCGCTGGATAAACCTCCACGCGGCCCTCGGTCGGCGGCAAGGTTCGAGGCAGCAAGTCTTGTTTCCTATAAGATCTTGCGTCGCCGTATAACAGCCGCCTCACAGCCGTCCGCCGCAAGATGATCCGTTTCCGCCAGATCGAGTCTTTCCGCAGCCTCATCATGACCGGCACCAGTGTCGGTGCCGCCCGCAAGCTGCACGTCACCCAGCCCGCGATCAGCCGCCTGATCGCGGACCTGGAAGCCGATTGGGCTTCAGCCTCTTTTCGCGCATCGGCGGTCGCCTGAATCCGACCACCGCGGGCCTGCGCTTCTACAAGTCGGTCGAGGAGAATTTCCTCGGACTCAAGCGCCTGAAGCAGGTCGCGGACATGATCCGCGAGGAAGCCTCCGATGGCCTGACCGTCGCGTGCATGCCCGTGTTCGCCACGACCCTCCTGCCGCCCGTGCTGGCCGACTTCGTCGAGCGTCATCCCGGCGTGCCGATCACGGTCGATTCGGTGAAGGTGCCCGAAGTGCTCGTGAACCTGCAGAACCACAAGGCCGACGTCGCGCTGAGCCTCGCGTTTCCGGCGGTGGCGGGCATCGAGGTGGAGACCCTGCTCAAGGTGCGCGCGTCGTGCGCGATGCCCGCCACGCACAGGCTCGCGAAAAAGAAGACCGTGCGCCCGGCCGACCTGCGCGGCGAGAATCTGATCGGCTGGCCGCCGAACTCGCGTCAGCCGTACGAGGCCGAGCAGTCGCTCATTTCGGCGACCGAAGACCGGCCGCGCTACACCGTCTTCACCGACACGGCGCATACCCGCTACGCGATGGTCGCGGGCGGGCTCGGCGTGTCGATCGTCGAGCCTTTCGCGGCGAAGGTCTGGCGCGCGCACGGCGTCGTGGTGCGGCCGTTCGAAGCCGACATCGAGTACGAATACGCGATGTCCTATCGGAGCAGCGGCATCCGCTCGGATCTGGTCGCATCGTTCCGCGCTTCGGTGAAGCGCGTGCTCGAGCGATATTCGTTCGACGATTGAAAGCGGTCCGCTCGGGCAAGGACGCGCGCGTTCGCCCGGATCAGCCGCCGAACAGCTTCCTCGCGCGCTCGCGCATGTCCTCGGCCGACGCATCCTCGATGCGCGAGGCGATCCACCAGACGTGCCCGAACGGGTCGCGCAGCTTGCCGCCGCGGTCGCCGTAGAACTGGTCCTCCACCGGGCGCAGGATGGTCGCGCCTTCGTCGGCGGCGCGCTGCGCGACCGCGTCGACGTCGGTCACGTAGAGATGCAGCATGACCGGCGTGCCGCCGACCGAGAGCGGGCCCATGACGCCATAGTCGGGAAATTCGTCGCACAGGTAGACGACGTTGCCGCCGATCGACAACTCCGCGTGACCGATTCGCCCGTCCGGCTGCTCGATCCGAAAGGTCTCGGCGGCGCCGAACACCTTGGTATAGAAGTCGATGGCGCTGGCGCAGCCCGCCACCGCCATGTACGGGATCACGCCGCGACGGTCTTGCGGAACCGGATCGACTCGTGAAGCCATGTCTGCCTCCATGCGTTGTCGCGGACACCCTGCCCGCGCCTTCTTCGACATGCGCGCGCCGACGATGGTGCCCGCTTTCGACGGCGCCGCGCCGGACGCGCTTTTGCGCTTCGCTCATACTCTCGTATGTTGCAGCCGCTTCAAAGACTTTCCTGAACGGTCCGCGCGCCGCGGGCCACCTTCCATACGGAGCACTCATGCACGATCTGAAAGGCAAATCGATCCTCATCACCGGCGCGAGCACCGGCATCGGCGCCGCGGCCGCGCGCGCGTTCGCGCAATACGGCGCGAACGTCGCGGTGCACTACAACAGCTCGAAGGACAAAGCCGAGGAAGTCGCGAAAGACGTGCGCGCGCTCGGCGTCACGGCCATCACCGTCGGCGCGGACGTGCGCGATTCGAAAGCGATCGACGCCGCTGTGGCGCAGACGGTCGATGCCTTCGGCAAGATCGACGTGCTCGTCAACAACGCCGGCAGCCTCGTGAAGCGCGAGCCGATCGCCTCCGTCACCGACGCGCTCTTCGACGAGATCATGCACATCAACGCCCGCTCGGTGGTCGCGTTCACCCGCGCGGCGCTGCCGTCGCTGCGCTCGTGCGGCGGCGGCTCGATCATCAACGTGTCCTCGGTCGCGGCGCGCAATGGCGGCGGCCCGGGCGCGCTGCTCTACGTGGCCTCCAAGGGCTTCGTCAGCACGATCACCAAGGGCATGGTGAAGGAGCTGATGGCCGACCGCATCCGCGTGAACGCCGTCGCGCCGGGCGTGATCCAGACGCCGTTTCAGGAGCGCTTCACGTCGCCTGAGCAGCTGGAGTCGTTCCGCAAGTCGATTCCGATGGGCTTCATCGGCGAGCCCGACGATTGCAGCGGCGCGTTCCTCTATCTCGCCTCGGAAGCGATGTCGCGCTACGTGACGGGACAGATCATCGACGTGAACGGCGGCCAGCTGATGCCGTGATCGTTGCACTGCGTCATTCGGCGGCGCGGCTCTCGTGGTATAAGCGCTGGGTCTTTCTTCGCACGCAACAAAGGAGAACGCAGGAGATGCTCTTGAACAAGGAACCGCGCTTACGATCCCTCGCGCTGGGCGCCATCGTGGCGTCCGCGCTCACGACGGCGGGATTCGTCGAAACCACGCCGGCGCATGCCAAGACCGCCGCCCAGCAGCAGGTCCTGACCGCGTCGGCCGTCGCGGTCGCGGACAAGTACGCCGCCGACACTGCCGAGCAGATCTTCAAGCAAGGCGGCAATGTGGTCGATGCGGCCGTCGCGATCGCCTTCACGCTCGCCGTCACGTATCCGGAAGCGGGCAACATCGGCGGGAGCGGGTTCATGACGCTCTACGTCGATCACCGTCCCTACTTCCTCGACTATCGCGAGCGCGCGCCGCTCGCCGCCACGCGCAACATGTATCTCGACGAAAAAGGCGGGGTCATCAAGGGCATGAGCCTTTACGGGCATCGCGCGGTGGGCGTGCCGGGCACCGTCGACGGCATGTGGGAGGCGCAGAAGCGCTTCGGCAAGCTGAAGTGGAAGCAGGTGCTCGCACCCGCCATCAAGTACGCACAGGACGGCTTCGTCGTCGACGACCAGCTCGTCGCGCGGCGCGACGAGCCTCGAAGGATTTCGCCGGCAAGACCAACTTCGATCTCTACTTCGGCGGCATGAAGGCGGGCCAGGTCTTCAAGCAGCCGGATCTCGCGAAGACGCTGCAGCTCATTTCCGACAAGGGCGCGAAGGGCTTCTACGAAGGCGAGACGGCGGACCTGATCGCCAAGTCGATGGAAGGCCACGGCCTCATCACGAAGCGCGATCTGAAGGACTACAAGGCGGTCTGGCGGCAACCGATCACCGCGAGCTGGAACGGCTATCGCGTGATCACCGCGCCGCCGCCGAGCTCGGGCGGCGTCGGCCTCGTGCAGTTGCTGAAGATGAAGGCGGACCTGAAGGACAAGTTCCAGGACGTGCCGCTCGATTCCGCGCAGTACATCCATCTCGTGGCCGAAATCGAGAAGCGCGTGTTCGCCGACCGCGCGCAGTATCTCGGCAATCCGGACTTCTACAAGGTGCCGGTCGCCCAGCTCATCAACGACGACTACATCCTGAAGCGCGCGCAGGAGGTCAATCCCGACAAGCCGTCGGACACGAAGAGCGTGCAGCCGGGTCTCGGCACGTCGATGCCCGAGAAGGCGGAGACGACGCACTTCTCCGTCGTCGACAAGTGGGACAACGCGGTGTCGAACACGTACACGATCAACGGCTACTTCGGCTCGGGCGTGATCGCGGAAGGCACGGGCATTGTGCTCAACGACGAGATGGACGACTTCGCGTCGAAGCCGGGCGTGCCGAACATGTTCGGCGTCGTGGGCAGCGACGCGAACTCGATCGCGCCGAAGAAGCGCCCGCTGTCCTCGATGACGCCGACCGTCCTCACGAAGGACGACAAGGTCGCGATGGTGATCGGCACGCCGGGCGGATCGCGCATCTTCACGTCGATCTTCCAAGTCATCTCGAACGTGTACGACTTCAACATGCCGCTGCCCGAAGCCGTGGGCGCGACACGCTTCCATCACCAGCTGCTGCCGCCGGACACGATCTATCAGGAGCCGTATCACCAGCTCGATCCCGAGGTGATCAAGCAGCTCGAGGCGAAGGGCTACAAGTTCACGATGCAGGGCTTCAACGGCGACATCCAGGCGATCCGCATCAACGGCGACACGTCCGAGCCGATGTCCGATCCGCGCGGACGTGGCGTCTCGCGCGTGATCCAGTAACGCGCGGCACCACGCGCAACGCGTAAAATGGCGGCCTGTGCCGGACTAGGCGTTTGCCCTAGTCCGGCCCTTTTCCGGTCTTGCGAGAACCCCGTCTCATGCGGGATTCGCGGCATATAAGCCCCTCGGCATGACCGGCATGTTTTTCATGGGATTGGACCCCGCGTTCTGTTCCCCTAGTCTCTGTCCTGACCGAGTGCAGCCGCAAGCGCCCGTCACCCGGCTTCATCCAGAACTACATCGAGATACGAGACGACCCTGACGACGGACCCGCGGTGCCCTCGCCTGCTGATGCGCGGCGCACGATATTTCCGTTTCAGCGTGCTGATATGGGAGCAGCTCATGTTGGAATCCCCGCCCAGCAGCTTGGCGACACCGACATCACCCCCAAGGAACGGGAAGAAAGCGTTCAGACCGCCAGCGGCGGCTTTCTCGATCGCTACTTCGGCATTTCAAGAACCGGCAGCACCGAGAAGCGCGAAGTCGTCGCGGGCATCACGACGTTTCTCGCGATGGTCTATTCCGTCTTCGTCGTGCCGGGCATGCTCGGCAAGGCGGGCTTCGACACCAGCGCCGTATTCGTCGCCGTGTGCCTCACGACCGCGTTCGGCTCGCTTCTGATGGGCATCTGGGTGCGCCTGCCGATTGCGATCGGCTGCGTGATCTCGCTCACCGCGTTCACCGCCTTCGGCCTCGTGCTCGACAAGGGGCTCACGCCCGCCATCGCGCTCGGTGCGGTGTTCCTGATGGGCATCGTGTTCACGGCGATCTCCGTCACCGGCGTGCGCTCCTGGATCCTGCGCAATCTGCCGACGGGCGTCGCGCACGGCACGGGCATCGGCATCGGCCTGTTTCTGCTTCTGATCGCGTCGAACGACGTCGGCCTCATCATCAAGAATCCCGCGCCCGGCATGCCGGTGTCGCTCGGACATATCGCGGCGTTTCCGGTGCTGATGTTGGTGGCGGGCCTCGCCGCGATCTTCGGCCTCGAGCGCCGTCGCGTACCGGGCGGCATCCTGCTCATCGTGATCGGCCTGTCGGCGATCGGCCTCGCCTTCGATCCGTCGGTGCGCTTTCACGGCGTGTTCGCGTGGCCTGCGCTGTCGGCGCCGGGCCATGCGTCGCTGATCGGCACGATGGACATCAAGGGCGCGCTTTCGATGGCCGTGCTGCCGAGCGTGCTGGCGCTCGTCATGACCGCCGTGTTTGACGCGACCGGCACGATCCGCGCCGTCGCCCGGCCAGGCGGGCCAGATCGACAGGAACGGCCGCATCGTCAACGGCGGCCGCGTGCTGACCGCCGACTCGCTGAGCTCGATCTTCTCGGCCTGCTTCGGCGGCGCGCTGGCCGCGGCGTATATCGAATCGTCGGTGGGCGTGACGACGGGCGCGAAGACGGGCCTCGCGGCCAGCGTGGTCGGCGTTCCTCGTAGTGATGTTCCTCTCGCCGCTCGCCGCGCTCGTGCCTTCCTACGCGACGGCGCCCGCGCTAATGTACGTCGGCCTGCTAATGCTCGGCAACGTCAGCAAGCTGCATTTCGAGGATACCGTCGATACGATGTCCGGTCTCGTGTGCGCGGTGTACATCGTGCTCTCGGCGAACATCGTGACGGGCATCATGCTCGGCTTCTGCACGCTCGTGATCGGCCGCCTCGTCGCGGGCGAATGGCGCAAGCTGAATGTCGGCACGGTAGCGATCGCGCTGGTGCTCGCCGTGTTCTACCTCGGCGGCTGGGCGATCTGATCTTCGGCCGGATCGCTCGAAGCGAAACGGCGCGCTCCTTCGAGGACCCGCGCCGTCTTGCGTTCCGCGGGACCTCTCTACGGCTTCGTCGTCATCGCCGGCTGCCCCGTCTCCAGCAGCGACTTGAGATTCGACAGGATCTTCGGCCAGCCGCCTGACACGGCCTCGATGCACTTCTTGCCGTCGCTCACGTGTGTGACCGTGAGCTTGACGGCTTCGTCGAGCGCTTCGATCTCGTACGTGCAGCGCGACCAGCCTTCGTCCTTCAGGTCCTCGCGAAACTCGTTGCGCCATTTCAGCACGAGGCGCTTGCCCGGCTCCGCCTCCAGCACTTCGCCCGCGTCCGCGACGCGGCCATCGGAAAACAGCATTTTCCACGCCGAGCCGGCCTTCCAGTCCGACTCCTGATGCATCCCGAACCAGATCTGCCTGACGAATTCCGGCTTCGTCAGCGCGGCCCACAGCTTCTCGGGCGTCGTGCGGATATACGTGACGTAGACAAAAGTGTTGCCGGTCGGGCTAGTCATGATCGTCTCCTTCAAGCGTGCGTTTCAGGTCGGCCAGCGCGTCCAGGTGCGGACGCTCGAACTTGCTGATCCAGCGCTGCGCGATCTCGTGGATCGGCATCGGATTGAGGAAATGGCGTTTCTCGCGGCCGTGGCGCTGGGTCGATACGAAATTGGCGGCCTCGGTATGGCGAGATGCTTCGACACGGCCTGACGCGTCATGCGCAAGCCGTCGCACAGTTCGCCGAGCGTCTGGCCGTTTTCTGCGTGAAGCCGGTCGAGCAACTGCCTGCGGCTCGCGTCCGCGAGGGCGCGGAAAACCGAATCGTCATCCATGAGCGACATTATGCAACCATTTGGTTGCATGTTAAGTCGAGAAAGACCTAGACACCGGCTACACGACCGATGCAGCGTGCGTACCAGGAAGTGAAATGTTTAGTTTTATTAAACGATAGAAAATAGCGCCATCCGCCAGAGTCGGACAGTTTAAACTCCGGTCCGTCGGATCGTCCTTGGCTACATCAATGTTTCATCATCCAATCGTGGATCTGCCCAACGTAACGGTTTGTGCAGCAGATTCGCTTCATCCCGAGCTGGCCGCGCGCGCTCGACATCTGCATGGATCAATGCAGATTCGCCGATGCTATCCTCTTTTCTCACAAGCCCGCTTCAACCCGCGCACGAAATGTTTCGATTTCTCGGCTGACATCCAAAGCGGATTATTCGGCGTTCATATATGAGAGAGTTGATACGGCACGTTCAAACGCCGTGGTTGCTGATCGTTCAATGGGACGGTTACGTGGTGGACGCTTCGGCCTGGCGCGAAGCGTTCTTCCTGTATGACTACATCGGCGCGCCCTGGCCGTTTCACGGGGAAGGTTTTGACGTCGGCAACGGCGGATTCTCCCTGCGCTCGATGAAGCTCATGCAAGCGCTCGCCGATCCGCGCTTCGAGCTTCACTCCGGCGTCAATGAAGACGACCTGATTTGCCGCCTCTATCGACGCGAGCTGGAACTATTACGAGCTCAGAAAATTCGGCTGCGTGAGTACGATGTACCGGCGCTACCTCGAGCACTGGACCCCGCAGCAGCTCGTGGAAAATCTGTACACGACCGGTGTGCCGGAACATGTCGTGAGGCAATGCGCCGAAATCTGCGCCCGCACGGTGGAAACACGATGAATGACGACTTGCTGAACCACCTGCGCGACGCTCAGGATCGTCATGAACGCGAGCCGCACGACGTCCCGCTCATCCGGGAGATCTGCCGGATGCTCGTCGCGCTGCAACACGAGGATGCCGTGGTGCCATGGACCGAGCACGGACTCGCACTCGAGCCGCACGATCCGGAATTCGTCGGCTTGCGAACGGACGCGCTGAACCTGACCGGTCGCCACGCCGAAGCGGCCATGCTCCTGATGCAGGAGCGCTCGCTGCCATGGCTGCCCGCCATGTTCCAGATCAAGCTCGGCTACAGCCTGATGATGGCAGGCGATCTGGAACGGGCCGCTGCGCTGCTCGACGAGGCAAGGCATATTGCTTCGGCATCGAATCCCGCTCTGCTCGTAAAGGCGTCTCATCTGCTGGGCGAAGCGCTGCTCAAGCGCGGCGACGGCCGAGGGTTCGGATTCTGGACGATGCGCAACGAGGATTCCGGCGCGGGCGGGAGCTATCGGGCCAGCGGCATTCCCGTGTGGTCCGGCGAGCCAGATCTGCCCGGCAAGCGTGTGCTGATCACGCATCAGTTGGGTTTCGGCGATCAGTTCCTGCTAGCCGCGTCGCTGGCGGATTTTCAGGCGGCCGGCGCCACGCTCATGCTTGCCTGCGATCAGCAGATCCACACGCTCATGGAGGCATCGCTGCCGGATGTCTCGGTGGCCTGGACGAAACGTGTCCGCTTGAAATGGGCGAACCGCTTCCCGAGGACATTTGCGCCGAAGTCGCCGCATTCGCGCCCGACTTTCAGGCAACGCTGCTCTTCGCGCCCGTCCTGGCCAACCGGGAGGGCGCGCCGACCTATCGGCTCCGTCCGTATCTGCGTCCGCCCGCCGGCAAGCAGAAGACCGCGATCGAATGGTCACGGCAGCTCCGGGCGCAGCATCCGGGCAAGAAACTGGTCGGCCTGTTCTGGGACTGCGATCAGCGTCATTACCCGGAATTCGGCAGCGTCATGCGTTGCTGGGCCGCGCGTCGCAGCATCCCGCTGGAATTAATCGATCAGCTCGTCCTCGATCCAGCCGTGGCCAATCAGGTGCAATTCGTGAATCTGCACCATCCGCTGCTCGAAGCGACCGTCGGCGTGCCGGCTGGCGATGTCGTCCGCTATTCGTCCAGGGTATTTCACTTCGACGACACCGCCGCGTGCATCGGTCAGCTCGACGCCGTCGTCTCGGTGGACTCGGGCGTAGCCAACCTCGCGGCGTTCATGGGCACGCCCCTCTGCGTCGCGGCGAATACGTCGGGCGACTGGCGCTGGGGCAGCGAAGGAAGGTCGATGTCCTGGATCGAAGGTGTCACCGTGCTGCAACAGGAAACAGAGGGAGATTGGGCCCCGGTCGTGCGCGACATCGCCGCGTGGCTGACGCACGCACCGCCGGGTTGACTCGAAAAGACAATGCCCCGCAAGCCATTGGCTTGCGGGGCATTGTCGTGATGCTCCAGACTGGGTTGCTACGCTCGTCGCTTACTTGCGGCGATAGGCTTCGACCAGGATTTCGCAGTTTTGCAGGTACAGGGCCAGTGCGTGATTCCACTCGCGACGCACCGTCGCCTTTGCCGCGCGCAGCCAGGAACCGAACGAAACGAGCAAGGACTGTTGAGCGGTGGTTTTCATGAACGGATCTAAGGGTAAGTAATTAGGTGATAACCTTGCCTATACGCCATTCGCGCTGCATTGCAACAATTTCTTAAAGAAGCAACAGGGTATTCCCTAGGTCTGCCGGTCAATTTTGCCGCGGTGCGTCGGGCACCAGCTGCACGCCCTTCTTGAAAATGAAATAGCCGTAGCCGCGCGTCTCGCCCGTCGCGATGGCGCAGTAGGCCTTTTTCGCCCGTTCGTAGAACGCGAAGCGCTCGATCGAGGCGAACGGCACCGGGCGTCCCTCGGCGGCATCGACTTCGCGCTGGGCCTCGCGCTGAACGGCGGGCAACGCACTCGCATCGCCGACGACCTCCATCCGCTTGGCCGGATGATCGACGAAAGTATCGAGCGGCAGCACCGCCTGCACGGCGCGCGGCGCACTCACCCCGTCGAGGCGCAGCAGGCGGCCGAGAACGGTCTGGCGCGCGACCGAGTCGCCGGGAAAATTGGCGTCGCAGATCACGACTTCGTCGCCGTGGCCCATCGCGCACACCGTGGCCCATCGCGCACAGAGCGTGCAGGATGTCGGCGTTGAGCGGGGGATCGATGTTCTTCAGCATATTTCTTGTTCTCTGTCCGGTGAGCGGCAGCAAGGGGCGATGCCGTCGCGCGAAATGATTGGGTCGATTCGAATCTATCGTACCCGGCGCGGCGCTTCTAGGGCACGAGCAAGTCGCCCGTGCACTCCGCGCCCTCGCCCGCGATGCGCGCGACCAGCATTCCCGCGGTCGCGAAGCGGGTCCAGTGCCGCGCGTACAGCACGCCGCCGGTTTGCGCGACGAGCGGGCGCCAGCCGGTCCTCGAGCGGATCGAGCACGTCGGCGATCGTCTTGCCCGCGCACACCGTCTCGCCGATTCCGCGCCAATGCAGGACCACGCGCGACAGCGGCGCGTGGACATACTCGCATCCGGCGAGCGGCGTCGCGGGATGGCGCAGCGGCGGCGGCTCCGGCGCGTCGCCCGCGATCATGCCGGCGTGCGTCAGATAATCGACGATCGCCTGCGCGTCGCGCGACGCGGTCTCATGCGACACGTCGCGCACGCCGCGCAGCTTCAGCGTGACCGGCGTGACCCCCGGCGGAATCGGATGGCGATCCTCGAACGCGCCGCGCAGATAGCGCCACGCCGACGCGCATGCCTCGTCGAATGGCTCGCCGCCCGACACGTCCGCGAGCAACTGCGCCTCGCTGCCGAGATAGCGCGCGAGCGGCTCGATCGCGGGCCACGCCTCGGGCGTCGTGTAGAGATGCGCAGCGGCTTCCCAGTCGCAATGGAGGTCGATGACGAGATCGGCGTCGCACGCGAGCTTCATCAGCTCGATGCGCTGCGATTCCAGCTCCGTCGCCGGCTGGCGCGCCGCCAGCGCTTCACGCAGCGCCGCGCGGATCAGCCGGGCATTGCGCGTCGCGTCGTCGGGGAGATGCGGCTTGAGCCACATCGCCTGTTCGGGACCGAGCTCGGGAAAGCGGCGGTTGAAGTCTTGCCCGGAGTGCATCTCGAAGCGACCCATCTGCGCGCCGAACCAGTGCTGATTGAGCCCCGCCGGATTGGCGAGCGGCACGAGCACGACGCGCGCCGCGAGCCGCCCCGCCGCTTCAGATACCACGCGACGACCATCCCCGGCAGTTCGTCAGCGTGCAGCGACGCCTGGGTGTACACCTTGGGCGACGCGTCGCCGTCGCCCGGGCCGAAGCGGTAGCTCGTGAGCGCGCGCCCGGTGCCGAGCGACGCGCCGACGAACAGGTGGCTGAATGCCTGCATCGGCTTGAATCCTCAAAATCTGTCGTCGAAAAAAAGAAAGGCACCGCGAGCGATGCCTTTCCGGTCGAATGCGTCAGCGCGCGAAAGCGCGCCTAAGAACGGCGATCACTGGATCGAGATGTCGGTCTCGAAGTACTTCGCCATGATGCGCTTGAACGTGCCGTTCTTCTTGATCTCGGCAAACGCCTGGTTCAGGCCGTTCTTGAGATCAGCGTCGCCCTTGCGCAGGCCGATGGCCGTGCCCGGACCGATGATTGCGCGGTCCTCGACGATCGGCCCGACGAGCGCGAACGGCTTGCCCTGCGGCTTCTTCAGAAAGCCGATGGCGGTTTGCGC
The DNA here is from genome assembly GCA_001189345.1 of Candidatus Paraburkholderia kirkii. Taxonomy (GTDB): domain Bacteria; phylum Pseudomonadota; class Gammaproteobacteria; order Burkholderiales; family Burkholderiaceae; genus Caballeronia; species Caballeronia kirkii_B. Next base: position 32,983 of record LFKV01000014.1, read on the forward strand.
GGCGTCGGTGAACATCGCGTCGATGCGGCCCGCGACGAGGTCCGCCTCGACCTGCTCCTCGTCGCCGTACGGCACGACCGTCACGCCTTGCGGCTCCTACTTCACCTTCGCATAGCGCTCCTGCACCGTGCCCTGCTCCACGCCGACGCGCTTGCCCTTCAACGCCTGCGGCGTCGGCAGGATGCCCGAGCCGGCGCGCGCGACGAGTTGCGCGTGCGTGTCCGTAGAGCGGATCGGTGAAATCGATCTGCTTCAGGCGCTCTTCCGTGATGCCCATGTCGGAGAGCACGGCGTCGAACTTGCGGGCCTTCAGGCCGGGAATCATGCCGTCGAAATTGTTCTCGACCCAGACGCACTTGACCTTCATCTGCGCGCACAGTGCGTTGCCGAGGTCGATGTCGAAGCCGGCGAGCTTACCGTCGGCCTGCTTGGATTCGAACGGCGGATAGGAGGGATCGACGGCAAAGCGGGTCTGCGTGATCTCCTTGGCGTGCGCGGAGAACGAAACGACGGCGAGTGCGGCGACGATCGCACTCAGGGCAAACGATGCGGACTTCTTGAATGACATGCTCTTCCTTCGGGACTTTCGGTAAGACAGCGAGACGTCGCGCGCCAGTGCGCGAAAAACCGTAAATGGTAACAAAACCGCACGATCGACCGCGCGATGCCCCGTCAAGGCACGACCGAAAGGAACAGGAAAGCCGCGAAGATCACCAGATGCACGACGCCTTGCAGCACCGTCGAGCGGCCCGTACCGAGCGTGATGACCGACACCAGCAGCGTGAGCGCGAGCATCACGATTTCCTTGGGCGCGAGGCCGAGCGCGATCGGCTGCCCGATGACGATCGACACGACCGCCACCGCCGGAATCGTCAGCCCGATGCTCGCGAGCGCCGAGCCGAGCGCGAGATTCAGGCTCGTCTGCAAACGGTTCAGGCGCGCCGCGCGCAGCGCCGCGAGCCCTTCGGGCAGGAGCACGAGCGCGGCGATCACCACGCCGACCACGGCTTCGGGCGCGCCCGCGGCCGCCACGCCCGCCTCGACCGTCGGCGACAGCAGCTTGGCGAGCCCGACCACCGATATCAGCGACAGCAGCAGGAAGCCGAGCGCGATCCACGCCTCGCCGTTGCTCGGCGGCGGCGTGTGCGGCGCGTCCTCTTCCTCCTGCGCGCCTGCGGCGACCGGCGGCGTGAACGGCAGGAAGTAGTCGCGGTGGCAGATCGTCTGCACGAACACGAACGTCACGTACAGCACGAGCGAGACCACGCCGACGAAAATCAGCTGCAACGTGGAGAGCGCCGGCCCCACGACCGTGCTCGTGAAATTCGGCAGGACCATCGTGAGGACGGAGAGCGCGCAGAGAATCGCGAGCGCCGCGCTCGCCCCTTGCAGCTGAAAGTCCTGCACGTGATGCCGCAGGCCGCCGACCAGCCATCTCTTCCGCACGTTTCGGCGCACCGGTTCGGCCACAGCAACTGTCAAGGCCTTCCGTGAGCAGGGCCTTCTGTTCCCGCATCGGGTCCACCACGGAGGACGCAAAGATGATGTGCTGTGGAGCGAGCTCGAGCACTCACGCGTACTGTGGGTTCTGCATCACCGCGGTACGCAGGTGCGTACTGCTTCGGGCGCACGCACTTCTGCGCCGTCTGCCAGTGCGCCATCGCCGCGCCGTAGAGATCGGCGATATCGCCGGCTCGCGATGTCCTCGACGTCGACCTGCTCGTAGTAAGTAGCGGAGAAGCGGCTCGATGACCTGGAAGGTCTGCTCCGGAAATCGTCCTCGCGCGAATTCGAGAAGATCCTTGATGATGTGTTCGACCCGCGCTTCGTTCCTGACCAGCATGGTGTCCTCCCGAGGCTTTTGGTTGCGATGCCGTTACGGTCCGTTCTTCGCGTTCATGGAGATTATGCGCCGGGCCGCGGCTTTAGCCGCGCCTCGGGCATGTGCGGATGCACAATGAAAGTGCGCCGCACGTGCCTCGTACGTTAGCCGCGCCGCGTGACCTTTGCGCGACACCGGCTTTCGGCTATTGTCGACGAGAGCGCATCGCGCCGACGGGAGGAACCGCCATGCAGGACTCGAAGGAAGAAGCACCGCCGCAAACGGTCGTCGCGGTGCGACCGCAGCGGGAGACCGCCACGCTTCAGCGCCTGCCGTATTTCATCGGCCTGTCCGCGGCGACGGCGAACGCGCGCGGACTGTCGATGCATCTCGTCGTCGTGCCGCCGGGCGCGCATGGCGAGCCGCACGTGCATTGCGGCTACGAGACGGGCATCTATGTGCTCGAAGGACGCGTCGAGACGCGTTATGGGCCGGGGCTCCGGGAATCGGTCGTGAGCGAGCCCGGCGACTTTCTGTTCATTCCGCCCGGCGTGCCGCATCAGCCGTTCAATCTGAGCACGACGGAGCCGGCCCGCGCGGTGGTCGCGCGCAACGACGCCAACGAGGCGGAGCGCGTCGTGCCCTACGATCCAAAGGAAGCCGCTTCGCTTCAGTAGCCCGGCGCGCTGCCTGCGGGCAGATCGACATAGCCCGTGTCGGCGAAACGCGCGCCGCCGAACGGGCCGCCCGCAAGCCTGCCGCGCACCGCGTACGAAACCCGGCTGACGGTGTCGCCCGTCGCGAAGCCGAAGGCCTGGCGCGCGACCGAGAACGCCGATACGGTCACCGGCACGGACACCACCGTCTCGCCGAAGCGCGGCACGGTGCCGCGCTGATCGCTCACGCCGCTCGCGAACGGGCGGCCGTTGAGGTCGAGATCCAGCGCGACGCCGTCGAAGTCGATCGGCGCGTCGTTCGGGTTCTGCACGCGCAGCTTCACGGCGAAGCGCATCTCGAGTCCCTGCCCCTCGAGCGGCTCGATGCCCGCGACCGTCACGCGCATCGCCTCGCGATTGAAGAAGCCTGCGCAGCCATCGAGCGCGAGCATCGCGATCAAGACGACGAAAAGGAGAATGAAGCGCCCGCGCGCGCGATTCGATTGCATGGGAATGCAACTCCTCGCGAGGTCGTGCTCATATCCGCAGCACATTCAGCAGCATGCGGCCGTAGGCATGATGAAACTAGACATCGTCGACGACGAAAAGCGCGGCAGCCCACGCCGCGCCCACGACGATCAGATCGCAATGCCCGCTGGTCCACAGATTGAGCGAGTGGCGCGCGCCGATCCACGGCACACCGAGCGGGTTCGGCCAGTCCGCGAGCAGATGCATGAGGCCGCCGCACGCGAAGCCGAATGCGCCGGGCGCCGCCGGGTACCGTCCGAGCAGATGATACGAGAGCGCGAGCAGCGCGACCCAGCCGACGCCCCAGTGCGTGAGCGTGCGATGCGTGATCCACAGCTTGCGGGCGCGCGTCCACCATGCGACCTCCAGCCAGTCCGGCGCGGTGGCGCCCGCCACGCCCGCGAGCAGCGCGAGCACGCCCGACAGCATGGGTACGCCCGCGCCGGCCGATTTGCCCGCGGCCGTCACGATCGCCGCCGCGATGATGCCCGCCGCCCATCCGGTCGCGTGATACGCCTTGTTCGATGCCATGAAGTGACCCGCGTTATCGCCCTTGCCGGGAAAGCGCGCATGTTCGCACGGCGCCGGCAAATGGGGCCGGGCTGAAACATAAACTTACGCAAATGCGCAGGCAGAAACAGGCTCGTGATCGCGCCGACGGCAACGCGGCGCAGCGTTGACTAAAATGATTGTTGGATTGCTGCGTCATTCACGCGGCGGACGTCGAAAGCGCGTCCCCCGCCTGCGTGCGCATTCGAGCATCGAACGTATAGACCGTATCCATCCGAACCCGGCCGTCATGCAACACCTGAAATACCTGAGCGCTTATCCGAACGCGCTTCAGAACAAGGTGCGCCGACTGATCGCCCAACAACAACTGGGCGCTTATCTCAACGCACGCTATCCGAACAAGCACGCGGTGCAGTCCGATCGCGCGCTTTACCAGTATTGCTCAGACCTGAAGCAGGAGTTCATTCGCGTCGCGCCCGCGATCGACAAGGTCTTCTACGACGGCAAGCTGGACGTGCTGCGTCACGCGCTCGGCCTGCACACCGCGATTTCCCGCGTGCAGGGCGCGCGGCTCAAGGCGAAGAAGGAAATTCGCATCGCCTCGCTCTTCAGGGACACGGCGCCCGAGTTTCTGCGGATGATCGTCGTGCACGAGCTCGCGCATCTGAAGGAGAGCGATCACAACAAGGCGTTCTACCGCCTGTGCGAGCTGATGCAGCCGGGTTACCATCAGATCGAGTTCGATTTGAGGCTCTATCTCACGCATCGGGATCTGCTGCGCGCTAAGGCGGCGTAAGCCTCGCTGCGTCATCAGACCGACCACGCGAGCGCGGCCGCGTACCCGGCGGGCGCGCCGAGCGAGACCGCGGCGAACGCGCCCGCATCGCGCGGCCGACCGCATAGCGAACGCCGTCGCGCGGCAGCACGGAAAAACCGTTCATCGCAACCGTTCCACCGCCGATGCCGGCGCCGTGCGCCTTCAGCACGGCTTCCTTCGCCGTCCAGCAATCGAAGAATGCGCCGCCGCGCGCGGCTTCGGGCATGGCTTCAATTTCACGTCGATCCCGCTCCGCCAGCACCGGCGCTTCCAGCTCGCGCCAGCCGAAGCTCGCGCGCCGCTTCGATATCGATGCCGACGCGTCTTGCATGCGACACCGCAATCAGGCCATACGCTCCGGAATGCGACACGTTGAAGTCCGGTGCGTCCGGATGCGCGAGCGCGGGCCTGCCGTTCGCGCCGGCATCCAGAACGAGGGTTGCCGGATCGACGCCCGTTTCGGCGGCGAGCACATGCCGCAGCGCGGCGCGCACGACGACGAAGCGCGCCGCATCCTCGTGCCGCAGGAAGCGCGCCATCCGCGCGCGTTCGCTCGCGTGCAGCACGGCGCTGGCGGCATCGGCAAGCGAGGCCGCGAGGTCGATCCGGACGCGCCAGGCGCGCACGTCGCCCGGAGCGTCGGCGGGAAGAGGCATGGGCTGAAGGTCGAAGGGAAGCGTTGCTTCGTTCGCTCGATCGCGCGATCCGGTCATTTCGGTGCGTACTGCGCCTCGCCGTTGCCGAAGGACCAGTTCCCCTTCTTCACCTCGACGAGGCTGATGAACACGTCCTCGCGCCGCAGCTTCAATCGCTCGTGCAACCCGTCGGCGACGGCTTTGTGGAACGCGTTTTTCTTCGCGACGTCGCGCCCTTCGTTGAGCGTGACCTGGATCACGATGCAATCGTCGGTGCGGCTGATGCCGAGATACGTCCGGTCGACGATGAAATCCGATGCTCCGTGTTCCGCGACGATCTGAAAGCGATCGTTCTCGGGCACGTCGAGCGTGGAACGCATCGCGCCGTACACCACGTCGCCGATGGTCGTGCGATAGGCGCTGTCCTTGCCCTTGAGCAAATCGATTCGAACGAGCGGCATGAAATTCTCCTCGTGGATTGATTCAACGATAGTCCGGATGCAAAACGAGTTGCGGCGCGCCCCCTCGGTCGACATACACGACGGCGTTCTGCTCGAACTCCGTCAACAGGGCATCGGCGATGTCGCGCGTCGCGCCGAGCACGAGCAGGCTCGCTTCGGCGGACCAGAGGTTATCGGATCGATGCCCGCGCCGGGCAGCGCGCGCAAGCCCATGCGCGCGACGCGCTCCGTGAGCGCGCGTTGCCGGTTCGCGTTGTCCTCGTCCGAAAGCACGCGCCCGAAGGGATTGAACGCCGTCACGAACACCGCGCTCCCCGCGCCGTGCCGCTCGAGCAGCAACGCCACCGCGCCATTCTCGACGCCGATCTTCATGTCGATGTCCGGATGCGCATCGATCCGGTAGATCGCTGTGCGATACGCATCGAGCGTCGCGGCAGACAGCGCGCGGGGCGACGCGTTCTTCAGCACGATCGGCTGGCCATGCGGCGTGCGGCGCGCGGCCTCGTCCCACTCGGCGCGGCGCTGCTCGAGCATCGCCGTGCTCACGCAGCCCTTCGCCGCGCTCAGGCACTCCAGCGCACTCAGCCAATGCGCGTAATATGTATCGCCGTGGTCGGGGTCGCCCGCGGCCCGCGCGTCCTCGATCGCCGCGCTCAGCGCGTGCACCCATTCCTGCCACGTGAATACGCCGCGCTCGTACAGGGCGAGCGTCATGGCGAACGCCTGCGCTTCCCACGGCGCGCGGAACACCGGGCCGTCGTCGTCGAACGGCAGTTCGGGCAGCGCGGCGCGCAGTTGCCGATGCTTCGGTTCGTTGGTGCTCATGTCGTCAGGCCGGCGCCGCATCGAGATAAGGCTCCCAGCAATCCACACAAACCGAGGACGCCGTCGTATCCGGGCCCCAGAGCTCGGCCGCATCGAAGCGCACCGTATATAGAGCCAGTGCGGATGCTCACCGCGACCGAGCGCATTCTCGTCGGGAAAGACATGCGTGCCGCGCACGGCGACGATGCGCCCGAGCCTGCCTCGGCAATAGCGCGGCAGACGCGTATGCGTCGGCGGATTCATCGGCTTCGTGCGAACGTCGTCGCCGACGGCGAAACGCGCCGGGGCCGTAGCCGGACGATCAACCGGCGCGCCGTGCAAGAGCACCGCGCTCACGTCGGCGGCCTTCAGCACGCGCACGTTCGGCACGGCGGCCGTTTGCGAGCGGCCGGCGCCGATTTCCTCGGCGCTCGCGAGCCCCTTCGCGATCAGCAGCTTTTTCAAGCCCTCGAACCAGATTTCGTAGTAGCTGCTGCCGAGATAGTGCGCGGGCGGCAGGCTTTCGCGCGCCGCGCGCGAGGTGTCGAGATTCCACTGGCCCGTCGCACCCATCGCGAGCGTGACGGCGAACACGCGCCGCTCCCACTCCGCATGAAAGGGCGAAGCGCCGGGCGCATCGCACGGATCGGGGCGGACCGGACCGAAAGCCTGCATGCCGCCCATGTCGTGCGCCGCGTTCATGCCGATGCTCCCACTGACCGCGACGGACTCTGCGTGAGACCGGTGCCGATCATCGAATCGCGCGTGACGAGGTTCGCGAGCGCGTCTTCGTCCAGTTGCTCCGTGCCCGCGGGGCGCATCGGCAGGACGAGATAGCGGACCTCGGCCGTCGAATCCCATACTCGCAGTTCGACGCGGTCCGGCAACTGCACGCCGAAGTCCCGCAGCACGCCGCGCGGATCGATCACCGCGCGCGAGCGATACGGCGCCGATTTGTACCAGACGGGCGGCAGGCCGAGCACCGACCACGGATAGCACGAGCACAGCGTGCAGACCACCATGTTATGTACGTCCTCCGTGTTTTCGAGCGCGACCATGTGCTCGCCCTGTCGTCCGCCATAGCCGAGCGATGCGATGGCCGCGGTGGCGTCGTCGAGAAGCCACGCGCGGTAGTCCGGATCGCTCCATGCCTTCGCGACGACGCGTGCGCCATTGCGCGGCCCGACCTTGTGCTCGTAGGTTTCGATGAGCACGTCGAGCGCGTGCGGATCGACATAGCCTTTCTCGACCAGCAGCGATTCGAGCGCCTTCACGCGCAGGTCCATCTCCGGCAATGCGCTGCCGGCGTGATCGTGATCGTGATGATCGGGGTCGTGGCTCATGAGCGAACCCTGCGAGTGATACAGACGTCACACGTTACCGGAGTGTGCGCAAGCGCGCAAACTGCGCCCCGCGGGACCTTGCGCCGCCTATATACTGGAATCAGCGCCTCATGCGAGGAGGACGCCATGACATGCACATACATCGACTGCCGCGAATGCCCGAGCGACGTCAAATGCACCGTCGCCCTGAGTGCCGACACCGAGGACGAACTGATGGAAGCGGCCGTGCAGCATGCGGTCAGCGTTCATCAGCACACGGACACGCCCGAGCTGCGCGCACAACTGAAGACACTCTTCCACGACGGCACCCCGCCCGCCTGAGTGCGCTTCAACCCAGCTCGAAAGTCGTCACGCCGAACACCCGCGCGAGCGGCACGTCGGGTTCCGCTCGCGTGTACATGCGCGCCGTCTCGAACTCGCTCCTCATGTCGTGCTCCATGGCGAGCGCCACGGCCGCGGAATTGCTTTCGGGGACATCGAGAAACACGCGCTCGCCCGGCACGCCGGACACGAGTGTGCGATAGAGTGCGCGCGCTATCGGAAGATCGTCGGCGAAAAGCGGCCCGATCTTGTGGCCATTCCGGCGCAATCTGATCGCGGCGAGGCCGCGCACGGCACCGTCATCGAGCGCCGCGCATGCGCGCGCGTGCGCACGCGGCCGCGACAGCCACGCGCGCAGAAATACGGCGCGTGGGCAGGCGAACATGCGCGCGTCGTAATCGAGCAGACGTTCGAAGGTAACGTTCGGCGCATCGGCGATCGCGATGCCATCGGCGAGCTCGTCATCCACGGATGCGACGCCCTCGTAACGCACGTTGCGGTCAGCGAGCGCGAAACCGGACTTGCGGTAGTTGGGCTGCTGCGCGAGCACGCCGTCGAGCCCGATGTTGCGCGCGCCGAGATAAGCCATGCCCTCGTTCCACAAGCGTATGCCTAAGCCCTTGCAGCGCCATTCGGGGCGCACGATATAAAGACCGATGAAGCCGAACGCATCGCCGTATGCGACGGCCGAGATGCAGCCGATCGGCTCGCCATCCCACGTGCCCATGAAGAAGCCCCGCGGATCGGTGGCGAATAACGACGCGGCATCGTCGAGACCCGGATTCCATCCTTCCGACGCGGCCCATTCGAGCGCCGTTTCGACATCGGGCAGCGTCATGCGGCGGATGTCGAAGCGGAAATCGTCGGGTGTCGCGCGGGACGGATCGGAAACGGGTGACATGCGGGGCGCCTCGCGAATCGAAGGTGCGTTCAGTGTCGCGCGTTTCTGGTGCGGGGAAAAGATGCGGAAGAAAGAGATGAATCGAGGGGGATGAAGCGAGGGAAGCAGGCCGGACGTGCGTCGGCCCGTTCAGGAATAGCCTTGACGCCGCTCGCTGCGGCCGAAGCTCTGGCGCGAGCGCCAGTCTTCCGAGCGCAGGACGAATTCGCCGTCCTCGCGCGCTTCTTCCTCGGAGTTGAAGCCCTCGTCGCTATAAGCGACGACCTTCATTCTGCCTCCCGCCGTCCGTTCGACGGTGATGCCCCAATGCCACCCGCCTTCCTGATAGAAGACGTGCAGCGTCGGTTTCGACGATGTGGTCAGTTCCATTATGCGGCTCCTTCAAGCTGACGTCCGTAAGGCTTGCTTGCCTCCTCCGACGAACGCCCTTGATTACCGGCGTTTGATTATCTATGTCGAGTTGATGATGATGATGATGATGATGATGATGATGCGGAAAAGCGGCTTTTGCCGCCTGTTCAGAACAGCATACGCAATGCGATGCTGCGTTGCAGCACGCAATTACCCTAGGCATGGCGGGAATGGAACGCGCCTGGAATACGTGACGAAAAATCGCGGCTGTTGAGCGCAATAGAGCGCGAGATATCGGAGAAACTGGCGCATCGGGGAACGTTGCGCCGGTTTCATTCCCCGTCCCAATATCCGAGCGAATCGCCCGCGCGAAACACGGCGCGCAGACCCTTCACGCCCGGTTCATCGACGAACGAGCACAGCCTGCCGGCCGGTGTCGGGATACTCCACCACTTCGGGCGAAAGCACTGTGCTGATCGCAAGGTAGCGCAATGCCTGCGTGCCCGTATTGACGATCTGATGTGCCGTTTCGTCATCGCCCGGAGGACAGGCGATCACGTCGCGCGCGCGGATCGCATGCTTCTCGTTGCCGAGACGCACCTCGCCCTCGCCTTCGATGACGAAGAACATCTCTTCGTTCACGCGATGATGATGAAACGGAAACGCGCGCTTGCCCGGTTCGAGCACGATGAGGCTGTAGCCGAGTTTTTTCGCGCTGAGCAAGCCGCCGATACGCGCGATGCGCGGCGCATAGCGTTCGGCGGCGGCGCCCGTCGGCGCGAACTGGGGCGGCAGCGGCTGGGGATCGAGCGTATCGAGATTGACGATGGGCGGTTTCATGTTTTGCGGTCGAAATGGAATTTCACGCGTTTGTCATTCACTTGTCACGTGAGCGCCGGCGCTCGCGTCCTGTTGACCGAGCCAGGCCACAATCGCGTTGCAGACCCAGTCGGCATCGTCGAGCTCGGTCTTCTCTCCCGTGGCAAGCCACGTGAACGGCTCGAGCAGCTCGCTCGCCTCGACGGCGAGCGCCGTCGCCAGGTTCTTCGGCGAGTGGAACCGGCCCTAGTCCCGCTCGTGGACGAACTCGCGCAGCATGTCGCGCATCTGCGCGAGTTCGCCGCCTTCCGGTTGATTCTGTTGCTCCATTCGCATCCTCCGACGTTTAGTTGCGCGCGCTTCGTAGCTTAACGAGCCGAGCACACCAACCTTGAAGTCCATGCCTGCCCGGTTTTTAACTGACAATATTCCGATCGTAGTTGCGATGCAATACATCGAATGATCACTCGATTTCCTGATACTCGCGTCTGAATCTCACCAATAACCCGTAATTTCGCTGTTTCAAGACAATATCTGCCACGTCATGCAAACTTCTTACGCCAATTAACTACGACTCATAGAATTGTAGTTAAGAATCGATGCTGGTGCGAACTTCGATTCCCGCCGCATCAATTCAACATCGAACCATGGAGCATCGAGATGTCCAAGCGCATTCTGGTAGTCGGAGCCGGTTTCGCCGGCATGTGGAGCGCCCTTTCCGCGGCGTGGCTCATCGATCGGCACGGCAGAACCGATATCGAGGTCGTGCTGATCGCGCCCGAGATCTGCATGTGCGTCCGCGTCTTTACGAGGAAAACGCCGCAGGCATGAAGGCGCTGCTGCTGCTGCTGCTGCTGCTGGACATCTTCACGTCCACCGGCGTCGGTTTCATTCAAGGAACGGTGGAGCGCATCCACGTCGAGCGCAATCAGGTCGAAGTGCGCGGCGCCGACGGCTCGCACTCGAGCCTGAACTACGACCGTCTCGTTCTGGCGGCGGGCAGCCGCCTGTTCCGCCCGCCGATTCCCGGGCTCGCGCAACACGCGTTTAGCGTGGATCAGGTGGACGAAGCCGCGGCGCTCGAGGCGCACCTCGGGAATCTCGCCGCGCAGCCGGATTCATCCGCGCGCAATACGGTGGTCGTCACGGGCGGCGGCTTCACGGGCATCGAAACGGCAGCGGAAATGCCGGCCCGTCTGCGCGCGGCGCTGGGCGAGAATGCGGATGTAAAGGTGATCATCGTCGAACGCAACGAGGAGATCGGGCCGGATCTCGGCGCCGGTCCGCGTCCGGTCATCATCGAGGCGCTCGAATCGCTCGGCGTGTAATGGCGGCTCGGCGCAGCGGTGACGTCCGTCGATGCCGGCGGTCTCACGACGTCCGATGGCGAGCGCATCGAAGCCGGCGCCGGCGTGCGCGCTGACCGCGCAGATTCCCGCGGAGCGCGACGCGCTGGGCCGCCTGCACGTGGACCGCAACCTGCGCGTGCTGGGCGTCGATACGGTCTACGCGACGGGCGATGTCGCCTACGCCGCCACCGACGACGAAGGCAATCACGCGATGATGTCCTGCCAGCACGCGATGAACCTCGGCCGCTCGGCGGGCCACAACGTCGCGGCGGACCTGCTGGGCACGGAGCCGATTCCGTACAGCCAGCCGAAGTACGTGACGTGTCTCGATCTGGGTGCGTGGGGCGCCGTCTATACGGAAGGCTGGGAGCGCGAGGTGAAGATGTCGGGCGCGCGGGCGAAGGAGCTGAAGACGCGCATCAACACCGAATGGATCTATCCGCCGAGCGCGGAGCGGGCCGAAGCGTTCGCGGCCGCGGACCCGCTGCGTATCTTCGTGGCCTGACGGCGCTCACGCTCACGCCGCCGGATACAGTCCAGCGTGCGCGCGTGCAGGCGCGCGAGCCCGAGAAGCGCATCAGTGAACGGCGTCGGCACGCCGGTCATCGTGCCGAGCTCGCGCACCGAAGCGACGGGCGCGTCGAGCTCGACCGCGACCGCCTTGCCCGCCTGCACATCCTGCAGCATCGACGTCCTCATCGCGCCGAGCTTGAGCGTCACGGCGTGACGGTCTTCCGGTTCCTGCTCGATACGAATGCCGAAGCGCGCGCCGATTTCCTTCGCTTCCAGCATCACCTTGGTCACGAAGTCGCGCACGAGATCGTCGCTCAGGATGCGGTCGGTGGTCGCGCCGGTGATCGCGCTGATGGGGTTCATCGTCATGTTGCCCCACAGCTTGAACCAGACGTCGCGTTGAATCTGCCGGGACAGCGTGGCATCGAAGCCCGTTTTCGACAACAGCGACACGAGCGATTCGGTGCGGGCGACGGGCGCGCCCGTCGCCCGCACCGAGAATCAGGCCATTGCCCTGATGATGGCGAATGACGCCCGGCGCTTCCACGAAGCGGCTCGCATGCACGACGCAGCCGACCGTCCGCGCACCCGGTATCGCCGCGGCGATGTTGCCGTGCGGATCGACCGACGAGAGGCGCTTGCCGGCGAACGGTTCGCCGAGACAGTCGCAGAACCACCACGGCACGCCGTTCATCGCGGTCAGCACCGTCGTATCGGCGGAAAGCAGCGGCGCGATATGCGCGGCGACCGATTCCATCGCGGGCGCCTTGACCGCCACGACGACGAGATCCTGCACGCCGAGATCCGCCGGCGCGGCGCTCGCCGCGACCTTCACCGCGTGAGTCGCATCCTTCTCGATGAGCCGCAGCCCCTGCTCCCTCACCACGTCAAGCGTGGCGCCACGCGCGACCACACTCACGTCGCAGCCCGCCCGCGCGAGCTTCACGCCGACCCAGCCGCCGATGGTGCCCGCGCCATATATGCATACTTTCATCGTCCGGTCCCCGCTCCTGGCAATCAATCGCCTTGCCATTGTAAGAGCGGGACCGGACCGGCACCGCGAAATCGATGCACGATACCCCGGCGAGCTTCGCGACGGTCAGCAGCATCAGGCCGAACGCGCCCGCCAGCATCACCGCGACGACCGGCAGGAGAACACGACTGCTACCGTCGAATTCATCGCATCTGCTGCTTGTCGGGATGCGGCCGCGGCTTCTATCGTTGACCTCTCTTCGACAGGCCGCCGCATCCATGTACCGATATACCGAGTTCGACAAATCCTTCGTCAAGAGCCGGGTCGCGCAATTCCGCGACCAGCTCGAACGCTGGCGGGACGGCCGCCTGAGCGAGGACGAGTTCCGGCCGCTGCGCCTGCAGAACGGCTGGTACGTGCAGCGCCATGCGCCGATGCTGCGCGTGGCCGTGCCCTACGGCGAGCTGTCGAGCGCGCAGTTGCGGGTCCTTGCGCGCATCGCCCGCGAATACGACGATCCTGACCCCGAGGTCTATCGCGCGGCAAGCCTCGCGCAAGGCAAGCTCGGCACCGAACGCCTGCCGACGCATTGCGCGCACTTCACGACGCGCACCAATGTCCAGTTCAACTGGATTCCGCTCGACAAGTCCGCCGACGTCATGGACCTGCTCGCCACCGTCGACATGCACGGCATCCAGACGAACAGTAATTGCATCCGCATGCATCCGCAACATTTCCTGTGATGAACGCGCGGGCGTCGCGCCCGACGAAGTCGCCGATCCGCGGCCGTTCGCGGAGATCATGCGGCAATGGACGACCCTGCATCCCGAGTTCGCGTTCCTGCCGCGCAAGTTCAAGATCGCGATCACCGGCGCGAGCGAGGACCGCGCGGCGACCGCATGGCACAACGTCGGCCTGAAGCTCGTGCGCAACGCGGCGGGAGAGCTCGGCTTTCGCGTGAGCGCCGGCGGCGGCATGGGACGCACGCCCGTCATCGCGACGCTCATGCGCGAGTTCCTGCCGTGGCCGCACGTCATGAACTACATCGAGGCGATCGTGCGCGTGTACAATCGCTACGGTCGCCGCGACAATAAGTAGTACAAGGCGCGCATCAAGATCCTGATGAAGGCCGAAGGCCCGCGCTACATCGAAGACGTCGACGAGGAGTTTCGGCAGATCGTCGAGCACGACGGCGTGCCGCATCTCATCTCGCAGGAAGAACTCGAGCGCGTGCGCGCGTCGTTCGTGTCGCCTGCGCTGCATGCGGATCACGATGCATTCGACGAAGCCGGGCTCGACGCGCAAGCCGCGCATCATCCGCTCTTCGCGCGCTGGCTGCGGCGCAACGTCGCGCCGCACAAGGACCCGGCGCTGCGCATCGTGACGTTGTCGTTCAAGCGTCTGCTGCAATCGCCCGGGGGTGCGACCGCGGAGCAGCTCGACATCGTCGCGGATCTCGCCGACCGGTTTTCCGCGGGCGAAGCGCGCGTCACGCACACGCAGAACGTCGTGCTGCCGTGGGTGCGCGCGAGCCAGCTGCTCGCGCTATGGCAGGCGGCGCGCGCTGCGGGCCTGGCCGATGCGGGCCTGACATCGGCGAAATCGATCTGCATATCAGCGGCTGCATCAATTCGTGCGGACATCATCATAGCGGGCACATCGGCGTGCTCGGCGTCGACAAGGACGAACGCGAGTGGTATCAGATCACCCTCGACGGCTCGGACGGCAGCGCGGCGAGCGGCGCCCCGCAACCGGGCAGGGTGATCGGACCGTCGTTCAGCGCGGCGGAAGTGCCCGACGTGATCGAGGCGATCCTCACGACCTATCGCGACACGCGCGAGCGTCACGAACGCTTCGTCGAAACGGTGCGGCGCGTGGGCATCGATCCGTTCAAGGCCGCCGCCAACGCCGCACGCGCGAATGAGGTGACGGCATGAACGGCGTCGCTCGGATGCGCATTCTCACGCAGCAGGATCAACACGCGGAAGCGAACCAACACGTCGCGCGCCTCGCCAACGACGACGATCCGCTCTCGCTCGGAGATCGATTGGCGACGCTCTCGCGCATCGAGCTTCATTTTCCGCATTTCACCGATGGCCGCGCCTATAGCCAGGCGTACCTGCTGCGCAGACGGATGGGCTTCAAGGGAGACTTGCGCGCGACCGGCGACGTACTGATCGATCAGTTGGTGCAGATGGAGCGAACGGGATTCTCTAGCGCGGTATTGAAGGAAAGGGTGGATGCCGCCGACGCCGAACGTCAGTTCGCGCGCTTCCCGCGCTTCTATCAGGACGACCTGACCTCGCGCTGAGGCGAATCCGATCGGATCTAGGAGCGCGCACCCGCTTTTCAAGAGCCGCGCCGCGAAAATAAATCGCCCTGAAAACGGGTCTTCGGTATTGAAACGATAGCCTTCGCACCTACCTTGGATGCAAGGACAGCGGCCACCCGCGCTGTCGTTTCAACTTCCTGCTGCCAGTCTCGCAGGCGTTCGTGGCTCTCGCAAACGAACGTTCGCCTGGTGGCCGCAACCATCGGAGACTCGACCATGAGTGACTTTTATTTTGGCGGCGACATTTTCTCGGAGCTGGACCGCGTACAACGGCAGATGTCCTCGCTCTTCGGCAATCTCCCCTCGAGCATTCGTTCGAGCCGCGCGGATGCATTTCCCCAGCTGAATATCGGTAGCACCGACGACACCATTCAGATCGTCGCGTTCGCGCCGGGTGTCGAGCCTTCGTCGCTCGACGTCACCGTCGACAAGGGCACGCTCACCATCAGCGGCGAGCGCCGTGCGCAACTGGCCGCTGAAGGCTCGCGCACCTACGCGAAAGAGCGGTTCGTGGGCAGCTTCCGCCGCGTGATCGAGCTGCCGCAGAACGCGGACACCGACAAGGTCGAAGCCCGCTATGAGAACGGTACGCTGTCCATCACCATCGGCAAGCGCGAAGCGTCCAAGCCGCGCGCCATCACCATTCAGTAAGAGGGAGCACACCATGACCGACAACACGCAAGTCGCCCAGCAAAACCCGAGCGAAGTGGCGCGCAAGAGCGAAGACACGGTGCGCCGGCCGACGGTGACGCCCGCGGTCGATATCGTCGAGGACAGCCACGGCATCACGCTGTGGGCCGACCTGCCCGGCGTGCCGCGCGAGAAGCTCGACGTGAAGGTGCACGATGCGCGCCTCACCATCGAAGCCGAAGCGGACCTGCCGGTGCAGGGCGCACTGCGCGTGCACCACGCCGAATTGCGCGCGCCGCGTTTCGCCCACGCCTTCACGGTGAGCGACGACTTCGACACCACGAAGATCGATGCGAACCTCGCCAACGGCGTGCTCAAGCTGACCATTCCGCGGCGCGAGGAAGCGCGTCCGCGCCGCGTCGAAGTGCGCGCGAGCTGAGCGTCCATGAAGGCTTGATCGCCGACCCACCTCGAGAAGCTTCGATTCGAACGGCCGCCATTGAGTGCGAAGACGACACGCAATGGGACACCGGCATCGCAGCGGAATTCGAAGCCATCCGAGCACCAGCGCATGTTGCTGCTATCCACCGCGACCTTGCCGTCATGCCGACGCGTAGACGAGGCGTGCCGAGGGCGATGTTCAAGCAGCAGGCCGTGGCGACGCATCACGCGATACACGCGCTTTGCATTTACTCGCGGTTGAGCCAGCATGTCCCGGCTTCGCCTCAGCAACGCCCAAGCACCTCGGTATCCATACGTCGGCGCGTCGCCTAACAACTCATGAAGTTCGGCGACAAGCGCCGTGTCGTCGAGCACGGGCATCTTGCGCCGGTCGACCCAGTCAGTCGGCCGCTTCGACTTGACTGCGAGATTCGAGCGCGACACCCCCAGGACTTCACAGACCGTCTTCAACGGTCGTCCCCCGGCAGCAATGGTGAGCGCGCAGTCAATTTTTTTGCTCGACCATACTCCACTGCTTCACGGAGGATTTCTACCTCCATCGTCTTCTTTCCTATTCCATTGCGTCATTGAATTGGCACTGGTCGAATCCGGCGCGAAGGATCGTCATATTTCCACTTGATCGGTTTCGGGTTCTTGTTGTGTTCGCGGATGTATCGGCATCAGTTTGCGATCCCAATCCTTCACCGAAGTGAAGATGCCGCGAGCGATCACTTCACGCTGAATGCGCGAGAACCAGTTCTCCACCTGGTTGAGCCACGACGAGTAGGTCGGCGTGAAGTGCAGGTGCACGTTGCGCTGCGCATCAAGGAAGTCGGCAACCCGCTGCGTCTTATGGCTGCTGACGTTGTCGCAGATCGCGTGGATTTCCCGGCGTTTGGGCTGGCTGGCGACGACGTCGGTCAGGAAGGCCACGAACTGCTCGCTGGTGTGGCGCGCCACCGTCTTGCCCAGCACCTCGCCGGTGGCAGTATTGAACGCCGCGAACAGGCTGAGCGTGCCGTTGCGCTTGTACTCGAAGCCGTGACTCTCGGCGCGCCCGGGCGACAGCGGCAGCATACGGTCCTTGCGATCGAGTGCCTGGATCGCGGTCTTCTCGTCCACGCAGAACACCGCTGCGTGCGCCGGCGGGTTCAGGTACAGCCCGATCACGTCGGCTGCCTTGGTCTCGAAGTCCGGGTCGTTGGAGACCATGTGCCGCTCCAACTGCTGCGGCTTGATGCCGTGCTTGCGCCAGATGCGCTGCACGGCCGAGACCGATACGTCGCCGAGTTCTGCTGCGAGCTTGTAGCTACTCCAGTGTGTCGAACCGTCGGCGGGTTTGTGCTTGAGGGTGCACTTGAGCACCCGCGCTTCCAGTTTGGCCGGTGGCTGCGTAGGCGCCCGCCCGCGGTGCCGGGCGTACATGCCGGCTAGTCGCTCGCTGAGGAAGCGCCCCGACCAGCGTGCGATGAAGCGCGAATCGCAACCCAGTGTGCGCATGATACTGTCGCGCGATTCGCCGTCCTCGAGCATCAGGATCAACTTTGCGCGTCGCACGTCCGCCGCACGCACCGTTCGGCTGCGCGCCGCCGACAACAGTTGCTCACGTTCGATATCTGTCAGGTTCATTTTGACCCATGACCTGTATCTGAACACAGACAGGGTGCTAATTCAATAACGCAATGGACTAGCATGAACATAGGCAGAAGACTACCTCAAAATTTAAGCGTCACCGCATGTCCGGCTTTTGCGGGGGACGGCCCA
>LFKV01000015.1 GCA_001189345.1 Candidatus Paraburkholderia kirkii
GTGCATGCGCTCTTCGCGTTCCAGATGATTGCGACCTGAACTGCATGCGACGCAACTTCGCGATCCTCAGCTTCAGATCATCGATGTCGTCGGGCCAGGTCGCTACCGGTCAGATCCATGGCAGCAGTTTACGACTGTCTGCTGCACGCGGATCATCAGGTAACTGACGTTTACAAAGCGCTGCGCGGGCGTGCTGCCTCGATCGGTTCGCGCCAGTCAAACCCTTCGAGAAGCAGCGCCAGTTGAGCCGTTGTCAGCGCCACAACACCAGTGTCAGCACGTGGCCATGCAAAACGTCCTTTCTCAAGGCGCTTTGCAAACAGACATAGGCCGCCATCGCTCCAGTACAACGCCTTCATAAGGTCACCACGGCGCCCTCTGAAGATAAAAACCTGGCCACCGTACGGATCCTTCTCAAGCACTGTCTGCACCTTCGCTGCAAGCGCATTAAAGCCGGATCACATGTCAGTGACGCCTGCGGCGATCCAGATCCGCGTATTTGCAGGCAGGCCGATCATCAGAGAAGCCGCTCGAGTACCAGGCGCAAGATCGTCGCGTCGGGCGTGCCTTCTATCCGGACGGAAGTATTGCCGTGCTGAAGCTCAATCCTGCCGCTCGTAGTAACTGGAGCGGCCTGCACAACTTCGTCGAATCCGGCAGATGGTCAGTTGCCCGATCGGGCTGAACATCGACAACAACAGGCAACATGGCCTGCGTCTGAGCATCTTCGACCAGCAGGCCCTGCGCGTACAGTTTGCGCCACGCCCATACCTGGTTGGCATTGACGTTATTGTCGCGGGCGACCCGAGCGACCGAGGCTCCTGGTTCAAATGTCTGCTCGACGACCGTTCGTTTCCATTCCAACGGATGCCGCCGGTTCTGGCGCTTGGCCGGCAATTCGACTGTCTGAGACACTGTATCCATTCTCCGCAGTTCGTGGACACTGTCGGTCAATCGTGTCCGTTGCGACTGATGATTGCATCTTCTACCTAGAACGAGACAACGGTACAGATCGAGCGCTTACGGGCGGGCCGCGTGCTGGAGCAGTTGCGCTACACGCCGCCGAAGGCGTTCTGGCAGTGCATCAGGCAGATGCGTCCGCGCGGCAAGGCGCTGCGCTGGAGCAAGCTGCAGGCTCACGCCGACTATCAGGCGGCGCGCGCTGGTCAGGGAAATGCTCGGCTGATTCGCGATCCTCAAGACAGCAAACGCCACGATGTCGTGGCGTTTGCTGTCTGTGCGCGGCCGCATGAGAGAACGATTCAGGACGATTCGAGCTTCATCCGCTGTAGCTTGTTGTAGAGCGTCTTCGGGCTGATGCCGAGCAAGGTCGCCGCGCGATGCCGCGTGCCGCCGACCGCTTCGAGCGTCGCGCGGATCAGCATGTCCTCGACGTCCGCGAGCGCGGTGCCGACCGTCACCTGTACGCTGCTGCCGTTCAGGCCGCGGCCGCCCACGTCCACGCGAAGCGTCTCGATGGTCTCGCCCGAGGCGTGATACGCGCGCCGCACGCGCTCGCGCAGCTCGCGCACGTTGCCCGGCCACTCGGTCGCGAAGCATTCGCGGATGAACGCCGGACTGATGCGCTTGGGCGATCCGCTCGTGATCCCGGCGATGTGATTCTCGCGATTCAGCTCGTCGACGAGCGTTTCCGCGATCAATGCGATGTCGTCGTCGCGCTCGCGCAGCGGCGGCAACAGGATCGACGAAGCCGAGAGCCGCTGGAACAGGTCCTCGCGCATCGCGCCGCTCGCGACCGCTTCGCGCATCGGCGTGCGCGAAGCGGCGATCAGGCGGAAGTCCGTCATGATGCGGTTGCTGCCGCCCACGCGCATGAAGGTCTGCGAATCGAGCGCACGCAGGAGCGCCTCCTGCTGCGCGGCCGGCAGCGAATCGATCTGATCGAGGAAGAGCGTGCCGCCGCCCGCCTGCTCGAGCAGGCCCGGCTCGCGATTCTCCGCGCCCGCGAACGCGTTGCGCTCGTGGCCGAAAAGAACGCTTTCCATCGAGCGCTGGGAGCTGCCGCTGGTGTCGCGCTGGGCGGAGCAATCGAAGGTGACGAGTGGGCCCTTGCGCCGGCGGCTCAATTGATGGATCGTGCGCGCCGCGATCTTCTTGCTCGTGCCCGGCTCGCCGCAGATCAGCACGGCGGCCTCGGTGGGCGCGGTGTGCTCGATGAGATCGTAGACGTGCTGCATCGCCGGGCTGCGGCCGACCATGTCGCCGAAGTGGCCGAGCTCGCGCAGCGTCGCGCGCAGCGCCTGGACTTCTTCGGTCAGCTCGTACGGACGGGGAATGCGTGCGAGCAGGCTGCGCAGGCGCGGAATGTTGACCGGCTTCAGCAGATAGTCCCAGACGCCGTGCCGCAAGCCCTCGATCGCGCTCTCGACCGTCGCGTTGCCGGTCATCACGATGACGGGCAACGCGCCGTCGGGCGGTTGCGAGGGCAGGCTCGGCAGGAGGTCGAGCCCGCTGCCGTCCGGCAGATTCAGGTCGATCAGCACGACATCGGGAATGAAGCGCGTCAGCGCGGAGCGGGCCTCGGCGAGCGTCGTCGCGGTGTCGACGGAGAAACCGTCCGCCGTCAGGATCGCGGACAGGCCGGAGAGGCTATTGGGATCGTCTTCGACAATTAGTGCGTGTGGCATGGCGGACCAACGTATCAAAGTGGACTGTAATGCGCCGTCGCTGGATGCGGCGCCTGGTCGGCGCGGCAGGGAGCTTGGGCGTGTCGTGGGTGGGAAACGGCCTCTCGATCCGGCGCCAGGCGCGCGACCCGCTGCGGTTGTTGTCCTGCGTTTATTCATTCGTCGTCTGTTTCCGGTAATGCGTCATTGCGGCCTGAGGTGCAGATCATTGCTGATGGATTGCACGCCCGGCACGCCGCGCGTCACGGCGAGCGCCTTCTGGATCTGTACCTCCGAATTCGCATACCCGATAACTGCACGGCGCCGCGATACGTCGCGACGCTCATCGGCAAGGATCTCAGCCCCGGATCCGCGACGAGCGCGGCGGCGTCGTTCGCCACTTAGCTGGCCGGGGACGCCGACGTGGCCCCCGTCGACTTGCAGCCGGCAGTGAAGGCGAACGCGGGCAAGGCAAGCGCCCGACGACCAGCAGCCGGCTTTCGATGTAAGACGGGTTACGCATGTCGGTTCTGGAAATCCTTGTTTGCCTGATCGAGCAGAAATCGTGCCACGCAGTTAATTTTTCCGATGCGGACGGCCTCCGCGCGGCATGCGCCGGTCCGTCGTTCGATCGGGATTCGGATTAAGCGGGGTGCGAGCGGTAAAGTTTGCCTGAATTTGTCAAAAAATTCATGCAAAAGAAAAAGCGCCCGCGAGGGGCACTTTTTTCTGGGCTGGGCGGGACGGTCACCCGTCCGCGCAGCCCGCGCGGTCAGTCGGGGCGAAGCTTACGCGCGGCTGCGATATTCGTTTGTGCGGGTGTCGATTTCGATCTTGTCGCCGATGTTGCAGAAGAGCGGCACTTGCAGTTCGAAACCCGTGTTCAGCTTGGCGCTCTTCAGCACCTTGCCCGACGACGTGTCGCCCTTGACGGCCGGCTCCGTGTAGACGATCTTGCGGACCAGCGTGGTCGGCAGTTCGACCGAGATGGCCTTCTCGTTGTAGAACACGACTTCGCAAGCCATGCCGTCTTCGAGGTAGTTGAGTGCGTCGCCCATCATTTCGGCTTCGACTTCGTACTGGTTGTAGTCGGCGTCCATGAAGACGTACATCGGGTCGGCGAAGTACGAGTAGGTCACTTTCTTGCGGTCGAGCACGACGACGTCGAATTTGTCGTCCGCCTTGTACACGGTTTCCATGCCGGCGTTCGTCAGCAGGTTCTTGAACTTCATCTTCACGACCGCGGCGTTGCGGCCCGACTTGTTGTACTCGGCGCGCTGCACGACCATGGCATCGTTGCCGATCATGACGACGTTGCCGACGCGGAGTTCTTGTGCGGTCTTCATAAAACTGGGTCCTGTACGAATGGATTTGGCTTGAATGCCTGGAATTGAATCGATCGGACGGCGGGTGCTGCGTTGATTTTCAGCGCAGCACCCGCCATGCGAGAGTGCTTGCTAACGAGGGATCTGCCTTCTGGTGAATTTGCGGCGCGCCGGATGCCGCCGCGACCTGCTTCCTCGGATAACTATTCACTTTAACTGAGTTTTTGCGTATTTGGCCAGTCGAACGGCGCGGCCGGAAATCATCGGCGAGTCATGCGCGCGGCGGCGTGCGCGGCGAGGTTGCCCGCCAGATCGCCGACGCTGGCCAGCTCCCCGGCCCAGCGCGCGGCGCGCGCTTCCAGTGCGGCGCGGTGGCGCCAGAAATCCGTCCAGTCCGGCACGCCCGCGCCGTTCCACGCGTGCCAGAAGCGGGTGATCGCGGCGCGCACGGGCGGCGACAGTTCTCGCGTGCAATGCGCGAGCGCGGCGTCGAGTTTCGGCACGTGGGCGTCGTCGGCCTGGGGATAGATGTGCCAGACGAAGGGCTTTTTTGCCCACTGAGCGCGTACGAAGGAATCCTCGCCGCGCACGAAGTTGATGTCGGCGGCCCCCAGCAACTCGTCGAAACGCGGCTGCTCGACGAAGCCGAGCGCGTGGGCTTGCAAGGCGCCCGCGCGCGCCGACATGCCGGCCGCGAACCGCGGCAAGCCGAAGAAGCGCGCGAGCGCGCCCGAGATGCGTCCTTCCGGGACGAGCAGCACGATCGGCGCGTCGCCGCCGCGCCATTGCGCGAGCAGGGCATCGACGGCGGGGTTCTCGTAAGCGAAAAGCGACACGACCGTCTGCCCACCGTCCGGCCGCTCGACGCCGACGCGCTTGCGCCACCACGATGCGGCGTCGAAGCGTTCGCGGCGCGCGTCGAGATCGTGCTCCTTCAACACGCCGCCGGTGCCCGCGCCGAGCCCCGGAAAGAAGAAGCTCTTGTCGAGCGGATAGCGCGGATGCGGCGACGGCCGCATGTGAAAATCGGCGACCCAATCCTCGCCGCTCAGATACTCGAGATTGATCCACACGGGTCTGGGGTCGCGGCGCGCCATCGCGGCGATGTACGCATGCGGCAGCTCGCACGCGAACGCTTCGATCACGACATCGGCAAGCTGCAGCGTATCGCCCGCGTGCGCGGGCTCGCGCCAGTGCTCGATCACGACGCCCATCGCTTCCTGCCGCGCGAGCGTCGCGTCGACTTCCGGGCAGAGCGCGTGGAACACGTTCAGGTCGTCGACGAGAAGGCGCACGCGCCAGCCGTGCTCGGCGCGCAACTGCCGCGCGAGGCGCCAGCAGACGCCGATGTCGCCGAAATTGTCGATTACCGCGCAGAAGATGTCGCAGGCGAGTTCCGGGGCGGCGGGATGCGGGGACATGGGGACGTTGGCGCGCGGCGTAATGTTCTAAACTGGCGATTCTAGGATACCTTGCGCGGCCCTGGCGCCCGCGCGCATCCCCACGAACGCCTGGCGCCGTGCCCGCCGCCCGCCCGAGACACCTCGCGATCTTCGCTGCATGGCTGATTCCGCCGCACACGAACCCGCTCAAGCCCCCGATTCC
This sequence comes from Candidatus Paraburkholderia kirkii, assembly GCA_001189345.1. GTDB lineage: Bacteria > Pseudomonadota > Gammaproteobacteria > Burkholderiales > Burkholderiaceae > Caballeronia > Caballeronia kirkii_B. Next base: position 5,558 of record LFKV01000015.1, read on the forward strand.
GCGGATTTCGACCCGAAAAAGACGCTCGCGCAGTTGCCGCATCTGCCCGGCGTGTACCGCTACTACGACGGCGCCGGCGCCGTGCTCTACGTCGGCAAGGCGCGCAATCTGAAGAAGCGCGTGTCGAGCTACTTCACGAAGACGCTGCATTCGCCGCGCATCGCGATGATGGTCACGCGCATCCGCAGGATCGAGACCACCGTCACGCGCTCCGAGGCCGAAGCGCTGCTGCTCGAAAACAATCTGATCAAGGCGCTCACCCCGCGCTACAACATTCTCTTTCGCGACGACAAGTCGTATCCGTATCTGAAGCTGACGGGTCACAGGTTTCCGCGCATGGCGTATTACCGCGGCGCGGTCGACAAGAAGAACCAGTACTTCGGCCCGTTCCCGAGCGCGTGGGCGGTGCGCGAAAGCATCCAGATCCTGCAGCGCGTGTTCCAGCTGCGCACCTGCGAGGACTCGGTGTTCAACAACCGCACGCGGCCGTGTCTCCTGCATCAGATCGGCCGCTGCACGGCGCCGTGCACGGGCCTCATCAGCGAGGAGGATTACGCGCGCGACGTGTCGAACGCGTCGTGCTTCCTGCTTGGCCGGCAAGGCGAAGTGATGCGGGAGCTCGAGCAGAAGATGCACGCGTTCGCCGCCGAGCTCAAGTTCGAGCAGGCCGCGGCGGTGCGCAATCAGATGAGTTCGCTCTCGACCGTACTGCATCAGCAGGCGATCGAAGTCGGCGGCGAGAGCGACGTCGATATCCTCGCGGTGGTGGCGCTCGGCGGCAAGATCTGCGTGAATCTGGCGATGGTGCGCGGTGGACGGCATCTCGGCGACAAGGCGTATTTCCCGGCGCACGTCGAAAGCGCGATGGCGCTCGGGGACGAAGACGATCTGCCCGACGTCGCTGACGTCGCCGGCGTCGAAGACGCTCGCCCGGACGCCGCCGACGTGCCGCCGTCCGAAGTCGAAGCGATCGTGCAGGCGGCGGAGCAGGACGCCCGCGCCGCCGAATTCCCGGCGGAGGCGAGCGCAGGACTCGAGGCGGAATCCGAACCCCGCGAGGGCGCGCTCGAATCCGAAGTGCTCGAGGCGTTCATCGCGCAGCATTACATCGGCAATCGCGTTCCGCCGGTGCTCGTCGTGAGTCATGCGCCGTCGAGCCGCCAGCTCGTCGATCTGCTGATCGAACAGGCGGGGCACAAGGTCACGCTGCTGCGCCAGCCGCAAGGCCAGAAGCGCGTATGGCTCTCGATGGCCGAGCAGAACGCGAAGCTCGCGCTCGCGCGGCTGCTGTCGGAGCAGGGCTCGCAACAGGCGCGCACGCGCTCGCTCGCCGAGACCCTCGGCATGGAGATGGACGACCTCGCGCAACTGCGCATCGAGTGCTTCGACATCAGCCACACGATGGGCGAGGCGACGCAGGCGTCGTGCGTCGTGTATCACCATCACAAGATGCAGTCGGGCGAATACCGGCGCTACAACATCACCGGCATCACGCCCGGCGACGACTATGCGGCGATGCGGCAGGTGCTCACCCGCCGCTATGAGAAGGTGGTGGAGCGGGCCGCCGCGCCCGTCGCCGCGGGCGGCCTGCTTCCGAACATCGTGCTGATCGACGGCGGCAAGGGACAGGTCGAGATCGCGCGGCAAGTGTTTTCCGAACTCAGGCTCGATCACGGCATGCTGGTGGGCGTCGCGAAGGGAGAAGGGCGCAAGGTCGGGCTCGAAACGCTCGTCTTCGCGGACGGGCGGCCCGCGCTTGAGCTCGGCAAGGAAAGCGCGGTGCTGATGCTCGTCGCGCAGATTCGCGACGAAGCGCACCGCTTCGCCATCACCGGCATGCGCGCCAAGCGGGCGAAGGCGCGCCAGACCTCGCGGCTGGAGGAGCTGGAAGGCGTCGGCGCGAAACGGCGTCAGCGTCTGCTCTCGTGCTTCGGCGGATTGCGCGGCGTGCAGGCGGCGAGCGTCGAGGACCTGGCGAGCGTCGAAGGTATATCGCTTGCGCTTGCGCAGCAGATCTATCGTCAGTTGCATTGAGATTGAAGCCGGCGGATGCCGCCCGGCGCCCGCCACGCAGCGCGCAGCGTCCGGTCGCCGCCTTGTGAGCGCGGGATCGACGCGGCACAATGGCGACTCCCCCTACATGTCCCTCACTCGCTGATCGCCCATGCCGTTCAATCTACCGATCTTCCTGACGTGGCTGCGAATCGTGCTGATTCCGCTCGTGGTGGGCGTGTTCTATTTGCCGGACATGATGATGAGCCCGGAGCACCGCAACCTGCTCGGCATGATCATCTTCGTGCTCGCCGCGCTCACCGACTGGTTCGACGGCTTTCTCGCGCGCAAGCTCAATCAGACCTCCGCGTTCGGGGCGTTCCTCGATCCCGTCGCCGACAAGCTGATGGTCACCGCCGCGCTGCTCGTACTCGTGCAGCTGTCGAGGCTGAACGCGGTGATCGCGCTCGTGATCGTCGGGCGCGAGATCACGATCTCGGCGCTGCGCGAATGGATGGCGCAGATCGGCGCATCGAAGAGCGTCGCGGTGAATCAGCTCGGCAAGTTCAAGACCGTGTGCCAGATGGTCGCCATTCCGATGCTGCTGTTCTATGGCCCGCTCAAGATCTTCGGCACCCAATGGGTGATCGACACGCGCGTCTGGGGCTTGTGGCTCATCGACGTCGCGGCGTTCCTCACCGTCTGGTCGATGCTCTACTACATGAAGCTCGCGTGGCCGCAGATTCGCGAGCGCGGCGGCATGCTCTAGATCGGGCGAATGGTATCGAGCGGACGCGGAGCGGGCACATCGCGAAAAATTGCGTCGAACCGGAAAAATCCTCTCACAAAACAGTTGACAGGCTTCTTTAGGTTCTGCATAATCTCGCATCACTGATGCACGGCGCGGCGTAACAAGCGAAGCAGCAGAGAGCGCGGTAGCAAATGCGGGAGTAGCTCAGTTGGTAGAGCGCAACCTTGCCAAGGTTGAGGTCGCGAGTTCGAGACTCGTCTCCCGCTCCAGTCAAAGGGGAAGCCAAGCTTCCCTTTTTGTTTGGTGAACTAGCCGGCGTAATGACCGGTAGCCGGAACCGCTTACGGCGCGGTAGCAAAGCGGTTATGCAGCGGCCTGCAAAGTCGTTTAGACCGGTTCGACTCCGGTCCGCGCCTCCACTCGAAAGCCCTGACTCGTCAGGGCTTTTTCTTTTTCGGACGGCGGCGCGCCACGGATTTTTCGCGTGCGTTCGCCGCGCGGCATAATCTCAGTACTCTCCGCATCCCGATCCCCATGATCGACCGACTCTCCCAACTCGAATGGCGCTGGAAGCCCTTCGACGATCTCACGACCGCCGAGGTCTACGACATGCTTTCGGCGCGCAGCGCCGTCTTCATCGTCGAGCAGAATTGCGTTTATGGCGACATCGACGGGCTCGACGTCGACGCTTGGCATCTCCTCGCGTATGGCGAAGGCGGGAAGCGTTCCGCGCTCGCCGGCTATCTGCGCGTGCTGCTGCCGGGATATCCGAACGACACCGAGAAGAACGTGCGCATCGGCCGCGTGTTGACGACCGCGAACTTCCGCGGCCTCAAGTTCGGCAACGCGATGCTCGAGCGCGCGCTCGAGCACATCCTGAAGCAGTGGCCCAATGCGCCGATCAGCCTGCACGTGCAGGCGCATCTGCAGCGCTTCTACGGCGCGTTCGGCTTCGTGCCCTCGTCGGGCATTCACGACGAAGACGGCATTCCGCACGTGTGGATGCGCCGTCCGGGCTTCGAGTCATGAAACCGTCGCCTTGGCGCCGGTGACGGGCGTGCCCGCGCCGCGCTCGCGTTCCTTTCTCAGGCGCGATCTGGCCGACAGCCGCATCCAGTGACGCAGGGCGATCAGCGCGCCGATCACGCTCATCATCGATCCCGGAATCCAGAGCAGCAGGCCGCCGATCTGCTGGTCGCGCATCGGCGTGATCCAGGTGAACGCGTGGCCGCAAATCGAGTAGATCGGGTAAAGCTCGTGCGGCGTGAAGAAAATGTACGCACCCAGGATGATCTGCGGCGGAATCGCGGCGATCACGATGAGAATCCGCCGGCCGGGCGCGGGCGGCGCGGGACGCGGATCGAGCACGAGCCACCAGAACAGCAGGCCGTCGATCGCCATGCTCCAGTTCATCATGCGATAGAGCCAGCCGGTAGTCGAGCATCGCCTTGAAGTGGATCGGCGAGAGCAGCCAGAGGTAGATCAGCCCGACGAACAGCACGACCGCGATCACCGGGTTGAAGACGATGTCGAAGAGCGCGCGCGAGGCGCGTCTGCGCGGCCGGGCGCAGCCAGCGCTGCCGCCACGCGAACGGCACGCCCTCGCGCAATGCGGTGCCTGGATACGACAGCGCGATCAGGAACGGTCCCAGATGATGCAGCACGAGCTGCTGCAGCCGGTGCATGAAGAACTCGTGCTCGAAGAAGTAGTCGAGCCGCGTATGCAGTGCGACATAGAGCGCGGACAGCCCCACCCAGAACGCGATGCGCCGCGACATCGATACGCGCACATGCCATGCGCCGCGCGTGAAGAGAATGCCGGCGACCAGCACCGCGATCACGACCGTCAGCGACCGCTCCCACGGATCGAGCCAGTAAAGCAGTGTGCTCATCGTCAGGCGTCCTTCGCGTGGATCACGCGCTTCAGATCGGCCGCGATGGCGTCGACGGAATCGTGATCGGTGGCGAGCAGGCGCGTGACCGTCGGCATCGAAGATGTAGACGGCGGAGCTATGCGTCACTTCGTATGCGCCGTCCGGATCGCGCTTCTCCATCTGATACGCGACCCGATATCGCTGCGCGACCGATTCGATCGCGCGGTCCGTGCCCGTCAGGCCGACGGCGTGTCTGTCGTCGAAGGCGTGCACGTACGAGCGCAGCAGCGCGGGCGTGTCGCGCGCGGGATCGACGGAGATGAACAGGATGCGCGCCCGGTCGGTGTCCGGCCCCACGCGCTGGAGCACCTGCATGAGCCGCGCCATCGTTTCCGGACAGACATTCGGGCAATGCGTGTAGCCGAAGTACACGAGCGTGGTCCGACCCTCGAATGACCGTCCGGTGACGCGCGCGCCGCCGTCGTCGTCGACGAGCGAGAAGTCGAGATCGGGCAGATGGTCGGACACGTCGGTAAGATGCCAGGGCTCGGCGGGCTTCGAACACGCGGCGAGCGCGCAGAGCGAAACGAGCGGGAGCAGGGCGGCGCGTCGGCACAGACGCCGGGGACTGAAGCGCGAGGCTAAAGGAGAGGAGGAACGAAGCGTGCATCGGAAGGTTCGGTTGCCGCGGCGCGCGCGGCCTGGTCGTCGGCCGCGAGTCGTCTCGAAAGCATCTCAAAATACACGCCTTTCGCGATTCGGCAGGCGCATCATCACGCTATTGCGGCGCGTTCGAGACGATTTGCCGCACCGGCGCACCCGATCGTGAGCGCGCCGAAAGGCGATTCGATAGCCGCGTAAGCCGCGCGCCTTTCGGGTTCGAAAGGCCTCGCGCGGTAAGATGCGCAATCTTCGTGCGCGACAGCGGCGCCGCACACGCCACATCCGGGCAAACCACAGGCCAAAGATCGATGCAAATTCTTTCCGATTCCCTGTCTCTTGCCGAGACCGCCTTTTTCTTCGATTTTGACGGCACGCTCGTCGAGCTTGCCTCCACGCCCGACGGCATCTTCGTGCCGCGCTCGGTGCCCGATATCCTCGCGGCCCTCAGACGCGCGACCAACGGCGCGGTCGCCGTCGTGTCGGGGCGCGGCATCGACAATATCGACTCGTTCCTGCAGATGCCCGATCTTACCGTGGCGGGCCTGCACGGCGCGGAACGGCGCGATGCCAACGGAGACGTGCAGCGCATCGGCTTCAACGACGAGCGGCTGCTGCGCATGGAGCATGCGCTCGAGAAGGTCGTCAACGCGAACGCGGGCATGCTGCTCGAGATCAAGGGCGCGGCGCTCGCGCTGCACTACCGCAACGCGCCCGACCGCGAGCTGGCCGCGCGCGCGGCCACCGGGCGGCTCGTGCAGGAATACGGCGACGCCTACGTGCTCCAGCCCGGCAAGATGGTCTACGAGATCAAGCCGAAGGACGTCGACAAGGGACGCGCGGTGCGCTCGTACATGGCCGAGTCGCCGTTCGTGGGCCGCAAGCCCGTGTTCATCGGCGACGATCTCACCGACGAGAAAGGCTTCGCCGTCGTCAACGAATTCGACGGGCTCTCGGTGAAGGTCGGCCAGGGCGACACGGTGGCGCGCGCGCGCATCGAATCGGTCGAGCTGCTGCTCGACTGGCTGCAGGTTATCTCGGGCACGGCGGGGAAGCACGCGTGAGCCGGCTCATCATCGTTTCGAACCGCGTCGCGCCGATTTCCGAAGGCGGGCCCGCGGCGGGCGGCCTCGCGGTCGGCGTGTACGACGCGCTCAAGGAAACCGGCGGCATGTGGTTCGGCTGGAGCGGCGACGTGTTCGCAACGCCGCCCGACGGCATCACGCTGGAAGAGCACGGGCCGGTGACCTTCGCGACCATCGGCCTCGTGCGGCGCGACTACGACCAGTACTACCGCGGCTTTTCCAGCGCGACGCTCTGGCCTGCGTTCCACTATCGCCCGGACCTGATCGAGTTCGATCGCCACGAATACGACGGCTATTGCCGCGTGAACCGGTGGCTGGCCGCGCAGCTCGCGCCGCTGCTCAAGCCCGACGACGTGATCTGGGTGCACGACTATCATCTGATTCCGTTCGCGCAGGCGCTGCGCGCGCTGGGCGTTCGCAATCGCATCGGCTTCTTTCTGCATATTCCGTTTCCCGCGCCGCAGATTCTCCTGAGCGTGCCGCGTCATCGCGAGCTCATGGAAGCGCTGTGCGCATTCGATCTGCTCGGCTTTCAGACCGGACCCGATCTGCGCGCGTTCTGCGATTACATTGAGACGGAAGCGGGCGGCACGCTCGGCCGGGATGACGCGCAGCCGGTCGAGATCCGCGCCTTCGGCCAGACGCTGCGCGCGGCCGCCTATCCGATCGGCGTCTATCCCGACGAAATCGCCGCGCTCGCGAAAGATTGCGAGGACGGGCACGGCGTGCAGATCGTCAAGGCGACGCTGCACGAACGCAAGCTCGTGATGAGCGTCGATCGTCTGGACTATTCGAAGGGTCTCGTCGAGCATTTTCGCGCGTTCGAGCGGCTGATCGAGCACGATCCGCATCAGCGCAACAACGTGTCGTTCCTGCAGATCGCGCCACCCACGCGCAGCGACGTCGACGCCTATCGCGACATCCGTCTGCAGCTCGAGGCGGAATCGGGCCGCATCAACGGACGCTACACCGAGCTCGACTGGACGCCGATCCGCTATATCCTGGCAATACGAGCAGCCGGTGCTGGCCGCGTTGTTCTGCGAGGCGCACGTGGGACTCGTCACGCCGCTGCGCGACGGCATGAATCTCGTGGCGAAGGAATACGTGTCGGCGCAGGATCCCGACGATCCCGGTGTGCTCGTGCTGTCGCAGTTCGCGGGCGCGGCGCGCGAGCTGACGGCCGCGCTGATCGTCAATCCGCTCGACATCGACGGCATGGCCGACGACGCGCTCGCCACGGTGCTCAGGATGCCGCTGGCGGAGCGCAAGGCGCGCTACGCCGAGATGTACGAACAATTGCGCGAGAACAACGTGTCGGTGTGGCGCGACAACTTCCTGCGGGACCTGAAAACGGCCTGATCGCCGCGCAGGCATGAAAAAAGCCGCGTTCCCTTCGGATACGCGGCTTTTTCGTCGTTTCGACGCCTCAGGCCGGCTGCTTGTGCGGCGTTGCGACGATCGAGGGCAGCTTGCCGTGCTGCTTCGCGAGCAGTTCGCGATAGAGCCCCGGGCGTTCGCGCAATTCTTGCGGCGAGCCGTCGTCGATCACCTTGCCCGCGCTCATCACGATGATGCGGTCGAAGTTCTGCAGCGTCGACAGACGGTGCGCGATAGCGATCACGGTGCGGCCGACCATCAGCCGGTCGAGCGCCTGCTGGATGGCTTCTTCCGATGCACTGTCGAGCGCCGACGTGGCTTCGTCGAGCAGGAGAATCGGCGCGTTCTTGAGGATCGCGCGCGCGATCGCGATGCGCTGGCGCTGGCCGCCGGAAAGCTTCACGCCGCGGTCGCCGACGATCGTGTCGAAACCTTCCGGCATCGCTTCGATGAAGTCCGTGCAGCGCGCCTCGCGCGCGGCGGCGAGCACTTCCTCGCGGCTCGCGTCCGGGCGTCCGTAGGCGATGTTCTCGAACACGGTGCGGTGGAACAGGGAAATATCCTGCGGCACCAGCGCGATCGCATGACGCAGGCTGTCCTGGGTGATCGAGTTGATGTCCTGGCCGTCGATCTTGATGCTGCCTTTCTGCGTCTCGTAGAAACGCTGCAGGAGCGCGAGCACGGTGGACTTGCCCGCGCCCGACTTGCCGATCAGGCCGACGCGCTGGCCCGGCTCGATGTGCAGATGGAAGTTGTCGAGAATCGGACGGCGGCGCGGATACGCGAACGTGACGCCGTCGAAATCGGCGCGCCCGCCCTGCGGCACGAGCTCCGTCGCGTCCGACCGGTCGGGCATGCCGTGCGGCTCCAGAAGCGTCTGCACGGCTTCCGCGAGACGCGCGACGTGCTGCGTTACGTCGACGAGCGCGACGGCCAGATCGCGCGTGCCGTGCAGGATCGTGAAGCCGAGCGAGCTGACGAGCACGATGTCGCCCGAAGTCGCGCGGCCCTGCGACCACAGCCACAGCGCCCAGCCGAGCAGACCCGCCGAAAGAATCGCCGTGACGACCGCGTGGAACAGGCGCAGCTTTTCGAGGTACAGCAGGCTCTGCTGGCGCGCGACCATTTCCGCCTTCACGGTCGAGCCGAAGCGCTTCTGCTCGCGGAAGGTCATGCCGAACGTGCGCACGAGGGCCATGTTGCCGATCACGTCGACCAGTTCGCCGTCGACCGACGCCGCCTTCGAGGCGAAATTGTGGTGCCTCGCCGAGCCGCGCTTGGCGAGCCGGTAGAGGATCAGCGCCAGGACCAGCGACGCGCACAGCAGGCCGGCGGCCATCAGCGGATTGACCGAGACGATCATCACGATCGCGCCCAGCACCGCGATGCACGGCGGCAGGACGTTCCACGCCATCACGTTTTCGGTCGTGTAGATCGCGTTGGAGGTCGCCGTGATCCGGCTCGCGAGCATGCCCGGCTGTTTTTCGGAGAAGTAGGTTGGCGAGTGGCCGGAAAGATACGAGAAGAGATCGCGGCGCAGGTCGCCGGTGACGATCACGAACACGTGCACGCCGACCCAGCCGCCGACCCGCCACAACAGGTTGTCGGCGGCGATCAGCCCGACGAGGATCATGAAGGCGCCCCAGAGCGGGCCGGGGTGTCCGCGGCCCTGTCCGAGCACGTCGATCAGATGTTTGATCGCATATTGCGAGGCGAGCGCGCAGCCGACCGCCGCGAACACGCTGAAGAGCACGATGGCATGCGCGACGGGATGCCGGCGGATGAAGCGCATCAGGAACGCGAGCGGGCGATGCGCGTAGCTCGCAAGCTTGGCGTGGTACGCGTTACGCTGGGAGACGGTGAGTTGGTCCAATGGTCTTCAATGGTCTTCAATGGTCTTTTTTGGTCGTAGAGCAGTTGAGCGTGTTGCGCCTTCGGGCATTGCCGTCGACGGATCGTCGCCGGCATGCGTTACGCCGACCGATTCATCGCGACGACGTCAAACGAGCGACGCTGCGCCGTCTCCATGACTGAATTGTAGCCAGTATCTCGGAGAGGCAACGCGTCTTCGGGCATCCGATGTTCGGCACATGTGGCCATCCGAACATCGCCACGGCGTACGGCGGGCTGCGGCGTACTGCTTGCGAGTCCGTCGACGAGCCCGTTCGAAGGGCATCGTCGCCGCCGGGCGTACGGCTCACTGCATGGGCGCGCATTGTAAGCACTTTGCGCAACTTTTTGCGCCTGAAGTGCATGCCGACGCGAGCGCAGAATCCATGCAGCAATGGGAAAAGCACGCGCCGCGCCAGATACCGGACCGGAGCGCCGTTGATGCCGGCCGATCCGTGCGCCGGTCGCCCCGACGCTCGTGCTATCGCCCGGGCATTGGCGGAACCCATGCTCCAATGTAGAACAACCTTAATAAACAGGGGGCTTGCAAAGTATATCCCCCTTGTAACAAGGTAAATAAGTTGAAATGACTGCCAGCGCGGCCCTGTAAAAAGCTCCATAATTCGCTCTGGGTTTGTCCCTAGGGTGCCGACAGCTTTTTGCAAGTTCCGGTCAACCGCCCCGGCGGACATGCGTTTTAACTGCTGGCGCGCGGCATTTTTTGAGATATGGAATCGCATTTGCTTTGTCCGATCGCCAGCGCGGAACCCTGTGACCAGCGACCACGCTTTTTCACTCGAGCATCAGCCCTTGCGCTGCGGCCAGCGTGTCGCGGAGCGCTCTTGTCCGAGCCGAGCGATTCGCTCTCCAACGTCAACGCGACAGTAGTCTTAGCCTGATTTTTTTAGGAGTTTCACGACATGCGAATCGCTCAAATCGCGCCCCTCCACGAGGCTGTTCCGCCGAAGCTGTACGGCGGCACGGAACGCGTGGTGTCTTATCTGACCGAGGCACTCGTGGATGCAGGACACGACGTCACGCTCTTCGCGAGCGGTGATTCGCAGACGTCCGCCAAGCTCGAAGCGTTCTGGCCGCAGGCGCTGCGCCTCGACCCGACCATCCGCGACACGATGGCGCCGCACATGCTGCTGCTCGAGGAAGTCCGCCGCCGCGCCGACGAGTTCGACGTGCTGCACTTCCACATCGACTATTACCCGTTCTCGCTGTTCGCGCGCCAGCCGGTGCCGTTCCTGACGACCATGCACGGCCGTCTCGACCTGCCCGAGCTGCAGCCGATCTTCAGCACGTTCAGCGACGTGCCGGTCATCTCGATTTCCGACAATCAGCGCCAGCCGCTGCCGCAAGCGAACTGGCTGTCGACGGTCTATCACGGCCTGCCGGAAAACCTGCTCAAGCCGATTCCGAACGTGAAGCCGGGCTACCTGGCGTTCCTCGGCCGCATCTCGCCGGAAAAGCGCGTCGACCGGGCGATCCGCATCGCGCAGGCCGCGGGCATGAAGATCAAGATCGCCGCGAAGCTCGACAAGGCTGACCGCGAGTACTATGAAGAAGAGATCAAGCCGCTCTTCGCGCTGCCGCACGTCGAGTATATCGGCGAAATCAGCGAAGCCGAGAAGACCGAATTCCTCGGCAATGCGCATGCGCTGCTGTTCCCGATCGACTGGCCGGAGCCGTTCGGCCTGGTGATGATCGAGGCGATGGCCTGCGGCACGCCGGTGATCGCGTTCAACCGCGGCTCGGTGCCGGAAGTGATCGAGAACGGCGTGTCGGGTTTTGTCGTCGAGGACGAACTCAGCGCGATCGCCGCCGTCAAGCGACTCGACACGCTGCCGCGCGAGAAGGTCCGCGCCGCGTTCGAAAAGCGCTTCTCGTCGAAGGTGACGGCTGCGAACTACGTCACCGTGTACGAAGAACTGCTGCGCCAGAAGCGCCGCACGGTGCTGCGCGAAGTCAACGCGAGCTGAGCCAAGTCTTGCCGCCGAGCGCGGCATCGGCTGCAAAACAACGCCCCGCGCGCCTCAAGGCGCGCGGGGCGCTGCCATAATGGCATAGCACATTCGAGCATGCCTTTGGAGCGTCAGACCGCGCTACGCTTGTGAAACCTCTGACAACATCCGTAATCTCCCTATAATGACCGGGCTTCGCAACGAGCGGAGCGGCATGCATTGTACGTGGACAGGAGTTTCTTTTGGCGAGACCCAAGCAAACCAGCGCGAGTCCGGCTCCGGGCGGCGGCACCGTGTTCGCATTGCGGGCCATCGGACTGGTGCTCGCGGCGCGGTGGGCGTTCTCGATGTCGCAGATAGGCCCATCCAGACGGTGGGCACGCCGGCCGAATACGTGACACCCTCGGCTTCCATCAGCTCGTAGAGCGACTTGCCGTCGAGATCCTTGCCCGGAAACACGAGCTTCGCGCCGACGAGCGGCGCCGCATGCGGAATGCCCCATGCGTTGACATGGAACATCGGCACGACAGGGAGGATCGCATCGCTCGACGACGCGCCCATCGCATCGGGCAGCGCCGCACCGTAAGCGTGCAGCACCGTCGAGCGATGCGAATAGAGCGCGCCCTTCGGATTGCCGGTCGTGCCCGGCGTATAGCAGAGAAACGAGGCCTGACGCTCGTCGAGCAGGGGCTATTCATACGCGCCGTCGTGCTCGCCGATGAGGCTCTCGTAGCTCGATACCGGCACGCTCATGTTCGACAGATGCTCGGCAATGCACGCGGCGTCGCCGAGCGCGACCCAGCCTTTCACGTGCGGGCATTGCAGCGCGATGCGCTCGACGAGCGGCCCGAAGGTCATGTCGAAGAAGACGTACGAATCGTCGGCATGATCGATGATGAACTCGACCTGATCGGGAAAGAGGCGCGGATTGATGGTGTGGCACACGGCGCCCATGCCGGAGACGCCGTAGTAGCACTCGAGATGCCGATAGCCGTTCCACGCCAGCGTGCCGATGCGCTCGCCCTCTTCGACGCCGAGCGCCGTGAGCGCCTGCGCGAGCTGCTTCGCGCGCTTCTCGCAATCGCGGTAGGTGTAGCGATGGATGTCGCCTTCGATGCGACGCTACACGATCTCGGTGTCGCCGAAATGGCGCGCGGCATGGGACAGCAGAGACGACGCGAGCAGCGGTACTTCCATCATCTGGCCGTAGAGCGGCGACGTCATGGGCGAGATCCTCGGACGAGTCGATTGCTTGCGGATGTCGCGAGGCCGGGCTCCTGCAGGGCCGCGGGCGCGGAATTACAATATCGTTTAACTTAGAAGTAGTTTCAAAAAGATCTCTTAGGGGCTGTTAACCCGTCTTAGGGGCTGTTAACCCGTAACGCAACCTGTTAACCTCGATCGTTGTGACAACAGGATCGAGGAGATGGGCAAACCAATCATCGACGACGAACTGTGGGCACTGATCGAGCCACTGCTACCACCAGCGAAGCCGCGCCGCTTCAAGTATCCGGGCCGCAAGCCGGTACCGGATCGGGCTGCGCTGACCGGCATCTTGTTCGTGCTGAAGACCGGCATCCGGTGGCGAGATCTGCCAGCGGAGATGGGATGTGGCTCTGGCGTCAGTTGCTGGCGCAGGCTGCGCGATTGGCAGCAAGCCGGCGTGTGGGATCGACTGCACGCACTGCTGCTGGCGAAACTACGAGCGGCCGGGAAGATCGACTTCTCCCGCGTCGTCGTCGACTCATCGTCGATTCGTGCGGTTGGGGCGGGCGAAAAACTGGCCCGAACCCCACCGACCGAGCACGACCCGGTTCCAAGCACCACGTCACCACCGACGCCAACGGTACGCCGATCGCGGCAATCCTGACCGGCGCCAATCGTCACGACGTCACCCAACTGATCCCGTTGATCGAGGCCATCGTACCGATTGGCGGCGTGCGCGGCCGGCCGCTGAGTCGCCCTGGCTGTGTTTATGCCGACCGCGGTTACGATCATGACAAGTACCGGTGCCTCCTTCACGCGCGCAACATTCCCACCAGCATCGCGCGGCGCGGTCACCCGCACGGTAGCGGCCTTGGGAAAGTCCGTTGGGTCGTCGAACGTACACATGCCTGGTTGCATAACTTCCGCCGTCTACGTACTCGCTTCGAACGTCGTGCGGACATTCATGAAGCGTTCCTCAAACTCGGTTGTTGCTTGATCTGCTGGAACACTCTTCGGCAATCTCAACAGCCTTTATGAAACCGTCTCTTAGAGGCACTCAATATGTCGTTTTCCCCAAGCAATGCCGTGCGCGCCGCGTGGGACGAGACGCCCGCCGGCGCGCTTTCCATGAGCGAAATCGCCCGCGCGATCGAGATCGCCAAGTCCAGTTCCTTCGCCGCGCTCGGGACCGCATTCCTTACCCGGCTCCCTGCCGCGCCCGTGCCCGATCCGTACCTCGTCGGCGTTTCGCGCGAAATGGCCGAATCGATCGGATTCGATCCGGACGCCGCCACCGGCCGCGACAAGGACGGGTTCGCCGCGTACTTCGCGGGCAACCCGACGCGCGACTGGCCGAGCGATGCGCTGCCGTATGCCGCCGTGTATTCGGGTCATCAGTTCGGCGTGTGGGCGGGCCAGCTGGGCGACGGCCGCGCGCTCACGCTCGGCGAGGTCGAACGTGACGGCACGCGGCTCGAAGTGCAGCTGAAGGGCGCGGGACGCACGCCTTACTCTCGCATGGGCGACGGCCGCGCGGTGCTGCGCTCGTCGATCCGCGAGTTCCTGTGTTCGGAAGCGATGCATCATCTGGGCATCCCCACGACGCGCGCGCTCACCGTGATCGGCTCCGACCTGCCGGTGCGCCGCGAAACCATCGAGACCGCGGCGATCGTCACGCGCGTGGCGCCGAGCTTCGTGCGCTTTGGCCACTTCGAGCATTTCTATTCGAATGATCGCATCGACGACCTGAAGACGCTCGCCGATCACGTTATCGACCGTTTCTGCCCGCACTGCCGCGACGCCGACGACCCCTATCTCGCGCTGCTCGACGAAGCCGTGCGCTCAACCGCCGAGCTGATGACGCAGTGGCAGGGCGTCGGCTTCTGCCACGGCGTGATGAACACCGACAACATGTCGATCCTGGGCCTCACGATCGACTACGGCCCGTTCGGCTTCATGGACGGCTTCAACGCGCATCACGTCTGCAATCACTCGGATACGCAGGGGCGCTATTCGTACAGCCGCCAGCCGCAGGTCGCCTACTGGAACCTGTTCTGCCTCGCGCAGGCGCTCGTGCCGCTGTTCGGTGAAAACCTGCCCGAGGAAGGCCGCGCCGAGCGCGTGGTCGAGGCGGCGCAGAAAGTGCTCGAGCGCTTCAAGGAGCGTTTCGCCCCCGCGCTCGTCGCGAAGATGCGCGCGAAGCTCGGTCTCGAAATCGAGCGCGACGGCGACGACAAGCTTGCCAACGGGCTCTTCGAAATCATGCATGCGAATCGCGCGGACTTCACGCTCACGTTCCGGAACTTGTCGAAGCTCTCGAAATCCGACGCGAGCCACGATGCGCCGGTGCGCGATCTCTTTCTCGATCGCGCCGCGTTCGATGCGTGGGCAGCGCAGTATCGCGAGCGCCTCGCCCACGAACCGCGCGACGACGCCGCGCGCGCGGCTGCGATGAGCCGGGTGAATCCCAAATACTTGCTGCGCAATCATCTGGCGGAACAGGCGATCCGCCGGGCGGGCGAGAAGGACTTTTCGGAACTGGCGCGCCTGCTGGACGTGTTGCGCCGCCCCTACGACGAGCAGCCGGAATACGAGGCGTATGCCGGGCTGCCGCCCGACTGGGCGAGCGAGCTCGAAGTGAGTTGTTCTTCGTAGCGGCGCCCTCATATAGAAGGCCTTCCCGACCAGAACAAAGGAGCGAGAGATGAGCAGGGACGACACACCCGCGAGCTACCCGCTGCAGAAGGACGACGCGATCTATCGCCGCGAACTCGACGAGATGCAATACCAGGTCACGCGCCACGCCGCGACCGAGCGGCCGTTTACCGGCAAATACTGGGATCACGACGAGCGCGGCGTCTATGACTGCGTGTGCTGCGGCACGCCGCTTTTCGAATCGGACACGAAATTCGACGCCGGCTGCGGCTGGCCGAGCTATTTCAAGCCGATCAACGGCGAGGTGATCCAGGAAAAGTCCGACCGCTCGCATGGCATGCTGCGCATCGAGGTGGTCTGCAAGAACTGCGGCGCGTATCTCGGCCATGTCTTCGAGGACGGCCCGGCGCCGACCGGGTTGCGGTATTGCATCAACTCGGCTGCGCTACAATTCGAACCCAAGTAGGCGCGAGCCACGCACGGGTCGCTTCGGGAACGCGCATGCATTTCGTCGTATCGACGCCCGCTCCGTCCGAGCGGGGGCGCTTTCCTCGCGCCCCGTCTCCCTCCGATGCCCATCACGTCCGGACGCCAATGAAATTTCTGTTCGATCTGTTTCCGATCATTTTCTTTTTCGTCGCATTCAAGATCTGGGGCATCTACACGGCGACGGCGGTCGCGATCGCGGCGACGCTCGTGCAGATCGCCTGGGTGGCGTTCCGGCACCGCAAGGTCGATCCGATGCTGTGGGTGAGCCTGGGCGTGGTCGTGGTGTTCGGCGGTGCGACGCTCGTGCTGCACAACGACACCTTCATCAAGTGGAAGCCGACCGCGCTCTACTGGCTGTTCGCGCTCGCGCTGATCGTCGCGCAACTCGGTTTTCAAAAGAACCTGATCGAAGCGATGATGGGCAAGCAGATCGTCTTGCCGCATCGCGTGTGGGGACAGCTGAACGTCGCGTGGGCGGTTTTCTTCGCATTGCTCGGCATCGTGAACCTGTTCGTCGCGTACCACTTCACCACCGATCAATGGGTGAATTTCAAGCTCTTCGGCGCGACGGGGTGTCTCGTCGTGTTCATCGTCGCGCAGAGCTTCTGGCTCGCGAAGTACATGAAGGAGGATGGGCAATGAGCGGCGCCTTCGACTTCATGAGCGCGTCGGCGGCCGAGAAGATTGCGCATCTCGAAGCGCGCCTGAATACGGCGCTCGTGGCGCAATCGGTGCATATCGACGACGATAGCGCCGCGCACGCGGGCCATGCGGGCGCGGCCTCGGGTAGCCATTACACCGTGACGATCGTGGCGGAATGCTTCGCGGGCCGTGCGCGCGTGGCGCGGCATCGACTGGTGTATGATGCGCTGGCCGAGGAAATGCGGCGCGGCGTGCATGCGCTCGCCATCCGGGCCTACACGCCGCGGGAGTTCGCAGAACAATTCGAATAGACACGTGCCGGCGCGCGGTTCCCCCGTTTTCTCCGACAAGCCTTTGCCTATTAAATCTCGCCTTTGAAGGCGTCTGTTTGCTCAGTTAGGAACCTCCGATGACTTTGAAAAAAACCCGCGTCTGGGTGTTGCTGGCTGCGTTCGCGGCGGCGCCCGCGTTCGCGCAGAACATTGCCGTCGTGAACGGCACGCCGATTCCCACGTCGCGCGCCGATGCGCTCGTGAAGCAACTCGTCGCGCAGGGTCAGCAGGATTCGCCGCAGCTTCAGCAGGCGGTCCGCAAGGAACTCATCAATCGCGAGATCCTGATGCAGGAAGCCGCGCGCGAAGGCGTGGCGTCGCGTCCCGACGTGAAGGCGCAGCTGGCCGTTGCGCAGCAGACCGTCGTGCTGCGCGCGCTGATCGAGGATTTCGTGAAGAAGAACACGCCGAGCGACGCCGAAATCAAGGCGCGCTACGACCAGCTGGTCAAGCGGAACGGCGGCGGCACGGAGCTGCATTTGCACCACATCCTCGTGGACAACGAAGCGCAGGCGAAGGACTTGATCGCCAAGATCAAGGGCGGCGCGAGCTTCGAGGACCTCGCCAAGCAATATTCGAAGGATCCGGGATCGGGCAAGAATGGCGGCGATCTGGACTGGTCGTCGCCCTCGGCTTACGTGCCGGAGTTCGGCGCGGCCGCCGAGAAGCTCAAGAAGGGCGAAGTGACGCCCGAGCCTGTAAAGACGCAGTTCGGCTGGCATGTCATCCGCCTGGACAATTCCCGCGAGATCGCCCCGCCGCCGCTCGATCAGGTGAAGACGCAGATCGCGCAGCAGATTCAGCAGGAAAAGCTGCAGGCTTTCGAAGAGGGTTTGCGAAGCAAGGCTGTGGTGAAGTAAGCCGGCGGGTCGATCACCCGATCTTCATCGCGTCCAGCGCCCCTCTGCCGTTCGGCTAGCGGAGGCCGTTTTCGGACGAATCGAATTCCTTCGGCTATGGACTATCCTCAAGATCGTTCCGTCAAGGTTGAAATAGGATACGAACGACACGAGTGGTAACAAGTTCATAACCGACCCATCGGATGGAATGGACGCGATGGTCGTGGGTGGCTGGTCTCAGCAGAAACATGAAAGACTCACCGACTACATCGTCGCGTCCCGTCTTGCGCGTGCGAAGTGGGGGGCACGTTTGCTACATCGACTGTTTTGCGGTCCGGGACATGCCGTCGAGCGCGGAACGAACATTTTTCGGGACGGCGGTGCAATCGCTGCATGGAGAGTGTTGTGCCAGGGAAACGGCCGATCGTTCACTGTCATGTACATCGGCGATCTGCATCAACAATCGGTCAGGTTTTGTCAGCTTTGTCTCGAAAGACTTGGCGCATCCGTCCGGTCATTTTCCGGTCCTGCCAAAGAAACGGTTCTGGACTTGCTCCCGCATAACCGGACAGCCGGTCCCGCTTAGGTTGGAGGATTTGCTTGCCGATGAAACTCGCGCGGCGAGCGGTATTTAAGGGCGCTGTGCGGGTGTGACTCGTTATCGTGGTCGAACGCGATGGCCAGATTTTGCAGCGCCGTCCTGGCGTCGGGTTTCGGCATCCACGAAACGTAATCACGCTTTATCGTTTCGTAATCACGCTTTATCGTTTTAACGAAGCTCTCGGCCATCCCGTTGCTTTGCGGACTTCTGACGGGTGTCGTTACTGGCTTCAGTCCGATTTTTCGAGAGAACTTCAATGTGTCATCGGCAATGTAGCAGGAACCATCGCCGCTTAACCACTCGACTTCCCTGTCGGCCTTCAACGCGCCGGTGAAGCGGTTCTCGACGGCTTGAAGCATGACGTCACGCACCATATCGCCAGTGTAACCGCCTGTGCTCGCGGCCCAACTCATGGCTTCGCGGTCGCAACAGTCGAGTGCGAAGACGACACGCAATGGGACACCGGCATCGCAGCGGAATTCGAAGCCATCCGAGCACCAGCGCATGTTGCTGCTATCCACCGCGACCTTGCCGTCATGCCGACGCGTAGACGAGGCGTGCCGAGGGCGATGTTCAAGCAGCAGGCCGTGGCGACGCATCACGCGATACACGCGCTTTGCATTTACTCGCGGTTGAGCCAGCATGTCCCGGCTTCGCCTCAGCAACGCCCAAGCACCTCGGTATCCATACGTCAGCGCGTCGCCTAACAACTCATGAAGTTCGGCGACAAGCTGGGTCAGAACTTCTAGAGGTTCCACGTTATGACTAGGCTTAAACATAGGCAGAAGACTACCTCAAAATAATTTAAGCGTCACCGCATGTCAGGCTTTTGCGGGGGCAAGTCCACACCATGAACATGAACAACACCGAGTAACATAAGCAACAATCCCGGCCCGGGCGGTTGGGGCGCCCTGCTCCGCTTCGGCTCGCTGGAAAAGGAGCTGTTCGGTGGGGAAGCCGCGACCACGAACAACCGCATGGAGCTGATGGCGGTGATTTCCGCGCTCGAAGCGCTGGAGCGCCCGTGCCACGCCGTGATCCACACCGATTCGCAATATGTGCAGAAAGGCATCAGCAAATGGATTCACGGCTGGAAGAAAAAGAACTGGATGACGGCCGCGAAGACGCCCGTCAAGAACGCCGACCTCTGGAAGCGGCTCGACGATTTCGTGTCGCGGCACCAGATCGAATGGCGCTGAGTCAAGGGCCATGCCGGCCACCCCGCCGAGAACGAACGCGCCGATGCGCTCGCCAACCGCGGCGTGACCTCGCTCGCCGACAGTTAAATCGCAAAACCGACGACAGACAAGACATGCGCCAACTGATACTGGACACGGAAACCACCGGCCTGAACGCCAAGACGGGCGACCGGATCATCGAAATCGGGTGCGTCGAGCTGATCAACCGGCGGCTCACCGGCAACAACCTGCACCTCTACGTGAACCCGGAGCGCGACAGCGATCCCGGCGCGCTGGCGGTGCATGGCCTCACCACCGAATTCCTGAGCGACAAGCCCAAGTTCGCGGAAATCGCCGCGCAACTGCGCGACTTCATCACGGACGCGGAGCTGATCATCCATAACGCGTCCTTCGACGTCGGCTTTCTCGACATGGAGTTCGCGCTGCTCGGCATGCCGAAAGTGTCGGATCTGTGCGCCGGCGTGATCGACTCGCTCGCGCAGGCCAAGCAGATGTTCCCCGGCAAGCGCAACTCGCTCGATGCGCTGTGCGACCGCTTCGGCATCAGCAACGCGCACCGCACGCTGCACGGCGCACTGTTCGACTCGGAGCTGCTCGCGGAGGTCTATCTCGCGATGACGCGCGGCCAGGAAAGCCTCGTCATCGACATGCTGGGCGATCAGCCCGTCGAAGGCGCGACAGCCGCGCCGCGCATCGCCTTCGACGATCTCGACCTGCCGGTGATCGCCGCGAGCGCGGACGAGCTGTCGGCGCACGACGCGGTGCTCAACGAACTCGATAAGGCCATGAAAGGCGCGAGCGTGTGGCGCACGGAGCCGGCTCCTGCCGAGGGCGATGCCGTCGCCGCGTAATTTTTTTGAATTTGCTTAAAGAAGCTCTTTACGAAACGCGAGACGCCTGAGAGAATTTCATTTCTATTCGGGTGGTTAGCTCAGCGGTAGAGCACTGCCTTCACACGGCAGGGGTCACTGGTTCGATCCCAGTACTACCCACCAGGATTCTGGTGCTGGTAACGCCAAGACACGAAGAAAACTACAAAGTCCACACGCCCCGCGCCATCTCGCCGCGACCACCATCACCATCACGAGCCCCACTTCGAGATCGCTCATCCACGCGAAACGCCGCGCGCGCGTGAGATCGATCGCGCCGCCCTGCGCGAGCGCGACGCGCCAGCGGATCAGCGCGAGCATCGGGGACACCTCGATAAGAAGGGTCACGACCAGCGCCGTCATCTTCAGATGGAAAAGCGGCTCGTGCACAGAGAATATAATAGGCGCCCCCCTTCTCGAACCCGCCGAACGCGCGCATCACGCCCGTCACGATCAGCACGATCGCGGTAAGGCCCCACACCGTATCCGAGCGGAACACGTCGCGCAAGCGCAGTTCGTTCGCCTGAACCGACTGCGCGGCATCCAGACGACGCAACGCGCGCCGCCGAGCCGAGTGCAAAACCGAAAGCGAGAAGATGAAGCGCGGCCAGCAACCAACGTATCAGCATCCTTTCCTCCCGGAACGACAAGAAAGACGTGATCGGCACAGTCGGGCTCGACGCCCTCGGCTGAACGCAGCGGGCGCGTCAGATCTGGCGCAGCGTCGCGTCGCGTCGAGCGAGCGCGCCGCGTTGCGGTCGCTGTCGCTCGAAAGCGGCGTACGAAACACCGTCGTGCGATTGTGCCCGGCGGCGGGCGAATCTCACAGCAGCTCGACCTTGGGACGACGCGCGAACAGGCCGCGCCGGGCTTCGCCGCCCGCCCGGACGGAAGCCGCGTCAAGCTCGGTCGCCGGCGCGAGGATCGTCGTCGAGGGCGTGCCGCCCGCCGGCGGCTCGGGCCATTTCACCGACAGCTCGCGCGCATCGTACTGACCAAGCTTGCAGCTCTCGGCCCAGACGACCGCGGTGCGAGTGACGGGATCGAGCGAGATGGCATAGCGGCCGATCGCGAAGCGCCGCGCCGCGATATTGGTGCGCCAGAGCGCGCGGGGCCGGCAAACCCACATGACGACCGCATAGAGCGCCGGCCCGACCACGAGCCAGCCGTTGGTCTCGGCAAGGGAATGCACGAAGCGCCGCCAGCCGGCGCTCCAGACGAACGCGCCGACGGAGAACAGCGCGAAACCGAAGGTGACGAGCGCCAGAAGCCGCAACGCCTGCCGCAGCCATTGCGGCAACGGATGGAGCGGCCGCTCCGCGCGCGCCTTGGCGCCCGGCAGCACGATGAGCAGGAAGATCAGCACGACATTCAGGCACGCCCACGGCGACGAAGTCATCGCGCGCAGCGAGGACAGATAGCCTGCTCGCCTACGTGAAGCAGCAGAAGGTGCGCTTCTCGACGCTGAAGCGCACGGTCATCGGCGGCTCCGCGTGCTCGCCCGCGATGCTGCGCACCTTCGAGGAAGACTACGGCGTGCAGGTGATCCACGCGTGGGGCATGATGGAGATGTCGCCGCTCGGCACGCTCTCGCGCCTCTCCTTCAGGCAGAAGCAGCGTTCGCTGGAAGAGCAGCGCCGCTCGCTCGAAAAGCAGGGCCACGCGCTCTTCGGCGTCGACATGAAAGTGGTCGGCGACGACGGCCGCGAGCTGCCGTGGGACGGCAAGTCCTTCGGCGATCTGTACGTGCGCGGCCCGTAGGTCATCGACCGCTATTTCCGGCGGGACGATTCGCCGCTCGTCGACGGCTGGTTTCCGACGGGCGACGTCGCCACCATCGATCCGGACGGTTTCATGCAGATCACCGACCGCAGCAAGGACATGATCAAGTCCGGCGGCGAATGGATCAGTTCGATCGATCTGGAGAACATCGCGGTGTCGCATCTGCAGGTGGCGGAAGCGGCGTGCATCGCGTGCCTGCATCCGAAGTGGACCGAACGGCCGCTGATCGTCGCGGTCCTGAAGCCCGGCGCGACGGTGACGCGCGAGGAACTGCTCGCGCACTTCGAGGACAAGATCTCGAAGTGGTGGATTCCCGACGATGTCGTGTTCGCCGAAAAGTTGCCGCACACGGCGACCGGCAAGCTGCAGAAGGTGCGGCTGCGCGAGCAATATCGCGATTACGTGCTGCCGACCGCGATCGAAAATGACGCCTGAGGCGCTTCCATAAAAAAGAAACGTGGCGCTCGTTGCACCGCCTTTGAATGCTCCGGCTTACGCGTCAGACAGAAACCAGCAGATCTCCTTCCTGCACGACGCTCATACCCTGCCGCCGCAAATCGACAGAAAGACTGACGATACCGTCGCGGCTGGCCGTGGCCGAATCGAGTACGACGTCTTTGAGCCGCAGTGGAAAGCGCTGCCCGGCGTGGACGAGTTCCGCCTTCGAGCGAGCGCTCACCTGCCCGTCACGCAACTGCCCATCCAGTATTCCAACTCCCGTGCGAGGAAGTTTGTCCACACGCGTAATCTTAAAGGTAAAGCCTATGGTAAATCCCCAAACTCCTTTTGAAGTCTATCCGAAAACAGGCGCAATCGACGGCAATTCTCGGCACGTTCGCGAGAATCGATCTTGCAGCGCTTCTCGCGCGTGACGAGCGTGCGAGCGGCGAGGCGTTCCATGATGGTGGACGCTCTGAATGTTTCATACCGGTCGACTGCGTCATCGTGCAGACACCTCCTGAACTGGATGGCGTGAAGCAATTCTTCGCACAGCGTCGAGCGGCCGGGATGGGGACCCAGGAAGATCAGATCCATCGACAGCGTGCAGCCTTTGGCGCCACGCCGTTTCAGGTAACGGTAGCCTTCCTGATTCTGGACGCGGAGTCGGAAAAGAAAGACAAGCCGCGTCGGCGGCACCTGGCGAGCGCCGGTGAAGGTACTTCGAACGACCTGGCCTTTCCATTCGGCCAAACGGCCTATTGGAACGATCGTGCTTTTTTGTGTATTCTGAGCCAATCGCCCACCATAATTCCGATACATCCGGTCGACAGGGGACACCTTCATGGCAGTGGACTATTCGATTCGCGACGGCGTCGCCGTCATCACGCTCGACAATCCGCCCGTTAACGGGCTTGGACATTCGACGCGCCTCGGCATCGTCGAGGGCATCGAGCGCGCGAACGACGACGCGAACGTGCGCGCCATCGTCCTCATCGGCGCGGGCAAGGCATTTTCCGGCGGCGCGGACATCACCGAATTCAACACGCCGAAGGCCACGCAGGAGCCGACGCTCATGACCGCGATCAAGGCCGTCGAGGGTAGCGCGAAGCCCGTGGTCGCGGCGATTCACACGGTCGCGATGGGCGGCGGCCTCGAGCTCGCGCTCGGCGCGCATTACTGTATCGCCGCGCCCGGTGCGCAGATCGCGCTGCCGGAAGTGAAGCTCGGCCTGCTGCCCGGCGCGGGCGGCACGCAGCGTCTGCCGCGCGCGGTCGGCCTCGAGACGGCGTTGAACATGATCGTCTCGGGCACCCCTGTTCCGTCCGAGAAGCTCGCGCAGACCCCGCTTTTCGACGAGCTGGCCGATGGTGATCTGGTCGACGCCGCCGTGTCCTTCGCGAAGCAGGCCGCGGACCGGGGCGGCCCGTATCCGAAGGTGCGCGATCGCAGGATCGAGCATCCGAACGCCGAGGGCTTCATTCAGTTCGCGCGGAACAGCGTTGCCGCCGCGGCGAAGCACTTTCCGGTGCCACACAAGTGCATCGACGCAATCGAAAAGGCGTGAAGGAAGGTTTCGAGCGCGGCCTCGCGTTCGAGCGCGAGTGCTTTCTCGCGCTCGTGCAGACACCCGAGAGCCGCGCATTGCGGCACGCGTTCTTCGGCGAGCGCGCGGCGGGCAAGATCGCCGACGTGCCGTCGAACAAGCCCGTCAGAAAGATCGAGCGCATCGGCGTGGTCGGCGCGGGCACGATGGGCGGCGGTATCGCGATGAACTTCCTCAACGCGGACATGTCCGTCGTGCTGCTCGAAACGAAGCAGGATGCGCTCGATCGTGGCCTCGCCACGATCCGGCGCAATTACAATTACGAAGCGCAGGTCGGGAAAGGCAAGCTCATGCAGGAGAAGGTCGAGGAGCGCATGGCGCTGATCCGGCCGACGCTGTCCTTCGGCGATCTGGCGCAAGCGAACCTCATCATCGAAGCCGTCTTCGAGGAACTGAGCGTGAAGGAACAGGTGTTCCGTCAGCTCGACGAAATCGCGAAGCCCGGCGCGATCCTCGCATCGAACGCGTCGATGCTCGATCTGAACAAGATCGCATCGTTCACGAAGCGTCCCGGCGACGTGATCAGCATGCACTTTTTCAGCCCCGCGAACGTGATGAAGCTGCTCGAAGTTGTGCGTGGCGAGCAGACCGGCAAGGACGTGCTTGCGACCATCATGCAGCTCGCGAAGAAGATCAAAAAGACGGCCGTGGTGTCCGGCGTGTGCGACGGCTTCATCGGCAATCGCATGATCGAGCAGTACATCCGTCAGGCGCTCTTCATGCTGGAAGAAGGGGTGCTGCCCGCGCAGATCGATCGCGCGATCGAAAAGTTCGGCTTCGCGATGGGACCTTTCCGCATGAGCGATCTCGCGGGCAACGACATCGGCTGGGCGATCCGCAAGCGCCGCTATCGCGAGCAGCCGGATCTGCGCTATTCGCGCGTAGCCGATCGTCTGTGCGAGATGGGCCGCTTCGGACAGAAGACCGGCGCGGACTGGTACGACTATCAGCCGGGCAAGCGCGATGCGGCGCCGTCGAAGCGGGTCGACGACATGATCGTCGCGTATTCGGCGGAGCAGGGCATCTCGCGGCGCAGGATCGGCGATAAGGAAATCGTCGAGCGTCTCGTGCTCTCGCTCGTGAACGAAGGCGCGAAGATTCTCGAAGAGGGCGTGGCGACGAAGGCGTCGGACATCGACATGGTCTATCTGACGGGTTACGGCTTTCCGCTCTGGCGCGGTGGCCCGATGCTCTACGCGGACACCATCGGCCTCTACAACGTGGAACGGGCGATGCGCAAGTACGCGAAGCAGCCCAACGGCTGCGCATGGCAGCCGGCCGCGCGCGTGAGGGAGCTCGCGGCATCCGATGGGCGCTTCAACGTCTGAACGAGCGAATGAACATGATGAAACCTGTCGAAGACGTATTTCTCGTCGTGGACGTGCAGTACGACTTCATGCCGGGCGGGGCGCTTGCCGTCGCGCACGGCGATGAAATCGTGCCGGTCATCAACCGGCTCGCGCGCGCGTTCTCGCATGTCGTGCTGACGCAGGACTGGCATCCGCGCTCGCACGTGTCGTTCGCGGCGAATCACGCGGGCCTCGCGCCGTTCGAGACGATGACGCTGCCCTACGGCGAGCAGGTGCTGTGGCCGGTGCATTGCGTGCAGGACACGGACGGCGCGGCGCTGCATCGCGACCTGCATGTTCCGCAGGCGCGGCTCATCGTACGCAAGGGACATCACGCACAGGTCGACAGCTATTCGGCATTCCTCGAGGCGGATCGCGCGACGCCGACGGGACTCGCCGGCTATCTGCGCGATGTCGGCGCGAAGCGCATCTGGCTCGCCGGGCTGGCGACCGACTATTGTGTCGCCTGGTCCGCCCTGGATGCGCGCGCGGCGGGCTTCGAAGCGAGCGTGATCGAGGACGCATGCCGCGCGATCGATCTGAACGGCTCGCTCGACAAGGCATGGCGGGACATGCGGGCCGGGGGCATCGGACGCGTACGCTCCGACGACATATTGAAAGACATCGACAGGGAGACGACATGACTGATGCGGTGATCGTATCGACGGCGCGCACCGCGCTCGCCAGATCGTGGCGCGGCGCGCTGAACCTGACCCACGGCGCGACGCTCGGCGGCCACGTAACGAAAGCCGTCGTCGAGCGCGCGGGCATCGACCCGGCGCGCGTCGAGGACGTCATCATGGGCTGCGCGAACCCGGAGGGCGCCACGGGCATGAACATCGCGCGGCAGATCGCGTTGCGCGCGGGGCTGCCCGTCTCCGTGCCGGGCATGACGGTGAACTGCTTCTGCTCATCGGGCCTGCAGACGATCGCATTGGCCGCGCAGCGCGTGATGGCGGGCGAAGGCGACGTATTCGTCGCGGGCGGCGTCGAATCGATCTCGTGCGTGTAGAATGAGATGAACCGCCACATGCTGCTGACCGAAGGCTGGGCGAGCACAAGCCCGAAATCTACTGGCCGATGCTGCAGACCGCGGAAAACGTCGCGAAGCGCTACGAGATCTCGAAGCAGCGGCAGGACGAATACGGCGTGCGTTCCCAGCAGCGCGCGGCGGCGGCGCAGACGGCCGGCAGGTTCGACGATGAAATCGTGCCGATCACCGTGCTCGCGGGCGTCGCCGACCAGGCGACGGGCCGCCTGTCCACCAGGGAAATGACGCTCGCGGCCGACGAAGGCATCCGTCCCGGCACGACGCTCGAAGGCGTCCCAGCATTCGCACGGCGCTGCCGGGCGGCGTCATCACGGCGGGCAACGCGAGTCAGTTCTCCGATGGCGCGTCGGCATGCGTCGTGATGAACGCGACGCTCGCCGAGAAGGCGGGCCTGGCGCCGCTCGGCGTCTTCCGCGGCTTCGCGGTCGCGGGCTGCGAGCCGGACGAAATGGGCATCGGCCCGGTGTTCGCCGGGCCCAGGCTTCTGAAGCGCGCGGGCTTGTCCGTCGACGATATCGATCTGTGGGAGCTGAACGAGCCGTGCGCCGTGCAGGTGCTCTATTGCCGCGACAGGCTGGGCATTCCCGACGAGCGTCTCAACGTGAACGGCGGCGCGATCGCGGTCGGACATCCGTACGGCGTGTCGGGCGCGCGCCTGACGGGCCATGCGCTCATCGAAGGCAGGCGGCGCGGCGCGAAGTTCGTCGTGGTGACGATGTGCATCGGCGGCGGGCAGGGCGCCGCGGGGCTCTTCAAATCGTGTGACGGATCTCGAAACTCGCGGCGTGCGGCGATTTTTGCTGCGCTTCAGGTCTCGATCGATCACAGGAGTCGCCGTGCTACGTCACATCGTCATGTGGAAGCTGAAGGAAAGCGCCGAGGGCGCGAACCGCGCCGAAAACGCGCAGAAGCTGAAAGCCAAGCTCGAAACCTGCCGCAGCATCGTGAAGGGCCAGGGACATTTCGAGGTCGGCACCGCGCAGCCGGGCTTCGAGTGCACGTACGACGTCGTGCTCGTCTCCGATTTCGACGACCGTGCCGCGCTCGAGGCCTATCAGGTCCATCCGAAGCATCTCGCGCTGAAGGACTTCGTCGCGGCGATCCGCGAGGACCGTCAGTGCGTGGACTACGAAGTGTGAGCGCGATGTCTGCATCCGGCACATCGGCAAGCGGCGTTGCCATCGAAAGCCCATTCATCGACACGCTCGGCGTGCGGCTCGTCAAGGCCGCCGACGGCGAAAGCGAAGTGCACATGCCGCTTTAGGAAGCGCACATGAACACCTGGGGCATCGCGCACGGCGGCGTCACGATGACGCTGCTCGACGCCGCGCTCGCGCTCGCGGCGCGCAGCGTCGCGGGCGACGGCATCGGCGTCGTTACGTCGAGATGAAGGTGAACTTCATGCAGCCCGGGCGCGGCGAACTGCGCGGCTACCTACGGCCGCGTGCTGCATCGCTCGACCACGATGGCGTATTGCGAAGGCGAGATTCGCGACAGCGAAGGCTATTTCGTCGCCAAGGCACTCGGCACGTTCAAGTATATGAAGCGGCTCGCGGTCGGGCGCGACATCGTCCGCCAGAAGATGCGCTCCGATCCCGAGGCGACGCCCGGACCGAGCGACGCCTGATACGCCTTCATCCCGAGGAGAATTCGCATGGCAGACGCACAGAATCGCCAGATCCTGCTCGTCTCGCGCCCGCATGGCGAGGCGACGGTGTCGAACTTCAGGTTCGTCGAGACGCCGCTCGCGCCGTTGCGCGACGGCGAGGTGCGCGTACGCAATCACTATCTATCGCTCGACCCGTACATGCGCGGACGCATGGACGACGCCAAGTCTTACGCCGCGCCGCAGCCGCTGAACGAGGTGATGATCGGCGGCACGGCGGGTGTCGTGATTGAGTCGCGCAATCCGGCGTTCGAGCCCGGCGACAGCGTCGTGGGCACGTTCGGCTGGCAGGAATACGGCACTTCCGACGGCCGCGGCCTGAACAAGGTCGACACTTCGCGCGTGCCGCTTTCCGCGTATCTCGGCGCGGTCGGCATGCCGGGCGTGACGGCGTGGTATGGCCTGCATCATCGAACCGAAGGCCGGCGAGACGGTGGCCGTGTCGGCGGCGAGCGGCGCGGTGGGCACGTCGTCGGTCAGCTCGCGAAGGCGGCGGGATGCCGCGTCGTGGGCATCGCGGGCGGCGAGCAGAAGTGCCGCTATGTCGTCGACACGCTCGGCTTCGATGCGTTGCGTCGATTACAAGGCGGGCAGGCTGCATGACGACCTGAAGGCCGCGACGCCCGGTGGCGTCGACGGCTACTTCGAGAACGTCGGCGGCGAAGTGCTCAATGCCGTGCTCGCGCGCATGAACGCATTCGGGCGCGTCGCGGTGTGCGGGATGATCTCCGGCTACGACGGCAAGCCTCTGCCGATGGAGCAGCCGAGACTCATCCTGACGCAGCGGCTCAAGTTGCAGGGCTTCATCGTCACCGAGCATCCGGATGTCTGGCCGCGGGCGCTGGCGGAGCTCGGCGAGCGCGTCGCGGCGAAGAAGCTGCATTTCCGCGAAAGCATCGCGCAGGGGCTCGAAAACGCGCCCGAGGCGTTTCTCGGCCCGTTGCGCGGAAAGAACTTCGGCAAGCAGCTCGTGAAGCTCGTCTAGCAAGGAACGCACGTGGATCGATTCGAAGGCCGGGTCGCCGTCATCACCGGCTGGCGCAGGTGGTGCTCGATGCGTTCGGCGGCACGCATCTGCTCTTCAACAACGCGGGCGTCGGCGCGGGCGGCTTCGTCTGGGAGAACAGCGCGAACGACTGGCAATGGATCTTCGGCGTGAACGTGATGGACGTGGCCAACGGTCTGCGCGCGTTCGTGCCGATCATGCTGAAGTAGAACGAGCCGGCGCATATCGTCAACACGGCGTCGGTGGCGGGTTTGCTGGCCGCGCCCGCGATGGGCGTCTACAACGCGTCCAAGCACGCGGTCGTCGCGATGACGGAGACGCTCTGTCACGACCTGCGGCTCGCGGGCGCATCGGCGATCGGCGTGTCGCTCCTGTGCCCCGCGTTCGTGCCGACCGGCATCACCGATGCCGAGCGCTCGCGGCCCGAGGCGCTCGCCAACGACGCGCCCTGTACGGCCTCGCAAAAACTCGCCGCAAGGCAACTGACGAAGGCCGTGGAAAGCGGCAAGCTGATGGCGCGCGACGTCGCCGAGCTGATCTTCGATGCCGTGCGCGCAGGGCGCTTCTACGTGATCACGCATCCGAACATCATGGCGTCGGTGCAACTGCGGCTCGACGACATCGCGCAACTGCGCAATCCGACCGATCCGATGTCGTTGAAACGCCCGCGCTAGCGGCGTGCGCTTCGTGGCATCATTGAGTCCTTTTGACGCTTTTTCCGCCGATGCCGCTCAACCCGAAGATCGCGCAAATCCTCGAGATGGTCGCGCGTGCCAATCGTCCGCCGTATCACACGCTCACGCCGCAGCAGGCGCGCGCCGCCTACGCGATGAGCGCGCAGATCCTCGATATCGCGCCGCTGCCGATGTTCAGCGTCGAAGACCTGCGCATCCCGACGCGCGATGGCGAAGCGACCGGCGTGCGCGTGTATCAGCCCGCCGAGCCGAGCCGAGCTGGGCCCGGCCTTCCGCGGCGCTCCTGTATCTGCACGGCGGCGGTTTCACGGTCGGCAGCGTATCGACGCACGACGCGCTGTGCCGCAAGCTCGCGCACGATGCGGGCTGCGCGGTCGTATCGGTCGATTATCGGCTGGCGCCCGAGCATCGGTTTCCCGTCGCGGTGAACGATGCGTTCGATGCGCTGCAATGGCTCGCGCGCGAGGCGCCGACATTCGGCCTCGATCCGGCGTGGCTCGCGGTCGGCGGCGACAGCGCGGGCGGCACGCTGGCGATCGTGTGCGCGGTGCTCGCGCGCGATGCGGGTATCGACTTGCGGCTGCAGCTGCTGATCTCGGGCACGAGCGCGTGGCAGCAGAGCGGATCGCACGAGCGGCTGGCAGAAGACTATCTGCTGTCGGGCGAGACGATCCAGTGGTTCTTCGCACAGTATCTGCGCGACGACCGCGACGACTGGCGTTTCGCACCGCTCGATGCGGCGAACGGCGTGCCGGACTTCGAGGGCGTCGCGCCGGCGTGGATCGCGGCGGCGGATCACGATCCGCTTTATGACGAGGACATCGCGTTTGCCGAAAGGCTCCGGCAGGCGGGCGTGCCTGTCATGTTCGTGCGCTATGAAGGCATGATCCACGAGTTCTTCAAGATGGGCGGGTTCTTGCCGGAAGTGGCCGAGGCGGATGCGGTGAGGGCGCTGCGCGGGGCGTTGGAGTGATGCGCTCAGCCTTGGATCTCAAACCCGAACCCACGCTCGAACGCCCCCGGCCGCACGATGTGATGCGATCCATCATCGTCGCTGCGCTCCTTGATCTCGAGCGATAAGCTGCGCGCACCCGGCGTCACGCGCAGCGCTGTCGTGCTGCGCGTCCCGTACTCCGGCGTTTCGATGAACGCCGCCGACAGCACACGCTCGCGCTCGATCGAAATGCCCGTCGACGGCAACGACTCGTCATTCGCGGTGCGCGGATCACGCAGGGTCTCGGTGAGCACGTCGAGCGACGGATGCTCGTCGGCGTGAATCAAGTCGCACAAGGCCTCGCGCTGTGCGACGAGCTTCGGCCACGGCGTGTTCAACAGGCTGTTCGACAAGCCGTGCACGCCCGCTTCGAGCAGCGCGGGCGGTGCATCGGTGCGATTGCCGTACCAGCCGAGTTCGCGGCGCGTGAAATCCCCGCAAAGCAGATTGAACCCGTTATAGCGATGGCCTTCCTCTGCCACGCGGCCGAGATAATTGAGCGGCGCCACGCGCTCGCCCGCGAGAAACGCGCTCACGAGCGTGCCGCGCGTCGGCGCGTTCGGACGCATTTCGCTCGGCGCGCGATAGTTCGTCAGCGCGGCGAAACGCCCGTCGCGCGAGACGCCGAGCCAGGTTCCGCCGCCGGTCAGGTCGCGGCCAGCAAGGACGCCCGGTGCGTCGTCCCACCAGTGCATCGGCTCGGCGTCGCGGCGAAAGAACTCGTCGCGGTTGGCCGAGAGCGTCAGCAGCGCGCGGCCGCTGTCCCGCGAAGCCGCGGGCTGCCAGTCGAAGACGATCAGACACATACGGGCGAGTACTCAGGCGTCAGCGGGAAAGGCGTAGGGCAGCGGCGCGAACGCGAGCGTCGGGCCATCGGCGGAACCGGCATGCACCGAGCCGTTGCCAAGCGCCGCGAGCTTGATCTCCACGAGGCAATCCACGCCGCCGCCTTCCGCGGGCGCCGCGTTGACGACGAGCCCGCACGGCTGGCCGGGATCGTCGGAATGAAACAGCTCGGCGCCGGGCGTCGCGGTCTCCACGTGCGCGAGCGCCGTGCGCCGCTTGATCGTGCCGCGATACTGACTGCGCGCGACCACCTCCTGACCGGGATAGCAGCCCTTTTTGAAGTTCACGCCGCCCAGGACGTCGAAGTTCACCATCTGCGGGACGAACTGCTCGACCGTCGCGTGCGTGATGCGCGGCTCGCCCGCGTGGATGTCGAGCCAGTCCCACATCTGCTCGGGCACGCGCTTTAGCTTCTCGTCGAGCTTTGCGAGCCGCGCCTCGATCTGCGCCTGCGGCCCGACCCACAGGAAGCGCGGACGATGCGCCGCGTCCGGCACGCGGATCAGCGCGCCGCGCGGACCTTCCACCTTCACGTGCACGCCGTCGGGCAGCGCATCGAAGATGCCGGAGAGCGCCCCGCGCACGTCGCCCGCGAAGCCGACCGCGGCCACTTCCGGCGTCGCGTCGGTGAGCTTAGCTTTCGAGCGCAGCACGAACATCGACAGGCGTTTCTGCACGGCGGCCTGCACGTTCCGCGCGATCAGCAGACGCACGGCATCGGGCGTGCGCCACATCAGGAACGAGCCGAGCAGGCGTCCCTTGGGCGAGCAGTAGCCCGCGAGACGCGCGGTCGAGGCGTCGAGATGCTGCACGTCGTTCGTGATCTGGCCGTGCAGGAAGGAGGCGGCGTCCTCTCCTTTGACGTCGATGACGCCGAACTGGGTCAGCGGCATATAGGCGCCGGCGATCTTGACGGCGTTGAAATCGGCGGGGGCGAGGGGAGTGGTCTGGGAATTCATGAGTTAGGCAGCTGTCAATCCTATCGTTCGACGGGTCACGAATGCGGCTCCGGCGCAGGCGGCAAGTTATTATATTGGTCTTATCTCAAGCGTGTTCCGCATGTCCCTTTCCAAGAAAGGCATCGTGGCGGTCGTGCTCGCCGCGGTGCTCGCGGCGGCCGTCGCGGGCGGCGTCTGGTGGTGGGCCAACCGCCCGATGGCGCTTCCGACGCCCGAACTCGACGTCACCATCAAGCCCCACAGCAGCCTGCGCAGCGTGAGCGCCCAGTTGAATCGCGGCGGCGTGCCCGTCGAGCCGGAGCTTTTCGTGCTGATGACGCGCGTGCTCGGCCTGTCCGCGCAGCTGAAATCCGGCAACTACGCGTTCAAGACCGGCATCACGCCTTACGAAGTGCTTCAGAAAATCGCGCGCGGCGACGTGAACGAATATGTCGCGACCGTCATCGAAGGCTGGACGCTGCAGAAGATGCGCGGCGAGCTGGACGGCAATCCCGCGCTCAGGCACGACACGGCGGGCATGAGCGACACGGACCTGCTGCGGGCGATCGGTGCGGCCGAGGTGGACAAGACCTCGGCCGAAGGCCTGTTCTTCCCCGACACTTATCTCTTCGACAAGGGCACGAGCGATCTTGCCGTCTACAAGCGCGCATACCGGCTGATGCAGGCGCGCCTCACCGAGGCGTGGAACACGCGGGAGCAGAACCTGCCTTACAAGACGCCTTACGAGGCGCTCATCATGGCGTCGATCGTCGAGAAGGAGACCGGGCGCGCGCAGGACCGGCCGCTCGTCGCGGCGGTGTTCGCGAACCGGTTGCGCGTCGGCATGCCGCTGCAGACGGACCCGAGCGTGATCTACGGCCTCGGTCCGGCCTACGGCGGGAAGCTCAAGAAAAAAGATCTGCAGACGGACACTCCGTTCAATACCTACACGCGCATGGGTCTGCCGCCGACTCCGATCGCGCTGCCCGGCGTGGCCGCGCTTACCGCCACGCTCAACCCCGCCGCGAGCAACGCCCTGTACTTCGTGTCTCGCGGCGACGGCAGCAGCATCTTTTCCGACAATCTGGGCGACCACAACAAGGCCGTCGACAAATACATCCAGGGTCAATGAATGACGCGTGGCAAGTTCATCACGTTCGAAGGCATCGACGGCGCGGGCAAGACCACGCATCTGGACTGGTTTCGCCAGCAGCTCGCGGAGAAGCTCGCCGCGCAGGGGCGTCAGGTCGTCGTGACGCGCGAGCCCGGCGGCACGCCGCTCGGCGAAACGCTGCGCGGCATCCTGCTGAATCAGCCGATGGACCTCGAAACCGAAGCGCTGCTCATGTTCGCGGGGCGCCGCGAGCATCTCGCCCAGGTGATCGAGCCGGCGCTCGCGCGCGGCGACTGGGTGCTGTCGGACCGCTTTTCGGATGCGACTTTCGCCTATCAGGGCGGCGGGCGCGGCCTGCCGCGCGACAAGCTCGAGGCGCTGGAACGCTGGGTGCAGGGCGGATTTCAGCCCGACCTGACCGTGCTCTTCGACGTGCCGACCGAAACGGCGAGCGAGCGCCGCTCGGCCGCGCGCGCGCCGGACAAGTTCGAGAGCGAGTCGGAAGCATTCTTCGAGCGCACGCGCAACGAATACCTGCGCCGCGCGGCTGAATCGCTGCAGCGGTTTTTCGTCGTCGATTCGACGCGGCCCATCGGCGAAATTCGCAAGAAGCTTGAAGAAGCAGTTGCAAGTCTTTGATTATAAATAAATATATCGATGATCTACCCTTGGCAAACCGACGACTGGCAGCGCCTCCAGCAACTGCGCGCCCACTGGCCGCATGCGCTGCTGCTGCATGGAGAAGCGGGCATCGGCAAGCTCCGGTTCGCGCAGCATCTGGCGCAGGGTCTCCTGTGCGAGACGCCCGCCGCGAACGGCGAGCCATGCCGAGCTTGTCCGGCCTGCCTGTGGTTCTCGCAGGGAAATCACCCCGACTACCGCGCCGTCTTGCCGGAAGCGCTCGCCGGTCTGACCGCCGCGGGCGGCGATGCCGCCGACGCGCCCGCCGATAAGGCCGACGGCGACGAGGGCAAGAAAACGCGCGCGCCCAGCAAGGAAATCAAGATCGAGCAGGTACGCGCGCTGCTGGATTTCTGCGGCGTGGGCTCGCATCGCGGCGGCATGCGCGTCGTGCTGCTGTATCCGGCCGAAGCGCTCAACGTCGCGGCGGCCAATGCGCTGCTGAAGACGCTCGAGGAACCGCCGGCGGGCGTCGTGTTCCTGCTAGTCTCGGCGCGCATCGACCGGCTCTTGCCGACCATCGTCAGCCGCTGCCGCCAGTGGCCGATGAGCGTGCCGCAACCGGAAGCGGCGAGCGCATGGCTCGCGGCGCAAGGCATCGATGATGTCCCCGGCCTGCTCGCGCAGGCAGGTGGCGCGCCGCTGGCGGCGCTCGCGCTCGCGAGCGATGAAAACCGCGCGTTGCGCGACTTCATGCTCGCGCAGCTCGCCGCCGGACCGAACTGCGACGCCTTCGCTTGCGGCGAGAATCTGCAGAAGCTGCCCGTGCCGCTGGTGCTAGGCTGGCTGCAGCGCTGGCTCTACGATCTGCTCGCGCAGCGCACGGCGGGCCGGCCGCGCTATTTTCCGGGCGCGGCCAAGGCGCTCGCCCGATGCGCGCAGAGCGCCGATCCCGCCGCGCTCGCACGCTACATGAAAACCGTCACGCGGCAGCGCGCGGTGGAGAATCACCCACTCAACGCGCGCCTCGTGTTCGAGGAACTGTTCATCGGCTATCGCGGGATCTACACGGCCTGACGCCATTCATCGGCAAAACCAAAACCATGAGTCTCAGCTATCGCGACGCCACTTTCGACGACCTGCCCGCCATCGTCGCCATCTACAATTCGACGATCGCCTCGCGCCAGGTCACGGCGGATCTCGAACCGGTCACGGTCGAGAGCCGCGTCGCGTGGTTTCAGGCGCACAGTCCGCAGTCGCGGCCGCTGTGGGTCGTCGAGACGGGCGGCGAGGTCGTCGCGTGGCTGAGCTTCTCGGATTTCTACGGGCGCCCGGCGTATGCGCGCACCGTCGAGGTCAGCATCTATCTGGACGAGCGCGCGCGGCAAGGGTCTCGGCAGGAAGCTGCTGCGCGAAGCGCTCGACCGCGCGCCGTCGCTGAACGTGGATACCGTGCGCTTCGTCTTCGGTCATAACGAGGCGAGCATGAAGCTCTTCGTGGGCTTCGGCTTCGAGGCATGGGGAACGCTGCCGCGCATCGCGATGCTGGACGGCGTCGAGCGCGACCTCGTGATTCTCGGCCTCCGTCTAGACGCGCAGCGGGCCGCGGCGCAAGAAACGCATTGAGGAGCACCGGATGTTCGTCGATTCACACTGCCACATCAACTTCGACGGGCTCGCGGACCGCCTGCCCGACGTGCTGGACAGGATGCGCTCGCATTCGGTCACGCATGCGCTGTGCGTGTCCGTCGATCTGGAGACGCTGCCCTCGGTCCTCGAAATCGCCGAGAAGCACGAGAACGTGTACGCGTCGGTCGGTGTGCATCCGGATCAAGAGGACGCGAAGGAGCCGAGCGTTGCCGAACTGGTCGAGCTGGCCACGCATCCCAAAGTCTGCGCGATCGGCGAGACCGGACTCGACTACTATCGCCTGGAGGGGCGCAGCCTCGCCGACATGGAGTGGCAGCGCGAGCGCTTTCGCACGCACATTCGCGCCGCGCACGCGACCGGCAAGCCGCTCATCATCCATACGCGCGCCTCGTCGGAAGACACGCTGCGCATCATGGAGGAAGAGCGCGCGGGCGTACCGGGCGGCGTCATGCATTGCTTCACCGAGCCGTGGGAGGTCGCGCAGGCGGCGCTCGCGCAGAACTTTCATATCTCGCTGTCCGGCATCGTCACGTTCAAGAACGCAAAGGATGTGCAGGACGTCGCGCGGCGGGTGCCGATCGAGCGTCTGCTGATCGAAACCGATTCGCCCTATCTCGCGCCGGTGCCGTATCGCGGAAAGCCGAATGAACCCGCCTACGTGAGTTATGTCGGACGTTTCATCGCGCAGTTGCGCGAGCTGCCGGAGGAGGCCGTCGCGCAGGCGACCACCGACAACTTCTTCCGGCTCTTCAAGATCGCGCGGCCGGCGTGACGTACGCATCAGGCGACCGGCCGTCGCGAACGAAAACCTGTTTCAAGGTAATCCGAAGGTCTCGTATATGAACAATTCGTCGATGATTTCTCCCCTGTCCGTGGCAGACGCGCCAAACGTTTCCGGTGCGTCGCTTGCGGGCCATGCACGCCACGCGAAAAAGAGCGCGGCCGTGCGCGGTTTCCTCGCCGGCGCGCTGTTCGCGGCCTGCGCGGTCGCGCAGCCGGTCTGGGCCGCTTCCGTGGACTCGCTCATCAAGGCGGTCAAGTTCGACGACGTATCGGCGGTCAGGAAACAGCTTGCCCAGGGCGCGGACCCGAACACGGTCGACAACACCGGCACGCCGATCATCGTGATCGCCGCGCGCGAGAAATCGGACAAGGTCGGCCAGCTGCTCGCCGACAATCCGAAGACCGATCTGGAGAAGCTCGACTCCGCCGGTGAAAACGCGATGATGCTCGCCGCGCTCAACGGCGACGCCGCCTTCGTGAATCTCCTGATCGCGAAGGATGCCGAAGTGAACAAGAAGGGCTGGTCGCCGCTGCACTACGCCGCGACCAACGGCCACGAGGACATCGTGAGGATCCTGCTCGACCATTCGGCCTATATCGACGCAGGCTCGCCCAACGGCACGACGCCGCTCATGATGGCGGCGCGCGGCGGCCATCTTTCGACCTGCAAGCTGCTGCTCGACGAAGGCGCGGATCTGCGGATCAAGAACCAGATCGGCCTGACGGCCGTGGACTTCGCCCGCAAGTACAACGAGAAGGATGTCGCCGAGGGCCTTCAGGCGCGCCTCGACGCGATGCAAGGCGGCGCTGCGCAAAGCGTTCCAAACGGTGCAAAATAGCGCAGCGCCGTTTTCCGGTCGGGGGGAGAAGGGCGGCCAGGCGCGGCCGCCCCGCGCCCCGAACCCGTCGCTCCAATTAAGCCGCCGCTCAACAGAAAAGGAAGATCATGCTTCGGGAATTCGTCATCGCCTGTGCTCTCGCGACGCCCGTGTGCGCGTTCGCGTTTACCGGCAACGATCTGAACAAGCTTTGCACCAAAACGGATACCAACTCGCGCACCGCCTGCGCGGCCTATATCGAAGGCGCGGCAGGCGGCATCTACAACACGATCGAAGCAATCGGCGGGACTTCCGGGCCGCAGGTCGGCCAGTACTTCTGGCCTGCCCGCGAACGTGAAGCCGCAGCAGCTCACGGATGCGGTGCGCAAGTACATCGCCAACAATCCCGACAAGGCCGACTTCAACGCGACCACGATGGTCTCGTTCGGCCTCGGCAAAGCGTTTCCCTGCAAGGCGGAACGCTGAGCGCGCCTGAGCGCGATCGAGCGCGCGACGGCGCCGGGACGCCGCCGCGCGCCCTGGCGTTACGCTTGCTGGAGAAAGAAGCGCGATGGCCGCGTTCCGGACGGCCATCGAAGAAGCAAGCGCATCCGTGCGATGCGACCGCCGTGCCCACCTCGCCGTGTTCACATTCACGAGGCTAATCCCGCGACGCTCATGTTTTCACTCGATCACTTCCTGGACCTGGCCGAAAGGCCGCTCGGCACCTGGCCGGGCGCTTTCGTCGTCGCCGCCATCGCCGTGGCCGTCGCGGTGGGCGTGCATCGCGCGGCCGTATCCGCTGATGAGCACCGTGTTGCGCTATATCGACACGCCCGCGCTCTTTCTGCCGCGCTCGGCGGGCGCGGTGGGCGAGGCGATCGTGCAGGCGCATCCGCTCGACACCGACGATAACCTCAACGCCCGCCGCATCCACACGCAGGCGCGCGTGCTCGCGCGCTCGGTGATGGTCGTGATCGTCATCATCGGGTTCGGCGCGGCACTGATGGCGTTCCCGAGCGTACGGCAGATCGGCGCGAGCCTGCTGGCGTCGGCCGGCGTCGCGGAGCTCGTCGCCGGTATCGCGGCGCGGCTGGTGCTCGGCAACCTGATCGCGGGCCTGCAGATCGCGCTGTCGCAGTCGATCCGCCTCGACGATGTGGTCGTCATTCAGGGCGAATGGGGGTGCGTCGAGGAAATCACGGACACGTCGTGTCGATCCGCATCTGGGATCAGCGGCGGCTCATCGTGCCGTTGCAGTGGTTCATCGAGAATCCGTTCACGAACTGGACGCGAAACAGCTCGCGGATCATCGGGACGGTGTTTCTCTACGTCGATTACCGCATGCCGCTCGCGCCGCTGCGCGAGGAGCTGCAGCGCATTCTCTCGCACACGCTGGAATGGGACGGCCGCGTGCAGGTCCTGCAAGTCACCAACGCCACCGATCGCGCGATGCAGCTTCGGGTGCTCGTCAGCTCCTTCGATTCGGCGCTCAACTGGGACTTGCGCTGTCGCGTGCGCGAGGGGCTTGCGAGCTTCGTGCAGGCGGCGTATCCGCAATATCTGCCGCGCGCGGGCGGACCTGTCGACGGACAAGGATCACCACGTCGATTTCGTGCCGCTGCTCGAACGCGCGGGGACGGAGCCGGCGAATACGGCGAACACGCCCGCCGATCCGGTCGCGAGCCGCGGCGAGCAGACCGGGCCGGACCCTCGGGCGCATTCGGCCGCGTCGACGGCGCCGACGCCCGCCGGAAGGGCGTGACCGAATCCCGAGGAAACCCGTGCGGCGTTTTCCAGTCAAAAGTCGGGAGGTATCCTGAAATAGACACATTCGCAGAGGAAAGGGCAAGCATATGAGTCGTCTCGTCGTCGTATCCAACCGGGTCGCCACGCCGACCGAAACCAAGGGCTCCGCAGGCGGGCTCGCCGTCGGCGTCTTCGGCGCGCTGAAGGACAGCGACGGCGTCTGGTTCGGCTGGAGCGGGGACGTGGTGAGCGAGACCGTGGCGAACCAGGGGCCGAAGCTCGAACAGGACGGCGCGGTGACCTTCGCCACCGTCGGCCTGCCGAAGAAGGACTACGACCAGTACTATCGCGGCTTCTCCAACGCGATACTGTGGCCGGTCTTTCACTATCGCAACGATTTCTCCGTCTACGATCGCGAGGAGTACGCGGGCTACCGGCGCGTGAACGCGTGGCTCGCGCACAGGCTCATCAAGCTGCTCGAGCCCGACGACATCATCTGGGTGCACGACTATCACCTGATTCCGTTCGCTGAGGCGTTGCGCTCGGCGGGCATCAACAATCGCATCGGCTTCTTCCTGCACATTCCGTTTCCTTCGCCGCAGATTCTCTTGAACATTCCGCCGCACGAGGAACTGGTCAAGTCGCTATGCTGCTACGACGTTGTCGGATTCCAGACCGAAGGCGACCGGATCGCGTTTCACGACTACATCGTCCGCCACGCGCACGGCACTGCGACATCCGACGGCCAGGTCGAGGCGTTCGGCCGCAAGCTGAAGACGAACGTGTACCGCATCGGCGTGTTTCCGGACGAGATCGCCGAGCAGGCCGAGCGCGGCGAGGCGCGTCAGGATGTGATGGACCTGAAGCAGAGCCTCGAAGGCCGCAAGCTCATCATGAGCGTGGACCGGCTCGACTACTCGAAGGGGCTCGTCGAGCGTTTTCGCGCGTTCGAGCATTTCCTGGAGAAGTCGCCCGAATGGCGCGACAACGTCACGCTCGTGCAGATCGCGCCGCCGACGCGCTCGGATGTCGAGACCTATCAGCAGATCCGTCAGAACCTGGAGTACGAAGCAGGGCGCATCAACGGACGCTACTCCGGGCTCGACTACACGCCGATCCGCTATCTGAACCAGCGTTACGACCGGTGGAAGCTGATGTCGCTCTTTCGCGAATCGCAGGTCGGGCTCGTCACGCCGTTGCGCGACGGCATGAATCTCGTCGCGAAGGAATACGTCGCCGCGCAGAATCCGGACGATCCCGGCGTGCTCGTGCTCTCGCAATTCGCGGGCGCCGCCGACGAAATGAGCGGCGCGGTGATGGTCAATCCGCACGATATCGTCGGCATGAGCGAGGCGATTGCGCGCGCGCTCGCGATACCTCTCGCCGAACGCAGGCAGCGCTACGAAACCAACATGACGGCGCTGCGCAAGCACGATCTCGGTGTGTGGCGCGACGACTTTCTCGCGGATTTGCGGAGCGGCGGCCAAGCGTAACCGCCGCGCGAAAACGATTGTTTCGCCTCTGTAACAGAGCGATGAAAGTGCAAGAAGCGGCCTTGGCGACCATGTTCCCACTCGATAATGCTGTCATCGCGTGGGCATAGCATCGCGCGCGGCATCGACTGGCAATTTCACGCGGCACGCTCTCGCGAAGAAAACGCGTAGGGGCAAACCTCGTTGGCCGGGCTTACGATCCGCTGCCATACGCGATGCGCGCCGCGCGGCGTCATTGATCCGGCCCCGCGCGAAGTCCGCGCCGCACGTCGAAATCCGCATGGAGACGAGAACGATGAGAATTGCCCAGATTGCCCCGCTCACCGAGTCGGTGCCGCCGAAGCTCTATGGCGGCACGGAGCGCGTCGTGTCGTATCTCACCGAAGCGCTCGTCGAGCTCGGTCATGAAGTCACGCTGTTCGCAACCGGCGATTCG
The DNA here is from genome assembly GCA_001189345.1 of Candidatus Paraburkholderia kirkii. Classification (GTDB taxonomy): domain Bacteria; phylum Pseudomonadota; class Gammaproteobacteria; order Burkholderiales; family Burkholderiaceae; genus Caballeronia; species Caballeronia kirkii_B. Next base: position 47,021 of record LFKV01000015.1, read on the forward strand.
CAGACCACGGCGCACCTGGAAGCCGTGTGGCCGCGGGCGCTGCGCCTCGATCCGGCGATCCGCGACCGCATCGCGCCTCACATGCTGCTGATGGAACTGGTGCGACGCCGGGCAGAAGACTTCGATGTCCTGCACTTCCACATGGACTATTACTCCTTCTCGCTCTTCAAGCGGCAGGACACGCCGTTCGTCACGACCATGCACGGCCGTCTCGATCTGCCGGAGCAGCAGCCGGTGTTCGACACGTTCGACACGGCGCCCGTCATTTCCATTTCGGATTCGCAGCGGCATCCGCTGCCGCAGGCCAAATGGATCTCACCCGTCTATCACGGCTTGCCCGAGAAGCTCTACGTGCCGCAGGCGGTCGAGCAGAAGTATCTGGCGTTCCTCGGACGCATCTCGCCCGAAAAGCGGGTCGACACCGCGATTCGCATCGCGGGCCGCTGCGGCCTGCCGATCAGGATCGCCGCGAAGGTGGACGCCGCCGACCATGAATACTTCGAGCGCGAGATCGCGCCGCTGCTCGAGTTGCCCTACGTCGAATACGTCGGCGAGATCAACGACACGCAGAAGGCCGAATTTCTGTCGGGCGCGCACGCGCTCGTGTTTACGGTCGACTGGCCCGAACCCTTCGGTCTCGCGATGATCGAAGCGATGGCGTGCGGCACGCCGGTCATCGCGTTCAATCGCGGCGCGGTGCCCGAAGTAGTGGACGAGGGCGTTTCGGGCTTCATCGTCGAGGATGAGATCGGCGCGGTGGCGGCGGTGAACCGCCTGCACACGCTGCCGCGCGCAGGCGTGCGCAAGCGCTTCGAGGAGCGCTTCACGTCGCACCGCATGGCGCGGCAGTATCTCGATGCCTATCACGCCGTCGTGCGCGCGCAGAAGCGCGCGCGCTTCAAGCTGATCGATCGCGCGACGACGACCTGATGCAGGTCTGAAAAAACCAGAAAAAACGCCGTGTGGCGCGATCCGGAGACCGCGCCACACGGCGGTCATGCTGTGACGTCCGCCGGCTGTCGCGTGCTCAGTACTTCAGGCGCGAGACTTTCGTACCCTGGAGCGAGACATCGGCCATCAGACCGGCGTTGGTCAGCACGATCGCCTCGACCGGCTTGGTCGCGGTGATCGTGTCGATGGCGCCGTTCGCCCCCATCTTGACGAGCGCCACGGATGCGTCCGCGCCTGCCGACCAGCCGTCCGAATTGCGGAATTTGTCCAGCGCGTCCTGCGTCATGAACAGGAAGATCAGCGCCTTCGACTGCGCGCCGGCCTGCAGGCCGAACGAGCCCGAGGTCATGCTGTAGTAGCCGACCGTGCTGCCGCCGACGCGTAGTGAGCCCTTGCCGTACTGAGCGCCGACAATGAAGCCCGCCTGGATCACGAACGGGAACACCAGAATGCCACGCGATTTCGCGACCAGTTCGCGCGAGCCGGACACGGTGGCGTAAAGACGCTGGATGGTGCTGTGGACGTCGGCGTCGATGGAGCGGCGCTCGTCAGCGGCGCCCGCGGCCTGTTCGGCGCCAGAGTTCTTGTTTGCCGTGCAGCCGGCAAGCGCGAGGCCTCCCAGTGCCAGGACGGCGGTCGACTTGAGCATGAAGTTTCGTCTTTGCATCATTGTTCTCCATCGTGGAATTTAGGAAACCCCCCATAGAGCGGGAGGGTGAGGCACGCCAAGTTATAGAGCACAGCAACAAGGAAACGCGAGCCTCGACCGTGCGCCCAAAGCCTTGCCACACAGAGGTTTTCAGGCTCCGCAACATTGGGGACAGCAACTTTGGCATACTAGCTTACTCCCAAGCCGGCCCCCAAAACCGACGATCGTCACCGTAAATGACGCAAACTTCCCGGCCGACTCCGTCTGCGTCTGCATGTTCAGGAGCCGACGAAGCTTCGACCATCCGGTACACCACGGAGTTTTCATCCGACGTGCGATCTTCGGCCAGTATGTTTTTCGCGACGCCGTCGCCCGGTGCTGTGGAAAAGCCGCAGTAGGTAGTAGCAACGACCGTTCCCGGCCCGCATTCAGGAATGAGTCGTCGTTTTTACTTTGCCGGGAGCGGCGGGAGGGACGGACGTCGCGCGGGGCGGGCACCTCAGCGCGCGCCTGATTCCGCCGATCAGGATGCCGACCACGGGCAGGAAGGCGGCCGGCACGATCCAGTAGCCGACGAACGCGTGCCACAGATAATCCGCGAGCGTCGCCTTGCGATGAGCATATTCGTCGAGTGCTTCCTGATGTCTGGCGGCATTGGCCGTGAGGACGTCGGCGGGACAGCCGGTCGCGCGTTGCGTGTCGGTCAGCTCGCAGGTGGAGAGCGACTTCTGGAGATCGACGTTGTTGTACGCTATCTCCTCGCGCACTTCATTGACCGCGACGATCAGCACCGGCACGAACCAGAACGTGATCGTCACTAGCCACCGCCTGAACCAGCGGTTCTTGTATTTCCATGTCATCCGATGCCTCCATGCGAAGCTTCTCGCCTCGCTCGAAACGGCGACGGCCGATGGCTGTTTCTTGTATTCGTGAGGGGGGCCGCCTTCGCGCCATCTTATGAGAAAAAGACGACGGTGCGAATCACCAGCTTGGTTGCAGTGCAATAAGGGCGGGACGGCAGCGCACATGCGCGGGACGCAAAGCGAGACGCGCCGCGCGCGAACGGCACGGCGGGAGGGTCGAGTACGTCGCGGTCAGCCCTTGTTGCTGAGGCAGCTCTTCATGAAGGTCTTGCGATCGTCGCCTTTCTTGTCGCCTGCCTGCTTGTTGCAGTCGCTCATCTTCTGCTGCTGGGTCATCGGCGCGGCCGCGGCGGCCGGCGCGGCCGACAGACAGCTCTTCATGAACGCCTTGCGGTCATCGCCTTTCTTGTCGCCTGCCTGCTTGTTGCAGTCGCTCATCTTGCTTTGCTGGCTGTTGGCGGCGAAGGCTGCATTCGCGCCGAGCGTAAGGCTCAGCGCGGCGATGAGGGTGAAGGCGGTGGCTCGAATAGTCATGTGACGCTCCCTGGTTTGAATGACGGTTGTTCTTCGACGGCGCGTAGCTTTCGCGGCTCGTGCCAAGCAGCCACCCGCACATTATGGCAAACCAATATAAACGGTGTGAGGGATCAGGTCAAATCGGGAAGCGCCGCGTGCATCGATCTGCATCAACCGGGAATGATGCTTGCACGACGCTTTCATGATCGTCGTCAATCCCGGTTGATCGCAAGCATTCCCGCGACACGCACGCGCAAGGCCGCCGACGTATCATCGTGCGATGTATGTTCAACGCAAAGGAGACGTTCCATGTCCACGCCGCTGTCCGATCATTACAAGGGCTTCGAGATCAAGGTGCAGGCCTTGCGGCGCGCAAAGGAGCGCGACGAACCGGAAGACGTCGCGCGCCACTTCGACATCGTGGTGACGATCGCCCGCAGCGCGCACGGCGATAGCGGCCGCTCGGTCATGTTCGGCGTGCCCGACCAGGAACCCTTCGACAGCCCGATCGACGCGACGCGCGCCGGCATCGACTACGCACGCCAGATCATCGACAACAAGATAGAAGGCCAGTCGGTCGAGGATCTCTGACGTCCATCCGCATCGTCCGTCCGCTTCCGCCATCGTCTAGCGCCCGTGACCGCGGAAGAGCGAACCCCGCGTACCGCAATCCGCCGCCCGAACCCGACAACGATGCCGTGGAGGCGTTGCTTGATGGCATTCGCGCGCACGTTCTACACGTAAGCCCGATTGACCTCACGCCCCCACCAACGAGAATCGACGGCGAGCAAACGTTGAAACCGCGCGACAAGGGCGTGCGAAGGCTCGCGGCACGTGACACGCAGCGCCGGCACGACAGGGCGCCGGCGTCTGTTTTCCCGGCTCGCCCGCGCGGATCGAAACGCCATGCTCGCGTTCGCCGTGGCACGCACGACCAGACAAACCAAAACGAAAGCACTGGAGATCCGCATGAACCGAACCATCTGCCGACGCGTCCTTTCGGCCGCCGTCGCGCTCGCCGCCTGCACCGCATTGCCGTTCGCGTCGTCATCCGCATCCGCGCAGGCGGCGGCCAAGCCGAAGGTCGCGCTCGTCATGAATGGGCCGTCTCCCGCAAAAGCCGGACATGCGGTGACGCTTAAATTTTGAGGTAGTCTTCTGCCTATGTTTAAGCCTAGTCCATTGCGTTATTGAATTAGCACCCTGTCTGTGTTCAGATACAGGTCATGGGTCAAAATGGACCTGACAGATATCGAACGTGAGCAACTGTTGTCGGCGGCGCGCAGCCGAACGGTGCGTGCGGCGGACGTGCGACGCGCAAAGTTGATCCTGATGCTCGAGGACGGCGAATCGCGCGACAGTATCATGCGCACACTGGGTTGCGATTCGCGCTTCATCGCACGCTGGTCGGGGCGCTTCCTCAGCGAGCGACTAGCCGGCATGTACGCCCGGCACCGCGGGCGGGCGCCTACGCAGCCACCGGCCAAACTGGAAGCGCGGGTGCTCAAGTGCACCCTCAAGCACAAACCCGCCGACGGTTCGACACACTGGAGTAGCTACAAGCTCGCAGCAGAACTCGGCGACGTATCGGTCTCGGCCGTGCAGCGCATCTGGCGCAAGCACGGCATCAAGCCGCAGCAGTTGGAGCGGCACATGGTCTCCAACGACCCGGACTTCGAGACCAAGGCAGCCGACGTGATCGGGCTGTACCTGAACCCGCCGGCGCACGCAGCGGTGTTCTGCGTGGACGAGAAGACCGCGATCCAGGCACTCGATCGCAAGGACCGTATGCTGCCGCTGTCGCCCGGGCGCGCCGAGAGTCACGGCTTCGAGTACAAGCGCAACGGCACGCTCAGCCTGTTCGCGGCGTTCAATACTGCCACCGGCGAGGTGCTGGGCAAGACGGTGGCGCGCCACACCAGCGAGCAGTTCGTGGCCTTCCTGACCGACGTCGTCGCCAGCCAGCCCAAACGCCGGGAAATCCACGCGATCTGCGACAACGTCAGCAGCCATAAGACGCAGCGGGTTGCCGACTTCCTTGATGCGCAGCGCAACGTGCACCTGCACTTCACGCCGACCTACTCGTCGTGGCTCAACCAGGTGGAGAACTGGTTCTCGCGCATTCAGCGTGAAGTGATCGCTCGCGGCATCTTCACTTCGGTGAAGGATTGGGATCGCAAACTGATGCCGATACATCCGCGAACACAACAAGAACCCGAAACCGATCAAGTGGAAATATGACGATCCTTCGCGCCGGATTCGACCAGTGCCAATTCAATGACGCAATGGAATAGTCACAACGTGGAATCTCTAGAGTTAGGCGACGCGCCGACGTATGGATACCGAGGTGCTTGGGCGTTGCTGAGGCGAAGCCGGGACATGCTGGCTCAACCGCGAGTAAATGCAAAGCGCGTGTATCGCGTGATGCGTCGCCACGGCCTGCTGCTTGAACATCGCCCTCGGCACGCCTCGTCTACGCGTCGGCATGACGGCAAGGTCGCGGTGGATAGCAGCAACATGCGCTGGTGCTCGGATGGCTTCGAATTCCGCTGCGATGCCGGTGTCCCATTGCGTGTCGTCTTCGCACTCGACTGTTGCGACCGCGAAGCCATGAGTTGGGCCGCGAGCACAGGCGGTTACACTGGCGATATGGTGCGTGACGTCATGCTTCAAGCCGTCGAGAACCGCTTCACCGGCGCGTTGAAGGCCGACAGGGAAGTCGAGTGGTTAAGCGGCGATGGTTCCTGCTACATTGCCGATGACACATTGAAGTTCTCTCGAAAAATCGGACTGAAGCCAGTAACGACACCCGTCAGAAGTCCGCAAAGCAACGGGATGGCCGAGAGCTTCGTTAAAACGATAAAGCGTGATTACGAAACGATAAAGCGTGATTACGTTTCGTGGATGCCGAAACCCGACGCCAGGACGGCGCTGCAAAATCTGGCCATCGCGTTCGACCACGATAACGAGTCACACCCGCATAGCGCCCTTAAATACCGCTCGCCGCGCGAGTTTCGTCGGCAAGCAAATCCTCCAACCTAAGCGGGACCGGCTGTCCGGTTATGCGGGGGCAAGTCCAGTCGGTGACGAACGAGGCTTCGAGACTGTTGCGCAGCAGCGTGTAGGCCTCGTCTTCGGAGAGCTTCAGTGCGTCGACGATCGCGAAGTAGTTCGCGTTGACGTAGCCGCCGAAGTACGCGGGATCGTCGGAGTTGATCATCACCGCGACACCCCGGTCGAGCAGGTTCTTCAGCGTGTGCTTGGTCATGTCGTCGAACACGCAGAGCTTGAGGTTCGAGAGCGGGCACACGGTCAGCGCAATGTGCGAGTCGGCCAGACGCGCGACGAGCGCTGCATCCTCGATGCTGCGCAAGCCGTGATCGACGCGATCCACCTTTAGCAGATCCAGCGCTTCGTAGACATACGACGGCGGTCCTTCCTCGCCGGCATGCGCGACGAGCTTAAGACCGTGTTCTCACGCCTTCGCGAACACGCGCTCGAATTCAACGACGGGTGACCGCGCTCCGACGAATCCAGCCCGACGCCGATCAGGCGATGCGGGTACTTGTCGAACAGAGGCAGGGCGCTTTCATAGGTGGCGAGTGCGTCTTCTTCGGAGAGATGCCGCAGGAAACACAGGATCAGCTTCGACGTGAGACCACGCCTTTCGCCTTCGGCGAGCGCGCACTCGATGCCGGCGACGACCGTTTCGATCGGCACGCCGCGTTCCGTATGCGTCTGCGGATCGAAGAAGATTTCTGCATGCGTGACGTGATCCGCGAGCGCGCGCTCGACGTAGGCGAGCGTCATGTCATGGAATTCCTGCTCGGTGAGCAGCACGCTCGCGCTGGCGTAGTAGATGTCGAGGAACGATTGCAGGTCGGTGAACGCGTAGGCGGCGCGCAATGCATCGATGGAGTCGTAGGCGAGCTTCACATTGTTTGTTGCTCCTGGCTAGCTCGAAGATCAGCTCCGGCTCGAGCGACCCTTCGATATGGATATGCAGCTCCGCCTTTGGCGCATGCGCGATCTTGTCGACGGGTGTGGGATTCATGGGCCTTATTGTGTTGGGGCTTCGATGTCCACCTGCGGGTCAGGCGGTCTGTTGTGACGATGCACGCGCGTGCGCGTTGGCTTCGACCGCCTGCAGCAGCTGGGCTGCCGCTGCCACGGCGATCACTTCGGGCACCTTGTCGACGATGCCGTCGATGCCGTCGATGCCGATCGGACACACCATCCGCGCGATGCGCGCGGGGTCGATGCCGCGCGCCGCGAGCCGATGTTTGAACTGCTTCTTCTTCGTGTACGAGCCGATCATGCCGAAGAACGCGAAATCGCCGCGCCTGAGGATGCATTCGGCCAGCGCGAGATCCACCGTGTGGTTGTGCGTCATCACGATGTAGTACGCGTTGGGCGGCGCGCGGTCGACGGCTTCGTCAGGCGCGTCGTTCGGCTCGATCGTCACGTTGTCGGGCAAGAATTGCGGCGCGGGAAACGCCGCGTCGCGCTCGTCGACCCACGTCACGTGGCAGGGCAGGGTCGCGAGCACGCGCACGAGCGCCGCGCCCACGTGGCCCGCGCCGAACAGCACGACCTGGAAGTCGCGCGGCGCGATGGTTTCGGTGAGCAGCGCGCTGCTCTCGTCGAAACCGGCGCTGTCCCACAGCAGGCAGTCGGCGTCGGTCGCGCCCGGCTCGAGGTCGGAGAGCGTCACCGCGTCGGGCATCGGCGCGAAGGACACGCTGCGCACCGTCGAAAGGCCCTGCGCGGTGCGCTTCGCGAGCGAAGTGACCCAGTTCAGATCGCCTACGTCGAGCCGTTCGAACGCCAGCACGACCGCGCCGCCGCAGCACTGGCCGAGGCTGGGCCCGAGCGCGAAACGCTCGAGCCGTCTCATGCGCGGACTGCGCATGCCGTCCTTCAACACTTGCCGTGCGGTCTCGATGGCCTTCCATTCCAGATGGCCGCCGCCGATCGTGTAACGCGCGTCCTCGCGCGTGACGATCATCTTCGTGCCCGGCTCGCGCGGCGCGGAGCCCTCGACACGCGCGACCGTCACGAGCACGACGGCGTCGCCGTGCGCGAGCAGGTGTTGCAGGTCGTTCAGCTAAACTTGCATCGAATGAGCTCCAGTTGATCGTCGGTTGTGCGTGGTCCGTCGCAGGCGCTAGTTTACCGGCGCGGCTTCCTTCGCCCGTTCCGACGCCTGGACGGCGAGGGCGTCCAGCGCGTCGAGAATCGCTTCGGGCGTCGCGGGCGCGCGCAGTTTCGGCGCATCCGGCGAATCCGGGCGAGCCGCGGCGATTGCCGCGCGAATCGCGAGCAGCACCGAAAACGACAGCAGCGGCGGTTCGCCGACCGCCTTCGAGCGGAAGATCGTTGGCTCGGCGTTGTCGTTGCCGGCGTTGCGAAAGAGCGCGACGTTGAACTTCGCGGGCGTGTCGCTGACCGCGGGTATCTTGTAGGTCGACGGCGCATGCGTCATGAGGCGTCCGTCGCGGTTCCACCAGAGCTCCTCCGTCGTGAGCCAGCCCATGCCCTGGATGAAGCCGCCTTCCACCTGGCCGATGTCGATGGCCGGATTGATCAAGCGTCCCGCGTCGTGCAGAAGATCGGCGCGCAAGAGCTTCCATTCGCCGGTGAGCGTATCGACGACCACTTCCGACACCACCGCGCCATACGCGAAGTAGTAGAACGGATGTCCCTGCAGCGTCTTCGCGTCCCAGTGGACTTTCGGCGTCGAATAGAAGCCGTCCGACCACAGTTGCACGCGCGCGAGATATGCCGCCGCAACGAACTGGTCGAAGGGCATCTGTCCGCCGTTCGCTTCCACCAGACCGCCATGAAAGCGCACGTCCGCCGCCTTGCCGCCGAGCTGCTTCGCGGTGAGTTCGGCGAGGCGCTCACGGATCGCGAGCGCCGCGGATTCGGCCGCCTTGCCGTTCAGGTCGCTGCCGGTCGATACCGCCGTCGCCGACGTGTTCACGACCTTCGACGTATCCGTGGCCGTCACGCGCACGCGCGGCAGGCCGATGCCGAGCACGCTGGCTACGACCTGCGCGACCTTCGTGTTGAGCCTCTGGCCCATTTCGGTGCCGCTGTGATTCACGAGCACGGAGCCGTCCTTGTAGACGTGCACGAGCACGAGCGCGCCCGCCTGATTCAGGAACGGCACGTTGAACGAGATGCCGAACTTGACCGGCGTGAACGCGATGCCGCGCTTGAGCACGACGTTCCTCGCATTGAACGCGACGAGTTCGTCGGTCAAAGGCGCGATCACGTTGTCGGCGACCGGCTGGCCATAGGGCGTGACGTCGCGCTCGCCGATGCCGTAGAAGTTCGCGCGCCGCACTTCGAGCGGATCGCGTTTCAGGTAATGCGCGATCTCGTCGAGCATCACTTCCATCACGAGCGCGCCTTGCGGGCCGCCGAAGCCGCGAAACGCCGTGTTCGACTGCGTATTGGTCCTGCAGCAGAGCGCGCGGATGTCGACGTCGCTCAGATAGTAGGCGTTGTCGAAGTGACAAACCGCGCGCGTCGCGACCGCGCCCGACAGATCCGCCGAATAGCCCGCGCGCAATGCGATCTCGACGCGCGCGCCGACGATGCGCCCGTCGTCGTCGAAGCCGCATTCGTACGCGTAGACCGCGTCGTGGCGCTTGCCCGTGATCATGAAGTCGTCGTCGCGATCGGCGCGCAGCTTGACCACGCGCTTGAGCCTGTACGCCGCGAGCGACGCCACGCAGACGAACAGCGCCGATTGTGATTCCTTGCCGCCGAAGCCGCCACTCATGCGCCGGCATCCGCACAGCACGGCGTGCGTCGGCCAGCCGAGTATGTGCGCGACGACCTGCTGCATCTCGCTCGGATGCTGCGTCGAGCTGTGGACGAGGCTGTCCTGCTCCCGCGGCACGGCGTACGCCACCTGTCCTTCGAGATAGAACTGCTCCTGTCCGCCGACTTCGAATTCGCCCGCGATGCGATGCGGCGCCTTCGCGATGCGCCCGGCCGGATCGCCGCGCCGCAGATGCAGCGGCGGCAGCACGAACTGGTTGCGCCGCTTCGCTTCGCGCGGCGTGAGCACGGCCTCGAGCGGCTCGAGCGCACGACGTCCTCGCTCTTCGCTAGCGCGGCGGCGCGGCGCGCCAGATCGTGGCTCTCGGCGATGACGGCGAAAACCGGCTGGCCGAGGTATTGCACTTCGCCGGCGGCGAGGATCGGATCGTCGTGCAGCACGGGGCCGCAATTGTTTTCGCCCGAAATGTCGGCGGCCGTCAGCACCGCGACCACGCCGGGCGCGGCGCGCACCGCGTCGAGATCGAGCGAGACGATGCGCGCATGCGCATGCCGGGACAATCCGAGCGCCGCGTGCAGCGTGCCGCGCAACTCGGGAATGTCGTCCGTGTAGACCGCTTCGCCGCTCACGTGCAGCGCCGCCGATTCGTGCGGCAGCGCAAGCCCCGCCGCGTCCGCCGCGGGATCGAAGCCGACCGGTTCGCTGGCTTTGTTCAGGCTGCTCCTCGGAAGCCGCATGCGCTCCGTACGCGAAGGCGCTCACTTCGGCGAGCGCGAGCGGCGCATCATGGCGCGTTTCCAGATAGAAGCGCCACAGCACGTTGCGCGCCGCCTTTGCACGATAGGCGCTCGGCGCGCGCATGTCGGTGAGCGGCTGGAAATCGGCGTCGAGCACGGCCATCGCGGCGCGCGCGGTCGCTTCGTTCCATTCGTTGCCCGTGAGCGCCGCCTCGGCGTTCGGCGCGCGCTTCGGCGTCGCCGCCATGTCGCCGAACGCGATGCGCGCACCCGTTACGCGATGCTCGTCGTCGAGCCGGATCGCGAACGCGGCACATACCGCGGAAATGTCCTGGTCGTAGCGCTTCGCCACCTTGTAGGTGCGAAAGCGCAGCACGGCGACGGGGCGCGGCACGCGGATTTCCGCGACGAATTCGCCCGCTTCGAGCGCGGTCTTCTGATAGCCGAGGTAGAACGCATCGAGCGGCATCGCGCGGGTTTTCTCGCCTTTTTGCAGCACGAGTTCCGCGTTCAGCGCGATGAGCGCGGGCATCGAGTCGCCGATCGGCGAGCCGTTCGCCACGTTGCCGCCGAGCGTGCCCGCGTTGCGGATCGGACGCGAGGCGAAGCGTGTCCAGAGTTCGCCGAGCTCCGGATAATCGGATGCGAGCGCGCCGTAGGCGTCTTCGAGCGAAGCCGCCGCCCCGATCGTCAGATACTGCGCGTTGCGCTTGACTTTCTTCAGCTCGTCGACGTTGCCGATGAACAGGATGTCACCGAGATCGCGGAACTGCTTGGTGACCCACAGGCCGACGTCGGTGCTGCCCGCGAGCAAGCGCGCGTTCGGATGCTCGACGCGCAGCCGCGCGAATTCGGCGCGCGTGACCGGCGCGCGGAATGCCGGCGTGCCGAAAGCCGCGCCGCGCGCATCGGGTGCGCGGTATTCGAAAGTCCGCGTGCGACGCAACGCGGCGAGCTTCTGTTCGATCGCGTCGGCGTCGAACGGTGGGCGCGGGTAGTCGAACATGCGCTGCGCGGCGTCGAGGATCGGACGATAGCCCGTGCAGCGGCACAGGTTGCCCGACAGCGCGGCGGCGATTTCATCGCGTGAAGGCGGCGCCGCGTCGCGCGGATGGTGGTGATAGAGCGCCCACAGCAACATCACGAAGCCCGGCGTGCAGAAGCCGCATTGCGAGCCGTGACAGTCGACGAGCGCCTGCTGCGCCGGATGCAGCGCGCCGTCCTCGCCGCGCAGGTCTTCGACAGTGAAGAGCGCACGGGAATCGAGCGTCGGCAGGAACTGAATGCACGCGTTGACGGCCGCGAGCCTGAGCGCGCCCGACGCGTCGAGTTCGCCGGTCACGACGGTGCATGCGCCGCAATCGCCTTCCGCGCAGCCTTCCTTCGTGCCGGTGCAAAGCGCCGTCTCGCGCAGATGCTGAAGCACCGTGCGCGTGGCGGGCACGTCGCCGAACTCGCGCACGGCGCCGTGCTGAAGGAAGCGGATGGTTTGCGTTGTCATGATTCAGGAAGACATTGCGGACCAAGCGCGCGTTACGCGGTTTCCGTTCGCTTCATGGGTTGCCGTGGGGAAAGCCTCGAGCTGCCTTTGAACCGAACGGACTGCGCGCACGTAGATCGCCATCCAGACACGAACATATCACTGTAATATCCCAAAAATATTGCCGGGTACGTATCAAGATTATGCGGATGTGCTGATGCGTGAAAGAAAAAGGCGCGTCGGGCGGAAAAAGCGGAGGAGGCGGGAGAAACGGGGCGGCGCTGAAATGCCGCCCGGAAGAATGCTTGATAGCGAGCGGCATAAATTACCGGGTCGCACGCAGCTTGCGCTTGAAACGCAGGCTCGCGACGACCAGCACGAAGATCAGCGCGAAGGCGGTCAGCGACCATTGCGACAGCGAAAGCCCGAGAATCGGCGGATAAGGCGTTTCGCAGAGGCCCGCGACCCTGAACACCTGGGGCAGCCAGCTCGCGGGCGGCAGGCTGTCGACGAAGGGCTGCAGCGCATCGAAGCCGCAGCTGAAGCCGGGATGCGACTGCACGTACACGTGACGCGCGGCTGTGGCAAGCCCGCCGAGTGCCGAGATCGCGACCAGCGTTTCCAGCAGCGCGATGCCGCGCCAGCTGTTGAGGCCCGCGCCGAGTAACGCGAAGATGGCGACCAGCACGAAGAAATATCGCTGGATGATGCACAGCGGGCAAGGATCCTCGCGATGAAAGAACTGCAGATACAGCGCGCCGCCGACGAGTCCGAGACAGACGAAACCGAGCAGCACGAGCAGCCGTCGCTCGCGGCGCATGACCCGGTCGCCTTGGTGCAAGGTGAAGTGATGTAAAGAGTTGTTCATTGTTTCGCAACGATTCGAGAAGGAAGCACCTGAGTTGCGGGATATGGCGGTAAATTCTAGCGCGAACGCCGGATGCGCAAAATCAGGCGCGTATTCGGCGCAAGCGTGCGCCGGTTTCAGCGCGTCGTTTCCAGCACCGCTTCCACGGCGCGGCCGATCGACAGGAGCGCGTCGTCCGGTGCGGCGCGCCCGCGAGCATCAGGCCGACGGGCGCCTTGCCGCGCGGATGGCAGGGCAGCGACAGGCCGCAGGTGTCGAGGAAGTTGAAGACGGTCGGGTTGCGGAGGATGAGCGCGTTGGTGTGCGTGAAGACGTCGTCGGCTTCGAGATCGGCGATGCGCGGCGGCAGCACGGGCACGGCCGGGCAGACGATCGCATCGAAACGCTGCCAGAGCGTGGTGCGCGCTTCCTCGATCATCGTGGCGCGCCTCGCACAGGTCGATGTAGTCCGCGGCGCTCGCCGCTTCGGCACGCTTGAGGCGCGCGAGCACACGCGGATCGTATTCGCTCGCGTGTTCCGCCATCAGCTTGCGATGCCACGCGTGGGCTTCGATCGCCACCAGCGGGTAGCGATTGATCTCGGGCAGGCGGTCGAGCGGCGCGAAGCGCACGTCTTCCACGAGCGCGCCCGCCGCCGCCAGATGATTGACCGCTGCCACCGCGTTCGCGACCGGTGGCTCGACGCCCTCCGTCACGTAGTTCGTCAGCACACCGAGACGCACGCCGTCGAGCGGACGCGTCGCGGGCACGCCGGGATCGCGCCTGGCGAGAATGCGATCGACGAGCGCGCAGCACGCGACCGACACGCCGATCGGCTCGAAGGAGTCGAGCGTCTTCGAGAGCGGCACGCCGCCTTGCCTGGGGATGCGGCTCGCGGTCGGCTTGAAGCCGGTGATGCCGCACAGCGCGGCGGGGATGCGGCTCGAGCTACCGGTGTCGGTGCCGAGCGCGACGGCCGACATGCCGTCGGCGACCGAGGCCGCCGCGCCGGACGACGATCCGCCCGCGATGCGCGCGTCGCCCGGCACGTCCGCGCGCCACGGTGAGCGCGGCGTGCCGTAGTGCGGGTTGAGACCGAGACCCGAGAACGCGAACTCGCTCATATTGGTGCGCCCGACGATCACGGCGCCCGCGCGGCGCAGGCGCGCGACGGCCACGGCGTCGGCCTTGGCGGGCGCGGTGTTCTGCAGCACCTTCGAGCCGGCGCGCGTCACCTGGCCTTCGATATCGAAAAGATCCTTGACTGAGATTGGAATGCCCGCGAGCGGCGACAGCGCGGTGCCGGCGCGGCGCAGCGCATCGTGCGCATCGGCGGCGGCGCGGGCGTACTCCGCGTCGACGTGGAGAAAGACGGTCGAGCCCTGGCCCGCCGGGTCCGCGATGCGCTCGAGCGCCGCCTCGACGAGCGCGCAGCTCGTCGTGCGGCCGGAGCGGAGATCGGCGGCGAGTTGGGCGAGAGGGGCGAACTGCGGCGAGGTAGTCGGCATGGCGTCGGGCAGTGGCGATGAATGGACGGGCGCGTTGTCCAGCGTATGGCTCGGGCGCCCAGGGTGGCTGTCATTCTAAGCCAGCGCGGTAAGAAATACGCATCGCGGAAGATGAGGCACGCTTGCGCGCCGGCGAAACGCCGTTCAGATCGTCCGCGAGAAGCGCCGCAGGCTCGCCTGCCCGAGATAGCGGTCGAACACCGACGCGACGTTGCGCACCAGCATGCGTCCCGCGGGCAGCACGCGGATCGCGTCACGCGAGAGGTCGATGAGGCCGTTGTCGGCCATTGGCGCGAGGCGCGCGAGCTCGCCGGAGAACGCGGCGGGAAACTCGATACCGTGCGCCGCCCCGACTTCGTCGAAGCGCAGCTCGCCGCCGCACATGAGACGCATGATGACGTCGCGGCGCAGCGCATCGTCGGCGCAGAGGCGCACACCGCGCGCGATGGCGAGCTCTCCCGCGTCGATCGCGGCGGCCGTAGTCGGCGAGTTCGCGGGCGTTCTGCGCGTAGACGTCGCCGACCTTGCCGATCGACGACGCGCCGATCCTGATCAGATCGCAATCGGCATGCGTGCTGTAGCCCTGGAAGTTGCGCTGGAGCGGGCCCGCCTCGAACGCGCGCGCGAGCTCGTCGCCGGGCAGCGCGAAAGTGGTCCATGCCGATGTACACGTAGCCCGCCTCGCTCATGCGCGTGATCACGCGCTCGAGAATGGCGAGGCGCACGGTGGATGAGGGCAGCGCGCTTTCGTCGATCTGCCGCTGCATCTTGAAGAGCGTGGGCATGTGCGCATAGCCGAACACGGAGACGCGGTCCGGCGCGAGGTCGATGATCGCGTCGAGCGTGCGCGTGAAGCTCTCGACGCTCTGATGCGGCAGGCCGTAAGATCAGATCGACGCTCACCGACTTGAATTGAAGCCGTGCCTGCACGCGGCGTCGAGCACGGTCTTGGTCATCGCGCGCGGCTGGATGGCGGTTGACCGCGCGCTGCACGCGCTCGTCGAAGTCCTGCACGCCGAGGCTCAGACGGTTGAAGCCGAGCTCGCGCAGCAAGGCGATGGTTTCCGCCGATGCCTCGCGCGGATCG
Organism: Candidatus Paraburkholderia kirkii; assembly: GCA_001189345.1. GTDB lineage: Bacteria > Pseudomonadota > Gammaproteobacteria > Burkholderiales > Burkholderiaceae > Caballeronia > Caballeronia kirkii_B. The sequence continues at coordinate 62,455 of LFKV01000015.1, forward strand.
ACTTCGATCGAGTCGAGTATTCCGCGCGCTCGTCGGGAACGAGCTCGAAGTGCTCGCGGGTCGCGGACATCAGCTCGCTCATCTCGGCGTGCGAGAGGAAGGTCGGCGTGCCGCCGCCCCAGTGCAGTTGCGTGACGGGACGCGCCGTGTCGAAGAGCGCGGCCTGCATCGCCAGTTCGCGCTTCATGCAGTCGAGGTACGGACGCGCGTGCGCGCGATTCTTCGTCGCGACCTTGTTGCAGCCGCAGTAGAAGCAGACGGTGTCGCAGAACGGGATGTGGAAGTAGAGCGAGAGATCGGCCGTGGCGCCGCCGTTGCGCGCCGCCGCGCGATAATGCGCGGGGTCGAACGAATCGGTGAACTGGACGGCGGTCGGATAGGACGTGTAGCGCGGGCCGTGCGCATCGTAGCGCGCGAGCAGGTCGGGACGGAAGAGCGGGGCGGCGGGTGTCATGGCGGGCCTCTGGGGATCAGCCGAGTCTAGTGCGACATGGCGCGCCCGCGTTGCGCGATAAGGTCGCAGCCCGCCCGCTGCGATTTGACGAAGCGCAAAGGCGAGGCGTGGGACAATGCGAATTTGGTCTGTTGCTTCCGCCATTCAGTACCGTCATGCCGATCGATTCTTCGCCTCATGCCTGCCGCGAGGGCTGTGGCGCGTGCTGCATCGCGCCTTCCATCTCGAGCCCGATTCCCGGGATGCCGGATGGAAAGCGCGCGGGCGAGCGCTGCGTGCAGCTGGGCGACGATTGGCGCTGCAGGATTTTTGGCGATCCGCGGCGGCCTGCCTGTTGCAGCGGCCTGCAGCCCTCCGACGAGATGTGCGGCGAGACGCGCGAGCATGCGCTGGTGTGGATCGAGCGGCTGGAGGTCGAGACGCAGCCGCGCGCGGCGCAACTGTCATGACGATCGACGGTCCAACTCCCGAATCGCGTCGCCCGGCACCGACCTGAAGAAAAAAGCACTGGAGGATCACGCATGACGGAACCCGTCGCGCCGCTGTGGCGCCGGTTCGTGCTAGCAGGGCTGATGGCGCTGCCAGCACTCGCACTCCCTTCGACCGGCCACGCCGCGTCGAACTCGATATTCCCCTTCATTCCGGACCACTACACATTCTCGACGCAGCAGGTGCAGGCCGCGGTCGCCAGCAAGTTCCCGCTGCAACGCACGGCCTCGCAGATCTTCGAGGTCGTCCTGAGCAACCCGGTCGTCGGGATGGCGGCGGAGCGCAATCGCGTGACGGTGCGCGTCGATGCGCGCCTCGCGACGCCCTTCATGCCGAATCCCGTGAGCGGCGCGTTCACGCTCTCCACGCAACTCGGCTACGACGTGCCGAGCCGCTCGGTCATCCTCGTTTCGCCGAGCGTCGACGACGCGCAGTTCGCCAGCGACGCCGCGCCTTACAACCAGCAGATCGCGTCGGTCGGCGCCCAACTCGCGGCGCAACTGCTCGATCGCTATCCGATCCACACCTTCAAGCCCGAGGAACTCCAGTTCGCCGGCGTGTCTTACGAACCTGGTACAATCACAGTCGTTACAAACGGCATACGCGTGCAGATCGTCGAAAAGTAACTCGAAATCTTCGCGGGCGTTGCTCCATAACCAACGGCTTACAGCGTCGAACAAGGGAAGGGCTGCGGATGGACTGGATATTGATGTTTAAGGCGCTCATTCTGGGCCATCGTCGAGGGGTTGACCGAATTTCTGCCGGTCTCGAGCACGGGGCATCTGATCGTCGCAGGCAGCCTTTTGAACTTCACCGACGCGCAATCGAAAACATTCGACGTCGTCATTCAGTTCGGCGCGATTCTCGCCATCTGCTGGGAATACCGCGCCAGGATCGGCTCGGTGGTCGCCGGACTGCCGGCGCGCGCCGATGCGCGGCGCTTCACGCTGAACGTGATTATCGCGACGATTCCGGCCATCGTGCTCGGCCTGCTGTTCGAAAAAAACATCAATGGCGTGCTGTTCTCGCCGGTGCCGGTGGCGCTGATCGTCGGCGGCATCGTGATTCTCTGGGCGGAGTCGCGCCAGCGCGATCGCGGCGCGGCGCGTGCAATCCGTCGACGACCTGTCCTACTCGGATGCCTTCAAGGTCGGACTCGCGCAATGCTTCGCCCTGGTTCCCGGCACGTCGCGTTCCGGCGCGACCATCATCGGCGGAATGATCTTCGGGCTCGAGCGGCGCGTCGCCACGGAGTTCTCCTTCTTCCTCGCCATTCTGATCATCTTCGGCGCGACGCTCTACGAAATGGCGAAGTACTGGCGCACGCTCACCGTACACGATCTGGGCCTCTTCGCGGTCGGGCTGGTGGCGGCGTTCGTGAGCGCCTTCGTCTGCGTGCGCTGGCTGCTGCGCTACGTCGCCTCGCACGATTTCACTGCGTTCTCGTGGTATCGCATCGGCTTCGGCTTGCTGATCCTGATCGTCGGATATAGCGGCGGGCTGAGCTGGACCGACTGATTCGCGGCTCGAAACGCGTCGCGCGCAACGAAAAACGCCACGGCTTGCCATGGCGTTTTTTTCGTTTCTTCCCGCGCTCAGCGGCGGCGGAACATCAGGTCCCACACGCCGTGTCCGAGCCGCAATCCGCGGCGCTCGAACTTCGTGACCGGACGGAAATCCGGGCGCGGCGCGTAGCCGTCGGCGGTGTTTTCCAGCGCGGGCTTCGCCGAGAGCACGTCGAGCATCTGTTCCGCGTAGTTCTGCCAGTCGGTCGCCAGATGGATGTAGCCGCCGGGTCTCATGCGCGAAACGAGCAGTGCGACGAACTTCGGCTGGATCAGGCGGCGCTTGTGATGCCGCGACTTGTGCCACGGATCGGGGAAGTAGATATGCACGCCCTCGAGGCTCTCGGGCGCGATCATGTGCTCGAGCACTTCCACGGCGTCATGCTGAAGGATGCGGATGTTGCCGAGCCCTTGCTCGCCGATCAGCTTCAGGAGTGCGCCGACTCCCGGCTCATGCACTTCCACGCCGATGAAGTCGTCGCCCGGCCGCGTGGCGGCGATTTCCGCCGTGGTCGCGCCCATGCCGAAGCCGATTTCTAGCACGCGCGGCGCCCGGCGTCCGAACAGCGCGTCCCAGTCGGCGAGTCGCGGCGCATAAGGCACGACATAGCGCGGACCGAGCTCGTCGATGGCGCGCTGCTGGCCGACCGGGACGCGGCCCGCGCGCGTGACGAAGCTGCGGATACGGCGATGATGCTGCGTGGGCGCTTCGTTTTCGGCGGACTGGCTGACGGGAGCGTTGGCGTCGGCGGCTTCGTCCTGGGGATCGTGGTTCATGGCGAGGCGATGCGGAAAACTAAAAAGCCACCCAAGCGCCCAAGCATGACTCAGGGCGGCTTTCGGGATGATTCTGGAGCGGGCGATGGGAATCGAACCCACGTCAGTAGCTTGGGAAGCTACGGTAATAGCCATTATACGACGCCCGCGTTAGTCGACTATTGTAAGCGCAACGCGCCCGGGGGCGCAATTGTGCGCCCCCGGGCCGTACCTGGCCTTCAGATCCCGAACAGGGTCATCGACACCGCGACGCGCGTCACCACCATCAACAGCACCTGCACGATCACGAAGAGCAGGATCGGCGAGAGATCGATGCCGTCGAGGCGCGGCAGAATGCGCCGCAGCGGATCGAGGAACGGCGTGGTGATCTGATAGAGCAGCGGCATCGCCGGCGATTGCGGATTGAGCCACGAGAGCAGCGCCGTCAGGATCGTCATCCAGATGACGAGGTTGAGCGCCCATTTGACGACGGTCAGCACCGCGACGAGCGCGAGCATCGGCAGCATGAGCGTCGGATCGACGCCTGCGAGCACGACCATCAGCGTGACATAGACCGCCGCGGCGATGAGCGCGGCGAGGATGCTCGCCCAGTCGATCTTCCCTCCGGGCAGGATCTTGCGCAGCGGCAGCACGATCCAGTTGGTCGCCTGCATCACGGCGTTGGAAACGGGGTTGTACGGCGGCATGCGCACGACCTGGATCCATGCGCGCAGCAGGAGCGCCGCGCCGAACAAAGTGAAAACGGTGCTGAGCAGAAAACGGGCGATATCGCCGAACATCTCGGGGCCTCTAGAATGCGTGCGCAGCGTCGCGGCTGCGCCGGGTCGAATGACGGAAGATTGAAACGGATGGCACAGGGCTAGCCGCCGAAGCGTCGCGCTCGTTCGGGACGGGCGTCACGGGCGATGTCGAGGCGCTCGCCCGCGCGGCGCGAATCATGAATGCTGACCTTGATCATTGTTCGTTCTCTGGACTGGAGTACCTTGCCGAAGACATCGCGGCGCGCGGTGAACCGGATTGATTCGCCCGACTGCATTCGCGCCGATCGATGGGCTTCGCGTTTCCTGTTTTTTGCGGCGACCTTGATTCCCCGACCACAGGGACTGCTCGGTGGGGCGCCGGTCGTTACCATAACACGGCTTTAAGCCGGCTTGGGGACGCTGTCGCACGCCGCGCGAGTGTTCGACGCGTTCGCGGTTCGGAAGGGGTATGAAAGTCGCGCGTAAGGAATGTTCGGTGAGACGCGCCAGCGTCGGAAAACCCTAGTGTTGTCATTTTGAGACGGCTTCGAAAAGCGCAATTCCCGCAAAACTGGCAGGATATAAATACGGAAAGCGAAAGAGCGAGGCCCCGTGAATTGCCTCATCCGGCTGTGCGCGGGAGGTTCGAAGTCGCCCGGCACGATGGCGCGAGCGATCTCTGAAGCAAGTTTTTTCGATCCGAAATGGCACGGTTTATGCTAAATGTGGTTAAACACACACGGATACACACACGGATGCCGAAACTTGGTTTCTTTGTTTGCGTACAAAGATGAGCGAACAGGACGCGAAATACTAAAGAGAAGACGGATTCAGCGGAAAAGGCCGACCCTGCGGCGGCCTTTCATGAGGTTTCATTCGCTACGTTCGGAGGTCGACATGAGCATTTTCTCTCATCGAAAGCATTTGCGATTCTTGAGTCAGGCCCAGCGCCGTCGCTGGGGGGGACCAGAAAAAGCGCCTCACGCCACGAGTCGTGATCGGCGCCGCTTATGTGCCGCCGAATGTCACGCGCGAATTTGCCTACGTGAAAGTGGGCTGAGCGCGAAACCTCGATAATCTCCCGCAAAACATGAAAAGCCCCGCCGCGCAGCCCGCCCGACGGGGCTTTTCAGTTCAATTGTAAATAGACGTTACGCGCCGCCTGCGATCGCTCGACCTCGTCAAAACGTTACTTTCTCTCAGGGCCGCCGAATGGTCGTTCGGAGCATGTCGGCAAGCGCGGCTTTGCTTTCACATTCGAAGGCACGTTAAGGAACTTGCAATTTGCAACAAATGGCCTCTGCGACCGGCGCGATTTTTCGTTAAATTGATCCCATACTGTCGCGCATGGGGTGCCGTGTGGACCGGCATCAGTGCCAAGCGGCGAGGAGAACGAAAGTGAAAAGCTCGGTGGTTTGTTGGTTGCTGGTGCGCTCGGCGTCGGCCTGATCGGCGCGGCGCAAGCGCATGTTTCCGTCGGCGTGGGTATCGGGGTGCCGGCTTATCCGGTGTATGCCGCGCCGCCTCCGCCTGTCGTCTACTCGCCGCCGCCCGCGGTGGTGGTCAGCGGGTATGGCGGGTACGGCTACTATGGCCGTCCGTACTGGCGGCATCACGGCTATTACCGTCACGGCCCGGGCTACTGGCGTCACTGAGCGGCGCTGCCGATAGATCCAGAAGGCGATTCGGACATGCATCGCCTTTTTTCATTCTGGCGTTTGCAGTCGCGATACTTTTGAATTCCGCTCCGGAACTTGGGAGAATGGTGATCCACTCCACCTCACGCTCCGATTCCGATGTCTTCACTGCCCGCCCCGACCTTCGATGACGTCGCCGATGCCGCCCGGCGCATCAAAGGCGTTGCACACTGCACGCCCGTCCTCACGTCCCGCACCGCCGACGAAATCGCCGGCGCGTCGCTCTTCTTCAAGTGCGAGAACTTTCAGCGCATGGGCGCGTGCATGGGCGCGTTCAAGTTCCGCGGCGCCTACAACGCGATTTCCCACTTCGACGATCGCCAGCGCGCGGCGGGCGTCATCACGTACTCGTCGGGCAATCACGCGCAGGCGATCGCGCTGTCCGCGAAGCTCGCCGGCATCCGCGCGACCATCATGCCCGAGGACGCGCTCGCCGCGAAGGTGCCGCGACGCGAGGCTATGGCGGCGAAGTGATCACCTACGACCGCTACACGCAGAACCGCGAGGAAATCGGCCGCGCGCTCGCCGAGGAGCGCTGCATGACGCTGATTCCGCCTTACGACCATCCGCATGTGATCGCGGGGCAGGGGACGGCGGCGAAGGAACTGATCGAGGAAACCGGCCCGCTCGATTATCTCTTCGTGTGCCTGGGCGGCGGGCTCATCGGCGACTGCGCGCTCGCGGCGGCCGCGCTGTCGCCGGACTGCAAGGTGGTCGGCGTCGAGCCGGAAGCGGGCAACGACGCGCAGCAGTCGCTCGCGCGCGGCGAGATCGTGCATATCGAGGTGCCGCGCACCATCGCCGACGGCGCGGCGTCCACGCATGTCGGCGAATACAACTTCCCAATCACCAGCGTCACGTGGACCGGATCGTCGCCGTGAGCGATGCGCAGCTCATCGAGACGCTGCGCTTTTTCGCGCAGCGCATGAAAATGGTGGTCGAGCCGACCGGCTGCCTCGCGGCGGCGGCGGTGCTGCAGAAAGTCGTGCCGGTCGAGGGCAAGCGCGTCGGCGTGATCGTGTCCGGCGGCAACGTCGATCTGGCGAAGCTGGCTCAGTTCGTCGCGTGAAATCGGGTCGTCACGACGCCGCGTGGACGATCAGGTCGCGGTAGCCGTCGACGATCACGCTGTAGGAGAAGAAGTACGCGAACAGCACCGCGGACATCACATGGCAGGCGCGCAGGAGTGTCGTTCCGGCGCGCTTCCTGCCGTGGCTCGCGAGCGTGCAGATGAAGATCGTCCAGCCCAGCCCGCCGCAGAAGAAGCCGATGAGAAACACGGAAGCGCTGACGGGGCTCGTCGCGCCGGCCTTCGCGATCAGCGCGCCGCCCACCGCGGCGAACCACAGGATCGCGCTCGGCGACTACACCGCGAGCAGGCCACCGCGCAGGAAGCTCTTCCAGTGATCCGGGCGCGGCGCGCCGACATCCGCCTCGCCTTTGACGGGCGGCGCGGACGCCGGATAGAGCGCCTCGCGTGCCATTTTCCAGGTGAGCAGGAGCAGGACGATCGCGCCGCCGATCCACACGACCCAGCGCACGGCGGAAAACTGCAGCAGCGCCGACATGCCCGCGAGCGCCGCATAGAATAGATCACCGAAGCAGGTGCCCAGGCCGAGCACGAGCCCGGGCTTGAAGCCGTGCGACAGCGCGAGCGAGATGATCGCGACGTTGGCGATCCCGATATCGAGACACAGCGACAGCGACAGAAAAAAACCGTCCGACAGCAACGACCACGAATGCATTGTTTATTGTTGATGAGGGTGGAGGGTGAAGCGCACGTCGAGGCGGCCGGTCGGCACGCCCATCGTGTTGCGTACGACCGGGTGACGGAAGGCCGCGAGCGCGTCGCGCTGCTCTTGCGTGCCGACCCCGAGCAGATCGAGCACATGAACGACCACCGCGTTGAGCACCGACGTGTTGCCGTCCTCGATCTTCACCGCGATGCCGAGCGCGCCTTGCTCGCGCCGCACGCCGAACATCACGCGCTTCGCGTGGCCCGGGTAGCTCTTCTTCATCTGCACGATCGCCATGCGATAGCTGCAGGCTTCGGGCGGCAGATAGAAGTCGGTGATCTCGGTGAACTGCTTCTGCAGAAGCGGCACGAATACCTCGTTCAGCGCGACGCCCAGCACGGCGGGTTCGTCGGGCGGTTTGCCCGTGTAGGTGGAATGGAAGAGGGCGTCGCGGCGCATCGTGATCTTCTCGACCGTGAAGACCGGAAGCCACTCCTGCTCGTTGTAATAGCCGGTGTGATCGCCGTACGGCCCTTCGAGCGCGTGCTCGTATTTCGCGGCGGCGGAGTTCGACGGGCGCGGCGGCGCGCCTTCGGGCGCGGGCGGCACGCTGCCCTCCTGCGGATGAATAAAGCCCTCGAGCACGATCTCCGCGCGCGCCGGCACCTGCAGCGTATCGACGCCCGGCATCAGGCATCGGGCGAGCTCGGTGCGCGGGCCGCGTAGCAGTCCGGCGAACTGGTATTCCGAGAGCGAATCCGGCACCGGCATCACCGCGCCGAGGATGGTCGCGGGATCCGCGCCGAGCACGACCGCCACCGGATACGGCTTGCCCGGATTGGCGAGCGCGAACTCGCGGAAATCGAGCGCGCCGCTGCGATGCACGAGCCAGCGCATGATGAGCTTGTTGCGCCCGATGAGCTGCGCCGGTAGATGCCGAGATTCTGGCGCGGCTTGTTCGGTCCGCGCGTGACTGTGAGACCCCAGGTGAGGAGCGGTCCGGCGTCGCCCGGCCAGCACGTCTGGATCGGCAGCCGATGGAGATCGACGTCCTCGCCTTCCCAGACGACTTCCTGGCAAGACGGCGCGCTCACCGACTTCGGCGCCATGTCCCAACATCGCCTTGGCGAGCGAGAGCAGCTTGCCCGCGTCCTTCAGGCCTTTGGGCGGCTCGGGCTCCTTGAGGGCGGACAGCAAGCCGGCCGACGTCGCGCAGCGAACCCAGCGCGGCGACGTCGCTGCCGAGACTGACATCGGCGCCGCTCTGCGCCTCCGTTTCGATGCCCATGCCGAGCGCGACGCGCCGCGTCGTGCCGAACAGGTTCGCGAGCACGGGCATCGTGTGGCCGGTGGGCGCCTCGAAGAGCAGCGCCGGTCCGCCCGCGCGCAAGACGCGATCGGAGACTTCGGTGATTTCGAGAACGGGGGAGACGGGCTGTCGATGCGGCGCAATTCACCGAGCGCTTCGAGGCGGGCGGTGAAGTCGCGCAGGTCTTTGTATTTCATCGATGGTCGGGTTTGGACTCGAAGGCGCCCGAAGCGCACGGTGCGAGGGGCGGGACAGCTGCGCGCCACGCGATTGTCGATTTTACCTGCGTCCGCGTCCGTGCGTTCGGTGACATTCAGCAAAATCCGCTGGGAATCGCCCGTGAGACTTTCCGGGCGCTGAACACTGTTCAATATAACTGTAAGTAATTGAAAAAATCTATAGCATTGAAACCTCATTAAACCCTGTTAGAATCCGTTGGCATCAATTGCAGGTTTTGAAACTTTTTACCTCTGCCTCAGGTCTTTCAAGACGCACATGCGTCGCCTGCGCCGTTCCTGCCCGGCGACTCATGGCTGTTGGTTGTCACTGCCGGCGTATCTCACGCCGGTTTTTCGCGTGGAAAGCCATCTGCGCACATAGGGCATGCGGTTCGTGCCGCGCAACCGGCGGTTTTTTTGCCGGATCGGCTTTCCAGACGGCGCATGCCGTATCCTCGATGCCGCTTACGCTTGCCGAGAGCGGGCGGTGTCTGATTTGCGTTCCGAATATGGGTTTTATTCGTATTCATCTGCGCAAATCATGCAACATTGGGAGCATCGATGAACGCTTCGGTTTGGTGGGGTTCCGACACCCGCGCCGCGCAGATCGTGCGCAAGGCGCTGCGTCGCGGACGCCGTTTGAGTCACCATCTTTTCAGCCTGGTTGGCGGCGTGGCCGTCGTTACGGCCCTCGCCCTCTGGTTGCTGCCTTCGTGGCGCACCACCTTCGCGGCAAGGATCATGCCGTTCGTGTCGGCCGCGGTTCAGGCCGGACCGGCCCGTCTCCTCGCGGGCCAGCCGTTGCCGCCGTTCTCGGCGGTGCATCGCCCGTCCAGCGACTCCGCGCTGCCCGCGAGCCTCGCGGCGAATTTGACCGATGCGGCTGCGTCGGCCAAGTCCACGGCACCTGGCGCGAGCGTGCCGTCGCTCGGCGCGGCCGCAAGCGACGACAACAGCACCCGTCAGCTCACCGACGGCATCAGTCTCGCCGTGTCGCCCAACGGGCTCGATCCGCGCACGATGCCCTCCGTCGGCATGCTGGCGAGCATGATTCCCGCGCAGCGCGTCGTCGCCGACGCCCGTGACGACCGCGTGCTCGTCTCCACGCGCGAGCAGAAGCTCGTCGCGAACTTCATTGCGCGACGTTATCGCGTGGCAGAAGAGCCGGTCAGCGAACTCGTGCGCGCCGCGTTCGACACGGGTCGCGAGGTCGGCCTCGACCCGCTGCTGCTGCTCTCCGTGATGGCCATCGAATCGGGCTTCAATCCGTATGCGGAAAGCGGCGTCGGCGCGCAAGGCCTGATGCAGGTGATGTCCAAGGTTCATTCCGACAAGTTCCAGTACTTCGGCGGCTCGCACGCAGCGCTCGATCCGCTCGCGAACATCAAGGTCGGCGCGCTCGTGCTGAAGGATTGCATCGCGCGCGGCGGCTCGGTGGCGGGCGGCCTGCGCTACTACGTCGGCTCCACGACACAGGACGACGGCGGCTACGGCGCGAAGGTGCTGGCCGAGCGTTCGCGCCTGCGCGATGTCGCGCGCGGCCGCAACGTGCCGATCAACGCCCCGCAGGCGCCGGTCCAGGCCGCGCCGAAGCAGGTGCTGGCGTCGACCTCGGTGGACAAGCGCGTGCACGTGACGATCGATTCGTCGAAGAAGGAAGGCGTCATCGCAGGATGACGGCGACAACGAAACGAAGCACGTCGCCTCGGCGGAGTTCGGCGCGTAAGCTTGGCGCCACCGTCAGATATGAGAAAGGGCACCCGCGGGTGCCCTTTTTGTTTGCCTGACAATCGGGTCATCTGCTGAACAATGTGCCGAGCCGCCGAACCGCTTTCTCCAGTTTCGAGTGGGCCGTCGCGTAGGACAGGCGGATATACCGCTCCGGTGCATGAAATCCGAAATCCGCGCCCGGCACGAGCACGACACCTGCGTCGTGGAGCATCGAATGCGTGAGCGCGTCGCTGTTGCCGGCCGCGGGATGATGAACCGAGGCTGTATCGGCGTAGACGTAGAACGCGCCGTCCGGCACCACCGGCGCGCCGAAGCCGAGCGAGCGCAGCGCCGGCACGATGTAATCGCGCCGCTGCTTGAATTCGAGCCGGCGCGCTTCGTAGATCGCGAGCGTTTCGGGCTCGAAGCAGGCGAGCGCGGCGTGCTGCGCGAGCGCCGACGCGCAGATGAACAGATTCTGCGAGAGCTTCTCGACTGCGCTCACCATCGCGTGCGGCACCACGAGCCAACCGAGCCGCCAGCCGGTCATGTTGAAGTATTTCGAGAAGCTGTTCACCGTGACGACGTCGTCGCCGTAGGAGAGGGCGGAGACAGGCTGCGCGTCGTAGCTCAAGCCCTGATAGGTTTCGTCGACGATCGTGGAGCCGCCGCGCGCGCGAACCGTCTCGACGATGCGCCGCAACTCGTCCGGCTCGATCGACGTGCCCGTCGGATTCGACGGCGACGCGAGCAGCACGCCGCGCGTCTTACCGGTCTAGTTTTCCTCGACGTGCCCGACGGTCAGCTGAAAGCGCTCGGCGGGGCCGCTCGCGATCAGCACCTGCTTGCCGTCCGCCGACACGAAATGCCGGTTGCACGGATAGCACGGATCGGGCATCAGGACTTCGTCGCCGTTGTCGACGAGCGCCATGCAGGCGAGCAGCAGCGCCGCCGATGCGCCCGCCGTCACGACGATGCGCTCCGGATCGACCGCAAGGCCGAACACATCGCGATAGTGCCGTGCGATCGCCTCGCGCAGCGCGTGGATGCCGAGCGCGTTGGTGTACTGCGTGACGCCGCGCTTCAATGCATCGGCGGCGGCGCGGGTCACCGGCTCCGGCGCGGTGAAGTCCGGCTCGCCGATGCTCATGTGAATGATGTCGCGGCCCGCGCGTTCCAGCGCCTGCGCCTGCTTCATCAGTTCCATCACGTAGAAGGGCTCGATCGCATCGACCCGCGAGGCGAGCCGGACGAGCGGTTCCGCAGCGCGGTTCATTTACGCTCCGCGCCCGCGCGCCTGCGCCTCGGCGGGACGCATCACGACGGCGAGCTTGTCGAGCACGCCGTTCACGTATTTGTAGCCGTCCGAGCCGCCGAAGGTTTTCGTCAGTTCGACCGCTTCGTTGATGACCACGCGATACGGCACGTCGATGTGATGCTTGAACTCGAACGCGGCGACCAGCAGCACCGCCCGCTCGACCGGCGACAACCGCTCGATCGGGCGGTCGAGGCACGGCTGCAACTGCGCGGACAGCGCATCGGATTCCTTGATCACGCCGTGCAGGATTGCATCGAGGTGCGCCTGATTGGCCTTGTCGAAGCCTTGCGCAGAACGCAATTGCGCGTCGATCTCGCCAGCGGGCGCGCCTGACAGCAGCCATTGATACAGCCCTTGCGTCGCGAGTTCGCGCGAACGGCGTCGTGCGCTCTTCATGCGCGGTCCTCGTCTTCTTCATCGCCGTCAAGCTGCTCAAGCGCGACGGACAGATTCGCCATCTCGACCGCCACGCGCGCGGCGTCGCGGCCCTTCTCGGTCATGCGGGCAACGGCCTGCTCGTCGTTTTCGGTCGTCAGCACGGCGTTGGCTACCGGAATGCCGAAGTCGAGCGCGATGCGCGAGATGCCCGAGCCGCTTTCGTTCGAAACCAGCTCGAAGTGGTACGTCTCGCCGCGCACGACCGCGCCGAGCGCGATCAGAGCGTCGAACTGGCCGGATTCCGCGAGTTTGTGCAGCGCGAGCGGGATTTCGAGCGCGCCCGGCACGGTGACGAGCAGCACGTCCTGGCCGATCACGCCGAGGCGCTCCAGCTTCTCGATGCAGGCGTCGGCGAGGCCGTTGCACACCGGTTCGTTGAAGCGCGACTGCACGATGCCGATGCGCAAGCCGTCACCGTCGAGGTTTGGCTGGTATTGTCCGATTTCCATGAATGAGGTCCTTGGATTGGAATTGTCCGGAATTGGGTTGAGCGGCCGGCGGTCTCAGGCCGAGCGCAACTGGGTAATGGCGGGCTCGACCGGCGCGGCCGTCGCGGGGCAGCCGGGCATCGGCACGAAGCCCGTCACTTCCAGCCCGTAGCCCGACATGCTGCCGAGCTTGCGCGGGTTCGCGAGCACCTGCATCTTGCCGACGCCCAGGTCACGCAGAATCTGCGCGCCGATGCCGTACGTCTTGAAGTCGATCGGGCGGCGCTGCAGCTCGACCGCCTTTTCCTTCTGATCGAAGGCGCGGAACACGTCGACGAGATGCTCCTTCGTGTCGCCGCAGTTGAGCATGACGATCGCGCCGAGATCGCGCGCGGCGATTTCCTTCATCGCGGCGTCGATGGTCCAGGAGTGCGTGGACGAATCGATTTCGAGCAGATCGAGCACCGACAGCGGCTCGTGCACGCGCACCGGCGTCTCGCGTTCGGGGCGTGGCGTGCCGCGCACGAGCGCGATGTGCGGCGAATGGGTCGGTTCGTCGCGATACAGCACCGCGCGGAACGGGCCGTGCGCGGTCTGCATCGTGCGCTCGCAAACCTTTTCAATGATCGACTCGGTGCGGCTGCGGTAGTGGATCAGGTCGGCGATCGTGCCGATCTTGATGCCATGCTGCTGGCTGAATTCGATGAGATCGGGCAGGCGCGCCATTTCGCCGTCGTCCTTGATGATCTCGCAGATCACCGCGGCGGGCGTCAGGCCCGCGAGCGCCGTGAAATCGCAGCCTGCTTCGGTGTGGCCCGCGCGCACCAGCACGCCGCCCGGCTGCGCCATGATCGGGAACACGTGGCCCGGCTGCACGATGTGCTCGGCGCGCGCGTCGTGCGCGACCGCCGTGGCGATCGTTTTGGCGCGGTCGGCGGCCGAGATGCCGGTCGTCACGCCTTCGGCCGCCTCGATGCTCACGGTGAAGGCCGTGCCGTACTGCGTGCCGTTGCGATGCGTCATGAGCGGCAGATTCAACTGCCTGCAGCGCTCCTGCGTGAGCGTGAGGCAGATGAGGCCACGGCCGTACTTCGCCATGAAGTTGATGGCTTCCGGCGTGACAAACTCGGCGGCGATGACGAGATCGCCTTCATTTTCGCGGTCTTCTTCGTCGACGAGGATCACCATCCGGCCGGCTTTCAGTTCAGCGATGATCTCAGGAGTGGAGGTGAGCGACATGATGACGTCCCGTTCGGGGCCCGGTTTGGGGAAAGCGCGTATTTTACGCCACGGTCGATGGACAGTCGCTGAAATCGCCGCGCTTTGCTCCGTGGCGTTTTCCTAAGCCATTCGGACGAATGGCGGACGAGCCGCGCGCCTAAGAGACTACGGTCATCTCAACTTTCAGTGGCGCGAATTCTGTACAATGTTCAGTACGTTAAATCGTATGGGACCGGCCATGGCTTACACCTCGAAGGACATCGTTCCGCTGTCGCAGGCGCGCGCCAATCTTTCCGAACTCGTCGACGAAGTGCGAGGCGGAACCGAGAAGATCATCACGAAGAATGGCGAGAGCTGCGCCATGGCGAGAGCTGCGCCGCGCTCATCAGCACAGAGAAACTCGAGATGTACTACCGGATGGAAAAAGCGCGCGTTCATCTCGTGTTGCTGCGCGATGCGCTTTCGGCACTGAAGAATCTCGAAAAGCACGGTTCGGAAGACGCGGACGGTTACTTTGCGCGTATCGAGCAGCGACTCGATTCGGAGCAAGCGAAAACAGGGAGGCGAGGGTCGTGGATGACGAGCGCAGGCGCGTGAGCATCCGAATCTCGAGCGATTTTGACGCTCGACTCACGGACATCGAGCGCTATTGGAATCGAGTGGAGCATCCACAGCAGTTCAGACGGCTCCTCACGTCGATCAGGGAGAACGTGATTCCGTTACTCCAACGCTTTCCGGCGATCGGGCGACGCGTCTTCAATTCGAAGCCGGACACAATCGACACGTTACTGGTACTGGAGGAACTTGTTGAAATATGACGCGGGCGGGCTGGGGCGAACTCCACGAGTACATATTCGACGACTACGTACTGCTCTTGTTGTTGAATAATTCGGTCATGTTCCTGTCGCTCAGGCACACGAAGGAAGTGTCGTTCGAATTCCACGACCTGTGGGCGGCGAGCCGTAACCTGTGCCCAACCGCACGGCGAAGCTGAACGCGTCACGTCGCGCTCATCATCCGCTCCACATACCGCGCAATCAGATCGATCTCCAGATTGACCTTCGACCCGGCCTCGAGCGCCTTGAGCGTGGTCACTTCGACCGTATGCGGAATGAGGTTGATGGAGAATTCGCAGCCGTCGGGGCGGTTGCTGACGGCGTTCACGGTGAGACTGACGCCGTTCACCGTCACCGAGCCCTTGTAGGCCAGATACTTGCCGATCTCCTTCGGCGCGACGATGCGCAGTTCATGCGATTCGCCCACGGGCTCGAACTTCGAGACGACGCCCAGTCCGTCGACGTGACCCGAGACGAGATGGCCGCCCAGCCGGTCGTGCGCGCGCAGCGCTTTTTCCAGATTCACCGCCGCGCCAGCGTCGCCTAGGCCGACCGTCCTGTTCAGGCTTTCGCGCGAAACGTCGACGTCGAAGGCATCGGCGGACTTCCGGACCACCGTCATGCACGCGCCCTGAATGGCGATGCTGTCGCCGAGCTCGATGTCGGCGAGATCGAGCCCGCCCGCGGCGACCGTCAGACGAACGCCGGCTTCCGGGTTCGATCCGAGCGGCGTGACTTTTTCGATGCGGACCACCGCCGCGACAATGCCGGTAAACATCTCGTGCCTTTCTCCAGGTCCAGGGGCAGTCAGTGCAATGCGCCGGCGACGGTCGTCTCGGCGAAGCGCGCGAGAATGCGCAGATCGTCGCCGAGCCGGTCGATGCGATGAAACTTCAGATGCGGCCGCGCGTCGAGCGTCGTGGGTGGCGCGAAGTCGAACATGCCGGGCGCGCTGCCGAGCAGGCTCGGCGCGAGATACACCAGCAGCTCGTCGACGCAACCTTCGCGCAGGAGCGAGCCGTTCAGCTTGTGCCCCGCCTCCACGTGTAACTCGTTGATGCCGCGATCGGCGAGCGCCATGAGCATTGCGGGAAGATCGACCTTGCCGCTTTCGTTCGAGCGTTCGAGCAGATCCGCCCCTTTCTCGCGCAATGCGTCGATGCGCGCCGGATCGGCGTCGGCGGCGTGGAAAATCCAGGGCGGCGCGCCGTCGAGAATCCGCGCGTCCAGGGGCACCTCGAGCCGGCTGTCGATCAGCACGCACTGCGGCTGACGCGGCGTATCGACCGCGCGCACGGTCAGTTGCGGATCGTCCTCGCTGACCGTGCCGACGCCCGTCAGGATCGCGCAGGCGCGGGCGCGCCACGCATGGCCGTCGGCGCGCGCGTCCTCGCCCGTGATCCACTGGCTTTCGCCGGTCGGCAGGCCCGTGCGTCCGTCGAGCGTCGCGGCGACCTTCATGCGCACCCACGGACGGCGGCGCGTCATGCGTGACACGAAGCCGATGTTCATCTCGTGCGCCTCGTTCGTGAGCAGGCCGCAGCGCACGTCGATGCCCGCGTCCCGCAGCATCGCGAGACCGCGTCCCGACACGGCCGGATTCGGATCTTCCATCGCGGCGATCACCTTCTCGACGCGCGCGTCGATGAGCGCATGCACGCACGGCGGCGTGCGCCCGAAATGGCTGCACGGTTCGAGCGTCACATAAGCGGTGGCCCCGCGCGGGTCCTTGCCGCGCGAGCGCGCGTCCTTCAGCGCGCGCACTTCGGCGTGGTCCTGACCGGCGGGCTGCGTGAAGCCCGTGCCGATCACCTCGCCGTTCTTGACCAGCGCGCAGCCGACGCGCGGATTCGGCGTCGTCGTGTACATGCCGCGCGAGGCCAGCGCCAGCGCGCGTTCCATATGAGTGAAGTCGATTTGCGAGAACATCGCCGCGGCCCGAAGCGTCAGGCGGCCAGCGACGCGAACGCGCCGTGCGCGGCATCGAGCGTCGCGTCGAGCACGGCGTCGTCGTGCGCGCTCGACACGAAGCCCGCTTCGAACGCGGACGGCGCGAAGTACACGCCTGCGTCGAGCATCGCGTGGAAGAACGCGTTGAAGCGCTTCGTGTCGCCCTGCTGGATCTGCGCGAAGCTGCCCGGCACCTGATCCATGAAATACAGACCGAACATGCCGCCGAGCGAATCGGCGGAGAAGGGCACCTTCGCATCGCGGGCGGCAGCGGTGAGGCCGTCGACGAGCTTGCGCGTCTGCTTCGCGAGGTCATCGTGGAAACCGGGGCGTTGAATCAGCTGCAGCGTCTTCAGCCCGGCGGCCACCGCGATCGGATTGCCCGAGAGCGTGCCCGCCTGATAGACGCCGCCCAGCGGCGCGAGATGCGCCATGATGTCCCGCCGGCCGCCGAACGCCGCCGCCGGCATGCCGCCGCCGATGACCTTGCCGAGACACGTGAGATCCGGTTTGATGCCGTAGACCGCTTGCGCGCCGCCGAGCGCGACACGGAAGCCGCACATCACTTCGTCGAAGATCAGCACCGCGCCGTACTCGGTGCAGCGATCGCGCAGCGCCTGCAGGAACTCGGGCGTCGCGCGCACGAGATTCATGTTGCCCGCGACAGGCTCGACGATCACCGACGCGATCTCCGCGCCGAACGCCTCGTTCAGTTGCGCGACGTTGTTGTACTCGAGCACCGTGGTGTGCTTTGCGATGTCAGCCGGCACGCCCGCCGAAGTCGGGTTGCCGAAGGTGAGCAGGCCGGAACCCGCCTTCACGAGCAGGCTGTCCGCGTGGCCGTGATAGCAGCCCTCGAACTTGACGATGCGGCTGCGGTTCGTGAAGCCGCGTGCGAGGCGCAGCGCGCTCATCGTCGCCTCGGTGCCGGAGGACACCATGCGGACCTGCTCGATCGACGGCACGAGCTTGCAGATTTCCTCGGCGATCTCGATCTCGGCTTCCGTCGGCGCGCCGAACGAGAAGCCGTGCGCGAGCACGCGCTGCACGGCCTCGAGCACCTCGGGATGGACGTGGCCGAGGATCATCGGACCCCATGAGCCGATGTAGTCGATGTAGCGCTTGCCTTCGGCGTCCCAGAAATACGGGCCTTCCGCGCGCTCGATGAAGCGCGGCGTGCCGCCGACCGAGCGGAACGCCCGCACGGGCGAGTTCACGCCGCCGGGAATGGTTCGCTGTGCGCGTTCGAAGAGAGCTTGATTCTTGGACATGGATCGGAGCCTGCGCTGAAAGTGGATGCGAGAGTCGCGAGGGACGGGCCGGCCGCCTGAGCGGCGGCGAGCGCGGCGCGCAAAACGCACGGTCCGACGCGAAAAAAACGTTGCTGAAATTGTACCGGAATCGTTGCGAACGGGCCGTGTCGCGCCTAGGTCGAGCGCGTGCGCCTGGCGGCTTTACGCGCAGCGTGCGCGCTCGCCTTGCCCGGCGCGGCGTCGCCGGAAAGCGCAGCCGGGGGGGGCGCGAGCGCCGTCCGGTGCGCTCGGTCCAGAGCTTTTCCAGCGCACCCTCGGCGATCGGCTTGATGAGCGTGCCCGACATCTGCGCGTCCCAAGTCTGCACCGAAAACGGATGCGTCCGCAGTTCGATGCACAGCCGATAGCCGCGTTTGCTGCCGGCGTCGGGCACCTCGTACGGGCGCGTCACCCAGCCCGACGCGAACACGCCCCTGGGCTCCTGCGACACGCGATGCACGAACACGCGGTCGCCCGGCATGAGCCCGCGCGCGGTGCCGCATCCCCACACGTCGGCGACGGCTTCCCCCGCGGCGACGCGCCGCGCGAAATCGGGCAGTTCGGGCCAGGGCCACTTCCTGGGGCTCCAGATCAGCAGAAATGCGGTCATCGGATCGGCGAAAACAGGATGTGAAAGAGGGATGAGCTTAGCGCAGCGCGGCGATCAGGGCCGGATCGCCGCGAGACTTCGCGTACAATGGTCGCTCGCTTACGCCGCCGAAAGGTCGCGCGGCGCCCACCCATCCCCGTCTTGCGAACTCCATGCCCGACTCCACCCGGCGCCGGCCCGATGGCCGGCTGATCCTGTTGCTCGGCGCGCTCGCCGCGTGCGGCCCGCTGTCGATCGACATGTATCTGCCGAGCCTTCCCTCGCTCGCGGCTTCGTTCGGCACGAGCCCGGCCGCCGCGCAAAGCACGCTCACGAGCTTCATGTTCGGCTTCTCGTTCGGCATGCTGCTCTACGGCCCGCTCTCCGATGCCTATGGCCGCCGGCCGGTCCTGCTCGGCGGCATCGCGTTGTACGCGCTCGCGAGCATCGGCTGCGCGGTAGCGTTCTCCATCGATGCGCTCGTCTTCGTGCGCTTCCTGCAGGCGCTCGGCGCGGGCGCGGCGTCGGTGCTGGCGCGCGCCATCGCCCGCGACGCCCACGAGCCGGCCGACGCCGCCCGGGTGCTGTCGATGCTGTCCATCGTCACGTCGATCGGCCCGCTGCTCGCGCCGCTGATCGGCGGGCAATTGCTCCTGCTGGGCGGCTGGCGCGTGGTGTTCGTCGCGCTGACGCTCTTCGGCCTGACGTGGGCGGTGACCGCCTTCCTGCGCGTGCCGGAGACCTGGCCGAAGGAAAGGCGCGCGAGCGCGGCGGTCGGCAAATCGTTCGCCGCGTATGGCCATCTGCTGACCGACCCCGTCGCCTGGGGCCACATGATGTGCGGCGGCATGGCCTTCGCCTCGATGTTCGCCTACATCACGGCGACGCCGTTCGTCTACATCGACTACTTCCATGTAAAGCCGCAGTACTACGGGCTGCTGTTCGGGCTCAACATCATCGGCATCATCGCGGGCAACGTGCTGAACACGAAGTTCGTCGGACATCTCAGCGCGATGAAGATGATTTCGGCCGCGTCCTTCGTGAGCGTCGCGGCGGCGCTGGCGGTCGCGCTCGTGTCGCTCACGGACTGGGGCGGACTGTGGTCGATCGTCGTGTGCCTGTTCTTCGTGGTCGGCGTGGTCGGTTTGCTGTCGGCTAATTGCACGACGGAGCTGATGCACCGCTATCCGCACAACGCGGGCGCGGCCGCCGCCGTGTTCGGCGCGATGCAGCTAGGACTCGGCGCGCTGTCGAGCCTCGCGGTGGGCCTTTTCCACGACGTCTCGCCGCACGGCATGGGCATCGTGATCGGCGTCTGCGGCGTGCTGACCTTCGCCGGGCGCACGCTGGTGCTGCGCTCGCATGCGGTGCCCGTGAAAGTCTGAATCAGGCGAGCGGCCCGATCGTTCTTGCGAGAAAGGTGAACGCCGCCGCTTCCGCCTGCGCGACCGCCTCCGGCTCGGCGCCCGCGCCGTGTCCGCCCTCGCCGGTTTCCTGATACCACACGTTGTCATGACCTTGCGCCTGCATCTTTGCGGCCATCTTGCGCGCGTGACCGGGATGCACGCGGTCGTCGCTCGCCGATGACGTGAACAGCGCCGGCGGATACGCGACATCCGCCTTCACGTTCTGATACGGCGACCAGGCCATGAGGTGGCGCAGGTCGTCGGCGTCGTCGGGGTCGCCGTATTCGTCGATCCACGATGCGCCCTGCAGCAGCAGGTGAAAACGCGCCATGTCGAGCAGCGGCACCTCCGACAGCACCGCGCCGAACAGCGCCGGCCGCTGCACCATGCACACGCCCGCGAGCAGGCCGCCGTTGCTGCCGCCGCGAATCGCGAGCTGCTTCGGTGTCGTGACGCCCGTGTCGACGAGCGCCTCGGCGACCGCGATGAAATCGTCGAAGGAAACCTGGCGGTTTTCGCGCAGCGCCGCCTGATGCCACGCCGGCCCGAACTCGCCACCGCCGCGGATGTTCGCGATCGCGTAGCGCCCGTCGCGTTCGAGCCAAGCGATGCCGGTGGTCGCGTCGTAGGCGGGGTCGAGCGCGACTTCGAAGCCGCCGTAGCCGTAGAGCAGGCAAGGGCGCGCATCCGTGCTCGCTTCGACGCCGCGTCCGATCAGCCAGTAGCGAATGCGCTCGCCGTCCGGCGCGACCGCGTGGCGGCGCACGGCCGAAAGTCCGCTGGCATCGAACTGCGCGGGCAGGCGCGCCAGCAGCTTCCAGGGTGCGTCGCCGGCGAGATCGGCGTGATAGAGCGACGGCGGCATCAGAAAATGCTCGACGTGGACGAGCACGGTATCGTCGCGCCCGCTGTCGATCGAATCGACATACGGCTGGCTCGCCTCGGGCAGCGCGAATTCGCGCGCCTCCCACGCGGCGTGCCGGGTCGCGGGCGGAAGCAGCAGCGTGACGCGCGGCACGCCGTCGTCCATCTGCGAGACGATCAGCCAGTGCTTCGTGAAGTCGATGCCGGCGAGCACGAGCCGCTCCGACGGCGTGAAGAGCGCGGTGAAATCGCGCGAGCCTTCGAGAAACGCGTCTCGCCGGATGACGGTCAGCGTGCCGGGCGCGTGGTGGCGCCCGCCCGCGTTCCAGTGCTTGCGGGGCGTGACGAAGAGCCAGCCGTTCCAGTGCTCGACTTCCGCATGCGAGGGCAGATCGTACTGGCGCCATTCGTCGGCGGATTCGTCGAGCCAGTAGTTGAGCGTGTCGTAGAACGTCACCGCGCGCGAGGCGAGATGCAGCTTCTCGATCGGATCGTAGTCCGCGCCCGCCGACACGTCGCACCGATTGCCCTCGAACACGACGGGCGCGCGCTCGAGCGGCGTACCGCGCTTCCAGCGCCGCGCCTGGCGCGGAAAGCCGGAGGTCGTGAGCGCCGCGCTCGGGTTCGTCCTGCTGTCGTCCCAGCCGACGTAGACGGTATCCTGGTCGATCCACGAGATGTCGTGCTTGCCGACCTCGGGCAGCACGAAGCCGTCGACGACGAAGCTTTTCGACGCGATATCGAACTCGCGCACGATGCACGCGTCCGACCCGCCCGGCGACAGGCTTACCAGCGCACGGTCGTAATCAGGGTAGAGCATGTCGAAGTCGGCGAGCGCCCAGCGCGTGTCATCGTCCTCACGCGTGTTGAGATCGAGCGCGTCGACGTCGAGGATCGTTTCCCATTCGGGCGCGCCCGCCAGCCAGGCGCTCCACGGCGCGCGGCGCACGATGCCGAGCGGATGCGCGTCGTCCTGCCAGGTGTTGTAGGCCCAGTCGCCATAACGCGAGCAAGTGACGATGCGGTCCTTCGACGTATAAGCCGCCTCCAGCCGCGCGGCGAGCGCACGCGCGTCGGGCGTCTCGCCGAACGCGGCTTCGGTGCGGCGGTTCTGGGCATCGACCCAGGCTTGCGCGCGCGGGTCGCCGAGCGCTTCGAGACCGATGAAGGGATCGGGACCGTCCGACGGGGTCCAGGCGAGTTCGGGATGCGAGGAGAGAAGAGTCATGCGGTGTCAGGCGAGTCGGAATGCAAAACCAAAACGCCGATTGTGCCTGTAACGGAGCCGCAATGAAAAAGCCGCGCATCGAGTGCGGTTTTCGAGGTCATCCGGACGGCAGCCTCAGGCCAGCCGCTCTTCCGTCTGCGGATCGAACAGCACGGCTTTCGACATATCGAAAAGCAGCGTCATGTTCGACGTCGACTGCGGATTCGACGCCGGATGCACGCGCGACACGATGCGCTTGCCGTTCACCTGCGCGAACACAAGGGTGTCCGGGCCGGTCGGCTCGGTCACGTCGACGCGCACGTCGACCGGTTGCAGACTCGCATCCGACACATCGTGCGCGGCGCGCGAATCGGTGATGCGCTCCGGACGCAAACCGAGAATCACGTCCTGGCCGATCTTGCCGCGCAGCCGGCCCGCGTCGAACGGCAGATTCAGCACCTTCTGCGCGACGCCGGTATCGAGCTGCAGGCCGACGCCCGAGCCCGACTCCACCAGCTTGCCGCTGATGAAGTTCATCGGCGGCGCGCCGATGAAGCCCGCGACGAAGAGATTGGACGGCGAATCGTAGATTTCCTGCGGCGCGCCGAACTGCTGCACGATGCCGTCCTTCATCACCGCGATGCGGTCGCCGAGCGTCATCGCTTCGATCTGATCGTGCGTCACGTAGACGATCGTCGTGCCGAGGCGCTGGTGCAGCAGCTTGATCTCCGAGCGCATCTCGATGCGCAGCTTCGCGTCGAGATTGGAGAGCGGCTCGTCGAACAGGAACATCACCGGATCGCGCGCGAGCGCACGGCCCATCGCGACGCGCTGGCGCTGGCCGCCCGAGAGCTGCCCCGGCTTGCGGTCGAGCAGGTGACCGATCTGCAGCGTTTCCGACACGCGATTGACGATTTTCTTCTGCTCGTCCTTCGGCACCTTGCGGATGTTGAGGCCGAACGAGATGTTGTCGCGCACGCTCATCGAAGGGTAGAGCGCGTAGGACTGGAACACCATCGCGATGTCGCGGTCCTTCGGCGAGAGGTCGTTGACCGTCTTGCCGTCGATCATGATCTGGCCTTTGGTCACGGTCTCGAGACCCGCGATCACGTTGAGCAGGGTCGACTTGCCGCAGCCCGAGCCGCCGACGAGGATCAGGAACTGACCGTCCTCGATGTCGATGTTGACGCCCTTGAGAACCGGCACCCCGTTCGGGTAGGTCTTGTACACGTCACGGATGGAAAGGCTTGCCATGTGAATCCTCTATGTTGTCTTTTCCGGAAGGGAGTCGTGCAGCGATCAACCCTTCACCGCGCCGGCCGTCAGCCCGCGCACGAAATAGCGCCCCGCGATCATGTAGACGAGAATGGTCGGCAAGGCGGCGATGATCGCGCCCGCCATGTCGACGTTATATTCCTTCACGCCCGTCGACGTGTTCACGAGGTTGTTCAGCGCCACCGTGATCGGCATGGAATCCACGCCCGAGAACACGATGCCGAACAGGAAGTCGTTCCAGATCTGCGTGAACTGCCAGATTAGGCACACCATGAAGATCGGCAGCGACACGGGCAGCAGGATCTTCGTGAAGATCGTGAAGAAACCCGCGCCGTCGATGTGCGCCGCTTTCACGAGCTCCGCCGGAATGCTCACGTAGAAGTTGCGGAAGAACATCGTCGTGAACGCGATGCCGTAGATCACGTGCACGAGCACGAGGCCGGTCGTCGTGTTCGAGAGGCCGAGGAAGCCCTGGAGGCGCGCCATCGGCAGCAGGATTGCCTGGAAGGGGATGAAGCAGCCGACCAGCAGCATGGTGAAGAGCGCATCCGCGCCGCGGAAGCGCCAGTGCGTGAGCACGTAGCCGTTGAACGCGCCGATGAACGAGGAAATCAGCACGGCCGGAATCACCATGCGCACCGAGTTCATGAAGAACGGCTGCATGCCGTCGCAGCGCACGCCGGTACATGCTTCCTGCCATGCCTTCACCCACGGCGCGAAAGTCCAGTGCGACGGCGGCGTCAGGAGGTTGCCCGTGCGCAGCTGGTCGAGGTCCTTGAACGACGTCGACAGCATCACGTAAATTGGGAACAGGAAGTAGAGGGCGAAAAGAATCAGCACCGCGTATATGACGGCGCGGCTGATCGTCATGTTAGGCTGCATTGCGGGTGCTCCTCGATTCCAGATACATGAGCGGCACGAGCACCGCGATGACCGTGGCGAGCATCATCATCGACGACGCGGCGCCCACGCCCAGCTGGCCCCGGTTGAACGAGAACGTGTACATGAAGATCGCCGGCAGCGAGGACGAGGTGCCCGGGCCGCCCGCCGTCAGCGCGACGACGAGATCGAAGGTCTTGATCGTGATGTGGCAGAGGATCAGCAGCACGGAGAATAATACCGGGCGCATGCTCGGAATCACGATCTTGCGGTAGATGGTCGGCAGGGTTGCACCGTCCACCTGCGCGGCCTTGAAGATTTCGCCGTCCACGCCGCGCAGGCCCGCGAGGAACAGCGCCATCACGAAGCCGGTCGATTGCCACACCGCCGCGATCACGACGCAGAAGATCGCCTTGTTCGGGTCGCCCAGCCAGTTGAACGAAAAGCTCGTCCAGTCCCAGTCGTGGAACACTTTCTCGAGACCGAGGCCCGGGTTCAGGATCCACTGCCAGGCGGTGCCGGTCACGATGAAGGACAGCGCCATCGGGTAGAGGAAGATCGCGCGCAATGCGCCTTCGCTGAGAATCTTCTGGTCGAAAAGGATCGCAAGGAACAGCCCGAGGATCACACAGATTCCGATGAACGGAATGCCGAACCAGCCGAGGTTGGCGGCGGAAGTCCACCAGACGTCGTTGGCGAAGAGTTGCCGGTAACGGTCGAAGCCGGCGAAGTCGTAGCGCGGCATCAGCCGCGACTCGGAGAGCGACAGATAGCCGGTAATGGCGATGAAGCCGTACACGAAGACGAGCGCGATCACGATGCTGGGCGCGAGCACCAGCTTCGAAATCCAGCGATCGGCGAGCGCCAACGTCGGCGAGGCGCGACGGGGCGGATTTTGCGGTTTCTTGTCCGCGGTGACGGAGGCAGTCACGACTCGACTCCTGGAAGATGCGCTGGCGCTTCTCGTGCGTTCATGGGTACTTGCTCGCACTTGTCTGGGCGCGCCTTGTGGCGGAATGGCTGTGCTCCCTCAGAAGCAAATGGTGCTTTGCAATGCGGCTGATGCTCTTGCCTGCTTTCCAGGCGGACGGCGCGCGCCACGCGGCACGCGCCGTCCGCTCATTGCCTTACTTCGTCTTGGCGGCGTTCGCGAGCGCCTGCACCGCGCTCTTCGAATCTTGCGACGAATTCATGAACTTCGTCACGACGTCGGTCATGGCGCCGGCGACCGCGTCGCCCTGAGCCATGCCGTGCGCGAGCGACGGAACGTAGCCGCCCGATTTGATCGCCGTCTGTTCATCAGAGTAGGACTTCTTCGCGCAGTCGTCGAACTTGTCCATCGAGACGCCGAGACGGACCGGAATCGAGCCCTTGTACAGGCTGAACTGCTCCTGGAATTCCGGCGACATGATGGTTTTCGCGAGCGCGAGCTGGTCCGGCGTCGCGGCCTTCTGGCCCTTCCGCTGGAAGAACACGAACGAGTCGACGTTGAACGTGTAGGCCTTTTCCATGCCCGGCACCGGCGCGCAGATGTAGTCCGTGCCCGCCTTCTTGTTCGCACCGGCGAATTCGCCCTTCGCCCAGTCGCCCATGAACTGCATGCCGGCCTTGCCGTTGATGACCATGGCGGTGGCGAGGTTCCAGTCACGGCCCGTGCGGCCGCTGTCGAAGTAGCCCTGGATCTTGCGCACCGTGTCGAACACCTGAACCATCTTGTCCGAGGTCAGGGTCTTCTGATCGAGATCGACGATCGCCTTCTTGTAGAAGTCCGCGCCCTGCGAGAGCACGACGTCTTCCCACAGCGTCAGGTCCTGCCACGGCTGACCGCCCATCGCGATCGGCATGATACCCGCGGCCTTCATCTTGTCGGCGACCTGGAAGAATTCGTTCCAGTTGGTCGGCACCTTGCCGCCCGCCTTGTCCAGCGCGGCCTTGTTGATGTACAGCCAGTTCACGCGGTGCACCGAGAAGGGCGCCGCGACGTAGTAGCCGTCCGCGTGGATGATCTTGTCGATTTCCGGCGGCAGGTTCTTTTTCCAGTCGCCGGCGACGGAATCGATCGGCACGAGCACGCCTTGCTCCGCCCATTCCTGGATCAGCGGGCCCTTGATCTGCGCCGCCGACGGCGCATTGCCAGAGATCACCTGGGTCTTGAGCGCGGTCATCGCGGCCGCGCCCGCGCCGCCCGCGACGGCGAAGTCCTTCCAAGTATAGCCCTGCTTGGTCATGTCGTCCTTGAGCACGCCGACCGCTTTCGATTCGCCGCCGGACGTCCACCAGTGCAACACGGAAACCGCTTCGGCAGCCTGCACCGCCGACGCCGTCGCGCCGCACAGAAGACCTGCGGCGCACAGCGCGCCCATGAGCTTACGGACTTTCATTGTTTATCTCCTTCAGACACCTGAACAAGAAACGATTGGCTCCCGATGCCGCCAGAAGCATTGTTAAGAAGCGGTGGTCAAAAAACGGCAAATCTGGATGGCCGGAGATCGGCGGTGTCGGCGGGAAGCGGCAGGCGTGGGACGCGTTGAACGCGGCGCGCGTGCGCAGCCGTCAGACCGAAATACGGCCGCACGGCGCTCAAGAGATGAGTGGGTTGAATCGCAACTGCTGCCTCCTCTTTTGATTTTTGCCCGGTCCGGCGCGCCTTGCCTCGAAGGCGAGGCGCATCCGGCGGCGAGCGCGAGGCTGTGCGCACTGGACCGCAAGACACGCGCGCAGCAAAAAGCGGCGAACTTCGGGCTCCGTTAACATGCGTTCAGCAGGTCACGTCGGGAAACCGCCGCGTGCCGTCCGATCGGTCCCGGCCGATTCCGGGTCGTTCCGATTCGTCCGATCGACGGCGCTATTTTTCCTTCGATGACATTTCTTCCTCTTGATTTGAATTGTAGTTAAACTACAATTCAGTGTCAAAAAAAATTTATTGGACTATGGCCGACCTCTCCCGGCGGTTTCGTGGTCCGATGCGCGGTACGGCCCGATTCGACTCATCTTCAGCTCTGGAACCCACGTTCAGACTCATGCAAAGCGACTCGAACTTCATCTTCGTACTCTTCGGCGGCACCGGCGACCTCTCCATGCGCAAGATTCTTCCGGCGCTGTTCGAGGCCCATCGCGCGGGCATGATCGATCCGGCGGGCAGGATCGTCTGCGTCGCGCGCGAGGCACTGGACCAAAACGCATACCGCGCATGGGTCGAGGAGCACGTGAAGCCGCACGTGTCGAAGAACGGCGTCGACGAGCCCGCGTGGCGCAGCTTTCTGGAGCGCATCCAGTACGTCGGGCTCGACCTCGGCCACGCGGAAGACTTCGTCGTGCTGCGTGACGCGCTCGCGCCATACGGCGGAACGCGTGTCTTCTATGTGGCGACGGGACCGTCGCTGTTCGTGCCGATCTGCCGCGCGCTCTCGGACGTCGGCCTGAACCAGCACGCGCGCATCGTGCTGGAGAAGCTGCTCGGCTACGACTTCGAGTCGTCGAACGCGATCAACGACGCGGTCGGCGAGATCTTCCAGGAAGACCAGATCTACCGGATCGATCACTATCTCGGGAAGGAGCCGGTGCAGAACCTGCTCGCGCTGCGCTTTTCCAACGTGCTGTTCGAGCCGCTGTGGCGGCGCGAATGGGTCGAGAGCATCCAGATCACAATCGCGGAGGAACTGGGCGTGGAAGCGCGCGGCGACGCGCGCTGCGCGACATGGTCCAGAACCACTTGCTGCAACTGCTTTCACTGCTTTCCATCGTGACGATGGAGTCGCCGCACTCGATGGATTCCGACTCCGTGCGCGACGAGAAACTGCGCGTGCTGCGGGCGCTGAAGCCGGTCGACGAGCGCGACCGCCGCGTCGCGGTGCGCGGGCAATACCACGCGGGAGTGATCCGCGGTGCGTCGGTGCCGACGTACGTCACCGAGCCGGGCGTGCCGTTCTTCCTGCGCACGGGCAAGCGGTTCGCGGACCGCGTCGCCGAGATCGTCGTGAACTTCCGCGCGGTGCCGCATTCGGCGCTCGGCCCGAGCGCGCTGCGCGCGGGCGCGAATCGTCTGGTGATCCGGCTGCAGCCGAACGAGTTCATTCGTCTGTATTGCCTGGCGAAGCAGCTCGGCAAGGGCATGAATCTCGTGAGCGTGCATCTGGATCTCGCGTTCGACCAGTTTTCAAGAAAGGACAGATGGAGGCGTATCAGCGGCTCCTGCTGGACGTGATTCACGGCAGGCTCGCGCTTTTCGTGCGGCGCGACGAGCAGGAAGCGGCGTGGCGCTGGGTCGAGCCGATCCTGAACGCATTGGCGGCCTCGACCAGCAAGCCGAAGCCGTACGCGGCGGGCACGTGGGGACCGGCGGCGTCCAGCGCGATGCTGGCGCAACACGGCACGTGCTGGCTCGAAGAGGAGAATTGAGCGCGCGTCGCCGTAGCCGCCCGCGGGTGGGCGCGGCGTGCATGAGAATACGAGAGACCGCTTCGTGCGTCGTTTTGCGATGTCGTGACAAGAAAGCGGGTCATAAACCAGGACAAAGAGGATGGAGGAGCAGTGATCGAGCTTCGCACTTTCGACGACCCGCGCGCCCACTCGGATGCGCTGGCGAAAGCCGCGAGAGACGCGCTGAAGGCGTCGCTCGTGGCGAGGGGCGCGGCCTCGACCGACGCCGCGGGACAAACCGCTCACGCCACGCTCGCGGTATCGGGCGGCACGAGCCCGAAGCCGTTCTTGCAGACGCTTTCTCGCGCGCCGCTCGATTGGGCGCATATCGACGTGACGCTCGTCGACGACCGCTGGGTGCCCGAAACCGATCCGGCAAGCAATGCGCAACTCGTGCGCGACACGCTGCTGCAGAATGCGGGAGCGGCAGCGTATTTCCTGCCGCTCGTCGATACCGGCAAGCGGCTGGAGGCGCATATCGCCGAACTCAACGTCGACGCGCGCCGCGGTCTGCCGGACGTCGCCGTGCTCGGCATGGGCGAGGACGGCCACACGGCCTCGATCTTCGCCGATGCGCCCGAGTGGAACTTCGCGATCTCGACGCAGGACCGCTTCATCACCGTGCATCCCGGCGCGGCGCCGCACGCGCGCGTGAGCCTGTCGATGTCGGCGCTGAAGCGCATCGGGCGGGAGGGGCAGCTCTATCTCTTCATCGCCGGCCAGAAGAAACTCGACGTATTGAACGCAGCGCTCGCCGCGCCGCAGAAGAACGCCATCTCGACGCTGGCCCACGCTGAAGGAGTGAAGCTTGATGTCTACTGGTGTGCATAGCAAGGCCGCAGCCAATCAGCACGCCAACGGGCCGCGGCTTCTCGCCGACATCGGCGGCACGAACGCACGCTTCGCGCTGGAGACGGCGCCCGGCGAGATCGGGCAGATCCGCGTCTATCCGGGGGCCGATTATCCCGGCATCGCGGAGGTGATGCAGCAATATCTGAAGGACACCAAGGTCGGCCGCGTGAATCATGCGGCCATCGCCATCGCCAATCCGGTCGACGGCGACCACGTGAAAATGACCAATCACGACTGGAGCTTTTCGATCGAGGCGACGCGTCGCGCGCTCGACTTCGACACTCTGCTGGTCGTCAACGACTTCACCGCGTTGGCGATGGCGCTGCCCGGTCTCACCGACGCGCAGCGCGTGCAGGTCGGCGGCGGCGCGCGGCAGCAGAACAGCGTGATCGGCCTGCTCGGGCCGGGCACGGGCCTGGGCGTCTCGGGCCTGATTCCGGCGGACGACCGCTGGATCGCGCTCGGCAGCGAAGGCGGCCACGCGACCTTCTCGCC
Source organism: Candidatus Paraburkholderia kirkii (assembly GCA_001189345.1). GTDB lineage: Bacteria > Pseudomonadota > Gammaproteobacteria > Burkholderiales > Burkholderiaceae > Caballeronia > Caballeronia kirkii_B. The sequence goes on from LFKV01000015.1 coordinate 92,619, forward strand.
TTTCGACGAGCGCGAAGACCTCGTGATGCGCTATGCGCGCCGCAAGTTTCCGCACGTGTCGTTCGAGCGCGTGTGCGCCGGCCCGGGGCTCGAACTGATCTACCGCGCGTTCGCGGAGCGCGACGGCGTGACGGTCGCCGAGCACTTCAGCAGCGCCGAGGTGACCAACCGCGCGCACGAAGGCGAAGCGCTCGCGCTCGAAGCGGTGAACTGCTTCTGCGCGATCCTCGGCACGTTCTCGGGCAACATCGCGGTGACGCTCGGCGCGCTCGGCGGCATCTATATCGGCGGCGGCGTCGTGCTGAAGCTGGGCGAGCTGTTCCACAAGTCGCCGTTTCGCGAGCGGTTCGAGGCGAAAGGGCGCTTTCAGCAATATCTGGACGGCATTCCGACCTACATCATCACGGCGGAATATCCCGCGTTCCTCGGCGTGTCGGCGATTCTCTCCGAGCAGTTGTCGAACCGCGCGAACAGCGGCTCGTCGGCGGTGTTCGAGCGCATCCGCCAGATGCGCGATGCGCTCACGCCCGCCGAGCGGCGCGTGGCCGATCTCGCGCTGAATCACCCGCGCTCGATCATCAACGACCCGATCATCGACATCGCGCGCAAGGCCGACGTGAGCCAGCCGACCGTGATCCGCTTCTGCCGCTCGCTCGGCTGCCAGGGCCTGTCCGACTTCAAGCTGAAGCTCGCGACGGGCCTGACCGGCACGATTCCGGTGAGCCACAGCCAGGTGCATCTTGGCGACACGGCCACGGACTTCGGCGCGAAGGTGCTCGACAACACCGTGTCCGCGATTCTGCAATTGCGCGAGCATCTGAACTTCGAGAACGTCGAGCGCGCGATCGATATTCTGAACGGTGCGCGGCGCATCGAGTTCTACGGGCTCGGCAACTCGAACATCGTCGCGCAGGACGCGCATTACAAGTTCTTCCGCTTCGGCATTCCGACCATCGCGTATGGCGACCTGTACATGCAGACGGCCTCCGCTGCCTTGCTCGGCAAGGGCGACGTGATCGTGGCCGTGTCGAAGTCGGGCAGGGCGCCGGAGCTTCTGCGCGTGCTCGAAGTGGCGATGCAGCAGGGCGCGACGGTCATCGCGATCACGTCGAGCAACACGCCGCTCGCCAGGCGCGCGACGGTGGCGCTGGAGACGGATCACATCGAGATCCGCGAGTCGCAGCTGTCGATGATCTCGCGGATCCTGCATCTGTCGATCATCGACATTCTCGCGGTGGGCGTGGCGATCCGCCGGGCCGCGCCGACGCCCGGCGCGAAGATCAGCGAGACGATGACGAAGGCGCGCGAATCGGCCGACGAGGACGCCGCCGCCGTGCTCGACTGGTTGAGCCACGGCGCATCGGGCATCGCGGGAGACTGACGGGCAAGGGAGAAGAGGATCGAGAGCGATCGCCGGTCCTCTTTTCAAGTGTGGCGCTTCGCCGCGCCGCTACCGGACACTCGCCGCGCAAGGCGGCAACACGGCCCCGGCGCGCTTGCCGGCCGTCGCCTCGAGATTGCGTCGCGCAAGCTCGCGCACTTCACCGTCCGGCGTCGGCAGCTCTTATTTGGCTCTTTCGCGTGCGATCCGCACGCAGGCGCGTACCGAACGCGACACATCAGCGAAACTTTTTGTCATCCTCGTCGTTTCGCCGGGGCGAGGTCCCTAAAATCGGCACGGCACCCGCTTTTTTTGCTTTTTGCCGCGGCGACATCAGGTTCACCGATTTCATGCGCGCGCTGAGCGACAGAGTCTTGCTCTACCCGGTATCGCCTGAACAGTACGGGGCTTATCACGCGGCCCTGGCGCAGGGCGGCGAGGTCGGGATCGACTTCGCGATGCTCCTCTCGCATCCGGATGAAATTCGCATCGGCGCGAATTTCAGATTCGCGGCCGCCTATAAAGGCGGTGCGATACGGAATGGCCGTATCGCACCGCGCGCGCCGTTCGCAGCGGCGCAAGATGACTGACAACCCTCAGAACGAGTGCTGGATGCCGGCGTATACGCCCGTCTGGCTGTGACCGGGGAACGGGTTGTCCGTCGCCGCGCCCGTGCCGACGTTATTGGTGTTCAGGCCGTATGCGGATTTGCTGTTCTGAACCGTGGCGACCTGCAGATCGAGCAGCGTGCGCTTTGACAGGTTGTACGAGCCGCCGAGCGAGTACAGCGTCGCGTTGCCCGCGCCGTTGTTGCCGTTCACGTGATAGACCGCCGCGATCAGCGCGGCCGCCGGCGTGGCCTGCCACGTCAGGCCGCCCCACTCGTGGTCGAGCGTGCTCGGCTGGCCGGGCAGCCGACCCGTCATACTCGACGTGCGGATGGCCTGATAGCCGCCCTGTAGCTTGAACTGGCCGAGGAACACGTTGAGCATCGCGGTGTATTCGCGCGAGTACGCGTAGGCGCCGTTGCCGCCATCGCCGTACGTGCCGCCGAGCGTGCCGTTTGCCGGATTGCGAATCTCGTCGTAGATGCCGCGGATCTAGAACAGCGGCGCCGTATAGGTGACCTGCGCGCCAGCCTGACGGCCTTGCGGTGTCGTGCCGTTGCCGTTCCAGTTCGTCGCGTTCGAGAACGCGTACTGACCGTAGAAGTCGAAGCCCGCGAACTTCGGCGACTGATACGAGATGTTGTTGCTCGACTGCGGCCAGTTGCGTCCGCGCACCAGCGATGCCGACGACCAGCTCGACTGGCCGAATGGATCGAAATCCCACACGCCGTTCGAGATGCAGAGTTCGCGGCCCAACAGCAGCGTGCCGAACTGGTTGTTCGACATGCCGACCGTCGCTCAGCGATTGAAGAGACCGCCGCCGCCCGGGCCCTGGCCCGTCATGGTGTTGAAGCTGCCTTCCAGCTGGAACATGGCGCGATAGCCGCCGCCCAGGTCTTCGACGCCCTTCATGCCCCACAGGCTCGTGCCCCAGTCGCCGCTTTCGGCGCGGAAGCGGTGCGTGCTGCCATTGGCGCCGGCGGGCACGCCGTTCATATATTCGAGGCCCGCGTCCAGGCGGCCATACAGCGTCACGCTGCTCTGAGCCTGTGCCGCCGCGCTGAATGTCAGCAGCGCTGCCGCCGCAAGCAAAGCTCTTTTCATCATCTCCACCAACCCCGTCAAAGGATTCAAGTTCGACATGCGGATGCATCGGTCGATGCGTCCGCCCCGGGCGATCGTCAGGAAGAAACGCGCGCGCGCGCAGGCGCTACCGCGATCCGTTTCGGATCGGTCGGTCATTTCTTCTTGGGATTCCTATTGAATTGTGGAGGAGAACCGTTGGTCCTGGAGGCAATGTTTCGTCTATTTGCTTGGCAATCGGCCATATTTGGTGTCAGCGGCCGGATATCCAATAAAAAAAACGGTGCGATACCCTTTCGGGCACCGCACCGATACGCGCCTCTCGCAGCAGCGTGAAAACTCTATGACGCTATTTTCTGTTCAGCCTCGCCGATTAGAACGTGTGCTGGATACCTGCGTACACGCCCGTCTGGCTGTGGCCGGGGATCGGGTTGTCCGTCGAAGCAGCCGTGCCATAGTTGTTGGCGTTCAGACCGTAGTTCGCGGTCTTGCTGTTCTGCACCGTCGCGACCTGCAGGTCGAGCAGGGTGCGCTTGGACAGGTTGTACGAGCCGCCGACCGTGTAGATGGTCGTGTTACCCGCGCCGTTGTTGCCGTTCACGTGGTAGACCGCCGCGATCAGCGCCGCCGCCGGCGTGGCTTGCCACGTCACGCCGCCCCACTCGTGGTCGAGCGTGGTCGGCTGGCCGGGCAGCTGGCCCGTCATGCCGGAGCTGCGGATCGCCTGATACGCGCCCTGGATCTTGAACTGGCCGAGGAACAGGTTGAACATCGCCGAGTATTCGCGCGAGTACCCGTAGATACCGTTGACCGTACCGGCGTTGGCCGCGTTGATGGGATCGTAGGCGCCGCCGAGCGTACCGTTCGCCGGGTTGCGGATTTCATCGTACATGCCGCGGATCTGGAAGAGCGACGACGTATAGGTGATGGCTGCGCCGCCTTCGCGACCTTGCGAGGTCGTGCCGTTACCGTTCCAGTTCGTCGCATTCGAGAGTGCGTACTGGCCGTAGAAGTCGAAGCCCGCGATCTTCGGCGACTGGTACGAAACGTTGTTGCTCGATTGCGGCCAGTTGCGTCCGCGCACCAGCGATGCCGACGACCAGTTCGACTGGCCGAACGGATCGAAGTCCCACACCTGGTTGGCGATGAAGAGTTCGCGGCCCAACAGCAGCGTGCCGAACTGGTTGTTCGCCACCCCGACCGTCGCCCAGCGATTGAAGAGACCGCCGCCCGGGCCCTGGCCCGTCATGGTGTTGAAGCTGCCTTCCAGCTGGAACACGGCGCGATAGCCGCCGCCCAGGTCTTCGACGCCCTTCATACCCCACAAGCTCGTGCCCCAGTCGCCGCTTTCTGCCTTGAAGCGGTGCGAGGAACCTGTGGCTGCGCCGTTAGGGCCAGCACCTGTCGGCACGCCGTTCATGTATTCGAGCCCCGCGTCCAGGCGGCCATACAGCGTCACGCTGCTTTGAGCGTGCGCTACCGCGCTGAACGCCAGCAGTGCTGCCGACGCGAGCAAAGCTTTCTTCATCATCTCCTCCAACCCTGTCAAGAAATAGAACCCAAGTAATAGAACCCAAGTGCTGCCGTGTGGTTTGATGCGAGCGCACCCAACCGAAAGTCGTTTTCAGAGAAAGGACACGCGCGGGCTGTAGTGCTTGTGGCGATCCGTGCGTCGTGGGCGCGAACCCGACGCCGACCCGTCGATCAGTGTCGTTCCTCATTTTTCTTTTGGAATTTTGAAGTAAAACTACTTTTTGTGAAATTCGGTTTTGGTACTTTGGTTACCAATCTAACAAATTACGTTATAGCCGCCAAAGGAAATTGAAGATCGGCGTTCATCTGTGTCAAAAATGCAATGCCCATGTGGTAAGCACGCTACCCACAGCATGGGAAACACCCCGCAAAGCCTTATGGCATCTGGCTTTTAGCGCAATGTAAGTTACGGGTCAGGTTTGTCGCCTATTGACGCGGGCGTGTCATGGCGCTAAGCTAAAAGTGGGTGGAGGAACAGGCTTAAAAGTGGGTGGAGGAACAGGCTGGTACGACGGCGTCCGGGCGCAAAAAAAAGCACTTCGCGGGCGCCTTTTCTGGAGAGGAAGGTTGCTGCGGGCGGCAGCGATGCGGCTACTTGAGGCTGCCCGACAGGAATTGCTTCAATCGCTCGCCGAAGAACGTTGCCCCGGCTGCGGTGGCACGCTCAAGCCACTGGGCGAAGACATATCCGAGCAGCTCGAATCCAAACTCGCCTGTTCGTGCTGTGACTGCATCGTGCAGGCTGCCGCGCCGAGTCGTCCAATTGACCGGGGCCTTCCTGGGCCTGCATTGCTCGCACATATCGCGACATCGAAGTTTGCCTATCACATCCCGCTCTATCGGCAATCTGTCATGTACGCGCGCGATGGCGTCGAGATTGAGTCGGGCACCATGTGCCACTGGCTGGGCAGCCAGACATGGCTGCTCGATCCGCTGGTGGACGCAGTGCGCCGCTATGCGCTCGGTGGCACCAAGGTTCACGCCGACGACACGCCGTTGCCAGTGCTCGCGCCGGGCAATGGCAAGACGAAGACGGGGCGGCTCTGGGTATATGTGCGCGATGATTGGCCCAGTGGTTCGACTGAGGCTCCAGCAGTCTGGTTCGCTGATACACCGGATCGTCGCGGCGAACATCCGCAGCGACACCTTGCCAGCTTCAAGGGCGTACTGCAGGCTGACGCGTTTGCCGGCTACGCGGAACTCTACGCCGGTGGTCAGATCCGGGAAGCTGCGTGCCTGGCACATGCACGATTCCATTCGCTAGCAGCGCCGCCTTCAAAGGTCAATGTCGACCCTCGACAGTACTGATCGAGCGCTTACGCCCGCCTCTTCCGGCTGATTGCAGATCAGCACCATGTCGCAGCCCGCCATGAGCGCGGCCGTCGCCGCTTCGGCGAGCGTGCCGCCGGCGCGAGCCGCTTCCATCGAAAGATCGTCGCTGAAGATCGCGCCGTTGAAGCCGAGCTTGCTGCGCAGGATGTCCTGCAGCCAGATACGCGAGAAACCCGCGGGCTTGTCGTCCACCTGCGTATAGGATGACGTGCGCCGGAATCACCGACGCGAGCGACATGCCGAGTCAGTCGTACGGACGCGCGTCCGCGGCGAGGATTTCGTCGAGCGGGCGATCGTCGGTCGGCAGCGCGACGTGCGAATCGGCCTGTGCGAAGCCGTGACCCGGAAAGTGCTTGCCGCAGTTCGCCATGCCCGCGAGCGCGAGACCGTGATTCAGGCTCTTCGCGAGCATCGTCACGACGCGCGGATCGCCGTGCAGCGCGCGATCGCCGATGACTTTCGACTGCCCGTAGTTCAGATCGAGCACCGGCGTGAAGCTCATGTCGATGCCGCACGCGCGCAGTTCGGCCGCGAGCACGTGGCCGAACGCGGTTGCGGTCTTGGTCGCGGCGAGCACGTCGCGGTCCCACAGCTCGCCGAGCCTGGCCGGCGCGGGCAGCACCGTGAAGCCGTCGGTGCGGAAGCGCTGCACGCGGCCGCCTTCGTGATCGACGGCGATCAGGATGTCCTCGCGCACCGCGCGGATCGCATCGGTCAGCGCGACGAGCTGCGCGCGGTCCTGAAAATGCCGCGCGAAAAGAATGACGCCGCCCGTCATCGGATGCGTGAGGCGTTCGATGTCCGCGTCGGACAGCGTCGTGCCGGCGACGTCGAGCATGACGGGGCCGGGAGTGCGTTTCATCGGATTCAATTGGCTTGTTGTCTTGGTTGGATTGAACTCAAGCGTGATCGGGCACTTCCGCGATCACGAACGACACCGCGTAATCGCGCTCGTCGCTGACCGTGACTTTCGCGGTGATGCGGCGTTGCGCGAGCCATTCGGCCAGTTCGCCGGACGCCGCGATCACCGGCTTGCCGCTTGGCTCGTTGAGCGTCTGCAACGCGCACCAGGTCATCGGCCAGCGCATGCCGAGGCCGATCGCCTTCGAGAAGGCTTCCTTCGCGGAAAAGCGCGTCGCGAGGAACGCGAGGCCGCGCACTTCGGAGCGCGCGCGCCGCGCGTGATAGACGCGCAGCTCGTCCGGCCCGAGCACTTTTTCGGCGAAGCGGCCCCGGGTGCGCTCCATCACCGCCGCGACGCGACTCACCTGCACGACGTCCGTGCCAATTTCGTAGATCGCCATGACCTGAGCGCTCAGCGGGCGTTGTTCGCGGCGAAACGCGAAGCGGCCATGATCGCCTTCATCTCGCGCACCGCGTTGTCCCAGCCCGCGAAGATCGAATGGACGACGATCGCGTGCCCGATGTTCAATTCGACGATGCCGGGCAAAGCGGCGATCACCTGCACGTTCGTGTAGTGGAGACCGTGGCCCGCGTTGACCTTCAGGCCGAGCGAATTGCCGAAATCGACGCTCGCCGCGACGCGCTCGAACTCGCGCCGCTGTTCGGCTTCGTCGTGCGCTTCGGCATAACGGCCCGTATGCAGCTCGACGACGGGCGCGCCCGCTCCCAGCGCCGCGCGGATCTGCGTCTCGTCCGGGTCGATGAAGAGCGACACGCGCACGCCCGCATCGGCGAGCTGCCCGCACGCGGCCTTCACCGCTTCGAACCGGCCGGCCACGTCGAGCCCGCCTTCGGTCGTCAGTTCCTGGCGCTTCTCCGGCACGAGGCAGACATCGTGCGGCCGAATCTCGCACGCGATGTCGAGCATCTCGCGCGTCACCGCGCATTCGAGGTTCATGCGCGTCTTCAGGAGCGGACGCAGCGTGCGCACGTCAGCATCGACGATATGACGGCGATCCTCGCGCAGATGCAGCGTGATGGCGTCGGCGCCCGCGTCCTCGGCGGCGAGCGCCGCGCGGATCGGATCGGGATAGGACGTGCCGCGCGCATTGCGGAGCGTGGCGACGTGATCGATGTTCACGCCAAGATCGATCACGTTCGCAGGCGATGAGAGGAAGAAGCTCATAGTTTTTGCAGGTCGATCAGTATCTGACGGGTGGCGAGCGGCGTGCCGCCCAGGTAGTGGTTCAGCAAGAAGCGCATCAGCGTCTTGCTCTGCGCGGCCGTCTGTGGGCTGCCGTAGTCGTCGCGCTCCATGTCGATGAGCGTCTGTCCCGAGATCACCGTCCATTGCGCGGGGAGGTGGTCGGACGCTTCGCGCACCCCTCGGTCCGGGTCGAAGACATAGCGGCCCTCGGGCACGACCGGCTGGCGCGTGACGGTGCGCATGAGGTTCATCGCGTAGCCGGTTTCGCGCAGGAGCACGCGCTCGAACGAGCGCAGCACCTGCACGGCGGGCTCGTCGTGCGCGAGGCGCGAGAACGTCAGGACATAGTGATTGAAGAGCGCCGGATGCGCGTCCTCGCGCGCGCAGAACTTCACGAGCAGCTCGTTGACATAGAAGCCGCACAGCAAGGCGTCGCCCGCAAGCGGAAGCATGCCGCCGACCCATTCGGCGGTCGTCAGCGTGCGGACCTCGCCCTTGCCGGACCACGACAGCCCGAGCGGCTGAAACGTCTGCAGCACGCCGCGCAACGCGGAATGCGGACGCTTCGCGCCCTTCGCGACGAGCGCGACGCGTCCGTAGTCGCGCGAGAAGACGTCGATGACGAGGCTCGTCTCGCGATACGGATAGCTGTGCAGCACGAAGCCCGGCTGCTCGGCGATCCAAAAGTCGGAGCGCGGCGCGGCGCGCGGCCGCTTCTCCGCGCCATCAGCGGCGGACGACGGTGCCCGCGCGCGCTTGCTCGCGTCGAAGTCGTCGTCGGGACGATTGGCGGCGGGAGGCATCATCCACGCGTCGTTCGTGCCGTCGTCCATGAGTGCGGTCCCCGCGTCGATTGCAGCGTCATTCGTAGCCGTACGCGCGCAGGCCCGCTTCGTTGTCGGCCCAGCCGCTCTTCACCTTGACGAACACTTCGAGATACACGGGACCGTCGAACAGCTTCTCCATGTCGAGGCGCGCCTCCGTGCTGATCTGCTTCAGCTTCGCGCCCTTCTGGCCGATGATCATCGCCTTGTGGCCGTCGCGGTCGACGAGGATCGTCGCGAAGATGCGGCGCAGGCGCCCCTCGGTCTCGAACTTGTCGATCAGCACCGTGCTGGTGTATGGCAGCTCGTCGCCAGTCCAGCGGAATACCTTTTCGCGCAGGATCTCGGCGGCCAGAAAGCGCTCGCTGCGGTCGGTCAGGTCGTCCTCGCCGTAGATCAGCTCGCCTTCCGGCAGATACGACTTCAGGACCGACAGCAGACGCTTGATGTCGTCCGGGTTCTTGGCCGACAGCGGCACGATCTCGCGGAAATCGCGCAGCGCGGCCATCTGCTGCATGAACGGGAAAAGCGAGTCTTTGTCGCCGACGCGGTCGAGCTTGTTGGCGATGAGCAGCGTCGGCGTGCCGGTCGGGATCAAATCGAGCACTTTCTGATCGTCGGGGCCGAAGCGGCCGGCTTCGATCACGAAGAGAATCGCATCGACGGAAGTCAGCGTCGAGGTCACCGCGCGGTTCAGCGAGCGGTTGAGCGCGCCGCTGTGGCGCGTCTGGAAGCCCGGGGTATCGACGAAGACGCACTGCGCGTCGTCGGTCGTGTTGATGCCGGTGATGCGGTGGCGCGTCGTCTGCGCCTTGCGCGACGTGATGCTCACCTTCTGGCCGACGAGCGCGTTCATCAGCGTCGACTTGCCGACGTTCGGGCGGCCTACGATCGCGACCATGCCGCAGCGGAAACCGGAAGAAGTGGGAGCGTTCATAAATGTGTGCGGCGAGGTTTCGTTGGGCGCGATTGCGCGAGGTGCGCGGCGGCGCGCGTCAGTGACCGGCGTCGGCGGCTCGCACGGCGCGGCCCGCGGGCTCGTCCGGGCTCGCGGCGCCGCGCGTTTCCGAGCCGGGTGCGAGATCGTCGTCGTGATCGCCGGAAGTCGGAGGCGTTTCCGCGGCGACGGCGTTTGCGCGTTCCGCAGCCTGCGCCGATTCGGTTTTCGCCGCCTTCTCGGGCTTGTGAATCACATGACGCTCCGGCTTTTCGGCCGCCGCGTACGCCCCCGCCGACGGCTCGACGTGTGTCGCGCGAATCACGGCAAGCGGCGTGGCCGGGCGCTCTTCGGCGCCGTGCTGCGCGCTTTGCGACCCATGATGACGTTCGCGCCGCTCGGGCGAACGCAGGTCCAGCGCCGCCTGAATGCCGGTCACGCCGGGCACGACTTCGAGCTCGGCGTGCTTCGCGACGCGCGCGCCCTTGCGCCTGGACTTCACGCCGAGCGTGGGCACCGCGGCCATGACCTCGTCGAGCGCCTTCTTCGCCGCGGCCTGTTCGGCGGCGCGGCGGCTTGCGCCGGAACCGGATACCTTCACGTCGAGCTTGGGCACCGTGCACTCGACTTCGAACTGCTGATTGTGCGCGGCGCCGTGCGTGGCGACGACAGTGTAGGTCGGCAGCGCGATCTTGTGGCCTTGCAGATATTCCTGAAGCAGCGTCTTGGCGTCCTTGCCGATGGTGCGTGGATCGATGTGATCCAGCACCGGCGTGTAGAGCCTCTTGATGACGGTGAACGCGGCGTCGAAACCGCCGTCGAGGAAGATGGCGCCGAAAATGGCTTCGAGCGTGTCCGCGAGAATCGACGGACGGCGCAAGCCGCCGCTGCGCAGCTCGCCTTCCCCGAGGCGCAGGCCTTCGGACACGTTGAGCGCCTGCGCGATCTCGTAAAGCGACTGCTGCTTGACCAGATTCGCGCGCACGCGCGACAGGTCGCCTTCATCGAGTTTGCCGAATCGTTGGAACAAAAGCGCCGCCACCACGCAATTTAGAACGGAATCGCCGAGAAATTCGAGCCGTTCATTGTGCGTGGCGCTGTGGCTGCGGTGGGTCATCGCCTGGCGCAGCAATTCCGCATTGCGAAATTCGTACCGCAGCCGGCTTTCCAGCGGAGAAGATGGCATGGAGAGAGTATAACGCGGGCGCGCGGGCGGACGATTCCGCCTGGCGTCGCCGGAAAGCGCGTGGCGAGACGGTGTTAGCGCCGCGCTTCTTCACGCCGTTTCGAAGTAAGACGGGCTGGCGTTTCGGGCCCGTCACTCGAACGAGCCGATGCGCTTCAGATTGCTGAAGTTCATCCAGATGAAGAACGCGCGGCCGACGATGTTCTTGTCCGGCACGAAACCCCAGTAGCGGCTGTCGGCGCTGTTGTCGCGGTTGTCGCCCATCATGAAGTAGTTGCCCGGCGGCACCTTGCAGGTGACGCCCTGCGCGTTGTAGTTGCAGTTGTCGCGGAACGGGAAATCGTCCGCGCCGACGACGAACGGCGGCACCTGCGGATTGTTGAGGATGTTGTTCTTGCAGCCGTCGAGGTTTTCGGTGAACTGCTTCGCGTAACCGATGCGCTCGTCGTCGAAGTAGCCGGGCAGCGGCGATTCGGGCACCGGCTTGCCGTTGATCGTGAGCTTCTTGTCCTCGTATGCGACGGTGTCGCCCGGCAGGCCGATCACGCGCTTGATGTAATCGACCGGTTCGTCCTTCGGATAGCGGAACACCACCACGTCGCCGCGCTGCAAGGGACGGCCCTGCGTGAGCTTGGTGTTGGTGATCGGCAGGCGCAGGCCGTAGTCGTACTTGTTCACGAGGATGAAGTCGCCGACGAGCAGCGTCGGGACCATCGAGCCGGACGGAATCTTGAACGGCTCGATGATGAACGAGCGCACCACGAACACCGCGAGAATCACCGGAAAGAAGCTCGCCGTGTACTCGAGCCACCACGGCTGGCGCAGCTTGTCATCGCGCAGGCGGGCGCGCGTCTGCGCGGCGTTCTCGTCGGCGAAACGCTCGCCCACGCGCTCCTGCTGGCGGTCGAACTCGGCCACCGCGGCTTCGGCGGCGCGGCGCCGTTGCGGCAGAAACACCAGCTTGTCGAGCACCCATGCAATACCCGTCAGAACGACGAGGATCAAAAGAACCAGTGCGAAATTCATCAATCGCTTCCGGTTGTTATCGTTGTTTGCCTTGCGGCGCGCCCGACGTATGGAACGACGCAAGCGTCATTCGTCCACACGCAGGATCGCCAGGAAAGCCTCTTGCGGGATCTCGACCGAGCCGACCTGCTTCATACGCTTCTTGCCGGCCTTCTGCTTCTCGAGCAGCTTCTTCTTGCGCGTGATGTCGCCGCCGTAGCACTTCGCGAGCACGTTCTTGCGCAGCGCCTTGATGTTCTCGCGCGCGATGATGTTCGAGCCGATGGTCGCCTGGATCGCTACGTCGTACATCTGGCGCGGAATCAGCTCGCGCATCTTCGACGCGACTTCGCGGCCGCGGTGCTGGCTCTGCGAACGGTGCACGATGACGGACAGCACATCGACCTTGTCGCCGTTGATGAGCATATCCATCTTGACGACGTCGGCCGCGCGATATTCCTTGAATTCGTAGTCCATCGACGCATAGCCGCGCGAGGTGGACTTCAGGCGGTCGAAGAAATCGAGCACGATTTCCGCCATCGAGATTTCGTAGGTCAGCTGCACCTGACGGCCGTGATACTGCATGTTGATCTGCTGGCCGCGCTTGTTCGTGCACAGCGTGATGACCGGGCCGACATATTCTTGCGGCATGTACAGGTTTACGGTGACGATCGGCTCGCGTACTTCCTCGATCTTCGACGGCTCCGGCATCTTCGCCGGATTCTCGACCATGATGGTAGTGCCGTCGCGCTGCACGACCTCGTAGATCACCGTCGGCGCGGTGGTGATGAGGTCCATGTCGAATTCGCGCTCGAGACGCTCCTGCACGATTTCCATGTGCAGCAGGCCCAGGAAGCCGCAGCGGAAACCGAAACCAAGCGCCTGCGAGACTTCCGGCTCGAATTGCAGCGATGCGTCGTTGAGCTTGAGCTTTTCCAGCGACTCGCGCAGCGCGTCGTACTGGTTCGCCTCGACCGGATAGAGGCCGGCGAACACCTGCGGCTTGACTTCCTTGAAACCCGGCAGCGGCTCTTCGGCTGGACGATTCGCGAAGGTGACCGTATCGCCCACCTTCGCGGCAGTCAGCTCCTTGATGCCCGCGATCACGAACCCGACCTGCCCCGCGGACAACTGCGCGAGGTTGGTCGACTTCGGCGCGAACACGCCCACATGCTCGACCGGATATTGCGCGCCGGTCGCCATCATCTTGATCTTGTCCTTCGGCTTCAGCGTGCCGTTGACGATGCGCACCAGCATCACGACGCCGACGTAATTGTCGAACCACGAATCGATGATGAGCGCCTGCAGCGGCGCGTCCGGGTCGCCCTTCGGTGGCGGCACCTTCGCGATCAGCGATTCGAGCACGTCCGCGACGCCGAGACCCGTCTTCGCGCTGCAATGCACGGCGTCGGTCGCGTCGATGCCGATCACGTCCTCGATTTCGGCGATCGCGTTCCCCGGATTCGCCGCCGGGAGATCGATCTTGTTCAGCACCGGCACGACCTCGACGCCCAGCTCGATGGCCGTGTAGCAGTTCGCGACGGTCTGCGCCTCGACGCCCTGGCTCGCGTCGACGACGAGCAACGCGCCCTCGCATGCCGAAAGCGAGCGGCTGACTTCGTAGGAGAAGTCGACGTGCCCGGGCGTGTCGATCAGGTTCAGATTGTAGACTTGGCCGTCGCGCGCCTTGTAGGTGAGCGCCGCGGTCTGCGCCTTGATCGTGATGCCGCGCTCGCGCTCCAGATCCATCGAATCGAGCACTTGCGCTTCCATCTCACGATCGGACAGGCCGCCGCACAACTGGATGATGCGGTCGGCGAGCGTGGACTTGCCGTGGTCGATGTGCGCAATGATCGAAAAGTTACGAATATGATTCATTCAGTGCCGATCAAGCGAAAAAGGCGCGCCCTCACCAACGCGGAGCACGCCTTGAAAATTTGGGGAAAACTTCTGCATTTTAGCCGAAAACGAATTCGCCCCGGCGGTTTTGCCTCGCGGCGAGCTGGAGCGGCGGATCACGGCCGACGCGCCGTCAGAACAGTGTACACATCGAGCCGGTAGCGGCATAACTCGATGCCGTCTAGCGTCAGCACCGGCACGAGTTCATCGTAACGCGCTTCCAGCAGCGGATCTTCGTCGATGTCGATCCACTCGATCGCCACGCCGTGCCGTGCGGCATCGGTTCCAGCTCGGCCCGCATGTCCTCGCACAGATGGCACCAGGCGCGCCCGTACAGGATGAACGCCGCGCCCGCTGCCAAGGTCATCGCTGCGCCGGCACGCGCGGACGCAGCGGCACGAACTGGGTGTTGTCGCCGCGACGCACGAGAATCGCGACCATCTTGCTGGCGTCGAGATTCTGCGCGACCGCTTCGAACTGCTTCGCGCTCGTGATGTCGGTGTCGCCGACGCGCAGGATGATGTCGCCCTTCTGGAAGCCCGCGCGCGCCGCCGGACCTTCGACCGCGTCCACCTGCACGCCGCCCGTGAGCTTCAGGGCCTTCCTCTGATCCGCCGGGATGTCGCTCACCGCGAGGCCGAGCGAATTGCTCGCGCGCTCCTTCGGCTGCGGCGCCTTGCGCTGCTCCGTCTTCGCGACCTTGTCCGGCTGCATCTCGGCGACGGTGATCGGCGGCAGATCGCGCGTCTGGCCCTTGCGCCAGATCGTGATCGCGACCTTCGTGCCGGGCTTCGTGTCGCCGACCATGCGCGGCAGGTCGGTCGCCGTCTCGACGTTCTGGCCGTTGAACTTCAGGATGATGTCGCCCGGCTGCACGCCAGCCTTGTCCGCCGGACCGCCCGACTCGACGCTCGAGACCAGCGCGCCTTGCGCCTTCGAAAGCCCGAGCGAATCCGCGACGTCCTTCGTCACTTCGCCGATCGCCACCGCGATGCGCCCGCGCACCACCTTGCCCGAAGTCTTCAGTTGATCGGCCACGCGCATCGCCTCGTCGATCGGAATCGCGAACGAAATGCCCATGAAGCCGCCCGTGCGGCTGTAGATCTGCGAGTTGATGCCGATAACCTCGCCCGCCATGTTGATGAGCGGGCCGCCCGAGTTGCCCGGATTCACGGCGACATCGGTCTGGATGAACGGCAGGTAGTCGCCCGTATCACGTCCCTTCGCGCTGACGATGCCCGCGGTCACGGTGTTGTCGAGGCCGAACGGCGAGCCGATCGCGAGCACCCACTCGCCCACGCGCACCTTGTTCGAATCACCGATGGTGATCGCCGGGAGATTCGTCGCGCTGATCTTCACCACCGCGACGTCCGTGCGCTCGTCGACGCCGACGAGCCGCGCCTTGAATTCGCGCTTGTCGGTGAGCGTGACATAGATGGTGTCCGCGTCGTCGACGACGTGGGCGTTGGTCATCACGTAGCCGTCGGTCGACAGGATGAAGCCCGAACCGACGCCGCTGCTCTGCTCCGAATTGTCCTGGTTGTCGTCGGGCGCGTTGCGGCTGCCGCCCTTGCCCTGATCGCCCCCGCCGCCGTTATTGCCGCCGCCGCCACTGCTACCACCTCCGCCACCCTGCGGCGGCTGACCAGGCATCGGAATGCCGAAAAAGCGACGGAAGAACTTGGACATGTCGCCGTCGTCGAGACCGGGCGGCAGGCCGCGCAGTTCGTTGCCGGAGCCGACTCGCGAGGTCGTGCGAATGTTCACGACCGAGGGCCCCACCTTGTCGACGAGCGTCGTGAAATCCGGCAGGTTCACCGTGGGCACCGCCGCCGCAGTGTGCGAGACGAACGGCAGGCACACGGCGAGCGCCGCGGCCGCGATGAACTTGCGCAGCGAGAAGTTGCTCATATGTTGGAGGCCGGGAACGGGATTACTTGGAAGGCTTGTATTCTATGGTAGAAGCAAATTGCTGCAATGTGGCTTGCGGCACTTCGCCAAGCAAGGTAATCCAGAAGTCCCCGCGCCGTTTCACCAGTACATGCATGGCGCCGCTGTTTCCCGCGCCTTCCTTGCGCGTGTTCTTTTCCACCGGCTCGACGAACACCGAAATTGTCGCCAGACCGTCCGAAAACACCGCCTGATCGACCGGAATCGGCGGCTGACCTTGCTGGCTCGACGCCATCGGACGGCGCAGCTCGCGAATCTTGCGGAAGCCCGCGATATTCGGCGTCAGTAGCCAGCCCTGCGCTTCCATGTCCACGGGCTGCACGGGCGGGCGCACGACGGTCCAACCCGACGTGCTGCGGATGCCGTTCGCGATCGGCGCCTTGTCGATCGGCCCGCCGATGCGCACCTGGAAGAACGAAAGCTGTTCAAGCACCTGGCCGTCGGGGTCGAGCGTCTGCGCGCGCAGCAACAGGCCGGTTTTCGCTTCGGCCCACAGCTTGTAGGCGAATCGATAGGAATCTTTCGGATCGAGCTCCAGCACCTGGCTGTCCAGGCCCGCGACGCGATCGCTGCCCAGAAGCTTGGGCTCGTAGACGGAAAGCACTTGATCGCCGCTCGTCGAAAGGAGCGCGGGAAACGAGTCCCAGTTCTGCCGATGCTCGACCACCAGCAGATGCCGCTCGGGGACGAACGTGAACATGTCGTCGTCGTGGCGCAGCATTCTGCGCGGCGCGCCGTCGAGGCTTTCCAGGGATTCGTACTCGCCGTCGCCGCGCGTGGCGACATGCGTGGTGCGCGAGGATTGAACCATCGCGCCGCGCTGATAGACGAAGGTGCCTTCGTAATTCTGCTGCTGGGCCGCTTCGTGGATGCGATCGAGCAGCATAGCGGCTGTCTTGCGGGCAGCGGCGGGATCCTCTCCCTGAGCGAATACGCCCGACGCCGCCGTCAACAACGCGGCTGCACAGAGCATCAACGCCGGCAGCCGCCCCCAATGGTTCGTTTTATTCAACCGCACACTCAGTATCAAATTATTGACCCTGCGATGTAACCGCCGCCCGGATCAAAGGCATGGAACCGGGCATCGCAGGCTGTTGCGAGAATTGCTGATGCGCTTCAAGATACTGGTCGAGATCGGCGTCGCGGATGATGTTCGCCTCGACGATCGGCACCCGGGTGCTCGCGGCCGGCACCGACGCCAGCGCCACGCGCTGCATCGAATCGGCCGGCGCGACGCTCGCCACCTGCGCGCCGCTGCGGCTGTCCACGCCTTGCAGCTGCGGCACGACGATCCAGGTCAGCGTCGCGGCCACCGCGAAAGCCGGCACGACCCGACGGCGCAGCATCCCGCCGCGCGCCTTCGCCGCCGTTGCGGGCACGAGCACGTGCGCCTCGGCCTCGAAACGCTCGGAGAATGCGGCCATGAACGCGCTGCTGCGCGCCGGGCTGACCGCGAGATCGTCGGAGCGCAGAGCGTCTCCGATCAGGTGATAGTCCGACCACGCCGCGCGTTCGTGGCTGTTCAGTTCCGCGAGAAACTGGCTGATGCTGCCAATCTCGCCGAGCGACTCACCGTCGACGAAAGCCGACATGAACTCGCCGCGCGACCCCGCTTGTGTCTGATTCTGCATCGAGACCGACCCCATGATGCTCCCCCATCTCTTTGACCACACCCCGTAGTGACACCACCTAACCCAGATATCGCGCCCTTGTCCCGTGGATAATCGCCGCCTACCAGCGCTTGCCTTCGGGAGTGTCCAACAACGGACGCAATTTTGCCGCAATGGCTTCGCGAGCACGGAAAATTCTCGATCTGACGGTGCCGATGGGGCAATCCATCATTTCGGCGATTTCTTCGTAACTCAGTCCTTCAATTTCCCGGAGCGTGATGGCGGTGCGCAGTTCCTCCGGCAGCAGCGCCATCGCAGCATTGACCGTCTGAGCGATCTGCTTGCTCATCAACATCGACTCGGGCGTGTTGATATCCTTTAGTTGCTCCGCATCGGAGAAAGTTTCCGCTTCTTCCGCATCCGCCTCGGTAGAAGTGGGAGCGCGGCGGCCCTGCGTCGCAAGGTAATTCTTTGCGGTGTTGACGGCAATCCGGTAGAGCCAGGTATAGAACGCCGATTCGCCCCGGAATTGCGGCAGCGCACGGTAAGCTTTGATGAAGGCGTCCTGGGCGACGTCCTCGACCTCGGCGGGGTCGCGCACGAGGCGCGAAATCAGTCGAATGATCTTGCGGTGGTATTTGGCGACCAGCAGTTCGAACGCGGCCTTGTCACCCTTCTTGACACGTTCGACCAGCAATTGGTCGATTTCTTTTTCGCTCACCTGGGAAATCCGTTTAGCTTGGGGTGTTGCGCGGAGGGCTATTGTAGCGTTACCGCCTGTAAGCCAACTGGAGCGCTCATGAGCCGTTACAGTCGTTACAGGTGGGAAGCGGCCGAGCGGCGGGCCAGGACGGCGAGCTGGCGGAAGGTGCCAGCGTCGACGGAATCGGCCGGGACGAGCAGCGTTTCACGCCGCCCGCGCGCGCAGACGAGCGTCAGCGCGAGCAGCCGGCCGCTCCATTGCGCGCATCCCGCGATGCGCGTGCGCCGCACGTCGCCGCTGCGGCTCCAGAGCGTAAGGCCGTCCGACTTGCAGGCCGATGGCCGCCGGCTGGGCCCGCAGCCACCCCGATACGACGCAAGCCCGAACGCAGCCATGGTCGCCGCGCACGCCACCGCCGCGTGCCCGACCTGTTCCGTGTGCGCGTAGGCGCACTGGAACACCGAGGCGCCGGCCACGCTCGCGAATCCGAGCATCGCGCCCCGCAAGAAACGCGACGGCCGCATCGCAACACCCGGCGTCGAGCCGGTTTCCCGATGCGGCCGATCCACGCACACGCCCGCCATGTCGATTCCGTACTGACGAGCGCGCCGTGCTCAGTGGCGCTTGAAAACGAGCGAGCCGTTCGTGCCGCCGAAGCCGAACGAGTTCTTCACCGCCACGTCGATCTTCATTTCCCGCGCCGTGTTCGCGCAGTAATCCAGGTCGCACTGCGGGTCCTGGTTGAAGACGTTGATGGTCGGCGGCGAGATCTGGTGGTGAATCGCCAGCACCATGAACACCGACTCCAGGCCGCCCGCGCCGCCCAGCAGGTGGCCGGTCATCGACTTGGTGGAGTTCACGACAACGTTCTTCGCCTGATCGCCGAGCGCGCGCTTGATGCCGATCGTCTCCGCGATGTCGCCGAGCGGCGTGGACGTGCCGTGCGCGTTCACGTAATTTACCTGGTCGGCGTTGATCTGCGCGTTCTTCATGGCATTGACCATCGCGCGGCGGCCGCCATCGCCGTCTTCGGGCGGTGCCGTCATGTGGAAGGCGTCACCGCTCATGCCGTAGCCGAGCACTTCCGCGTAGATCTTCGCGCCGCGCTTCTTCGCGTGCTCGTACTCCTCGAGCACCATCACGCCCGCGCCTTCGCCGAGCACGAAGCCGTCACGGTCGGTGTCCCACGGACGGCTCGCCGTGGCAGGATCGTCGTTGCGCTGCGACAGCGCGTGCGCCGCCGCGAAGCCGCCGATGCCGAGCGGAGAAACCGTCGCTTCCGCGCCGCCCGCGACCATCACGTCCGCGTCGCCGTATTCGATCAGGCGCGACGCCTCGCCGATGCAGTGCAGGCCGGTCGTGCAGGCCGTGACCATCGACAGATTCGGCCCCTTGAGACCGAAGCGGATCGACAGATGGCCGGAGATCATGTTGATGATCGACGCCGGCACGAAGAACGGAGAGATGCGGCGCGGACCGCGGTTCAGCAGTTCGGTCTGGGTGATTTCGATCATCGGCAGGCCGCCGATGCCCGAACCGACCACAACGCCCACGCGCTCCGCGTTGTCCTCGGTGATCTCGAGGCCGCTGTCCTTCATGGCCTGGACGCCCGCGGCGAAGCCGTAATGGATGAAGGTATCCATATGGCGCGCTTCCTTGGCGGGCATGTACTCCTCGATGTTGAAGCCCTTCACTTCGCCCGCGAAACGCGTGGAGAAGTTCGTGGCGTCGAACTTCGTGATATTCGCGATGCCCGATTTGCCCGCGATCAGATTGGCCCAGCCGTCGGCAACGGTATTGCCGACAGGCGAAACGAGTCCCAGGCCTGTAACAACAACTCGACGACGGCTCACGGTAACCCCTTATCCATAGAATGACGAAAAACAAAAGCCACAGCGGCCACAGGAAACCGCCCTGTGTGCCCTGTGGCTCTCAAACTGGTCTTTGCAGCGACGATGCATCAAGCTGGTTGAGCGATGAGTCGCCGGCGCGCCCGGCCTCAGGCCTTGACGTTTGCGCGAGCGTAGTCGATCGCTTGCTGAACCGTGGTGATCTTTTCGGCCTCTTCATCGGGAATTTCCATGCCGAATTCGTCTTCGAGCGCCATCACGAGTTCGACGGTATCGAGCGAGTCAGCGCCCAGATCGTTCAAGAACGAAGCTTCGTTCTTGATTTCGGCTTCCGCCACGCCCAGTTGTTCGGTGACGATCTTCTTCACGCGCTGTTCGATGTTGTCCATACAGCCCTCCGAGGGAAAAAAGTTCAAATATGCGAGTGCGCGCATTTTATCAGGTTTGGACCCGCAAAATACGGCGCGTTGGTTCCATGCTCCGCCGTCCGGCGCGCTCCATCAAGAGGGCGCCGGCGCTTCGCGATGATTCCTCGCCGCCGCGCGGAATCGGTGCGCACGATGCCGTATCGAGCATTTTGCGCGCCCGTCCGGCGCGGATATTAAGCGAAAATCGGCGAAATGCCTATTACATGTACATGCCGCCGTTCACGTGCAGCGTCGTGCCGGTGATGTAGCCGGCGAATGGCGATGCCAGGAACGCCACAGCATGCGCGATATCTTCGGGACTGCCCAGTCGGCCAAGTGGGATAGACGCGGTAAGCGCGGTGCGCTGCTCTTCGGGCAGCACCTTGGTCATGTCCGTGTCGATGAAACCCGGCGCGATGCAGTTCACCGTGATGCCGCGGCTGCCGATCTCGCGCGCGAGCGCGCGCGTCATGCCCGCGACGCCCGCCTTCGCCGCCGCGTAGTTCGCCTGTCCGGGATTGCCCGAAGAGCCGACCACCGAGGTGATGTTGATGATGCGCCCACCGCGCGCCTTCATCATCGGCCGCAGGACGGCGCGCGACAGGCGGAATACCGCGCGCAGGTTGGTGTCGATGACGGCGTCGAACTCGTCGTCCTTCATGCGCATCGCGAGCTGGTCCTTCGTGATGCCCGCGTTGTTCACGAGAATGTTCAGGCTGCCGAACTCCTTGACGGTGGCATCGATGAACGCGTCGGCCGCGGCCGCGTCGTTCACGTTCAGGACCGCGCCACGGCCCTTGCCGCCTGCCTGCTCCAGCGCTTCCGTGATGCCGGCCGCGCCGCTTTCGCTGGTCGCCGTGCCGATGACGGTCGCGTCTTGCTTCGCGAGTTCGAGCGCGATCGCCCTGCCGATGCCGCGCGACGCACCCGTGACGATTGCTACTTGGTTGTCCAGATTCATTTTGTTTTCCTCAGCCTGCGATCATTTTGCGCGTTTCCTCGAGCGACGCCGGATCGAAGATCGCGCCGCCGACGAGATTGCCGTCGATGCGCTTCGTGAAGCCCGCGAGCACCTTGCCCGAACCGCACTCGATGACGTGCGTGACGCCGTCGTTCGCCATCGCCCGCACGCACTCGACCCAGCGCACCGGACCCGCCGCCTGACGCACCAGTGCGTCCTTGATCGCGGCCGGATCGGAGACGATCGCGACGTCGATGTTATTAATCAGGGGAATTCGCGGCGCCTCGATCTCGACACGGCCGAGATAGTCGCGCAGCTGATCCGACGCCGGCCTGAGCAGCGACGAATGGAACGGCGCGGAAACCGGCAGCGGCAGCGCGCGCTTCGCGCCCTTCACCTTCGCCACTTCGCACGCCTTCTCGACGGCCGCCCTGGCGCCGGCAATCACCGCTTGCGCGGGCGCATTGAAGTTGACCGCTTCGACGACGCCCGCCGACGACGCTTCGGCGCAAACCGCGCGCACCGTGTCGTCGTCGAGGCCGAGGATCGCGGCCATGCCGCCTTCGCCCACCGGCACGGCGCTTTGCATCGCCTGCGCGCGGAAGCGCACGAGCGGCACAGCGTCCGAAAAGGCGAGCGCGCCCGCCGCGACGAGCGCAGTGTATTCGCCGAGGCTGTGACCGGCGACGATGGCGGGCGCGAGGCCGGTTTCCTTTTCCCACACGCGGTAGATCGCGTACGCCGCCATCAGCATGACGGGCTGCGTGTTCGTCGTCAGGTTCAGGTCTTCGGCCGGACCTTCGGCGATCAGCTTGCCGAGATCCTGGCCGAGCGCCTCGGAAGCCTGCTGAACGGTTTCGCGCACGATGGCGTGATCGGCGAATGCGTTGAGCATGCCGATCGACTGCGAGCCCTGTCCGGGGAAAACGAACGCAAATTTCATATCGTCCTCGATGATTGGAATGATCCGCGACGTCGTCGGTGACTGCGCGCGCATCGCGCGCTCATGCGGCGCGCGGCGAATATCGTGACGACGGGATCAGTTGCGAATGGATAGAGGGATCGATTGGCGATTAATAGCGGATGACCGACGCGCCCCACGTGAAGCCACCGCCGACACCTTCGATCAGCACGTTGTCGCCGCGCTTGACGCGCCCGTCGCGGACCGCGACGTCGAGCGCGAGCGGAATCGACGCCGCCGACGTGTTGCCGTGCTCGCCGACCGTCACGACCATGCGCTCGGGCGGCAGATGCAGCTTGCGGCACGTGCTCTGCATGATGCGGATGTTGGCCTGATGGGGGATCAGCCAGTCGATGTCTTCCGGCGCGAGCTTCGCCTTGTCGAGCGCTTCGACCGCGACCTTTTCCAGCACGTTGACCGCGAGCTTGAACACGGCCTGACCGTCCATGTACAGGAACGCGCTGCCTTCGACCACGCCGCCGTTCACGTTGCCCGGCGTGCAGAGGATGCCCGAATGGCTGCCGTCCGCGTGCAGCGCGCTCGAAAGCACGCCCGGCTCATCGGACGCCTGCAGGACGACCGCGCCCGCGCCGTCGCCGAACAGCACGCAGGTGGTGCGGTCTTTGAAATCGAGGATGCGCGAGAACGTTTCCGCGCCGACGACGAGCGCCGTACGGTTCAAGCCGCTGCGGATGAAACTGTCCACCGTGGCGACGCCGTAGGCGAAGCCGGAGCATACCGCTTGCAGGTCGAACGCCGCGCCACCGTTCCGGATGCCGAGCTTGTTCTGCAGCAGGCACGCGGTGCTGGGGAAAACGAAGTCCGGCGTGGAGGTCGCGACGATGATCAGATCGATCGATTGAGGATCGACGCCCGCCGCCTCGATCGCCTTCTGCGATGCGATGAGGGCGAGGTCGCTCGTGGTTTGACCGGGAGCCGCAAAGTGGCGCGCGTGAATGCCGGTGCGCGCGACGATCCATTCGTCGCTCGTCTCGACGCCCTGCTTCGCGAGACGGTCTGCCAATTCCTGATTCGTGACGCGCTCGGCCGGCAGATAGCTGCCGGTGCCCAGCACGCGAGAGTAAAGATTGGTTTGAGCCATTATGCCTTCGAATGTAGCGCAGTCCCGGACTCGTCCGGCGGGTTCGGCTGCGAGTTTGGCTGAGAATCAGGCTGCGGGTTCGATTGACCGGCTGCAGCGGCGCCAGGCGTGCTTTTGCCATTGGCTGCAACCGATGCATCGGACGCCGGAGCATGCGCATCGGCCTCGCGCGCGGAGGGCGCATTTTCTTCCATCGCGCGCACCAGGCGTTCCAGCACGCCATTTTTGACGGCATCATACCCGCGTTTAATAGCCCACTCAAACCCGAAGGCCTCGGCCGAGCCGTGGCTCTTGATGACGAGTCCGCGCAGCCCCAGCAACGCCGCGCCGTTATATTGCGCGGGATCGACGCGCTTCTTGAAACGCTTGAGCACGGGCAGCGCGATGAGCGCCATCAGCTTGGAGGCGAACGAGCGGCTGAACTCTTCCTTGATCATGTCGGCGAGCATCTTGGCGAGACCTTCGGAGGTCTTCAGCGCGACATTGCCGACGAAGCCATCGCACACGACGACGTCCGTCGTGCCCTTGTAGATGTCGTTGCCTTCCACGTTGCCGTAGAAGTTGAGCGTGCTCGCGCGCAAGAGCTCACCCGCGCGCTTGATCGTTTCGTTGCCCTTGATGACTTCTTCGCCGATGTTGAGCAGGCCGATCGAGGGCCGCGAGCGGCCCTCGATCGCCGACACCAGCGCGTGGCCCATCTCGGCGAACTGCAGCAGATGCTCGGGCTCGCAATCGACATTGGCGCCGAGATCGAGCACGGTGGTGTAGCTCTTCTGGCTCGGCATAGCGAAGGCGATGGCCGGACGCTCGATGCCGGAAAGTGTCTTCAGCACATAGCGCGACACCGCCATGAGCGCGCCGGTGTTGCCGGCGGAAATGCAGGTCTGCGCCTCGCCGTCCTTCACGAGGTTGAGCGCGACGCGCATCGACGAGTCTTTCTTCTTGCGCAGCGCGACCTCGACCGGGTCGTCCATCGCGACGACTTCGCTCGCCGGAACGACGGTGAGGCGAGGCTCGTCGAGGGCCTTCGACTTCTTGAGCTGGGCGCGGATAGGCTGCTCAAGACCGACGAGCATCAGGTGTGCGTCGGGATGCGAGCGCACGAAATTGACGGCAGCGGGAACGGTCACGACCGGACCGTGGTCGCCTCCCATGCAGTCGATGGTGATCTTTACAGTCATGGAACGCGACGAATTTCGGGCACAAAAAAGCGGCAGTGAAATGCCGCCTTCTCGTCGTACCGGGAAAGTGTCAAGAGCGGGTTGCGCCCACGTGCCCGCGGAACGGTTTCAGCGGGCGCATCGGGCGTCGAGGAACGCTTAGTCGTTCTTCGTCTTGACGACTTTCTTGCCACGATAGTAGCCGTTCGGGCTCACGTGGTAGCGCAGATGCACTTCACCCGTGTTCGGCTCGACAGCCAGCGGAGCCGTCGTGAGGAAGTCGTGGGAACGGTGCATGCCGCGCTTCGACGACGACTTCTTGTTTTGCTGAACTGCCATGACTACTCCAGAAAAATTTTGCGAATCCTAACACAGCCCGATCCGCCGACAGCCCTCGGCCGTTCGGCCATCGGGTGCGCACATCGCGCTACCAGTTTGTTGCGTGCTACGAAACCATTTCAGTGCTTCTTGCCATCGGAGCCGCCCTGCTTGAGCTTCTCCAGCACGGCAAACGGGTTCGGCTTTTCTTCCTCCTCCCGCGCACCGCCTTCATCCGACTCGTCGTCCGCACTGCCTGGAAGCAGGCTTTCGTGCACCTCGGGGCACACGTTGTGCTTGGGCACGAGCGGCAAGGACAACAGCAATTCCTCTTCGATCAAGTCGACGAGATCGAACTGGCGCGAGCCCACGATCACTTCGACTTCATCGTCGTCGAGCGGATATTCGTCCGCCTCTTCCTCCGTCACCACGATCCGATACGTCGCATCGACATCGAGATGCTGCGAATACGGCGAAAGACAGCGCTGACACATGAGCCACACCAAACCGTGCACCGCCAGGCGCAGATACGGCTGTGGCGCCTCGGTGCCCTCGTCCTGCAGTTCCGGCTGGGTCGAGCCCTCGGCCTGCCAGGTGAACACGGTGCGGTCTGGCGCATCCGCCGGCACTTCGGCTAACATGCGCGGCATCTGCGACACGCGCAGCGCGCCGGCTGCCTGCCGCTCTTGGCGAATTCGTAAATGTCGAGCGCGCGCAGATCGGCGGGGCTCGCAAGTTTGCCAGGATTCTGAGTCATGTGCGCTCCTGCTTGGCAGCCTTGCGCGGTTAGTGCTTCCGGTGAGCGCTCAGTATGCACCGCGATGGCGTCTCCAGGCAGCATGGCTTGCCCGAATTTGCATCGAGCCGGCATTCGTGCTTCCTGACCCTTTCTGCTCTTGTTGCGCGAAAGGCGCTTGCACCGGGTTCATCGGCTCGAGGCGGACAAGACAGCCACACACTTGCCGATGAAGACCCTAAAATCATATCGGCTTTATTCTTTCGAGTCAAATACTTAAGGGTACGGCAGAAGGCCGTCGTTTTTTTCATTCATTTTTGCTGATTTCGCTTTATGTCCGAGGCTCCAAACACGCGACCACCCGCGCGACCACTCGCGCCACCCCGCACGCCGCGCCTGATCCTGGCGTCCAGTTCACCGTATCGGCGCGAGTTGCTCAAACGCCTGCGCGTACCTTTCGACGTCGTCAAGCCCGACGTCGACGAGGCGCCGCTCGCCGGCGAGGCACCCGAGTCGACGGCCGTGCGCGTCGCGGACCGCGCGGATGTGCTCGTGATCGGATCCGACCAGGTCGCGACTTTCGACGGCCGGCAGATCGGCAAGCCAGGCACGCACGAGAACGCCGTCGCGCAGCTTCGGGCGATGCGCGGCCGCAGCGTCGAATTTCACAGCGCGCTGTGCCTGTTCGACAGCCGCACGGAGAACGTGCAATCCGCCGATATCGTCACCCGGGTGCGGTTTCGCCACTATTCGGACGCGCAGATCGAGGCCTATCTGCACGCCGAAACGCCCTACGACTGCGCGGGCAACGCGAAATCCGAAGGTCTGGGCATCGCGCTGCTGGAGGCGATCGAATCCGACGATCCCACGGCACTCATCGGGCTGCCGCTCATCGCGCTGAGCGGCATGCTCGAGACGGTCGGATTCCCGGTCCTGGGGGCGGCATGAGCGGCGTGCTCTATCTGTCCCGAACACGCTGGGCGATGGCGACGCAGCCGCGCTCGCCGGCGTCCTGCCCGAACCGGTACGCGCGCAGGCGGCCGCGCTCGCCTACTACATCGGCGAAAACGCGAAAACCACGCGCGCCTTTCTGAAAAAAGTGGGTACGGAACGGCCGATTCAGGAAATCGAGGTGCGCGAGCTGAACGTCAACACGCCCCCGGGCGAGATCGACAAGCTGCTCGCGCCGATTCTGGCGGGCACGGACGCCGGTCTCGTGTCCGAGGCAGGCTGCCCCGCCGTCGCCGATCCGGGCGCGCTGCTGATGCGGCGCGCGCATCAGCGCGGAGTGAAAGTGGTGCCGTTCGTCGGCCCGAGCTCGATCCTGCTGGCGCTGATGGCCTCGGGCATGAACGGCCAGAGCTTTGCGTTCAACGGCTATCTGCCCGTCGATGCCGCCGAGCGCGGCAAGCGCCTGCGCGAACTGGAACAACTGTCGCGCAAGGCCAATCAAACGCAGATTTTCATCGAGACGCCCTATCGCAACAAGGCGATGCTCGACACGCTCGTCGCGACGTGCGCGCTGTCCACACTGATCTGCGTCGCGGTCGATCTGACGCTGCCGGGCGAAACCATCGTCACGCGCACGACGGCGGACTGGAAGAAGCAGCCCGCGCCGGACCTGCACAAGCGCCCGGCGATCTTCCTGCTGCTGGCGTCGTGAGAGTCAGCGCAACTGGAGCCTGCCACCGAGCGTGAGCGCGCGCACGGCGGCGTCTCTGACCGACGCGCCGAAGCGCCGCACCACGCGCTCGCTGATGCTTTCCTTCTACGTGTAATCGACGATGTCCGGCTGCTTGATGATTTCGCGCGCGACATAATTGGCGTCGCCGAAATCGTCGGCGAGACCGAGCTCCACGCTCTTCTCGCCGGTCCAGAACATGCCGGAGAACAGGTCCGGATCATCCTTCAGACGTTTGCCTCGCCCCTGCTTCACCGCGTCGATGAACTGCGTGTGGATCTGGTCGAGCATGGCCTGCGCGTGCGCGACCATCTGAGGCATTTCGGGCGAGAACGGATCGAACGCGCCCTTGTTCGCCCCCGACGTATGCATGCGGCGCTGCGCACGCCCAGCTTGTCCATCAGGCCGGTGAAGCCGAAGCCGTCCATCAGCACGCCGATCGAGCCGACGATGCTCGCCTTGTTGAGTAGATCTTGTCCGCCGCCGCCGCCGCCGCGACATAATAGCCGCCCGACGCGCACATGTCGTCGACGACGACATAGAGCGGCGGCGTCGGATATTTCGTGCGCAGTCGCCGGATTTCGCCATTGATGATGCCCGCCTGCACCGAACTGCCGCCCGGGCTGTTGATGCGCAGGATCACGCCCACGGTATTCTCGTCCTCGAAGGCGCTCTGCAGCGCGTCGTCGATGTTGTCGGCGCTCGCATCGCTGTTCGCGACGATCTCGCCTTGCAGGTCGATGAGCGCCGTTGTGCTTGCCCGCCTTCGCGACGCGATCGCCGGTGAAATCGAACACGCCCCAGGCAATCAGCGCGATCACCGCGAGGAACAGGAAACGGAAGAAAATGCGCCAGCGC
Organism: Candidatus Paraburkholderia kirkii; assembly: GCA_001189345.1. Lineage (GTDB taxonomy): Bacteria > Pseudomonadota > Gammaproteobacteria > Burkholderiales > Burkholderiaceae > Caballeronia > Caballeronia kirkii_B. The sequence continues at coordinate 120,814 of LFKV01000015.1, forward strand.
CGGGCGGCGCGTTGCTCGCGGATCGCGGCCAGCGCGATGCGTTCGAGCGCCTCGCGCTCCCAGTTTTCGCCGCCGCGCGCGGGCGGACGGGACTCGGCCCGATCGGGCGGAAGATTGTCGGACATGCGTCGTCTTGTTGTCGAGAAAGTATCAGGCGGGGCGCAGCGCGTCGTCCGGCATCCAGAAGACCACTCGGCCTTCCGGCGTATCGCGCTCCTCGACCGTTATGGGTCGCAGGCGCGCGCCACGGCACGGACCGCCCACGCATTTGCCGGTGTCGGGCTCGTAGATCGCCCCGTGCATCGCGCACATCAAGTCAAGTATAGGCCCGAGCTCTCGAAGAACTGGCCCTCGACCTAGTCGAGCTCCATCGGCACGTGCGCGCAGCGGTTCAGATAGCCATAGGGCTTGCCGTCGTAGCGCACGAAGAACACGACCGCGTCGCCGCTCGCCTCGGTCGCGGGAATTCGCAAGCCCGCGCCGCCGTCGACCAGCTCGTCCGACGCGCATACGCGCACCGCGTCCTGCCGTTGCTCGGTCATGCGTGCTCCCGCAGCCAGCCGGAGAGCGACGCGACGCTGTCCGCGCAGAACTGCGGCTTGAGCGCCGCGAGCGAATCCGCCGGATGCGCGCCGTACGCGACGCCCACGCCCGCCGCGCCGGCGTTGATCGCCATCTGCAGATCGTGCGTCGTGTCGCCGATCATCACCGTGCGCGACAGATCCTGGCCGAGCTCGCGGGTGAGCTCCTGAAGCATCGCGGGATGCGGCTTTGAGAAAGTCTCGTCGGCGCAGCGCGTGCCGTCGAATGCGCTCGTGAGGCGCGACTGATCCAGCGCCCGATTCAGCCCGACGCGGCTCTTTCCCGTCGCCACCGCGAGGAAATAGCCCTGGTCGCGCAATTCCTGCAGCAGCTCGCGCACGCCGTCGAACAGCTCGGTTTGCTGGCCCATCGTCAGGAAATGGAAGCGGTAGCGCTCGGCAAGGCGCGGGTAATCGGACGGATCGAGCGCCGGCGCGCAGATTTGCAGCGCGTCCTTGAGGCCCAGGCCGATCACGTAGCTCGCGGATTCGTCGGCCGGAACCGGCAGCCCGAGATCGCGGCACGCGGCCTGGATGCTGCGCGCGATGTGCACGGTCGAATCCATCAACGTGCCGTCCCAGTCGAAAACGATCAGATCAAATTGCTTCTGCGCCATTTAACGGGTCTCGCTCGGGTCTTGGTTCGATTACTTGAGCTGCTCGATGAAACGCCGGCATTCGGCGGGCAGCGGCGCTTCCAGCTGCAGCGGCTCGCCCGTCGCCGGATGCGTGATTTTCAGTCGATATGCGTGCAAAAACATGCGTTTGAGCGACGGTTTCGCGCTCGGACTCGCCAGTTCCTTGTTCAGCGCGAAGTCGCCGTACTTGGCGTCGCCCGCGATCGGCAGGCCGAGGCTCGCCATGTGCACGCGGATCTGGTGCGTGCGGCCGGTTTTCAGCTCTGCCTCGACCCACGCGTAGTCGCGCCAGCGCTCGATCAGATTGAAGACCGTATGCGACGGCAGCCCGTTTTCCTGGATGCGCACGCGCCGTTCGCCGTCTGCCGCGACGTATTTGTGCAGCGGCGCCTTCACGACGCGCCGGCGTCCCCAGTCGGCATGCCAGCCGCCGTAGCCGAGCGCGTAGTAGCGCTTGTCGACGCGATTCCCGCGAATCTGCTCGTGCAGATCGACGAGTGCGGCGCGCTTCTTCGCGAGCATCAGCACGCCGGAGGTTTCGCGATCCAGCCGATGCACCAGCTCGAGAAACTTGGCGTGCGACCGCGCATTGCGCAATTGCTCGATCACGCCGAACGCGACGCTGCTGCCGCCGTGTACCGCGATGCCCGAAGGCTTGTCGATGACGATCAGATGGTCGTCCTCGAAGAGAATCGGGAATTCGGCGGCCGGCGCGTTCGACGAAACCGGCGCCTCGTCCGGTTGCGCCACGCGAATCGGCGGTACGCGCACGAGATCGCCCTGCTCCAGGCGATAGGCCGCGTCGATCCGACCCTTGTTCACGCGCACTTCGCCGCTGCTGAGAATACGGTAAATATGGCTTTTGGGAACACCCTTGCAAACGCACAGCAAAAAATTGTCGATTCGCTGACCAGCGGCAGTTTCATCGATTTCGATCATCGACACCTGTTCGCTCACGACCTGTTTATGGGATGTTTTGCCTAACTCATTCATTCTGAATATAATTTGCCAGCAGTCTGAAAAGACCGAAGCTTTGGATCAAGCAATGGCCGTGATTTGTCAGACTGTACAGGTGCAAGCTATAAACCATCATTTTACTTGCGCCCAGGGTCGGTTGCTCACCCGGAAAATCGAGCGACGAGTTGCACGCACGGCGATATCACCGACAGGGACGGAGCCCACAGGCGCGTTCGGTCGAGTCGATCGCCGGTCGGTAACGGATTTTTGGTCAAAAAGAATTTTATCGGCGAGAAGCGACGGCGCCCGGCGAAAAGGCCGGCTGCCAGCCTGAATCGGTCCTGCCATCGAGCGGGAGAAAAAGGCAATCGACGCTCGCCGGTTTTGCGAACAACTCACGGCGAACATCGCGGCGGCGCCGGCGCGGCATGGCAGCAAGGAGGATGGGTCGAAGCATCGCGCCGGTTTGCGCGAGACCGCTCTTCCCCGCCGCCACCGTTGGGAGGAATCAGGCTCTGTTGCAAAGAGCGTGGATCGGTTCGGCGCGTCCATTCTGAGACGTGGAACCGTCGCGCCGCCGTTCATCCTCGCCACGCGCCGCGAGGCTCCCCGGCGTTTCGCCGTTGCTTCGCATGCGCCCCACGGCAAGACCGCCCCATCGGCGGCCGAAGCCTGCTTTCGGCAATTCTCCCGCCAGAAGTCCCGCTCCAGCGTGCTTTGTGACAACATACAAAAAGCGTGGCACGCTCACCTTCCCGCTTCGTGCGCGTGACGTTTTCCGTCACCGACGCCGATTCGCCTGACGAGGGAAAAGTGTAGCCGCTCTGGAGCCGTTTCATGAAACGCATGCTGTTTAACGCGACGCAGCAAGAGGAATTGCGCGTCGCCATCGTCGATGGGCAGAAGCTCATCAACATCGACATCGAAACCGCCGGGCGCGAACAGCGCAAAGGTAACATCTATAAGGGAGTCGTCACCCGCATCGAGCCCTCGCTCGAAGCCTGCTTCGTCAACTACGGCGAAGACCGCCACGGGTTTCTGCCGTTCAAGGAAGTCGCCCGCCAGTATTTCCGCGACGGCGTCGAGATGCGCTCCGCGCGCATTCAGGATGCACTCCGCGAGGGCCAGGAACTCATCGTCCAGGTCGAGAAGGAAGAGCGCGGCAACAAGGGCGCGGCCCTCACCACGTTCATCTCGCTCGCGGGACGCTATCTCGTCCTGATGCCGAACAACCCGCGCGGCGGCGGCGTCTCACGCCGCATCGAGAGCGACGAGCGGCAGGAACTGCGCGAAACCATGGCGCAGCTCGAACTGCCGGAAGGCATGAGCATCATCGCGCGCACGGCCGGCATCGGCCGCTCCGCCGAAGAGCTCCAGTGGGACCTGAACTACCTGATGCAGCTCTGGCGCGCGATCGAAGCCGCGTCGCAGAGCGGCGTCGCCGGCCAGCCGATGCTCATTTATCTCGAATCGAGCCTCGTCATCCGCGCGATCCGCGACTACTTCCAGCCGGACATCGGCGAAATCCTCATCGACACGACCGAAATCCATGATCAGGCGCGCGCCTTCATGGATATCGTGATGCCCGACAACCTCTCGAAGGTGAAGCGCTATCACGACGACGTGCCGCTCTTCTCGCGCTTCCAGATCGAGCACCAGATCGAAACCGCATACTCGCGCACGGTGCCGCTGCCCTCGGGCGGCGGGATCGTGATCGATCACACCGAGGCGCTCGTCGCCATCGACGTGAACTCGGCGCGCGCGACCAAGGGCGCGGACATCGAGGAAACCGCCACGCGCACCAATCTCGAAGCCGCAGACGAAGTCGCGCGCCAGCTTCGTCTGCGCGATCTGGGCGGCCTGATCGTGATCGACTTCATCGACATGGAGTCGGCCAAGAGCCAGCGCGAAGTCGAGCAGCGCCTGAAGGATGCGCTGAAGCACGACCGTGCGCGCGTACAAATGGGCAAGATTTCGCGCTTCGGCCTGATGGAATTGTCGCGCCAGCGTCTGCGTCCGGCGCTGTCGGAAGGCAGCCACGTGACCTGCCCGCGCTGCAACGGCACGGGCCATATCCGCGATACGGAATCGTCCGCGCTGCAAGTGCTGCGGATCATCCAGGAAGAAGCGATGAAGGAGAACACCGCGGCGATCCATTGCCAGGTGCCGGTCGAGGTGACCGCCTTCCTGCTGAACGAAAAGCGCTCGGAAATCAACAAGATCGAGTCGCGCTTCAAGGTCAACGTCGTCCTGATTCCCAACAAGCATCTCGAGACGCCGCACTACAAGCTCGAGCGCCTGCGTCACGACGATGCGCGCCTCGACGATCCGCGCGCCTCGTGGAAGATGGCCGTCGAAGCAGCGAGCGAGCTGGAGTCGGAGACCGGCTACAGCAAGCGCAGCGAGGAAGTAAAGCCGAAGCAGGAAGCGGCCGTGAAGGGCATCACGCCCGAGAAGCCGGCGCCCGTCGAGGCCGCGCCCGCGCCCGTGCCGGCGAGCGGTGGTCTCATCGCCTGGATCAAGAATCTGTTCGGCATTCAGCCGGAAGCCAAGCCCGCACCGGCCCCGGTCGAGACGCAACCGGCCGTGCGTCCGCAGCGTGAACGCAGCGAGCGCACCGGCGGCGGCGATCGCAACCGCAACCGCCGCGGTGCCGCCGCCGGACGCGAAGGCGCGGCAGCAGGTGCGGCGACGGGCGGCAACGGCGCAGGCCGACAAGGCGCGCGCCGCGAGGATCGCGAAGCGCGTGGCGGCCGTGAAGGACGTGAGCTGCGCGAAGTCCGTGAACCGCGCGAGGCCCGCGAGCCGCGTGAAGCCCGTGAGCCGCGCGAGCCCCGCGAACCGCGTGAAGCACGCGATCGCAACGCCGAGCGCGCCGCGCGTCCGGAAGCGGGCGAACGCCGCAAGCCGCAGCCGGAAGCGGCCGTCGAGGCGCTGACGCAGGGCGAAACGGTCGTATCGGAAGTCGTCGAAACGATGCAGGTCGGCACGGACGTCGCGCAGCAGCCGGGCAGCGATGCGGCAACCGCCGATCAGACCGCTGGCGCACGTGACAGCGAAGAGCGCCGCCGCCGTCGCCGTGGCCGTCGTGGCGGCCGCCGCGAGCGCGACGAGGAAGGCATGACGGTGAATCACGCGGCCGACGTCGCGGAAGCGGAAGGCGCGGCGGAAAGCGTGTCGGCGCAAGCCGGCGTGTTCGACGCGGAAGCCGTGCAGGAAGCGGCGGCGCGCCGCGAAACCCGTCCGACCGCTCCGCAGCCCGTTGCAGAGCCCGTCGAACCGCAGGTCGAAAAGCCGGCCGAGGTCAAGCCGCAGGAGCAGGCGCCTGCCGCCGCCGAGGAAGCGCCGGTTGCTAGGACGCAGGAAGCCGAGCCGTTCGAACTGAAGGCACCGACGCCCGAACCGGCGACGCCCGATCTCTTCGCCAAGCCCACTCCGGCGCTCGCGGTCGAAAACCCGTTCGGTCCGTCGCCGAAGGTCGTCGAGACGAAGGTGGCCGATCCGTTCGCGCCCGTCGCCACGGAAGAAGCGAAGCCGGTGGAAACGGCCCGGCCTGTCGAGGCGGCCGCGGCCGAAGCGGCTCCCCAAGCCGCCGTGGAAGCCGCTGAGGCCACCGAGCCGGTGAAGACCGCCGCGGTCGCGCCGACGCCCGAGGCAACCAGCGTCGAGCCGATCGAGGCTGCGGAAACGCCGGCGACAATGGCCGCGCCGGAGCCGGTCGCAGTCGTCGCGGAACCGGTGAAGTCCGCCGCGCCGGCGGCTCCCGCGACCTCGACGTCGATCGCCGTCGAAGCCCTCCAGCCGATGCTGGAGCGCGCGGGCCTGGTGTGGGTCAATACCGACGAAGGCAAGCTGCGCGAGGCAAACGACGCTGCGGCGCGCGAGCCGGCGCCGGTCCGCGTGCCGCGTGAGCGCAAGCCGCTCCCGCCGACCGACACCACGCCGATGCAGCAAGTGGAAACCAGCAAGAGCATCCACTGAGCGCAACGCGCCTGCACGGTTCCCCGACCGTGCAGGCCGATGCCGGAGAGAACGCCATCGACTCGAGTCGATGGCGTTTTTTTCGCGCGGCGCGCCAGAAACTGCGGGAAAACCGGGATCCCGTGTCGATTCGCCCCAACGCCGGCGCCAGCCCGGTCCCGCTAGAATGAGACAGTCTCCCTACATCATTCGAACAAGGCCGCAGCGGCCACGCTGAAAGACGCGGGCCTCTCGCGCGTCACGGTCAGTCTGGATGCGCTCGACGACGCCCTCTTTCGCCGCATGAACGACGCGGATTTCGCCGTCGGCGACATGCTGGACGGCATCGAGGCCGCGCAGGCCGCCGGACTCGCGCCGCTCAAGGTGAACATGGTGGTGAAGCGCGGCACGAACGATCAGGAAATCGTGCCGATGGCGAGCCACTTCAAAGGCACCGGTGCGATCCTGCGCTTCATCGAATACATGGACGTGGGCGTGTCGAACGGCTGGAACATGAGCGAGGTGCTGCCCTCCGCGCAGGTCGTCGGGCGCATCGACGCGCATTTCCCGCTCGAGCCGCTCGAAGCGCACAGCGCCGCCGAAACCGCGCAGCGCTGGGGCTACCGCGACGGCGGCGGCGAAATCGGCGTGATCTCGAGCGTCACGCGCGCGTTCTGCGGCTCGTGCATACGCGCGCGGCTCTCGACGGAAGGCAAGCTCTATCTCTGTCTCTTCGCGGTGTCCGGCCACGATCTGCGCGGCCTGATCCGCGGCGGCACGAGCGACGACGAAGTCGCCACCGCCATTGCGCGAATCTGGGAAGCGCGCGGCGACCGTTATTCGCAGCTGCGCGGCAGCGCGTCGGTGCAAGCGCGTGAAAACGCCCCCCGCGTCGAAATGTCTTACATCGGCGGCTGACGTACGCGAATTGCTCGTGCCGGCCGCTCCCAACGCTCATTCATCGTCCGACATATCGTCCGACATCACGGTGCTCGTGCTCGCGGGCGGCCGTGGCTCGCGCATGAGCGGCGTCGACAAGGGCATGCAGCCGTTTCACGGCGAGCCGCTCGCGCTGTACGTGATGCGGCGCCTCGCGCCCCAGGCCGGCGCGATGCTAACCAGCGCCAACCGGTCCATCCGTGAATATGAGCGGCTGGGCGCGCAATTCGGCGCACGCGTCATCCCGGACGCGCGCGCGGATTACCCTGGCCCGCTCGCCGGCATCGCCGCCGGGCTGCGCGCCGCGAGCACGGAATTCGTCCTGACCGCGCCCTGCGACGCTCCTTTCGTCGACGAACATCTCGGCGCCGCGCTGATGCATGCGCTCGATGCGAAGCACGCCGGCATTGTGTATGCCTCAACGGTCGATGCGGCCGGAGAAGTCATGGCGCATCCGGTGTTCGCGCTCGTGCGCACCTCGCTCGCCGACGATCTCGACGCCTGGCTCGACGCCGGCGAACGCAAGGTGCGCGCGTGGTACGCGCGCCACACGGCGGTGGAAGTCCAATTTCACGACGAACGCGCGTTTTACAATATCAACGATTCACAGCAGCTGGCCGAGCTGGAGCGCCGCTGACCCCACCCCCGGCTGTTCGCTCATGTCCGCCGTCGTGGCCTGACGAGGCACGGGCGCTCGATCATCCCGCGGCCGTCCATCCGGCGCGCGACCCGCTCCGATTCATGACCACGTCCAAGGAATTCTCCGCCTGCGTCGCCCAGTACGATCCCGATGCCCTGCCTGTCGAGGCGGCGCAGGAAATCGTGCGTCAGTGGGCGATACCGCGCGCCGCCGATGTACAGGTGGAACGCGTGAGCCTGCACGACGCGCTCGACCGCGTGCTCGCCGAAGACGTGATCTCCCCCATCGACGTACCCGCCTTCGACAATTCCGCGATGGACGGCTACGCGTTCGCCGACGCTGCACTGGCGCGCGGCGGCGGCACTATCGATCTCTCCGTCGCGGGCACGGCGCTCGCCGGGCGGCCGTTCACCGCCACGCCGGGGGCGGACGAGTGCGTGCGCATCATGACGGGCGCGCTCATGCCTCCGGGCTGCGACACGGTCGTGCCGCAGGAACTCGTCACGCGCGCAGGCGACACGATCCGCTTCGCCAACGCGAAACTCCGCGCGGGCCAGAACCGGCGCCTGTCGGGCGAGGATCTCGCGAAAGGCAAGCCCGTGCTGCACGCCGGCCGCATCGTGCGCGCATCGGATCTCGGCCTGCTCGCATCGCTCGGCATCGGCGAAGTGTCCGTGCGCAAGCGGCTCGTCGTCGCGTTCTTCTCGACGGGCGACGAACTGCGTTCGGTTGGCGAGACATTGAGCCCGGGCAGCCTTTACGACAGCAACCGCTACACGCTCTTCGCGATGCTCAGGCGCCTGGGCGTCGAGACGGTCGATCTCGGCATCGTGCGTGACGACCGCCCCTCGCTCGAAAAGGCGCTGCGCCATGCGACCGAAAGCGCGGACGTCGTCATCAGCTCGGGCGGCGTATCGGTCGGCGATGCGGACTTCACGCGCGAGCTGATGAATTCGCTCAGCGAAGTCGCCTTCTGGAAGATCGCGATGCGCCCCGGCCGGCCGCTCGCCTTCGGCCGCCTGTGGTCGGGCGAGCGCGCGGGCACGGGCAAGCCGGCGCTCTTTTTCGGCTTGCCGGGCAATCCGGTCGCCCCGTGATGGCGACCTTCTACTTCATCGTGCGCGAGGCGTTGCTGGCCATGTCGGGCGCGACGCGCCAGCCGCTCACGGTCATCCGCGCGACCAGCGCCGAGCCGATGAAGAAGCGCGCCGGCCGCACCGAGTTCCAGCGCGGCATCGTGACGCGTGACGTCGACGGGCGCTTTCGCGTCGTCACGACCGGTCCGCAAGGATCCAGCGTGCTCAGCTCGATGAGCGAGGCGAACTGCTTCATCGTGCTCGAGCAGGCGCGCGGCGACATAGACGCCGGCGACGAAGTCGAGATCGTGCCGTTCGACGGGCTGATCTGACGGGTGCTGCACGCGGCGTCGCCACGACAAACATTCCTACATCGACAGACGGGGCTTCCTTCCATGAAAAAGCAGATCTCATCCATCGCACCGGGACAGACCGCCAAGGCGCTGATCCTCGTGTACCTAACCTTCAGCGTGCCCATCGTGCTGCTCGGCGTGGTGGTCGCCTTCGTGCGGTACGGCTCGGTGGAAGTGAGCACCGTCACGAGCGCGCTCCTGCTCAATGCGATTCTCGGCTTCATCCTGCTGTGGATCGCGTGCCATGCCTATAACTGGGTGGCCTCGCGCTTCGGCGGCATCGAGATCGTGTTGTCCGATGTACCGGAGGAAGCATGAGCGCCGTGAACGGGCGCGCCACGATCCGCGCCGCCACGCCCGCCGACGTCGCCGCGATCTTCGCGCTGATGATGTATGAGCTGGCCGAGTTCGAGAAGCTCACGCATCTCTTCATCGCCACGGAACGAGGCGTGCACGACGCGCTCTTCGGCACGCGTCCCGCCGCTGAAACGCTCGTCGCGGAGCAGGACGGCGAGATCGTCGGCTATGCGCTCTTCTTCCAGAACTTCTCGACCTTCCTCGGCAAGCGCGGCCTCTATCTGGAAGATATCTACGTGCGTCCGTCGATGCGCGGCAGCGGCCTCGGCACGCTGATGCTCAAGCGGCTCGCCGCGCTCGCGGTCGAGCGCCAGTGCGAACGCTTCGAGTGGTCGGTGCTCGACTGGAACCAGAACGCCATCGACTTCTACGAAAAGATGGGCGCCACCGTGCTGCCCGACTGGCGCATCGTGCGCGTGACGGGCGAGCTGCTCGAACGCCTCGCCCGCTGATTCACATGTCGTCGCTTTCGGGCGACGATGCATCGCCCAGCAGTCCCGCCGCCTGTTCTCCCGGCAGCGCCTCGACATCGCGCAGGCGCTTGTTCATCTGCCGCGTGCGCGTCTGCGCCGCTTCGATCGAGCGGGTGACGGTTTCGAGCTGCGACTTCGTTCGCGCCAGCACTTCGCCGAACTTGCCGAACTCGGTCTTCACCGCGCCTAGCACCTGCCACACTTCGCTCGAACGCTTTTCGATGGCGAGCGTGCGAAAACCCATCTGCAGGCTGTTGAGCAGCGCGGTGAGCGTGGTCGGTCCCGCAACGCTCACGCGATGCTCGCGCTGCAGCGCATCGCTCAGGCCCGGGCGCCGCAGCACCTCGGCGTAGAGTCCTTCGGTCGGCAGGAACAGCAGCGCGAAGTCGGTGGTATGAGGCGGCGCGACGTACTTCTGCGCAATCGACTTCGCCTCCGCGCGCAAGCGCCCTTCGAGCGCGCGCGACGCTTCCTCGACCGCGACCGGGTCAGCGCGCTCCTGCGCGTCGATCAGGCGCTCGTAGTCCTCGCGCGGAAACTTCGCGTCGATGGGCAGCCACACGGGCGTGGCCGCGTCGCCGGGCGCGCCCGGCGCATCGTGCCGGCCGGGCAGCTTGACCGCGAACTCGACGCGCTCGCTGCTCTTCGGAACCGTCGCGACGTTCTTCGCGTACTGGTCGGGCGTGAGCAGCTGCTCCAGCAGCGATTCCAGCTGCACCTCGCCCCAGGTGCCGCGCGTCTTGACGTTGGTCAGCACCTTCTTCAAATCGCCAACGCCGGCCGCGAGCGTCTGCATTTCGCCGAGCCCGCGATGGACCTGCTCGAGCCGCTCCGACACGAGCTTGAACGACTCGCCAAGCCGTTGTTCGAGCGTCGCGTGCAGCTTTTCGTCGACCGTGCGGCGCATTTCCTCGAGCTTCGTCGCGTTGTTCGCCTCGATGTCCTTCAGACGCGCTTCGAGCGTCGCGCGCACTTCGGCGAGGCGCCGCTCGTTTGCTTCGGACAGTTGCCCGAGATGCAGGTAAGCGCTCGATCAGTACCGTCGAGGGTCGACATTGACCTTTGAAGGCGGCGCTGCTAGCGAATGGAATCGATGTGCGCGGAGGCGGGCAACACAGGAGCGACGTTCCAGGGTAACAGGTCGTCGATGCGGTTTATCGGGTGGACTTGCCCCCGCATAACCGGACAGCCGGTCCCGCTTAGGTTGGAGGATTTGCTTGCCGACGAAACTCGCGCGGCGAGCGGTATTTAAGGGCGCTATGCGGGTGTGACTCGTTATCGTGGTCGAACGCGATGGCCAGATTTTGCAGCGCCGTCCTGGCGTCGGGTTTCGGCATCCACGAAACGTAATCACGCTTTATCGTTTCGTAATCACGCTTTATCGTTTTAACGAAGCTCTCGGCCATCCCGTTGCTTTGCGGACTTCTGACGGGTGTCGTTACTGGCTTCAGTCCGATTTTTCGAGAGAACTTCAATGTGTCATCGGCAATGTAGCAGGAACCATCGCCGCTTAACCACTCGACTTCCCTGTCGGCCTTCAACGCGCCGGTGAAGCGGTTCTCGACGGCTTGAAGCATGACGTCACGCACCATATCGCCAGTGTAACCGCCTGTGCTCGCGGCCCAACTCATGGCTTCGCGGTCGCAACAGTCGAGCCAGAGACCGTTGCACCGGGCTCGAAAGTCTCGCGAACTATCGCTATTGCGCTGCGTTATTGAATTAGCACCCTGTCTGTGTTCAGATACAGGTCATGGGTCAAAATGAACCTGACAGATATCGAACGTGAGCAACTGTTGTCGGCGGCGCGCAGCCGAACGGTGCGTGCGGCGGACGTGCGACGCGCAAAGTTGATCCTGATGCTCGAGGACGGCGAATCGCGCGACAGTATCATGCGCACACTGGGTTGCGATTCGCGCTTCATCGCACGCTGGTCGGGGCGCTTCCTCAGCGAGCGACTAGCCGGCATGTACGCCCGGCACCGCGGGCGGGCGCCTACGCAGCCACCGGCCAAACTGGAAGCGCGGGTGCTCAAGTGCACCCTCAAGCACAAACCCGCCGACGGTTCGACACACTGGAGTAGCTACAAGCTCGCAGCAGAACTCGGCGACGTATCGGTCTCGGCCGTGCAGCGCATCTGGCGCAAGCACGGCATCAAGCCGCAGCAGTTGGAGCGGCACATGGTCTCCAACGACCCGGACTTCGAGACCAAGGCAGCCGACGTGATCGGGCTGTACCTGAACCCGCCGGCGCACGCAGCGGTGTTCTGCGTGGACGAGAAGACCGCGATCCAGGCACTCGATCGCAAGGACCGTATGCTGCCGCTGTCGCCCGGGCGCGCCGAGAGTCACGGCTTCGAGTACAAGCGCAACGGCACGCTCAGCCTGTTCGCGGCGTTCAATACTGCCACCGGCGAGGTGCTGGGCAAGACGGTGGCGCGCCACACCAGCGAGCAGTTCGTGGCCTTCCTGACCGACGTCGTCGCCAGCCAGCCCAAACGCCGGGAAATCCACGCGATCTGCGACAACGTCAGCAGCCATAAGACGCAGCGGGTTGCCGACTTCCTTGATGCGCAGCGCAACGTGCACCTGCACTTCACGCCGACCTACTCGTCGTGGCTCAACCAGGTGGAGAACTGGTTCTCGCGCATTCAGCGTGAAGTGATCGCTCGCGGCATCTTCACTTCGGTGAAGGATTGGGATCGCAAACTGATGCCGATACATCCGCGAACACAACAAGAACCCGAAACCGATCAAGTGGAAATATGACGATCCTTCGCGCCGGATTCGACCAGTGCCAATTCAATGACGCAATGGAATAGCTTGGCAGACCGTGCGCGAGCCAAGTCCCGTGAGTCCTTTGAGGGCGACACTTAGAGGCTGGGCCAGTCCGAACGATGACGACGAGTCTGCCTGAAGTACTCCGGGCCAAAAGCTGCTTTCTTTGGTCACTTTCTTTGCAGCAGCAAAGAAAGTGACTGCCGCCCCGCACAGGGGCAGTGCTAATAGACCGACAAGAAAACAAGTTCCATAGAAGCCCGATCAAAAAAACAACCCTCACCCCTCCCGCGCCCGAACAGCGCGCTTATAAGCCTCACGAGCAACGACCACCGCCGCGCGGTCCGAAATCTCCGGTACGGCGACTTCCCACCACCATCCGCCTTCCTCGGTCGGTCGCGAGGGATCGGTGTCGATCGAAATCAGATAGCTTCGATCCGCCGCACGCGCACGCTTCATCGCGGATTGCAGCTCGTCGATGCCCGACACATGCTCCGACAACGCGCCAAGCGATCTCGCATGCATCGCGAAATCGATCTCCGGCGCACCGAGCGCCCCCCTGCCTGCAATCGCCGATGAGATTGTTGAACGGCGCACCACCGCAAGCCTGCTGCAATCGATTGATGTAGCCGAAGCCCCGGTTGTCGAGCAACACGACGATCAGCTTCGCGCCGAGCATGACCGACGTCGCCAGCTCGCTGTTCATCATCAGATAGCTGCCGTCGCCGACGATCACGATCACCTCGCGCTCAGGCCGCGCGAGCTTCACGCCAAGTCCGCCCGCCACCTCATAACCCATGCACGAATAGCCATACTCCACGTGGTAGCCGCCCGGCTCGCTCGTGCGCCAGAGCTTCTGCAAGTCGGCAGGCAAGGTGCCCGCCGCGCACACCACGATGTCTTCCGCAGGCGAGTCGTCGTCCGAACGCTGCACCGCGCCGATCACGTCCGCCTCGTGTGGCAGGAGACCATCGGCGACAGGCGTGTTCGTCACGTGCGCGACGGTCTCGCGCCACTCGTTCGCGAGCCGGTGCGCACGCGTCGTCCATTGTGGCAATGCGCGCCAGTCGCCGAGCGCTTCCGAAAGCGCCTCCAGTGCGGGACGCGCATCCGCTTCCACGGCGACGGCGTCCTGCTTCAGCGCGTCGAACGGATTGGCGTTGATCGCGACGAGCCCCGCCTGCTTGAAAAGCGTGTTCGAGCCGGTCGTGAAATCCTGCAGACGCGTGCCCACCGCGAGCACGCAATCGCTCGCATGCGCGAGCTCGTTCGCGGCCGAGCTGCCCGTTACGCCGATGCCGCCCACGTTCAACGCATCGTCCCAGGTGAGCGCGCCCTTGCCCGCCTGCGTCTCGGCGACAGGAATGCCATGCCTGTGCGCGAACGCGCGCAGCGCCTCGGTCGCGAGGCCGTAGAGCACGCCGCCGCCCGACACGATGAGCGGCTCGCGCGTTTCACGCAGCGTCGCGGCGGCGCGCTCGATTTCGCGCGGCACCGGCGCCGGCGCATGGAACTCGAGCGCGGCTCGAAGAACGAAGCAGGATAGTTGTATGCTATCGCCTGCACGTCCTGCGGCAGCGCGAGCGTGACGGGACCGCACAGCGCCGCATCGCTCAGCACGCGAATCGCGCGCGGCAATGCGCTCAGCAACTGCGCGGGATGCACGATGCGATCGAAGTAACGCGACACCGCCTTCAGCGCATCGTTCGCGGACACGCCGCCATCATGACCGTCCTCGACCTGCTGCAGCACCGGGTCCGGCGCACGCGAGACGAAGATATCGCCCGGCAGGAACAGCACCGGCAGGCGATTGACATGCGCGAGCGCCGCCGCCGTCACCAGGTTGGTCGCGCCCGGACCGATCGACGTCGTCACCGCCATCATGCGGCGGCGCATGTGCGCCTTCGCATAGGCGATCGCGCTGTGCGCCATCGCCTGCTCGTTGTGGGCACGATACGTCGGCAATTCCTCGCGATGCCGATAGAGCGCCTCGCCCATGCCCGCGACGTTGCCGTGCCCGAAGATCGCGAACACGCCGCCGAAAAGCGGCTCGCCATGCTCCGTGCGCTGCGCCGCAAGGTAGCGCACGATGGCCTGCGCGGCGGTCAGGCGAACCGTGGAATTCACGGCAGTTTCGGGTTGCGTTGCACGCTGGTTCATGCGGCCTGCTCCTGGCTTGCGTGGAGGGAATCGGCGGGTGCGTCGTACGAGGCTCGCGCATCGCGCCACGCGCTGATCAGGGCTTCGAACGTGCGGCGCACGCGCGCGATCAGTTCGCGGTCGTCGATCTCGTTGGCGAGCCACGCGCGGCTCGGCTCGTGGAAGATCGTGCGTCCGACCGTGAAGCCTTTGCACGTCTTCGACGATGCCGCCGCCCGAAAGCCGTCGCGCAACTGATCGACGCCCGCCGACAAGCCCAGCAGCACGACGCCGCGGCAATACGGATCGCGTTCGGCGATCAGCGCGTCGATCGCCTGCCATTGCTTCGCGCTCATCGGCTCCAGCTTCCACCATTCCGGATAGATGCCGAGGTTGTAGAGACGCTTCAGCGCGCGATACACCGTGTCGTCCTCCACCGGCGGCCCTTTTTTCGGCACGATCACTTCAAGCAGCAGCTCGTTGCCGCTTTCCTGCACGGCATCGTAGAGCGCGCGCAGCTGCGCTTCCTGTTCGAGACGGAGTTCATGCGGATGATCGGGGTGATACTGCACGAGGCACTTCGCAACCTGTTCGCGCGGCCATTGCACGAGCGTCGTGCCGATCGAGCGGCCATGATCGAAGACGAGCGGCAGGGAGCCCGGCAACTCGACCGGACGTCCGACCCACCAGCCGCGCCCTGTCGCGGCGTTGAGCGCGTCCTGGCCGTAGCGATCGTCGATCAGCACGCCGATGCGCCCTTCGAGCCCGAGCGCCTTCTCGGTCTGCGCGACGGCTTCGACGAACAGATTCTTCAGCGTCGGGATACGCGCCTCGCTCGCGCCCGCCTGCTGCGCGAGATCGAAGAACTGGTTGCGATGATCGAACGCGAAGCCGAGCACTTCGTCCCATTGCTTGCGGTTCGGACTCACGCGATGCAGGCGCGCGAGCTTCGCATCGAGATCGGGACGGCGCATGCGCGCAGGATCTTCCTTCGCCGCGTCGAGGAAGTAGTCGAGCTCGGCGGGCGTGGGCATCGCGGGCGCGCAGCCATGGCGCGACACGACGAGCGCGCCGCAGGCGTTCGCGGCGCGCGCGCATGCCTCGAGCGGCTGGTCGCGCAGCCAGCCCGACAGGAAGCCCGAGGCGAACGCATCGCCCGCGCCGAGCACGTTGAGCACGTCCACTTCGACGCCGCCGTGAACCGGCGCATCGTCGATCGATGCGGGCACCGCGCCTTCGATGATCGAGCAGCCGAGCGGCCCCCGCTTCACCACGAGCGTCGCGCCGGTCACCTTGCGGACCATCGCGAGCGCGTCGATCAGACGATCCTGGCCGTCCGCGATGCGAAATTCTTCTTCGGTGCCGATCACGAGATCGATCAGCGGCAGGATGCGCTGCAAATGCGCGGTGACGCCTTCGTCCGCGATGAAGCGCGTCTCGCCATCGGCCTTGCCGGTGAGGCCCCACAGCACCGGGCGATAGTCGATGTCGAGAATCGTGCGTACCTGATTGCGCCGCGCATATTCCAGCGCGCGCCGGCTCGTGCGGTTCACCTGCTCGGTCGAGAAGTGGGTGCCGGTGATGAGCAGCGCTTTGGAGGATGCGATGTATGCCTCGTCGAAATCGCTTTCGTCCACGGTCATGTCCGCACAGTTCTCGCGATAGAACCCGAGCGGGAAGGTATCGCGGTCCTCGAGGCCGAGCAGCACGAGCGCGGTGAGCCGTTCGGGATCGATGCGCACATGGCTCACGTCGCAGCCTTCGCGTTCGAGCGTCTGCGTGAGAAAGCGCCCCATGTGATCGTTGCCGACGCGCGCGAGCATCGACGAATCGAGGCCGAGCCGCGCGCAGCTGAACGCGATGTTCGCGGACGAGCCGCCGAGATATTTCGCGAACGTCGATACGTCCTCGAGCCGCGCGCCCACTTGCTGCGCATAGAGGTCGACGGCCAGGCGTCCGAGGCACACGATATCGCGCTGACGATCCGGGGCGAAACGAGAGGTGGTCTGTGTTGGCATGCTTGAAAGTCCTCAGATCGTCGCGCCTTCGAGCTCGCTGATCATCTTCTGCATTTCCGCGCCGCCCGCCATCATGTCGAGCACTTCGTTCTTGCTGATGGTGTACTTGGTGAACGTGCCCATCGAGTGGCCGCGGTTGAGCAGTGTGAAGGAGTCGCCGATCGGATAGGCGTGGTGCACGTTGTGCGTGATGAAGATCGCCGAGATGCCTTTCTCGCGCGCCTTGTGAATCAGCTTGAGCACGTTGAAGCTCTGCTTCACGCGGAGCGCGGCAGTCGGCTCGTCGAGGATCAGCACGCGCGCGCCGAAGTGAATCGCCCGGGCGATCGCGAGACATTGCTTCTCGCCGCCGGACATCGTGCCGATCGGCGGGTGCGGGTCGCGCACGTTGATGCCCATTTCGGCGAGCTTGGCGCGCGAGGTCGCGGTTGCAAGGTCGAGGTCCATCACGCTGAAGAGGCCGAAGCGCTTCTTCTGCGGCTCGCGTCCCATGAAGAAGTTGCGTGCCACCGAAAATCCTGATAGACGGTCGCGATGCCGAGGTCCAGCGCTTCCTTCGGCGATTCGAAATTCACCGGCTTGCCATCGATGAGATACTCACCGGAAAAAGGCGCGTGCACGCCGGCCAGGGTCTTGATGAGCGTGGACTTGCCCGCGCCGTTGTCGCCCAGCAGGCAATGCACCTCGCCGCGCTTCAGCCGCAACGTGACGCCGTTGAGCGCGATCACCTTGCCGAAATACTTGCTGACGTTCTCGAGCGCGAGGATGTTGTCGTCGTTCATGTCGGTTCTTACCTCATTGCGCCTGCGAGACGCGGCGGCGCACATAGTGGTTGAAGAGCACGGCGATCAGCAGCATCACGCCGAGGAACACGCGGAACCAGTCCGAGCTCACGTTCGTATAGGTGATGCCGATCTGCACGACGCCGAAGATCAGGGCGCCGAAGCATGCGCCGACCACCGAACCGTAGCCGCCCGTCAGCAGCGTGCCGCCGATCACGGCCGCGATGATCGCCTCGAACTCCTTCTGCAAGCCGCGGTCCGCCGCGGCCGAACCGATGTCGCATAACTGCAGCATGGCGAAGAGGCACGAGCAGAACGCGGTCAGCACGAACAGCGAGATCTTCACGCGCTTGACCGGCACGCCGACGTTCTTCGCGGCGTTGGCGTCGCCGCCGACCGCGAGAATCCAGTTGCCGTAGCGCGTCTTGGCGAGCACGAACGCGCCGATCGCCGCGAGCACGAGCCACCAGATGATGACCTTCGGAATGCCGGGCACGAGCGGCTCGCCACTGTCGAGCAGCTTGCCGACGCCCATGTGCGCGAGCCAGGTGAACACGCCGTGGAGCGCGACGCCGTGAAACAGCGCATTGGCGACGGGATCGTTCTGCGCGAGATTGCCGACGCCCGAGATGATGGTGCGGTCCGCGAACATGACCGAGAGGGCGAGCGTGAGGCCGCGCAGGATGAAGAGGAACGCGAACGTGACGATGAACGACGGCAGGCGCGTGCGCATCACAAGGTAGCCGTTGAGCGCGCCGAGCAGCATCGACGTGACGAACGCGGAGAGAATGGCCAGGGGAAATCGGCCAGTGGAAATACACGGCGGGGAGCGCGACCATCATGCCCACGAAGCCGATCATCGAGCCGATCGACAGGTCGAACTCGCCCGCGATCATCAGGAGACATGCGCCGACGGCGAGCAAGCCGAGATAGGCGGCAACCTGCGACCAATTCATCACGCCGTCGAGATTGAACATGCCCGAAGAGCCGGCGCTGAATCCGAACACGAGGAACACCAGTACGGTGCCGGAAATTGCCGCGAATTCCGGGCGATTCAGCAAATGGCCGAACCACGATTGCCGGCGTACGCGCTCATCCGAGGGCTTTGTCTTGTCAGGTGTGTCAGCGTTGTCCTGCTGAGGGTTCACATGAGGAGGATAGTGCTTGCCGGCTACGCCCATGACGGCTCCTTGAGACTCGATTTCGATGCGGTACCGATGTGCGCGCCTCCGCCGCGCCCGCGAATGGACACTACAGGAAGCGATGAACGTTGATAAAGGCGGGCGGCGTCAGGCAAGCCGCCCGAAGAAGGTCATGCCGCGATCAACGATATTGACCCGCGTACTTCACGACCTTGTCGAGATTTTCCTTGTGATGAAACCCGGGCCGGAACGAATGTTCTTCGGGCCGTACGAGGGCTGCAGTCCGTAGGTTTCGAAGCGCGCCTTGAACTTCGGGTTCGCCTCGAGAATCTGACGGATCTTCGCCGGATCGGTGGTGTGCTCCTTCTTCGCGATCGCGAGCACCGCCACCGAAATGTAGCCTTGCAGATACGGCTGCTGATCGATCGCGAACTTGACCGTACCGTCCTTGATCGCCTTCGCGATGTCGTCCGAGAAGTCGAAGGTCACGAAGTAGATCTTGTTCTGCAGGCCCATTTGCGCCACGGCCTTGAGCGTCGCGGAAGCGGGCGTCGGTCCGAGCGTGAGGATCGCCTGCGTGTCCGGATGATTGCGCAGGAACGCGGAGACCTTCGACTGGATCTCGGTCGGGTCTTGGCCCGAGTCGAGCGTCGCGGCCTTGTAGTCGACGCCGAGCGCGTCGGCGAAGCCGCGGCAGCGGTCGAACGAGACCGTGTTCGTCGCGATGTGATTCACGCACAGGAACGACTTGATGTCCGCGGCCTTGGCCTTCTCGCCGGCCGCCTTGCCCGCGACGTATTCCGGCTGGCCGACGTGCATGATCGCGCCCAGTTGCGCGCTCTGTTCCTCGGTGCCGGAGTTGATCGTCACGAGCGGAATCTTCTTCGCCGTGACCTTGTTGATCGCGCTCTTCAGCACGTCGAAGTCCGCGATGGTGGTGATGACGCCGTCGTAGTTGCGCGCGGCGGCCTGCTCGATCAGGCGCGACATGTCCGCGATGTCGCCGTTCGGCGGATTGCGGTAGTCGGTCTGGACGTTGAAGTCCTCGTCCGCCTGCTTGATCGCGTTCTTGATAGTGTTCCACCACGAATCCGAGTCCGGGGCGTGGCTGATCAGCACGAACTTCGCGTCCGGCGCCGCCTGAGCGGGGCTCGACGCGATCAACGCCGCATTGCACAACGCAGCAGCAGCCACCAGCGCGCGCAGCGCGGCCCGACCGTTGCAAAGGGTGATTGTCTCCACCTATCTCGGTTGTTGTTTGGTGTGATGTTTTCCCGAGCCCGCGCCGGCTGGACGCATTCGGCGCCGTGCTCAGGACCAAGAGTAGGTCAGTTTTCGGTGGACTGCAATAGCAATTTTACTTGCTCGTAAAATGGAAAATACATTCCAATTTGCCTGCGACCTTCCTATAATCGGTTCCACGACGCTCGCTCTGGAGCGTGCAAAAAACGAGCGTTGATATGGATGAGACCAGCACCGAAGTCCAGAGCGTCGACGAGCTGATGCAGCGGATCACCGACGCGTACGACTCGCTGCCGCGTCAGTTGAAGAGCGTCGCGACGTATATCGAGCAGCATCGCTCGAGCGTGATGATGGACCGCACGAGCGACATCGCGAGCGCGTGCGGCGTGCATGCGTCGGCGGTGGTGCGGTTCGCGCAGCGCTTCGGTTTTTCCGGCTTCTCCGACCTGCAGGCCGTGTTCCGGCAGGCCTACGCGGGCGGCGGCGCGCAGCAGAGCTATCAGCAGCGCATTCGCAAGCTCATCGACGAGAAAGCGGGCGAGGCGTCGGGCGTGTCGGTGGCGCGCGAGTTCATCGCCGCGAGCTGCACGGGTCTCGACGAGCTCGAAGCCGGGCTCGACGACCAGCAGTTCGAAGCCGCCGTCGAGATGCTCTCGCAGGCCGAGAACATTTATGTGATCGGCGTGCGCCGCTCGTTCGCGGTGGCGAGCTACATCGTCTATGCATTGCAGCACACCAAGAAGCGCGTGCATCTGATATCGGGCTTCGGCGGCATGTTCCGCGAGCAGATCCGCAGCGTGAAGAAGGGGGACGTGGTGGTCGCGATCAGCTTCGCGCCCTACGGCAAGGAGACGCAGTACTGCGTGCGCGCCGCGCAGCATCACGGCGCCGCGACCCTCGTCATCACCGATAGCCAGCTTTCGCCGCTCGCGCGTCACGCGAGCGCGAGCCTGTTCGTGAAGGAGGGCAGCGCGTTCGCGTTCCGCTCGCTCACGAGCACCATTTGCCTGTGCCAGGCGTTGTTCATCGCGCTCGCGTACCGGCTCGAGTTGAATGGCGAGGAATCCAAGGAGACAGGTGGCTATGACGATTGATGTGGCGGTGTTCGGCGCGGGCGCATCGGCAGGATTCATGCGGCCAATCTCGCGCGCCAGCCGGGCGTGCGCTTGAAATACGTGGTCGACGTGAATCGCGACGCGGCTTCCGCATTGGCCGCCTTGCATGGCGCGCAAGTCGCGGATGTCGACGGCGCGATGGGCGATGCATCCGTCGGCGCGACGGTCATATGTTCCAGCACGGATACGCATGCGGATTTGATCTCGACGTCCGCGGCGCAGGGCAAGCACGTGTTCTGCGAGAAGCCCGTCGATCTGACGGTTGAGCGCGCGCGCCTGCGCGGATGCCGTGCAGAAGGCGGGCGTCGTCTGCATGATCGGCTTTCAGCGGCGCTTCGATCCGACGTTCTCCGCGCTCAAGGCGCGCATCGACTCGGGCGAGATCGACGATCCGGAAATGCTTGTCGTGACGAGCCGCGATCCGGGCGCGCCGCCTGTCGAGTACATTAGGCATTCGGGCGGCATCTTCAAGGACATGCTGATTCACGACTTCGACATCTTTCGCTGGATTCTCGACGACGAAGCCGACACGCTGCATGCGACGGGCAGTTGCCTCCCCGACCCGGCCATCGCAGATGCGGGCGACATCGATTCGACCGCCGTGACGATCCGCACGAAGCGCGGCCGTCTGTGCCAGATCAATACGGCGCGGCGCGCGGCGTACGGCTACGATCAGCGCTTCGAGCTGCTCGGCAGTCAGGGCATGCTGCAGGCGGGCAATGTGCGGCCGACCGAAGTCGTTGCCTATACGAAGACTTCGGTTTCGAGCGACAAGCCCGAGGCGTTCTTCCTTGAACGCTATCGCGCGGCGTACGCGGCGGAAATCGCGCATTTCTTCGATGCGGTCGATAACGGCAAGCCAGTTCGCACGACGGTAGCGGATGGCCTGAAGGCGCTGGAACTCGCGGAGGCCGCCACGCTGTCCTGGCGCGAGAAGCGCATCGTCCGGCTCGGGGAGCAGGCCGCATGAGCACGGTGCGCTTCAGTATCGTCGGATTGGGCAGGCTCGGGCGCCGGCATGCTGGGAATCTCGCGTGGCATGTGCCGGGCGCGAAACTGGTCGCCGCGTGCAGTCCGGTGAAGGAGGAACGCGACTGGGCGCGGGAGACGCTGCCGGAGTTGTCGCTGTACGCCGCCTACGACGCGCTGCTCGCCGACGCTTCGGTCGATGCGGTATGGCTCGTCACGCCGACGTCCCTGCACGCGACGCAGATCATCGCCGCATTGCGTGCGGGCAAGCATGTTTTCTGCGAGAAGCCGCTGTCGCTCGATCTCACCGAATGCGATGCCGTGATCGAAGAGCACACGCGTCATCCGCATCTGCAGGTGATGATCGGCTTCGTGCGCCGCTTCGACGCGAGCTATCGCGACGCGTTCGACGGCATCGCGAAAGGCGCGATCGGCCGGCCGTTCATGGTGCGCTCGCAGACCTGCGACAAGAACGATCCCGAAGGCTTCTTCGTGCGCTTCGCGCCGACCTCGGGCGGGCCCTTTCTCGATTGCAGCGTGCACGACATCGATCTCGCGCGCTGGCTGCTTGGCAATCCGAAGCCGAAGCGCGTGTATGCGAGCGGCACCATCGCGATTCACGAGGGCTTGCGCGAATGCGGTGACATCGACAATGGCGTGGGCACCATCGAATTCGAAGACGGGCGGCTGGCGGTGCTTTACGCATCGCGCACGATGGCGCACGGCCACGATACGCAGAGGGAAGTGATCGGCACGGCGGGCGTGCTGTCGGTCGCAATCCGCGCGTGAACCGCGTCGAGATCGCCGACGCGCACGGCATGCGTAATGCGTGCACGCCGACGTTCTTCGAGCGTTTCGAGGATGCTTTCCTGCGCGAGGCGCAGGCCTTCGTCGCGGCGCTCGTCGACGGGACGCCGACCGGGCTTACGCTGGAGGATGCGCGGGAAGCGACGCGCATCGGCATCGCGATGCGCGAGGCATACGAGGCCGAGCGCGCGGTGGATTTTTAAGCGTTGCCTGTCGTCGATCCGGTGCTTCGAGGCCCGCATTGTGGATGCGGGCCTTTAACCCACCACCAGCTTCACCGGCTTGCCTATTCGAGCGAGCATCTCCACCAGCGTATCGATGGTGAATTTGCTGGTTTTCTTGTTTACGACGTTCGATACTCGAGGCCGCGTGACGTGCAGTATGTCGGCCGCCTCGGCTTGTTTGAGATGATGCGCTTCGATCCAGGAAGCGAGCTCGTCCATGAGCTGTTCCTTGAGCATCAGTGTCTGACCGATCAGCGCCTGCGATTCTGCTTGATACCGCCGGGCTTCTTCAGGTGCAAAGCCCAGTTCGGCGAACAGGTTGGCTCCGGGCTTCGTCACGTGCCGCACATGTGTGTCCATTTTTTTCATGCCTGTGCCTTCCTTTCCCGCACGATCGCGCGATAGCGAACCGCTGTAATTTCCTTGTCCTGCTTCGACGTCGCTCGCGTTTGCTTCTGGAAACAATGAAGCACGTAAATCGCTTCCTCGAACTTGGCCACGTACATCACACGATAAATTCCACGCTGTCATGGATACGGATCTCGCGTACCCCGGAACCGAGGTCGTCAAATGGCTTCCAGTCCTCGGGATCGAGCCCGACCTGAATGCGGCCAAGCTGGAACCCGGCTTCGCGCCGAGCTTCCGCTGGGAATTCGAGGATGTCGTCGTAGGATGAGCCGACCCAGCGGATTTCTTTCTCATTGTCCATTGTATAAAATTTTATATATGTGTGGTTTGCGATTCGCTTGCGGGAGGGTTCTCGTTGCACCGTTGCCGTGAGGTACCCGCCGTCGGTCGAGGAGCGCCGCATGAAATGCGATAAGGGAACAAGAGAGGACTGGACGAAGGTGCGAGCGCAATCTAATTTGCGCGGCACATGAACTAGAAAAGTCTCAACCGTGCGAAGCATTGCCGTGCGCAAGCACGATGCGCAAGGCATACGAGACCGGGCGCGCGGTGGATTTGTGAACCCTGCGTTAAAATCGAGCCTTCACCGAGCGCACATCTCAACAGGCATACGGAAGGTTCAATCGCGATGGAAGTTCACAAGGAAGTCGACGCGCGCGGGCTCAACTGCCCGTTGCCGATCCTGCGGGCGAAGAAGGCGCTCGCCGACATGACGAGCGGCCAGATTCTGAAAGTGCTCGCGACCGACCCTGGATCGCAGCGCGATTTCGCGGCGTTCGCCAAGCAGACCGGCAATGAAATTGTCGAAGCGACGGCGCAGGACAAGACGTTCATTTTCCTGATGCGTCGTCGTTGAGCCGGGCAGGCAAGCGCCCAAAAGCAAAATGCCCGTCACGATTGCGTGGTGACGGGCATTTTTTCAGGAGCAGCGCCGGGCGTCAGCCTTCGAGAATCGGCGCACGCGTGCGCAGGTATTCCTCGAATTCCGCCTTCACTTCCGGATGGCGCAGCGCGAATTCCACCGTCGCCTTCAGATAGCCCAGCTTGCTGCCGCAATCGAAACGCGTGCCGTGATACTTGTACGCGAGCACCTGCTCGTCCGACAGCAGCGACTGAATGGCGTCCGTCAGTTGCAGTTCGCCGCCCGCGCCCGGTTTGAGTGCGCGGATGTGATCGAAAATGCGCGGCTTCAGCACATAACGGCCGACCACGCCCAGATTCGACGGCGCGACCGCCGGCTCCGGCTTCTCGACGATGCCCGACAGCTTGAAGATGTTGTCTTCCCACTCCTTGCCGTCGATGATGCCGTACGACTTCGAGTCTTCCGGCGGGATCTCCTCCACGCCTATCACCGAGCTGTGATAGTGGTCGAACACTTCGATCATCTGCGACATGACGGGCGGCTTGCCGTACAGCAAGTCGTCCGCGAGGATCACCGCGAACGGGTTATCGCCGACGAGCTTCTCCGCGCACAACACGGCGTGGCCGAGACCGAGCACTTCGGCTTGACGCACGTAGAAGCAGTCCACATGGCTCGGCTTGATGCTGCGCACGAGCTCGAGCAGCTTGTCCTTGCCGCGCGCCTCGAGTTCCGCTTCGATCTCGTAGGACTTGTCGAAGTGGTCTTCGATCGCGCGCTTGCTGCGCCCGGTGACGAAGATCATTTCGGTAATGCCGGCCGCCATCGCTTCCTCGACCGCGTATTGAATCAGCGGCTTGTCCACGACGGGCAGCATTTCCTTCGGGCTGGCCTTGGTCGCGGGAAGGAACCGCGTGCCCAGGCCGGCGACAGGAAAAACCGCTTTGGTAACTTTTAGCATGTGATAACCCTGATCCTCTTAATCATTTAGAACGCCGAGATAACCGGTGTGCTCGATATGATTCGAACTCCCAAATTCAAACAGGCAGACGCAATAACTGGGCCTGCAATTTCTCGATAGTGGTTCCGTATTCTGCCAGCCTTTTCCGCTCCTGTTCAACGACGGCGGCCGGCGCTTTTGAAACAAAACTTTCATTGCCCAGCTTCGCGTTACATTTGGCAATTTCGGTGTTCAAACGGTCCACTTCCTTCGTCAGGCGCTCGCGCTCGGCCGCGACGTCGATCTCGACCTTCAGCACCAGCTTGCTGCCCACGATCGCGACCGGGGCGCTGTACGCTTGCTGGTCGAGCGCGGCTTCGTCCTCGATGATCTTCACTTCGGAGAGACGCGCGAGCGCGGCGACGTACGGCGCGAACGCGGAAAGACGCGCCGCGTCGCCGTGCGCGAGCAACGGCACCTTCACCGCGGGCGACAGATTCATTTCACCACGCAGATTACGACATGCATCGATAACGGTTTTCAGTTCGGAGGCCCACTGTTCAGCGGATTCGTCGATTTTTTTCTGCTCGGCGCGCGGGTAGGGCTGCGTCATGATCGATACCTCGTCCTCGCGGGCGCCCGCCGGGAACGCGTCGGTCAAGGGCGCCACCTTCTGCCACAGCGCTTCCGTGATGAACGGAATGATCGGGTGCGCGAGGCGCAGCACCGCTTCCAGCACGCGCAGGAGCGTGCGGCGCGTCGCGGTCTGCTGCTCCGGCGTGCCGGTCTGGATCTGCACCTTCGCGAGTTCCAGATACCAGTCGCAATACTCGTCCCAGACGAACTCGTAAATCGCGCTCGCGACATTGTCGAAACGATAGTCCGCGAAGCCCTTTTCGACTTCCGCCTCCGTGTGCTGCAGGAGCGAGACGATCCAGCGGTCGGCCTGCGAGAAGTCCGTGTAGCTGCCGGGACCGCAATCGCCCGGCTTGCACGCGCCGGCATTCGCAAAGCCGCAATCGTGGCCTTCGCAGTTCATCAGCACGAAACGCGTGGCGTTCCACAACTTGTTGCAGAAGTTACGATAGCCCTCGCAGCGCGCGAGGTCGAAGTTGACGTTGCGGCCGAGCGTGGCCATCGACGCCATCGTGAAGCGCAGCGCGTCCGTGCCGAAGGACGGAATGCCCTCGGGGAATTCGCGGCGCGTCTTCTTCTCGATCTGCGCGGCGGCCTTCGGGTTCATGAGGCCCGTCGTGCGCTTCGTGACGAGCGATTCGAGGTCGATGCCGTCCACGATGTCGATCGGGTCGAGCGTATTGCCCTTGCTCTTCGACATCTTCTGGCCTTCGGCGTCGCGCACGAGGCCGTGCACATAGACGGTGTCGAAAGGCACCTTGCCGGTGAAATGCGTGGTCATCATCACCATCCGGGCGACCCAAAAGAAGATGATGTCGAAGCCCGTTACGAGCACGGACGAGGGCAGGAATGCCTTCAGCTCCTTCGTTTCGTTCGGCCAGCCGAGCGACGAGAACGGCACGAGCGCGGACGAGAACCACGTGTCGAGCACGTCCTCATCACGCTTGAGTGGACCCTTGTAGCCCTGGGCCTCGGCCTCGGCGCGGGCTTCCTCTTCCGTTTTCGCGACGAAGATCTCGCCGTTCTCGCCGTACCACGCGGGAATCTGATGGCCCCACCACAGCTGGCGCGAGATGCACCAGTCCTGGATGTTCTCGAGCCACTGATAGTAGGTCGTGGTCCAGTTCTCCGGCACGAACCGGATCTTGCCGCTACGCACGACGTCGAGCGACGTTTCCGTAATCGACTTGCCCGGATTGAAGGTGCCTTCCGGCGCGGGCTTGGTCACGGCGACGAACCATTGGTCCGTGAGCATCGGCTCGATCACGACATGCGTGCGGTCGCCGCGCGGCACCATCAGCTTATGCGGCTTGACGGATTTGAGCAGGCCGAGCGCCTCCAGATCCTGCACGACCTGCTTGCGCGCGTCGAAGCGGTCCATGCCGCGATACTTCTCGGGCGCGTTGTCGTTGATCTTCGCGTCGAGCGTCAGGATTTCGATCTGCGGCAGCTTGTGGCGCTGGCCTACCGCGTAGTCGTTGAAGTCGTGCGCGGGCGTCACCTTCACGACGCCGGTGCCGAACTCGCGGTCCACGTATTCGTCCGCGATGACCGGAATTTCGCGGTCGCACAGCGGCAGCAGGACCGTCTTGCCGATCAGATGCTGATAGCGTTCGTCGTCCGGATGTACCATCACGGCGACGTCGCCGAGCATGGTTTCCGGACGCGTCGTCGCGACCGTCAGATGGCCCGAGCCGTCCGGCAGCGGATACCGGATGTGCCACAGATGGCCATTCTCTTCCTCGCTCACGACTTCGAGATCCGACACCGCCGTGCCCAGCACCGGGTCCCAGTTCACGAGCCGCTTGCCGCGATAGATGAGGCCCTGCTTGTAGAGCGTGACGAACACGTCGCGCACGGCGGCCGACATCCTGTCGTCCATCGTGAAGTATTCGCGCGACCAGTCGATCGACGCGTCCAGGCGCCGCACCTGATTCGTGATGGTCGAGCCGGACTGCTGCTTCCACGCCCAGACGCGTTTCAGGAATTCCTCGCGGCCGAGATCGTGGCGCGAGATGCCCTGCGCGTCGAGCTGGCGCTCCACCACGATCTGGGTCGCGATGCCCGCGTGGTCCGTACCCGGCACCCACAGCGTGTTCTCGCCGAGCATGCGGTGATAGCGCGTCAGGCTATCCATGATGGTCTGGTTGAACGCGTGCCCCATGTGCAGCGTGCCGGTGACGTTCGGCGGCGGCAACTGGATGGAGAAATTCTTCGCGCCTGCCTTGAACGTGGGGGCGGAAAGCCCGCGTTTTTCCCATTCCGGCCCCCATTGGGACTCGATGTCTTGAGGCTCGAAGCTCTTCGCAAGCGTGCTGTCGCTCATTGTTGGAATCTGCCGAAAAATGCGTGAAAAGATGCGGAGAATCTCCAATTATAAGGTTCCGGACGGGTCGCCGGACGAATTGGGCCGCGCTCGGACCGGCCGCGTCCGAACGCCGCCATCGGCGCGGTCTTATAATGACCGGCCTGCATCGTTCTATCCGCGTCCTGGTTTTCTATGCCCGATTTGCTCGCCAACCTGAATCCCGAACAGCTCGCCGCCGTGACGCTGCCCGACGAGTCCGCGCTCATCCTCGCGGGCGCCGGCAGCGGCAAGACGCGCGTGCTCATCACCCGCATCGCGTGGCTGATCCAGCACGGTTACGCGTCGCCACCGACCGTGCTCGCCGTCACCTTCACGAACAAGGCCGCGTGCGAGATGCTGGCGCGTCTCTCGGCGCTCCTGCCGATCGACAAGCGCGGCATGTGGATCGGCACCTTCCACGGGCTGTGCAACCGCATGCTGCGTGCGCATTACCGCGACGCCGGCCTGCCACAGACCTTCCAGATCCTGGATACCTCGGACCAGCTTTCCGCCATCAAGCGGCTGATGAAGGGCCTGAACGTCGACGACGAGAAGTACCCGGCGAAGAACCTCCATTACTTCATCAACAACGCGAAGGAGCAGGGCCTGCGTCCGAAAGACGTCGACGCCACCGACGACTTTAACCGCAAGTTCGTCGAGCTTTACCAGGTCTACGACCAGCAGTGCCAGCGCGAAGGCGTGGTGGATTTTCCGGAACTGCTGCTGCGCTGCTACGAGCTGCTGGCGCACAATCCGCCGCTGCGCGCGCACTATCAGGCGCGCTTTCGCAACATTCTCGTCGACGAGTTCCAGGACACGAACAAGCTGCAGTACGCGTGGCTCAAGCTGCTCGCGGGCGAGCACAACGCCATCTTCGCGGTCGGCGACGACGACCAGTCGATCTACGCCTTCCGCGGCGCGAACGTCGGCAACATGCACGACTTCGAGCGCGAGTTCCGCGTGCGGAATCTCATCAAGCTGGAGCAGAACTACCGCTCGCACGGCCATATCCTCGATGCGGCGAACTATCTGATCGCCAACAACGCGCGGCGGCTCGGCAAGAATCTGCGCACCGACGCAGGCCACGGCGAGCAGGTGCGCGTCTACGAGGCCGCAACGGATTCGCAGGAAGCGGGCTGGATCGTCGAGGAAATCAAGGCGCTCATCAATACGGGCGTCTCGCGCGGCGAGATCGCGGTGCTTTACCGCAGCAACGCGCAGTCGCGCACCATCGAGCACACGCTCGTGAACGCGGGCATTCCGTACCGCGTGTACGGCGGCCTGCGCTTCTTCGAGCGGCAGGAAGTGAAGCACGCGCTCGCGTATCTGCGCCTGATTGACAACCTGAACGACGACACCGCGTTCGCGCGCGTCGTCAATTTTCCGACGCGCGGCATCGGCGCGCGTTCCATCGAGCAACTGGCCGATGCCGCGCGTCTTTACGACTGCTCGATGGCGGCGGCCGTGCCGTACGTGACCGGCAAGGCGGGCACGAGCCTCGGCGCGTTCGCGACGCTCATCGCGAAGATGCGCGCCGAGACGCAGCAGATGAGCCTGCCGGAGACGGTCGAGTACGTCGTGCGCGCGAGCGGTCTGGCCGCGTTCTACGAAACCGAGCGCGAGGGCCAGGATCGGCTGGAGAACCTGCAGGAGCTGGTGAACGCGGCGGCGGCGTTCGTGAGCGAGGAAGGTTACGGGCTCGACACGCCCGCGCGCTCCATCCCGCTGCGTCCGGGCGCGACGGCCGCGCCTGAGATCGCGGCGGCGAGCGCGGGCGATGATATCGAAGTGCTCGATGCGCCCGGCATCGCCGATCCCGCGCAGAATCCCGACACCATGACGCCGCTCGCCGGCTTCCTCTCGCATGCCTCGCTCGAGGCGGGCGACAACCAGGCGCAGGCCGGCCAGGACGCCGTCCAGCTGATGACCGTGCACGCGGCCAAGGGCCTGGAATTCACGGTGGTGTTCATCACCGGGCTGGAAGAGGGGCTGTTCCCGCACGAAAACAGCGCGCAGGAGTCGGACGGGCTCGAGGAGGAGCGGCGTCTCGCCTACGTGGCGATCACGCGCGCGAAGGAGCGGCTCTATCTGTCGTTCGCGCAAAGCCGCATGCTGCATGGACAGACGCGCTACAATATCCGTTCGCGCTTCTTCGACGAATTGCCCGAAGGCGCGCTCAAGTGGCTCACGCCGAAGATCGAGCCGGGCGCGCGCTGGGGCGGATGCTCCGATAACGCAGGCTGGGGCCGCGACTGGTTCGCGCGGCCGGGACAGGAGCGCGGCGGCTCTTCCCACGGCGGCGGGCAGTCCGCGCAGTCGTTGCCGTCGTTCGCCAACGAGCAGCGCGCGGCCGATACCGGCTTTAAGGTCGGTCAGGCCGTCTTCCATACGAAGTTCGGCGAAGGCACGGTGACGGCGCTCGAAGGCTCCGGCGGCGACGCCCGCGCGCAAGTGCGCTTCAAGCGCCACGGAGAGAAGTGGCTCGCGCTCGCGGTCGCGAAACTGCAGGCCGTCGAATGAAGCGACTCGGCATCATGGCGGCGCTGCCGCAGGAACTGGGCGATCTGATCGCGCAGATGCAGGCGGCGGGCGAAGTCCGCACGGTTGCGCTCGGGCGGCGCGAATACTACGTCGGCGAGGCGCACGGCGTGCCTGCCGTCGTCACCCTCGCGCGCATCGGCAAGGTGGCGGCGGCCGCCACGGCGAGCGCGCTCATTCACGTTTTCGAGGCCGATGCGATCGTCTTCACGGGCGTCGCGGGCGGCGTGCGCGCAGACGTGCGGGTGGGCGATATCGTCGTCGCGGACGTCCTCATGCAGCACGATCTCGACGCGTCGCCGTTCTTTCCGCGCCATGAGGTGCTGCTGCTCGACCGCGCGCTTCGACGCCGACCGCGCGCTTTCCGACACGCTCGCCGCCGCCGATACGTTCATCGCCGAAGAGGGCGGCGCGGTGGCGGAGCGCTTCGCCTTGGCCGTGCCGCGTGCGTCGCGGTCTCGTCGCGAGCGGCGACCGCTTCATCGCCAGCCACGAGGTGCTCTTCGCCTTGCGCGACGCGCTGCCGGACGCGCTCGCCGTGGAAATGGAAGGCGCGGCCATCGCGCAGGTCTGCTACGAGCACGAGATACCGTGCGCCGTCGTGCGGACCATCTCCGATACGGCGAACGCCGCCGCGCCCGCATCGTTCGCCGAGTTTCTGACGGCGATTGCCGCCACTTACTCGTCGGGCATTTTGTCGCGCTTTCTGCGCGCGGGCGGGCTTTCCACCGTTCCTCCCTGGCTCCAAATTGCCGCTTGTATTTGATAATGATTCTCAATACAATTGCTCATACAGCCTGAGCACAACAGGAGGAGGCCCGAGGACATGACCAACGATTTCACCGCCGGCGGCGCGGCGCGCAGGGCGGACGAGCGGAGTAAGCCGGAGGAGGCGCGTGCGATATCCGCGAACGCCGCGAAGGTGCTCGAAACGACGCGCCGCGCATGGAGCGAAGCCGCCGCGAGCCAGGCGCAGGCGAAGGCCGAGCGCCGCCCGCCGCGCGCATCGAAACCCAAGAAACGCGTCGTGCCGCGGCGTTCCCGCTGGCCGAGCCTCGTCGCCGCGCTGAACTACTGGAGCCCGAAACCGCTGTGAACGCCGCCGATTCCTCTTCGACACCCGTGACACTTCCTTCGCTCGCGCTCGACGAGCGTCTCTTCGACGAAAGCCGCTTTCCGCTCGTGCGGCTGCGCCCGCGTGCCGTGAAACGCGGCTACGCGTTCGCGTGGAGCGTGCAGATGCGGCGGCTCGTCGCGCTGTCGACGCCGTTCGTGCTGGTCGCCGAGCACGACGAGCAAGAAACCGCCGACGACGCGCGCCTGCGCGCGGCATGGATGCGCACGCATCGCGCGACGCTCGCGGCGTTCTGCCGCGGCCTGATCGTGATCGAGGCGCGCGCGACGACGCGCGAAACCCTGCGCGCGATGACCGAAGGCACCGGCGTGCGCACGGTCGTCGTGTCGAGCATGCGGGTCGCGGGCGAACTCGCGCCGGTGCTGCTGAAGCACGCGATTCCAGAAAGCGCGTCCGCCGCGCGCACGCGCACCCAGGCCATCTGAACGATCAGGGCGCGCCCGGTCTAGCAGGGGTCGGGCGGGCTGCTCTATGCTGTGTCGACCGGAGTCGGCGCCTTGGCGCTGACTCCGGTCCCGTGCACAGCAGCGGAGCCGAAGCCTTCCACCTTCAGAGGACGCGCATGCCGACTTACCGAGAAGCGTATCACCGGTCGATCGAGGAGCCCGAAGCGTTCTGGGCCGAGCAGGCCCGCCGCATCCATTGGCAGACGCCGTTCCGTCAAGTGCTCGACCGCAGCAAGCCGCCGTTCGCGCACTGGTTCGTCGACGGCCGGACGGATCTGTGCCATAACGCCGCCGATCGTCATCTGGCCTCGCGTGCGCAGCAGGACGCGCTCGTCTATGTCTCGACGGAAACGGGTATCGAGCGCCGCTACACCTACGCCGAGCTGCACGCGGAAGTGAACTGCATGGCGGCGGTCATGCGCTCGCTGCACGTCCAGCGCGGCGATCGCGTGCTGGTCTATCTGCCGATGATCCCCGAGGCGCTTTTCGCGATGTCGCGTGCGCGCGCATCGGCGCGATTCATTCGGTCGTGTTCGGCGGGTTCACGGCGCCCAATCTCGCGGCGCGCATCGACGACGCCGAGCCCACGCTCATCGTCACGGCGGACGCCGGCGCGCGCGGAGGCAGGGTGATCGACTACACGCCGCTCGTCGACGAAGCGCTCTCGCGCGCTCAATTCAAGGTGCCGCAGGTGCTGCTGATCGACCGGCAGCTTGGCGCCGGAGCGCCTGCAGGCGGGCTATCTCGTCGCGTACGAGCCGCTGCGCGAGCAGTTCTTCGATGCCCACGTGCCGTGCGAATGGCTCGAATTGAACGAGCCTTCCTACATTCTCTATACGTCCGGCACGACCGGCAGACCGAAGGGCGTGCAGCGCGACGTCGGCGGATACGCGGTCGCGCTCGCGGCGTCGATGGAGCATATTTTCCAGGGCGCGCCGGGCGACACGATGTTCACCGCCTCCGACATCGGCTGGGTGGTTGGACACAGCTACATCATCTACGCGCCCCTGATCGCCGGCCTGACGACCGTGATGTACGAAGGCACGCTGATCCGGCCCGACGGTGGCATCTGGTGGCGGCTCGTCCAGCAGTACGGCATCAATCTGATGTTCACGGCGCCGACCGCGATCCGCGTGCTCAAGAAGCAGGATCCGGCGCTGATGGAGAAATACGACCTGTCGAGCCTGCGCACGCTCTTTCTCGCGGGCGAGCCGCTCGACGAGCCCACCGCGCAGTGGATCCAGAGCGCGCTGAAGAAGCCCGTCATCGACAACTACTGGCAGACCGAAACCGGCTGGCCGATGATCGCGATTCCGCGCGGCATCGAGGCGTTGCCGTCGAAGCTCGGCTCGCCGGGCGTGCCGTCGATGGGCTTCAATCTCAAGCTACGCAACGAGGCGACGGGCGAGGTCTGCGCGCCGGGCGAGAAGGGCGTCGTCACACTGGAGTATCCGCTGCCGCCGGGCTGCATGCAGACCGTCTGGGGCGACGACGAACGCTTCGTCGACACGTACTGGAAGAGCGTGCCGAATCAGATAGTTTACTCGACCTTCGACTGGGGCGTGCAGGACGAAGACGGCTACGTGTCGATTCTCGGGCGCACCGACGACGTGATCAACGTCGCGGGACATCGGCTCGGCACGCGCGAGATCGAGGAGGCGCTGTCGGCGCATCCGGCGGTGGCGGAAGTGGCCGTCGTCGGCATCGCCGATGCGGTGAAGGGGCAGGCCGCGGTCGCGTTCGTCGTGCTGCGCGACGCCGACCGCATCAACGCGCCGGGCGCGCGCGAGGGCATGGAGTCGGAGCTGTGCCACGCGGTGGATTCGCAGCTCGGCGCGATCGCGCGTCCGGCGCGCGTGCATTTCGCGACGATGCTCCCGAAGACGCGTTCCGGCAAGCTGCTGCGCCGCGCGATCGCCGCGCTGGCCGAAGGGCGCTACCCGGGCGAGTTGCCGACGATCGAGGATCCCGGCGCATTGATGCAGGTGCGGGAGGCGCTGGGAAGCTGAGCGCCGAAAACGCGACGGGCGCGCGGTCCGCCGAGGGACCGGCGCGCCCGTCGGAACGAATCAGACGCCACGATCAGGTTTTCGCGCGCGCCCCGTGCGTCTTCGGCAGCAGGACGGTCAGCACGCCGAGCAGCGGCAGGAACGCGCACACCTTGTAGACGTAGTCGATGCTGGTGGCGTCCGCGAGATGCCCGAGCACCGCCGCGCCGACGCCGCCCATGCCGAACGCGAAGCCGAAGAACAGGCCCGCGACCATCCCGACCTTGCCCGGAATCAGCTCCTGCGCGTAGATCAGGATCGCCGAGAAGGCGGACGCCAGCACGAGCCCGATGATCACCGACAGCACGCCCGTCCAGAAAAGATTTGCATAAGGCATCAGCAGCGTGAACGGCGCGACCCCGAGAATCGACACCCAGATCACGGCCTTGTGCCCGACCTTGTCGCCGACCGGACCGCCGATGATCGTGCCCGCGGCCACCGCTGCGAGGAACACGAAGAGATGGATCTGCGCGGTCTGCACCGAGACGCCGAACTTGCTGATCAGGTAGAACGTGAAGTAGCTGGTGATGCTCGCGAGATAGAAGTACTTCGAGAACACGAGCAGCACGAGCACGCTCATCGCCAAGACGACCTTGTTGCGCGGAAGCGTCGCGTGCGCTCCTTGAGCACGACC
The DNA here is from genome assembly GCA_001189345.1 of Candidatus Paraburkholderia kirkii. GTDB lineage: Bacteria > Pseudomonadota > Gammaproteobacteria > Burkholderiales > Burkholderiaceae > Caballeronia > Caballeronia kirkii_B. Next base: position 155,991 of record LFKV01000015.1, read on the forward strand.
TTTCTTCGTCGCCGGATAACGCTTGTACCAGCGGCCGATATTGGCCAGCACGAACATCGCGACGAGCGCCGCCGCCGAGAACCACGCGATGCTCTTCTGGCCGTGCGGAATGACGATCAGCGCGGCGAGCAGCGGCCCGAGCGACGAACCCGCACTGCCGCCCACCTGAAACAGCGACTGCGCGAGCCCGTGCTTACCGCCCGAGGCCATGCGCGCGACCCGCGACGACTCCGGATGGAACACCGACGAACCGCAGCCGACCAGCGCCGCCGCGATGAGCAGCGTGCCGAAATTCCCCGCGACCGACATCAGCAGCAGGCCCGACAGCGTGAAGCCCATGCCGACGGGAAGCGAATAAGGCTTCGGATGCTTGTCGGTATAGAGCCCGACGATCGGTTGCAGCAGCGACGCGGTGATCTGATACGTCAGCGTGATCAGGCCGATCTGCCCGAACGTGAGCGCGAATTCGCTCTTGAACATCGGGTAGATCGCCAGAATCAGCGACTGGATCATGTCGTTCAGAAGGTGCGAGAAGCTGATCGCGCCCAGGACGGAATAAACGGTGCGTTGCGTGCTGCCGTTCGCGGAGTTCGCCGTGGCATGATTCGCAGCGGAAGATCCGGCCGATGCGCCGGCGGGCGACAGCGTGCCCTTGTCGATGCTCGTTTGCATGGTGAATGGCTGGTGTAAGCGGAAGTCGTCTCGGTTTTTAGCTTTCTCAGCCCGATGATTATGCGCGGACTGAATTTCTGACAAGTGTAGGCTGTCCTCGTCGCGTTGTGCTGCCAAGCTTTGTCGCGAATCGGACAGGATCGCGCATCGGCTGCGGGTTATTTCGTCTGACGAAACGATTTTTGACCGGTTATAAAAACGGGCGGCGAACGAACGCCTGTTCGCTTCCTATAGAAAAACGGCTCAAGAAAGCCGGCAAAACTGCCGTACTACCGGCGGGACCAGACCAGGATGCGCCGCACGACGGCAAAGTCCGCAGATCAAATTCGGGGATCGATCGATGAAACTGTTTTCGCTACGCGGCGCAAAGGACGCGGGCTTTCTGGCGAACGTCGAGGCCGCATCCGCGGGACTCGACGCGAACGCGCGCGCGGCGGGCAAGCGCGCGCTGTCCGTCAAAGCGTCGCTCAGGCTCGCGTTCGGGCTGGTGCTGGCGGGCACCCTCGCCATCGGCGCGATCGCGCTCACGCAGATCAGCCGCCTGAACGGCGCGACCGGATCCATCTATACGCAAGGCTACGTCGCGAGCCGCACGGCGGAAGAAACGCGCGGCTATCTGCTGCGCGCGAGCCGCTCGCAGAAGATGCTCCTCACCGCCACCATCGCGAAAGAGTGCGACGACCTCGGCGCGCAGATCGAGCAGGCGCTCGCGAACATCAACAAGGAGCAGGCGCAACTCGCGCAATACATCGACCACGCGGACAAGGACGCGCTCGCGCAGCAGAAGCGCTTCGCCGGCGCGCTCGCGACCTGGAGCGACAACCTGCGCACCTTCCGATCAGGCGCGCGCGCTCAAGGCGCTGGTCAGGAAATTCCAGTTGGCCTGACGCAGCACATCGACTAGAATCGCGGACGGGCGCGGCAGGGCGCCCGGTCTCGCGAAAGTCTTGCGCACCTGCCGCGCACAGTGAACGTCCTCTCCGGATCGAACCGCAACGTCGAACCTTTTCAGCCGCAGCGAGAACGGCGCAATAAAGGACAACGTCATGTGGTCGACAACCTGCCCGATCTCTTCCTCCGTCTCCAATAGCGACTATCTGCGCGAGCATGCGCGGCGCCTGCTTCGTCACGCCCGCGATAGCGACACGAGCGCGGCCATGCCCGTACTGCGCCGGCTGCTCGCGGCAAGGGTCACGCGCGCCGCGCGTCTCGCCGACCTGCACGCGCTTCGCGACGACCTGCGACTGAAGCATCTTCTCGCGATGCTCGCCGCCGAGTCGGCTACGCGAGCTGGGACGTATGCCAGGCCGCCATCGATGCGCGCCCGGCCGCGGCGATCGACCGCTACCGGCTCGATGCCGGCGCATTCAACGACTTCGAGAAGAACTGGTTTGCGAACGAGCAGGACGCGCTCGACTGGCAGCGTGCGCACGGCGGCTACCTCGTGCGCTACGGCGTGCAGGCGGTGGCGATCCTGAAGCGCAATTCAGCGTGAGGTGCGTGAGGTGATGCGCGCGGGAAGGAGGCCGCCGCTCAGATCAGCTCGACTTCCTTCCAGAGTTCGCGCTGGAAAAAAAAGCTCAGCTCCTTGGTGAGCTCGTTCAGCGCGCTCATCTCGGGCGGCGAGATCTTGCGCACGTGCTGCGGATGCGTCCAGTCGCCGTAGACGAGGGCGACGGTCGAATCGTTCGATTTCACCGGCAGGAACACGAAGGCCTGCGCCTCGCCGAGCGTGTCCTTGTACCAGCGCGGCAGGCGCGCATCGTGCGCATTCTCGATGAAGATGCCCACCGGATTGGTGATCGCGAGATGGAACACGTCCGGCCGGAATTCGGCGGAGAAGCGCAGTTGCCGCAGCATCGGCTCGACGCCGTGTCCCAGCGCGAGGCGCGTGTGGAACTCGTTGTTGGCCTGCCGCCCGAACACCAGGGTGCGCGAGAGGTGGAGGCTCGCGAGGATCGACTCGGAGGCGAGCGCGGGCGCCAGAGCGCTCTTCGACGGCAGCGAGCGCAAGTCCTCGACGCTCGCGCCGATGCGCACCTCCGCCGAGACGTTCGCGCGCGCGATGGCATTGGCGTTCGCCTGCAATTCGGAGATCTCGCGGATCACGCCGTCGCTCGCTTCCTCGTCGGCGAGCGCGAGGCTCATCGACGCGAGCGTTTCGGGATCGGTGTTGAGCGCGCCGCTGTAGCGATGGGCGATGTCGACGAGCATCGACTCGCGGCCGTCGGCGGCGACGTGCTGCGCGGTGAGCGCGTCGGCGACTTCGGTCGAATAGTTGGTGACGGCCTGCAGCCAGCGCACGTGCTTCGGCAAGGTTTCGTCGACGGGCGCGGCGGGATTGCTCGCGCGCATGCCCTGGCGGATCGTCTCGGGCAGACGCCAGCGGTCCGCGGCCTCGATGCCGATTTCGTCGAAGGTCACGCCGAGCAGCGCCGCGCACGCGACGCTGTCGCTGATGTTTTCCGACGCGGCCTTGCGCCGCAGCTGGTCCCACTCGTGCTCGAGATAGAAGGCGACGAGCAGCTTGCCGATCTGCCGCATCAGCGTGCAGACGACCGCCTCCTCGGCGGAGCGCAGATCCTTGTGCTCGGTGAGCTGGCGCGCGACCGCGCCCGAGAGCAGCGTGTGGTTGAGTTCGAGCTTCGCGTCGATGCGGCGCGCTCTGATGAAAGTGATCGACGATCTTGAGGCCCACGACGAGATGGCCGACCGCGTCCATGCCGAGGACCGTCAACGCGCGCGTGACCGTGGTGATGTTGCCGCCGAACGCGATGTACATCGCCGAATTGGCGAGGCGCAGCACCTTCTGCGTGAGGCCGACGTCGGACAGCACCACTTGCACGAGCGCCGTGAAGTCGAGGTCGTCATCGCTCATCGCGGACACGGTCGAGCGCAGCGCCTGGGAAAGCATGGGGAAATCCCCGCGCTCGCTCATGCGCGCCCACACAACTTGTCCAATAGTTCGGCCTTGGTGCGTGCCATTGCTAAAAATAAGAACCCTGCTCGATTACGCGACGGCTGACCCGAGGCGGTCCAACAAAACCAGATCCAGCGCTCGATAACACAGAAAGATACACGTTTATTATAGAGTTACGGCGCATTCCTCGATTAGAACACGAACAATTGTCCGCTCCATCATGCTCCATGCAACACGAGCGAATTCGACTGGAACGATCGCGCCAGCTCGTCCGACGGCAACGCGTGGCTGATGAGCCAGCCCTGGATGTGATCGCATCCGAGGTCGGCGAGCAGTCGCGCTGCGCTTCCGTTTCGACCCCTTCGGCGACCAGCTCCAGCCCGAGCGATTGCGCGAGCCCGACGACCGCGCTCACGATCGCGCGATTGTTGCTCGCGAGGGCGAGATCGGCCATGCGCAGCAGGCTCGTCTACACGCCGCTGCGCGCGTTCTTGCCGGCCTGGTCCGGATACAGCGCGACGCCCACGCTCGCCGACAGGTGCGTGTGCTGTCCGCGATGCCGGTACGGCTGCGCGATCGCGGTGAGCAGGCGCCGCCCGAGGCTTTCGGCGAGCTCTGCCGTGGTGCCCGGCGGCAAAAGCACAGCGAACTCGTCGCCGGCCACGCGCGCGACGCGCTCGCCGTGCCCGGCCGTGTGCTGGATGCGGCGCGCGGTTTCACGCAGCAGTTCGTCGCCGGCGTCGTCGCCGAGCGCGCGGTTGATGTGCTGATAGTCGTCGATGTTGAGCAGCACGAGCCCCGCGTGCGTGCGCGTGAGCTTGGCCGCGGCCTGCGCCGTGGCGATCGCCGACTTGAGCGCGACCAGGTTCTCGAGGCCGGTGAGCGGATCGTGATTCAGCGCGTGCGTGAGCGAGGTCTCGCGCTCGCGCCAGTGCGACACGTCGAAGGCGGCGAGCGCGAAGCCGGGCGTACCGTGCGCGGCGCTCGAGATGATGAGGCGCAGCTCGACGCAGACCGGATAGGTCAGCGATTTCACGACGGTCAGCGTCGCCGATTCGAGCTTGCCGCTCGCGCGCGCCCGGGCGACGAGCGCGTGCAGCTCGTCGGCTTCCTCGGACGCGACGAGATCGTGCAGCGTCAGCATGCTCAGATAGTCGCGGTGATAGCCGATGAACTCGATGCTTGCATCCGACACATACTGGAAGCGCAGCGCTTCGTCGAGATGCGCGAGGAAGTCGACGGCGCCGAGCGCTGCCTCGGATGCGGCCGCGCTGATCGCGCTTGCGGTGTTTCTGGGTCCGGATGCGGCGGCCGCCGTGGTGACGGAAAGCGTTTCGACGATCGGTCCGGCGCCGGGGCCGCTGCCTCCGGTTCGGGATGCGAGTCGAGCCCGCTTTCCCGGCGCGCGCGGAGCTTCCCATGCGCGGGAAAGCACATCTAGCGCGATGCGCCACGGTGCGCGGCGTGAGGCGGTGATCCGATTCGCTTGCATGTTCTCGTTGGGTTCTGGCGGCGGCGCGCTCGGCCGGGCAAGCGGCGGTGCGCGGAAAACCGCTTCTGCGCGGCCTGCCGCTGGGGCGCGCCGAAACGGGCGTGGCGCGTTCTATCAGGCGAGTTATCGGCGTGGTCGGGGATTTCTTTAACCGGTCACGCGGGTGCAACGTTCATGCACTCCGGATAGGAGAGTTTCGGATCGTGTCGACCGACGAATTCGGTTACAGTGGCGCGTTTTCGGTGGAAACGGTTCCCGCGCCATTGTCGATTGACGCAGGGCCTTCGCCGCGCTGTTGACTCTCAGAATACGTCCGACCCGTTCGTTTCATGATCGATTCCAATACGTTGCCGGCCTGCGCCCCGGCCAGGATTTTCGAACCGGCCTTCGTGCAGGCGCGGCAGCGCCGGCGGCCGCGCGCGTCCTGAGCGCGATGCCGATCGTGGCGAGCCTCGTCGGGCTCAAGCTCTCGTCGGGGCACTGAAAGCACATCCGTTGCGCCCGCGCCACCCGGCCGTGCGCTGGCGCACCGGGAACGGCAATCGCTTGGACCGTTGCTGCACCGCGCGTATTTGCGTGGATATAATGGTTTGAGGTTAGTCGGTTTTCGTCCGATTCTTACGTCCCGAGGCTATTCGAGGTATCTTCGCGGATATAGGCGGCTTTTTTCGACATCTTCCGGAAAGACCGCTCTTTCATGCCGGCCAAATCGCCCGATAGCGGCGCATGCCGGCGGCTGACGCATCAAGGAGGCGGCAATGCTTGAGTCACTTTCGCTCGCAGCGGGCCTGTCATGGGCGAGCGGGCTGCGCCTGTACCTCACCGTCTTCGTCGCCGGCATGTTCCAGCGCATGGGGCTCGTTCATCTGCCGGATTCGCTTGCCATACTCGGCTCGCCCTGGGTCATCGGCGTGACGGCGGTGCTCACCGTCGTCGAATTCCTCGCCGACAAGATTCCCGCCGTCGATTCCCTGTGGGACGCCCTGCATACCTTCATCCGCATTCCGGCGGGCGCGGTGCTCGCCGCCGGATCGCTCGGCCACGCGGATCCCGCCATGCTGACCATCGCGGCGCTCGCGGGCGGCACGCTCGCCGGCGCGTCGCATTTCGCGAAGGCGGGCACGCGCGCGCTCATCAATCTCTCGCCGGAGCCGGTATCGAACTGGGCCGCGTCGGCGACCGAGGACGTCGGCGCGCTGGCGGGCATCACGCTCGCGCTGTTCGTGCCGCTCCTGTTCCTCGTGCTCGTCCTGGTGTTTCTCGTGCTCGCGGGCTGGGCGCTGCCGCGGCTCGCGCGCGGCGTACACGGCGGCGTGTCGCGCATGGCCAAGCACATGCTGCCCGGCACCTACACGCGCATCAACCGGCTGCGGAGCAAGCACGATTGAGCACCGCAGCCAAGGACGACTCATCCCCACGCAGCGCGACGTACAAGGCCGGCCCGACTCACCGCGCGGTCCGGCTCGACTTCATGCAGACGGTGCGCCAGGCCTGGCGCATGACCGCGCGCGACTGGCGCGCGGGCGAGCTCACGATGCTCCTGCTCGCGCTCGTGCTGGCCGTGGCCGCGCTGTCGAGCGTCGGCTTTCTCGCCGATCGCATGCGCCAGGGGCTCGCCCGCGACGGGCGCCAGATGATCGCGGCCGATTTCGTCGTGCGCGCCGATCATCCCGTCGATCCGGTGTTCGCGACCGAGGCGAAGTCGCTCGGCCTCGAGACGGCGGGCACCACGATATTCTCCAGCATGATCAGCTCGACGTCCGCCCAGCCGGCCTCGCGGCTCGCGGCGATCAAGGGCGTGACGCCCGGCTACCCATTGCGCGGCGCGCTGCACATCGCGCCCGCGCCCGACGCCGCCGATGCGCCCGCGCACGGCATTCTCGCGCCCGGCACGGTGTGGGTCGATCCGGCCTTACTCGACGCGCTCAAGACGCAGGTGGGCGGCACCGTCAAGGTCGGCACGCGCACGTTCACGGTCGCGGGCGTCATCACGCGCGAGCTCGATCGCGGCTTCTCGTTCGTGAACTTCTCGCCGCGCCTCATGATGCGCGCCGACGAGATCGCAGGCACGGGGCTGATCGGCTACGGCAGCCGCGTGACGTACCGATTGCTCGTCGCGGGTCCCGACGAGCAGGTGGCGCGGTTCGCGAAGTTCGCCCGCGAGAACGTCGATGGCGGCAAGCTGCGCGGCGTCGCGCTGGAGTCGCTCTCCGACGGTCAGCCGCAAGTGCGCCAGACAATCGATCGCGCGAGCCATTTCCTCACGCTGGTGTCGCTGCTGACCGCGCTGCTCGCGGCGGTCGCGATCGCGATGGCCGCGCACCGTTTCGCGCGGACGCCTATCTGACGCATTGCGACGCGACCGTCACCGCCATCGACGAGCAGGGCATTCACCTCGGACCGTGTTCTATCCGCTCGGCGGCGGCCAGGCGGGCGACGCGGGCACGTTCACGCTCGCCGACGGCACGAAGATCGCGATCGCCGACACGCGCAAGGCGAAGTTCGAAGGCGCCACGCCCGATGACGCCGTGCACGTTCCGGCGTCCGCTCAGGAAGCCGCCCTGGCGAAGCTGAGGCCGGCGACAGGCTCAGCGCTAAAATCGACTGGGAGCAGCGATATCGGCGGATGCGGCTGCATACGGCGAGCCATCTGATCTGCACGGTGCTGCCGTATCCGGTCGACGGCTGCAGCATCACGACGGAGTACGCGCGCCTCGATCTGGCGACGGTCGAGCCGATCGAGCGCGAGACGCTGGAAGCGAAGCTGAACGAACTGATCGGCGGCTCGCACGACGTGCGCACCGAATGGATCACCGACGACGAAATGGCCGCGCGCCCCGAGTTCGTGCGCACGATGAGCGTGAAGCCGCCGATGGGCCTCGGCCGCGTGCGTTTGCTGCGCATCGAGAACGTGGATCTGCGTAAGCGCTCGATCTGTACCGTTGTCTCGCTCTAGGTAGAAGATGCAATCATCAGTCGCAACGGACACGATTGACCGACAGTGTCCACGAACTGCGGAGAATGGACACAGTGTCTCAGACAGTCGAATTGCCGGCCAAGCATTGCCGGCCAAGCGCCAGAACCGGCGGCATCCGTTGGAATGGAAACGAACGGTCGTCGAGCAGACATTTGAACCAGGAGCCTCGGTCGCTCGGGTCGCCCGCGACAATAACGTCAATGCCAACCAGGTATGGGCGTGGCGCAAACTGTACGCGCAGGGCCTGCTGGTCGAAGATGCTCAGACGCAGGCCATGTTGCCTGTTGTTGTCGATGTTCAGCCCGATCGGGCAACTGACCATCTGCCGGATTCGACGAAGTTGTGCAGGCCGCTCCAGTTACTACGAGCGGCAGGATTGAGCTTCAGCACGGCAATACTTCCGTCCGGATAGAAGGCACGCCCGACGCGACGATCTTGCGCCTGGTACTCGAGCGGCTTCTCTGATGATCGGCCTGCCTGCAAATACGCGGATCTGGATCGCCGCAGGCGTCACTGACATGTGATCCGGCTTTAATGCGCTTGCAGCGAAGGTGCAGACAGTGCTTGAGAAGGATCCGTACGGTGGCCAGGTTTTTATCTTCAGAGGGCGCCGTGGTGACCTTATGAAGGCGTTGTACTGGAGCGATGGCGGCCTATGTCCGTTTGCAAAGCGCCTTGAGAAAGGACGTTTTGCATGGCCACGTGCTGACACTGGTGTTGTGGCGCTGACAACGGCTCAACTGGCGCTGCTTCTCGAAGGGTTTGACTGGCGCGAACCGATCGAGGCAGCACGCCCGCGCAGCGCTTTGTAAACGTCAGTTACCTGATGATCCGCGTGCAGCAGACAGTCGTAAACTGCTGCCATGGATCTGACCGGTAGCGACCTGCCCGACGACATCGATGATCTGAAGCTGAGGATCGCGAAGTTGCGTCGCATGCAGTTCGGTCGCAATCATCTGGAACGCGAAGAGCGCATGCACCGTCCGGCCGAAGAACGTTGCCCCGGCTGCGGTGGCACGCTCAAGCCACTGGGCGAAGACATATCCGAGCAGCTCGAATCCAAACTCGCCTGTTCGTGCTGTGACTGCATCGTGCAGGCTGCCGCGCCGAGTCGTCCAATTGACCGGGGCCTTCCTGGGCCTGCATTGCTCGCACATATCGCGACATCGAAGTTTGCCTATCACATCCCGCTCTATCGGCAATCTGTCATGTACGCGCGCGATGGCGTCGAGATTGAGTCGGGCACCATGTGCCACTGGCTGGGCAGCCAGACATGGCTGCTCGATCCGCTGGTGGACGCAGTGCGCCGCTATGCGCTCGGTGGCACCAAGGTTCACGCCGACGACACGCCGTTGCCAGTGCTCGCGCCGGGCAATGGCAAGACGAAGACGGGGCGGCTCTGGGTATATGTGCGCGATGATTGGCCCAGTGGTTCGACTGAGGCTCCAGCAGTCTGGTTCGCTGATACACCGGATCGTCGCGGCGAACATCCGCAGCGACACCTTGCCAGCTTCAAGGGCGTACTGCAGGCTGACGCGTTTGCCGGCTACGCGGAACTCTACGCCGGTGGTCAGATCCGGGAAGCTGCGTGCCTGGCACATGCACGTCGAAAGCTGCACGATCTGCACGCTGTGCGACCGTCGTCGATTACCAACGAAGCACTCGAGCGCTTTGGCGCGCTCTATGGCATAGAGGAACACATTCACGGCAAGCCTCCGGGGGAACGGCTGCGAGTTCGCCAGACGCAGGCGGTGCCGCTGCTTGAGGATATGAAGCGGTGGTTCGAAGCGACGATTCTCACACTCTCCGCGAAATCGGACACCACCAAGGCGATCCAGTACTCGTTGAATCGCTGGCCTGTGCTTGTCTACTATTGCGCTGCGTTATTGAATTAGCACCCTGTCTGTGTTCAGATACAGGTCATGGGTCAAAATGAACCTGACAGATATCGAACGTGAGCAACTGTTGTCGGCGGCGCGCAGCCGAACGGTGCGTGCGGCGGACGTGCGACGCGCAAAGTTGATCCTGATGCTCGAGGACGGCGAATCGCGCGACAGTATCATGCGCACACTGGGTTGCGATTCGCGCTTCATCGCACGCTGGTCGGGGCGCTTCCTCAGCGAGCGACTAGCCGGCATGTACGCCCGGCACCGCGGGCGGGTGCCTACGCAGCCACCGGCCAAACTGGAAGCGCGGGTGCTCAAGTGCACCCTCAAGCACAAACCCGCCGACGGTTCGACACACTGGAGTAGCTACAAGCTCGCAGCAGAACTCGGCGACGTATCGGTCTCGGCCGTGCAGCGCATCTGGCGCAAGCACGGCATCAAGCCGCAGCAGTTGGAGCGGCACATGGTCTCCAACGACCCGGACTTCGAGACCAAGGCAGCCGACGTGATCGGGCTGTACCTGAACCCGCCGGCGCACGCAGCGGTGTTCTGCGTGGACGAGAAGACCGCGATCCAGGCACTCGATCGCAAGGACCGTATGCTGCCGCTGTCGCCCGGGCGCGCCGAGAGTCACGGCTTCGAGTACAAGCGCAACGGCACGCTCAGCCTGTTCGCGGCGTTCAATACTGCCACCGGCGAGGTGCTGGGCAAGACGGTGGCGCGCCACACCAGCGAGCAGTTCGTGGCCTTCCTGACCGACGTCGTCGCCAGCCAGCCCAAACGCCGGGAAATCCACGCGATCTGCGACAACGTCAGCAGCCATAAGACGCAGCGGGTTGCCGACTTCCTTGATGCGCAGCGCAACGTGCACCTGCACTTCACGCCGACCTACTCGTCGTGGCTCAACCAGGTGGAGAACTGGTTCTCGCGCATTCAGCGTGAAGTGATCGCTCGCGGCATCTTCACTTCGGTGAAGGATTGGGATCGCAAACTGATGCCGATACATCCGCGAACACAACAAGAACCCGAAACCGATCAAGTGGAAATATGACGATCCTTCGCGCCGGATTCGACCAGTGCCAATTCAATGACGCAATGGAGTAGTGAAACATTGCTAACGTTGGAAAAGAAAAACCCCGCAAGACGCGAGTCGGCTGGGTTCTCTGGGAAAACGTTGGAGACACGAGGATATTCCTTGGTGCCGGGGACCGGACTCGAACCGGCAAGCCGTTAAGCGGCGGATTTTAAGTCCGCTATGTTTACCAATTTCATCACCCCGGCAGGGCGGACGCGATTCTACCATCGCGTCCACGTGCGCCAAAAGCGCGGCGCGCGCTTGAATGCTGGCTATTCGACAAGGATTCGACCCTCCCGCATAATCGGTAACACCGATCCAGGCGCGAGGACATCCGATGAGCAAGACCGGCCGCGAAGCATTCAACGATTGCGTGATCGAGGTGCCCTGATGCGCGTCGGCCTTATCTCCGATACCCACAATCTCGTGCGTCCCGAAGCGCTCGAAGCACTGCGCGGCTGCGCCCACATCATTCATGCGGGCGACATCTGCAAGCAGGACGTACTCGACATCCTCGCGCCGCTCGTGCCGCTCACGGTCGTGCGCGGCAACAACGATGTAGGCGATGTAGGCGAAAGCGTCGCGCACCTGCGGGAGCATGCGCGCATCGAACTCGGCGGCGCCACGATCCACATCGTGCACGACATCGCCGATGTCCCCCGGCGGCTCGACGGCGTCGACGTCGTCGTGACCGGCCATTCGCACAAGCCGCTCATCGAACGCCGCGGCGAGGTGCTGTTCGTGAATCCGGGCAGCGCGGGCCCGCGTCGTTTCAGGCTGCCGATCACGCTCGCCTTGCTCGATATCGACGCCGGCAGGATCGACGCGCGCATCGTTCCGCTCATGCAATAACAAAAAAGGGCCGGCGCTTCGAGCGCCAGCCCCTCGCCGGTTCAAATCTTTACGGCTGGACGCTTACGCGCGCACCGTGCCTTCCGGGAATGCATCGTCCATTTCGGCGGCTTCACGATGGCCGCGCAGAATCGCATGCGCCTCCGAGTGCGAGCCGACAGCCGGCGGCGAGCCCTTCAGCGGCTTCTTCGCCGTCTCGTGCAGCGCGATGACCGACACGATGCCGATGATCGACGCGCCCATCAGATAGTACGCGGGCATCATCAGGTTGCCGGTCCGTCGACGAGCCAGGCCGTGACGAGCGGCGTCGTGCCGCCGAACAATGAGACCGACACGTTGAAGCCGATCGCGAGCGCGCCGTAGCGGATCTTCGTCGGGAAGAGGGCGGGCAGTGACGAAGGCATCACGCCCATGAAGGTCGATAGCAGCGCGCCCAGAATCATCATGCCCGCGAAGATCGATGGAATCGTGCCCATGCGGATTAGCGAGAGCGCTGGGATCGAGAGCACCAGCAGGCCGATACAGCCCGCGAGCATCACCGGCTGGCCGACCGCATCCGAGAGGCGACCCGCGAAGAGCGTCAGCGGCATCATCAGCACCATCACGACGAGCACGATGAAGAGGCCGTGCGTCTCGTTGAACTTGAGCGTCGCCGAGAGATAACTCGGCAGATACGATAGCGCCATGTAGTCGGTAACGTTGAAGATCAGCACGAGCCCGACGCACTGGAGCAGTGGCTTCCACTGCTGCACGAGCGTCTCGCGGAACTGCTCCTTGGTCGTTTCGTGCGAGACCGCGTCCATCTTGTCGGCCTCACGCTGGAACGCCGGCGTCTCTTCGAGCTTCATCCGGATGTAGAGGCCGATCAGGCCGAGCGGACCCGCGATGATGAACGGAATGCGCCAGCCCCACGAGAGGAGGAGCGCGTCTCCGAGAGCACCGCGGTCAGCACCGCCACCACGCCCGCGCCGAGCACGTAGCCGACGAGCGTGCCAAACTCGAGGAAGCTCGACATGAAGCTGCGCTTCTTGTCCGGCGAGAACTCGGCGATGAAGGTCGCCGCGCCGCCGTATTCGCCGCCCGTCGAGAAGCCCTGCTCGAGACGCGCGACGAGCAGCAGCACCGGCGCCATCACGCCGATGCTCTCGTAGCTCGGAATCAGCCCGATACAGAAGGTGCCGAGGGCCATCATGATCATCGTCATCGCGAGCACGCGCTTGCGGCCAATGCGGTCGCCGAGCGGGCCGAACACCATGCCGCCGATCGGACGAACGAGGAAGGCGGCCGCGAACGTGCCGAAGGTCGCCAGCAACTGCGCGGCGGGACTGCTCGACGGGAAGAACACCTTGCCGAGCGTCACGGCGATGTAGCTGTAGGCGCCGAAGTCGAACCATTCCATCGCATTACCGATGGCCATGGCGCCGACGGCGCGCTTCAACAGGGACTGATCGACGATGGTGATGTCGTCGATGGTGAGACCGGACTTCTGACTTGATGTATCGCGTTTGCGCCAAAAGCCCTCGTGATGAGAGACATATTTCGAAAGACTCCGTATTCGATCCCGATCACTCTCGAGGAGCTTCGGGCGCGCCGTCGAAAGGACAGCGCGTATTGCCGGGACAGTGCAGTTTCGCGACGGCGCCGCTTGCATCGAAAAATCGAAAACGGTCGCCAATGACTCCGCACAGCATCTCGATGATGCAGATGCTGAAAACAAAAAACGCGGTGCCGGTGCCTCACGGTGGGTCGCGAAATTGCACTCGGGATAAAACAAACGAATTTGACGTGCGGACGGCGAACTGAGCAGTGAACTCGAGTTGCCGCGGGTGGACCGCGACGTCGGCGAAAAGACAACTTGAGACGAAAAAGGCCGGCGTTATTGCTAGGAAACCGACGCGCCTCTTTGTATGAAAACTGTCACTACCGCGCCGTTTCCGGGACAAGATACGCCGGACGCATGCGCGTGAATGATGGTGAATTGCTGTTGATAATGAGTAAGATGATGGCATGATGATGTGCAAACCGGCCGGTCCGGCCACCTCTGCGCATACCGCCCGATCCCTTGTCTGGCATGCGATTGCGCGGTGTCTCGCGCGATTCGTCTGACGGTCCAGCCGGAACAATTTCCCCGGGATGGACTATAAAAAAACCGGCCGCACGGGCTGGTTCCTGTCACGCGGAAGGAGCGCGATTTTCAGCCTTGCGGCGGCACGTAGCCCGAAGCCGTATCGGCGCCCTCGCCGAAGAAATACTTCTCCGTCTGCTTGATCAGATACTGGCGCGCGCGCGGATCGGCCATGTTCAGACGATTCTCGTTGATGAGCATCGTCTGCTGTTTGAGCCAGCCTTGCCAGGCTTCCTTCGAGATCGTTTCGTAGATGCGCTTGCCGAGTTCGCCCGGCAGCGGCGGGAAATCGAGTCCTTCGGCTTCCTTGCCGAGCTTCGCGCATTGAATCATTCGGGCCATTGCATGTTTCTCCTGTGTCGGGGGACGCTAGCGCGGTTGCCTCGCGCTTCGTTGATTCGTGTTCAGAGCTGCTTCATCAAGACGAGCGACTTGCGCTGCCAGTTGTACAGGCGCTGGCGGTCCTCGGGCAGGTCGTCGACCGTCACCTTCACGAAGCCGCGCTTCAGGAACCAGTGCTCGGTGCGCGTCGTCAGCACGAAGATGCGCGTGAGGCCGCGCGCGCGGGCGCGCTGCTCGATCCGCTTGAGCAGCCGCTCGCCGTCGCCGGAACCTTGCGCTTCCGGCGCGACGGTGAGGCACGCCATCTCGCCGATGCGCTCGTGCGTGTACGGATAGAGCGCCGCGCAGCCGAACAACACGCCGTCGTGCTCAATGACCGAGAAGTGGTCGATGTCCCGTTCGATCTGGTGACGCCCGCGCTTCACGAGCGTGCCGTCGGACTCGAGCGGCTCGATCAGCGTGAGAATGCCGCCGACGTCGTCCGGCGTCGCTTCGCGCAGGCTCTCGAGGTTCTCGTACGAGATCATCGTGCCGACGCCGTCGTGCAGGAACAGCTCGAGCAGCACGCTGCCGCCGAGCGCGTACGGAATGATGTGACCGCGCGCGACGCCGCCGCGGCAGGCGCGAATCGTGTGCTTCAGATAGAACGCGGTGTCGCCCTGCAGATCGCCGCTTTCCTGCAGGCGGTACGCATCGTCGAGCGACATTTCGCGCACGAGCCCGCCTTCCTGGTCGACCAGGCCTGGAATCTCCGTCACGAAGATGATCTTGTCGGCGCGCAGGGCGATCGCCGCAGCCGACGCGACGTCTTCCATCGACAGATTGAACGCCTCGCCGGTCGGCGAAAAGCCGAGCGGGGAGAGCAGCACGAGCTTGTTGCTCGCGAGCGACTGACGCACGGAATCGCCGTCGATTTTGCGCACGACACCCGTGTGCTGGAAATCGACGCCATCGAGAATGCCGACCGGCCGCGCCGTCACGAAGTTGCCCGACACGATGCTGATGTGCGCGTGCGCCATCGGCGTGTTCGGCAAGCCCTGGCTGATCGCGGCCTCGATGTCGAGGCGCACTTCGCCGGCCGCTTCCTTCGCGGATTCGAGCGCGCGGGCATCGGTGATGCGCAATCCGTGCGAGAACGACGACTCGACGCCGTGCAGGCTCAGCTGCTCGTCGAGCTGCGGCCGCGAGCCATGCACGAGCACGACGTGGATGCCCATCGCATGCAGCAGGCCGACGTCCTGCACGAGCGCGTTCAGGCGTCCTTCCTGCACCAGCTCCCCGCCGAACGCGACGACGAAGATCTTGTTGCGGAACGCGTGAATATACGGCGCGACGGAACGCATCCAGTCGACGAACTGGGCGTGGGGATTCGGCGCTTTGGGCTCCGCCGGAGCCGGCTGCGACGCGATGGTGAGGTCGGTTTGGGAATTCATCCCGGGATTATAATGCGACGCTATGCCGAATGTTTCTCGTCCCTCGCGTCCCGATCAGGCGGGCAAGTCTCAGTCCGCCGACAAATCCCTCGATACTCAGGAGCAGAGTTGCGACAACTGCGTGAAAATCTGCTGCGCGAAGCGCGGGAGGGAGCGGGTCCGTCCGGCGATTCACGGCGTTGAGCAAGAAGGAACTGGCCGCGCGGCGATTCGCCGGCGGGACGGGCGGCATCGCGGCTGCGGCTCCCGCGCAACAGAAGGGTGGCGAGCGGGGCGGCGAGCACGGGAAAGCCGGCGATGTGCCGGGCGCTGCCGCCGCCTCGAAACAAGCGCCCGCGGCGTCGGCGGTTCGGCGGCTGCAGGCCACGCAGTCGTCGCACGATCCACGCGACGTGGCGAAAGACACGACTTCTCCGCAAGCCGAGCGTGCTCCGGCACGCGAGTCGCGTCCCGGATCCGAGCGTACCGCTCCGGCGCGCGCAAGGCACGACGACGCCCGGCGCGAGCAAGACGATCGCCCGCCGCGCGACGCGGCGAAGCGTGTCGAACGCCCGGAACGCGGCGCCCGCGCAAAACCGGCCGGGCCGCGCAAACCCGAGGCGCCGCGCGAGGCTCGACGCACCGCGCCCGCGCTCGCCGCTGAACGTGCGCCCGCCGCCCGCGAACCCCGCGAACGACGCCCGCCGCGCGTCGTCACCCCGAATCCCGTTCCGCCGATCACTTTCCCCGAAGCACTCCCGGTCTCCGGCCGTCGCGAGGAAATCGCACGCGCGATCGAAGCGAATCAGGTGGTGATCGTCAGCGGCGAAACCGGCTCGGGCAAGACCACGCAGCTCCCGAAAATCTGCCTGTCGCTCGGACGCGGACTGGGCGCGGGCGGCCGTGGCCTGATCGGGCACACGCAGCCCCGCCGCATCGCGGCTTCGGCGACGGGACGGCGCATCGCGGAAGAGCTCGGCACGCCGTTCGGCGAAGTCGTCGGCTACAAGGTGCGCTTCACGGACAACCTCGCGCCGGGCGCGTCGGTCAAGCTGATGACCGACGGCATCCTGCTCGCGGAAACGCAGACCGATCCGCTGCTCGAGGCCTACGACACGATCATCATCGACAAGGCGCACGAGCGCAGTCTCAACATCGACTTCCTGCTCGGCTATCTGAAGGAAATCCTGCCGAAGCGCCCCGATCTGAAGCTGATCGTCACGTCCGCGACCATCGACGCCGAGCGCTTCGCGCGCCATTTCAGAAGCGACGACAAGCCCGCGCCGGTGATCGAGGTGAGCGGGTGTCTGTATCCGGTGGAAGTGCGCTACCGGCCGGGTCGAGGAGGACAGCGTCGCGGTGAAGTCCGCGCAGGGCACGCTGCCCAGGCGCAACGACCGCAGGACCGACCGCGACCTGATGGAGGCCATCGTCGATGCGGTGGACGAGCTGTGCCGCGTCGGCCCGGGCGACGTGCTCGTGTTCCTGCCCGGCGAGCGCGAGATCCGCGACGCCGCCGAGGTGCTCAGAAAGCACCATCCGCCGCACACCGAAATCCTGCCGCTCTTCGCGCGTCTTTCCGCGCAGGAGCAGGAGCGCGTGTTCAGGCCCTCGAACGCGCGGCGCATCGTGCTTGCGACCAACGTCGCGGAAACGTCGCTGACGGTGCCGGGCATTCGCTACGTCGTCGACACCGGAACGGCGCGCGTGAAGCGCTATTTGTACCGGAACAAGGTCGAGCAATTGCAGATCGAGCCAGTTTCCCAGGCGGCGGCGAACCAGCGCGCGGGCCGCTGCGGGCGCGTGGTGGACAGCGTGTGCATCCGTCTCTATGACGAAGCGGATTTTCAGGCGCGGCCGTGCTTCACCGATCCGGAAATCCTGCGCTCGTGGCTCGCGTCCGTGATTCTGCGCATGAAGTCGCTGCATCTGACGGCGATCGAAACGTTCCCGTTCATCGAGCCGCCGCTGGGCCGCGCGATCGCGGACGGCTATCAGCTGCTGAACGAACTCGGCGCCGTCGATGACGAAAACGAACTGACGCCGCTCGGCCGCGAGCTCGCGCGCCTGCCGCTCGATCCGCGTGTCGGCCGCATGATTCTCGCCGCGCGCGACCATCTGGCGCTCAAGGAAGTGCTGATCATCGTGTCGGCGCTGTCGGTGCAGGATCCGCGCGAGCGGCCGATCGAGGCGCAGGAGCAGGCGGATCAGGCGCATCGCCGGTTCGTCGACGAGCGCTCCGAGTTCCTGCAATGGACGCGCATCTGGAAGTGGTTCGAGGACGCCGGGTTCGAGGACGCCGTCGCGCACAAAAAATCGAACCGCCAGCTTGCCGACGCCTGCCGCGCGAACTTTCTCTCGCATCTGCGTCTGCGCGAATGGCGCGACGTGCACTCGCAATTGCTGACGGGCCTGCTCGGCAACGTCGGTCTCAAGGCCGACGACGAGCCGCATTATCCCGGCGCGCGCGGCATCAGGTTCCACCTGTGGCCGGGCTCGGCGCTCTTGAAGAAAGCGGGGCGCTGGGTGATGGCGGGCGAACTCGTCGAGACGAGCCGACTGTACGCGCGCACCATCGCGAAGATCGAGCCGGAATGGCTCGAAACCGTGGGCGGGCATCTGCTGAAGAAGTCGCTGTCCGACGCGCATTGGGAAAAGAAGGCCGCGCAGGTCGTCGCGTTCGAGCGCGCGACCCTGTACGGCCTGACGGTCTACGCGCGCCGTCGCGTGAGCTTCGGCCAGCAGGACCCGAAATACGCGCGCGAACTGTTCATCCGCGGCGCGCTGGTCGAAGGCGAGTTCGAAACGCGCCTGCCGTTCTTCGCGCACCGTTCTTCGCGCACAACTGCAAGCTGATCGCCGACATCGAGCAGCTGGAGCACAAGTCGCGCCGCCAGGACGTGCTCGTCGACGACGAACTGATCTACGGCTTCTACGATTCGCTGATTCCCGAAGGCATGTGGACGGGCGCGGCGTTCGAGCGCTGGTATCGCGACGAGCAGAAGAAAAGTCGGGCAACGAGAAGCTGCTGTTCCTCTCGCGCGACGATCTGATGCGTCACGAAGCCGCCGGCGTCACGACCGATCTGTTCCCGAAGCGCATGACGATGTCGGGCATCGAGATGTCGCTCACGTACCACTTCGAGCCGGGCTCGCCACGCGACGGCGTCACGCTCGCGGTGCCGCTCTACGGGCTGAATCAGGTCGATGCGCGCCGCGTCGAATGGCTCGTGCCGGGCATGATCAAGGAGAAGGCGCAACTGCTGCTGAAGTCGCTGCCGCAGAAGCTGCGGCGTCATGTCGTGCCGCTGCCGGAGTACGCGGCGGGTTTCGCCGGGCGTCACGCGGGTCCGAAGTTCGGCGCGGGCGCGCTCGTCGATTCGTTGATCGCGGATATCCGCGGGGAGACGCAGATCGCCGTGAAGAGCGCGGATTTCAAGCTGGAAACGCTGCCCGCGCACTTGTTCATGAACTTCAAGGTGATCGACGAGCACGGCCGTCAGCTCGCAATGGGGCGCAATCTCGCGCAACTGCGCGCGGAACTGGGCGGCCAGGCGCAGCAGCAGTTTCAGAAGCTGACGGCGACGGCGGCGTTCGACGCCCTATCGGGCGAAACGGGCGCGCAGCCCGCGCCGCAGACGCCGCAAGCGTGCGAAAGCACCGCGCTCTACGAAAACCTCACGACCTGGAACTTCGGCAAGCTGCCGGAGTTGCTGGAAATCCACTGGCGTGGGCAGACGCTCTTCGGCTATCCGGCGCTGGTCGATCGCGGCACGCACTGCGACGTCGAAGTGTTCGATTCGTCCGAGGAAGCGGCGCGTATCCATCGCGCCGGTTTGCGTCGGCTGTTCGCGCTGCAGCTGCGCGAGCCGATCCGCTACCTGGAGAAGAATCTGCCGGGCGTGCGCGAAATGTCGATGCAATACATGGCGCTCGGCACGGCGGACGAGCTGCGCGATCAGATCGTCGAGACGGCGCTGGACCGCGCGTGCCTGCAAGATCCGCTTCCCGACGACGACGCCAGCTTTCACGCCCGCCGCGACGCGGCCAAAGGGCGTCTCACGTTGCTCGCGCAGGAAATCGCGCGGCTCGTCGGCGCGATCCTGACGGAATACGCCGCGCTCGCGAAAAAGCTCGTGCAGGCGAAATCCTTCACTTCGGCCTACGCCGACATGCAGGCGCAACTCGGCGCGCTGATCGGAAAGCGCTTCGTGATCGACACGCCCTACGCGCAGCTCGCGCACTTCCCGCGCTATCTGAAGGGGATCGGGCTGCGAATCGACAAGCTCAAGGCCGATCCGGCCCGCGACGCGCGTCTGCTCGCCGAGCTGCAGCCACTCGCGCAGCACTATCAGCGCGCGCTGTCGCAGCGCGGCGGCGTCGCGGATGCGCGGCTCGCCGAGTATCGGTGGTTGCTGGAGGAGCTGCGCGTGTCGCTTTTTCGCCCAGGAATTGCGCACGCCGATGCCGGTCTCGGTGAAGCGCCTCCACAAAGTCTGGGAATCGATGCAGCGCTGAGTTCGGGCGCGGCATCGGTCCGCGCCGGATTCCCGTCATTTCTTGCGCCGACGCAGTGTATTGCGCAAAAAGCCGCGTCGGGTCAACCCATTGTACGGGGCAAACGTTCTACAATGACGCCTGCCCTCCGAAGCCAACTTTTTATGCGCAATATTTTCCGTTCCAGCCGCCATTCCGGCGGCTTCCGTGCGGCCGCCGCACGCGCCGCGCTCGCTATCGGCGCCGCCCTCATCGCCACCGCAGCATTCGCCAACAACGTCATCGTGCTCAATTCGGCGGAAGCCACGCTGAGCCTGATCGACGAGAACACGCGCCAGGTCATAGGCACCGTGCCGACGGGCAAGGAGCCGCACCATCTGATGCCGACGCCCGACAGCTCGTCGCTGATCGTCGCGAATTCGGTGTCGAATAACCTGATGTTCGTCGATCCTAAAACCGGCGCATTCCAGCGCTGGGTGCAGGACATCGAGGATCCGTACCAGATCGGCTTCTCGCCGGACAAGAAGTGGTTCGTGTCGACGGGCCTGCGTCTCGACCGCCTTGATATCTACCACTACGACGGCAAGAATCTCTCCATCGCGAAGCGCCTGCCGCTCGCGACGATGCCGAGCCACATCGCATTCACCAACGACAGTTCGACCGCCTT
Organism: Candidatus Paraburkholderia kirkii; assembly: GCA_001189345.1. Taxonomy (GTDB): domain Bacteria; phylum Pseudomonadota; class Gammaproteobacteria; order Burkholderiales; family Burkholderiaceae; genus Caballeronia; species Caballeronia kirkii_B. Next base: position 176,907 of record LFKV01000015.1, read on the forward strand.
CATCTCGCTGCAGGTGTCGGGCGAAATCGCCGCGATCGACCTGCCGACGCAGACGGTGAAATGGAAGATGAAGGTCGGCAAGGTGCCGGCGGGCGTCTGGCTCACGCCGGGCGACAAGTACCTGCTCGTCGGCATGACCGGCGCCGATTACGTGGCCGTGGTCGACTGGCGTAACCAGAAGGTCGTCAAGACGATCACGACGGGCAAGGGCGCGCACAACTTCCGTTCGCTCGTGGACGGCAGGCACGTGACCGTGTCGAACCGCGTGGCGAACACGATCAGCATCATCGACGAGGACACGCTCACGAACGTCGGCGACATCACCGGTCTCCTGCCGGGCCCCGACGACATGGAACTTTCCGCCGACAAGAAGTATCTGTGGGTGACGTTCCGCTTCGCGAGGCACGTCGGCGTGATCGACCTTGCGGATCGTAAGCTGATCCAGACCATCAAGGTCGGCCGCTCGCCGCACGGCATCTACTTCTACAACCGCGCGCCGGTCACGGCGCCGAACGGCGCCTGATCCACGCGCCGGACGCAGGGCAATAGGGCGCTCGCGGGCGCCCATACTACGATTGAATCGGGTCCGCGCTCGGGCGGGCCGCCGGTTCAAGGTACCCGGAGTACCACGGAGCATCATGTTTCATTCCATTCTCTCGGTTCTCGACAGTTTCGTTTCGTCGCTGCAGACGCTGCTGTACATCGACGTGGTCCAGCCGTTGCTGTTCAAGACCGGTATGATGGACTACGACGAGGGCACCTACGACGCGCTCTACTGGGTGATCGTCGGCGTGCTGGAAGTCCTCGCGATGTACGCCGTCCTGCGCCCGCTCGAAGCGCTTCGCCCCGCGGAAGAATGGAAGGACAGGAAGGGCGTGCGGGTGGACGTGCTCTACACGTGGATCGTCAAGCTCGGCATCCTCAATCTGTTTTTCTTCTTCACGTTCCAGCCGCTCTTCGATTCGCTGCAAAGCTGGCTGCGCATCCACAACGTGCCGAATCTCGAGATCGACAACCTGTGGCCGGGCGTCACCACGCAGCCGCTCGTCACCTTCGTCATCTATCTGCTGATTCTCGATTTCGCGGGCTACTGGTATCACCGCCTGGAGCATCGCTTCGGCATCTGGTGGGAATTGCACGCGGTGCATCACAGCCAGCAGAAGATGTCCCTGTGGACGGACGACCGCAACCATCTGCTCGACGACATCCTGCAGGCGAGCTTTTTCGCGTGCGTGGCGCTCGTGATCGGCGTGGAGCCGTCGCAGTTCGTCGTGCTCGTCGCCATCACCAATTTCATGCAGAGCGTGCAGCACGCGAACATCCGCCTGCACTACGGCTGGCTCGGCGAGCGGATCGTCGTGAGTCCGGCGTTCCATCGCCGCCATCATGCGATCGGCTTCGGTCACGAAGGCACGACGTCCGGCTGCAACTTCGGCGTGCTGTTTTCCTTCTGGGACATCCTGTTCCACTCGGCGTCGTTCGAGCGCGCCGTCGAGCTGACCGGCATCCGCGACCAGCTCGGCGCACCGGGCGTGGCGCCCGTCCATTACGGCGACGGCTTCTTCGAGCAGCACTGGCTCGCGTTCAAGCGCATCGCCGCGTGCCTGTCCGCGCGCCGCGCGGGCGCCTCCGCCTCGGATAACTCGGCGGCCGTCTGAGCTTTTCCGCGAGACCGGCGCCCGCGGGCGGCGCTGGTTTATCCTGTCGGTTCCTCTTCCTTCTTCGACGAATCACGCATGAATGACTTGTTGCGTTCGTTCGTGCGCGCCGTTGCGAACGTCTTTCATCCGCGCATGCTCTGGTTGACGCTGATGCCGTTCGGCGTCGCCACCGTGGCATGGGGCGCGCTCCTCTGGTTCTTCTGGCAGACGCTCACCGGCGCCGCGAGCAGCTGGCTCGACGGCTGGGCGCTTACGTTCGCCATGTACCGTCTCTTCGACGCGGTCGGCTTCTCGTCGCTGCATGCGGTGATCGCGCCGTTTCTGGTCGTCATCATGACGATTCCGCTGATCGTCGTGACCGTGCTCCTGCTCATCGCGACGCTCTCGATGCCGGGCGTCGTCAAATTGCTCACGCGCCGGCCGAAGGGGCATTATGCGTCGCTGGAAGAGCGGCACGGCGGCTCGTGGTACGGTAGTCTCGGGCATTCGGTCGTGACGACGGTGGTGTGTCTCGTGCTGCTGGTCGTCATGCTGCCCCTGTGGCTGATTCCGCCGTTCTTCGCGCTCGTGCCGCCGCTGCTGTGGGGCTGACTCACCTACCGCGTAATGACTTACGACGCGCTCGCGCTGCACGCGAGCGCCGACGAACGCCGCGCGATCGTGCGCGATTCGCGCTGGCCGTTGCTTGCGATCGGCATCGCGAGCGGCCTCCTGAGCTCCGTGCCGACGATGCTCTGGGCATGGTCCGTCTGGCTGCTGCCGCTTTTTCCGGTCGTCGCCGTCGTGACGATCTGGGCGTATGCGTTCATCCTCGTGTTTTCCGCGCTCTGGTTCGCGCATTACTGTCTGCATGCGCTCGAGCGCATGCGCGCGAGCGAGCCGCACTATCCGGCGATCACGGTCGAATCCTGATCCGCGCCGCCGAACAAGAAAGGGGGCATTCATGGGCATTGGCGTCATCATCATCGGCGACGAGATCCTGTCCGGCCGCCGCACCGACAAGCATCTGCCGAAGATCATCGAACTGCTGGGCGCGCGCGGCCTGTCGCTCGACTGGGCCGAATACGTCGGCGACGATTCCGCGCGCATCACCGCGACGCTCGCGCGCACCTTCGCGTCGGGCGACATCGTGTTCTCGACGGGCGGCATCGGCGCCACACCCGACGACCACACGCGCTAGTCCATTGCGTTATTGAATTAGCACCCTGTCTGTGTTCAGATACAGGTCATGGGTCAAAATGAACCTGACAGATATCGAACGTGAGCAACTGTTGTCGGCGGCGCGCAGCCGAACGGTGCGTGCGGCGGACGTGCGACGCGCAAAGTTGATCCTGATGCTCGAGGACGGCGAATCGCGCGACAGTATCATGCGCACACTGGGTTGCGATTCGCGCTTCATCGCACGCTGGTCGGGGCGCTTCCTCAGCGAGCGACTAGCCGGCATGTACGCCCGGCACCGCGGGCGGGCGCCTACGCAGCCACCGGCCAAACTGGAAGCGCGGGTGCTCAAGTGCACCCTCAAGCACAAACCCGCCGACGGTTCGACACACTGGAGTAGCTACAAGCTCGCAGCAGAACTCGGCGACGTATCGGTCTCGGCCGTGCAGCGCATCTGGCGCAAGCACGGCATCAAGCCGCAGCAGTTGGAGCGGCACATGGTCTCCAACGACCCGGACTTCGAGACCAAGGCAGCCGACGTGATCGGGCTGTACCTGAACCCGCCGGCGCACGCAGCGGTGTTCTGCGTGGACGAGAAGACCGCGATCCAGGCACTCGATCGCAAGGACCGTATGCTGCCGCTGTCGCCCGGGCGCGCCGAGAGTCACGGCTTCGAGTACAAGCGCAACGGCACGCTCAGCCTGTTCGCGGCGTTCAATACTGCCACCGGCGAGGTGCTGGGCAAGACGGTGGCGCGCCACACCAGCGAGCAGTTCGTGGCCTTCCTGACCGACGTCGTCGCCAGCCAGCCCAAACGCCGGGAAATCCACGCGATCTGCGACAACGTCAGCAGCCATAAGACGCAGCGGGTTGCCGACTTCCTTGATGCGCAGCGCAACGTGCACCTGCACTTCACGCCGACCTACTCGTCGTGGCTCAACCAGGTGGAGAACTGGTTCTCGCGCATTCAGCGTGAAGTGATCGCTCGCGGCATCTTCACTTCGGTGAAGGATTGGGATCGCAAACTGATGCCGATACATCCGCGAACACAACAAGAACCCGAAACCGATCAAGTGGAAATATGACGATCCTTCGCGCCGGATTCGACCAGTGCCAATTCAATGACGCAATGGTCCCGAGACGGCCAACGCCGCGTTCGACGTGCTGCGTGAAGGCATGATCGCGCTGGGCGGCGAGGTGGTGGAAGTGCCGCCGGACGAAGCGAAGTGAGGTTGCTGGAAGTCATTGCGACGGCCGTCGCCGACGCGCGCGCCGCGGAGCGGGGCGGCGCCGACCGGCTGGAGCTCGTCACCGCGATGGGCGAGGGCGGGCTGACGCCGAGCATCGGGCTGATCGAATCGGTGGTGGCAGCGGTCGGCAATTCCGGTGAACGTGATCGTGCGGCTGCACAGCCGCTCGTTCGTCTGCGATGCCGACGACTACGCGGTCATCACGCGCGACGTGCGCGCGATCGCCGGGACCGGCGCGAACGTGATCGTGGTGGGCATGCTGCGCGCCGATGGAGAAGTGGATACGGACGGCCTCGTGCGCGTGATCGAGGCAGCGGACGGCTTGCCGCTCACGTTCCACCGCGCGTTCGATGACGCGCGATCTTTTCTCCGCGTTCGAGACCTTGCTGCAATTCGATGCGGTGACGAACGTGCTGACGTCCGGCGGCAAGCCATCGGTGCTGCAAGCCGAAGCGACGATCGCGAGGCTGGTGGAAAGGGCCGTGGGAACGCGCTGCACGGTGCTGGCGGGCGCGGGGCTCACCGTGGATGCGCTCGCGTCGTTCGTCGCATCGACGGGTGTTCGCGCGGTGCATTTCGGCTCGGGCGTGCGCGTGGACGGGAAGATGCTCGCGCCCGTCGACGAGGAAAGGGTCAGGCGCGTGCGCGGATTGCTCGACGCGCCGGACTGAGCGAGCCGCTCAGTCCCTGATCCAGGGCAACCCGCGGAAGCACCACCCCGCGACGGTTTTCCGATGCCCCTGTCCGTCCTTGTCGCCTTCGAATCCTTCCAGCAGATCGTAGGCCTTCGCATAGCCTTCCTTCTGCGCCGCGACCGCGGCCAGCTTCGAGCGAGTCGCGCTGCGGCACAAGAAAATCACCGGCGTATCGGGAGTGGCGACCTGTCGCAATTGTTCGATAAACTCAGCGTTCGGCACTGAACCGGGATAGCGGATCCACTCGATATGCGCGTACTGCGCGCCATCGATCGCCGGGCGGCCCACCCAGTCGAGTTCCGCGCGAGTGCGGACGTCGATGAGGCGCGCGCGCGGATCGAGTTGCAGCAGTTCGAACGCTTCGGCGGGCGAGAGGGCGCCGGCATAGGTCAGGTTGTTTTCGGCGGCGCGGCGTTCGGCCTGGCCATAAAGTTGTTCCAGCGTGCTCATGGCGCATTGTCTCCGGAAAGCGCAAAGGATCATTCTAGCGTGGCGCGGACGAACCGAAACCTTCGCCTTCGTCACGGCGGATGCATCGGACTGGTGCAAATTCGCGCGAATGCACCAGATCGATGCCTCGGTCGGATCGGCCATGAATTTATGCACCTAAAAGGTGCAAAATGCGAAGGCGACTGCCTGGATCGCGCCTCGCAGTAGCGAAGTCGTTTCACCCAAACGCGCGCTGCTTCAAGCGCTTGGCGCAAAGTTGGTGCGCTTGGCACGGAAGCTGCCTTCTGATCCTCGATTAGTAGTGATGTACGGAATTGGTCGAGGCGGCGAAGCGATTCGCCGACTTTTGTTAATCAGGAGATAGGTAATGAGTAAATCCGTGGCCGACATCATGCAACTCGTCAGGGACGAGGACGTCAAGTTCGTCGACTTCCGTTTCACCGATACGCGCGGCAAAGAACAACACGTTTCCGTGCCGGTTTCGGCATTCGACGAAGACAAATTTGAAAGCGGCCACGCTTTCGACGGTTCGTCCATCGCCGGCTGGAAGGGCATCGAAGCGTCGGACATGCTGCTCGTCCCGGACGCGGACACCGCCTTCATCGACCCGTTCTACGAAGAGTCGACGCTCGTGCTGACCTGCGACGTGGTCGAGCCCGCCGACGGCAAGGGCTACGAGCGCGACCCGCGCTCGCTCTCGAAGCGCGCCGAAGCCTATCTCAAGAGCTCGGGCCTGGGCGACACCGCCTACTTCGGTCCAGAGCCGGAATTCTTCATTTTCGACTCGGTGCAGTGGAACACGGATCAGTCGGGCACGTTCGTGAAGATCGGCTCGGAAGAAGCGCCGTGGTCGTCGGGCAAGGAATTCGAAGGCGGCAACACCGGCCACCGTCCGGGCACGAAGGGCGGCTACTTCCCGGTCGCGCCGGTCGACACGTTCCAGGACATCCGTTCGGAAATGTGTCTGCTGCTCGAACAGATCGGCATTCCGGCCGAAGTGCATCACCACGAAGTGGCGGGCCAGGGCCAGAACGAAATCGGCACCAAGTTCTCGACGCTGGTTCAGCGCGCCGACTGGCTGCAGCAGATGAAGTACATCATCCATAACGTGGCGCACACGTATGGCAAGACGGCGACCTTCATGCCGAAGCCGGTCGTCGGCGACAACGGTTCGGGCATGCACGTGCACCAGTCGATCTGGAAGGACGGCCAGAACCTGTTCGCGGGCAACGGCTACGCCGGCCTGTCGGAATTCGCGCTGTTCTACATCGGCGGCATCATCAAGCATGCGCGCGCGCTGAACGCGATCACAAACCCGGGCACGAACTCGTACAAGCGCCTCGTGCCGCACTTCGAAGCGCCCGTGAAGCTGGCTTACTCGGCGCGCAACCGTTCGGCCTCGATCCGTATTCCGCACGTGTCGAATCCGAAGGGCCGCCGCATCGAAACGCGCTTCCCGGATCCGCTCGCGAATCCGTACCTGTGCTTCTCCGCGCTGATGATGGCGGGTCTCGACGGCGTGCAGAACAAGATTCATCCGGGCGAAGCCGCGGACAAGAATCTGTATGACTTGCCGCCGGAAGAAGACGCGAAGATCCTGACCGTGTGCGCGGGCCTCGACCAGGCCCTCGACGCGCTCGACGCGGATCGCGAGTTCCTGACGCGCGGCGGCGTGTTCACGGACTCGATGCTCGACGCCTACATCGAATTGAAGACGAACGAGCTGCAGCGTTATCGTCAGGCGGTACATCCGATCGAATTCGAGATGTACTACTCGCTGTAAGCATGACGCCAGCGCGTTGCCTCGAAAGCAATTCGACGAAGCGCGCAGGGCAGGCGCGGTTTCCCGAATCGAGAAGAAGATCGGTGTCACGAACGACCTCATTCATTGCACGATGGTGCTCAAGAATCTGATCAAGGCGCGCAAGGGCCACGCCGACGCCCTCTCCGACGACGCCCAGCTCGCGGCAAGCGGTCTTCTGCCGGGATTCGAGGCGCTGCCCACGAACGTGCTGGTTCTGGACATGCGCAGTCTCAAGATCGCGTACGCGAATCCTTCGGCCGAAGCGATGCTGGAGATGTCGCGCAAGCAGCTGACGCAGATGAACTGGGCAGAGCTCTTCGCCAACGCGGAAGAGCTCGCGGCCACGATCGCATCGATCGCGGAGAACCGCTTCAACGCGACGCGGCTCGCGGCCGTGCTAGAGCGCCTCGGCCGCGAGCCGGTGCACGTACATGCGATCGTCGGCTATCTGGAGGCCGCTACCGACTACGTGCTGCTCGAACTCTTCGAGAACGAGCGCCACCTGCGCACCGACAGGGAAGAGCGTATCCACGATCTCACGGCGGTCAACAAGCAGCTGATCCGCAATCTCGCGCACGAGATCAAGAATCCGCTCGGCGGCATCCGCGGCGCGGCGCAGCTGCTCGAATTCGAGCTCGGCGCGCTCGAACGCGACGAGCTGCGCGAGTACACGCAGGTCATCATCAAGGAGTCGGATCGGCTGCAGACGCTGGTCGACAGATTGCTGGAGCCGCACCGGCATCTGCATATCGTCGGCGACGTGAACATCCACGAAGTGTGCGAGCGCGTGCGCGCCGTGATCCTCGCGGAATTTCCGCGCGGCCTCACGATCGAGCGCGACTACGACGTGAGCGTGCCGGACCTGCGCGGCGACAAGGAGCAGCTGATCCAGGCGCTGCTGAACATCGTGCGCAACGCGGCCGAGGCGCTCAAGGAGCGCATTTCACAAGGCTATGCGAAGATCGAGCTGCGCACGCGCATCGCGCGCAAGGTGACGATCGGCAAGAAGCTGCACAAACTGGCATTGGACTTGCGTACCACTGACAACGGTCCCGGAATCCCGAGCGAGATCCGCGACCGGATCTTCTTTCCGCTCGTGTCGGGCCGGGAAGACGGCAGCGGTCTCGGCCTCACGCTCGCGCAATCGTTCGTGCATCAGCACGATGGCTTGATCGAAGTGGAGAGCAGGCCGGGCTGCACCGAGTTCGCCATTCTGTTGCCATTTGAGAACTGAACCGTTTGATCACCGACATCACGCCACGAACGTCACAGGCCGCCGTCAACATGGGCCGCGTCCGCATCAAGCTTTGAAGCCTGACCGTTTCGACGGGGCTCACACCGAACCATACGAAGACTTCTCGCCGAACGATATGAAGCCGATCTGGATAGTAGACGACGACCAATCCATCCGCTGGGTGCTGGAAAAGGCGCTCGCACGAGAGAATTTCACGACGCGCAGCTTCTCGGGCGTGCGCGATGCGCTCGCCGCGCTCGACGGAGAAAGCCCGCGGGTGCTCGTCTCGGACATCCGCATGCCGGGCGGCTCCGGGCTCGAACTGTTGCAGACCGTGCGCGACCGCCTGCCGGGACTGCCGGTCATCATAATGACGGCGTTTTCCGATCTCGACAGCGCGGTGGCCGCGTTCCAGGGCGGTGCGTTCGAATATCTCGCCAAGCCTTTCGACGTGGACAAGGCCGTCGAGCTGATCCGCCGCGCGGTGGACGAAAGCATGCGCGGCGAAGCCGCGTATGACGAGCGCGTGACGGAAACGCCCGAGATGCTCGGGCAGGCGCCGGCGATGCAGGACATGTTCCGCGCCATCGGCCGTTTGTCCCATTCGGCGGCGACCGTGCTCATCACGGGCGAATCAGGTACCGGAAAGGAGCTTATTGCGCGCGCTTTGCACCGACATAGCCCGCGCGCGAACGGACCGTTCATCGCGCTGAATACGGCGGCGATTCCGAAGGATCTACTGGAATCCGAATTGTTCGGCCACGAGCGCGGCGCGTTCACCGGCGCGCAGGCAATGCGCCAGGGCCGCTTCGAGCAGGCCGAGAACGGCACGCTCTTTCTCGATGAAATCGGCGACATGCCGTTCGACCTGCAGACGCGCCTGTTGCGCGTGCTGTCCGACGTGCAGTTCTATCGCGTGGGCGGCCACAATCCGCTGAAGGCCAACGTGCGGGTGATCGCGGCGACGCATCAGAATCTCGAGTCGCGCGTGCGGCAGGGCCTGTTCCGCGAGGACCTGTATCACCGCCTGAACGTGATCCGTCTGCGTCTGCCGGCGTTGCGCGAGCGCAGCGAGGACATTCCGCTGCTTACGCGCCATTTCCTGCAGAAGAGCGCGCGCGATCTCGGCGTGGAGCCTAAGCGCGTGTCGGACGATGCGCTCGCCTATCTCGCGTCGCTGCCGTTTCCCGGCAACGTGCGTCAGCTGGAGAACCTGTGCAACTGGCTCACGGTGATGGCGCCCGCGCAGGTGATCGAGCGGAAGGATCTGCCGCCCGATCTTACGCCGCGCCAGGACGCGACGCCGGAGGCCATCGCGGTGTCGACCGACGGCGCGGTGGCCGCGGCGCCGCTCGCGCAGAACGGCACGGGCGCGGCGGCTGCGCCGGCCGCCACCACGGTATTGGGCGTTTCCGCGAGCGTATGGGAGAACGGCTTGCGCACGGAAGTCGCGCGTCTGCTGGGGGAGAATTCCGCCGACGTCATGGACGAGCTCGCGCGCCGCTTCGAAGCCGCAGTGATCCGCGAGGCGCTCGATTTCACGCGCGGGCGCAAGGTGGAAGCGGCGGAGCGTCTGGGCATCGGCCGCAATACGATCACGCGCAAGATCCAGGAACTGCACCTGGACGCGTGACTTCCGTTCGAACCGCGTTCAGCCGAGCGTCGCGATGACCGGCGCGTGGTCGGACGGCTGATCCCATTTGCGCGGCACCTTGTCCACTTCGCACGACGTGCAGCGCGCCGCCAGTTCCGCCGACAGCAGGATATGGTCGATGCGCAATCCCGCGTTGCGGCGGAACGCCATCATCCGGTAGTCCCACCATGTGTAGAGCTTCTCGGGCTGCTCGAACTTGCGGAAGGCATCGGTCAGGCCGAGCTCGATCAGCCGGCTGAAGTGCGCGCGCTCTTCGGGCGACACGAGGTTCTGCCCCTCCCACGCTTTCGGGTCATGCACGTCGCGGTCTTCCGGCGCGATGTTGTAATCGCCCAGCAGCGCGAGCTTCGGGCGACGCGCCATGTCCTCGCGCAGCCATTCGCGCAGCGCATCCAGCCAGCGCATCTTGTAGGCGAATTTCTCCGAGCCGGGCGCCTGTCCGTTCGGGAAGTACGCTGAGATAATCCGCACGCCGTTCACCGTTGCGGCGATCACGCGCTGCTGCAAGTCCTCGAAGCCGGGAATGTTGCGCACGACGCTGATTTCGTCGACTTCGAAGCCCGCATCGGCGCGCACCAGAATGCCGACGCCGTTGTACGTCTTCTGTCCCGCGAACCAGCTCCTGTAGCCCGCGGCTGCGAGTTCCGCGCGCGGAAACTTCTCGTCGGGGAGCTTCAGTTCCTGCAGGCACAGGACGTCGACGCCGGAAAGCGCGAGCCAGTCGATGGCGTGCTGCTGTCGGACTTTGAGGGAATTGACGTTCCAGGTGGCGATTTTCATTGCGTGGACGAAGTGTTAGTTTGGTTATCGTCCGCTTTCGACGATGATCCAGCATGATACCCATAAGCGCGACGGCGTCCGCGCAACGTATTTTTGCAATGCCAATCAAGTCATCGACAAGGAGGTGACGAACATGACGTCGCCATTCTCTCTCGCGGTCGCCACGCCCACGCGATCCGGCTCCTTCTGCATGGATTACGTCGGCAGCGTTCTGGAGCTGCAGCATCACTGTCTCGGCAAGGGCATCGACTTTCGCTTCCTGCCGCTTGCCAACGTCACCTTGATCGACCTCGCCCGCAACACGCTGGCAAACCGCTTCCTGTGGGAGACGCCGTGCACGCACCTGCTGTTCGTCGACGACGACATGGGCTTCCACGCGGGCGAGCTCGCGCGGATGTTCGATTACCGCGATCGCGATGTCATCGGCGCGCTGTATCCCCGTCGCGCTGACGATTGGGCACGCATCAAGCAGGCCGTGCTGAATCATCCCGACATCGATCCGGCGACGCTGCCCGACATCGCCGCGGATTACCGCGACATGTTCGCGCTGCCGGGCGACGCTCCCGTGTGACGGTCGGTCCGAACCGATACCCATGGCCGCCATCCCGACCGGCCTCATGATGATTTCGCGCGATTGCCTGATGAAGCTGGTCGAGGGCGGGCGCGTGCCGCAGATCAATCCCGGCACCGAGGTGAACGGGCAGGCCGTGAGGCACCCGATCTACGAATTCTTCCGCCAGACGACGATCGACGGACGAACACAGGGCGAGGACTATTTCTTTTGCTCGCTCGTGAACGCGAGCGGCGCGCAGGTGTGGGGTTGCACGTGGATTCAGGTGACGCATACGGGCGCCCATTCCTTTTACGGGAACCTGCACAGGATCTCGGATTACCTGTAGCCGCCCCGGAACCGGCTCATGACGGGCTGGGCGCGACGAAGACGTCGCCCGCAGCCCGTCACCGTTTACGCGATTTTTATATGCGGCCTGCCAGTCTTGTCGTGCCCTTTACGCGCGTTTCCCTAATCTCCAGCTTGTCCTGAACCGTACAAGGGGAGAACACCAAAATGGACCTGCTTTACCTCGCCGGCATCGTCCTTTTCTGGACGCTTTGCGTGGCGCTCACGAGCGTCTGCGCCGCCACGCGTCGGGAGGCCGCTCATTAACGGCTGGATGATGTGGCTCGCGGCGGCTTCCACGCTGCTGCTTCTCGTGTACCTCGTGTACGCGCTCCTGTGTGCGGAGGATCTCGAATGAACGCCAATACGTCGATGCAGACGGCGCTTTTCATCGCTGTGCTGATCGCGCTCGCGATTCCGCTCGGGCGCTACATGAGCAACGTGCTCGACGGCAGCTCGGTCGTCGTGCGAAGGATCGGGCGGCCGGTCGAATCCATGCTCTATCGCATCGCCGGTGTCGATCCCGATGCCGAAATGTCATGGAAGCACTATGCGCTCGCCGTGCTGCTCTTCAATGTTCTCGGCGCGCTCGCGCTGTACGCGCTGCTGCGTCTGCAGGGCATGCTGCTCGCCAATCCGCAGGGCATGGCGGGCGTCCCCGGATGCGGCCTTCAACACGGCCGTCAGCTTCGTGACCAACACCAACTGGCAGGACTACGGCGGCGAAAGCACGCTTGGCTATCTCGCGCAGATGCTCGGCCTCACTGTGCAGAACTTCCTCTCGGCGGCCACGGGCATCGCGGTCGTCGTGGCGCTGATTCGCGGCTTCAAGCGGCATAGCGCACAAACCATCGGCAACTTCTGGGTCGATCTCACCCGCTCGACGCTTTACGTGCTGATGCCGCTCGCCGTCGTGTTCGCACTGGTTTTCGTGAGCCAGGGCGCGATCCAGAACTTCAAGACCTATCAGGTGTGTCGACGCTGCAGGTCACGACGTATCAGGCGCCGAAGACCGATGCGCAGGGCAACGCCGTCAAGGACGCCAAGGGTAATCCCGTGATGCAGGACGTGAAGGCCGACAAGCAGACGCTGCCGATGGGCCCGGTCGCCTCGCAGGAAGCGATCAAGATGCTCGGCACCAACGGCGGCGGTTTCTTCAACGCCAACTCGGCGCATCCGTACGAGAACCCGACGCCGTTCGCCAACTTCATGCAGATGCTCGCCATGCTGATCGTTCCGGCGGCATTGTGCGTGGTGTTCGGCCGCATGGTCGGCGACAGGCGGCAAGGCTACGCGGTGCTCGCGGCGATGACCATTGCGTTCGCCGCCGCGTAAGCGCTCGATCTGTACCGTTGTCTCGCTCTAGGTAGAAGATGCAATCATCAGCCGCAACGGACGCGATTGACCGACAGTGTCCACGAACTGCGGAGAATGGACACAGTGTCTCAGACAGTCGAATTGCCGGCCAAGCGCCAGAACCGGCGGCATCCGTTGGAATGGAAACGAACGGTCGTCGAGCAGACATTTGAACCAGGAGCCTCGGTCGCTCGGGTCGCCCGCGACAATAACGTCAATGCCAACCAGGTATGGGCGTGGCGCAAACTGTACGCGCAGGGCCTGCTGGTCGAAGATGCTCAGACGCAGGCCATGTTGCCTGTTGTTGTCGATGTTCAGCCCGATCGGGCAACTGACCATCTGCCGGATTCGACGAAGTTGTGCAGGCCGCTCCAGTTACTACGAGCGGCAGGATTGAGCTTCAGCACGGCAATACTTCCGTCCGGATAGAAGGCACGCCCGACGCGACGATCTTGCGCCTGGTACTCGAGCGGCTTCTCTGATGATCGGCCTGCCTGCAAATACGCGGATCTGGATCGCCGCAGGCGTCACTGACATGTGATCCGGCTTTAATGCGCTTGCAGCGAAGGTGCAGACAGTGCTTGAGAAGGATCCGTACGGTGGCCAGGTTTTTATCTTCAGAGGGCGCCGTGGTGACCTTATGAAGGCGTTGTACTGGAGCGATGGCGGCCTATGTCTGTTTGCAAAGCGCCTTGAGAAAGGACGTTTTGCATGGCCACGTGCTGACACTGGTGTTGTGGCGCTGACAACGGCTCAACTGGCGCTGCTTCTCGAAGGGTTTGACTGGCGCGAACCGATCGAGGCAGCACGCCCGCGCAGCGCTTTGTAAACGTCAGTTACCTGATGATCCGCGTGCAGCAGACAGTCGTAAACTGTTGCAATGGATCTATATGTGCGCGATGATTGGCCCAGTGGTTCGACTGAGGCTCCAGCAGTCTGGTTCGCTGATACACCGGATCGTCGCGGCGAACATCCGCAGCGACACCTTGCCAGCTTCAAGGGCGTACTGCAGGCTGACGCGTTTGCCGGCTACGCGGAACTCTACGCCGGTGGTCAGATCCGGGAAGCTGCGTGCCTGGCACATGCACGTCGAAAGCTGCACGATCTGCACGCTGTGCGACCGTCGTCGATTACCAACGAAGCACTCGAGCGCTTTGGCGCGCTCTATGGCATAGAGGAACACATTCACGGCAAGCCTCCGGGGGAACGGCTGCGAGTTCGCCAGACGCAGGCGGTGCCGCTGCTTGAGGATATGAAGCGGTGGTTCGAAGCGACGATTCTCACACTCTCCGCGAAATCGGACACCACCAAGGCGATCCAGTACTCGTTGAATCGCTGGCCTGCGCTTGTCTACTACTGCGGTGATGGTCAGGCGGAGATCGACAATCTGATCGCCGAGCGGGCGCTACGCGGCGTCGCAATTGGAAGGCGGAATTATCTGTTTGCCGGCGCAGACACAGGCGGCGAACGTGCAGCCGCGATGTACAGCCTGATCGGCTCAGCACGCCTGAATGGTATCGATCCCGAAGCCTATCTGCACTACGTCATCGAGCGCGTTGCCGATTACCCGATAAACCGCATCGACGACCTGTTACCCTGGAACGTCGCTCCTGTGTTGCCCGCCTCCGCGCACATCGATTCCATTCGCTAGCAGCGCCGCCTTCAAAGGTCAATGTCGACCCTCGATGGTACTGATCGAACGCTTACGTCGCATCTCGACGATGCCGCGCAGGAAGTGTTCGCGGCGCGCTTCGGCGAGACCGTCGCGCATCCGACGGTGCCTTCGGTTGCGAGCGGCAGCCGCCTGCTGGAGCTCGATTCGAAGCACGGCACGCGCGCGAACTCCTGGCATACCGACGTCACTTTGGTCGATGCCTACCCGAAAATCTCCATCCTGCGCGGCGTCGTGATTCCGCCCGTCGGCGGCGACACGGTCTGGGCCAACTCGGCCGCCGCGTATGCGAACCTGTCGCAGCTCTTGCGCGAACTCGCCGACAAGCTCTGGGCGCTGCATTCGAACGCCTACGATTACGCGGCGACGCGCAACGTCCCCGACACCGAATCGGAGCGCGAATACCGCAAGCAGTTCACGTCGACGCTCTATGAGACGGAGCATCCGGTCGTGCGCGTGCATCCCGAGACGGGCGAGCGCACCCTCGTGCTGGGCCACTTCGTGCATCGGTTCATCGGCCTGTCGCAGCGCGATTCCGACCGGTTGATCGAACTCTTTCACGATCACGTCACGCGTCTCGAGAACACCGTGCGCTGGCGCTGGACGCAGGGTGACGTCGCGATCTGGGACAATCGCGCGACCCAGCATTACGCGGTGGCGGACTACGGCGACGCGCATCGCGTCGTGCGTCGCGCGACCGTGAACGGCGATGTGCCCGTGGGCATCGACGGGCGCAGGAGTCGCATCTTCAGGCAGGAAACGCGCGCCTCCTGACGCGCTTCTTCCTGCATGCACGGGCGATGACTCCTCCTCGCCCGCCGTCCATTATTCTTCTTTGCACGATGACACCACGATTCAAGCTCCTCGTCGGCGCGGCAGCGCTTCTTGCCGCACTCATCGGTCCCGCGCATGCTGCCGATCCGGCGGTGGTGCGCATCGGCGTCGCGCAGCAGGGCACGGGTGATCCGCCCACGTTCGGCGGCTTGCCCGCCGCGACCGCGCAGTTGCAGCATCGCGTCGAGGATGCGCTGCAGCCCGAACACGTCAAGGTCGAATGGATATTCTTCAAGGGCGCGGGGCCGGCGGTAAACGAGGCGCTCGCGAACAAGCAGATCGACTTCGCGTATCAGGGCGATCTGCCTTCGGTGCTGGGCCGCGCGAACGGCCTGAAGACACATCTGCTGCTGGCGTCGAACGTGCGCGCGAGGGTCTATCTCGCGGTGCCGCCCGATTCGGACATCAAGGGCGTGAAGGACCTCAGGGGGGGCAAGCGCGTCGGCCTCTTTCGCGGCACGAACCTGCAACTCGTCGCGGACAACGTGCTGAAGGAAAACGGCCTCGCCGAGCGCGATCTGCGCGTAATCAATCTCGATATCGCGGCAGCGCAGGCCGCGCTCGCGTCGAAGGGCGTCGATGCGGTGTTCCTCGACTACTCGCTCTTCAAGCTGCAACGGCAGGGTCTCGCGAAGATCGTTTACGCATCGCGCGACGGCGGCCTGCAGCTCACGCGCCAGGCGCATTTGCTCGTGCTCGAGGATTTCGAGCGTGCGCATCCGGATACGGTGCAGAAGGTCGTGACCGCGGTCATTCAGGCGGCGCAATGGTCATCCGACGAAGCGAATCGCAGCGCGTTGTTCGCGTTGTGGGCGAAGAGCGGCGTGCCCCCCGGGAGTCGTGGCAGTCCGAGTATGCGAATCAGCCGTTGAAGGACCGCAATTCGCCGCTCATCGATCCATTTCTCGTCGCGCGCTATCAATCCGTCGCCGATGACGCGCTGCGTCTGAACCTGATACGCCAGCCCGTCAGCGTGAACGGGTGGTTCGAGCCGAAGTATCTCGATCAGGCGTTGAAGTCGCTGAAACTCGAGGGGTATTGGCCGCGCTTCGATGTGTCGGGCAAGCCCATCGCCTAACGCATAAGGAGAAAACGTCAGATGGCGAACGCACTTACCCGGGTCCTGCTGCCCGTGGATCGCTTGCGTGGCCGCAAGTCCTCATCGGGTGATGCACTGCGTACCATTGGATGGACCGCGTTGCCGTGGCTTCTGCCCATTGCTTGCGCGGTATTGTGGGTGCTCGGTTCGCGCTACGGCTGGATCTCCGCGCAAGTGCTGCCGCCGCCCGCACTCGTCTTCGAGACGCTCGGCGCGCTCGCGAAGAGCGACGAGCTGTGGATGCATCTCGCCGCGAGCATGACGCGCGCGGCGGTCGGCTTCGGCGGCGGCGTGGTGCTCGGCGCGTTGCTGGGCGGCCTGCTCGGCCTGTCGCGCACGCTAGAGGCGTATGTGCTGCCGAGCTTCAACGCGATCGTGCAGGTGCCGGTACTCGGCTGGCTGCCGTTTCTGATGATCGTTGTCGGTATCGGCGAGCCGCTGAAGTATCTGCTGATCGGGCATGCCGCGCTCGTGCCGGTCACGCTTTCCAAGCTGCAAGGGTTTCGCGGCACGCCGCGCGCTTTGCAGGAAGTCGCGTCTGTGTATCGCTATTCGCGCTGGCAGGTGATCACCCGCGTGACGCTGCCCGCGGCGATCCCCGTCATCGGCACCGGCGTGCGGCTCGCGTTCACCAAGGCATGGCTGACGCTCGTCGTCGAACTGGTCGCATCGTTGGAAGGGCTCGGGTATCTCATCGTGTATGGGCGGCAGCTCTTTCAGCTCGATCTGGTGCTGGCCGCGGTGCTGATCGTCGGTGCGATCGGCTATGCCGCCGACCGCCTGCTCAATGCGTTCGAGTGCAAGCTCCAGCGCGGTCGCGCGAACTGAGGAGAAGGGCATGTCCACGTTGGATTGGGAAGCGGGCACCGTCAAGGGCTCGTGGCGCGACGTCGTGCTGCCCGTTGCCGCACTGGCGCTGTGGTGGTTCGCCGCGCGCGGCGCGCAGGCCGATCACGGCATCATGGTGTCGCCCGCGCGAGTGTGGGATACTGCGGTCGAGCAGGTTCGAAGCGGCGCGCTCTTGCGTGCGTTGTCCGCATCGCTTGCGCGCGAGCTGACGGGCTTCGCGATCGGCACGACGCTCGGCCTCGCGCTCGGCGCGCTGCTCGGCATCTCGAAGCTGGCCAATCGGGCGATTGCGCCAAGCTTCAACACGTTCAAGCAAGTGTCGCTGTTCGCGTGGATTCGGCTGATCTCGGTGTGGTTCGGCCTCGGCGATGTCGCGAAGGTCGTGTTCCTGTCGCTCGCCGCGCTCGTGCCCGTGGTTGATGCACACGAGCGACGGCATTCGCGCCGTGCCGCCGCACCTGCTCGACGTGGCGCGCGCGTATCGCTACGACAAGCTGCAGGCGCTCGCCTATGTCGTGCTGCCTGCCGCGTTGCCCTCGATCTTCACGGGCGTCTATCTCGCGCTCATCTATTCGTGGCTCGTGACGCTCGGCGCGGAATATCTGCTCGTGGCGGGCAGCGGGATCGGCAATACGCTCGTCGACGGCAGCGAGCAGTTTCGAATGGATCTCGTCGTGTTCGGCGTGATCGTGGTCGGTGTGACGGGGTGGGCGTTGAATGCCTTCGCGCGCGGTGTGCAGTGGCGCTGGTTCGCTGCATCGCGCGCGGCTTGAGGAGAATCGAGGATATGGCGACGGTAATCGAGCAAGACGGCGGCCTGACGCTGCGGCACGTGAGCAAGCAGCGATACACCGACGACGATGCGCCGCCGGTGCTCGATCGCATCGACTTGTCGATTGCGCGCGGAGAGTTCGTGAGCATCGTCGGGGCGAGCGGTTGCGGGAAATCGACGCTATTGCGTCTCATCGTCGGGCTCGACGCCGATCATGAAGGCGAGATCGACTTCGACGGCGAGCGTGTCGTCAAGACGGATCTGTCGCGCGGCATCCTGTTTCAGGATCATCGCCTGTTTCCGTGGCTCGACGTCGCCCAGAACGTGGCCGTCGCGCTGCGTAATGCGCCGCTGTCGAAGGCGGAGAAGGCGCGCGCGGTCGCGGAGCACGTGGCGCTCGTCGGGCTGACGGGCTATGAGCGGCACTATCCGCATCAGTTGTCGGGCGGCATGGCGCATGCGTATCGCGATTGCGAGAGGGCTCGTCAATCGGCCGCGGCTGCTTCTGCTCGATGAGCCGTTCGGCGCGCTCGATGCGCTCACGCGTGCCCGCCTGCAACTCGAATTGCAGCGCATCTGGGAGCGCGAGCGCATCACGATGGTGCTCGTCACGCACGACGTCGAGGAGGCCGTGCTGCTTTCGGATCGCATCGTCGTGATACAGGCGCGGCCGGGGCGTATCGGCGAGGTGGTGGATGTCGCGCTGCCGAGGCCGAGGAAGCCCGGCGATCGCAAGGTCGGCGAGCTGCGCGACGGGATCGTGGAGACGTTCTTTACGGAAGTCGTCTAAAGCTGGGCTTCGATTGCCGCCTTGTCGATCACCGACCAGACCTGCTCGATCTTTCCCTCGCGAAATTCATAGAAGACGTTCTCGTTGAAGACGACGCGTCTGCCGTCGATGCTCAGACCCATGAAGCCGGCCTTCGGCGTGCAGTCGAACAGCAGGCGGCTCGCAATGCGAGGCGGGTCGGCAATCAGCAGTTGAATGTCGAAGAAGAGATCCGGGATTTCGCGGAAGTCCTTTTCCAGCATCCCGCGATAGTCCGCGAGCGTGAGCGGCCGCCCGTTGTAGTGCAGCGTGTCGTGAACGAACGTGCCGAGGTTCTCCCAGTCCTGCGGTATTGAGGCAGGCGATGTAGGCGCGATAACGATCGGAAAGCGCGGGTTTGGTCATGTCGGCTGCTCCTCGGTCAGGAAGTCGTGGACGCGGCATCGTGCTCTACCTTCCCTGCTTTTGCAAGCTCTCGCGCACGGCGTCTGCAGGCACGTACAGCGAAGGGGCGACCTCGATGGCGTCATGCCCGCGATCGTCGACGCCTCGCATCCGCCATCTTCGCGACACGATTTCATGAGGGTAAAATCGGCGCCCTGAGATCGGGTCCACGTCGCGGAGTGACAATGCCGAAAAACATGAAGTCGTCTAGCGATAAAAGCACCGCCGCGAAAGCGGATCGCGTTCCGGCTCCGCGTCACGCGGGGCGCAGTGCGTCGCAAGCCGTTTCGGTGGTCGCCGCGACTCTTCGCCGGCTGCTCACTGGAGAGAACGATTCGGAGTCGCTCGTCGTGACGATCGCCCACGAACTGGGCCTCGACATCATCGAAGGCCGTCTCAGGCCCGGCGACGATCTCAACTCCGTGGATCTCGCACAGCGCTTCTCCATCAGCCGCACGCCGGTGCGCGAGGCGCTCGCCTTGCTGGAGAAACACGGTCTCGTCGAGGTGCTGCCGCGCCGCCGGCCGCGCGTGCGCGGGGTGAGCATCGAGGAGCTGCGCAACATCTATGAGATTCGCGCCGCCATGCATGCGCTCGTGTGCGAAATCGTGGCGCAGCGCGCGAGCGACGAAGACATCGCGCTGTTGCGGAGCGGTTTCGAAGCGATGCGCGAGGCCGCCGAAGCCGGCGACGTCCACCAGTACTTTCTCGCCAACATGACTTTCCACGAGACGGCGACGGGAATCTGCCGCAATCCGATGCTGCAGCGCTCGCTCGACATGCTCGGTCTCACCACGTTCAATTTGCGATATCAATCGCTGTCCCAGTCGGGACGCATCAAGTGTTCGCTCGAAGACCACTGTCTGCTCATGCGCGCCTTCGAGGATCGCAATCCCACGCTCGCCTCCGCGATCATCCGCAACAACATCCAGACCGCGCTGAAGGTGCTGGAGCAGAGCTTCAACAAGTAGACGCGCCGCCGTTCCCGAATTCCAAGTGTGTACAGCCTGCCGTGGATGTGTATCCACGGCAGATCGTTTATCGCATTTTTCAGTAAATACGTGCTTTAACGACGTTTAAGTGTACACACTTTGACACGGAGGCGCTCGATGAAACAATACGAAACGCTGCTGTTGAAACAAGACGCACACGTCCTGACTATCGTTCTGAACCAGCCCGGCGCGGGCAACGCGCTGAACACGCAGATGCTCACGGAGGTCGTGGATGCGCTGGCATCGCTGTACGTCGATCCTGAGGATGTGCGCTGCATCGTGCTGACGGGCGCGGGCGACAAGATCTTCTGCGCGGGCGGCGATCTGAAAGAGCGCAAAGGCATGACCGAAGAGGCATGGCGACGCCAGCACGCGCTTACCGAACAGATGATGCGTCACCTGCAGGAATGCCCGATTCCCGTCATCGCGGCCATCAACGGAGCCGCGTTCAGCGGCGGCTGCGAGCTGGCGGTCGCGGTGGATTTCGCCTACGCAAGCGAGACTGCGCGGTTCGCGTTGACCGAGGTGACGCTCGGCATCATTCCGGGCGCGGGCGGAACGCAAAACCTGCCGCGCGCCTGTGGCATCCGGCGGGCCAAGGAGATCGCGCTAACCGGGCAGCCGTTCTCGGCGCGGGAGGCGCCCGAATGGGGGCGTGGTCAACAAGGTTTGCCTGCCCGGCGCACTGATGGACGAAACACTCGCCGTCGCCAGACGTATCGCCGATAACGCGCCGATCGCGGTCCGGCAGGCCAAGAAGTCGCTGAACATGGCCACGCAGTCGGACTTGTCGACCGGCTACCGGTTCGAACTCGAGCCCTACTATCGCACGATTCCCACGCAGGACCGCGTTGAAGGCGTGCTCGCCTTCAACGAGAAACGCAAGCCGCGCTTCCAGGGCATGTCAGTCTCCGGTCTGCATGACGGCCGCGCGTTCCCGCGCCGCACCGTCATGCAAAGTGTCCACACTTCCCCGCGTTTTCCCAAGGTAATCAATCCGTCGGCGCAGCCTCGTCAGGCGCCGCCAGCTCCGTGCGCATTGGCCTGGAGCCATATTCTCATGAGTTTCGGCGCCGATCGCTGGGCTCATTAAGTGTCGACAGAATCATTGACAAGAGCTAAAAACGGCGTACCATCGCTTCCAACAAACCGAAGTGTCGACACTTCGGCGATTCCTAAACCGGATGCACAGGCCGACGAGCAGAGCTGCGATGACCTCATCTTCCGAAAACCGCGATAGCCGACGTCACGACGAACCCGCACCCGCGCTGAACGGCGTGCGCATCCTCGATCTTTCGATGTTTCTCGCCGGGCCGTTCTGCACCCAGCAACTCGCCGATCTCGGGGCGGAGATCATCAAGATCGAACCGAAGAGCGGCGACTCGACGCGCATGCTGCCACCGCATTTCCACAACGGCGAGAGCCTCTATTTCCTGAGCGCGAACCATTCGAAGAAGGGCATGGTGCTCGATCTCGCGCAGGCCGAGGGACGTGAGATTCTCTACCGGCTCGCGGCAGGCGCCGACGTGGTGGTGGACAATTTCCGTCCGGGCGTCACAACGAAGCTGGGCGTGGATTTCGCCACGCTCTCCGAGATCAATCCGCGCATCGTGTGCTGCTCGATCTCGGGCTATGGGCAGGACGGCCCTTACGCGAAGCGGCCGGCCTACGACATGATCGTGCAGGCGCTGTCGGGCGGCATGAGTCTGACCGGCGAGCCCGGCGCCTGCGCGGTGCGGGCGGGCATTCCCATTGGCGACATCTGCGCGGGTCTGCATGCGGTGATCGGGATCCTCGCGGCGCTCAGGGAGCGCGAGCAGTCGGGCAAGGGCCAGTTCATCGATATTTCGATGCTCGACGTGCAGGTGGCAATGCTGTCGTATCAGGGCGTCTATCACCTGTTCTCGGGCGACGTGCCCGGGCGTCAGGGGCGCGGTCATGCGTCATTCCGACCTATGCGTCGTTCGAGGCGGCCGATGGAAACAACGTGCTGATCTGCGCCAACACCGAAAAGATGTGGCAGGCGCTCTGTGACGTGCTCGAGCTGCCGGACCTGCCCGCCGACCCGCGCTTCATCACCAACGAACCGCGACGCGCTGGAGCCGCTACTGACCCGGGCGTTTCTCGGCCGCACGCGCGACGCATGGCTGCAACGTCTGAACGAGCAGGGCGTGCCATGCGCGCCGGTGAATTCGGTCGCGGATGCGCTTGCCGATCCGCACGTGCGTCATCGCGGCATGGTGCATCCGCTGACGCACCATCTGGGCGGCGAGATCGACGTGCTCGGCAATCCCATCAAGCTCTCGCGTTCACCGTGCGGAACGTTTCGCAGCCCGCCGCTGCTCGGTCAGCATACCGAAGAGATCCTGCGCGAGCTATCGTATGCCGCCGATGAAATCGGCAGCCTGAGGGCGCGCGGCGTCATTGCGTAAGTGGCCCGGCCCATCGGGAAGATGCAGAAAATCACTCCAGAGGACAGTTCAAAGAGGACGACGACATGGAATTCAAGACACCCATCGTTCCGCAGGCGAATCAGCGCCTGTCGGCCGACTATCTCCGCTTCGACAGCGCCGGTGCGCATCTCGTCGGGCAGCGCTGCGACGTGTGCGGCACGCAGTTGTTCCCCAAGACCGGGATCTGTCCCGGCTGCCAGTCGGAGCAGCTGACCGATGTCGCGCTGCCGCGCCAGGGCACGCTCTACAGCTGGTCGATCGTGCATGTCGCGCCGAAACCCTGGGTAACGCCCTATGTGATCGGCTATGTCGACCTGCCGGAAGGTGTCCGGGTGTTCGCGCATATCGGTGGCGACCCGCAAACGCTCAAAATCGGCATGCCCGTGGCACTGTACGCGTCCGCGGTCGTCGCGCACGAACGCGAGCCCGGCACGCCGCTCTTCACCTTCAACCCTGTCTCCGCGGAGAACTCGTGATGCGTAAGGTCTCAGTGATCGGCACGGGCATGATCAAGTTCGGCAAATATCCCGATGTGAGCCTCGCCGATCTCGGCTGGCCCGCCGTGAAGCAGGCGATTGCTGATGCGGGCATCGATGCGCGCGACCTCGATGCGCTCTTCTGCGGCACCGGTCTCGGCGGCCCGATGCCCGGCCAGCGCGTCTTCGGGCGCCTCGGCATCGCGGGGCTGCCGATCATCAACGTCGAGAACGCGTGTTCGAGCGGCTCGTCCGCGCTGAGTCTCGGCTATACGGCGATCGCGAGCGGCCGCTACGACATCGTCATGGTGACGGGCGTCGAGAAGCTGACGAAGTTCAACGGGGGGCACGATTCCGCTGGAAAAGGAGGACTGGGAGGTCAGCAACGGCCTCGTGATGCCGGCGCTGTACGCAATGCGCGCTCGCCGCTACATGCACGACTTTGGCCTCACGAAGGAGCAACTCGCGAACGTCGTCGTGAAATCGCGCCGCCACGCCGCCCTGAACCCGGATGCCCAGTTGCGCAAGGAGACCACCATCGGGGAAGTGCTCGAGTCGCGCATGATCGCCGATCCCTTCACGCTGTTCCAGTGCTGCCCAACCGGCGGCGGCGCCGCTGCGATCATCCTGTGCGTGAGCGATCTGGCGCGCAAGTACAGCGACCGGCCGGTGAACGTGGCGGCCTCGCATGTCGTGTCGGGCGTGTTCAAAGGCGGCTTCCGCGACATGGCGAGTCCCGAGATCATCGTGCGCTGCGCGAAAGATACCTATGAGGAGGCGGGCATCGGGCCGGAGGACATCGACGTGGCGGAGGTCCACGATGCGTTCACCAGCGCCGAACTGATGTACTACGAGGCCTTCGGCTTCTGCGGACGCGGCGAGGCGGCGCAATTGCTGGACAGCGGCGCGACTTCGCTGGGCGGCCGCATTCCGGTCAATCCGAGCGGCGGGCTGCTGTCGAAAGGGCATCCGGTGGCGGCGACCGGCGCGGCGCAGGTCGTCGAAGTGGTGCGGCAGCTTCAGGGGCGCTGCGGCGGCCGGCAAGTCGAAAACGCGAAGGTCGGACTGACGCACGCGACGGGCGGTGGCATCAGCGGCTTCGATCATGGCGTTTGCGCCGTGCATATCTTCACGGTCTGATCATGCCAGCCGACGCGATGGAACTGCATTCCAGCATTCGGGGAGCCGGCCGCGACCTGGTGCTGCTGCATCCGGTGGGGCTCGATCACGCCGCGATGGACACGCTCGCCACGCTCGCGGCCCGCACGCATCGCGTCGTGTCGATGGATCTACGCGGCCACGGCGCATCGCTGAATGCGCCGCCGGGCTCGTCGCTGGAGGACTGGGCCGACGATGTCCACGTGACGATTCGCGCCGTTGCGCGGGTCCCGCCGTCGTGCTGGGCGTGTCGCTGGGCGGCATGGTCGCGCAGACGCTGGCATGGTCCGGAATCGGTGTCCGCGCTGGTGCTGTGCGGCTGCACCGGCACGTTTCCGGCTGAGGTGTGCGACATCCTGCGCGAACGCGGACGCGCGGCCGAGCGTGACGGCATGAGCGCGGTGATCGAACCGACGCTGGATCGCTGGTTCACGCCGGACGGGCGCCGCGGACCATTCATCGGACACGTGCGCGAACGGCTGTTGCGCGATCGTGTGTCGAACTGGTCCGCGACGTGGCATGCGATCGCGCTGCACGACATGCTGCCGAAGCTCGGTGCAGTGCGGGTGCCGACGCTCGTGGTCGCCGGTGAATGCGATGCCGCCACGCCACTCGCCGCGACCCGCGAGCTCGCCGGCGCCATCCCCGGGGCGCGCTGGGTCGTGCTGCCGGGGGCGCCGCACATGATGCAGATGGAAAGCGGCGCCGCGCTCAATGTCGCGCTGATGGATTTCCTCGCCGGCGCGCGGGCGGAATCGGCGGAGGCATCGTCATGAGCCTCTCCGCGCGGCCCGGCGCAGATCTTCATCACACGCTGCATGCGGCATCCGCGAATCTGCCGACCTTTCTGCTGATCCATCCGCTCGGCGCCGACCACACGTTCTGTGACGTGTGCATCGATGTGTGGCGCGGCCGGATCGCCTGTCTCGCGTGCGATCTGCGCTGCGCGGGCGAATCGCCCGGCGCGGACCGGCCGCCTTCGATCGCCACGTACGTCGCCGATCTCCACGCGTTGTGCGTGTCGCTCGGCATCGGAACGGTGGCGCCGGTGGGCTGCGCGATCGGCGCGATGATCGCCGCCGCCTATGCCGCCGCTCATCCGGACGCAGCCGTGGCGCTGGTGTTGTCGAATCCGGTGGCGCGCTCGTCGGCGGAAGCGGCGCGGCGTCTCGCCGAACGCGCGCGGCTCGTGCAGGGCGGCGGCATGCAGGCGATCCTGCCCGGCACCGTCGAGCGGCCTTTCCTCAATCAGCCCGACGACGCTCGTCGCGCGCACTATTGCCGCCATCCGTTGTCCGGCGCTCGTTGTAGCCGGGGAGCACGACGTATTGTTTCCTCCGGACGAAGTCCGGGCGGTGCGGGACCTCATTCCGGACGCGCGCTACGTGCGCTTCGACGGCGCGGCGCACTTCGTTCCTTACCAGATGCCGGCGGCCTTCGCCGCAGCGGTCCTCGACTTTCTCGCCGAGGTTCCGCGTGACCAATCAACCGGAGCACTTCATCTTGAAAAATAAGGGATCTCTGATCGTGCTTGCCCATCCGGCGCCGCACTTCGAAGAAGAATTCAACGCGTGGTACGACACCGAGCATCTGCCCGAACGCATGGCGGTGCCCGGCTTCGAGGCGGCGCGCCGCTACGTGTGCGTTTCGGGACGTCCTTCCTATCTTGCCGTGTACGACATGGAAAGTCGCGACGTGCTGGAAAGCGAGGCTTACCTGGCGGTGTCCTTCGACCGCTCGAGCCCGTGGACGAAGCGCGTGACGAGCCGCTCGCGCGTGCATCGCTCAGCGGGTGTGCAGATCTATCCGGGTCATGCGCTGACGCCGGCCGCCGCGCACACGCTGATGCTGCGCTTTGGCGGCCTGGAGCGCGACGCGGCGGAGGTGATCGTCGCGGGCATGCGGGCAAATTTCGAAACGCTCGCGCAAACCGTGCAAGTGCGGGTGTTCGCTCACGATGCGGACACGGGAACCGATTTCATCGGCCTTGTGGATGCACTCGGCCCGGTGGGCGACACCATCGATCACAGGCTGTTCGGCGACTACGCCAAGGCGCTCGATCTGGCGAATCTATACGCGCCGTATTGAAGCAGATTGAATGTCCGCTAAGTGTATACACAAAATTGACGGATTAGTTTGATGTGCCGGCGTTTCGCACGAGAGAACGCGAGCTATTGCGCTGCGTCATTGAATTAGCACCCTGTCTGTGTTCAGATACAGGTCATGGGTCAAAATGAACCTGACAGATATCGAACGTGAGCAACTGTTGTCGGCGGCGCGCAGC
Source organism: Candidatus Paraburkholderia kirkii (assembly GCA_001189345.1). Classification (GTDB taxonomy): domain Bacteria; phylum Pseudomonadota; class Gammaproteobacteria; order Burkholderiales; family Burkholderiaceae; genus Caballeronia; species Caballeronia kirkii_B. Next base: position 203,649 of record LFKV01000015.1, read on the forward strand.
CGAACGGTGCGTGCGGCGGACGTGCGACGCGCAAAGTTGATCCTGATGCTCGAGGACGGCGAATCGCGCGACAGTATCATGCGCACACTGGGTTGCGATTCGCGCTTCATCGCACGCTGGTCGGGGCGCTTCCTCAGCGAGCGACTAGCCGGCATGTACGCCCGGCACCGCGGGCGGGCGCCTACGCAGCCACCGGCCAAACTGGAAGCGCGGGTGCTCAAGTGCACCCTCAAGCACAAACCCGCCGACGGTTCGACACACTGGAGTAGCTACAAGCTCGCAGCAGAACTCGGCGACGTATCGGTCTCGGCCGTGCAGCGCATCTGGCGCAAGCACGGCATCAAGCCGCAGCAGTTGGAGCGGCACATGGTCTCCAACGACCCGGACTTCGAGACCAAGGCAGCCGACGTGATCGGGCTGTACCTGAACCCGCCGGCGCACGCAGCGGTGTTCTGCGTGGACGAGAAGACCGCGATCCAGGCACTCGATCGCAAGGACCGTATGCTGCCGCTGTCGCCCGGGCGCGCCGAGAGTCACGGCTTCGAGTACAAGCGCAACGGCACGCTCAGCCTGTTCGCGGCGTTCAATACTGCCACCGGCGAGGTGCTGGGCAAGACGGTGGCGCGCCACACCAGCGAGCAGTTCGTGGCCTTCCTGACCGACGTCGTCGCCAGCCAGCCCAAACGCCGGGAAATCCACGCGATCTGCGACAACGTCAGCAGCCATAAGACGCAGCGGGTTGCCGACTTCCTTGATGCGCAGCGCAACGTGCACCTGCACTTCACGCCGACCTACTCGTCGTGGCTCAACCAGGTGGAGAACTGGTTCTCGCGCATTCAGCGTGAAGTGATCGCTCGCGGCATCTTCACTTCGGTGAAGGATTGGGATCGCAAACTGATGCCGATACATCCGCGAACACAACAAGAACCCGAAACCGATCAAGTGGAAATATGACGATCCTTCGCGCCGGATTCGACCAGTGCCAATTCAATGACGCAATGGAGTAGTCGCTGATCTGCTCGACCGCGATGTCGCCGAGCTTTTTACCGTCCTGATAGGCAACGCAGGCAATCAACATGATGTTCACCTTGCAAGGGAGAAAGGCTGGTTCGGCGCATGCCACCGACAGGCGAGAGACGAGACGGGCACTCAGCACCGCTGGACCGGCGCGGGATCGGGACGTATGCTTTTTTGCTGAACCAGCATCGTGCATGCGGGAGTCGACGTTTTGATGACACGTCGAACGGCTCACCGAAGGGCATCGTGGCGGCGTCGCGACGACCGGTAATCGTCAGTCGGTGCGCCCACCCGCAGTCCCTCGCGCTCGAGGCGCTCGTTCTTTTTTGCGGGAAGCAAATACCGCGTTCCTGTGCCTGCTTTCAGGCGACCTCGATGCGTTCACTTCCGGTAAGATAGCCAGGCAAGCTGGATTGCTCGGCCTGTATCGGCTCGCATGTCGATGCCACGTTCGGCATCAAGGAACGCAGTGCAGCGTCCGCGTGTCTCGGTCAATGGCTCGAAGCAGCCTGCATGATCACTCTCAGTCCGATTCCTGGACTCTCGCCTTTCCTACACGATCGACATCGGCGCTGGCATTCGAGCTGACGGACAAAATCTGCCAGGTACGCACCTGCCTTGTCGGTGGAGTGGCGACGTTCGCGGCATGACTCTTTGCGAGTCGAGGTGGGTTCGGAAGGCGCTGTGTCTCTTCTATTCGCGGTGGCTCGTGCGATTCGTGTGAGTTATGGGCAATGTTCGCACTCGAAGGTGTGCCGCAGTGGATGCGAAGTTCTGACGAAGCTGGAATAATTCGATGCCTTTTTTGGAGCACGACAATGAACCATTCCTTAGCGGCAGTCCAAGCGGAACTGAAGCTTTCGCAGCCGACCGTCGCAGACGGCGAAATCCATTTCTCGGCATTCGGACCCGGCTGGGCTTTTGCTCTTACGCCGTGCCGGCTGGCGTGGCGATGCAGCGACTCGGGGCCAAGGATCTGTCTGCGACGCAACTCCATCTTGCGTTCCAGCTCAATCGACAGCGCATCACCGCGGCAATTGCGGAAGGCAGCGTACGGGATCCCGGCAGGCGCGTGACCCTTTTGAAAATCTAGCGCAAGCGTTCGAATTGCTGGCCGACTGCCACCAATCGCTCGCGCTCGAGGGCAGGGCTACTTTCTTCGCCGCTGACTCATGAGCTTGACGATGTCGGTCGTCGGCGCGCTGGTAATGAGGCGAGGGATGTCGTCGACGTGAACCCAGCGACACTTGGATATCTCGTTGCTCGGACGAGCCTTGGCGCGGTTCGGGATCTCGCAGGAGAACACGTGATGGTGTTTCTGCTTGCCGCGGATGTCGAAGAGATACTTGGCTGACTTCCCCGAAAGCCGCGTTTCTTCCTTGAGTTCCCGAAGGTGCCGTGTCCGAGAGTTGTTCGCCGCGCTTCAGGATGCCGCCTGGCAAAGCCCACTTCGACTGACTGCGTGCAACCAGGAGGATGCGCTTACCTTTGCGACAGATCACGGTGGCGCGTTTCTTCAAACCGAACTCCCACTTATGTTCCAGGTGTTTTCGAGGCGCGCTCGATGCGCCAGCCTGTCGGGCAGTGCTGAGTGTCGCCAAGTATCCTAATACAGAACGACAGAAGCTCGGCGATGTCGCGACGTGAAAGCAGCGTACGCGCCACACTTCAAACGCGTTTCATCAAACCGTCATATAAACCCGGCTCGGGAAGGTCGATATGGTCTGAGCGAAACATATTTTATCCGACTCGAGGCTGAAATGGATATGGATGGTGACTGGCCCTTGCCACGGCCAAAACCTCTCTTCATTCAATGTCGACCGGCGCCCGGCCGGTTCATCACTTGCAAACAGGTTCTATCGCCAGCACCTTCTCGTCACTGGCGACGCCGGTGGTAGCCGAGGCAGTGCTGAGAGCGAGAGAACTCTCCACGAAGGGCGATGCCGAAGGGTTCCACCAGCTCGTCGCGTTCAGAAAGCTTCGCGCTTTTTACTGGGCATACTCCCCCTATCTGGGAAAGGAGGCCACCGTCCAGGCCACCGAGGAATTCAAGCGTCTTGCCGCGGTGGCAGGCGGAACGCGCGATTGGGACATCGCGGGCGATCTCCTGAGCCCACGAGTCAGGCGCGTCGATCGAACGGCTCGTGGCAGCTGCGCGCGAGAAGCGCGCACAGGCGGTGGTGCACAGCCGGACGATGATCAAGGAGCGACGATGTCGAGGCGTTCCTGAACGACGTCCTGCTTCGCGCGCAAACTACGCTGCAATCGCGTTGGCCGCGATCTTCCCATCCGGGTGTTCGCCGAAGAGCGCGTCCGTCTGGCGCAGCGTGCGCTTCGAAAGCGAAGCAGGCGCGCGACACGCAGCGAGACCACGCACGAGGAAGATCTTCACGACGTTAGAAAGGCGGGCAAGAAGCTGAGATACCTGCTCGAGTTTTTTCAACCGGTCATCAAAGGCGGGCACGGTCGCACCATCAAGGAGCTGACATCCGTGCAGAACAAGCTGGGACAGTTCAACGACATAGCCGCAAGCGAAACCCTCATTCGCAGCGCGTCGTTCGACGAGGTTCCGCCCGAGGTCGTGCAGGAATCGCTGCGATGGTTGGAAAAGCAGAAGTGCCGGCGAATGCGCGCCGCGTGCGCGCGATCGCCGGTTGAGCTCCGCTCGAGTCGAAGAGCGCCATGAACGAAATCCGTTCTGTTGCGCGACCGGGAAGTGCCGGCGCGCGAGACGCTTCAGCATGCCGGCATGAACGGCAATCCGCATGAGATCCTGCGACGACCCGCGCTCGGCTTCATCGTTCCAGCGCGATCTTCACCGGACGGATCTTCCAGATGTGCTCGCAGTATTCGCCGATCGCGCGATCGGATGAGAACTTTCCCGCATGCGCGGTGTTCAGGATCGACATGCGGGTCCAGCGCCGCGTGTCCTGCCACGCTTCGCTGACGTCCTCCTGGCGCGTGACGTAGGCATCGTAATCGGCCAGGACGAGGAACGGGTCCGCGTGCAGGAGATTCTCGACCAGCGGCCGGAACATCGCGGCGTCGCCGCGCGAGAAGTGCCCTTCTGCGATCAGTTGCAGCACTTCGCGCAGTTCGTCGTTCGCGTTCGCATGGTCCGCCGGACGGTAGCCCGCGCGCTTCGTGCGCTCGACCTCGTCGGCGCTCAAGCCGAACAAGAAGAAGTTCTCGTCGCCGACTTCCTCGCGGATCTCGACATTCGCGCCGTCCAGCGTGCCGATGGTCAACGCGCCGTTCATCATGAACTTCATGTTGCCCGTGCCCGACGCTTCCTTGCCGGCCGTCGAAATCTGCTCGGACAGATCGGCGGCCGGGTAGATGAAATGCGCGTTCTTCACGTTGAAATCCGGATAGAACACGATCTTCAGCCGCTCGTTCACCAGCGGGTCGTTGTTGACGACCTCGGCGATGCCGTTGATCAGGCGGATGATGAGCTTGGCCATTGCATAGCCGGGCGCGGCCTTGCCTCCGAACACGAAGCAGCGCGGCGGCATCGCGAGTTGCGGATTGCGTCGCAAGCGCAGATAGAACGTGACGATGAAGAGCGCATTCAGATGTTGCCGCTTGTACTCGTGGATGCGCTTGACCTGAATGTCGAACAGCGCGCCCGGTGGTTTGAAGGAAGCTGCTTGGGGATAGTCGCGGAAATGAAAAAGGGCTGCGCAACGCGCAGCCCTTTGAACTCTTTGGTGGGGCGTGAGTGACTCGAACACTCGACCTACGGATTAAGAGTCCGCTGCTCTACCAACTGAGCTAACGCCCCAAGAGGAGAGAAATTATAGCGGACGATTTTTCGTAAGCGCAAGCTCCTCCGCAGAAATTTCTTAAATTTTTTACGAAATCGACCGACGTTCGCTTCCAGACACCACTTCGCCGCGTCCGAAAGCGCCCGACAGCCCGCTATAATGGCGCATCCTCCGAGGGGCCACGAAGTCCGCAACCCAAAAGAAACCATGGACGAAACCGCCATCCGCGCCTTGCTCGACAGCATCCTCGCCCCATGGGTCAAGGAACTGCGCCTCGCGCCCGAATCCGTCGCAGAAGACGCCGTCACGCTGCGTCTGCCGTACTCGGACCACTTGCGCCACGCAGGCGGCGTCATCTGCGGCCAGGTCTTCATGGCCGCAGATGACACCGCGATGGTCGTCACCGTCTCGCACGTCATGGGCGGTTTCTCGCCGATGACCACGGTTTCCCTGACACCGTCTTCATGCGCCCCGTCAAATCCGGCGATGTGCTGATCACCGCGCGCATCCAGCGCCGCGGCCGCGACCTCGTCTTCGGCGAAATCGACATGCACGACGACGCGGGCGAACTCGCCGCCCACGCCACCACGACCTATGCGCTCATCAATAAATAAAGCAAATGTTCGATCAGGTCGTATTCGCGGGCGGCGGCAATCGCTGCTGGTGGCAGGCGGGGTTCTGGGACATCGTCCAGCCGGAATTGAAACTCAGGCCGCGCATCATCGCGGGCATATCGGCGGGCGCGGCGACGGCCTGCATGCTCTACACGAACGAGTCGCGCTGGGTGATGGACTACTATGCCCACGCCCTGCGCGACAATACCAGGAACGCCTACTGGAGCAATCTGCTGCGCGGGCAATCGATATTTCCGCACTACCGCATCTATCGCCAGGCGCTGCTCGACATCTTCGCCGCGCGCTTCGCGTCGCTGCAGAACCCGCCCGAAATCCGCATCGGCGTGTCGCATCTGCCGCGCTGGCTCGGCGCGCGCAGCGCGGTCGCGGCGGGTCTCGTCGCGTACAACATCGAGAAGTACGTCAGAAAGACGCTGCACCCGAGGCTCGGCCAGGCGCTCGGCTTCCATCCGGAATTCGTGAAGGCGCAGGAATGCGCGACCATCGAGGATCTCGCGGATCTCATCCTGCAATCGTCGAGCACGCCGCCGTTCACCCCGATCCTGCGGCGCAACGGCCGTCCCGTCCTCGACGGCGGCATAGTCGACAACGTGCCGGTCTCCGCGCTCGATGCATCGCCCGGCCTCGTCCTCGTGATGGTCACGCGCCTCTATCCGCGCGAACGCATGTTCGTCGTGCCGCACGGCGAGCAGCGGCGCATCTACGTTCAGCCGTCGCGCAAGGTGCCGATTTCGAGCTGGGACTATACGGATCCCTCCCAGATGCAACATGCTTATGACCTGGGCCGCCTGGACGGCGAGGATTTTCTGGAGCGCCTTCCGCGTCTGATGGAAACCGCTTCGCATCCAGCTTAGGGAGCAGACCGTGGCGAAGAAGCATATGTATGAACTGACCGTCGACTGGACGGGCAATCTCGGTTCCGGCACATCGGCCTACGACGCCTACTCGCGTGACCATCTCGTGCGCGTCGGCAGCAAGGCGGCGATCGAGGCGTCGAGCGATCCGGCGTTTCGCGGCGATCCCGCGCGCCACAATCCGGAGGAGCTGTTCGTGGCGTCGCTGTCGTCGTGCCACATGCTCTGGTATCTGCACCTGTGCGCGACGAACGGAATCGTCGTGACCGGCTATGTCGACGAAGCCATCGGCACGATGCAGGAAGAAGCGAAGGGAGACGGGCGCTTCGTCGATGTGCTGCTGCGCCCGCACGTGACAATCGGCGCCGGCGGCGACGCCGGTCTCGCGGCGCGCCTGCACGAAGAGGCGCACCGCTTTTGCTTCATCGCGAACTCGGTGAATTGTCCGGTGCGCTGTGAGCCGTCAATCGAGATCTCGACGGTCTAGTCGCGCTCAACGGCGGCTCGCGTGCTGGAGCGCTTCCTTATTGAAGACGCTCGACGTGTCGCCCGCATCGAACGCGAGGATGTTCCTGAACGCTGCGCCGAAGTAGAGCTCGTAGCTCTCGCGCTCCACGTACCCGATGTGCGGCGTGCAGATCACGTTCTCGAGACGCAGCAGCCCGTAGCCCTGAAGAATCGGCTCGGTCTCGAAAACATCCACCGCGACCATGCCCGGCCGGTTGTGATGCAGCGAGTTGAGCAGCGCGTTATCTTCGAGCAGCTCGGCGCGGCTCGTGTTGACGAAGAGTGCGGTCGACTTCATGCGCATCAGATTGTCCTGCTTGACGATGCCGCGCGTCTCGTCGGTGAGCCGCAGATGCAGCGTGAGCACGTCGCTCTGCTCGAAAAGCGCCTCGCGGCTTTCCACGACGGCGAAGCCATCCTCGCGCGTCGCGCTCTGCGAATGCTCGCGTCCGTAGACGAGCACGTTCATGCCGAACGCCTTGCCATAGCCCGCCACCAGCTTGCCGATCTTGCCGTAGCCCCAGATGCCGAGCGTCTGCCCGCGCAGCATCTGCCCGAGACCGAAGTTCGGCGGCAGCGCGGACGTCTTCAGCCCCGACTGCTGCCAGGCGCCTTGCTTCAGGTTCGCGACGTACTGCGGAATGCGCCGCTGCGCCGACATGATGAGCGCCCACGTCAGCTCGGCCGGCGCCACCGGCGAGCCCGTGCCCTCCAGCACCGCGATGCCGCGCTCCGTGCAGGCGTCGGTGTCGATATGCCCGTCGCCCGCGCGCCCCGTCTGGCTGATCATGCGCAGCTTCGGACATTTGTCGAGCAATTGAGAGCTGATGCGCGTGCGTTCGCGAATCAGCACGAGGGCGTCCATCTCCGAAAGTCTACTGGCCAACTGTCCGAGTCCGCGCACCGTGTTATTGAAGACCTTCACCTCATGGTCATCGAGCAAATGGAAACAATCGAGCTTCCGGACGGCGTCCTGATAGTCGTCGAGGATGGCGATTTTCATGGGCATTGATTGGCTTTTGTTAGGCATCAAACGTGCTGCTTTTTTATCGAGCGCGAGAATAGAGCACTTAAATTCGTGTAAATACCGATAAATTGCGCTCTACGCGCGCTATTGCGCTGCATCAAGGCGATCTGGCGATGCGGTGTTATGCTTGACTCCCTTTTTCAGGAGCCTCGCACGTCAGCGCCAAAATAAAGAATTTCAGCGCAACTAGCGGAAAACACGGTAATCCGCGAGGAGACAGGCCACTTAGTATCTCTTTTTAACAGTTTGTTCCTTTGCGACGCAAGCCGCGAAACGGTACGGTTTGCGTGGTAAAGGATTCATGCCCGTGACGCCGCAATGGCTTGCGAACCGCATTTCGTGCGATGAAAGAGCGCATCGGAAGTGTACGAAAGCGCCCGGCGGTTCGAGTCGCAAACGCCTCTCGCATGCAGCGTCTGGGGGCCCAGGTTTTCATTGCAGAGAACGGAGACAGCTCGATGAACCAGCCCGCAGTAGTCGAAAACAACAATAACGACGCCGTCGAAATCGAAGCACCGGCCTATGTCCGGCACCGCAGACTCATCGAATGGGTGGTGCAGCGCATCGCGGTCCTGACCAAGCCGGACCGCGTCGTCTGGTGCGACGGCTCGCAGGAAGAGTACGACCGGCTCTGCCAGCAGATGGTCGAAGCCGGCACCATGAAGAAGCTCAACCCCGAGAAGTGTCCCAATTCCTTCCTTGCCTGCTCGGACCCCTCGGATCGTGGCGCGCGTCGAAGACCGCACGTTCATCTGCTCGCAGCGCCGCGAAGACGCCGGCCCGACGAACAACTGGATCGATCCGCAGGAAATGCGCGTCACGCTCGACGGCCTGTTCGACGGCGCCATGCGCGGCCGCACGATGTACGTCGTGCCTTTCTCGATGGGGCCGCTCGGCTCGTCGATCGCGCATATCGGCGTCGAGCTGTCGGATAGCCCGTACGTCGTGGCGAACATGCGCATCATGACGCGCATGGGCCGCGCCGTGTACGACGTGCTCGGCGAGAACGGCGAGTGCGTGCCGTGCGTGCATTCCGTCGGCGCGCCGCTTGGCGGCGGCCGCAAGGATGTGGCCTGGCCTTGCAACGACACGAGGTACATCGTCCACTTCCCCGAGTCGCGCGAAATCTGGAGCTTCGGCTCGGGCTACGGCGGCAACGCGCTGCTCGGCAAGAAGTGCTTCGCGCTGCGCATCGCCTCGACGATGGGCCGCGACGAAGGCTGGCTCGCCGAACACATGCTGATTCTCGGCGTGACGTCGCCCCAGGGCCGCAAGTATCACGTCGCGGCGGCATTCCCGTCGGTGTGCGGCAAGACCAACTTCGCGATGCTGATTCCGCCGCGGGATCTGAACGGCTGGAAAGTGACGACGATCGGCGACGACATCGCCTTGATCAAGCCGGGCCGCGACGGCCGCCTGTACGCGATCAACCCGGAAGCGGGCTATTTCGGCGTGGCGCCGGGCACGAGCGAAAAGACCAACTTCAACGCGATGGCCACGTTGAAGGAAAACGTGATCTTTACCAACGTCGCGCTGACCGACGACGGCGACATCTGGTGGGAAGACATGACCGACACGCCGCCCGCGCACCTGATCGACTGGCAGGGCCGCGACTGGACGCCGGAAATCGCGAAGGAAACCGGAGCCAAGGCCGCGCATCCGAACGCGCGCTTCACGGCGCCGGCATCGCAATGTCCGTCGATCGATCCGGATTGGGAAAATCCGGCGGGCGTGCCGATCGACGCGTTCATTTTCGGTGGACGCCGCTCGAACACAGTTCCGCTCGTGACGGAAGCGCGCGACTGGAAGTCAGGCGTCTACATGGCCGCGATGATGGGCTCCGAAACGACCGCCGCCGCGGCGGGCCAGCAGGGCATCGTGCGCCGCAATCCATTCGCGATGCTGCCGTTCTGCAGCTACAACATGAGCGACTACTTCGGCCACTGGCTGAAGATGGGCGAGCGCCTCGAAGCGCTGAACGCGAAGACGCCGAAGTTCTTCTGCGTCAACTGGTTCCGCAAGGGCGATGACGGCAAATTCGTGTGGCCGGGCTTCGGCGAAAACATGCGCGTGCTGAACTGGATGATCGGCCGCATCGAAGGCACGACGAAGGGCGAGGAGCACGCGTTCGGCATCTTGCCGCGCTACGAGGACATCGACTGGGGCGCGCTCGGCTTCACGCGCGAGCAATTCGAAAAGGTCATCTCCGTCAACGACGCTGCCTGGCGCGACGAGCTGTTCAAGAAGCTGAAACAAGGTCTGCCGGAAGCGTTGCCGGAAGCCAGGGCCGACATGGAGAAGCGCCTGGTTGCGTGAGCGAGTGAATCGTCCGGCGTGATGCTGCGCCGGATTGACACCACGAATCGAATCAATCCCCATATATTTCGGGCTCGCCGCGGTGGGTCCGATTTTCTTCCGCTACACCGTCAAAATTGACGCAGCCAGCCTTTTCAAAATTTCATCTGCCGGAATGAAGCTGATCGAGTGTTGTGTGATCCGCAACAATCGGTGATCTTTCATCTGCGTAAGTCGGCTAACTGCCAGATTTTTTTCGACTTTTCCCTGCTTCCCGGCAACTTCTGCACGATTCCGCCGGTCCTAGAATAATCCTGAATTGCTTTGCAGCAGAATTCGAGCCGTCTAGCGGCAGGAGTTGTCTTATGGATCATTTGCAGTCGATGAGAGTGTTCGTCCGTGTCGCCGATCTCGGGAGTTTCGCCCGGGCCGCGAGCGCGATGGACATCTCCAATGCGGTGGCGACGCGCCACGTCGCGGACCTGGAAGGCCGCCTCGGCACGCGCCTGCTCAACCGCACGACGCGCAGCCTCTCGCTCACGGAGTCCGGTCAGGTCTATCTGGAGCGGGCCCGGCAAATTCTCGACAACTGGAAGACGTCGAACAAATGGTGGTGGCGCGCAATCACGAACCGCTCGGTTCGCTGCGGATCGTGGCGCCCGTGGTATTCGGGCTGCACAACCTCGCGCCGGTGCTGCAGACGTATGCGCAGCGCTACCCGAAGGTCGTCCCGGACGTCACGCTGGTGGACCGTCAGGTCGACATCAACGTCGCGTATCCGAGCCGTCGCCACTTGCCGGCGAAGGTGCGCACGTTCATCGATCACCTCGTCGAGCATTTCAGCCAGACGCCGAATCATCAGGTCGGCGAGCAATGGATTCGCGATGGGCGCGGCAAGCCTGTCGCCCCGGCCGCGCAAGCGCATTACGAGCATGCCGACGAGGACGCGGCGCGCCCGTCGCGCTCGCGTCCGATCGACGGCGAGTTAGCGCCGAAAGTCTCCAAGACTGCCCGATCGCGAGGGCGCGTGCCCGCGACATCGCCGTTCTGAGAGGCTTCGGCGAAGCGCAAATGAAAAACCCCGCGAATCGCTTCGTGGGGTTTTTTACTTCGAGCCGGCGAAAGCAGCCAATCAGCCCGTCTTGCGCGCGGAAGTCTTTTTCGCCGCCGCCTTCTTCGCCGGCGCTTTCTTTGCCGCAGGCTTCGCGGGCGTCGTCTTGGCGGCTACGGCGACATCGCTGTCGCCGGTTTCATCGCCGCTGTCGGCTTGTGCTTCCGCTGCCGCGCCGCGCTTGGCCGCCGCCGTCTTCGCGGCCGGCTTGCCTTCCTTCTTTTCGAACTCGAAGCCGATCTTGCCGTCCGGCTGCTTCACGAGATACGCCTTGAAGTTGCGCCCAGTGCGCGACGACTTGAAGTTGGTCAGCAGATCCGTGCGGCCTTCGTTCAGGAGCTTCTCCATCTGTTCGCGCGCGATCTCCTGTTGCAGGATGACCTTGCCCGAGCGGAAATCGCACGTCTTCGGATTCGCGACCGAGTTCTCGCACACATAGCTCATGCCGTGCTCGAACACGCGCGACTGGCACTTCGGACACGCGCCGACCGGCGTCTGCTCGGAGAAGTCGGGCGGTTCGCCGTCGTCGTCGCCACTGTCCTGGCCAAAGTCGAATTCGAGCTTGTAGTTCTTGATCTCGTCGTCGAGGACGAGCTTGAGAATGGCCGAGAACGGCCGCCCCATCTTGCTGCGGAAACCGGAAAGCGGCCCGATGGTTTTCTCGCGCAGCAATTCCTCGACTTCGGCGATCTCGAACTGCCGGCCGCCCGGAATCTTCGAAATCGAGAACTCGCACTTCGTGCACGCGAAGCGGCGATAGTTCTCCTTCACCTGCCCGCCGCAATTCGGACAAGGCGTTTCGAGCGTCGTGTAATCGCCGGGGATCGTGTCGGAGTCGTATTCCTTCGCGCGCTTGACGATGGTCTGCGTCATGCGGGCGATTTCCTGCATGAAGGTATCGCGATGCAGATTGCCGCGCTCCATCTGCGAGAGCTTGTGCTCCCATTGACCGGTCAGCTCGGGCGCGGTGAGCTCCTCGACGCCGAGACCACGCAGCAAGGTCATCAGCTGGAACGCCTTGGCCGTCGGAATCAGCTCGCGGCCTTCGCGCACGATGTACTTTTCGCCGAGCAGACCCTCGATGATCGCCGCGCGCGTCGCCGGCGTGCCGAGACCCTTCGCGGCCATCGCGTCGCGCAGTTCCTCGTTCTCGACGAGCTTGCCCGCGCCTTCCATCGCCGAGAGCAGCGACGCTTCGTTGTAGCGCGCGGGCGGCTTGGTCACGAGACCGTACGCTTCGATTTTCTCGACGTCGACCTTCTCGTCCTTCTGCACCGGCACGAGATTACCTTTCTCGCCCGCGGCTTCGCGGCCGTAGATCTGCAGCCAGCCCGTCTCGACGAGCACCTTGCCTTCCGTCTTGAAGTGATGCCCCGAGACTTCGGTGATGCGCGTCGTCACGAGATATTCCGCCGCCGGGAAAAACACCGACAGGAAGCGCTTGACGACGAGGTCGTACAGCTTCTGCTCCGGCTCGGACAGCGACTTCGGCGCCTGCAGCGTCGGGATGATGGCGAAGTGATCGCTGATCTTCGAGTTGTCGAAGATGCGCTTGTTCGGCTTCACCCAGCCTTTGTCGAGCACCTGCTTGGCGAACGGCAGGTAGTTGTTGCTCTCCTTGAGCATGGTCATCGTTTCCTTGACCGTGCCCAGATAGTCTTCGGGCAGCGCGTGCGCATCGGTACGCGGATAGGTCAGGACCTTGTGCTTCTCATAGAGCGCCTGTGCGAGGCTGAGCGTGTTCTTTGCCGAAAAGCCGAAGCGGCTGTTGGCTTCGCGCTGCAAACTGGTCAGGTCGAAAAGCAGCGGCGACATCTGCGTCGACGGCTTCGATTCCTCGGTAACGGTGCCGGTCTTGCCCCGACAGGCCGCGACAACCGATTCCGCCGCCGCGAGGCTCCACAGGCGCGAATCGCGCTGTTCGGGGTCGTTCTCGACGCGCTTGAGCTTCGGATCGAACCAGTGGCCCTCGTACAGGCCCTTCGCGGCGATGAACTCGGCGCGCACTTCCCAGTAGTCGCGCGGCACGAAACGGCGGATTTTCTCCTCGCGTTCCACGACGATCGACAAAGTCGGCGTCTGAACGCGTCCGACGGTCGTCAGGAAGAAACCGCCGCCCTTGCTGTTGAAGGCGGTCATCGCGCGGGTGCCGTTGATGCCGACGAGCCAGTCGGCTTCCGAGCGGCAGCGGGCGGCGTCCGCGAGCGGCTGCATGTCGGCGTCGCTGCGCAGGTTCGCGAAGCCTTCGCGGATCGCGGTGGGCGTCATCGACTGGAGCCACAGGCGCTGGATCGGCTGTTTGGCCTTCGCGTGCTGCGCGATCAGGCGGAAAATCAGCTCGCCCTCGCGCCCCGCGTCGCATGCGTTGATCAGCAGGTCGATATCCTTGCGCTTCATCAGCTTCGTCAGCACCTTGAGGCGCGACTCGCTCTTGGCGATCGGATTCAGATCGAAATGCGGCGGAATGACTGGCAGATTGGCAAAGCTCCATTTGCCGCGCTTGACGTCGTATTCCTCCGGCGCCGCGATCTCCAGAAGGTGGCCGACCGCGGACGAGAGCACGTAATCGTCGCTCTCGAAGTACTCGTCATGCTTGGTGAAGCCGCCCAGCGCACGCGCGATGTCGTTCACGACGGAAGGCTTCTCAGCGATGATCAGGGCTTTGGACATGCGTCAATAGGGTTGGTAACAGGCAGCGGCCCGGTTTGGGCTGCTTTAACGACCGCTTTATAGCACAGGCTTTGCACCGTGGGCGTCGAAGGACGAATCGCGACATTGCGGCGCCCGGCTCGCGATGCGCGTTTCGAGAGGCGCGGAACGCCCGTTTCGCGCCCGTCGCGATCAAGCCATGGCGAGCGCCGGACGCAGCTTCGGCGCGCCGACCATGTTCGGCAGCGCGGTCAGGTCGGTCAGCATCCGCTCGACGATCGACATTTGCGGCAGCACCGTGCCGAAAAATCGGGTCGTGACCGAATCCTCGATCAGGATGGTTGGAAAATTTTCCACATCGAGATCGTCGAGGAGGTCGGCATGATTCTCGATATCGATCCAGGCGAAGCAGATGTCCGGATGGGCGTCCGCCAGCCTGTCGAACCCTTCGCTATATTCGCGGCACGTGCCACACCATTCGGCGCACAGGCAGGCGACGAACAGCGTGTCGGGCTCGGCGATGCGCTTGGCAATGCGATCGGCATCGGTATCGAGATTCAGCGCGGACATGGCGTGTGGGTGATCCTTGTTTGCGGCAGCGGGGACGGCTCGTTTTTTCGCGAATTTAGCACGACGCGGCGTTACAGGCGCTCGACAGCCGTAAAGCGGCCGCCCGGCAGCGCCGCCACGCGGCCCGACAGCTCGAGCCCGAGAAGGCGCCCTGGAGTGCCGCGCCGTCCAGTTCGGTGCGCGCGGCGAGGATTTCAAGTGTCGCGGGCGCATGGCTGAGCGCGGAAAGCACGCGTTCGGCGTCACCGGCGTCGGTCGGCTCCAGCGGACGCGCCGACGCCCACGATGCGCTGACCGGCTCCGGTTTCGCGCTTCGCGGCGGCGGCCGTCCGCGCGGGCGGGAAGCCGAATTCTTCGAGCACTTCCTCCGGGGCTTCCACGAGCTTCGCGCCCTGCTTGATGAGCCGATGGCAGCCCTGCGAAAGCGGCGCGTGAATCGAGCCGGGAATCGCGAATACATCGCGCCCCATTTCGTTGGCGAGCCGCGCCGTGATGAGCGAGCCGGAACGCATCGCCGCCTCGACGATCAGCACGCCGCGCGACAGTCCCGCGATCAGCCTGTTGCGCTGCGGAAAGTTCGCGGAGCGCGCGGGCTTGCCCAGCGGCCATTCGGAGAGAATCGCGCCTTCGCGGGCGATCTCATGCGCGAGCGTGTGGTGCGCGGCCGGATAGACCAGATCCGCACCCGTGCCGATCACCGAGATCGTGCCGGTCGCGCCCTCCAGCGCCCCGCCGCGATGCGCGGAGGCGTCGATGCCGAGCGCGAGCCCCGACACCACGGCGAGACCCGCATCCGACAACGCGCGGGCGAAGCGCCGCGTGTCCTCCAGGCCTTGCGGGGCCGCATGCCGGCTGCCGACGATCGCCACGGCGCGCGCCTGGAGCAGGTCGAGCCGGCCCTTCGCGTAGAGCAGCGCCGGCGGATCCGGCATGGTGAGCAGCGCCTGCGGATAGGCGGCGTCCGCCAGCGTCAGAACGTGATTGCCCGGTTCCGACGCCCACGCCAGAACCTCTTCAAATATAGTGGTCGAACGGAACGCCCTCGATGTCGGACGGCGGCGCGAGCACGGCTTCGGCGGCGCGGGCGTCGGCTGCCGCCGCAAGCGACGCGAAGCTCTCCGACACCACTTCGCGCGGTCCGCCGAAAGCGCCGAGCAGCGTGCGCAGCGCGAGCGGCCGCAATCCCCTGGCGTGCGCGAGCCGCAGCCAGGCGCGCAGATCTTCTGCATCGGGCATCGAGGCGACTTCCTCGGTCGGCGGGGCGGCGGTCGTCATGTTAAGATTTTTGATCCGGAACAGATTAAGAATCGTCGCCCGGCCCGATCCGCAGGCCTGAGGCGACGCCATTGGCCGTTTGCCGGCGGCGTTGAATCCCGTGGATTCACCCGCATATCTTTGGCATGTCGCCCTCCACCCGCAACCTGGCCGAATGGCCGATTTACATGCGTCGCGGCGCGCGTAGACAATCCGAATCATGGCTCTGCTCAAGATACTCAACTACCCGGACAAGCGGCTGAACAAGGTGGCGAAGCCCGTCGCCGTCGTCGACGACCGCATCCGCAAGCTCGTCGCCGACATGGCCGAGACGATGTACGCCGTGCCCGGCGTCGGCCTCGCCGCGACGCAGGTGGACGTGCACGAGCGCGTGATCGTGATCGACGTCTCGGACGCGCACGATGAACTGATGGTCTTCATCAACCCGGAAATCGTCTGGGCGAGCCAGGAAAAGAAGGAATGGGAAGAGGGCTGCCTGTCGGTGCCCGGCATCTACGATTTCGTGGAGCGGCCCGACAAGGTCCGCGTGAAGGCGCTGAACGAAAAGGGTGAGACGTTCGAGCTCGATTGCGAAGGCCTGCTCGCGGTGTGCGTCCAGCACGAGATGGATCACCTGAACGGCCACGTGTTCGTCGAGTACCTGTCGCAGCTCAAGCAGTCGCGCATTCGCGGCAAGATGAAGAAGCTGGAAAAGGCGCTGTAACGCGCGCCTTCCGCCGACGTTTTTTGCAGGCACGCCAACAGGGTAGCTTTCTTTAGCCAATGACTCAATCGCTGCGTGTCGTCTTCGCCGGTACGCCCGAATTCGCCGCCGCCGCGCTCGCGGCCATTCACGCGGCCGGGTTTGCCGTCCCGCTCGTCCTGACTCAGCCCGATCGTCCGGCCGGACGCGGCATGAAGCTGACCGCGAGCCCCGTCAAGCGCTTCGCGGTCGAGCACGGGCTCGAAGTCGCGCAGCCGCCGTCGCTGCGGCACGCGGGCAAATATCCGCGGGAAGCGGCGGAGGCGATCGATCTCCTGCGCTCGACGCCGCACGACGTGATGGTCGTCGCGGCATACGGCCTGATCCTGCCGCAGGAAGTGCTCGACATTCTGCCGCGCGGCGCGATCAATATTCACGCATCGCTGTTGCCGCGCTGGCGCGGCGCCGCGCCGATCCATCGTGCGATCGAGGCGGGCGACGCCGAAACCGGCATCACGCTGATGCAGATGGACGCCGGCCTCGACACCGGCGCGATGATCCGCGACGCGCGCACGCCGATTCGCCCCGACGACACCACCGCCACGCTGCACGATCGGCTCGCGCAAACGGGCGCCGAGCTGATCGTCGCGGCGCTGCGCGATCTCGAGCGCGACGGCGCGCTTCCTTCCACGTCGCAACCGGAAGAAGGCGCAACCTACGCCGAGAAGATCGCGAAAAACGAAGCGGCGCTCGACTGGCGACGTCCAGCCGAAGCGCTCGCGCGCCAGATCCGCGCGTTCGATCCGTTTCCCGGCGCCTCCGGCACGCTCGACCAGGCCGCGATCAAGATCTGGGCCGCGCAGTCGGTCGATGGCGCATCGCATGCGGGCGAACCTGGCACCATCGCGGAAGTTTCGTCGGACGGTATCGTCGTGATCTGCGGCAGCGGTGCCCTCAAGCTCACGCAATTGCAGAAGCCGGGCGGCAAGCGCCTGCCGGCGCGCGACTTTCTCGCGGGCGCGCCGCTCGCGAAAGGGCAGCGCTTCGCCCTTCCGGAAGCCGGACAAGAGTAAGGGACGCCGGACAGGCGCGGCGCTAAAATAAATCGCTTCCCACAAGCGCCTGTCTGTCTGGAGTTCCTCGATGCTCGGCATTACCGGTTTTGCCTTTTTTCTCGTCGCCGTCTTTCTTCTGAACGTCACGCCCGGTCCCGACACCGCCTACATCGTGGGGGCGCAGCGTCGCGCAAGGGCGGGGCGCCGGCATCGTGTCGGCGCTCGGCATCTCCGCGGGCTGCATCGTTCATACGCTGGCGTGCGCGTTCGGCCTGACGGCGATTCTGGCAGCATCGGCGACGGCGTTCACCGTCATCAAGATCGCCGGCGCGATTTATCTGATCTATCTCGGCGTGCGCCTCATCTTCACGAAGCACGACGCCGACGCCGGCGCCGCGCGCGAGAAGCAGGCCAGCGAGAAAGCTGCGCCGAAATCGCTGCGCCAGCTTTTCGCCCAGGGTTTCGTCACGAACGTGCTGAAAAGGTGGTGCTGTTCTTCGTGTCCTTCTTCCCGCAGTTCGTCGCCGCCGATAGCCAGCACAAGACGCTCGCCTTCCTCACGCTCGGCATCTCGTATTCATTGCGATGAGCACGGTCTGGAACAGCTTCGTCGCGTGGATCGCGGGCAGCGTCACGGAGCGCTTCGCCGGCAGGGTCGGCGTGAAGAAGTGGCTGGACCGCGGCGTTGGCGGCGCGTTCGTGGGGCTGGGCATCAAGCTTGCTGCCACGCATCGATAAATCTCGTCATCGCGGATTGAATTATTGAGGGATGCCCATATCTAACGTTTTTATTACAATCGTCGTCCCGGCCGCGTTGGCCGGGGCAACCGCGCACCTCGCGCACCGACATAGGGAGAAGGAGTTCCGGACATGTTCAACTGGGTCAAAACCGCGATGCTGATGGCTGCGATCACGGCCCTCTTTGTCGTGATCGGCGAGATGATCGGCGGCTCGAAGGGCATGATGCTCGCGCTGATCATCGCGCTCGGCATGAATTTCTTTTCTTACTGGTTCTCGGACAAGATGGTTCTGCGCATGTACAACGCGCAGGAAGTCGACGAGACCACCGCGCCGCAGTTCTACCGGATGGTGCGCGAGCTCGCCACGCGCGCTCAGCTGCCGATGCCGCGCGTCTATCTGATCAACGAAGACGCGCCGAACGCGTTCGCCATGGGCCGCAATCCGGAGCACGCGGCGGTCGCGGAGAGCACGGGCATTCTGCGCGTGCTCTCCGAGCGCGAGATGCGCGGCGTGATGGCGCACGAACTGGCGCACGTGAAGCACCGCGACATCCTGATCTCGACGATCTCCGCGACCATGGCCGGCGCGATCTCCGCGCTCGCGAACTTCGCGATGTTCTTCGGCGGACGCGACGACGAAGGCCGTCCGGCCAATCCGATCGCGATCCTCGCCCCGATCGCGGGCGCGCTGATCCAGATGGCGATTTCCCGCGCGCGCGAATTCGGAGCCGACCGCGGCGGCGCGGAAATTTCGGGCGATCCGCAGGCGCTTGCGAGCGCGCTCGAGAAGATTCACGCCTATGCCACCGGCGTGCCGTTCCGGGCGGCGGAAGCGCACCCGGCAACCGCACAGATGATGATCATGAATCCGCTCTCGGGCGGCGGCATCGCGAATCTGTTCTCGACGCACCCGGCAACGGAAGAGCGCGTTGCGCGTCTGATGGAAATGGCGCGCCCGGGCCGCTTCTGAAGCAGGTGACGCGGTAGCGAAGGCCGTTCCGGTTGCGCCGGAACGGCCTTTTTGTTGACCGACGCGGCGCGCCCGGCCGCGCGATTCCCGCACGTTACAATCCTCGTTCACGCAAGCCGCGCGCTTGGCCGACAGACCGTTCCCGTTTCACCATGACCGACAAGCCTTCCCGCCGGCACGCCGCCGCGCATTCCCGCCTGGGCGCGCTCCATCTCGCGCCGGATTCGCTCGCGTTCGCGCTCGATTGCGCGGCGCAGGCCGTGGGCGCGGTGCGCGCGGGCTCCGCGCTGCCGGTTGCGCTGCAGACGGTCATCGCGTCGGCGAAGCATGCGGTGGCCCGCGGCGCCGTTCAGGACATCGCGTATCGCGCGATGCGCCGTCTCGCGCTCGCCGATGCGCTTCTGCACGAGCTCGTGAAGAAGGCGCCGCCGCCGCATGTGGCGAACGTGCTGGTCTGCGCGTTTACGCTGCTCACCGACGACGAAGCGCACGCCGCCTATGCGCCGTTTACCGTGGTCGATCAGGCGGTGAGCGCGATCGCCACGCGGCGCGAATTCGCTTTCGCGAAGGGGCTGGTCAACGCAGTGCTGCGCAACTTCCTGCGCGAGCGCGATTCGCTCATCGTTCAGGCGCGCGCGAATCCCGTCGCGCGCTGGAACTACCCGCAGTGGTGGATCGATGCGGTGAAGCGCGGCCAGCCCGATGCGTGGGAACGCATCCTCGAAGCGGGTAATCTGCAAGGGCCGCTCACGTTGCGCGTGAATGCGCGTCATGCCAGCGTCGATGAATATCTCTCGCGTCTGCGCGACGCAAATATCGAAGCCGATGCGGCGGGCCTGCACGCCGTGCGCCTGAAATTGCCGATGCCCGTCGACCGCATTCCGGGCTTCGACGTTGGCATCGTGTCCGTGCAGGACGCGGGCGCGCAACTCGTGGCGCAACTGCTCGACGCGAAGAACGGCATGCGCGTGCTCGACGCATGCGCCGCGCCGGGCGGCAAGACCGGCCACATTCTCGAACTCGCGGACGTCGATCTCGTCGCGCTGGAAAGCGATGCGGAACGCGCGACGCGCATCGAACAGAATCTGACGCGGCTGAAGCTCCGGGCACGGACGAAAGTCGGCGATGCGGGCGATCCCGCGCAATGGTTCGACGGCAAGCCTTTCGACCGCATTCTCGCCGACGTGCCGTGCTCGGCGTTGGGCATCGTGCGGCGTCATCCGGACATTCGCTGGCTGCGGCGCGCATCGGACATCGATGCGCTCGTCCAGGAGCAGCGTCGCATCCTGAGCGCGCTGTGGCCGCTTGTCGCCAAGGGCGGCCAACTGCTCTACGTGACGTGCTCGATCTTTCCGGAGGAGGGCGAGGAGCAGGCCCGCTGGTTTGGAACCGCGCATGAAGATGGGGTACGATTGGACGCGCCGGGGCAATTGTTGCCGACAGCGGCGCGCGTGAGCGCGGATGCGGTGCAGGGCTCACCGGACGGTACAAATCTCGCAGGCTCCGTTCCGGGCGAGGCGCAAGGCGCCCGTCAATCGTCCAGTCGGAACGCGGAGGCCTTCGCGGATCATGACGGATTCTTCTACGCGCGCTTTCAGAAACGGTGACGATCAAACGCTTTTTTCCGCTTCGGCTCGCGGCCGTCATCTGGACTGCGCTGACGCTCTGGCTGAGTTTCGTCGCGGCCGATCCCGCGGTTGCCGAAACGATCGCCGTGCAGCGCGCGTCGCTGCAAGCGGACAATGTCGGCTGGAGCCTCGACGCGCATTTCGACTTCGATCTCAACAACAGTCTCGAAGAAGCCGTGAACCGCAGCGTGCCGCTCTACTTCACGATCGATTTCAACCTGTCGCGGCCACGCTGGTACTGGTTCGACGAAGAGCCGGTCAACGTGTCGCAGAGCATCCGCCTTTCCTATCAGCCGCTCACGAACGAATATCGCGTATCGACGGGCGGCCTGCAATTGCGTTTCGCATCGCTCAACGAAACGCTCGCGGTCATCAAGCACGTGACCTCGTGGCACGTCATCGATCGAAACCAGGTGCATGGCGGAGAAACCTATACCGCATCGGTGCGCATGCAGCTCGACATCGCACTGATGCCCAAGCCGTTCCAGATCGACGCGGTGAACAACCGCGACTGGAACCTTTCCTCGGACTGGAAGCGTTTTACCTTTACGGCGGCAGAACGTGCGAAATAGATTTTTCGACGCGGCCGCACGGACATGAAGAGTTTCGTCGTTCGGTTGCTGGTCTCGACAGTTGCGCTCACGGCAGTCCTGCTGCTCGTGATGCTCGCGCTCGCGAGTGCGAACACGGAGTTCTTCGACCGCTACTACTGCTGGCTCTACGCCGCGAACGTCGCGGTGGCGCTCATCTTCATGCTGATCGTCATCAGCCTGTTCGTGATCATCGTGTCGCGCGTGAGGCAGGGGCGCTTCGGCACGCGCTTGCTCGCGAAGCTCGCGTTCATCTTCGCGCTCGTCGGCGTGGTGCCGGGCGCGATCATCTATGTGGTTTCGTATCAGTTCGTGTCGCGCAGTATCGAGTCGTGGTTCGACGTCAATGTCGAGACCGCGCTCACGTCGGGCCTGACGCTCGGGCGCGGCATGCTCGAGAACTCGCTCGCCGATTTCAGGAACCGCAGCCGGCAGATGAGCGATCAGCTCGCAAGCGCCGATCCCTCGAGTCTCACGCTCGCGCTCCTGCGCCTGCGCGATCAGTACAACGTGCAGGATGCGGTCGTGTTCGAGCGGCCGCGCGATCAGTACAACCGCGAGAACCTGGCGTCGAACAACGGCTTGCAGCGCGTGCCGGGCTTGCGCACGGTCGCGCAGGCGTCGGGCAATTACTATGCGCTCCTGCCGACGAACGAGCCGACCAGCACGATGCTGAAGGCGGCGCAGGATCATCCGTACGGCGCGATCGAAGGGGAGATCGACGGCGATCCGAAATCGAACGGGCCGAAGGGCGCGCTGCGGCTGCGCGTGATCGCGAAGATCCCGGACCCGACCACGACCACCGAATTCCAGCACGTCGACCACTTCCTGCAGATCGAACAGCCGGTCAGCCAGGAGCTCGCGCGCAACGCCGACGCCGTGCAGCGCGCGTATCGCGAATATCAGGAAAAGCGGCTCGGGCGCACCGGCTTGCGCAAGATGTACATCGGCACGCTGACGCTCGCGCTCTTTCTCGCGAGCTTCATCGCGATGATGCTCGCGCTCGCGCTCGGCAACCAGCTCGCGCGTCCGCTGTTTCTGCTCGCGCAGGGCACGAAGGAGGTGGCCGAAGGCGACTACACGCCCAAACGCGAGATCAATTCGCGCGACGAGCTCGGCTTCCTCACGCAGTCCTTCAACGCGATGACGCGCCAGCTTTCCGAGGCGCGCGCGGCTGTCGAGAACAATCGTATTGCGCTGGAGCATTCGAAGGCGTACCTGGAGAGCATCCTCGCCAATCTGACGGCGGGCGTGTTCGTGTTCGATCGCCAGTTCCGCCTGACCACCGCGAACCGCGGCGCGGAGCGCATCTTCCGCCAGCCGTTCGGCGCGCTGCTCAATCAGCTGCTCGATCAGATCGACGCGCTTGCCGAGTTCGGCGCGATGGTGAGGAAGGCCTTTGCCGAGCGCGACGCGGCGGCGGTCGGCAGCGGGCATCCTGTCGGCGATCGCGGGCACTGGCAGCAGCAGGTCGCGGTGACCGTGCTGGGCGAGGACGATCCGCTGACGCTGCTCGTGCGCGGAACGCAGCTGCTGAGCGTGACCGACGGCGAGCCCGAGGACGCGGAAACGACCGGCTACGTGGTCGTGTTCGACGACATCTCCGACGTCATCTCCGCACAGCGTTCGGTGGCATGGGGCGAAGTCGCACGGCGGCTCGCGCACGAGATCAAGAATCCGCTCACGCCCATTCAGCTTTCCGCCGAGCGCCTGCAGATGAAGCTCGCGGACAAACTCGCGCCGCAGGACGCCGACGTGCTCAAGCGCGCGTCGACGACCATCGTGAATCAGGTACAGGCGATGAAGCAGATGGTCGACGACTTCCGCGAATACGCGCGCACGCCGCCCGCGGTGCTCGGCAACCTGCAACTGAACGATCTCGTTGCCGAAGTGCTGACGCTCTACGGCATCGAGGAGGGCAAGAGCCCGATCAAGGTCGATCTCGCCAAGCTGCCCGTGATCCGCGGCGACGCGACGCAGATCCGCCAGGTGATCCACAACCTGCTCCAGAACGCGCAGGATGCGGTGGCGGACGCCGCGGAGCCGCGCGTCCTGCTCGAAACCAGGACAGTAGAATATGGCGAGCCCGATGCATCGGGTCACGCGCGTGTCGCGGTTCGTCTGACGGTCTCGGATAACGGCCCGGGTTTTCCGGCGCGCATTCTTTCGCGCGCTTTCGAGCCTTACGTGACGACGAAAGCGAAGGGCACGGGCCTGGGACTTGCAACGGTAAAGAAGATCGTCGATGAGCACGGCGCGCGTATCGACATACGCAACCGCTCGAAGGCGGCGGACGTGGTCGAAGGTGCGCAGATATCGATTCTGTTTCTACAATTCGCGGACGATACCGCCGCCCCGGCGCAACGCCTCCGGGCGCCGGTGCGACAGCGAATCAGGGAACGACAAAAGCAACAGTGCAGACAAGGGCAGCGTAAATGGCAACCATCCTGGTGGTAGACGATGAAATGGGGATCCGGGAACTGCTCTCGGAGATCCTGAGCGACGAAGGCCATGTCGTGGATGTGGCGGAAAACGCGCAGCATGCGCGCGACTACCGTCTACAGCAGACGCCCGATCTCGTATTGCTCGACATCTGGATGCCCGATACCGACGGTGTGACCCTTCTGAAAGAGTGGGCCGCGCAGGGCAAGCTCACGATGCCGGTGATCATGATGTCCGGCCACGCGACCATCGACACGGCCGTCGAGGCGACGAAGATCGGCGCGCTCAACTTCCTCGAAAAGCCGATCGCGCTGCAGAAGCTGCTGAAGGCCGTCGAGCAGGGCCTCGCGCATGGCACCGCTGCTCCGCCCACGGCAGCCGCGGCGAAGCCGCCGGCGAGCACGAGCACGTCGGGCGTGCCGGTGGCGGCCGCGTTGCCGACGGCTTCCGCCCTGAGTGCATCGCATGATGCGGCAGCAAGCGGCGGAACGCAGGGGCAGGCGGGGCAGACCGCATCCATCTCGTTCGACATCCCGCTGCGCGACGCGCGCGACGCGTTCGAGCGCGCGTATTTCGAGTATCACCTCGCGCGCGAGAACGGCAGCATGACGCGCGTGGCGGAGAAGACGGGGCTGGAGCGCACGCATCTGTATCGCAAGCTTAAGCAGCTGGGCGTCGATCTCGGCAAGAACAAGAACGAGGTCTGAGCGCGGTCTCAAACAATTTTGGAAAAATGCGCGGAGGGGCTTGAGAGGTGTGGTAGTCTCTGCTATAGTTCCACCTCTTTGTTGGCCCGGTAGCTCAGTTGGTAGAGCAGCGGATTGAAAATCCGCGTGTCGGTGGTTCGATTCCGCCCCAGGCCACCAGAATGCAAGAAGCCCGAGAGCATCATCGCTCTCGGGCTTTTTTCATTTCCGCGCGTGATGCTGCGATGCTGCGCATTTAACGGCGGCGTCGCGTGCGAGCGTAAAAAAACGGGCAGATCGCGCAAGCGATCTGCCCGTTTTCTTCTCAGCGCACGCAGCCCGGCACAGAGCCGCCTTCCTTACCTCGGATTTGCCGCGACGAAGTTCTTGAACGCCGTGTAGGCCGCCTTCGGCGTCTTGCCGTCATTCATGAGCAGACCGTATGTGCCTTCGCCGCCCGCCGGATCGTCGTACAACTCGTACGTCTGAATTGCCTGGATGCCGTACTTCGACGCCAGCGCGACGAACTGCGCCATCATCTGGTTGCCGACGAGATACGACGCGACCTACTGATCGGTGCCGTACCAAGGCCGCACGCCGAACTCGTTGATCCAGATCGGCTTGCCCATCTGCTGCAGCGTCGCAAGCACGTCATGGCAACCCGTGCCGCCGCACGCGTTCGTGAAGTCGCCCATATCCAAGTACCAGTGCCACGCCGTGATGTCCCAGTTGATGGCGAGATGACCCGTCGTGCCGTCGGATTGTGTGCTGTTCGCGAGCATCTGGTCGAAGCCGTAGTGCAGCCACGTGCCGCCGCCCATGACGATCTTGCCGTTCGATCCACCGACTTCACGCCGTCGATCATGCCCACGCCGCGTGCGATCTGGAACTTCGCGTTGTCGAACTGATCCGGAGTCACGCCGTCGACGTTGCCGGTAAGCGCTGACGATTCGAGTTCGTTCGACACTTCGTAGTTACGGGTACTTGTACGCGGTCGCCGTCCACACGCCGAGCTGGAAGCCCGCGCTGTAGGCGTCGCTTTCGCTGGCGAAGTCGATGCCCATCAGCATCACCGGGTACACGGTCACGCCGCCCGTCGCCATCGTCTTCGCGATGCCCGCGAGCTTGTTCGCGCCCCACTCGCTGAACACCTCGTTGCGGTATAACCTCGTTGCGGTATATTTTCGCGCCGAGATCCTGCAGTTTCGAAAGCTGCAAGGCCGGGCTGGAAATGTCGTATGCGCCGCCTTCGTTGTTGTGGCCGTTCGCGCCGTAGAAGATCCTGGCGGTCGCCTTCGTGTTGTTGACGACGACGTTCACGTTCTGCACCGAGCGCGTGCTGCCCGTCGAGTCCGTGGCCGTGATCTGCCAGGTGTGTTTGGCGTTGACCTGGCGCGTCGTGTCGACGGTCGTCGAGAACGATCCGTTCGCCGGCGTGGCGTCACGCGCGACCTTGTTGCCGGTCGTCATGTCGACGACGGAGACTTTCGTCCATTTCGAGCCCGTCGTGCCCTTGACCGTCACGGTGCCCGAAACGGTGGTGTTGACCGCCGGCGACGTCACCGCGAAGGCGGTCGTGTTGCGGCTGGCCGCAGCGACGGTCGAGGCCGTATCGAAGGCGTCGCTGGCGCTACCGCCGCCGCATGCGGCGAGCAACAGGCCGGCCGCGACCGTTGCGGCGATCAGACTTGCCTTCGGCCCGAAAAGGATGCGCTGAACAGTGAGTAAAGAAGTGTGGTTGAAATTCTTCATGCTATTAATAAGTACATCTGATGGATGCGTGGTGAGTCGATGAATTGGGTGCGTCTGCCGGAGCGCCGCGGAGCAGGCGGATCGAAAACGGACCAGCGATCCTGCATGACGCTGCGGGAGGGTATTGAGAGTGGTTCTTATTCTGAACCCGAATGAATTACCCCCGTGCGATGGCGGATCGTCCGACTCCATGACGGACCCCGCCAGACAACCGAGCTACGGCCGGCGGATTCATGCAAACGTTTGCATGCGCATTCGCGGAAAACTTGCGGATGACCCGGGTCAGGGTAGAAATTGCTGTCACCCCGATGGCTCGGATATCTATGCCTGTCTATCGGCCGAATCTTCTGAGGGTTTAGCGAGCTTTCCCAATATTGCCGATATATTTCTTCTGATTAAGGCAATTATTTCATGTCATCGAGATGCGGACGTGAGATCGCGATGGCAACCGGCGCCGCCGCAACGAACATCCGCGCCCGAGCCGGCGCACGATCGCGCTCCGTGCTAAAATTCGCGCCGAATTAAGGACTTGCCTCGTCCTCGGACCTGTAAGTCCTTTTCTTTTAGACGCTCCGAAACGTTCGCACGATGCGCCGAAGCCATCCCGCGGCGCTCGACGAGCCTTCTCCGTTCCGCTATCGGCGGCATAAAAGGGGCGCGCGTCCGGGCGAAGGTCGCCGGCCTATACTGGACTCGCAGGGCGTCGCTGCCCGCGCCGCTCATCGTCGAGTTCGGTCACTCCGACTGCCTGTGCGGCGCGCGACGCCAATCTCAATCACGGAGTACGGAGTTTTCACGGTGACTCGGATAAACGCTAAAGACAGCGCGCTCGTGCTGTTCTCCGGCGGCCAGGACTCGGCCACTTGCTTCGCGTGGGCGCTCGAACGCTACAGGACGGTCGAGACACTCGGCTTCGATTATGGACAGCGGCATCGCGTCGAACTGGAGTGCCGCGACGGTTTCCGCGCGGCAATCGCGAGCGGGTTTCCGCAATGGGCGGAGCGGCTCGGCGAAGATCACATGATCGACCTGTCGGTGCTCGGCGCAATCAGCGACACGGCGATGATCCGCGAGATCGAGATCCGGACGACGACAACAAGCGGCTTGCCCAACACGTTCGTGCCGGGCCGCAATCTGCTGTTCATGACGATCGCGGCGGTGGTGGCGTATCGGCGCGGGCTGAAAGTGCTGGTCGGCGGCATGTGCGAAACCGATTTTTTCGGTTATCCGGATTGCCGCGACGACACGATGAAGGCGCTGCAAGTCGCGCTCAATCTCGGAATGGAGACGCGCTACGCGCTGGAAACGCCGCTCATGTGGCTCGACAAGGCGGACACCTGGCGTCTCGCGGAAACCCTGGGCGGCGAGGCGCTGGTCGAGTTGATCCGCGTCGAAACGCACACATGTTATGTCGGCGAGCGCGCGGAATTGCACGACTGGGGCTTCGGTTGCGGCCAGTGCCCGGCATGCAAGCTGCGCAAGCGCGGCTACGAGGCGTATCGCGCGGGCGAGCAGGTCACCATCGCGCCGGTTTGATTTTTATCTGAGATTCACAGGGCAGTCATGACGTATGCGGTAAAGGAAATTTTCTACACGTTGCAGGGCGAGGGCGCCAATGCCGGTCGCCCGGCCGTGTTTTGCCGTTTCGCGGGCTGCAACCTGTGGTCGGGACGCGAGGAAGATCGCGCCGACGCCGTCTGCCAGTTCTGCGACACCGATTTCGTCGGCACCGACGGCGAGAGCGGCGGCAAGTACAAGACGCCGGCCGAACTCGTCGCGAAGATCGCGTCGCTCTGGCCGGAGGGCGCGGCGCACCGGTTCGTCGTGTGCACCGGCGGCGAACCGATGCTCCAGATCGACCTGCCTTTCGTCGACGCCCTGCACGAAGCGGGTTTCGAAATGGCGATCGAGACGAACGGCTCGCTGCCCGTGCTCGAAAGCATAGACTGGATTTGCGTGAGCCCGAAGGCGGACGCGCCGCTCGTCGTGACGAAGGGCAACGAGCTGAAGGTCGTGGTGCCGCAGGACAACCAGCGTCTTGCCGAGTACGAGAAGCTCGACTTCGACTATTTCCTCATGCAACCGATGGACGGCCCGTCGCGCGACATCAACACGAAGCTGGCGATCGACTGGTGTAAGCGCTATCCGAAGTGGCGCCTGTCGATGCAGACGCACAAATATTTGAACATCCCCTGATTAGACGGTCAGCCGACGTGCAGACGATTACCCGAAAACTCGAATTCGATGCGGGCCACCGCATTCCCGATCACCGCAGCCAGTGCCGCAACCTGCACGGGCATCGCTACGTGCTCGAAATCACGCTCCAGGGCGATCTCGTCGACGTGGAAGGTGCGCCCGACCGCGGCATGGTGATGGACTTCGCCGACGTCAAGGCGCTGGCGATGGAGCATCTCGTCAACAGGTGGGATCACGCGTTCATCGTCTACGAACGCGACGTCAAAGTATGTGAATTCCTGAAAACGCTTCCGGATCACAAAACCGTCGTGCTGGACCGGATTCCGACCGTCGAGAACATGGCGGCCGTTGCGTTCGGCATTCTCGCGGACGTCTACGACGCTCATTACGGCGTCAATCTGAAGCTCAAGCGCCTGCGTCTTTACGAAACGCCCAACTGCTGGGCCGATGTCGAGCGCGACTGATCTTTCCCGGCGCAATCCCGACCGGGAGAGCGTCCGGCGCCCGGATCTTTGTCACGGTATGATCGTCCGATGAGTCGCCCGACACCAGAGGCGACGAGACACGGAGCGCGCGCATGCCGTCACATCATCCGTCGTTTTCTTTTCCGGGGCCGCCCGCGGCCATCCTTCAGAGACCCGAAGGAGCCGCGCGATGAGCACGTTCACGAATCCCATCAAGCAGCGCCTCTCCGAACCCGGCACCTTGTTCGGCCTGTGGCTGTCGCTCGGCAGCGCCGATGCCGCCGAAGCGCTCGCGCACGCAGGCTTCGACTGGCTGTGCATCGACATGGAGCGCTCGCCGAACGATAGCGGCGACGTCGTCGCTCAACTGCGTGCGATCGCCGCCGCGCATCTGCCGAGCGAGCCGATCGTGCGCGTGCCGACCAACCAACGAGGCCTGGCTCATCAAGCGCGCGCTCGATGCCGGCACGCGCACGCTGATGTTCCCGAACGTGCAGTCGGCGGAGGATGCCGCGCGCATCGTGCGCCTCACGCAATCCGACCGAGGCGGCGCTTCTGGGCCTGCGCGGCGTCGCGGGCGCGGTGCGCGCCGCGGCATACGGTATGCGTCGCGACTACGTGACGACCGCGAACGCGCAGATCGCGATCATCGTCCAGATCGAGTCCGTGGCGGCGCTCGAAGCCGTCGACGAGATTGCCGCGACGCCGGGCATCGATTGCCTGTTCATCGGACCGGCGGATCTCGCCGCGAGTCTCGGCCACCTGGGCGACGGCAGGCATCCCGACGTGCAGGCGGCGATCACGAAGATCGTCGACGCGGCGAATCGCGCGGGCATCGCAAGCGGCATCTTCGCGCTCGATGCCGCGAGCGCGAAGCAGTATGCGCAGGCGGGCATCCAGCTCGTCGCGATCGGCGCGGACGTGATGTGGTTGTTGAAGGCAACGCGTCGGGCGTTGCAGGAGGCGAGATCATGAAAACCGCCATGGCGTTGGCCGTCGCCGCGGTGAGCCTGTCGATGTCGGGCGGCGCGGCGCACGCCGACAACGCGCCGAAGCCCACCGATCTCGCGACGCAGAACGCCGTCGCCGACTACAACACGGGCAATCTCGTCGCGGCGCGCTCGGAATTCCGCCGCGCGGCGCAAAGGGGCAGCCGTCTTGCCGAATTCAACTACGCGATGATGCTGCTCAACGGCGAGGGCGGCCCGGCGGACGTGCCGGAAGGCAAGAAGTGGCTGTGCCGTGCCGCCGACGCCAACATGACGCACGCGCAATACGTGTACGGCAAGATGTACGACGACGGGCAGTTCGTGGAGAAGGATCCGGCGGAGGCGCATCGGTGGTTCCTGCGCGCGGCGAATCAGGGTCACGTGCAGGCGGAACTGGTGCTCGCGAATCAATTTCTCGACGGACGCGGCACCGCGCGCGACAACACGCAGGCGTTCAACTGGTACAAGAAGGCGGCCGAAGGCGGCGACATGACGGCGCAGTACGTCGCGGGTTCGTTCTACGAGCGCGGCGGCGACGGCGTCGAGCGGAATCTGAACGTCGCGCGTGCGTACTACGCGGCGGCGGCCGCGCAGGGCGATCCGGCGGCCAAGCTCAAATATCTGCAGTTGAGCGACGAGCTGGAGCATCAGAAGCCGCAGTGACCGCAGTGACAACACGCGCCGGACCAGGACCGCGGACGAATCCGCGGTCCTGGTCCGGCGAAAAATACGATCGCTAGCTCTGCATCAACCGTTTCTGCCGCGCGACGCTCATGATCAACCCGACGGCCACGCCGAGCGTCGTCAACGCCGTGCCGCCGTAGCTCATGAACGGCAGCGGCACGCCGACCACGGGCAGGATCCCGCTCACCATGCCGATGTTGACGAACGCGTAGGTAAAGAACGCGAGCGTGAGCGATCCGGCCAATAATCGCCCGAAAAAGGTCGCGCCGTTCGCCGCGATATACAGCCCGCGCGCGATCAGCGCCATATAGAGAAAGAGCAGCACCAGCCCGCCCGCCAGCCCGAACTCCTCGGCGAACACGGCGAAGATGAAGTCCGTGTGCTTCTCGGGAATGAACTCGAGGTGCGCCTGCGTGCCCTTCAGCCAGCCCTTGCCGAGCGTACCGCCGGAGCCGATGGCGATCACGGCCTGAATCGTGTGGAAGCCCTTGCCGAGCGGATCCGAAGTCGGATCCAGCAGCGTGCAGATGCGGTGCTTCTGGTAATCGTGCATCAGCGGCCAATTCACTTTGGGCTGGCAGATGCGGTCCTGGAACACCGCGACGCATGCCACCACGATCACCCCTGCCGCGAGCACCGGCACGATCAACCTGAAACTCAAGCCCGCGAAATAGATGACGAACACGCCCGCCGCGAACACGAGCACCGCCGTGCCCAGGTCGGGCTGCTTCGCGATCAGGCCGACCGGCAGCATCAGAATCAGAAAGCCGACGATGTAATCCCACCAGCGGATGTTACTTTCGCGCTTCTGGTAGTACCACGCGAGCATCAGTGGCATGGCGATTTTCATGATCTCCGACGGCTGGATCACCACGCCGACGTTGAGCCAGCGTTTCGCGCCCTTGCGCGTGAGTCCGAACGCCGCGACCGCGACCAACAGCGCGACGCCCACTATGTAGAGCGGCACGGCGAAGCGCATCAGCATTTGCGGCGGAATGTTGGCGAGCACCCACATCAGGCCGAAGGTCAGCATGATGTTGCGCAACTGATCCTCGACGCGCCCGGGCATGTCGAGGCTCGCGCTGTACAGCGTCACGATGCCGACGCAGAGCAGCAGGAAAACGATGAGCGCGAGCGGTTTGTCGAAACCCGCAAACATGCGCTTGGCGCGGTCGAGCAGCTCGCGCTTGTCGAATTGCATGTGCAGTTGCATGACGGTTTCCTTTATTCGTCGATGCCGCCGGACGGCGCGAGCACGCGCACGCCATCGTTTTCGTTGCCGCGCACCATCGAGAGCGTCGGCTCGGCCGGGCGCTTCTTCGGCACCGGCGCGCGGCTGGGCGCGGACGCGGGCAGCGCGGCGGCGGCTGCGGACGGCGTGGACGCGGCGCGAGGCTTCGCCGCTTTCGCCGGCGATTTCTGCGCGACCGACGCGGGCAGCGCGGCCGCCGCGGGCGATTGCGTGCCGCCGATCATCGGCAGGCCGGAGTCTTCCGTCGCGGATGCGGCGGCGGCGACCGCGGCGGCTTCCGCGCCCGGCTTGAGACGATCGACGAGGTAATAGTCGAGCACCTTGCGCGCGATCGGTCCCGCCGATTCCGCGCCCCAGCCGCCGTTCTCGACGATCAGCGCGAGCGCGATCTTCGGCTTCTCCGCCGGCGCGAACGCGATGAAGAGCGCGTGATCGCGCAGATGCTCGGCGAGCGCGTGGCCCTTGTAGTTCGAGCCCTGCAGCGAATAGACTTGCGCCGTGCCGGTCTTGCCCGCCGCCTGGTACTGCGCGCCCGCGAACACCTTCGCCGCCGTGCCGTTCGTGACGACGCCTTCCATCGCGCGCTTGATGAAATCCACGTCCTTCTGCTGCACCGGAATCTTGTCGCTCGGATCGCGCACCACGGGGCGTATTTCCTTGGTGATCGGATTCTCGATGTCGCGCACGAGGTGCGGCTTCATCACGATGCCGTTGTTCGCGAGCGTCGCGGTGGCGTGCGCGAGCTGCAGGATCGTGAACGAGTTGTAGCCCTGGCCGATGCCGAGGCTGATCGTTTCGCCCTCGTACCAGCGCTGCTGCTCCGGCTTGCGGTACGCCTTGCGCTTCCATTCCGTCGACGGCAGGATGCCCTTCGCCTCGCCCGCGATATCGATGCCGGTGATCTGTCCGAAGCCCCACGGCTTCATGACGCCGGCCATCCCGTTCACGCCGAGATCGCGCGCGAGCATGTAGAAGTAGGTGTCGTTCGACACGACGATCGCGCGGTTCATGTCGACCCAGCCCTGACCCGAGCGCACGTCGTTGCGGAACGTGTGGCCGCCGAACGTGAAGTAGCCCGGATCCTGGAAGCCCCAGCCCGGCGTGCGCTTGTGCAGCGTCAGCGCGGCGAGCGCCATGAACGGCTTGTAGGTCGATCCCGGCGGATAGGTGCCGTGCAGCGGACGGTTCAGAAGCGAGTGGTCGGGCGAATTGTTGAGCGCATCCCAGGTTTGCTGGTCGATGCCGTCGACGAACGAATTCGGATCGAAGCTCGGCGACGACACGAACGCGAGCACGTCGCCGGTGGAAGGCTCGATCGCGACGAGCGCGCCGCGCTTGCCCGAAAACGCCTGCTCGGCGACCTGCTGCAAGCCGATGTCGAGCGACAGCACGAGATTGTTGCCGGGCGTCGCCTGCGTGCGCGACATGGTGCGCACCGGGCGGCCGCCCGCGGTCACTTCCACTTCCTCGAAGCCCGTCAGGCCATGCAGCTCGGTTTCGTAGCTCTGCTCGACGCCGATCTTGCCGACGTAATCCGTCCCCTTGTAGTTGTTGGCGTCGAGGCGCGGATCGTAGTGGTCCGAGCTTTCGTCGTTGGCGTCGCTCGCGTCGTCGATGCGCTCCTGGTCGCGCTGCGAAATACGCCCGATGTAGCCGATTACGTGCGCGGCCGTCGTGCCGAGCGGATACTGGCGGAACAGCCGCGCGCGCACTTCGACGCCCGGAAAGCGGAAGCGCTGCGCGGTGAATCTGGCGACTTCTTCGTCGGTGAGGCGTGTGCGGATCGGCAGGCTTTCGAAATTCTTCGAGTCTTCGAGCAGCTTCTCGAAACGGCGCCGGTCGCGCGCATCGATCGGAATGACTTGCGCGAGTTCGTCGATGGTTTCGTCGAGCGTGCCGTTGATCTTGGAGCGCGTGATTTCGAGCGTATAGGCCGAGTAGTTCTTCGCCAGAATCACGCCGTTGCGGTCGGTGGTGATGCCGCGGTTCGGCACGATCGGCGCGACCGAAATGCGGTTTTCGTTCGCCTGCAGTGAGTATTTGCTGAAATGCCAGACCTGCAGATACAGGAAGCGCAGCCCGATCAGCCCGAAGCAGACGAACACGAACAGTCCCGCCGCCGCGACGCGCAGGCGGAACTTCGACAACTGTTGCTCGGTGTTCTTTATTTCGGTCATGCAGCTTTCGCGATTCTTTTCGCGACGTGTCGCGATTCAAGTGTAGTCCGCGCGCGGGGGATCGGCCGGCGCGACGGCGGGCGCCGGCTCAGATCGGGCGGGTGTCGTCGGGGTCGGCGGCGCGGCGTTGCGGCATCAGCAAGAGGAAGCTCGCGACCGGCCAGAGCAGCGCCTCCACGAAGCCGTTGATCAGATAGCTCCAGCCGGGAAATGCGGCGCCCGTCATCAGGCGGATCACGAACGGCACGAGATGCGCGCCCACGAGCAATGGCGCCACGACGAACATCTGCACGGGCAGGGCCATCCACAGCACGCGGCGGTGAATGGTGATGGCGCCGTAGGACAGCAGCGTGTAAGCCAGCGCGTGCTCGCCGAGCAGATTCGCGTTATGGACGTCCATCAGAATGCCGAGCATGAACGCGATGCCCATGCCGACCTTGCGCGGCTGATGCACGTTCCAGAACAGCAGCACGAGCGCGACGAAATCGGGCACGCCGATGAGCCGTCCCCACGGCATCAGGTTCAGCAGGAACGCGGCCGCGAGGCTGAACGTGATGAAATACGGATTGACCGGCTGCAGAATGTATTGCGGGCGGTTCATTGTGCGGCCCCGAAGACGCCGGCTTCGGCATATGCGCCTTTTTCGACGGTTTCGCCGCTGCGCGCGATGCCGCCTTGGGCGCCGCGGCCTTCGCCGCCGGCTTTTCAGCGGGTTTTTCCGCCGCGGCGGGCGCCGGCGCGGATGCGCCCGCGGGTGCCGACGCGCCGCTCGCGCCCGCCGCAGGCACTGCTGCCTTGGCCGCGGGCTTTTTCTTGCCCTTGTTTTCCTTCGCTTCCTTGGCGGCGGCCGCTTCCACCTCGACCGGATTAGGCGGCACGTTCACGTTGTAGTGCAGCACGAGCAACTGACGCGCGCCGCGCACCGCCGCGATCGGCACGCAGACGACACGCGCGAATGCGGTGTCCGTCTGCTTGTCGACGCGCAGCACTTTCGCCACCGGGAGCCCCGGCGGATAGATGCCATCGAGGCCGCTCGTCACCAGTTCGTCGCCCGCTTGCACGTCCGCGCTGATCGGCACGAAGCGAAGATCGAGCGTGTCGCCCTTCGGCGTGCCGTAGATGACGCTGCGCAAGCCCGTGCGCGCGATCTGCACCGGCACGGCCTGATCCTTGTCCGTCAGCAGGGTGACTTCCGATTGCAGCGGGAACACGCGCGTTACCTGGCCGATCACGCCGTCTTCGGTGATGACCGGCGCGCCGTCCTGGATGTTCTGCTGCGAGCCCTTGCCGATGACGACTTTCTGCGTGAAAGGATCGCGCGTGTCGTACTGGATTTCAGCGGGGGTTTCGTCGGTCGTCGCGCGCGATTGCAGGTTCAGCAGGGCGCGCAGATGCGCGTTCTCGATGGCGAGTTGCGCAGCGTCGCTCGCCTTCACCGAAAGCTCGAGATTCTTGTCGGCCAGCTTCTTGTTTTCGCTACGTAGGGTCGCGCTCGTCACCGCGAGGTCCGCCGCGCCCATGAAGATGTCGCGCGGCACGAGCGCCGCGCGTTGCAACGGATAGAGTCCCGCGCCGAGCATGCCGCGCACGATTTCCAGTGTATTGAAACGAGCATCCGAGATGAGCAATGCGATCGCGAGGACCACAAAAAAGATCAGGCGCGCGAGCGCGGACGGGCCTTGCTTGAAAAGTGGCGGCGGACTGTATTCCATGGTCGGCGCCGAAGGCGTGAACTGATGGATCGATGCTGCAGGCTTTGTCGCTCGTGGCGGAACCTGCCCTACGCTGTTTCGACAACGGCCCGGACTGGAGCCGGGCCGTGCGTGCGTCGCGTTACGCGGGTCATTTTACTCACACGTCAGCAATATAGCGGACAGATTGATACCTAAAAAATGATCGAACAAGGCACGGATCGCGGCTAATTTGTGAAAGCTGCTCGTGAATTTTTGAGCCCAACTTTTCACCTTTTTTGAAGTGGGCGTCGCGCGACGCCGGTCCGCTTGACGTGACTCCACACCAGTTCATCTGGATTGAGGTCCGGTGCGTAATCGGGCAGAAAATGCAAAGTCAACTTGCCCTGCGTACTCGCGACATAGTCCTTAACGATGGCTTTCTTATGCGCTGGCAATCCGTCGACGATCAAATGAACCGCTCTTTTACGATGAAACATCAACTTCTTGAGCAATTCGACGAACAACTCGCCACTAAGTGCCCCTTCATACGTCGCAAACCAGAAAGCTCCCTTCGAATTAACGGCGGACGCGGCGCCCATGCTGTGACGTTCGCCGGGCCGCTCGACCACCGGCGTTTCACCGCGCGGCGCCCACGTCCTGCCATGCACCGAGTCAGCACGGAAGCCCGATTCGTCCCAGAAAAAGATGTCCGCCTTCTGCTCACGAGCCCGCCTGGCAATGTTCGGATAGGTGTCTCGCTGCCAACGCTCGATCGCTTCCGGATCACGCTGGTAAGCACGCTGCAGCGGCTTTTGCGGCGTCAGGTGCAGACGGGCGAGCATCGCACCGATCGAAGCCAGACTTAACGTGACGTCGAATCTCTGTCGTACCAGCTCACGGACCAGGTTGCGCGTCCACAAGCCAAAATCAAACCCGTACTGTATTGGATTCTTGCCATTAACCCAACGCATTACCCGCTGCTCCTGCGTCGCAGTAAGCGTACGTGGGCGACCTGTGCCCTTGGTCGATCGCAGCGCTCGCACACCATGACCACGGCCTCGCGCCTGTGCCCTGATCTTGTACGCCCACGAGCGATGCATCCCAAACGACGCGGCAACATCATTCGGATGCTCGCCTTCAGCCATACGCTGAACTGCAAGGATACGCATCTCTTCGAGCGTGTTGTGAGCCAGACTCCGGCCATCTCGTTTCATGGGCGATGCTCCCAATAGCTATCGCTCAAGCATAGACTAGCTGTCCGCAAAATTAATGACTTGTGAGTAATTGTCGCACCGAAAGCCGCGCTACACGCCGTGAACCAGAAGCGCGCGGCCCAGGCGGAGATCACTCGTACGAGAAGATGCTGCCGAGCTTGTCCATGCGCTCGAGCGCCATGCCCGAGCCACGCACCACGCAGGTCAGCGGATCTTCGGCGACGAGCACCGGCAGACCGGTTTCTTCGGCGAGCAGGCGGTCGAGGTCGCGCAACAGTGCGCCGCCGCCCGTCAGCATCATGCCGCGCTCGGCGATGTCCGCGCCGAGTTCCGGCGGCGTCTGCTCGAGCGCGATCTTCACCGACGACACGATCTGGTTCAGCGGGTCCGTCAGCGCCTCGAGAATTTCATTGCTCGAAATGGTGAAGCTGCGCGGGATGCCTTCGGACAGGTTGCGGCCCTTGACTTCCATTTCCTTGACTTCGGAGCCGGGGAACGCCGAGCCGATTTCCTTCTTGATGGCCTCGGCGGTCTGCTCGCCGATCAGCATGCCGTAGTTGCGGCGGATGTAGTTGACGATGGCCTCGTCGAACTTGTCGCCGCCCACGCGCACCGAGCCCTTGTACACGATGCCGCCCAGCGAGATGACGCCGACTTCCGTCGTGCCGCCGCCGATGTCGACGACCATCGAGCCCGTCGCCTCCGACACCGGCAGGCCCGCGCCGATCGCGGCCGCCATGGGCTCTTCGATCAGATAGACCTGCGAGGCGCCCGCGCCGTGCGCTGCTTCCTTGATGGCGCGGCGCTCGACCTGGGTGGAGCCGCACGGCACGCAGATGATGATTCGCGGCGACGGCGAGAACATGCGGGATTCGTGCGCGGTCTTGATGAACTGCTTGATCATCTGCTCGGTGACGGTGAAGTCGGCGATCACGCCGTCCTTCATTGGGCGGATGGCCTCGATGTTGCCCGGCACCTTGCCGAGCATCTGCTTGGCTTCCTTGCCGACCGCCTGAATGGTCTTCTTGCCATTGGGGCCGCCTTCCTGGCGAATGGAAACGACCGACGGCTCGTCGAGGACGATGCCTTTGCCGCGCATGTAGATCAGCGTGTTGGCGGTGCCGAGGTCAATCGCCAGGTCGTTGGAGAAATAGCTGCGCAAAAAACCGAACATTCAGAAATCCTGTCTCGCTGGATGGCCGTTCCTCGCTCGTAGCACCGGGGACGGCGGCGGAAAAAATAACGGTTTGCCGGGGCGGCGAACGCTCGCCGTGAGGTGCAAATCTGGGAATAATCTACCGCAGAATGGAACGCCCGACGCAAACGTTTCTCGCAATTCATTGATTCAGGGAGAAAGCCGCTGACAGGCCGATCCAGAGGTGAGTCGAACGCGTAATGATACCTTATAATCTGCGGGTATCTATAGGAAAAGGATGGCATCTTCCGCCATCGCCAGACCTGTTTCCAAGGGCTCCTTCCAGGTTCGTAACTGACTGTCGCAGCGCAGGTTTTCGAAATCTGGAGCGGCCCGCGCTTTCTCCGGTGATCCCATGTCTCTGACCCTGACCGACGTAAAACGCATCGCGCATCTCGCGAGGCTCGAATTGCCCGACCACGAAGCAGAACCGACGCTCGCGCGGCTCAACGACTTTTTCGGTCTCGTCGAGCAAATGCAGGCCGTCGACACGACCGGCATCGAACCGCTCGCGCACCCGATCGAACAGATCGAGGAAGTCGCGCTGCGCCTGCGTGACGACGCAGGCTCAGAGCATATCGAGCGCGAAGAGTTCCAGCGTTCGGCGCCCGCCGTGCAGGACGGGCTCTATCTCGTGCCCAAGGTGATCGAATAAGTCATCGACGGCCGGCGCCGGATGTGACACAGGCGCCACAAGAACACCGCGGCGACACCGCGCGCGGCAACGAATACCGCGCCCATCAGGGAACTGCAATGCATCAAAAAAGCTTGACCGAACTGCGCGCCGCGCTCGACTCGAAGGAGATCTCCGCAGTCGAGCTGGCGCAGTCGTATCTGCAACGCGTCGAGGCCGCGAAGGACCTGAATGCGTTCATCGGCGTCGATCGCGCGCTCACGCTCGAGCAGGCGAAGGCGGCCGACGCGCTCATCGCGCAAGGCAGCGCGGGCGCGCTCACCGGCCTGCCGATCGCGCACAAGGACGTGTTCGTCACGCGCGGCTGGGCGTCCACGGCCGGCTCACACATGCTCGAAAACTACGCGAGCCCGGTCGACGCCACCGTCGTCGACCGGCTGAAGAAGGCCGGCATGGTCACGCTCGGCAAGACCAACATGGACGAGTTCGCGATGGGCTCGTCCAACGAGAATTCGTACTTCGGCGCGGTGAAGAACCCGTGGGACGTGAAGGCCGTGCCGGGCGGCTCGTCGGGCGGCTCGGCGGCGGCGGTCGCCGCGCGTCTCGCGCCCGCCGCGACCGGCACCGACACCGGCGGCTCGATCCGCCAGCCGGCGTCGTTTACCGGCATCACGGGCATCAAGCCGACCTACGGCCGCGTGTCGCGCTACGGGATGATCGCGTTCGCGTCGTCGCTGGATCAGGGCGGGCCGATGGCGCAGTCCGCGCACGACTGCGCGCTGCTGCTCAACGCCATGTCCGGCTTCGACGAGCGCGACTCGACCAGCCTGCAGCGCGAGAACGAAGACTACACGCGCTATCTCGGCAAGACGTGGTCGGGCAGCGATGACGCCGCCGGGCCGCTCGCCGGCCTGCGCATCGGCATGCCGAAGGAGTACTTCGGCGCGGGTCTCGCCGACGACGTGCGCGCCGCCATCGACGCGGCGCTCAGGCAATACGAAGCGCTCGGCGCCACGCTCGTCGAAGTGTCGCTGCCGAAGACCGAGCTTTCGATTCCCGTGTATTACATCATCGCGCCGGCGGAGGCTTCGTCGAATCTGTCGCGCTTCGACGGCGTGCGCTACGGGCATCGCGCGGCGCAGTACAAGGATTTGCTCGACATGTACAAGAAGTCGCGCGCGGAAGGCTTCGGGCCCGAAGTGAAGCGCCGGATTCTCGTCGGCACCTACGTGCTCTCGCACGGCTACTACGACGCGTATTACCTGCAGGCGCAGAAGATCCGCCGCATCATCGCGCGCGACTTCCAGGAAGCGTTCAAGCGTTGCGACGTCATCATGGGGCCGGTCGCGCCGTCGGTTGCATGGAATTTCGGCGAGAAGGCCGACGATCCCGTGCAGATGTATCTCGCCGATATCTACACGCTGTCCGTGAGCCTGGCGGGCCTGCCCGGCATGAGCGTGCCGTGCGGCTTCGGCTCGGGCGCGAACGCGAATCGCCCGGTCGGTCTGCAGATCGTCGGCAACTATTTCAACGAAGCCTGGATGCTCCAGGTCGCCGGCGCCTTCCAGCGCGCGACCGACTGGCACCGCAAGGCACCATCGGCATTGGGAGTGTGAACATGCAGTGGGAAGTCGTCATCGGTCTGGAAACGCACGTGCAGCTTTCCACCGTCTCCAAGATTTTCTCGGGCGCGCCCACCCGGTTCGGCGCGAGCCCGAACTCGCAGGCGAGCCCCGTCGATCTCGCGCTGCCGGGCGTTTTGCCCGTGATGAACCGCGGCGCCGTCGAGCGCGCGATCCGCTTCGGTCTTGCGATCGGCGCGCATATCGCGCCGCGCAGCATCTTCGCGCGCAAGAACTACTTCTATCCGGATCTCCCGAAGGGCTATCAGATCAGCCAGTACGAGATTCCGGTGGTGCAGGGCGGTCAGATCACGATCCAGGTTCCCGCCAACGAGAAGGCCGGCAAGGAAGCGTATTCGAAGACCATCAACCTGACGCGCGCCCATCTCGAAGAGGACGCGGGCAAGTCGCTGCACGAAGACTTCGCGGGCATGACGGGCATCGACCTGAACCGCGCGGGCACGCCGCTGCTCGAGATCGTCACGGAGCCGGAGATGCGCAGCGCGGCGGAAGCGGTCGCATATGCGAAGGCGCTGCATGGTCTCGTCATGTGGCTCGGCATCTGCGACGGCAACATGCAGGAAGGCTCGTTCCGCTGCGATGCGAACGTGTCGGTGCGCCCGGTCGGCCAGAAGGAATTCGGCACGCGCGCGGAAATCAAGAACCTGAACTCGTTCCGTTTTCTCGAAGAAGCGATCCAGTACGAAGTGCGTCGTCAGATCGAGCTGATCGAGGACGGCGGCGAGGTTGTTCAGGAAACGCGTCTCTACGACCCCGACAAGCGCGAAACGCGTTCGATGCGCAGCAAGGAAGACGCGCACGATTACCGCTATTTCCCGGATCCGGATCTGATGCCGCTCGTCATCGAGGAAAGCTGGATTTCGCGCGTGAAGGGCGAAATGCCCGAGCTTCCGTCCGACATGCAGAAGCGTTTCGTCGAAATCTACGGCCTGACCGAGTACGACGCGGCCGTGCTGACCTCGTCGAAGGCGATGGTGTCTTACTTCGAAGCGCTCGTGCAGAAAGCGGGCGCCGCGCAGGCCAAGATCGCCGCGAACTGGATGATGGGCGACGTCTCCGCGCAACTGAATCGCGAATCGCTGGATATCAGCGAATCGCCGGTGTCGGCGGCGCAGCTGGCGCTGATCGTGCAGCGCATCGCCGACGGCACCATCTCCAACAAGATCGCGAAGGACATCTTCCAGACGATCTGGGAAGAGAAGGCGACGGACGAAGGCGCGGCGGACCGCGTCATCGAGGCGAAGGGACTCAAGCAGATTTCGGATGCCGGCGCGCTGGAGGCAATCATCGACGAGGTGCTCGCGGCGAACCAGAAATCGGTCGACGAATTCCGTGCGGGCAAGGAAAAGGCGTTCAATGCGCTGATCGGCCAGGCGATGAAGGCGACCAAGGGCAAGGCCAATCCGCAGCAAGTCAACGAGCTTCTGAAAAAGAAACTATCCTGAGCGCCTGAATCGCGCGTGCGAGACTCGCGGGCTGCTGCCGATTGAGCCCGGCCGCAGCCCGTTTTCATTGGCGAACGTGAAAAGAGACATGGCAAAGAAACCTGAACTGGACGACTTTCGCGTACCTTTTTTTCGATGCTGGCAAGAAGCTGAAACCGTTCGATCTGAGCGCGGTGGATCCGTCCGCGAAGCCGTTTTCGCTCGGCTCGAAGGAGGCGGACCGCGACCGGCTCGCCGCGATCGGCGCGCAACTGGACGACCTGCAGGAGAAACTGCACGCACAGCGACGCCGGCGCGTGCTGCTCGTCCTGCAGGGCATGGACACGAGTGGCAAGGACGGCACCGTGCGCGCGGTCTTTCACGACGTCGATTCGCTCGGCTTGCGCATCGTGCCGTTTCGCGCGCCGTCCGAGCGCGAGGCCGCTTGGGCCGTCCCCCGCAAAAGCCGGACATGCGGTGACGCTTAAATTATTTTGAGGTAGTCTTCTGCCTATGTTTAAGCCTAGTCATAACGTGGAACCTCTAGAAGTTCTGACCCAGCCGGAGCAGCGCCGCCGGCGTTCGGTTGAAGAGAAACTAGCGATAGTTCGCGAGACTTTCGAGCCCGGTGCAACGGTCTCTGGCGTCGCTCGCCGACATCAAGTGAATGCCAACCAAGTCTTCGGCTGGCGCAAGCTCTATCAGGACGAGAGCCTATCGGTGGTCTGCCGGCGAGCACGTGGTGCCGGCATCTGACCTAGCCGAAGCAATGAAGCAGATTCGCGAGCTGCAGCGATTGCTACTGCGCTGCGTTATTGAATTAGCACCCTGTCTGTGTTCAGATACAGGTCATGGGTCAAAATGGACCTGACAGATATCGAACGTGAGCAACTGTTGTCGGCGGCGCGCAGCCGAACGGTGCGTGCGGCGGACGTGCGACGCGCAAAGTTGATCCTGATGCTCGAGGACGGCGAATCGCGCGACAGTATCATGCGCACACTGGGTTGCGATTCGCGCTTCATCGCACGCTGGTCGGGGCGCTTCCTCAGCGAGCGACTAGCCGGCATGTACGCCCGGCACCGCGGGCGGGCGCCTACGCAGCCACCGGCCAAACTGGAAGCGCGGGTGCTCAAGTGCACCCTCAAGCACAAACCCGCCGACGGTTCGACACACTGGAGTAGCTACAAGCTCGCAGCAGAACTCGGCGACGTATCGGTCTCGGCCGTGCAGCGCATCTGGCGCAAGCACGGCATCAAGCCGCAGCAGTTGGAGCGGCACATGGTCTCCAACGACCCGGACTTCGAGACCAAGGCAGCCGACGTGATCGGGCTGTACCTGAACCCGCCGGCGCACGCAGCGGTGTTCTGCGTGGACGAGAAGACCGCGATCCAGGCACTCGATCGCAAGGACCGTATGCTGCCGCTGTCGCCCGGGCGCGCCGAGAGTCACGGCTTCGAGTACAAGCGCAACGGCACGCTCAGCCTGTTCGCGGCGTTCAATACTGCCACCGGCGAGGTGCTGGGCAAGACGGTGGCGCGCCACACCAGCGAGCAGTTCGTGGCCTTCCTGACCGACGTCGTCGCCAGCCAGCCCAAACGCCGGGAAATCCACGCGATCTGCGACAACGTCAGCAGCCATAAGACGCAGCGGGTTGCCGACTTCCTTGATGCGCAGCGCAACGTGCACCTGCACTTCACGCCGACCTACTCGTCGTGGCTCAACCAGGTGGAGAACTGGTTCTCGCGCATTCAGCGTGAAGTGATCGCTCGCGGCATCTTCACTTCGGTGAAGGATTGGGATCGCAAACTGATGCCGATACATCCGCGAACACAACAAGAACCCGAAACCGATCAAGTGGAAATATGACGATCCTT
The DNA here is from genome assembly GCA_001189345.1 of Candidatus Paraburkholderia kirkii. GTDB lineage: Bacteria > Pseudomonadota > Gammaproteobacteria > Burkholderiales > Burkholderiaceae > Caballeronia > Caballeronia kirkii_B. The sequence goes on from LFKV01000015.1 coordinate 247,320, forward strand.
CGCGCCGGATTCGACCAGTGCCAATTCAATGACGCAATGGAATAGCAACAAAACTAAGTCCTTCGTAGGGATGGCCTTCGGAATTCTTCGTGGCGGTTTGCGCACCGAGTTGGTGACAGCAGAAAAATCGATGCCTCCAGGGTGATAGCCACACTCAATGGCCCATCGGTAGAGAGCGACGATTGTCCTCATCCTGCTTCGCTTGGTCGCGCTGCTCAGAGGTAAAAGGGTAAGAGGACTGACCGCGCTTTCGAGAGCGACCGAATACGCGAGAAGGTCATCGCCGGTGACTTCGTTCCATGAAGGTGGACGAGGCAGAATTGCTTCGCCATTGGCGACTGCCGACTCGTGTGCTTCCTCGAGCGCCTCCAGATGAGCAACCTACTCAAACAGAGCTTCTACGTACGTTCGTACGGTGTTTTCGCGCTTTAGCAGGCCACCGGGCGTGAACCTGTCAAAAATGAAAAGAAGGACCTGTTCAATTACGTCCCCGAATCTGTCGACTAAAAACCGGAATCCGGCTGGAAGGGTGAAGGAGTGGCGTCCAATTGCCCATCGCGTCCTATCGAGAACGGTGTAGGGTGAGTCGCCACTCGTACCATCGACACCATATCGGCCCATGTTGCGAAAAAGAGACAGTTAGGAAACCGCGGGCATCATCCGAAAACGTGTTCACTATGGCCATAGAAATGGGGCCTCGGAGAACACAATAGGCGTTTGTGACCCGTCCGGTAAGCCCGTGAACAAGTCGAGCGCGCGTTTGATAAAACCACGAGGAAATGGCAGGGGCGCCAAGCAAAGCCAGTCCGAATGGGGGCCTCGCTTTGTTCAAGCCGAATCCACATAATGCCTTTGCAGGCGCCGTCCGTGTAATGTCGATTATCTTGTTCGATGCGGATTCTTGAGTCATCAATGCTCGTTGCGAGTCTCGTTGCGCGTGTGCGGAGCGGCGACCGGCGCGAGCGCGGTTTTTTTTTTTCAGCTTGCGCGGACCGATGAGACGCATGCCGCGCACGCGCTTCACCGCCGTGATCATGTATGCCGCACCGAAGATGGGCCACCAGCGGTCGCCGGCGGCTTCCATGAATCGATAGCGCTGCAGCCACTTGTCCGTGACGAGCGGCGGACGATAGCAGCCGAAGCGTCCGCGTTCAAGATCGAAGCCGAGCAGCTTGATCCAGTCCTTGATCCGCGTGAACGCGATCATCTCGTGCGCCGACAGCACGAACGGCCGCCCCGCCACCTTGCCGAGCGATTGCCGCGCGCCCCACAGGCTCAGCGAATTGAAGCCGAGGACGATCAGCTGGCCCTCCGGCACCAGCACGCGCTCGGCTTCGCGCAGAAGGCGGTGCGGGTCGGGCGAGAATTCCAGCGTGTGCGGCAGCACGAGCAGATCGACGCTCTGCGCTTCGAACGGCAGGTCGAGCAGATTGCACCACACCGTGCTGCGGCCGTCCGGCGCGCTCGCGGCGGGCAGCGCGCTCACGCCGGGCGTCGTCGCGCGCGGCGGCGCGTAGGGCGCGCTCGATGCGCTTTCCGCGTCGAGCACGAGCGCGCGGCCGATCATGCGGTTCTCCCGCAGCGCGTCGAGCTGCGGCATGCCGAGCTGAAGCGCGTGATAGCCGAAAATGTCGGACACCACGTGATCGAGCTGCGCCTGCTCCCAGTCGAGCACGTAGCGTCCGGGCGCCGAGCTCGTCCAGGTGGGCCAGTCTATAATCGCCCGGTCAGACATGTTCGGGTTGCCGCATAGATGATCGCCATGGATTCGCTCACCAAGAATTCGCCTGCTCGGAATGCGCTCGAATACGTGCCGGTTCCGGCGTTCGAGGACAACTGCATCTGGCTCGTGTCGGATTCGCGCGATGCGGTCGTGGTCGACCCGGGCGACGCCGCGCCGGTCGAAGCCTATCTCGCCAGGCGCGGTTGGCGGCTGACCGCTATTTTACTCACGCACCATCATCAGGACCACGTCGGCGGCGTGAAAGCGCTGCTCGACAGCCGGATGGCGGAGGGCGGGATTCCCGTCTACGGTCCGGCCGGCGAGCGTATCGAGCATCTGACCGAGCGCCTGTCGGGCGGCGATACCGTGCGCATCGCGCACCCGGCGATGGAACTCTCCGTGATCGACGTTCCTGGCCATACGGCCGGCCACATCGCGTACTTCCAGGCGGCCGGCGAGAACGGCACGCCGCACCTCTTCTGCGGCGACACGCTGTTCGCGAGCGGCTGCGGGCGTCTTTTCGAAGGCACGCCGCAGCAGATGCTCGGCTCGCTCGACGCGCTCGCGGCGCTGCCCGAGAATACGCAGGTTCACTGCGCGCACGAGTACACGCTCTCGAACATCCGTTTCGCGCGCGCATGCGAGCCGGACAACGGCGCGCTCATTCGCTGGAACGACGCCGCGCAGGCACTGCGCGACGCCGGCAAGCCGACCTTGCCAACGACCATCGGCCACGAGAAAGCGGTGAATCCGTTCCTGCGCGCGCACGTGCCAGCCGTCCAGGCGGTGCTTTCGTCGAAGTTCGGCACGCCGGTTTCGGACCGGCTGGAAGCGTTCCGAATGATGCGAGGATGGAAGGATAAGTTCCGCTAACCCAGGCCCTTTTGTGGTCAACTTAATCTGAAACGTTGGAAACGCTGTTAGATGACGGATTTTGCAGGGGTTTTGCGTGCATTCTTATTGACGTCTTAAGTGCGGTTCCGTACCATCGGCTGCAAATTTCCAAGCATCATCATCTTTTGGAAGCCGAGACGTTCCATGCGACTAATTCTTAGCGCGCTGTCCGTCCTGATGCTCGCCGCTTGCGCGAGCCAGGGACCGACAGCGTCCGATCCTCTTTCAGCCTCAACCCCTTCCACCGCCTCGCAGCAAAAGCAGCAACAAGTCGCCGACACGATTCGCCGCACTGCAGCAGCCAAGGAAACCATCGACGTCGACAAGACGTCCGTCACCTCGCTCGCGGTTCGGCC
>LFKV01000016.1 GCA_001189345.1 Candidatus Paraburkholderia kirkii
TCTTCGGCTGGCGCAAGCTCTATCAGGACGAGAGCCTATCGGTGGTCTGCCGGCGAGCACGTGGTGCCGGCATCTGACCTAGCCGAAGCAATGAAGCAGATTCGCGAGCTGCAGCGATTGCTAGGAAAGAAGACAATGGAGGTAGAAATCCTCCGTGAAGCAGTGGAGTATGGTCGAACAAAAAATTGACTGCGCTCACCATTGCTGCCGGGGGACGACCGTTGAAGACGGTCTGTGAAGTCCTGGGGGTGTCGCGCTCGAATCTCGCAGTCAAGTCGAAGCGGCCGGCTGACTGGGTCGACCGGCGCAAGATGCCCGTGCTCGACGACACGGCGCTTGTCGCCGAACTTCATGAGTTGTTAGGCGACGCGCCGACGTATGGATACCGAGGTGCTTGGGCGTTGCTGAGGCGAAGCCGGGACATGCTGGCTCAACCGCGAGTAAATGCAAAGCGCGTGTATCGCGTGATGCGTCGCCACGGCCTGCTGCTTGAACATCGCCCTCGGCACGCCTCGTCTACGCGTCGGCATGACGGCAAGGTCGCGGTGGATAGCAGCAACATGCGCTGGTGCTCGGATGGCTTCGAATTCCGCTGCGATGCCGGTGTCCCATTGCGTGTCGTCTTCGCACTCGACTGTTGCGACCGCGAAGCCATGAGTTGGGCCGCGAGCACAGGCGGTTACACTGGCGATATGGTGCGTGACGTCATGCTTCAAGCCGTCGAGAACCGCTTCACCGGCGCGTTGAAGGCCGAAAGGGAAGTCGAGTGGTTAAGCGGCGATGGTTCCTGCTACATTGCCGATGACACATTGAAGTTCTCTCGAAAAATCGGACTGAAGCCAGTAACGACACCGTCAGAAGTCCGCAAAGCAACGGGATGGCCGAGAGCTTCGTTAAAACGATAAAGCGTGATTACGAAACGATAAAGCGTGATTACGTTTCGTGGATGCCGAAACCCGACGCCAGGACGGCGCTGCAAAATCTGGCCATCGCGTTCGACCACGATAACGAGTCACACCCGCATAGCGCCCTTAAATACCGCTCGCCGCGCGAGTTTCGTCGGCAAGCAAATCCTCCAACCTAAGCGGGACCGGCTGTCCGGTTATGCGGGAGCAAGTCCACGGAAAACGTATGTTTGACAGAGCCGAAAGTACCCTCGCCAACGTCGATCCCGAATTGCTCAAGGCGATCGAGCAGGAAAACCGCCGTCAGGAAGATCACATCGAGCTGATCGCGTCGGAAAACTACACTTCGCCGGCCGTGATGGCGGCGCAAGGTTCGCAGCTGACCAACAAATATGCCGAAGGTTATCCCGGCAAGCGCTATTACGGCGGTTGCGAGTACGTGGACATCGTCGAGCAGCTCGTGATCGACCGCGTGAAGCAACTGTTCGGCGCGGAAGCCGCGAACGTGCAGCCGAATTCCGGCTCGCAGGCGAACCAAGGCGTGTTCTTCGCCGTGCTCAAGCCGGGCGACACGATCATGGGCATGAGCCTCGCCGAAGGCGGCCACCTGACGCACGGCTCGCCGGTCAACATGTCGGGCAAGTGGTTCAACGTCGTGAGCTACGGCCTGAACGAAGCCGAGGACATCGACTATGAGAAGACCGAAGCGCTCGCCAAGGAGCACAAGCCAAAGCTGATCGTGGCGGGCGCGTCGGCGTTCGCGCTGCGCATCGACTTCGAGCGTCTGTTGAAGATCGCGAAGAGCGTGGACGCCTACTTCATGGTCGACATGGCGCACTACGCGGGCCTGGTCGCCGCGGGCGTGTATCCGAACCCGGTGCCGCACGCGGATTTCGTCACCACCACCACGCACAAGAGCCTGCGCGGCCCGCGCGGCGGCGTCATTCTGATGAAGGCCGAGTTCGAGAAGCAGATCAACTCGGCGATCTTCCCGGGTATCCAGGGCGGCCCGCTCATGCACGTGATCGCGGCGAAGGCCGTGGCGTTCAAGGAAGCGCTGTCGCCGGAGTTCAAGGCGTATCAGCAAGCGGTGGTCGAGAATGCGCGCGTGCTGGCCGAAACGCTGGTCAAGCGCGGTCTGCGCATCGTGTCGGGCCACACGGAAAGCCACGTGATGCTGGTCGATTTGCGCGCGAAGAAGATCACCGGCAAGGCGGCTGAAGCCATGCTCGGCGCCGCGCACATCACGGTCAACAAGAACGCGATTCCGAACGATCCGGAAAAGCCGTTCGTCACGAGCGGCGTGCGCCTGGGTTCGCCCGCGATGACCACGCGCGGCTTCGGCGCGAAGGAAGCGGAGCAGGTCGGCAATCTCATCGCCGATGTGCTCGACAATCCGGAAGATCAGGCGACCATCGAGCGCGTGCGCGCGCAAGTGGCCGATCTGACCAAGCGTTTCCCGGTCTACCGTTGATCCGCGGGCCCGACGCCCATGCGCTGCCCGTTCTGCAGACACGAAGACACCCAGGTCGTGGATTCTCGCGTGTCGGAGGACGGCGCGGCCATCCGGCGGCGGCGGCGCTGTCCTTCCTGCGACAAGCGCTTCACCACGTATGAACGCGTCGAGCTCGCGCTGCCGTCCATCGTCAAGAAGGATGGCAGCCGCGCCGAGTTCGACCGCCGCAAGATCGTCGCGAGCATGCAGCTTGCGCTCAGAAAGCGTCCCGTTTCCGCCGATGCCGTCGATGCCGCGGTCGCGCGCATCGAGTATCAGCTGCTCGGCAGTGGCGAGCGCGAAGTGCAGAGCGAGCGCCTCGGCGAACTCGTCATGAACGAGCTGCGCCAGCTCGACACCATCGCCTACGTGCGTTTCGCTTCCGTCTACAAGCGTTTCGAAGACGTCTCCGAGTTCGAAGACGTGCTCGATGAATTCCAGCGTTCCGCGCCGAAGAAATCGAGTTCGCGCAAGCGCTGATTCTTTCCCCATTCTTTCCTCCCAAGCCCGTTTTCAGTCGTTCGCTCGCGCAGTGTGCCGGGCCTCGGGTGGCGTGAACACTCGTCCATTCGGCTAATGGCGGCGTGTGCTCTTTATCGCTAGATTGAGCTTTTCGGCTCGATTCGATCGATAAGGCATGCAGATGACCCGCGCTTCAGATTCAGGCTTCACGCTCGTCGAACTCTGCATCGTGCTCGCCGTAATGGCGATTCTCGCGACGTTCGCGGCGCCATCGTTCATCGCGTGGCACGTGCGCGATCAGGTCGACGCGCGTGCGCGCTCGCTTTTTTCGACGCTTTCACTCACCCGCGCCGAGGCGGTGCGACGCGGCGCGCGCGTCACGCTGTGCCGGATCGACGCCTCCCGGCATTGCCTCGCAGCAGGGCGAAGCTGCGACAGCGGCGTTACCGACTGGTCGTGCGGCTAGGGCCTGTTCGTCGATCGCGACGGCGTGCCGATGCTCTTGCGCGTGCAGCCGGCGATGACGTTGGTTTCGATCCCCGGAACATCGACCAACCTGTCGTTCACCCCGCCCTCGGGCCAGGTGATCGGCGGATTCCGCAGATTCGATTTCGCTCCGCGCGGCGGCGAATCCGTCGCGGGCCCGGCCGCGCGGCGCTGCATCCGGATCGCGGCAGGCGGACGCGCACGCATGACGCAGGGCGGGGTTGCGGAGCGTCGGCATGAGGCGCGCGCGGGTTTTCAGATGCGTGCAAGGCGGCGATTCGCTGATCGAAGTGATGATCGCCTTGTCGCTCACGGCGGTCACGGCCCTCGGACTCGTCGCCGTGCAGAGCGCGATCGCCGTGGCGAACGAATGGTGCTGGTGCGGGAGCGCGTGGCGCTCATCGCGGATTCGGTCGCGAAAGGCGTTCGCGGCGATGCGGACCGCGCGGTCATCGTGCCGCAATGGCGGGTGAGAGCGGCATCGATGCTGCCCGCCGGCGGTCGCCCTGTTCGACCGGGCGGACGGCGTGCGGGTCGCTGTCGTAAGTTGGCGCGAAGGGGATCGGTCCGATCCGTGTCCCGAACCGCAGGCCCCGCCGCTCGCGTCGTGCATCGCCGTGGCATTCGCGCGATGAGTCCGCGTTCATCGCCGGCGCGCGGCCATACGCTGCTGGAACTCACGATCGCGCTGACGCTCGGCATGGTGATCGTGACCGCGTGCCTGTCGCTCTATCGCGCGCAGCGGGCGGCGTTCGAACGTGCGGCCGACGCCGCGCGCATAAGCCGAATCGGTCGCGCTCGACATGATCGGACAGCAGATGCAGATGGCCGGATTCACGTCCGGCGCCAGAACGCGAGCATCGAAGCGCCGCTCTTCGGCTGCGCGCAGGGACGCGTCGCGGGCGCGGACACGGCGGCGTCGTGCGAGTCGCTCTCCGGCCGCTCGGACGGCGTGCAGGTCCGCTATTCCGCCGACGCCGTGTCCACATGGCCGATGTCCGGCGGCGCGCCGACCGACTGCCTCGGGCAAGCGGTCTCCGACGTTTTCGTCACCAACCGTTTCTACGCGAAGGCCAGCGCCTCCACGGGCGAACCCGAACTCTATTGCGAAGGCAACGGCAAGCAGGCGCAGCCGATCGTGGAAGGCATCGAGCGGATTCGCGTGATGTACTGGCTGACGGGCGCGCCGGCGGCGCTCGATGCTTCCGCCATCACGCGCGAGCGCTGGCGCAACGCGTACGCCGCCGACATTTGCGTGCTGGCGCGAGGGCTCCTGACGCAGGCCGGCCGGAGAACGGACTACATCGATTGCGAAGGCCCATCCGCCCACGCCGACGATGGCCGCGCCCGGCAGGCGTTCTGGCGGCGCATCGCGCTGCGCAATTCGGCGTCGTCGACGCGAGGTGCGCCATGAAGCGCCGTTCGCACTCGCGCGGCGCCGTGCTGCCGGTCGTCCTGTTTCTCGCCGCGATGATGCTGGTCACGGCGAGCGCGTGCAGGCGTTTCATGCGGCGGATAGCGCGCTGGTTCGCTGCAGTCGCAGCTCTCCGGCGCGAGCCCATCGCCGGGCGACGAACCTTCGCGCTGGCGCTCGAAGACACGTTCGAAGGACCGGCGGCGGCAATTTTGCCCTTCGCCGCGTGGCCCTATGCGTATCGCGCGCCGCAGTGCCTGATCGAGTGTGGGCGCAGACGGACGCAGCGGCGAGCGCGTCCTATCTGATCACCGCGCGCGGCTTCGGCGCGAGGCCGGATTCGGAAGCCTGGCTTCAGCTTCGAATCGATGTCGCCGATGGCGCGAGCACGCAACACTGGCGGCGCGTCGTCGCCAAGCCGTTCTGAGGATCGACTATGAACGAAAGCAGAAGGAATGCAGCGTTCAGCCTGCTCGAATTGATGATCGTACTGGGCGTTGCCGCGATCATCGCGACCTTTGCGATTCCGGCCTATCGCGCGCACGTGGCGAAGGCGCATCGCCTCGACGCCGCGGCCGCCGTGGTTCGGGCGGTTCAATTCGTCGAGACGGCGCGTCTTGTGCAGACATCGGAAAACGGCAACGCGATCGTATTGAGCGCCGGCCTGGATCAGGCGCCGTCGAACGGCGCGCCCGTCTATCGCCTTGCCGTGCTGCCCGAGTCGTCGACCAACGGCGGCTACGCGATCGAAGCCGCGCCCGTCGTTCCCCGGCGCGATGCAGGACGACACCTGCGGCACGTTCGTCATGGAAGCGACCGGATTGCGCTTGGAACCACGCATTCGGCACGACCACGCCACTCGACGCGGCGCAGTCGGCCGCGTGCTGGGCGGGAAGGAGTTGAAATGCGGAACTGCGTTGAGTCAGAACACCGTCGGGTCGACGGCGTCGCTGGAGGTCTCGGTCGGGGTGGATTTCATCTGCTGGTAGATGCGCCAGCCTTCCCACCCGGCGAGCGCGAGGCCGCCCCATTTGAGCAGAGGCTTCGCGCTGCGCAGCAACCTGGTTCTCACCGGCTTGGTGAGCACGAGAGAAGCGACGGAGCCGACGATCGGATATTGCTTGAACAGCGCGCCCACGTTACCCGAGCCGAGCAGGGACCCGAGCATGCCGGCGATGCCGGACGACTCGCCGCGCCTGCCCCAGCGGCGCGAGCCGCCGCCCGGCATCAGGAACCTCAGGAAACTGAAGTGCATGACGGACGCGCGCAGATCATAGGTCGCCTGCCGCAGCTCCATGCGCTCGACATCCGCGCGGGCGAGCAGCAGCTCCTTGCGCAGCGCGCGCATCTGCGGCGTGCGCAGCTTCTGCATCTTGCCGTGCTTCGGCGCCTTGAAGGTGTCGTCGTGTTGGCTCATGGCGGATGGTGGTTCGCGAGATCAGCGGAACGTGTCCCGGTCCTTGCGGAATTCGGCGAGCGTGTTGTCGAACATGTTCGGCGCATCGCGCAGGTTGCTGCGCGCGCGCAGGCCGCACACGATGGCGATCAGCGCATACAGCGCGGTGATGCCGCCGAGCGCCTGCCAGCGATACGTGTCCCAGAAGAAGATGGCGGTTAGTACGGTCAGCGAGATGAGCGTCATCATCGCGAGCATCATGGAGGCGAGCCCGAGGAAAAGCACGCCGATGAGCCGCTCCTTCTCTTCTTGCAGCTCGACGCCGATGAGTTCAAGGCGCGTCTCGAAGATGGCGAAGGCGGAGGTCAGAATTCGCCGCAATGGTCCGGGGGACGAGTGCTGCGGTGGCCGTTCTGTCGTCATGGCTTGGATGCGAGGAGCGCGTTGGTGCCGCTTTGAGGGTTCCGGTCGGCGCGCGAGGCAGCCGACCGGTGCGAGTGTCGAGCCGCGCGCCCGGGCAGGCGCTCGCGCTTCGGTCCGATAAAGACCGCGACGGAAACCGCGTCAGCAATCAGCGGGCCATTGGCGCAAGACGACGTGCGGCTGGCGAACCGCTCACTTGCGGTTGATCAGCAGCCCGATCACCATGCCGATGCCCGCCGCGATGCCGATGGACGCCCAGGGATGCTCGTGCACGTAGTCGTCGGTGGCACGCGCGGCCTTCTTGCCTCGCTCGATCACGACGACCTGCGCGTCGGCGGCTTTCTCCTTCGCCTGCTTGAGGCGGGCGAGGGCGGTTTCGCGCAGTTCGGAGGCACGTTCACCGGTGGCGGTCGCCGCTTGCTTCAAAAGGTCTTCCGCGTCAGCGAGTACGGTTTTGATATCCGACATGAATCGCTCCTTGTTGATTTCTGACATTAAAGGCTCCAATCGGTAAGGCTACGCGAATCGTAACCAAAGATGGGGGCGCTGACGAGAAGGCTTACATGCTGCAACGCGGTCCAGCGCAGATTTCATTCCAATTGTACGAAGGCCGCAACATGGCGGCATTGTCCGGACTGATCCGATCTGACCCGTAAAAGTTTCAGCCCCTTATCGAAAGTTACAAAGGAGAGAAGGTGAGTCGAACGGTCGAGCAAATCTGCTCGTGAGAGGTATCGGCTCTGAAACGACAAAGGGCCGGCGCCCGGGCGCCAGCTCTTCGCATCTGAACGGCGTGCTCAGAAAAACGCCTGAATGCCCGTCTGCGCGCGCCCGAGAATCAGCGCGTGAATATCGTGCGTGCCTTCGTACGTGTTCACCACTTCGAGATTCACGAGGTGGCGCGCGACGCCGAATTCATCCGAAATGCCGTTGCCGCCAAGCATGTCGCGCGCGAGCCGGGCGATCTCGAGCGCCTTGCCGCACGAGTTGCGCTTCATGATCGACGTGATCTCGACGGCCGCCGTGCCTTCGTCCTCCATGCGCCCGAGACGCAGCACGCCTTGCAGGCCGAGCGTGATTTCGGTCTGCATGTCGGCGAGCTTCTTCTGGATCAGCTGGTTCGCCGCGAGCGGACGGCCGAACTGCTTGCGATCCAGCGTGTATTGACGCGCCGTGTGCCAGCACGCTTCGGCCGCGCCGAGCGCGCCCCAGGAAATGCCGTAGCGCGCGGAATTCAGACAGGTGAACGGTCCCTTGAGGCCGCGCACGTTCGGCAGCATGTTTTCTTCGGGGACGAACACCTCGTCCATCACGATCTCGCCGGTGATCGACGCGCGCAGCCCCACCTTGCCGTGGATCGCGGGCGCGGACAGCCCCTTCCAGCCCTTCTCGAGAATGAAGCCGCGGATTTCGTCACGACCGTCTTCCTCCAGCTTCACCCAGACGATGAACACGTCCGCGATCGGCGAGTTGGAGATCCACATCTTCGCGCCGGAGAGCGAATAGCCGTTCTGCAACTTCCTTGCGCGCGTCGTCATGCTGGCCGGATCGGACCCGGCGTTCGGCTCGGTCAGGCCGAAGCAGCCGATCCATTCGCCGCGCGCGAGCTTCGGCAGATACTTTTCCTTCTGCGCGTCGCTGCCGAATGTGTTGATCGGCACCATCACGAGCGACGACTGCACCGACATCATCGACCGGTAGCCCGAATCCACGCGCTCGACTTCGCGCGCGATCAGGCCGTAGCACACGTAGTTCAGGCCCGGACCGCCGTATTGCTCGGGGATCGTCGGCCCGAGCAGGCCCAGTTCGCCCATCTCGCGGAAGATCGCCGAATCGGTCTTTTCCTCGCAAAACGCCTGCATCACGCGCGGCTGCAGCTTGTCTTGCGCGTAGACGCGCGCGGCGTCGCGCACCATGCGCTCGTCTTCGGTCAGTTGCTGATCCAGCAAAAGCGGATCTTCCCAGTTGAAACGGGCGGCTTCGGCCATGTGCTATCTCCTGATTTCATCGAAAAGCGCCGGGTGCGGATCGGATTCGAGAGAACTTCACGATCGGCCGGCGCACGGGGCGCTTGACATGAGTTCCGCTAAGCAAAACAATGTTTTGCAATTCAACTCCAAGTTTATCACCCGATGCCAGCCGAATCCAATCGAAATTCCGCGTCGCCTTCACTGCGTTACGTCTCGTCGGAGGAAATCGACGAGCGCAAGTTCGTCGTCGCGCTCGCGCGCGGGCTCGATCTGCTGCGCGCGTTTCGTCCCGGCGAGACCTTGCTCGGCAATCGCGACCTCGTCGAGCGTACGGGCTTGCCGAAGGCGACGGTCAACCGTCTGGCCTATACGCTGACGACGCTCGGCTATCTGCGCTTCGACGAGCCCGCCGGCAAGTACGCGCTCGACACGGGCGTGCTCTCCCTCGGCTTCACGTTGCTGGCGGGCACGGACACGCTCGAGCTCGCGCGGCCGCACATGCGCGCGCTCGCCCGCGAGATCGGCGCGGCGGTGTCGCTCGGCTGCCGCGACGGGCTCGACATGATCTATCTGGAAACCATCCGCAGCGAAACGGCGCTGACGCTCGGCCTCGCGCCCGGCTCGCGTCTGTCGATGCTCACGAGCTCGATGGGCCGCGCCTATCTCGCCGTGCAGGAACCGGCGGCGCGCGAGGCGTTGTTCGACGAGCTCGGCAAGACCGAGGACGCGGCGCGGGTCGCATCGGCGCGGCGCGCCATCGACGACTTTGCGCGCGACGGCTGCTGCTGCTACTCGTTCCGCGAATGGCACGACGACGTCAACGCCATCGCCGCGCCTTTCCGCGATCTGCGCAACGGGCGCTGGCTCGTGCTGTCCAGCAGCGGGCCGGCGTCGTCGATGAGCGAGGCGTTTTTCCGCGAGACGATCGGCCCGAAGCTCAAGGCGCTGGCGGCGCGCCTCGCATGAAGGATCAAAGCACCGTCCGGATGTGCCAGAGTTCAGGAAACAGCACGACGTCGAGCATCTTGCGCAGATACGGCGCGCCCGCGGTGCCACCCGTGCCGCCCTTGAAGCCGATGATGCGCTCCACCGTCGTCACGTGCCGGAAGCGTCATTGCCTGAACGCGTCTTCCAGATCGACGAGCTCTTCCGCCATCTCGTATAGAGCTTCCAATGATGTGACGGATCGCGATACACCGCGAGCCATGCGGCCTCGGCGGACGGATCGTGCGTGGTCGGCTGCGTCCAGTCGCGGTCCAGGCGCGGTCCAGGCGCGCCGGATCGATCTCGAAGCCGCGCCGCGCGAGCAGGCGGATCACTTCGTCGTAGAAGGAGGGCGCCTCGAGCGTCTCGCGCACCTGCGCGAGAATGTCCGGGCGATGCGCGTGCGGCTTCAGCATCTGCGGATTCTTGTTGCCGAGCATGAACTCGATCTGGCGGTACTGATGCGACTGGAATCCCGACGACTGGCCCGGATACGGCCGCATGGCGGTGTACTCGGAGGGTGTCATCGTCGCGAGGACGTTCCACGCCTGCACGAGCTGCTCGAAGATGCGCGACACGCGCGCCAGCATCTTGAACGCGTGCGGCAGCTCGTTGCGATGCACCGCCGCGAGCGCCGTGCGCAGCTCGTACAGCGCGAGCTTCATCCATAGCTCGCTCATCTGATGCTGCACGATGAACAGCATCTCGTTGTGATTGTGATCCGGCGAGAGCGGACGCTGCGCGTTGAGAATCGAATCGAGACCGAGATAGTCGCCGTGCTCATCGAGTCGGAGAAATCGAGCTTGGCGTCGTGCCAGCCTTTTTCTCCGCTTTGCGCGCCGTGTCCGAACGGACAGCCTTTGGTTTCGCTCATGATCGTGGTCCTCAGGTCACCGATGCGCGCTCGGCGAACTGGGGGCGCGCGCCAGCTTTCGGTTGCGAGCACGTCGCGCAGGGTTTCGACCGCGTCCCACGCATCGACGAAGCGCGTATAGAGCGGCGTGAAGCCGAAGCGCAGGATGCGCGGCTCGCGATAGTCGTCGATCACGCCGCGCGCGATCAGCGCCTGCATGACCTCATAGCCGTTCGGATGCTCGAAGCTCACCTGCGAGCCGCGCTGCGCGTGCTCGCGCGACGTCGCGAGCGAGAGCGGGAATGCGCCGCAGCGCTCCTCGACCAGCTTGATGAACAGATCGCCCACCGCGAGTGACTTGCGGCGCAAGGAAAGCATGTCGGTCTGCAGAAAGACGTCGAGCCCGCATTCGACGAGCGACATCGACACGATCGGCTGCGTGCCGCACAGGAAGCGGCCGATGCCGTCGTCCGGGCGATACACCGGATTCATCTCGAACGGCTTCTTGTGTCCCCACCAGCCGGACAGCGGCTGCGAGAACGCGTTCTGATGGCGCTTCGGCACCCAGACGAACGCGGGCGAACCCGGCCCGCCGTTCAGATACTTGTAGGTGCAACCCACCGCATAGTCCGCGCCGACGCCGTTGAGGTCGACCGGCACCGCGCCCACCGAATGCGCGAGATCCCAGACGGCGAGCGTGCCCGCGCGGTGAATCGTCTGCGTGAGCGCGGCCATGTCGTGCATGTAGCCGGTGCGGTAGTTGACGTGGGTGATCATCGCGAGCGCGGTGTTTTCGTCGATGGCGGCGGGCAACTCCGACGGATCATCGACGAGACGCAGCGCGTAGCCGCGATCCAGCTGTTCGATCAGGCCCTGCGCGATGTACAGATCGGTCGGAAAATTCGAACGTTCGGAAACGATCACGCGGCGCTTCGGATCGTGCTCGTTCGCGAGCTTCAGCGCCGCCGAGAGGATCTTGAAGAGATTGGCGGAAATCGTATCGGCGACGACGACTTCGTCCCCGCCCGCGCCGATCAGCGGTGCGAGCTTGTTGCCGAGGCGCTTGGGCAGCGCGAACCAGCCGGCCGTGTTCCAGCTGCGGATCAGGCGCCGCGGATCACGTCGGCGGCGCGCGCGGCGGCGGCCTTGGGCGGCACGCCGAGCGAGTTGCCGTCGAGATAGATCACGCCGTCTGCGAGCGCGAACTGGTCGCGCAGGGCGCGCAGCGGATCGTCGCGGTCGAGCGCAGCGGCTTCTTCACAATGTTTCATCGAAGTCCATATATTTGAGGATGATCGGCTGTGAATCAGGAAAGCGGACGCAGGACTGCGCGCACCGGGCTCGCATCGAGCGTCGAAAATTTGAGCGGCAGGGCGATCAGCTCGTAATCGCCCGGCGCGACGGCGTCGAGCACGAGGCCTTCGAGGATCGCCATGCCGTGCGCGCGAACTCCGCTTGTGGGCCGTTCATGGTCTTCGAGACCTGCGGGTCGAGCGTGGGCGTGTCGATGCCGATGAGCCTAACGCCGTGCGCGGCCAGCAAATCGACGGTTTCGGGCGCGACGGCGCCGAAGGCGCTGTCCCACGCGTCGAGCGGTGCGCTCGCGTAAGTGCGCAGCAGGATGCGCGCCGGGATGTCGGTCAGATGTGCGGCGACGTGTTCCGGCAGCACGCGGCGCCGCGCCGATGCAGTGCACGACCCGGCACGGTCCGATGTACGTGTCGAGCGCGACCGCGCCGATCGGCGCGCCGTGTTCGTCGTAATGAAGCGGCGCGTCGGCATGGGCGCCGGTGTGCGGCGAGAGCGTGAGGCGCGCGACGTTGACGGGCGAGCCCGCCTCCATGCGCCACACGCGCTCGATGCCGACCGGCGTGTCGCCCGGCCAGACGGGCGTGGCGGTTCCGATCGGCGGAGAGATGTCCAGAAGCGTCATGACGCGCCCTATCAGAAAGCGTGGAGATGCGTCAAATCATAGTCGCGTTATCTGGAAAGGTGCTTGCAAAATAACCACCCAAAAGTGTCGCGCTTAGAACATAATTCGACGAAACGGGCACAGGGGACTCAAAAATGACCGGCTTCACGCTCGATGCAACAGATTGCCGAATTCTGGCGGTACTGCAGGAAGATGGACGGATCAGTAACCTGGACCTGGCGGAGCGCATCTCGCTCTCGCCGTCGGCGTGCCTGCGCCGAATGCGGCTGCTGGAGGAGGAAGGGGTGATCGCGAGCTATCGCGCGGGCCTCGACCGCGAGCGGCTCGGCATCGAACTGGAGGCGTTCGTCCACGTCTCGATGCGCAACGACCAGGAAAACTGGCACGAGAAGTTCGCCGCAGCCGTGCGCGAATGGCCGGAAGTGGTCGGCGCGTTCGTCGTCACGGGCGACACGCATTACGTGCTGCGGGTGCTCGCGCACAACCTCAAGCACTATTCGGATTTCATTCTCTCGAAGCTGTACAAGGCGCCCGGCGTGATCGACATCCGCTCGAACATCGTGCTTCAGACAATGAAAGACGATGCGGGTGTGCCGATCGCGCTGATCGAGCAGCCGGGGCGCGCCCACACGCCCTGAGGGCTTATTCCAGCGGTCCCAGCGTGTGAAAGCTGCCGGACTGGAAGACGAGCGGCACGATCGGTTCCGCGCTCTGGCGCACGCCGCAACGCTCCACCTCGCCGACGAAGATCACGTGATCGCCCTCGTCGTAGCAGCTGCGGTTGTGGCATTCGAACCACGCGAGCGCGCCGTCCAGCACCGGCATGCCGGTGTCGCCCGCCGCGTGCGAGACGCCCGCGAAGCGGTCGCCCTTGACGGTCGCGAAGCGGCGGCACAGATCGAGCTGCGACGCCGCGAGCACGTTCACCACATAGTGGCTGTTGGCGCGGAAAACCGGCATCGACACCGATTTCGTGGCGAGGCTCCACAGCACGAGCGGCGGATCGAGCGAAACCGAGTTGAACGAGCTCGCGGTGATGCCGATCAGCTGGCCGGAAGCGGTGCGCGTCGTGATGACCGTGACGCCGGTCGCGAACTGGCCGAGCGCGACGCGAAACTCTAACGGATCGAAATTCGGGGCTTTGGCGCGTGTCATTTGGCGGATGAGCTGGCAAATGGGCGGTCGAATGTGTCGTGGGCTACCGAGCCAGCCGCGCGTCGCACTTCAGTCGGAAGAACTTTTCAGAAGTCGTGTAAAAGCAGGAGATTTGTTTCGATTCTATCGGAACCGGCTGTCCTTAGGCGCCAAATGACAGTAGCCAGCGATAGCTTGGGCGGTTCGGCGGGCTTCGGCGCGGTTTCGCGAAACCCAGTAAGCTCGATTCGTCGCGCCCGCATCGCCGGAGATTGAAGATCGGCCGGGCGCATCCATATGCATGATCCGATCCGCGGCATGGCCGCAGGCACTTGATGAGGAGTGGCGCCTTATGACCCAACTTGACCAGCAGAACGAGCAGACCAGACTCGAGACCGCAACGCTCGGCGGCGGCTGTTTCTGGTGTACCGAAGCCGTGTTTCTCGCGGTGCAGGGCGTGGAGTCGGTCGAGTCCGGCTATGCGGGCGGCAAGGTGGCGAATCCGTCGTACGAGCAGGTCTGCGAAGGCGACACCGGCCACGTGGAAGTGGTGAAGGTCGTGTTCGATCCGTCCGTGATCAGCTATCGCGAGATTCTCGAGATCTTCTTCGCAACGCACGATCCGATCCAGCTCAACCGGCAGGGCAACGACGTCGGCACGCAATATCGCTCGGTCGTCTTCACGCATTCGGACGAGCAGCGCAAGATCGCGCTCGAAGTAATCGACGAGCTGCAGCGCGAGGATGTCTACGGCGGCAAGATCGTCACGGAATTCACGCCGCTCGCCGGCGACTACTATCCCGCCGAGGCGTATCACCAGAACTACTTCGCGCAGCATCCGAACCAGGGCTATTGCGCGGCGGTCGTGGGCCCGAAGGTCGCGAAATTCCGCAAGAAGTTCGTGCATCGGCTGAAGGCCTGACGCATCTTCAGGCTTTCTAGCCGCGCTGCGCGCGCTCGCATTGCTCCGCGATGCCGCGCGCGAGCCCGAAGCACGTGAGCGGCGCGGAGCCTTCCGCCTTGTTGTTCGCCGCGATCATCACCGGCTGGCCCGCGGCTGCATAACGCGCGGCCAGCTCGGCGAGCGCTTCGTGCGTCTCGCGATCCGCGTCGACGATCTTGTCGAACGGCTCATACTTCGCCTTCGCCTGCTCGTAGCGAAAGCCGCTTTGCAGGCTCCAGCGCACGACGAGCGGTCCCAATTTCTCTTCGTCCAGCAACGCGAGCGCCTTCGCCTGCCGGCGCACGTCCGGCATGCGCGCGTGCACGCCGATGCGGTAACGCACGTTCGCCTCGCGCAGCGCGCAGATGAAGCGCGGCGTGAGCATCACCGCGTCGCGTATCTCGACCGCGTAGCAAGCGTCGCCTTCGAGCGGCGGCAGGGCGTTCAGGAACGCGGACAGGCGCTCGATGAAGCGCGCCGACTCGACGATCATCGCGTCGGGCAGCGGCGAGAACTGGAACACGAGCGCGCCCGCCTTCGCGCCGAGTCCACCGATGCAAGGCGTGACGAACTCGTCGATGGCGATCTGTGCGTTCAGGAAGGCGGGATTCTCGGCGTCCGGCGCGCCGCGCTCCCCGCGCACGAAGGCATCGGTGACCGAGGCGGGCGCCTTGACGATGAAGCGGAAATGATCCGGCACCTGCGACGCATAGCGCGCGTATTTCGCCAGCGAGAGCGGCGCGTAGAACGAGCGGTCGATCGACACGCTTTTCAGGAGCGGATGCGCGCCGTAGGCGGTGAGGCCGTCGCGGGAGAGCTTGGCGTTCGAGTAATCGTCGCCGTAGACGATGCCGCGCCAGCCGGGAAACGACCATGTCGATGTGCCGAGACGGATCGTGTCGGGAAGGCGCTTCGCGATGGCTTCGAGTTCGGGCTGCACGGGCGCGGGCAGCACGCCGCGAGGTTTGGGTTGCTTCGGGGGCGTTGCGGCGGGAACGGGCTTCGCGTCATGGGTCGAAGCAGGCGCGGGCTCGCCGAAAAGATCGAACTGCTCTTCCGGCTCGCCCGTTTCGATGCGCGTAGGATCGCGGTTCAGAGCGCCTTCTCGTAGATATACCGCCGCGACCACGGCAGCGTCTTCGCGCTGCGTCCCGCCTTGCGGCAGATCACCTGATAGATCGACACGTCGTCGTTCTCGAATGCGTACGCGCAGCCCGCCAGATACACGCGCCAGATGCGGAAGTGCTCGTCGTCGACGACGAGCTTCCTCGCTTCCTCGACGTGTTC
The DNA here is from genome assembly GCA_001189345.1 of Candidatus Paraburkholderia kirkii. Lineage (GTDB taxonomy): Bacteria > Pseudomonadota > Gammaproteobacteria > Burkholderiales > Burkholderiaceae > Caballeronia > Caballeronia kirkii_B. The sequence continues at coordinate 15,686 of LFKV01000016.1, forward strand.
TTCGAACCTGTCCGCCCAGATGTCGAGCGTATGCGCGTAATGACGGCGCAGGCTCTCGACGTCGACCGCCTCCAGCCCGCCGCGCTGCATGCTTTCGAGCGCGAGGCCGATGTGCGGCAGCTCGCCGTCCGGGAACACGTACTTGTCGATGAACTCGCTGCCGCCAAGCGAGGTCTCGCCGCTGTCGGCGTCCGACGAGGTGATGCCGTGATTCATCGCGATGCCGTCATCGACGAGCAGATCGTGGATCTTCGCGAAGTATTCCGGCAGATTCTTGCGCCCCACGTGCTCGAACATGCCGACGCTCGTGATGCGGTCGAACTGCCCGGGAATGTCGCGGTAATCCTGCAGGCGGATCTCGATCCGGTCTTCGAGGCCGGCCGCCTTCACGCGCTCGGTCGCGAGCCTGAACTGGTTCTCGGAGAGTGTCACGCCCACGCACGTCACGCCGAACTTCTGCGCCGCGCGGATCACGAGGGCGCCCCAGCCGCAGCCGATATCGAGCAGGCGCTGGCCCGGCCGCACCTGGATCTTGGTGAGGATGTGGTCGATCTTCTTGAGCTGCGCGGTATCGAGGTCCTCGTCGCCGTTCTCGAAATACGCGCAGGAGTACACCATGTTCTTGTCGAGCCAGAGCTGATAGAACTCGTTCGACACGTCGTAATGGTACTGAATGGCCTTCTTGTCCGACGCCTTCGAATGATTGAAGTAGCGGCGCAAGCGGGCGAGCTTGCTTGCGCTCGTCACCGTGCTCTTGGCGAGCGAATAGCCGATGTTGATGATGTCGCTGAGCTTGCCATCGATGTCGATCTTGCCCTTTACGTAGGCTTCGCCGAGATTGTCGAGGCTCGGTTCGAGCAGATAGGGCAGCGCGGTCGCGCTCTTCACGTGCAGCGTCACCTGGGGGGCCGCGAACCGGCCGAAATCGTGCTGCTGTCCGTCCCACAGCACGAGTCGCGCGGGCAGGTTCGCCCGGTCACGCACTTCCTCAACCCACTGCGTCAGCTTCTTCTCCCAGAACATGCTTGTTTCTCCGCGCTAGATGAAATCAAGAGAAGGCTCGCGCCTCCATGTTCGTGCCGCCTGCCGCTTCGTCGCTTCGCCGTGACCCGCGCGGGCTTACGGCGCGAGCCTGCCGATGCGCCACGGACCATCCGTGCTTTCGCGCGTGTAGACGATGCGGTCGTGCAGTCGCGAGGGGCGTCCCTGCCAGAATTCGATGGTATCGGGCACCAGGCGATAGCCGCCCCAGTGCGGCGGGCGCGGCGGCGTCTCGCCGTATCGGGCGATCATCTCGCGCTCGCGCGCTTCCAGCGCCTCGCGACTTTCGAGCGGCTGGCTCTGGTCCGACGCCCACGCGCCGATGCGCGAGCCGAGCGGACGCGAGGCGTAATACGCGTCGCTTTCCTCGGCGCTCGTCTTTTCGACGCGGCCCTCGATGCGCACCTGGCGCTCGAGCTCGATCCAGTGGAACAGCAGGCTCACCGCGGAGTTGGCGGCGAGTTCGCGGCCCTTGCGGCTTTCGTAGTTGGTAAAGAAAACGAATCCGCGCTCGTCGACGCCCTTGATGAGCACGATGCGGGCGGATGGGCGCCCCTGCGCATCGACGGTCGCAAGGGTCATGGCGTTGGGTTCGGGCAACCTGGCATCGACCGCCTGCGCGAACCAGGTCTCGAATTGGCGCACCGGGTCCGGATCGACGTCGGCGGCGTCCAGCGCGCCGCGCGAATAATTTTTGCGAAGGTCTGCGAGGGTCATTTTTATGCAAGCGCTACAGTCGCGACAGTATAGCCAAGGTGAAACGATCTTGCCCTGATTACCAAAAGACGACGCCCGCGCAGTCATTCGTGCACTGGCGCCGACTATCACGTCTCGGGTTCCGATAAGGCAGAATACGCAATTCAGCCGCATTTTGCATGATTGAACACTCGGGTCTGCCCCGCCGACAGTTGCCTGTAAGCATTGATTGACGCCGCACAAGGCCTGCTGCATTTTCGGGTTTCCAGTTTGCTTTCGACGCTCCACGCCTGAACCTCGCACGACACATGAACGTCTCATCCGACACCGCCATCGCGTCCCCGTCGATGAAGCCGCCGACCGCGAGCGCCGCTTCGGCGGCATCGCGCGTCTGTACGGCGCACCCGCGCTCGCCGCGTTCGAGAAGACGCACGTCGCGGTGATCGGCATCGGCGGCGTGGGCTCGTGGGTCGCCGAGGCGCTCGCGCGCAGCGCGGTCGGCAAGCTGACCCTGATCGACCTCGACAACGTCGCCGAAAGCAACACGAACCGCCAGATTCACGCGCTCGACGGCGACTACGGCAAGGCGATGGCCGAGCGCATCCGCCTGATCGATCCCGCGTGCGACGTGCGGCAGATCGAGGACTTCGTCGAGCCCGGCAACTTCGACGAGACCCTGGGCGGCGGCTTCGACTACGTCGTCGATGCGATCGACAGCGTGCGCACCAAGACCGCGCTCATCGCGTGGTGCGTGGCGCGCAGGCAGGCGCTGATCACGGTCGGCGGCGCGGGCGGGCAGCTCGATCCGACGCGCATCCGCATCGACGATCTCGCGCTGACCATTCAGGATCCGCTGCTGTCGAAGGTGCGCGGCCAGTTGCGCAAGCTGCACGGCTTTCCGCGCGGCCCGAAGGCGCGCTTCAAGGTGAGCGCGGTGTATTCGGACGAGCCGCTGATCTATTCCGAGGCGCCCACGTGCGATATCAGCGAGGGCGCGGAGCACCTGGAAAAGGGCGCGGGGTATTCGGGGCCAGTCGGGCTCAACTGCGCGGGCTTCGGATCGAGCGTCTGCGTGACGGCGAGCTTCGGCTTCGCGGCGGCCGCGCATGTCCTGAAGGAGCTGGCAAAGCGTGCGGCCTAGATTTTCGTCGTGGGGAATGCAAAACGGCCGGCTCCTCGAAGCCGGCCGTTCCCTGCGACGCGATGATCAGTTGATCGCCGCGCTCAGCTTGCGCCGCCATTGCGACACCAGATCCGGCTGATTCGCCGCGAGCTCGAAGACGGAGAGCATCGTCTTGCGACCGACGTCGTCCATGAAGGCGCGGTCGCGCACGACGATCGCGAGCAGATGCTCCAGCGCTCCCGCGTAATCGCGGCCCGCGATCAGGCGGTTGGCGAGCGCGAAGCGGGCTTCGAGGTCGTCGGGATTCGCGTTCACCGCGTCGATCAGCGCGTCGGCGGGCGGCAGGTCCGCGGCGGCGTCGGCGGCGTCGAGCTCGGTCTTCAGCGCGTTGTAGCGCGTGTCGATGCCCTGCGTCGTCTTCGGCGACAGGAGCTTGTCCTCTTCCTTCGCCTCGTCGTAACGGCGCTCCGCGAGCAGCCATTCGATCAGGTCGAGGCGCGCGTCGTCGTAGCCGGGATCGAGCGCGAGCGCCGCCTTGATCGTATCGATCGCTTCCTTGCGCTTGCCCGCGGCCCACGCGTTCTGCGCGGCGCGGCGCTCCGCCTTGGCGCCGTCGGGCACGAGCCGGTCGAGAAACGCGCGCAGTTGGCCTTCCGGCAGCACGCCGATGAACTGATCGACCGGGTGGCCGTCCGCGAACGCGAGCACATGCGGAATGCTGCGCACCTGAAAATGCGCCGCGAGCTCCTGATTCTCGTCGACGTTTACCTTCACGCGCTTCCATTTGCCCGCGGCTTCGGCTTCGAGCTTCTCCAGCATCGGTCCGAGCGTCTTGCACGGGCCGCACCAAGGTGCCCAGAAATCCACCAGGACGGGCGCGGGCATCGACGCGTTGATGACGTCGTTCTCGAAGGTGGCGAGGGTCGTATCCATGCGTTCTCTCCTAATGCTTGCGGTCTATTCCGATCAGATAGGGACGATCCGCGCAACTCTCAAGCGCCGGGGCGCCACGCGTGCCCCGTGCACGCGGACCTAGCGGCGCTGCGGCGGTAGGGGGGGATGAATTCAGTTTCGCCGGGCACGTGTCCCATGCGCTGCTCGCTCCACGCAGTTTTGGCCGCCTCGATCTTGTCGCGCGAGCTCGATACGAAGTTCCATTCGATGAAGCGCATGCCGTCGAGCCGCGCTCCGCCCAGCAGCATCGCGACGGCGCCGTTCGCACTCGCGAGCCGGACGTTGGCACCGGGCGTGAGCACGGCCATCTCCTGTTCGGGCAGGGGTTCGCCGTCGATGCTCAGGTCGCCGCTCACGAGATAGACGCCGCGTTCCTCGTGCTCGGTATCGAGCGTGATCTCGCTGCCGGCTGCGAGTTGCGCGGCGACGTAGAGCGTCGGCGAAAACGTGCGCGTCGGGGCTTTGGCGCCGAATGCCGTGCCCGCGATCACGCGCAGCGTGACGCCGTCGCGCTCGATCTGCGGCAAGGCGGCCGCCGCATGATGCTCGAACGCGGGCTCGATGTCCTCGCTCGCCGCCGGTAGCGCCACCCAGGTCTGGATGCCGTGCATCGCCTGGCCGGACGCGCGCTCCGCGTCGGGCGTGCGCTCCGAATGGACGATGTCGCCCCCGGCGGTCATCCAGTTGACGTCGCCCGGGACAATCTTTTGCACCGAGCCGACGCTGTCGCGATGCATGATCGCGCCCTCGAACAGATAGGTGACGGTCGCGAGCCCGATATGCGGATGAGGGCGCACGTCGAGCCCATTGCCGGGCACGAGCATTGCGGGACCGATGTGGTCGAAAAAAAATGAAGGGGCCGACGGTGCGCGCGGCGAGCGCTGGCAGCACACGCCGCACCATGAGGCCGCCGACGTCGTGTTGGTGAGGCTTGAGCAGGGCGCGGATCGTCGAGGGCATGGCGGCTTCCGGGAGGCGGATCGGGCGCCGGAATGGCGCTCGTGGAACCGTTGATTCTACCGGCCGATTCCGCGGGACGCAGACGCGCTGACAGCCTCTTGGTTTTCTGCCGTCGCGTTTTCGGCACGCGTGCATCTTTCGCGCAACCTTGATAGGAGATTGGAAAAATGAGCAAGAACAGGCTGTTGATGGCCATCACCGCGGGCCTTTTTGCCGCCGCCTCGACGGGCGCTTTCGCGCAGGACGCATCGGACAACTCGTCGAACGCGACGGCCGCGCCGACGGCATCGCCGATGCAGGATGGCACGTCTTCCGGCGCCACGAAGCACAAGAAGCCGAGGAAGCACAGCGCGCATCCGTCGGCCGGCAAGAAGACGCCGGAGGCGGAAACGGGCAATAACCCGGCGGCGGAGTCCGGACAGAGCAAGTAAGCGCGGGTTTCACCCGCAAGAACGCGCTCGCGCCGCTCCGCCGGCGCGAGTGTTTTTTTTGCGCCCGCGGTTTTGACACGGGGCCGCCGTGCCGCCCTCCGTTACACTCCTTGCCTCACCGATAACGGACACGAACGAGGGGAAGGGCGATGTCGCCAAAGGATTTGCTGGTCGCAACCGTGGTCATTTTCGCCTGGGGCGTGAACTTCGTCGTCATCAAGCTGGGGCTGCACGGGGTGCCGCCGATGCTGCTCGGCGCGCTGCGCTTCGCGCTCGCCGCCGTGCCGGCGCTTTTCGTCGAGCGGCCGCGAATCCCGCTGCGCTGGCTCTTCGCCTACGGTCTCACCATTTCCCTCGGGCAGTTCGCGCTGCTCTTCTATGGCATGTATGTCGGCATGCCGGCCGGGCTGGCGTCGCTCGTCCTGCAGGCACAGGCGTTCTTCACGCTCCTCTTCGCGGCGATGTTCCTCGGCGAGCGCATCCGCGCGGCGAATGTCGCCGGGCTCCTGATCGCCGCGGCGGGGCTCGCGCTGATCGGCATGCAGGGCGGCCAGGCGATGACGGTCACCGGCTTCCTCTTCACGCTCGCGGCCTCCGCGATGTGGGCGCTCGGCAACGTCGTCACGAAGCGCATGGGCAAGGTCGATCTGCTGTCGCTCGTTGTGTGGGGAAGCCTGATTCCGCCGCTGCCGTTCCTCGCGCTCTCGCTGATCTTCGAAGGGCCGGCGCGCATCGAATCGAGTCTCGCGGCCATTCCGCTCGTCTCCGTGTTCGCGGTCTGCTATCTCGCGTTCGTCTCGACGATCGTCGGCTACAGCCTGTGGGGCAAGCTGCTCGAGCGCTATCCGGCGGGAAGCGTCGCGCCGTTTTCGCTGCTCGTCCCGGTGGTCGGGCTCGCGTCGGCGGCCGTGTTTCTCGGCGAGGGACTGAGCGCCGCGCAGATCGCCGGCGCGGCGCTCATGATGGCGGGACTCGTGGTGAACGTGTTCGGCGAACGGCCCGTTCAGCGCCTTCTGCCGACGGCGCGCTGAACGAGGCGTTCGTCCTGCTTACGTCATGCGGCTCTTCGCGAGCGGCGGATTGGCCGCGAAGTAGCGCTTGATGCCTTTCAGGATGGCGTTGGCCATCTTGTCGCGATAGGCCTCGTCATTCAGGCGCGCTTCCTCCTCCGGGTTGCTGATGAACGCGGTCTCCACGAGGATCGACGGAATGTCCGGCGCCTTTAGCACGGCGAAGCCGGCCTGCTCGACCGAGCCCTTGTGCAGCTTGTTGATACCGCCGATCTCGTTGAGCACGAAGCTGCCGTAGCGCATCGAATCGCGGATCTGCGCGGTCGTCGACATGTCGAACAGCGCGCGGTTCACGCTCGCATCCTGCGACTTCACGTTGATGCCGCCCACCTGGTCCGACGCGTTCTCCTTGTTCGCCATCCAGCGGGCGGCCGCGCTCGACGCGCCGTGCTCCGACAGCGCGAACACCGACGAGCCGCACGCGTCGGGCGAGGTGAAGGCATCCGCGTGAATCGACACGAACAGGTCGGCCGAGACGCGCTGCGCCTTCTGCACGCGCACGTTGAGCGGCACGAAGAAGTCGGCGTCGCGGGTCATCATCGCGCGCATGTTGGGCTGGGCGTCGATCTTCGCGCGCAGCCTCTTTGCGATGTCGAGCGCGATGTGCTTCTCGTACGTGCCCGCGCCGCCGATCGCGCCGGGGTCCTCGCCGCCGTGGCCCGGATCGATCGCGACGGTGAGCAGGCGCGTCGTGCCCGCGCCCTGCTTGGGCGCGGAGAACGTGTATTGATCGTCGTCGTCCTTCCTGGCGATGACCGGCGGCGGCGACGGCACGCGCGGCTTCGCGGAAGGCTTCGGTGTCGGCGCCGGCGCGCTTTCGGCCTGTGCGTCATTCTGCGCGTACTTCTGAAAGAACTCGTCCGTCGAATCGGGCGAGCCCGGCTTCTGGGCGATCGTCGGGCCGGAAAGCGTCGCGGGCGGCGGCGCGGAGGAATTCGGGTTCGCGCGGTCGAACGCTTCCTGCTTGCGCTCGGTTTCCGCGAGCAGCTCCATCAGCGGATCGGGCGCGACGGCGGGGTACAGGTCGAACACGAGCCGGTACTTATAGCTGCCGATGGGACCCAACGTGAACACCTGCGGCTTCACCGTCCCCTTCAGGTCGAACACCATGCGCACGACATGCGGCTGATACTGCCCGATGCGCACAGCCTGAATCTGCGGATCGTTCGGCGTGATTTTCGAGACGAGATCCTTCAGCGCCTGATCGAGATCGATGCCGTTGAGATCGACCACGAGCCGGTCCGGCCCCTGCAGCATCTGGTTGGTGTTCTGCAGCGGCTGGTCCGATTCGATCGTCACGCGGGTGTAATCGCGCGCGGGCCATACGCGCACGCCGAGCACGCTGCTCGCATGCGCGAGCTTCGGCGCGACGAGCGCGAGCACCAGCGTCGAGGCGCCGGCGCGCAGCACCTGGCGGCGGCGCCAGTTGTGCGGCGCGAGGGCAGCCGATTCGATCGAATGGAACGGCTTGATCAACATCTTTCGAGACATGACTTTCCTGTTTCGCTAAACGCCCGCGCGGTCAGCACGCGACCTTCTTCTTCGTTCGAATCGCCGGACGAGCCATGCCCGTTCGGCAGCGATAGCTGGAACACGAGGTCGGGCACGCCGAGCAGTCCGACCGCTTGCTGCGGCCACTCGACGAGGCACACCGCCCCCCGGTCGAAATATTCGCGAAAGCCGGCATCGGCCCATTCGGCCGGATCGGCGAAGCGATAGAGATCGAAGTGGTAAACGTCGAGCGGGCCGCTTGCGGTCTCGAGCGAATACGGCTCGACGAGCGTGTAGGTCGGGCTCTTCACGCGGCCTTCGTGGCCGAGCGCGCGCAGCGTGGCACGCACGAGCGTGGTCTTGCCGACCCCGAGATCCCCGATCAACTGGACTTGCAAGCCCGCGAATCGTTCAGACGATGCGTGGGCCCGCGTCGCATCGATGGCGCGCGCGAAGCGTTCTCCGAACGCGAGCGTCGCCGCTTCGTCGCGCAGATCGAAACGGCGTTCGAGAAGCGCGGGAGGAAGATCGGGCGTCGTGCGTGCGGGGCTTTCGGGCATTGTGAACCGATTGCCGGAACATTCCGTTGAAATCACGACAGCGTCCAGCGACGCTGCCGCTGAGTCCGTCTCAGAGTCTCGCGCCTTCACTCACGGAGAGGAGGCTGCGCTGGCGGAACTCGCGCAACGCATCAAGGCGTGGGGGGCGCGAGCTGGAATTCGGTGCGGTCGGCATCAGCGACGTCGACCTGACGGATGCCGAGAAAGGCCTTGCCGACTGGCTCGAAGCAGGCTATCACGGCGAAATGGATTATATGGCCAAACATGGGATGAAACGCGCGAGACCGGCCGAGCTTGTGGCCGGAACGCGACGGGTCATCACCGCGCGCATGGCCTATCTGCCCGCCGAGACGCTCGCAAAAAAGGGCGCTGAAAGTGTCGTGACAGCCGATGGTCAGAGGAACGACTGGCGCGCGATCGAATGGTCGCGGCTGGCGCAGCCCTCGCAAGCGATGGTCTCCGTCTACGCGCGCGGCCGCGATTATCACAAGGTCATGCGCAACCGGCTGCAGCAGCTGGCGGAGCGCATCGAAGGCGAGATCGGCCGGTTCGGGCATCGCGCGTTCACGGATTCCGCGCCGGTGCTGGAAGTCGCGCTCGCTCAGAAGGCCGGCCAGGGATGGCGCGGCAAGCACACCTTGCCGCTCGATCGCGACGCGGGCTCGCTCTTCTTTCACGGCGCTGCCCGTCGATCCGCATCCCGAGCAGGACGGCGCGCATTGCGAGCAGTGCGCGCGCTGCATCGGCGCGTGTCCCACGGGGGCGATCGTCGCGCCTTATCGCGTCGACGCGCGGCGCTGCATCTCGTATCTGACGATCGAACTGCACGGCAGCATTCCCGAGGACATGCGTCCGCTGATCGGCAATCGCGTCTACGGATGCGACGACTGCCAGCTCGTCTGTCCGTGGAACAAGTTCGCGCAGGCCGCGCCCGTCGCGGATTTCGATGTGCGGCACGGGCTAGATCGCGCGACGCTCGTCGAGCTGTTCCGCTGGAGCGCGGAGGACTTCGACACGCGCATGCAGGGCAGCGCGATCCGGCGCATCGGCCATGAGCGATGGCTGCGCAATATCGCGGTCGCGATGGGCAATGCCTTGCGCGCTTCGATCGGCGAGCGCGCGGCGATCGTCGAGGCGCTGCGCGCGCGCGGACGATCCATCCGCGCTGGTGCGCGAGCACGTGCATTGGGCGCTTGCGCAAGGGAGACAGACATGAAGCCATTCGATGCCGTCATCGACGCGCCGTTCGGCAAGGTCGGCATTCGCGCCGACGAGCAATCCGTACGCGAGATCGTCTATCTGCCGGACGAGGCGGAGAGCGTCGAGTCGCACAAGCCGCTCGCCCAGGAAGCCGCCGCTCAGATCCGCCGCTACTTCGACACGCTGTCGATGCGCTTCGATCTTCCCCTCTCGATCGGCGGGACGGCCTTTCAGCGGCGCGTGTGGCAAGGCATCTGCCGCATCGCGCCGGGGCGTGTCTGGACTTACGGACAGCTCGCGCGCGAGATCGGCAGCGTGTCGCGCGCGGTCGGACAGGCGTGCGGCTCCAATCCACTGCCGATCGTGATACTGTGCCACCGCGTCGTGGCGTCGGGCGGAACCGGCGGCTTCGCGCATCATCCCGGCGAGGGTTTCTATCGCAACGTGAAGCGCTGGCTCCTGGCGCACGAAGGTGTATCGATCGCATGACGAGCGCAACGACCGACGAAATACAAACACCCGGACTGGCCGCGAGCCAGGACGCGATCGATCTGTTTTGCGACGCGCTCTGGCTCGAGCACGGCCTCGCGAAGAACTCGCTCGAAGCGTACCGGCGCGATCTGAAGCTCTTCGCCGAGTGGCTCGGCAAGGCGCGCGGCGCCTCGATCGACGCGGCCACCGAGGCGGACATGAACGGCTACATGGCTGCGCGCCGCGGCGACAAGGCGACGTCCGCCAACCGGCGTCTGTCGGTGTTCCGCCGCTACTACGCGTGGGCGTTGCGCGAGCACCGCACCGCCGCCGATCCGACGCTCAAGCTACGCTCGGCCAAGCAGCCGCCGCACTTTCCCTCCACGCTCAACGAAGCGCAGGTCGAGGCGCTGCTCGGCGCGCCCGACATCGAGACGCCGCTCGGTCTGCGCGACCGCACGATGCTCGAGCTGATGTACGCGAGCGGCCTGCGCGTGACCGAGCTCGTCACGCTGAAGACGGTGGAGCTCGGCCTGAACGAAGGCGTGGTGCGGGTGATGGGCAAGGGTTCCAAGGAGCGTTTGATTCCCTTCGGCGAGACGGCGCACGACTGGCTCGAACGCTATCTGCGCGAAGCGCGCCCGGCGCTGCTCGGCGCGCGGTCCGCCGATGCGCTCTTCGTCACCTCGCGCGGCGAAGGCATGACGCGCCAGCAGTTCTGGAACATCATCAAGCGCCATGCGCTGAACGGCGGCGTGCATGCGCCGCTCTCGCCGCACACGCTGCGTCACGCGTTCGCGACGCACCTGCTCAACCACGGCGCGGACCTGCGCGTCGTGCAATTGCTGCTCGGCCACTCGGATATCTCCACCACCCAGATCTACACGCACGTCGCGCGCGAGCGCCTGCACAAGCTGCATCGCGCGCATCATCCGCGCGGATGATGCGGAAAACCGGTCAGCCATATCTTCGCGCCGCGCTTTCTTCTTTGTGGATCCCTTTTCGGTCGCGAACAATCGCGAACAATCGTGCCACGGCTGCATGCCCTCGCATATTCGGCCGAATGGCTAATGGTGAGGCGCGAAACGCGCCGCTACAATGCGGCCATGTCGAAAATCAAACACGTCTCCGAAACGCCCGCGACGCAATTCCTGCGCCGCCACAAGGTCGAGTTCGGCGAGCATCCCTACGAGTATGTCGAGCACGGCGGCACGGAGGAATCCGCGCGGCAGCTCGGCGTGGACGAGCATTGCGTCATCAAGACACTGGTGATGGAGGATGAGCACGCGAAGCCGCTCATCCTCCTCATGCACGGCGACCGCACCGTGCCCACCAAGAACCTCGCGCGTCAGACTGGAGCGAAGCGCATCGAGCCGTGCGGAAGTGGCGAACCGGCACTCGGGCTTTCTGGTGGGCGGAACGTCGCCGTTCGGCACCAGGAAGGCAATGCCGGTGTACGTCGAGTCGCGCGTGCTCGATCTCGATCTGATCTATCTGAACGGCGGGCGGCGCGGCTATCTGATCAGCATCGATCCGAAGGTGCTGACCGGGTTGCTGAACGCGAAGCCCGTCCAGTGCGCGAGCGTCGATTAGAATGCACTCCGCTCTCGCTACAACTGAAAAGACAACATGATTCATCTGATCGTCGCCGTCGTGTCCTATCTGATCGGCTCGATTTCGTTCGCCGTCGTCGTGAGCCACGCGATGGGACTCGCCGACCCACGCTCCTACGGCTCGGGCAATCCCGGCGCGACGAACGTGCTGCGCACCGACAACAAGAAAGCCGCGATCCTCACGCTGATTGGCGACGCGTTCAAGGGCTGGCTGCCGGTTTGGGTCGTCGCGCATTTCGGCGCGAGCTTCGGCTGGGATCAAGCCGGCATCAGCACGGCGACCGCGCTCGCGGCCATCGCGGTGTTCCTCGGGCATCTGTACCCGGTATTCTTCAGGTTCCAGGGCGGCAAGGGCGTGGCGACGGCCGCCGGCGTGCTGCTCGCGATCCATCCGGTGCTCGGCCTCGCGACGCTGCTGACCTGGCTCATCGTCGCGTTCTTTTTCCGCTATTCGTCGCTGGCGGCGCTCGTCGCGGCGGTGTTCGCGCCGTTCTACCAGGTGTTCCTGTTCGGGCTGAGCCGCATCTCCCTCGCCGTGCTGGCGATGAGCCTGCTCCTCATCTGGCGGCATCGCGCCAATATCTCGAAGCTGCTGGCGGGCAAGGAAAGCCGCATCGGCGACAAGAAGAAAGCGGCGGAAGCGGCCGAATAAAAAAGCCGTTCCGGCTTTCGATCGCCGGAACGGCTTTTCACCTGTGCGGTAGCGAGGGATCAGTCGCGGAAGTTATTGAAGTCGAACGGCGTATCCGTGACTTCCTTCTTGAGCAGCGCGATCGCGCTTTGCAGATCGTCACGCTTCGCGCCTTGCACGCGCACCGTGTCGCCCTGAATGCTCGCCTGCACCTTGATCTTGCTGTCCTTCACGATCTTGACGATCTTCTTCGCCAGATCGCCCGACACGCCTTTCTTCACCGTGACGACCTGCTTCAGCTTGTCGCCGCCGATCTTCTCCTGCTTGCCGTAGTCGAGAAAGCGCACATCGACGCCGCGCTTGGCCATCTTGTTCAGCAGAACGTCCTTCACCTGGCCGAGCTTGAAATCGTCGTCGGCGTAGAGCGTGAGTTCGCGCTCCTTCTGCTCGACGCGTGAATCCGAACCCTTGAAGTCGAAGCGCGTCGAGATTTCCTTGTTCGATTGCTCGATGGCGTTCTTTACTTCGATCATGTTTGCTTCGCTGATGACGTCAAACGATGGCATCTGAATTCTCCTTCGTTGAGGCGAGCGCGCGGCTCGCGCAATTTCATGTGTATATAATTCGATCTCTCGTCATTCTACCGACGCGCTTCCGGTTTCCCCAAGGCCGCGCCGATTATCCAGCCTCGCCACGCGGTTATTCATGTCCCACGCATCCCTCGCGCCCGAACTCGTCGCCGACTACTCGCTGCGGACGCACAACACGTTCGGCTTCGACGTGCGCGCGCGTCATGCGATGAAAATCGACAGTGTCGAGGCCGCCGTCGCAATCGCCGCCGACCGGCGCATCGCGAACATGGCGCGACTGGTGCTGGGCGGCGGCAGCAATATCGTGCTGACGCGCGATTTCGACGGCGTCGCGCTGATCGTCGGCATCGCGGGGAAGCGCGTGATGGGCGAGGACGACGACGCGTGGCTCGTCGAGGCGGGCGCGGGCGAGAACTGGCACGATTTCGTTGCGTGGACGCTTGCGCACGGCATGCCGGGGCTCGAAAACCTCGCGCTGATTCCGGGCACGGTCGGCGCGGCGCCGATTCAGAACATCGGCGCATACGGGCTCGAAATGGGCGAGCGCTTCGAGCGGCTCCGCGCGATCGAGCTCGCGACCGGCGCGCGTGTCGAATTCGATCGCGCCGCCTGCGCGTTCGGTTATCGCGACAGCTTCTTCAAGCGGGCAGGGCGCGGGCGCTTCATGATCACGTCGGTCGTGTTCCGGTTGCCGAAGACGTGGATGCCGCGCGCCGACTACGCGGACGTCGCGCGCGCGCTCGACGGCGCCGGGAAGTGCGACGCGCAGACCATTTTCGATGCGGTCGTCGCCGTGCGCCGCGCCAAGCTGCCCGACTGGACGGCGCTCGGCAATGCGGGCAGCTTCTTCAAGAATCCGGTCGTGAGTGCGCAAGCGTTCGATGCGCTGCGGGCGCGGGAACCCGGCGTCGTTTCATATCCGCAAGCCGACGGACGGGTGAAGCTCGCGGCCGGCTGGCTGATCGACCGATGCGGCTGGAAAGGGCTCGGCGTTGGCGGCGCGGCGGTGCATGATCGCCAGGCGCTCGTGCTCGTGAATCGCGGCGGCGCGACGGGCGCGCAAGTGCTCGAGCTCGCCGAGGCGATCAGACGCGACGTGCTCGCGTGCTTCGACGTCGAGCTGGAGATGGAGCCGGTCTGCCTCTGACTCGAAGGCAGGCCGCAAAAAAACAAAAACCAGCCGAACGGAAGTCCGGCGGGTTTTTCGCTTCTGAAGCGGGGAATTACGCGCCGCGCTTGCGGCGCGCGTTCTCGGCGCTGCGCATGCGCAGCGCGTTCAGCTTGATGAAGCCGCCGGCGTCGGCCTGGTTGTAGGCGCCGCCGTCGTCGTCGAAGGTCGCGATGGTCTTGTCGAAGAGCGTTTCCTTCGAGTCGCGCGCCACGACCGACACGCTGCCCTTGTACAGCTTCACGCGCACCCAGCCGTTGACCTTCTCCTGCGTGTGGTCGATCAGCACCTGCAGCGCGCGGCGCTCCGGGCTCCACCAGTAGCCGTTGTAGATCAGCGAGGCGTAGCGCGGCATCAGATCGTCTTTCAGGTGCGCGACTTCGCGATCGAGCGTGATCGACTCGATGCCGCGGTGCGCCTTCAGGAGGATCGTGCCGCCCGGCGTTTCATAGCAGCCGCGCGACTTCATGCCGACGTAGCGGTTCTCGACCAGGTCCAGGCGGCCGATGCCGTGCTTGCCGCCCAGGCGGTTCAGCTCGGTGAGCATCTCGGCCGGCGGCAGGCGCTTGCCGTTCAGCGCGACCGGGTCGCCCTTCTCGTATTCGATATCGATGTATTCCGCCTGATCCGGCGCCTCTTCCGGCGATACGGTCCAGCGCCACATTTCGGCTTCGGCCTCGGCCTTCGGGTCTTCCAGATGGCGGCCTTCGAACGAGATGTGCAGCAGGTTCGCATCCATCGAGTAGGGCGCGCCGCCTTGCTTGTGCTTCATTTCGATCGGAATGCCGGCCTTCTCGGCGTACGCGAGCAGCTTTTCGCGCGAGAGCAGGTCCCATTCGCGCCACGGCGCGATCACCTTGATGCCCGGCTCGAGCGCGTAATAGCCGAGCTCGAAGCGCACCTGGTCGTTGCCCTTGCCGGTCGCGCCGTGCGAGACGGCCTGCGCGCCGGTCGCGCGGGCGATTTCGATCTGGCGCTTCGCGATCAGCGGACGCGCGATGGACGTGCCGAGCAGATATTCGCCTTCGTAGATGGTGTTCGCTCGGAACATCGGAAACACGAAGTCACGGACGAACTCTTCACGCAGGTCTTCGATGAAGATGTTTTCCTGCTTGATGCCGAGCTGGAGCGCCTTCTTGCGCGCGGGCTCCAGCTCCTCGCCCTGGCCGATGTCGGCCGTGAAGGTGACGACTTCGGCGTCGTAGTTGTCCTGCAACCATTTCAGGATGACGGATGTGTCGAGACCGCCCGAATAGGCGAGCACGACTTTCTTGATATCGCTCATAGTAAACTCATGTGCTGAAAAGCCAGGTGCGGCGATTGTGCGCCGCTTCGCGTCCGCCGGGCGCGCGACGGGCATGAAGTGCGCGGAAAAGCACTATTTTGACATTAAAAAGCCGCGTCTCCGCAAATTTGGAATGCGCGGCCTTTCGGGAGTCCGTTCAGTGATTGAGCTTGCCGAGCAGCAGATACTCCATCAGCGCCTTCTGCACGTGCAGGCGGTTCTCCGCCTCGTCCCACACGACGCTCTGCGGGCCGTCGATGACTTCCGCGCTCACTTCCTCGCCGCGATGCGCGGGCAGGCAGTGCATGAAGAGCGCGTCGGGATTGGCGCGCGCCATCATCTCGGCATCGACGCAATAGTCCGCGAACGCCTTCATGCGCGCCTCGTTCTCGGCCTCGAAGCCCATGCTGGTCCAGACGTCCGTGGTGACGAGATCCGCGCCCGCGCAAGCTTCGTTCGGATCGTCGAATTCCTCGTAGAAGGGCGCGCTTTCCTCTGACACCAGCGCGCGATCCAGCTTGTAGCCCGGCGGCGTCGACAGGCGCAGCCTGAAACCGAGGATCTGAGCGGCCTCGATCCACGTGTAGAGCATGTTGTTCGCATCGCCGACCCAGGCGACGGTTTTGCCGTGAATCGGTCCGCGATGCTCGTAGAACGTGAAGATGTCCGCGAGCACCTGGCACGGGTGATATTCGTTGGTCAGCCCGTTGATGACGGGCACGCGCGAGCTTTCGGCAAAGCGCCGGATGATGTCCTGCCCGAACGTGCGGATCATGATGATGTCGACCATGCGCGAGATGACCTGCGCCGAATCCTCGATCGGCTCGCCGCGGCCCAGCTGTGTGTCGCGCGTGTTCATGAACACCGCGTGGCCGCCCAGCTGGAAGATGCCTGCTTCGAACGACAGGCGCGTGCGCGTCGAGCTCTTCTCGAAGATCATCGCGAGCGTACGGTCGTGCAGCGGATGATAAGTCTCGTAGTTCTTGAACTTGCGCTTCAGGATGCGCGCGCGTTCGAGCACGTACTCGTAGTCGTCGAGCGAAAAATCCTTGAACTGAAGATAGTGGCGAATTTTCTTGGAGGTCATGAAACGCAAGCGGCGGCTTCGAACCGGCCGCCTTGCTTCGATGCGTCATGGATTCATGCGCGTCGAACGGGCCGGACGGCGCCGCCGTCGTGAGTGGTATCGCATTTGAGCATAAAGGATTTTGCGATGTTTGACGAGGCTGGCCAAAAGGACGATGGTGCGCGCACACGCCTGGCCAACGGCCTCGACATGGCCCGGCACGACGCGGCGGATGCCTGTGTGCGCTGCGGAAAGAAGGCCGCTGCTGTATAATTGCGGCCGCTCGTTTCAACAGTTCTGCAACATTAAGCACCGTTTCACGCGCATGGGCGGCGAAGGATTCGCAAAAGTCCGGTCGGCGTGTTTTTGCGCGCCCGGATTGCGTAGTGAACGACCCAGTGCTGTCGAGTCCACCATCCTGTCGCGGGCGCGGACGGTCCTTTCATCGAGGGCCGGCTCGCAAAGAACCGCCCGGCGCCCATTGCTGCGCTGGCCCTCGCGGTTCCCGTTTTCCGGGGTGTGCGTTCGCCGGTGCGCGCCACCGACCGTCAACAGGTATTGCTACATGGCTGAATCATCTCCTACCGAATACTTCATACAAGGCATCACCAAAAGAGGGCGGAAGTTTCGGCCGAGCGACTGGTCGGAGCGCCTGTGCGGTGTGATGTCGGGGTTTGGGCCCAAGGCGAAGGGGCCGAACGCGCGCCTGCAATACTCCATCTACGTTCGTCCGACGATGATCGGCGACATCAAGGTCGTGATCGTCGATTCCCGCCTGCGCGACATCGAACCGATGGCTTTCGATTTCGTGCTGAATTTCGCGAAGGACAACGATCTCGTGGTGACCGAGGCGTGCGAGCTGCCGCCGCATCACGGCACGCAGACTCAGCAGAAGGCCTGAAGCGCTGCTGTAAGCGAAACGCAACCGAGCCGACCGCAGGAACAAACGCAAAAAAGCCCGCCCGAAGCGGGCCGGAATTACTGGGCAGCGGGGGCTTGCAGGCCCTTGATGGCTGCAGCCAGGCGGCTCCTGTAGCGAGCGGCCTTGTTCTTGTGGACGATCTTCTTGTCCGCGATGATGTCGATCCTCTTGAACGACGCCTTGAACACTTCGGCGGCCTTGGCCTGATCGCCGGCGTCGATAGCCTTGCGAACTGCCTTGATGGCCGTGCGGAACTTCGAGCGCAGCGCCGAGTTGTGCGAGTTGGCTTTGGCGGCCTGACGGGCGCGCTTGCGAGCTTGTGCGGTATTTGCCATGACGGTTCCTTATCCTGTTCCTGCTGTTACTTGTCCGGAGCGGGCTTCACCCCCTTTTGGCCCGGCGCGGGGCCGGAAGCGGTGATCGGTGCGCGCTGCCTTTGATCTGAAATCCCGGGAACGATTGCCCGAGAACCTTTAAAACATCGCCGGCGCGGGGCCGGGAAAGACGCGAGCGAACCGCTTTTGGCGTCCGCTTCTGACGCGATTGCGCCTAACCGGAGCGCCGAAACCCGTGATTGTAGCAAGGGAATATGAGACGTGACAAGCGCGATATCGGGGCGCGCCGGAGCGCGGCCGACTAGAAGCGGCCCATCGACATCGATATGGCAGATTTCCCGCCGGCAAGGCGCGGCGTCCGGTAGGCGCGCAGCACGCGCCCCGTATAATAAGCGCCCCATGAATCTATTCCGAGCCCTCCTGACGGTCAGCGGCTTCACGCTGCTGTCGCGCGTGACCGGCCTGATCCGCGAAACGCTGATCGCCCGTGCTTTCGGCGCCAGTCTCTACACCGACGCGTTTTACGTCGCGTTTCGCATTCCGAACCTGCTGCGGCGTCTGTCCGCGGAAGGCGCGTTCGCGCAGGCGTTCGTGCCGATCCTGGCCGAGTTCAAGAACAGCCGAGGTTATGATCCGACCAAGGCGCTCGTCGACGCGATGTCGACCGTGCTCACCTGGGGCCTCGTCGTGCTGTCGCTGGTCGGCATGGCGGGCGCGAGCTGGGTCGTCTACGCGGTCGCGTCGGGGCTTCGGCACGAAGGCATCGGCTACGCGCTCGCGGTCGAGATGGCGCGCATCATGTTCCCGTACATCGTCCTCATTTCGGTGACGACGCTCGCGTCCGGCGTGCTCAATACGTACAAGCAGTTTTCGCTGCCCGCGTTCGCGCCGGTGCTGCTGAACGTGTCGTTCATTTTCGCGGCCGTGTTCGTGGCGCCGCATCTGAAGGTGCCGGTCTATGCGCTCGCGTACGCGGTCATCGCGGGCGGCGTCCTGCAACTGCTCGTGCAACTGCCGGGTCTGAAGAAGATCGACATGACGCCGCGCATCGGGCTGAACTTCCGCCGCGCGCTCGCGCATCCCGGCGTCAAGCGGGTGCTGCTGAAGATGGTCCCGGCGATGTTCGCGGTGTCGGTCGGGCAGCTGAGCCTCATCATCAACACGAATATCGCGTCGAACATCGGCGCGGGCGCCGTGTCGTGGATCAACTATGCCGACCGGCTGATGGAATTTCCCACCGCGCTTCTCGGCGCGGCGCTCGGCACCATTCTCTTGCCGAGCCTCTCGAAAGCGCATGTCGACGCCGACAACGACGAATACTCCGCGCTGCTGAACTGGGGGCTGCGCATCACGTTCCTGCTGGCCGCGCCGAGCGCGATCGGGCTCTTCTTTTTCGCGGAGCCGCTCACCGCGACGCTCTTCCACTACGGCAAGTTCGACAACCATTCCGTGGTGATGGTGAGCCGCGCGCTGTCGGCGTACGGCATCGGGCTGATCGGCCTGATCCTCATCAAGATTCTCGCGCCGGGCTTCTACGCGAAGCAGGACATCAAGACGCCGGTGAAGATCGCCGTCTTCGTGCTGATCATGACGCAGGTGAGCAACTATATCTTCGTGCCGATCTTTTCTCATGCGGGCCTGACGCTTTCGATCAGCCTCGGCGCGCTCGCCAATGCGCTCCTGCTGTTCGCGGGCCTGCGCTGCCGCAAGATCTACCGGCCGTCGCCGGGCTGGCTGCGCTTCTTCGTGCAACTGATCGGCGCGTGTCTTATTCTTGCGGGCACGATGCATTGGGTGGCGATCAGCTTCGACTGGGTCGGCATGCGCGCGACACCGTTCCTGCGCATTGCGCTGCTGGGCGCGAGTCTCGTCGTGTTCGCGGCGCTATATTTCGGTATTCTGTCCGTGATGGGCTTCAAATACGCCTACTTCAAGAGACGAACGCTTTGATGACGACAACGCGTATCCTCGAATACTTCTCTTCGCTGCTGGCGGAAGACGACAGCCTGCCGCTCACGGAGGCGGCCCTGTCGCTCGCGCAGGACGCCTATCCCGATCTCGACATGCAGGCGGTGCTCGCCGAGATCGACGAGCTCGTCGTGCGCGCCCGCCGCCGCATGCCCGACGAGGCGGACGCGAGGCAGAAGGTCGATGCGCTCAACCGCTATTTCTTCCGCGAACTGGGTTTCTCCAGCAACCTCAACGATTACTACGACCCCGACAACAGCCATCTGAACGTCGTGCTGCGCCGGCGGCGCGGAATTCCGATCTCGCTTGCGGTGATCTATCTGGAAATGGCCGAGCAGCTCGGCCTGCCGGTGCGCGGCGTGTCGTTTCCCGG
Source organism: Candidatus Paraburkholderia kirkii (assembly GCA_001189345.1). Lineage (GTDB taxonomy): Bacteria > Pseudomonadota > Gammaproteobacteria > Burkholderiales > Burkholderiaceae > Caballeronia > Caballeronia kirkii_B. The sequence continues at coordinate 35,634 of LFKV01000016.1, forward strand.
GCATTTCCTGCTGCGCGTCGCGACGCCCGGCCAGGATCTGATGCTCGATCCGACGACCGGTCAGGCGCTCTCCGAAGCGCAGATGGTCGAGATGCTGGAGCCGTACGTGCAGCGCGTGGGCGAATCGATCGGCAGCGCGTTGCGCGTGCTGTTGCAGCCTGCCATACGGCGTGAGATCGTCGCGCGCATGCTGCACAATCTGAAGGGCATCTATTTGCAGACCGAGCGCTGGCAGCGTCTGCTGGCGGTGCAGCAGCGGCTCGTGATCGCGCTGCCGAACAGCATTGAGGAAGTGCGCGATCGCGGCTTCGCGTATGCGCGGCTCGATTATCTGCGTCCGGCGCTGGAAGACTTGCAGCGTTATCTCGAAGACCGTCCGGACGCCGAGGATGCGACGGTCGTCGAAACCGAGCTGCACGAGTTGCGACAGCGCACGCAGCACAACGGCGACTGAATGCGGCCGGCGGCCTTCGAGAGAAGTCCGCCGTTTTCACATCTGAAGCGTCACTTCGGCTGCATGCGGATCGCGCCGTCGAGGCGGATCACTTCGCCGTTGAGCATCGGATTGTCGAAGATCTGCTTGACGAGCATCGCGTATTCGTCCGGCTTGCTGAGGCGCGGCGGGAACGGCACCATCGCGCCGAGCGCGTCCTGCACGTCCTTCGGCATGCCGAGCAGCATCGGCGTTTCGAAAAGCCCCGGCGCGATGGTCATCACGCGGATGCCGCTCTTGTTCAGGTCGCGCGCGATCGGCAGCGTCATGCCGGCGACGCCGCTCTTCGAGGTCGAGGCCGCATAGGCCGCCTGGCCGATCTGCCCGTCGTATGCCGCAACCGACGCCGTGTTCACGATCACGCCGCGCTCGCCCGCGGCGTTCGCTTCGTTCTTCGACATCGCGTCGGCCGCGAGCCGGATCATGTTGAAGGTGCCGATGAGATTCACCGAAATCACCTTCGTGAAGAGGAGATCGAGCGGGTGCGGGCCCTCGCGGCCGACCGTTTTCGCCGCCGGCGCAATGCCTGCGCAGTTCACGAGGCCGCGCAGCGTGCCGAGGCTCGATGCGGCCTCGACGGCGCGCCGGCCGTCGCTTTCCTGGCTCACGTCGCATTTGACGAACGCGCCGGACAGTTCCTTCGCGAGCGCTTCGCCCGCGGCGTCGTTCATGTCGGCGAGCACGACCTTTCCGCCGAGCCCCGCCACGAGCCGCGCCGTCGCCGCGCCGAGGCCCGATGCGCCGCCGGTGATCAAAAAGACGTTGCCTTGCATCTCCATGCTTCTTCTCCTTTATGTGATTCGCGGGCGCGAGGGCAGGGGTATGCGCCGCCCGCGCCGGTGACTGTCCTCGTGGGAAACGCGTCGATTGTAGCGAAGCGGGCGTATGCAGAATCGCACATCGTTCATGCGAATTCGCGGGCATAAAAAACCCGCTCGCCGAGAGCGGGTTGCATCGAACGCAAGGCGAAGCGCGCTTTACTTCAACGCTTCGAACACGCGCGTGCGGATTTCGTCGACCGTGCCGAGACCCGGGATCTTGCGATACTCCGGCGCCTTCAGACCGTTGGACGCGCCGTTCTTCACCCAGTCGTTGTAGTACGCGATCAGCGGCTTGGTCTGCGCGACATATACGTCGAGACGCTTCTTCACGGTCTCTTCCTTGTCGTCATCGCGCTGGATCAGCGGCTCGCCGGTGACGTCGTCGGTCATGTCGATCTTCGGCGGATTGAACTTGACGTGATACGTGCGACCCGATGCCGCATGCACGCGACGGCCGCTCATGCGCGTGATGATCTCGTCGAACGGCACGTCGATCTCGAGCACGTAGTCGATCGCGACGCCCGCGTCCTTCATGGCCTCGGCCTGCGGCAGCGTGCGCGGAAAGCCGTCGAACAGGTAGCCGTTCTTGCAGTCGTCGGCCTGCAGGCGTTCCTTCACGAGATTGATGATGAGCGAATCCGGCACCAGCTCGCCCGCATCCATGTAGCGCTTCGCCTCGACGCCGAGCGGTGAGCCCGCCTTGACGGCCGCGCGCAGCATGTCGCCGGTCGAAATCTGCGGAATGCCGAATTTCTCCTTGATGAAGTTTGCCTGGGTGCCCTTGCCCGCACCGGGTGCGCCCAACAGGATCAAACGCATGGTGATATCTCCGAATCGTCTGTAAACCGCTTCAAGCCGCGAGGCTCAATGGACATCCGGTGGCCTGGCTCGTGCGGCGTCGACGACAGGGCGCACGGCCGAAAGGAGACGGCGGGCACCCGCGGACAGCGGCGCAACGTTGAACGTGGCGCTGGCCGGAAGGCTCGCGCAGTTGCTTGATTATGCCACGCTCTTTACGGTCGCGACCGTAATAACGCACATAGAAAAAGCCATGACCCGCGCCGAATGGGCTTCCGGCGGGGGTTTACACGGGTTGTGCCGCGGTTTTCAGTTCGATCGAGGAAAGAGCGCCTGGACGCGTTCGAGATCGGCGGGCGTATCGACACCGGGAGGCGGAGCATCGTGCGTCACGCGCACCGCGATGCGCTTGCCGTGCCACAGCGCGCGCAGTTGCTCGAGCGCTTCGGCGGCTTCGATCGGCGCCTGCGCGAGATTCGGGAAGTCGCGCAGGAACTTTGCGCGATAGGCATAGAGTCCGATGTGGCGCAGCACGTTCTCGGGCACGGAAGGCAGTTTGCCGAGCGCGGCGACGTCGGGCCAGTGCGGCTGCCAGAGATCCCGCGCCCATGGAATCGGCGCGCGCGAGAAGTACAGGGCGACGCTCTTCGCATCGAGCACGACTTTGACGACGTTCGGATTGAATACGTCTGCGGGATCGTGAATCGGGTGCGCGGCCGTGGCGATCGCGCATTCGGGATGCGCTGCCAGGTGCGCGGCGACATCGCGCACGAGTTGCGGGTCGATGAGCGGCTCGTCGCCCTGCACGTTGACGACGATGGCGTCATCGCTCCAGCCGAGGCGCGTCGCCACTTCGGCGAGGCGGTCGATGCCGGTGGGATGATCGGAGCGGGTCATCATCACTTCGACGTTGTGATCGCGCGCGGCTTCGACCACGCGGTCGGAATCGGTCGCGACGAGCACCTGGCTCGCGCCCGATTCGCGCGCGCGTTCGGCGACGCGCACGACCATCGGCTTGCCGCCGATATCGGCGAGCGGCTTGTTCGGCAGGCGGGTGGAGGCGAGGCGCGCGGGAATGACCGCGATGAACGGAACGGACATGTTGTCAGGCGGAATCAGGCATCGCCGGCCGGCTTGAACGGCTCGACGGGCGTGCCTTCGACCGTCTGGCGCGCTTCGTCGACGAGCATCACGGGGATGCCATCGCGGATGGGGTAGGCGAGCTTGTCCGCGCTGCAGACGAGTTCCTGCGCGGCGCGATCGTAAGTGAGCGGGCCTTTGCAGATCGGGCAAACGAGGATTTCAAGCAGACGTGCGTCCACGGAGTTTCTCCACAACAAGAGCGATGAAGCGCGGCCTGAGCACGGCTTGCACGGGAACGACCCAGATGCGTGCGTCGCGCCAGGTCCCCAATTTTACTGCATCCTTTTCGGTGATCAGGATCGCATCGGCTTCCACGCCGGCGAACGGATTCTCGCGATACGAGTAGTGATCGGGGAAGGCGCGCGTCGCGGGCGCGGTGCCCACCGCACGCAGCGTCGCGAAGAAGCGCTCGGGCGAGCCGATGCCCGCCGCCGCGACCACTCTCTCGCCGGCGAACTGGTCGAGCGGGCGGCGCACCGAGGGATCGTCGAGCAGCCACGCGTCGCCGGATTCGAGTTCGAGCGCGAACGTGTTCGGCCACGGCGGCAGGGTTCGCTCGTACGGACTGTTGATGAGCGTGGCGTCCCGGCGGCGCGACATTGGCTCGCGCAGCGGGCCCGCGGGCAGCAGAAAGCCGTTGCCGCCCAGGCGGTCGTCGAACACGACGAGTTCGAATGCGCGCGCCAGGCGATAGTGCTGCAGGCCGTCGTCGGACACGAGGACGTCGACGTTCGGATGCGCCGCGAGCAGCGCCTTCGCCGCCGCCACGCGATCCGGACAGACGAACACCGGCGCGTGCGTGCGGAGCGCGATCAGCAGCGGTTCATCGCCGACCGATGCGGCCGCGCTCGTCGGCGTCACGCTGGTCGGCTTCGCGACTTTCGCGCCGTAGCCGCGCGAGACCACGCCCGGCTGGAACCCGGCGGCGCGCAGCGCCTCCACGAGCGCGATGACGGTCGGCGTCTTGCCCGTCCCGCCGACGGTCACGTTACCCACGACGACCACCGGCACGCCGGGATCGACGCGCCTGAGCCAGCCCAGTTCGTAGCAGGCGCGCCGCGTGGCGGCGATCGCGCCGAAGAGGCAGGCGAAAGGCGTCAGCGTCCACGCGACGGGACCGCGGCGGCGCCATTCGCGGGCGAGAAAGTTCTCGAGCGGCGGCTTGAAATCAGACATGGACCGCCTTCGCGCCGAACGCATGTGGGAAGGAAGTCGGGTACGGTGTGGCGTGCAACGGCAGCTCCTCGAATTCGGTTGGCGTTGGACGATGGTCCGGCGATGGCTGCGCGAAGCGATTGTCGGAGCGCCGCCGTCCCGCGCCAGCCGGTACTGGAACCCGGCACTCTAGCGCGCGCGGGCCGTGCGCGCCAGTCGCCGGCGGCGCCCGATGCGCCCCGCGGGACGGTCCGCGCACCTGTGGATAACTCTGTGAAGAACTTGCGGCGGGAAAACCGGAAATCCGCGTCGGGAAGGCATTGCTTCGGGGATTGCGGCGTTCATAAAAATATAATGCATTGAAATCAACGAGTTAAAACGAAGTCATCGGCTTTCCGCGACGCTGCGGCGGACAGGGCGGTAAGTCTTTCTGTGTGGACACTTGTTACACTTGCGTACCTCGTCCAGCGGCTTTTGCCCGTCCGTTCCACCGGCCGTTGCGCCAGTATTTTTCCGATCCTGCCATGACTCCCGATTCCTTGCCGCCGCAAAGCGGCGACGCCGTGATCCCCGTTTCCGTGCTCAACCGCGCGATCAGCACGATGCTCGAACGGTCGTTTCCGCTCGTCTGGGTGTCGGGCGAGGTGTCGAATTTCACGCGCGCGGCGAGCGGCCACTGGTACTTCTCGATCAAGGACGCGAACGCGCAGATGCGCTGCGTGATGTTCCGCGGACGCGCGCAGTACGCCGAGTTCATGCCGCGCGAAGGTGACAGGATCGAGGTGCGCGCGCTCGTCACGATGTACGAGCCGCGCGGCGAATTGCAATTGAACGTGGAGGCCGTGCGGCGCACCGGACAGGGCCGGCTCTACGAGGCGTTCCTGCGCCTCAAGACGCAGCTCGAAGGCGAAGGGCTTTTCGCCGCCGAACGCAAACGGGCATTGCCGGGGCATCCGCGCGGCATCGGCATCGTGACGTCGCTGCAGGCGGCCGCCTTGCGCGACGTGCTCACGACGCTCGCGCGCCGCGCACCGCATGTGCCGGTCGTCGTGTATCCGGCGCCGGTGCAGGGCGCGGGTGCGGGCGCCAAACTCGCGGCGATGGTCGAAGCCGCCAACGCCCGGCACGAAGTGGATGTGCTGATCGTGTGCCGGGGCGGCGGATCGATCGAGGATCTGTGGGCATTCAACGAGGAAGTGCTCGCGCGCGCGATCGCGGCAAGCGCGCTGCCGGTGGCGAGCGGCGTCGGGCACGAGACGGATTTCACCATCGCGGATTTCGCCGCCAACGTGCGCGCGCCGACACCCACCGCCGCCGCCGAACTCGTCAGTCCGCAGCGCGTGCTGCTGTTGCGCGATCTCGATCATCGTCACGCGGCGCTCGCACGCGGCTTCGGCCGGATTATGGAGCGCCGCGCCCAGCAGTTCGACTGGCTCGCGCGCCGGCTCGTGAGTCCCGCCGAGCGGCTCGCGCGGCAGCGCGCGCATCTGCGCCAACTGGCGAGCCGTCTCGTTGCGGCTGGCGCGCGGCCCGTGCGCGACGCGCGCGCGCACTTCGCGCTGGTGCAGTACCGCTGGCAGCGCAGGCGTCCGGACGTCGCCGCGCAACGCGAACATCTGCTGCGTCTCGCGCAGCGCGTCGCAAGCGCGCATGCGCGGCGCCACGAGCGCGAAAATGCGCGAGTTTCGGAACTGGTGGCGCGCTTGCAGGTGTTGAGCCCGCAGCGCACACTGGAGCGAGGCTACGCCGCGCTGATCGACACCCAGACCGGTCGCGCGCTGCGTGCGCCGAATGCGCTGAAACCGAAGCGTCCGCTGACGGTTCATCTGGCGGAAGGGTCGGCGGATGTGCTGCTGGCCGATGTCCAGGCCCGTCTGTCAGACGAATTCTGAGCCTGGAGCGAGGCGCGAGCCGGCGTACATTTGACGTGCCCGACGAGGCCCGCGGGAGCACTTTTTACGCCATCCGGGGCGATTGGAAAGCGATTTTCCTCATAAAAGGCACACGGTTTGCTGGGTTTATCCCAACTCGCCTACAATCCACTCCTCACAATCCCACAATCCACATAGAAAGGAAGCTCGCATCATGGAACATACGCTCCCGTCGCTGCCGTTCGACAAAGGCGCGCTCGCTCCGAACATGTCGGAAGAAACGCTCGAGTATCACTATGGCAAGCACCACCAGGCCTATGTGACGAACCTGAACAAGCTGATCCCGGGCACCGAATTCGAGAACATGTCTCTGGAAGAGATCGTGAAGAAGTCCTCGGGCGGCGTGTTCAACAACGCAGCGCAAGTCTGGAATCACACTTTCTTCTGGAACAGCCTGTCGCCGAAGGGCAGCGGCGCTCCGACCGGCGCGCTGGCTGACGCGATCAACGCGAAGTACGGTTCCTACGACAAGTTCAAGGAAGAATTTGCAAAGGTCGCCGTAGGCACGTTCGGCTCCGGCTGGACCTGGCTCGTGAAGAAGACCGACGGCACGCTGGACATCGTGTCGACGAGCAACGCCGCCACGCCGCTCACGACGGATGCCAAGCCGCTCGTGACCCTCGACGTGTGGGAGCATGCGTACTACATCGACTATCGCAACGCGCGTCCGAAGTTCATCGAGGCTTACTGGAACATCGTGAACTGGGATTTCGCGGCGAAGAATTTCGGGGCGTAAATCTACTGTAACGTAACAAAATAGTTTGGAAAATGCGCGAAAGTTTAGAAACTCACGAGCGCATTGGACAGCAAAGATTGGAAGAAGTTAAGTTCTTAAAAGCCCTCGCAATGAGGGCTTTCTAATTCTGAAGCCGCTTACTGTTACGCGGGTTTTTCGTTTAGGTGCGTAACCGAGTTGCCTCAACGTTCGGCAGCTTTGCCATGTAAGAACATCATCTTTTCATTGAGCGGCCGTCTCGGCGTCGATTGACGAACATCGCCAAAGGCCAACTTCCCTTCTTCCGGAGGTGGCTTGACTGACCAAAGCAGCTAAATGCGTTCCGAACGCTGCGATCCAATTCCTTCGCTGATGGAAGAGTCAAGCGGAACGCACTCGTGCGAAGGCGAGCGACGCTCCATTTCCTACAATCGGTGGTTCTCGACTTCACTTAGCCGTTGCGTCTCCAGACTGGACGATCTTCGTCATCACGTCAGACCCATACGCATACCACGCAGTGAGGCAGGCCTTGTCCTTGCAGGTCTTTTCGCGATAGTTCCATTGCTTCCGAATTCGGTCCGCGAAGGCTACCTGGTCCAGAGCGGCGGCGCGCCTTTTGAACGAAATCCGCAAGCGAACGGTCCGATGTTGCCAACTCCACATCGTGGCATATCAGGTACTGAGGAATCGAACTCGCTTGATGGCAGTCAAAGCTTGCTTCCTGCAACGGCGCTGCCCCAGACTGCGTAAAGGAAGCGCCTGTGTCTGGGCTGGTCGCTTGCATCGTTGCGGGCACGAGGGTCGGCGCCGTTGACGTGGGCGATGTCAATGAGCTTGCTACCGTTGGATGTCCGTATGCCTCCAATTGGCCTGACACCGCGTCTGCGAGCATTGCACCGATGAGCGACTCCGGAGCCACGCGCAATGTCTGTCTTGATCACCGTATCATTAACAACCAACTCAGATTTCGCGAAGTCACAGGGAAGTTGACAGCTAACGCGGTTCACGTAATTGGCGTTGGTCGCGTCTTGACCCAAGATGACGATGACGTAATTGCCGCGCTGATTGCCGACATACCGCGCCATAATTAGTGGTTTCGTCGCTGTGCCTTTCCGAACGTCTTCTTCGCTCAGCGCCGGCTCGTATCCATACGTACCGTTGTCGACCATCGCGTAGTTATGACGCGGAGGAGGTGGGGGCGGAGATGTCATTACCTGCGGTGCTGCGACGGGTGCCGGCATTTGCGCGACAGGGGGCGCCGGCTGCGCGGTCACCGCTGGTGAAGGGCTTGCAGACGCGGTCGGACGTCCCTCATCTTTACCGCAGCCTTGCAGAAGCGCGGCGGAAATTGCGAAACAGCTGATCCAAATATTTGTGCGGCGCATCGTTACACCTTCGAGATTGGTCTTTATGGTGGTCTTGGCATTCGGGCGGAGCAGATGAATCCGCAATGGTCCGAGCGACCCAACCTTGCGCACGACACGGAGCATTTAGCTCGTCCGAGTGTTACGTCGCGCGCGGAATGAGGAGCGGTATCTCGCGCTATTCGAGGTGAGACGGTAAGCTCCGTCGCGGGATCGGTAAGGGGAAGGACTTCCTTGGCGAACGCGCGATGCAGGTCAGGACCATGGATGCATCGTCGCGCGGTCGATGCATCGCCCACCATGCAAACAGTCCCGGGCTCGCCGGGGCTGTTGCTCAGAACGGGTCATCGATGCGATGACGCGGTGGTGGCCTGCGCGAGGGCATGGACCACGGTTCGTAGTAGCGCCGGATCGGCTCACGATACGCGGCGCTGAACCACAGGAACCATTTCGAGAGCAGGTGCTGGATCTGCGCGGCCGCCTCGTCGGAGAGTTCCGACAGCATTGGCGTGCGCGGTAAGTCATCCGCTTGCCGGTTTCGGGCCTTCGTGCGTCTGGATTGCCGGTTCATCGGAATTCCTCAATGGCCTGTTGCAGCAGTTCGTCGGGGATATGGTTCAGCGCCTTCGGTACGGCCAGCTGCATGGCGGTGCGCAGGATGTGTGAACTTTCGCGGTTAAGGAGCCAAACCGTTTTCGGCATAAAGGCGCCAGGGACTTTTCTGTGGCGCCACAAGTCTTTCGGCGTATAGGCGCCAGTAGATTTTCGCCGTAAAGGCGCCACTGGCGTCTGAGTCGGGCGCTCGAACTTCGCCAACCGCTACCCTCCCGGCACGCATTTGCTCCGGAGGGTGGCTTGAAGAGGAAGTTCGAGATGTACCAATATCGACAGGTTCTGGTGCGAATGCGCCAGGGTGACTCCGACCGGGATATCGACCGGTCGAAGATCATGGGCCGTAAGAAGCTGGCAGCCGTGCGGGAGATCGCAACCGAGCGCGGGTGGCTTTCTCCGGACAACGCTCTGCCGGATGACGCGCAGCTCGCTACAGCGTTTAGTCGCAAGGAGTTCCTGCCCGCAAGCTGTATCTCGTCGGCCAAACCGTGGCGCGAACAGATTGCCCAGTGGCATGACGCGGGCGTCCCTGGCACGACGATTCACAGCGCCCTGGTGCGCAACCACGGCTACGAAGGAAGCTACTCATCCGTATACAGACTGCTTCAACAGCTGAAGGCGGAGCTTACGCCGGATGTACCGATGCGGCTGGAGTTCAAACCTGCTGATGCCGCACAGGTTGATTTCGGCGCAGGTCCGACCATCACGGATGCGCACACGGGAGAGATCCACAAGACATGGTTCTTCGTGATGACCTTGTGCTGATCGCGGCATCAATACGTTGAGTTTGTCCGCGACCAGAGTGTCGACATGTGGTTACTGTGTCATCGCCATGCCTTCGAATGGTTCAATGGCGTAGTGGGACGCGCGCCATCATAGATAACCCAAAGTGTGCCATCGTCAAGGCCTGTATCTACGAACCCGAAGTCCAGCGGGCCTACGTGCAATGCGCCGAAGGGCATTCGTTCAAGGTCGATCCGTGTCCGCCGAGGGACCCGGCTAAAAAGGGAATTGTCGAATCGGGCGTCAAATACGTGAAGTCGAGCTTCTGCCGCGCGTCAAACAAGGTGAGAGCAGCGCGTCAATCAGGATGAGAGTACTGGCGTTGTGGCAGCGGCTCCGGGCTACGCCCTCCACCGCTGCCGCAACGCCGCGCCGAAGAGTCCGTCCCGCTGCCGGGGTGCCTTGTCGGTGGTCGCGGTAAATCGGGTATGAACAGCTCTTCCATGTAGCGAAGGGAGGCTGAGTTGCCCGGCCGACACATCAACGACCATCAGATGAGGCTCTACATGAAGTACAGACTCAAGGAAGGACCAGCTCAAGCGGCTGCGCGCGCCGGGTTCAGCGCTGCCACGGGTTATCGCATCGATCAGGACCGGCGACTGCCATCGCAGAAGAAGGCACCACGTGCGCGCCGCCGTCCCGAGCTTCCGGGCAACGTGCGCCGCACACTGGAGCGCCGTATTCGCGACTGGCGCGCACTCCATGGCGAGGAGCATGACGTTATGTTCCGTCAGGTACACGAACCCGGTCGTCTCGGGTTGTCCGACTTCACCGAGATGGACAGCCTGGGCGTCACCGTGGCGGGTGTCGCGCTTGACCACCGCCTCTATCACTTCCGGCCGGCCTGCTCGGGCTTTGAGCACGCTCACGTCATTCTCGGCGGCGAGAGCTATGTCGCGCTGGCTGAAGGGCTGCAGAACGCCATCTGGGCACTCGGGGGCGCGCCACGCGAGCACCGCAGCGACAGCCTGTCGGCGGCGTTCCGCAATCTCGATGCCGACGCGCGCAAGGATCTGACCACGCGTTACGATGCACTGTGCGCCCACTACGGCATGCAGCCCACACGCAACAACCGTGGCGTTGCCCACGAGAACGGCGCCATCGAGAGCCCTCATGGCCACCTCAAGAGCGCAGTGCGTGATGCGTTGCTTCTGCGCGGCAGTCACGACTTCGACAATCTCGGTTCCTATCGCCGCTTCATCGACGAGATCGTCGGTCGAATCAACGCGCGTAATGGCAAACGCATTGAGCTCGAGCGGGCACTGCTTCAGCCGCTTCCGGTCCAGCGTACGTGCGACTACGAGGAAACGCGCGTTGACCTTCGATCGCCTGCTTGAGCAGCTACCGCAGCGCCAGGCATGCAGGACCATGATTGAACTGCTCAGCCTGGCCCACGAGCACAACTGCGAAGCGCAACTGGCCCAGGCGCTGCAGCAGAGTCTGGACGATGGACAGTTACCCGAGCTGGACGCACTGTGTTCGCGTTTCGAAGCGAAGCGCACGAACAGCATGCCGGAGGTGAACGTCCAGCTGGCACCGCTGAGCGACTACGAAGCCCTGCTTGACGACATGGCGACGGAGGTGACGGCATGGTCTCGACATCAACGCCACCCGCCTGTCGCTGCTGCTCAACGATTTGCGGCTGCCCGCCATCAAGCAGATCTGGTCCAGCTTTGCTGAGCGCTCCGACACGGAAGGATGGCCGGCAGCGCGCCTGCCGATGGCGCTGGCCGAACACGAGATCGCCGAGCGCGATCGACGCCGAATCGAACGTCACCTCAGGGACGCAAAGCTGCTGCCGGGCAAGACACTGGAGAACTTCAATTTCGACGCGGTGCCAATGGTGTCGCGCGCGCACGTCTCGGCGCTTTGCGCGGGCGACGGCTGGTTGCGTAACGGCACCAACCTGATTCTTCTAGGGCCTAGCGGAGGGGGCAAATCGTACCTGTCGTCGGCGATCGGACTGAGCCTGCTGGAGAAGGGCTGGAAGGTCTTCTTCGCTCGCACTACCGACCTCGTGCAACGGTTGCAGGTCGCGCGCCGCGAGCTCGCGCTGGAGTCCGCCGTCAACCGGCTGGATCGCTTCGACCTGGTCATCCTGGACGATTTCGCATATGTCAGCAAGGATCAGGCAGAGACGTCGGTGCTGTTCGAGCTCATCAGCGCCAGGTATGAGCGCCGTTCCCTTTGCATAACGGCCAACCAGCCGTTTGGCGCGAGAGCGTGTTACGCGGCACCAGGCCGGCGGCTTCCAGCAGCAGGCGGATCTGGCGGATTGAGCGACGCGGGTTCTCACGTTTGGCCGCGAGCACCGCGACCTGCACCGGCTCGGGCAGCTTCGAGCGGCCAGTATCGGTACGGGGCGCATCGGACAGGCCAGCCAGTCCATTGCGGCGCCACGCGTAATACCACGTCTGCAGGGTCTTCTCGCTGATGTGGCGCCGGCGTGAACCGGAAATGGCGTATTCCTGCTGCGCGAGCTGCCGCACGATCTGCTGCAGTTCGCCGCGACTCAAGCGCTCGCGGCTGACCAGCGGGCCGAGCACCGACAGGCGGAACAGCGCCTTCGGATCGATATCGTTCATGGAGGTCCCTGTCGAAGTGAAGGAACCACCATCAAAGCGCTGATCGTCGGCGCTGCGATCCGCTGCACCCATAACAGCCGTGACACCACAGGCAGCCACTGCCGCAATGCGGACAGCGATCGGGCCGGTAAGAAGCGGGAGAGCACTCAATCGCGCGACGATGTTGTTCGAGGCAGAGAAAGGCAAATGCAATGCGATGCATGGCCCGTCTGTTCTTGATGTGTTTGTACGACGCCTGAGAAACATCGCACGATATCAGAGCAGCGCCGGCCATCCTGCTACCCCTCATGTCTCGCGCTGCGCGCGGTAATCGACAAAACATCGTCCTGGCTGACCGCGCGACAATCTCACCCCTCCCAGCTCATTCTGCGCGCGACGTAACAGTCGCGGCGGGCGCGGCCGCCGCCGTGCCCGATGCCGCCTGCGCCGGCAGCGTGAATTCCTGCTGCGTGTAGGTGGTGCCGACGGTCGGATAGGACGGGTACGCGGGTACGCCGGATAGCCGTAAGGGGGTAGTAGCACCCGCCGAGAAGAAGCCCGGCAGCGAGCGCGACGGCGGCTGTGCAGGGTCCGAAATTGCTGCGGGCGGAAATCATGATGCTGCTCCTTGCGGTACGGCGTGCCGGACTCTTGGATCGGCGAAAAAAGAGCGGGGCCGTTAAGAAGCAGCTTACTCGGACGAGGGCGGACAGGCGTCGGACGGGATGTGACAAAGTATTACCGGAACGCTTTCCTGTAACAAACTTGAAACAACGTGCGGAAAACGCGGCGAAGCGCACGCGCTTTGCCGCTCATGGATGGTCTCGCTACTTGCCGACCTGATTGCCGATACGCCGCCGACCGCCGCGCCGCCGGGGGTGGACAATGCGCTGCCGCCGATCACGGCGCCGCCCGCCGCACCCACGCCCGCACCGATGGCGGTGTCCCGCTGACGCGTGGTCATGTCGCCGCACGCCGTCAATCCTCCCAGGAACGCAACGACCATTGCAGCGGCGCCGATCTGTTTGATGTTTTTCATGTCGACTCTCCAGTACGATGATGAGCTGAATCGGCTGGAATTCGGCGTTCGCCAACGGGGCCGCCACTTTTTTTGCCGGTTCGTCCGTCTTTCAGCAGGAAAGGTGCCCGATTCGCCCGGGGACGACGCCGGCTCAGGCCGGCAAGGCGCAGCGCCCCATGCACATAAAAAAAAGCCTGCCGCACGCGCAGTGCGACAGGCCGTCGTCGGCGGGAAAGCAGGATCAGGTCGGCTGATAGATCTCCGCGCCTTTCTTCACGAACTCGATCGCCTTCGTCTCCATGCCTCTGGACAGCGCCTCGGTTTCGCTCACGCCTTGCTTCGCCGCGAAGTCGCGCACGTCCTGCGTGATCTTCATCGAGCAGAAGTGCGGGCCGCACATCGAGCAGAAGTGGGCGACCTTGGCCGAATCCTTCGGCAGGGTTTCGTCGTGGAACTCGCGCGCCTTGTCCGGATCGAGGCAGAGGTTGAACTGGTCTTCCCAGCGGAACTCGAAGCGCGCCTTGGAGAGCGCGTTGTCGCGCACCTGCGCGCCCGGATGGCCCTTCGCCAGATCCGCTGCGTGCGCCGCGAGCTTGTAGGTGACGATGCCTTCCTTCACGTCGTCCTTGTTCGGCAGGCCGAGGTGCTCCTTCGGCGTCACGTAGCAGAGCATCGCGGTGCCGAACCAGCCGATCATCGCCGCGCCGATGCCCGAGGTGATGTGGTCGTAGCCCGGCGCGATGTCGGTCGTGAGCGGCCCGAGTGTGTAGAAGGGCGCCTCGTCGCACCATTGCAGCTGGAGGTCCATGTTCTCCTTGATGAGCTGCATCGGCACGTGGCCAGGACCTTCGATCATCACCTGCACGTCGTGCTTCCACGCGATCTGCGTGAGCTCGCCGAGCGTCTTCAGCTCGCCGAGCTGCGCCTCGTCGTTGGCGTCGTAGATGGAGCCGGGGCGCAGCCCGTCGCCGAGCGAGAACGAGACGTCGTACTGCTTCATGATCTCGCAGATGTCCTCGAAGTGCTCGTAGATGAAGCTTTCCTTGCTTTCCTTGTGATGCGCGAGGCACCACTTGGCCATGATCGAGCCGCCGCGCGAAACGATGCCGGTCATGCGGTTCGCCGTCAGCGGCACGTACTGCAGGCGCACGCCGGCGTGGATCGTGAAGTAATCCACGCCTTGCTCGGCCTGCTCGATCAGCGTGTCGCGGAAGATTTCCCAGGTCAGGTCTTGGGCTTTGCCGTTGACCTTCTCCAGCGCCTGATAGATCGGCACCGTGCCGATCGGCACCGGACTATTGCGGATGATCCACTCGCGCGTCTCGTGGATGTGCTTGCCGGTGGAGAGGTCCATCACGGTGTCGCCGCCCCAGCGGATCGCCCAGGTCATCTTGTCGACTTCCTCGCCGATCGACGAGGTCACCGCCGAATTGCCGATGTTCGCGTTGATCTTCACGAGGAAGTTGCGGCCGATGATCATCGGCTCGCTTTCCGGGTGATTGATGTTCGCCGGGATGATCGCGCGGCCGCGCGCCACTTCCTCGCGCACGAACTCGGGCGTGATCTCCCTGAGCGCGTCCTTGCCGAACGCCGCCGCGCCGAAGGCCTGGCCGGGGTGCTGGCGGCCCATCATGTTCGCGAGCTTCTCGCCGTTCGGGCCGCTCTGGCGGAGGCTTTCGAGATACTCGGCGCGCCGCTGGTTCTCGCGGATCGCGATGTATTCCATCTCCGGCGTGATGATGCCCCGGCGCGCGTAGTGCATCTGCGAGACGTTCTTGCCGGCGAGTGCGCGGCGCGGCTTGCGATGCAGGCCGGGGAAGCGCAGCTCGGCCGTTTTCGGATCGGCGGCGCGCTCGCGGCCGAACTCGCTGGAAAGTCCCGCGAGCGCTTCCGTGTCGCCGCGCCGGTCGATCCATGCGCCGCGCAGCGCGGGCAGGCCGAAGCGGATGTCGATCTTCGCTTCCGGATCGGTGTACGGGCCGGACGTGTCGTACACGTAGACCGGCGGATTCTTTCCTCCGCCGAAACCGTCCGGCGTGTCGGATTGCGTGATCTCGCGCATCGGCACCCGGATGTCGGGCGTCGAGCCGGTCACGTAGACCTTGCGCGAGTTCGGCAGCGGCGCGATGGCGGCGGCATCGACGACGGCGTTCTCGGACAGGAACTTGGGATTGGCATTCATGTGCTGTGTTTCCTGTGGGGAAGGATTGTCTCCAGCGTTGCCGCCGATGCACGCGCGCGCATCGGCCAGCTCGGCTGACTCAGGAGCTAAACAGGGAGGAACGAGACGGAAAGGTACGGGTCCGGAAGAAGTGGCGATGTGTGAGAGCTACATTCAAGCCGCCGGGCCCGAACGCTTCCCTGCGCTGGCATTATCCAGATCAGGTTCAAAGGGTATTTCTCACCCACGCTGCACGAGGCGGCCAGTCCGGTGAAGCTGGACGGAACCGCGATGTGCAACGCAGGACCCCCGCGTTAGCAGCTGCCACATTACACTGCGGCGTAGCGTCTTGGCAACCATCCGCGAACTTCGCACGCGGTTTCGTCGATCGCGCGCAGCGCTTACTGCATAATGTCAAGCGCCGCGGTTTTCGGGGTTTTCCCGGACCGTGTTTGCCCGAGCCGCGCCGTCATCGCCTTGCGACGGACGCGGCGGACGTACCCGAAAGCGTCGCCGCCGTCGCATGGCTCACCGTTCGCTCCGCACCGCGCGTCCGCACCTCAACCGTTTCGCCATGCCGTCCTGTTTCGTCCGTCCTGCCGCGCCCGTCCGGGGCGTCGCCGCTCACGACGCGTTGCCCGTCCCCGCTTTCATCGCCGATCCGGTTGCCCAACCCATTGCCGCTCGTCCGCCTTGCGCGGTGCCCGACGCGCATCGCACAGCTTTCGCGGAGTGAGGCATGGCCGATCTTCCGCCGAAGCTGTTGCCCCAGGTGGCGCCGCCGCGCCTGCCGTTCAGCCTGCCCGACCGTTGCCGCGCACGCACCGGGGCCAGGTCGCGCTCGCGGTCGTCTATCTCGTCTGGGGCTCCACCTATCTCGCCGTGCATCTGTGCCTGGCGTCGTTTCCGCCGCTGCTCTTGTCCGGCTTGCGCAATCTGCTTGCGGGCATCGAGCTTTTCGTCTTCGCGGCGCGCAGAAAGCCGGTCTGGCCGACGATGACCGAAGTGCGCAACGCCGCGCTGGTCGGCACGCTGCTGGTCGGCCTGTCGAGTGGGATGCTCGCCTACGGCATGCGCACGGTCGAGACCGGCACCGCCGCGGTGATGGTCGCGACCGTCCCGCTCTTCGCGACGGTCATCGCCGCGCTCACGGGCCGGCGCATTGCGAAGGGCGAGTGGGTGGCGGTCGGGCTCGGTCTGCTGGGCATCGTGCTGCTGAATCACGGCGATCCGGGCGCCGGCTCGACCGCGGGCAGCCTCGCGATTCTCTGCGGCGCGGTTTTCTGGGCAGGCGGCTCGCATCTGGCAAGCCGCCTCAGGCTGCCGTCCGATTTCTTCGTCTCGACGGCGCTGCAGATCGGTCTCGGCGGTTCGATCGCGACGGTCTTCGCCCTGATTTCGGGCGAGCGCCTCGGTCACGTCGGCTTCGTGCCGGGCACGTCGTTCGTCTATCTGAGCTGATCGGCACGATGGCCGCCTACGTCGCCTACGGCTTCCTGATCCGCCACACGAGCCCAATCATCGCGAGCAGCTGCATGTACGTGAATCCCGTCGTCGCTGTGATGCTCGGCGAGATCATCACGCGCTGGACCGTCGTCGCGACGGTCGTGATCCTGCTTTCCGTCGGGCTTTCCTTCTGGTTCGACTATCGGCGGCGCGGGCTCGTGTGATGCCGTCATGAAACCCGACGCCCGGCGGAACACGTCGGCCGGACGGCGCTTGCGCGGCGAACGCGCAAAAAAATCCCGCCGCGCGAAGCGGCGGGAAGACAGGCACCCCATCGACGCGACGGAACGCCCGGGCATCGGGCGCGCGGCACCGCTGCCGCGCGCGTCGCCCGTTGTTACTTGTGCTCCTCGGCGGAGTTCGAAATGGCCTGACCGCCCTTCGAGATATCCTGGCCCGCTCCCGAGATGGTGTTGCAGCCTGCGAGAGCCGCCGTGCCGGCGATCAGCAGCAAAGCGATGAGTCGAGTCATTTTGTATCCCCCCTTGGGTTGAAATGCGTGACAGGAAGCCGGTTCGCGCATCGTGTCCGGTCGAAGGACGCCTTTCCGGCATCCAGCCTGACCCCAATCATAAAAAAGCCGGTTCGTGCAGGCTGTAGGCACGCGCGCGATTTTCCTGTCGGCGCGTTCCGCATTTCGCGTCGGAATCGTCCTACGCGAGCGGACTTGCAATCGGCGTCGCGATGGGTCCGAAGATCATCGCATCGGCGCTGCGCTCGCGCGGCATCGACACGCTGATGATCGTGCCGTGCGGCGCCGCGCGCTCGATCTCGAAGCGCCCGCCGCGCGCCGACACGCACTGGCGCATGCCGACGAGGCCGTGCGTCTGGGTGCGCTTCAGGTCCTGCGGCCGGATGCCGACACCGTCGTCGCCGATGACGAGCGACACGCTTTCGTCATCGAGCGCGAGCGCCACGCGGATGCGGTTCGCGCGCGTACTTCGCCGCGTTCGTGAGCGTTTCCTGCGCGAGCCGAAAGAGCGCGATCTCGACCGCCTCGCCGAGCTTCACGTCCTCGCCGGGCAGATCGAAGGCGCCGCTCTAGCCGTTGCGCTGCGCGGCTTCGTCGGCGAGCGAGCGCAGCGCCGTCACCAGACCGAAGTTGGCGAGCACGGTCGGGCGCATGTCCTCGATGATGCGGCGCTTGAGCGCGATGCCCTGATCGAGATTGCCGAGAGCGCGCGCTTTTCGGCCATCGCGGGCTCGGTGTCCTTGAGCTTGCCGCGCACCCATGCGACGTCCATCTTGCTTGCGGTGAGGATCGAGCCGAGCTCGTCGTGCAGCTCGCGCGCGAGCTCCGTCTCCTCGTTTTCGCTGACGGATTGCAGATGCCAGGCGAGCGCTTCCAGCTGGCGCGTGCGCGCGAACACGAGCTGATCGAGCTCTTCCTGCTGCGTGATGAGCGCCTTCTGCACGCGCGCCTGCTTGTCGAGCTGAATGCCGAGATTGCGGAACAGCAGCAGGAACAACGCGATGTTGAGCGCGTACAGCGCGGCCACGCAGAGTGTCGAGATGCG
Organism: Candidatus Paraburkholderia kirkii; assembly: GCA_001189345.1. Lineage (GTDB taxonomy): Bacteria > Pseudomonadota > Gammaproteobacteria > Burkholderiales > Burkholderiaceae > Caballeronia > Caballeronia kirkii_B. The sequence continues at coordinate 54,218 of LFKV01000016.1, forward strand.
CTGGTCGGCGCGGCTCGCGTCGAGCGTGTGCTGCGCGCGCTGTTCCTCGTTCAGGCGCAGGAGCGACAGCGCGGCATCGAGCGTCGCGCTCGCGTCCGGCGGCATCGGCGGACGGGTCTTTCCGGAGATCGGCGAGGCGCGCCGTGCCCTGGGAGATTTCATCGTCGGCGGCGGCGCGGATCTGCGCGAAGCTCGCGAGCGCCGTGTCGTTGCCGATGCGCCGGTAGTAGGCGTCGAGCGACGCGAGCGTGCGCCGCACGCGCGCGGACGTCTGCTCAAAATGCGTCCGGTACGCGCTGTCCGGCTGCAGCGCGAAGCCGCGTTCGTCGGCGGTGAGCGTCGCGAAATCTGCGGCGAGCGCCGACAGCTGCGTGGTCGCGCCCTTGGCGTCGAGCGCGGTTTCGTATTCCGCGGCGATACGCATGCGCCCCTATTCCAGGATCACGAGTCCCCCCCACGGTGATGACGATGGCAACCGTCATCGTGACCGCCCAGCTGTAGCGGCGCATCCATTCGTTCAGGCGCGCGGTGCGTGGCTCATGGCGTGGGTCGAAGCCGGATTGGAAGCGTGTGTCGGTGGATTCCCACAGCAAAAAAGGAGCCAGCCCTAATGCGCCGCGCGAAAGTCGTGGCTAGCATAATGGGTCATTCATACGGGGAACGATCATGCTGAAGTGGGCGTTGTTTTTCGCGATCGTGGCCGTGCTGGGCTTCACGGGCGTCGCCGCCGGCGCCGCCATCGCCAAGTTCCTGTTCGTGCTGTTCCTGATTCTCTGCGTCGTGTTCCTCGTGCTGGGGTTCGTCCTCACGAAAAAGGCCATCGACTAGCGCCGGTCCCGCGCGCCTGCTTCCGGCTGTCGCCATGTCCCGGCGGCAGCCGGAAGGTCGGGGATTCCGGTACCGCCGAGGCCGGTTCATACTACCATGAAGGAGGTTCCATGCTTCACTACGCTGCAGTCTTCTTCGTCATCGCCATCATCACGGCCGTGTTCGGCTTCACCGGCATCGCGGCCGGCGCGGCGGAAATCGCGAAGATTTTTTTTATATTTTTCTCGTCGTGTTCGTGGTCACGCTGCTGCTCGGCGTATTCCGAACGCTCGGCGTATTCCGAACGTGACGCCGCACCCCGCGAAAGGCGTGCGCCATCGGGCTGCGCGCGGGCCTTGCGTCCGTCGCGTGGCTTGTTTCGAGGATCAGGCATGGCGCATGCATCGGAGTTTCCGATTGGATAGCAGGGCGCTATGCAAATCGCGCGCGACCGGGACGCCCCCGACCGTGCGCGGACCTGCTCCAGCGACCGTCATCTGAACAATTTCACAGGAGCGAATCAAATGTCCAAATCGTCTGCTGTAAAAGCCGCGCCAGGCCATGCCGGAGACTCCTTCGTCATCGACGTCGAAAAGATTCGCGCCGACGCGCGGCAGCACATGGACGAAGGCCCGGTGACGCCGAGCTATGGCGCCGACCGTGAGACCGTGCTCAAGCTGCTCAACGACTCGCTCGCCACGGAGATTGTCTGCACGCTGCGCTACAAGCGTCACTATTTCATGGCGAAGGGCATTCACTCGGAAGCCGTCGCGCAGGAGTTCCTGCAGCACGCGAACGAGGAGCAGCAGCACGCCGATACGCTCGCCGAACGCATCGTGCAGCTCGGCGGCGCGCCGAACTTCGCGCCCGACGGCCTTTCGTCGTGCTCGCACTCGGAGTACAGCGAAGGCAAGGATCTGATCGACATGATCCGCGAGAACCTGATCGCGGAGCGCATCGCGATCGACACTTATCGCGAGATCATCCGCTATCTCGGCGACAAGGACGTCACGACGCGGCGTATCTTCGAGGAGATTTTGGCCGTCGAGGAAGAGCACGCGGACGACATGGCCGATCTGCTGCAAGGCCGCAACGGCTGATGGCGACGGCGCGATGCGCGACGGACTCGCCGCGCGTCGCGCTGACGGCTCACGTAAGATGACCGTTCAACTACTACAAGAACGTCCGGCAGCGCGGACGGCGCGAATGATTTGAGTCCTGATAGCCGACAACCATGCGATCGTGCGCAGCGGGTTCCGGCAGTTCGTCGCGGACGAGCCCGACATGGAAGTGGTCGCCGAAGCCGCAACCGGCGACGAAGCCATCGCGCTCGTGCGCGAGCAGGCATTTGGCGTGGTGTTGCTGGACATCGCGATGCTGGACAAGAACAGCGTGGACACCTTGCGGGTCATCAAGCAGATCCGGCCGGAGCAGGGCGTGCTGATGCTTTCGGGCTTTCCGGAGAGCCAGTACGCGATCAATCTGCTGAAGGCGGGCGCGAACGGCTATCTGAACAAGGACGCCGCCGCCGCCGCCGATGAGATCGTGCGCGCGATCCGCACGGTGGCGCGGGGGGCATCGCTATCTTTCCGAGTTCATCGCGGACGCGCTCGCCGACAAGCTCGACAAGCCCGCCGCGAAGCGGCCTCACGAGTTGCTGTCGGAGCGCGAGTTCCAGATCTTCTGCAAGATCGCGGGCGGGCGGATTCCCACGGAAATCGCGCAGGAGCTGCATCTGTCGGTGAAGACGGTGAGCACGTATCGCGCGCGTGCTGGAGAAAATGCGGCTCTCCAACAACGCCGATCTCACGTATTACGCGATCAAGAACGGCCTAATCGAATAGCGGCGCGGCGTTCGGAATTCGCGCGCCGCGCCTGGCTTATAGGCGGAGGACGCCCGACGTGGGCAATCACATCATCACCGACGACCGGGCACGGCAACCGACGCCGCATGGCGCGCCGCTCGCGGTGCTGCTGATCGAGGATTCGCCGCTGATTCGCCGCTGATTCGCCGCAGCCTCACCGAGGCGATCGAGGCGCTCGGCCCCTGGCGCGTGGCCGCCTGCGCCGATGCGCCCGACGATGCCATCGCGCTGCTGTCGTCGCGGCCTTTCGACGCGGTGATCGTCGATCTGCAGCTGAAGCGCGGCTCGGGCGTCGGGGTGCTCGCGTGGCTCCGGGAGCGCGGCGCGGAAGCGTCTCGCCGCGCGTTCGTCGCGGTGCTCACCAATCATGCGCTGCCCGCGTATCGCGAACGCTGCCTGCAATACGGCGTGCATCACTTCTTCGACAAGTCGCTCGAATTCGACCGCGTGCTCGAGGCGCTGCACGACTACGCGCGCGAGCGCATTTGTCGCTGAATTTCCCGTTCCGGCCTACGCGCGCGGGTTTGCCGCCGCGCGGCGCTTGCGGCTGCGCCAATGACTGAAGCCGGCCAGCGCCGAACCCAGCGCCCCGCCGATGAAGTACGCCACCATGTAGACGGTGTTCACGCGGCTGCGCGCTTCGGGCCTGAGCGCGTAGATGCGCGACTGGTTCGAGATCTGCGCGGCCTGCACGCCGACGTCGAGCACGATCACACCGACGATCAGCCCGACGATGCTCCTCGCCGAAAACGCGAATATGACGAATGACAGCGCGGTGAGCCCGATGCACAGCGAGATGACGGCGCGCGGGCCGCGCCTGTCGGCGGATTTGCCCGCGAGCGTCGCAGCGAGCGCGCCGGCCGCGCCGACGATGCCGAACAGCCCCGCCGCCTGCGGCCCCAGGTGGAACGGCTCGCCCGCAAGCAGCAGCGTGAGCACCGACCAGAAGATGCTGAATGCGGCGAAGAGCGAGCTGCCGGTGAGCGTGGCCTCGCGCAGGGCGGGGCTTTCCAGGGTGAGATGCCACATCGACCCGAGCAGCTTGCCATAGGAGAGCGTCGAGGTCGGGCGGCTTTTCGGCAGCCGCGCGACGACGATCGCCGCGAGCGCGACGGTCGCGATCACCGACGCGCCGAATACCGCGCGCCAGCCGAAATAATTGCGCGACGAAGCCGGACACCGTGCGCGCGAGCAGGAGGCCGCTCATTACCGTGCCGACGGCATAGCCGCGCTCGGCGGCGGGCGCGAGTTCGGCGGAGAACGGCACGGCCTGCTGGGCGATCGTCGACACGACGCCGATCGTGAGGCTCGCCGCGATCAGTACCGCGAGCGTCGGCGCCGTGCACGCGACCACGAGCGATACGCCGAGCGCCGCCAGTTGCAGCAGGATCAGGAGACGCCGGTCGAAGCGGTCGCCGAGTGGCGTGAGCACGAGCATGCCGAGCGCGTAGCCGAGCTGGGTCGACGCCGGCACGGCGCCGATCAGCCAGGCGCTTTCGGGGAACGCCGTACGGAAGTCGCCGAGCAGCGGCTGGTTGAGGTAGATGTTCGCGACCGACATGCCCGCGATCGTCGCGAGCAGCCAGAGCGTGGCGCGCGAGTAGTGCGGATGGCGTTCCGGCGCGTCGAGAGGTTGGGGCGGTTGTGAAGAAGTGGGCATGGTCGGTTCGGACGGTAGGACGATTGGCTGCCAGCCGCCGATCATACTGAAGACGCGCGAATGCCGCAGAGCGCGACTAGAAGGGCTGCGGACCGCCGCCCTGCTCGACGCTCACGCAATGCGTAACGAGCCCGAGGTCCGCGCGCCACAGATGCAGCCCGAACGCGGGTGGTTCCATGACGAACGCGTCTGCGGCGCCGGGCGTGAGTTGCAGCGCGACCTGATGGGCGGTCGACGGCGCGCACCACGCGATCGTGCCGCCGAAACGCGCGCTGATCGCGCGATGGACGTGACCGCACACGACACGCTCGACGTTCGGATGGCGCCGCAGCAATGCTTCGAGCGCGCGGCTGTCGTCAGTGGCGAGGCGGATGTCGTCCATGAAGCCGATGCCGCACGCGAAGGGCGGATGGTGCATGCCGATCACGACCGGCCGCTCGCGGGATGCTTCGAGTTGCGCTTCGAGCCAGGCGAGACGGGCGGCGCACAGGCGTCCGGCGGGCGAGCCGGGATCGAGCGTGTCGAGCGCGATTACGCGGACCTCGCCCACGTCGTACGCGTATTGCACGAAGGCGCCGTCGCCCGCGAGCTTGGGGCGGTCGCCGAACACCGCGTGCAGATTGCCGCGATCGTCGTGATTGCCGACGAGCACGCGCCAGAGCATGGCGAGCCTGTCGAGCAGCGCGCGCAGGTGGCGGTATTCGTCGATGCCGCCCGCGTCGACGAGATCGCCGGTGACGAGCACGGCGTCGGGACGAGGGTCGAGCGCGTTGAGCGCATCGATCGCGCGCGCGAGATACGCGGCGGTATCGACGCGGCCGTAGGCGAGCGTGCCCGGCAGCGTGACGTGCAGATCGGTGATCTGGGCAAGCAGCATGCGCGCGTGTCTCCTCGTCGAGGCCCGTCGGTCGATCTTACTCGTCGGCTTCCGCGGGTGGCTTGGGCGCGAACGCCGCGGGCAGGAGCCACTGGAAGCCGGTCATCGACTGCTCGCTGAACGTGCATTCGGCGGCCGCGAAGCCCACGCTCGGTTTGGTCGCGGGCGGCTTCGGCGGATACTCGATCGTACCGTGCACGATCACCCGCGAGCCATGATAGCCGGCGCCGGATCCGGTGATCTTCAGCGGCGCGCTCTCGAGGCCGGGGTAGTCCGCGCGCATCTTGTCCTTGCAGGCTTCGACGTTCTTGTAGTAGGACGTGCAGCCGGCGAGATACGCGAGCGGCATGGAGAGCAGGAGCAGCAGGAAGAGGCGAGAGCGATGATTCATCGATGAATTCGGTCGATGCCCGATGCAGCGGGGCGCACCGGAGCGTGATGAGAGTCGGGGCGAAGCTTTATAACATGCGCGCGGCCGTGTCTCACTGTAGTGCATCGCGGCGAGCCGTGGGCGGGCCTCGCGACGGCTTGTTTTGCCGCGCGAACCAGTAGCACAATCGACACTGGCATTCTTCGAGTGCGTTTCGACTGACGGAGACGACCGCCATGCAGAAGGACATCGAAGTAGGCGACTACCTGCTCGCCATGCAGACTGTGCCCCGGCCGTGCGAGGCCGACGGCGACGCGGACGCGGCGCCGTCCGAAGGATACGCGATCCGCGTGACCCGGCTCGACCAGAAGCCGGTGCATGGTTCGAAGCTTGCAGACGATTCCGGCGAAATGACGGGCGACCACGGCCCGTTCGACACCATCGCCGAGGCCATCGCGCACGGCGAGGCGTGGGGACGGCATTACATCGCGCGCGTTCTGGGGCATGCGGTGTAGCGGTGGGGTATGCGAAAGCAGGGGCTCGCTCCCCGCATGAAGCGGGTGCAGGGCGGCGGCGCGCATCGCTAGACTTTGCCTCGTCGGCCGGATTCCGGTCGGCGCCAGCCAGTCTCGGAGGCCGCCATGATGCCCGTTGCCCTTTACCTCACGCCGAACTACATCGCCTCGGTCCGAAAGGGCAAGACGCGGGATTCATTCGGCGGGACCGTGCGTTTCATCGGCGTGGACGCGCTGCCGTTCGATATCGAGCATGTGTGCCTGCTCGACCGCGATACGGCGATGGAGGCGCTGTTCGATGCCGTTAGGGAGAGGCTGCTGAACGCGGTGTGAGCGGGCGACGAGCTTTCGTCGACGCGTTCAGCACGGCGGCGCGCCGACATCCCGGTTGGAAGTCAAGCAGGCGCGATTTTGGCGTGCTCAACGGTACTCGTCAATTTCGATGGTTCCGCCCAGGGCTTCCATCATCGCGCGAATGTCGTCGGGGACGCCGGGAATGCGGTTGCCCGTCTCGTTATCCCAAAAGCAGAAGAATCGAACTGTCGCGTCGTTTTGCGCCAACATTTCACGCAAGTCATCGCGCGGTAGATTCAGACGAGCAATCAAGTAACGGAGATGCGGTTCCAGCGCGTCGCTCGTTACTACCGTCCAGCTCTTCACTCCCCAGAGCCCCACGCGGCCCGGAACGCGGCTCGGTCGTCCGGATGGCGTCACGAATGGTTCCCCTTTGACAATGGCGACATCTGGATCAATGCCGAAATACTCCGATCACTTCACGCTGAATGCGCGAGAACCAGTTCTCCACCTGGTTGAGCCACGACGAGTAGGTCGGCGTGAAGTGCAGGTGCACGTTGCGCTGCGCATCAAGGAAGTCGGCAACCCGCTGCGTCTTATGGCTGCTGACGTTGTCGCAGATCGCGTGGATTTCCCGGCGTTTGGGCTGGCTGGCGACGACGTCGGTCAGGAAGGCCACGAACTGCTCGCTGGTGTGGCGCGCCACCGTCTTGCCCAGCACCTCGCCGGTGGCAGTATTTTGAACGCCGCGAACAGGCTGAGCGTGCCGTTGCGCTTGTACTCGAAGCCGTGACTCTCGGCGCGCTGACTGGGTCGACCGGCGCAAGATGCCCGTGCTCGACGACACGGCGCTTGTCGCCGAACTTCATGAGTTGTTAGGCGACGCGCTGACGTATGGATACCGACGTGCTTGGGCGTTGCTGAGGCGAAGCCGGGACATGCTGGCTCAACCGCGAGTAAATGCAAAGCGCGTGTATCGCGTGATGCGTCGCCACGGCCTGCTGCTTGAACGTCGCCCTCGGCACGCCTCGTCTACGCGTCTTCGTGGATGCCGAAACCCGACGCCAGGACGGCGCTGCAAAATCTGGCCATCGCGTTCGACCACGATAACGAGTCACACCCGCACAGCGCCCTTAAATACCACTCGCCGCGCGAGTTTCGTCGGCAAGCAAATTCTCCAACCTAAGCGGGACCGGCTGTCCGGTTATGCGGGAGCAAGTCCACGCGTGAAATTTCCGCAGCGCGCGGCCACTTCGAACACGAAAAGCGCGTTCGCGCTGGGCAGTTTCTTGCGGAGGTTTGGCATGACTTCATGTTATGCCCGATCCAACAATTTTGGAATTGCCATCAAAAACATCGCGACTTAGTATTTTCCCAACCTCTCTCCTCGACGACGAGACGAACGCCATGGACGCACGCGCGAAAACCGGAGTGTCGATCAGGTCCGCCACCAAGCGCTATGGCGCGGTGAAAGCACTCGACGACGTATCGCTCGACATCGCGCCGGGCGAGTTCGTCTCGCTGCTCGGTCCGTCGGGCTCGGGCAAGACGACCCTGCTCGGCATCCTCGGCGGCTTCGTTCAGCCTTCTTCGGGCAGCGTCAGCGCGAGGTGCTCACGATGAGCGATCGCGTGGCGGTGCTGAAGGACGGCAGGCTCGTGCAGATCGACACGCCCGAACGCCTGTACGACCGTCCTTGCGATGCGTTCGTCGCGAGCTTCATCGGCGAGGCGACGATGCTCGACGTCACGCGCGCCGGCGACGACGCCGTGCGTCTCGGTGATACCGTCCTGCGCACCGCGCACCCTTTGCCGCGCGGCGAAAAGCTGCTGCTCGCCGTACAGACGGAGAAACTCGTGATCGACGGTGAGAACCGCCATGCAAACGCGAACCGGCTTTCGTGCCGCGTGACCGAGGTGCTTTATCAGGGCGAGAGCCTGCGTGTATTCGCCGCGCTCGCCGATGGCACCGCCATCAGCCTTCGACAGCCCGGCAGCCATGACGCGCGCCAGCGCATTCCCGCGCCGGGAGCGTCGATGACCGTCGCGCTCGATCCGCAGGACACGATCGTGGTGTCGGCCCGATTTCTTTCAACGCCTGTGCACGGGTGGTTTCCGTCGTCGCGTATCAAATGCAAACTGCAAAGGATGAAGCAATGAATCTCACCGATTTCAAGATCCCGACGTTCGACGTCGTCGGCACGCTGATCAGCTTCGAAAAGGGCGTGCTGGCTTCCATGCGCCGGCTGGGCGGGCCGAGGAGCTGGACCTGACCGACGATCAGATCTTCGAGCCTTACATGGAGGGGCGCGCGAAGTATCCCGGTCGTTCGAGCCATGAGATGGCGAACGTGTATCTGCATCTCGCGAAGAAGCTCGGCCTGCCGGACGACGCGCCATCCGCTGCCGCGTTTCAGCGCGACGTGCTCGACTGGCCCGCGTTCGAGGACTCGGTCGCCGCGTTGAAGCGCTTGCGCAAGCACTTTCGCCTCGTGGCGATGACGAATGCAGACCGTGTCGCCTTGTCGGCCTATGCGCACACGCTCGGCAATCCGTTCGACGATACCGTGTGTTTGCGATGAAACCGGCGTCGCCAAGCCCGATCCGCAATTCTTCGCATACAACCGCGGGCGTCAGGCCGCATTCGGCTACAAGTTCGAGGAGATTCTGCATACGGCGCAGAGCTAGCATCACGACATCGGCGTCGCGACGAAGCTCGGCTATGCGACGTGCTGGATCGAGCGGCGTCAGGGCATGAAGGGCTTCGGCGCGACGCCGGTGCCCGACGTCGTCACGACGCCGACCTTCAAGTTCGCGACGCTCGCCGCGCTCGCGGATGCGGTCGACGGCGAAGTGCGCGCCGCTGCGTGACGATGCGCGCGCCGACCGCACCGCTGCGTCCGCAACCCGAGTCGCTGTGGCGAGCGATGGCCGCTCGCGTGCCGACGATGGATGCGGCCGTCTCCACGGGCGCGCCGCTCGCCCGGGATGTCGATGCGGAGGTGGCCATCATCGGTGCCGGATATTCGGGCTTGAGCGCCGCGCATGCGCTGCAACAGCGCGGTGTGCAGTCGCGGTGCTCGATGCGAATCCCGTTGGCTGGGGCGCGAGCGGGTGCAACGGCGGCGTGGTGTCGTCGAAGTTTCGCCTGTCGTTTCCGGCGATCGCGAGCGCGCACGGCATCGACGTCGCGAAGCGGATGCACTGGCTCGCGCACGACGGCGTGCGTACCGTAGAAGCGTTCGTCGAGGAGTTCAAGCTGGAGCGCGCGTTCGCGTCGATATGCGCGGAGGCGGATTGGGTGCGCACGACGCTCAACGATACGTCGATGACCGTGCAATCGCGCGCGGAAGTCGAGCATGAAACGGGCTCGAAGGCTTTCGTCGGCGGCGTATTGAGCGCGGATGCCGGCACGATTCTGCCGCTCGAATAACGTGCGCGGCATCGAAGCGGCCCTGACCGCGCGCGGCGTGCCGATCTACGAAGCGACGCCCGTCGTCGACATGTCGCGCGCGCGGGATGGCCGCGTCCTGCTGCGCGCGCCGGGGGGCGGTGCGCGCGAAGCAGGTGATCGTCGCGACGAACGCGTATTCGAATCTGACCGACGCCACCGCTTCGTACTTCGTATCATCGTGAGCTCGTGCCGTTCAAAAGCGCGATGATCGCCACGGCGCCTTTATCGCCGGAGCTGGATGCGCAGTTGATGGTTAATCGCCGCAGCTATACCGAGACGCGCCGTATGATGAAGTGGTTCCGCAAGGTCGACGGCCGCATGCTGTTCGGTGGGCGCGATGCATTCGGCAAGGAAGGCGAGCCCACCGGTTTCGACGCGCTGCGACGCGCGATGGTCGCGCTCTTTCCGCCATTGAAGGACGTGCCGGTGGAGTATCGCTGGTCGGGCTATGTCGGCATGACCTTCAATGCGCTGCCGCACGTCGGCCGCAGCGACGATGTGACCACGTTCTGCCTCGGCTACAATGGCACGGGCGTGGCGATGGCAAGCCTGATCGGCCGACACGCGGCGGCGCTCGCGCTTGGCGAAAAGCCCGAGCTCGCGCTGCTCGCGCAGAATGGATTGCGGCCCGTTCCGTTTCACGCGCTGCGCGCGCCGGGCGTGAGGCTCGTCGCCGTGTGGTATCAGTTTCTAGACGCCGTGGGTGCATGATGACGACAGCCAAACGGATTTTCCAGGACACTCCCGTGATACATGCCGCCACGATCGATCCCTCGGTGCGCCATCAGCGACGCGAAGATCGCGCGATGCTGCTGTTGATGACGCCCCGCGCTCCTGGTCGTGGTGGTGCTGCTCGTCGTGCCGCTCGCGTGGCTGTCATGGCAGTCGATCTATCACGATGGCGTCTTCTCGCTCGTGAACTACCGGCGCATTTTCACGGGCGCCTATCTCGATACGTTTCTGCTGACGTTCAAGCTGAGCTTCATCGTGACGGGCATCACGCTGCTGCTCGGCTATCCGGTCGCCTGTTTCGCGGCGTCGATCTCGCCGCGCTGGAGCGCGCTCGTGCTCGGCATGGTCATCCTGCCGTTCTGGACCAGCGTGCTCGTGCGCACGTATGCGTGGCTCGTGCTGTTGCAGCGCACGGGCCTCATCAACAAGGCGCTGCTCGGCATGGGCCTGATCGATCGCCCGTTGCAGCTTTCGTACAACCAGTTCGGCACGATCATCGCGATGGTGCATATTCTGTTGCCGTTCATGGTACTGCCGTTCTATTCCGCGATGCAGAAAATTCCGCCGAATCTCTCGCAAGTGGGCGCGAGCCTCGGCGGCTCGCCGCTGCACGTGTTCTGGCGCGTGTTCCTGCCGCTCTCGATGAGCGGCGTGCTGGCGGGCGTGACGCTCGTGTTCGTGCTGTGCCTCGGCTTCTACATCACACCGAAGCTCATGGGCGGCGGCAAGTCGATGATGGTTTCGACGATCGTCAGCCGCAACGTCGAGATTTACAACAGCTGGGGCGCGGCGAGCGCGGTGAGCGTGGTGCTGCTCATCTGCGTATTCGCGATCTTTCATGCCGCGAGCCGCGTGATTCCGCTCGAAAGGACGCTGGGGGCCAAATGATGCAAACGAGGAACTCGCTGTCGTTCGGTCGCGTGACGCTCGGCGCATCGGTGATGCTGATTCTCGCGTTTCTGACGATTCCGGTGGTCATCGTCGTGCCGCTTTCTTTTTCCGATGCCCGTTTCCTGACGTTTCCGCCGCCGGGGTATTCGCTGCGCTGGTATCACGCGTTCTTCAATAACCCCGCGTGGATCGATGCCGCCAAGACGACCTTCGCGGCTTCGACGTGCGCCGCCTTGATCGCGACGCCGGTCGGCATCGCGGCGGCATACGGCATTCAGTACGGATCCCATTGGTCCTTGCGCTATCTGCGCACGCTGCTGATGGTGCCGATCATCATCGTCGCGGTGGGCGTGTTCTTCGTGTTCACGCAGATGGGCTACCGTAAACACGCTGGGCGGGCTCGTCATCGCGGATACGATGCTCGGCCTGCCTTATGTGCTGATCTCGGTCGGGGCCGATTTGCGCACGTTCGATCGCACGCAGGAAATGGTCGCGCGCAGTCTCGGCATGAATCGCTTTCGCGCGTTCATGGCGGTGACGCTGCCGCAGATCAAGGTCAGTGTGATTTCCGGCGAGGTGTTCGTGTTCATTCAGGCGCTCGATGAAACCATCGTCGCGCTGTTCATTTCCGGCGGCAACAACCAGACGCTCACCCGCCGCATGTTCGTCACGCTGCGCGATGAGATCGATCCGACCATTGCCGCCATCAGCACGATGTTGACGGCATTGACACTGTGCCTCGTGATGATCGTGGTGGTGAGCCGGCGTTCTTCCGCGGCGGCGCGGGCCTGATTCCTTCATTATTCAAAATATGCGACATCTGCAGCAGTTCTATATCGACGGCGAATGGGTCGAGCCGCTGGGGCCGGGTACGCCTGGCGGTCATCGATCCGAGCACGGAAGAATCCATCGGGGAAGTCGCGCTCGGCGATGCGCGCGATGCCGAGCGCGCGGTGGCGGCGGCGCGGCGCGGCGTGCTTTTGCATCGGTTTCCCGGACACGCATCGAAGAACGCGTTGCGTTGCTCGAACGCATTCGCGAAGCGTATCTCGCGCGCTACGACGAGATAGCCGACATCATCACGCGCGAGATAGGCGCGCCGAGGAAACTCTCACATGCGTGGCAGGTCGCGCTGGGCAAGCGGCATCTGGAGGAAACGCTGCGCACGGTCGAGCGCTTCCAATGGCAGCGCAAGAAGGGCACGACGCTCGTCACCCACGAGCCCGTGGGCGTGGCCGCGCTCATTACGCCGTGGAACTGGCCGATCAACCAGATCGTCTGCAAGGTCGCGCCTGCCCTCGCGGCGGGGTGCGCAATGGTGCTGAAGCCGAGCGAAGTATCGCCGATGAATGCGGTGCTGTTCGCTGAAATCATGGATGAAGCGGGCGTCCCCCGAGGCGTCTTCAATCTCGTGAAGGCGATGGGCCGACCGTCGGGGCCGCACTCGGCACGCATCCGGACGTCGACATGGTGTCGTTTACCGGATCGACGCGCGCGGGCATCGAGATTGCGAAGCTGGCCGCGCCGACCGTGAAGCGCGTGCATCAGGAGCTCGGGGGGAAGTCGGCGAACATTCTGCTCGACGACGCCGATTTCGAAACAGCCGTTACGGCCGGCGTGAACGCGTGCTTCAACAACAGCGGACAGTCATGCAACGCGCCGACGCGCATGCTCGTGCCCGCATCGCGTCACGACGAAGTGGTGGAGATCGCCTTGCGCGCGGCGCAAAAGCATCGCGTGGGACCGGCCGGCGATCCTGACATGACGATGGGTCCCGTCGTCAGCGACGTACAGTTCGGGCGCGTGCAGCGGCTGATCGGCGTCGGCATCGAGGAAAGCGCTTCGCTGGTGACGGGCGGCCTCGGACGTCCCGATGGGCTCAAACGCGGCTACTACGTGAAGCCCACTGTCTTCGCGAGCGTCAACCCGTCGATGACCATCGCTCGCGAGGAAATCTTCGGGCCAGTGCTTGCGATCATGCCGTATCGCGATGAGGAGGAAGCGATTGCCATCGCCAACGACACGCCTTATGGCCTGGCGGCGTACGTGCAGTCGAAGGATCAGGCGCGCGCGTCGTGTCGCGCTCAGGATGCGCGCCGGCAGCGTCTACGTGAACTATCCGGCCTGGGATGCGGGCTCGCCGTTTGGCGGTTACAAGCAGTCGGGGAACGGGCGCGAATATGGCGAGTGGGGGGCTGGAGGCGTTTCTCGAAGTGAAGGGAATCGTCGGTTACGATGCGTGATGCGCACGGAGCCGTCTTGCGGCTTCGTGCCCGGTTCACAGCGCTCCGGAAACGGCCCGATCGCACACGGTCGCGCCGCTCGAATGACGCGCTTCGTCGCGGAGCGCATCGGCCATGCGCTCCGCGATCGTGATCGTTGGCACATTGGTGTTGGCGCATGGAATCGACGGCATGAGCGACGCGTCGCAGACATGCAAGCCTTCGACGCCATGAACCGCGCCGCGCGAATCGGTCACCGCCAGCGGATCATTCGAGGCACCCATGCGGCACGTTCCCGACGGATGCCATGTCCCGCCGACAGAGCGCATGACGAAGTCGGTCATCGCGCGATCGTCGGCGAGCAGTTCTCCGATCGTCACACCTTGCGTCACGACGCTTCTGATCAAGGCGCTGCGCAACGGCCCGGCCACGTCGAGCAGCGCACTCAGCGCGCCGCGCTGCACCGCGTTCCACGTTCCCGGCACGGCGACGGCCGCCACGCGTGGCGAATAGCTCGACGGGAAGATCACGTCGCGATGCGCGGCCATCGACGGCGACGCCAGCGTGGTCGCCCCGAAGCGCAACGCGAGCTTGAGCCGATCCAGATCCCGCGCATCGGAAAGCATCGCGAAATCGACGTCGGGTTCGTCGAATGCATTCGACGACACGAGCGTGACACGCCCGCGCGAATACGACTTGTTGACCCAGAAGAAGATCGTCCCGAGCCGATAACCCACCGAATGCCAGCCCGAACGCGACAGAATCGCGCCGTACATGTCGCCTGGCACGGTGTCCGCCACACCGGACGAGAAGCGCACGATCGCCTGCTCGTGGTGCTCGTCGGGAAACCGCGTGCGCGCGCCACGCGGCAGAAACGCGGACACGGCAATCGACGGATGCTCCATCAGATTGCGGCCCACGCCAGGGAGATCCGCCTGTACGTCGATGCCGAGCGCGCGGAGCTCATCGGCGGGTCCGATGCCGCTGCGCATCAACAGCACGGGACTGTGTATCGCGCCTGTGGATACGATCACGCGTTGCGCTCGCAACGCTTCACGCGTGCCGTCGTCGCGCACCGTGCACGCGCCGATCGCGCGCTTGCCGTCGAACAGGATGCGTTCGACCTGTTCGCCCGTTCGTATGGTCAGATTGCTACGCGCGCGTGTGGCATCGTCGAGATAGCAGACGGAGGTCGGGATGCGTTCTCTATTCGCGCTCACCGCGATGGAACCGATGAACGTGCCATCTTCCCAGGGGCCGTTCTGATCCTCATGCCATAGCGGCGCATCGCGCCGCTTCCGCTCATGCGCGCTTTCAACCGCTGCCAGATATTGCGCGTGTCGAGATAGGCGCGGCCCGGGTAGCGGCTGCGGATCGCATCGGGCATGGTCTGCGCGGAGATGTCGCGCCCGACTTCGACGAGACACACCTTCGCCCGGGCATCTTCGGAGAGGCGCGCGGCCAGCACGCAACCGGCCGAGTTGCCGCCCAGGATCAGATAATCGAACACGGCGGAGCGTGGCAAATCACTGCATGAACTTCAGCCAGCACGCCTTCGCCTGAATCCCCGCTCCCCGCGTCGGAGGCCCACCATTCCTCCGACATCAACGCCTGCTTCGCCGCATTCGCGGGCGAGCTCGGCAACTCCGCCGCGCGCTTGTCGGTGATCTTGCCGGTCTTGAACGCAGGGGATTGCCCGGACCGTAATCGATATACAGCGGCAGATTCGCCTGCAATTCCGACGATACTGCCGTATTCAGGAAACGCACCGCATCATTGAGGTTCGGCGCGTTCTTCAGGATGCACAGCTGCGTGTTTTGCAGAATGCCGTCGTTGAACGTGAAGCCGACGTCCGGATCGTCCTTCATCACGGCGCTCGCGCGGCCGTTCCAGATCATCGTCATGTCGACTTCGCCGTCATGCAGCAATTGCGCCGACTGGCCGCCCGACGTCCACCACACGGTGACGTTCGGCTTGATTTCCGCGAGCTTCCTGAACGCGCGATCCACGTCGAGCGGATAGAGCTTGTCGCGCGGCACGCCGTCTGCGGGCAGCGCGGCTTCGAGTACCGTGACCGGGTCATTGCGCAGCGCGCGCGTGCCGGGGAAATTCTTCACGTCCCAGAAGTTCTTCCAGCTTTGCGGAATCTTCTTGAGCGTCTTCTTGTTGTAGCCGATGACCGTCGAATAGAACTCGTAGGCCACCGAATAGGGCGTGCGGTAATTCTCGGGAATGGTCGCGGCGTTGGGGATCTTCGAGAAATCGAGCTTTTCCAGCAGGCCTTCGCGTCCGCCGTGCAGACAGTTGGACGTGGGCGTGTCGACGACGTCCCAGATGGGCTTGCCGGTCGAGCCCTGTGCCTTGATTTGCGGCCATGCGTCCGGAATGCTGTCCTGATTGATGGTGATGCCGAGTTCTTTCGCGGCCGGGTCGAGAATCGCCTTGGTCTGCGCCTCCTGATACGCGCCGCCTTGCGACACGAACGTGATTTTGCCCGCAGCGAACGCCGGCGCGGCGCCCGCGACGCTCAGCAGCTGGGTCATGACCAGTGGGCGGACAGGGAGGCGCGGACAGCGGAACCTTGCAATCTTCATCACAGCGTTTTCCTCGACAAGGTTGAAGCGGTGGACGTCATGCCGGGCGCGCGTTCGCCTGATCGATTCAAGGCGAAAAAGACGCGTGCTTATTCAAAATATATTGAGTCAAATACGCGCGATCAACGCCGGAATTGTTGGAGTGACCATGACTTGATGTTATGTCAGCGCAATGACCATGCCGTGCGCGCGATCAGAAGATCACGTAGACCTTGCGCATGGTCTCCTCGACCTTCTAGGTGCCTTCCGTGTGCGCGGCAAAGAAGAGCGTGTCGCCGCCGGTGAAGTGGATCGTGTCTTCGCCATCGGGCGTGAAGCGGCCTCTGTCGCTCAGAAAATGCATGACCTCCGCCTGCTTCACCGATCGACGATAAACGCCCGGCGTGCATTCGAACACACCCGTATTGATCACCTCGCTGCCGGGGATGACTTTCTGCACGCCGGATACCCTGATTTCCCGCGTGCCCGGAAGACCGGCCGTGCCCCAATCCTCCAGGCCCTGCAGCGCGATGCTTTGCCTGATCTGCTGAATCTTCATGTCGTCGCCTTCAAAGAGAATCGATGCGCCGCTCGATCTTGCCGAGCCGCACGACCGTTACGCCCGGGCGCAGCTGACGCAGCGACGGCATCACGAGCATGCAATCGTCGTAGGGCGTCCGGACGGGCTCGCCGTCGGACCAGCCGATCACGCTGCCTGCTTCCGGAACCACTTCGAGCCCGGTGTAGTGACCGGCGAAACGGAAGTCCATGCTTTTCGCCACCACCGGTTCCGTCACCCGCACGACGAGCATTTCTCCGGGTGCGGGTCGAATCCAGTCGACGGGCAGGTCCTCCTTGCCAACCACGCCGGATAGCAGGAGAAAGCGCGCGGTCACGTCGCGCGCCACGGTCACCGCGCTTGCTTCCCAATGCTGTCCGCATTCGACGAGCAACGCGTTTCTACCTGCTCGACGGATCGCCGAAACCTTCGTAATCGCGTATGCGCCGGCCTTCCGGATGGCCTTCGTCGCAGATCACGGTCGCGGGCGCGCCCAGCCGCGCCGACAATTCGATGCCTTTTTCCAAGGGCCCCGCGACGATCAGCGGCTTGCTCTTCTCGTGCATGGAATGCAGATCGAGCAGCAAGTCCACGGTATCGATGACGGGCCGCATCGCGCGGGCGCGGCGCAGTTCGCTCGAATCGCGCGATGCGCCATCGAGCGTTTTCGCGGTCCATACGCGATTGAAGTCCTGATCGACGAAGCGCGATGCATCGGGCTTGCCCGCATCGAAGCTTCGGTACGCGTCGACGTTTGCAAAAGCAAGCGTGAGCGTGCCGCGCCGCGGCCGCAGATTCGCGCGAAACAGGGCGTCGACGACGATCGCGCCGCACACTTCGTTGCCGTGCGTGAGCGCGTTGATCATCACATGCGGGCCTTCGATGCCCGAATCGAAGGTGTGCACATACGGAATGCCCGCGCTGCCCGACTCGTGCGCGGCGATGTCGGGGAACGCGATCTCGATCGGATATGCGCTCATGCCAGATTACCCTGACAGAGATATTTGATCGAGAGGTAATCGTCGAGGCCGTATTTTGAGCCTTCGCGTTCGTAGCCCGATTCCTTCACGCCGCCGAACGGCGCGGCTTCGCTCGAAATCGCGCCTTCGTTGATGCCGACGATGCCCGCTTCGAGCAGACGCGACACGCGATCGATGCGCCGCGCGTCCTGACTGTAGAAGTACGATGCGAGCCCGAACGGCGTGTCGTTGGCGGCGCGGACGGCTTGCGCTTCGTCATTGAAACGGAACAGCGGCACGACTGGGCCGAAGGTTTCCTCGCAGCTCAGCTGCATGTCGGGCGTGGCGTCGGCGAGAACGGTCGGGGCGTAGTAGTTGGCGCCAAGTTCCGAAAGGCGCTTGCCGCCCGTGAGCGCGCGTGCGCCGTGCCTGATCGCGTCGTTTACGTGCCGTTCGATTTTCTCGACGGCGCGCGCGTTGATCATCGGGCCGATTTGCGCCTCCGGGTCGGTTGCCGGCGCGACCTTCAATGCGGCGACGCGCTTCGTCAGCAACGCGGCGAATCGATCGTAGACCGACGATTGCACGTACACGCGGTTCGGGCACACGCACGTCTGCCCGCCGTTGCGGAACTTCGATGCCATGAGTCCGGCGACGGCGGCGTCGAGATCCGCGTCATCGAATACGATGAAGGGCGCATTGCCGCCGAGTTCGAGCGAAAGCTTCTTCAACGTGCCTGCCGATTCACGCGCGAGATACTTGCCTACCGGCGTCGAGCCCGTGAACGTGATCTTGCGCACGCGGCCGTCCTCGAGCCAGTCGGCGACCGCTGCCTGAGCGTTCTCGCGCGATGCGCTAATCAGATTCAACGCGCCCGCCGGCACGCCCGCCTCGTGCGCGAGTATCATCAGCGCCAGCGCCGTGAGCGGCGTGTCTTCAGCAGGCTTGCCGACGACCGTGCAGCCGGCCGCGAGCGCGGGCGCGATCTTGCGCGCGATCATCGCGAGCGGAAAATTCCACGGCGTGATCGCGGCGACGATGCCCACGGGCTCCTTGATCGCGCTCATGCGCTTGCCGCGCTGCTGCTGCGGAATGATGTCGCCGTAGATGCGCGTTGCCTCTTCCGCGAACCACGCGACGTACGACGCGCCATACATCACTTCGCCGCGACCTTCCGCGAAGGGCTTGCCTTGCTCGAGCGAAATGAGACGCCCGAGCGCATCGGCGTTCTCGACGATCAGCGCGTGCCAGCAATGCAGCACGGCGGCGCGGTCCTTCGGCAACGCATCGCGCCAGGCGGGGAAGGCGCGCGCGGCGGCGTCGGTGGCGGCGCGCGCATCGGCGTAGCCGCTGTCGGCGACTTGCGCGATGACCTTGCCCGTCGCCGGATCGGTGACGGCGAAACGCTTGCCGCTCGCGGCGGTCACCCATTTGCCGTCGATGAAATTGTCGGAGCGGATCAGCTCACTCAGCTCGAATCGTTTCATCATGATGGTCTCCATGAACATGCGTGGCGCATCACGCCATTATGCGAGCCATCGCGCGATGGCTTCGCCCACTTCCTGCGTGCTTGCCGTTCCGCCGAGATCGCCGGTCCTCGGTCCCTCCCTCAGGACAGCTTCGATCGCGCCGAGGATCGCATCGTGGGCGTCGCGCTCGCCGAGAAAGTCGAGCATCATCGCGGCGGACCAGATCATCGCGACCGGATTGGCGACGTTCCTGCCCGCGATGTCCGGTGCGGAGCCATGCACCGGCTCGAACAGCGACGGAAACGCACGCTCCGGGTTCATGTTCGCCGAAGGCGCGATGCCGATGGTGCCGGTGCACGCCGGGCCGAGATCCGAAAGAATGTCGCCGAACAGATTGGTCGCGACGACCACGTCGAAGCGGTCCGGATTGAGCACGAAGCGTGCGCACAGGATGTCGATGTGCTGCTTGTCCCACGCGATGTCCGGATACTGCGCGGCGACTTCGGCGGCGCGCGCGTCCCACCACGGCATGCTGATCGAAATGCCGTTGCTCTTGGTCGCGACCGTCAGCTTCTTCTCGCGGCGCTGCGCCAGCTCGAAGGTGAACTTCAGCACGCGCTCGGCGCCCTTGCGCGTGAAGATCGACGTCTGTGACACGAACTCGCGCTCGGTGCCCTCGAACATCGCGCCGCCGACCGACGAGTACTCGCCCTCGGTGTTCTCGCGCACGATCATGAAATCGATGTCGCCCGCCTTTCGATTCGCAAGCGGCGAGGGCACGCCCTCGAACAGGCGCGTGGGGCGCAGGTTG
Organism: Candidatus Paraburkholderia kirkii; assembly: GCA_001189345.1. Taxonomy (GTDB): domain Bacteria; phylum Pseudomonadota; class Gammaproteobacteria; order Burkholderiales; family Burkholderiaceae; genus Caballeronia; species Caballeronia kirkii_B. The sequence goes on from LFKV01000016.1 coordinate 74,274, forward strand.
ATGTACTGGTCGAACTCGCGGCGGAACCTTAGCAGCGAGCCCACAGCGAGATGTGATCGGGCACCGTCTGCGGCCAGCCGACCGCGCCGAAGAGAATCGCGTCCGCGTCCTGAATCTGCGCCTTCCAGTCGTCGGGCATCATTTGGCCGTGTCGGGCGTAGTAGTCGCAGCTTGGCATCACCTCCTTGTGCCTCGGGCATCACCTCCTTGCCGATGCCGTTGCCGGGAATCACGGCAATACGATATTTGCTGGACATGTTGCTACTCCGGGTGAGAATGATCGGCGAGAAAAAGCGCGCGCGTGCTGAAGCGCGTGCGTGCGTTCGAATGGAAGGAAAGAGGCGCTCGCCTCAGTGATGATTCTGCGAGAACAGCGTTTCGAGCGGATAGTGCGTCTTCACGAACGACGTCTTGATGATGACGTAGCTGAAGTACTTCTCGATGCCGATGCCGCGCTCCAGCAGCTCCTCGATGATGCTCTGATAATGGCTCACGCTGCGCGTGACGAACTTGAGGAGATAGTCGTAGCCGCCGCTCGCCAGATGACATTCGACGATCTCGTCGACATCCTTCACCGCATTGACGAAGTTGATGAAGTCCTCGCGGCGATGATCGGCGAGCGTGACCTCGGTGAAGACCACCTGCACGTCGCCGAGCTTCTCCAGCTGAGCGCCGTAGCCGACGATATAACCCGCCTTCTCCAGTCACTTCACGCGAATCAGGCAAGGTCTGGGCGACAGACCGACCGCATCGGCGAGCTCCACGTTCGTGATGCGTCCACGCTTCTGCAATCGGGAGAGGATACGCAGATCGAGTCGGTCCAGCTTGCTGTCGTTGCTCATCGTGGCGGGTCAGGTCTTGCATTGGCGGGTCAGGTCTTGCACAGGTCTTGCATGTCGGCGGTCGATCGATGTTATCACGCGGCCACGCGGGAACCGAATCCGGATCCGCCCTTCAACGCCGCGCGCACTTCGCCTTGCGCGAGCACGTCGTCGAACGGTTTCGCGAGGCGCTCGAACATCATGTCGAAGTTCGCTTCGGTGCAGCAGAGCGCCGGCGCGAAACCCAGGATGTTGTCGCCAAACGCGCGGAACACGAGGCCGTTGCGATACGCGGCGGCGGCGATGCGGTCGGGCAGCTTGAGAGACGCATCGAAACCACGCTTGCTGTCCTTGTCCGCGACGAGCTCGAGCGCGCCGAGCAGGCCGCGATGGCGCGAGTCGCCCACGAGCGGATGCGCGAGCAGCGCATCGAGTCCCTGGGCGAAGCGCGGCGCCCGTGCCTGGCCGTTCGCGAGCAAGCCGCCCTCGTGATACAACCGCATCACTTCGAGGCCGATCGCGGCGCTCACCGGATGCGCGGAATACGTGTAGCCGTGGCCGATCGCGGCGGACGCGTCGCCGCCGTCCGCGATGCCCTGATACACCGCATCCGACATGAGCACGGCACCCATCGGCGCATAGCCAGCGGTGAGCCCCTTCGCGATGGTCATCAGATCCGGCTCGACGCCTTCTCCCTGGCTGGCGAACAGCGGTCCGGTGCGGCCGAAGCCGGTGATCATTTCGTCGGCGACGAACAGGATGTCGAACTTGCGGTATGCTTCGCGCATGGCCTTCAACCAGCCGACAGGCGGCACGATCACGCCGCCCGATCCCTGAATCGGCTCGCAGAAGAACGCCGCGACGTGCTCCGCGCCGAGCTCCGCGACCTTTGCTTCGAGCGCCTGCACCGAAGCCGCGATGAGCGTGACATCGTCGGCGTAGTTGTTGCGATAGGCATACGGCGACGGAATGTGATGCTGCGTGGCGAGGGGCAGATCGAAGTTGCGATGGAACGCGGGCAGGGCCGTCAGCCCCGCGCCGATCAAGAACGAGCCGTGATAGCCGCGTTGCAGCGCGATGAAATGCTTCTTCGAGGGGCGGCCGGTCGCGTAGTAGTGCATGATGAAGCGCAGCGCGGAATCGACCGCGTCCGAGCCGCCGAGCGTGAAGTACGCGTGCTGCAGCGACGCCGGCGCGACCTCGACGAGCTTCGCCGCCAGTTCGATGGCGGGCTCCGAGCCGAAGTGGAAGTAGCCCGTGGCATACGGCAGTTTCGCCATCTGCTTCGCGGCGGCCTCGACGATGCTCGCGTGGCCGTAGCCGGTGTTCACGCACCACAGACCGGAAAACGCGTCGAGCAGGCGGTTGCCTTCGATGTCGCGCAGGAACACGCACTCGGCGGAATCGAGCACGGTGACGCCGCGCGCCTCGTGCGCGCGATAGCTGACGACGGGATGGATCAGATGATTGCGGTCGACTTCGACAAGCGATTGAATCGGCATGATGCGGCTCTCTCTCGGGAATGGGCTCGTGACCATTTCATACTATCGGCAGAGCGCGATTGCCCGCATCGCCAAAAAAATCGCCAAAAAGCGCAAATGCGGCGTTTTGCGGGGCTTAGCGGCATTTTGTGCTCGGGGTTCGCGAGGCGGGTTCAGTAGTCGCGCGCACGGTCGATTTCGCCGATCATGCGCTCGCCCGCGCGATATGCCGGCGGAGATTCTCCAGCACCACGTCCACGGCGGTTTCCGGGCGCGTGGCGCTCGCGATATGCAGTGTCAGGCGCACGCGCGGATGCGTCCAGAACGGATGCGTCGGCGGCAAGGGCTCGGGATCGGTGACATCCAGAATCGCGGCATGGAGATGACCGCTGTCGAGCGCGTTCAGCAGATCCTGCTGAATCACCTGGGGGCCGCGGCCGACGTTGATGAACGATGCGCCTTTCGGCAGCAGATCGAGCACGCGTTTGCCGATGAGGCCGCGCGTCGCGTCGGTGAGCGGCAGCAGGCAGACGAGGATATCGGTGCGCGCGAGAAAGGCATCGAGCGAATCGGTGCCCGCGTAGCATTCGACACCTTCGATTTCATGCGGCGAGCGGCTCCAGCCCGCACACGGGAAGCCGAACATGCGCAGCGTTTTCAGCACGGCCGTGCCGAGCATGCCGAGGCCGAGCACGCCGATGCGCCGGGTCGAGGCGGCGTGCACGGACATTTCGCGCCATACGCGCTCGCGTTGAGCCTGCGCGTAGTCGAAGAGATCGCGATGAATCGTGAGCACCGCCTGCGTCACGTATTCGACCATGCCCTCGACGATGCCTGGCTCGATCATGCGCGCCACCGCGACGTGCGCAGGCACGCCCAACAAGTCGAATTGATCGATTCCCGCGCCCACCGAGAAGATCACTTCGAGATTGGGCAGCGTTGCATGACGTCGACGGGTGGCTGCCACGCGACGAGGTAGCGCACGGTGGCGGGATCGCCCAGATCGGGCCACAGGCGGAACGGGATTTCCGGCGCCTTCTGCGCGAGCAACCGCGCCCATAGCTTGCCGCGTTCGGTATCGGCCTTATAGAGCATCGTCATGAGCTCAGCCCAGCGCCTGATTGATGATGGCGAATTGCGCGACGGACGTATCGTGCGGCGGCGTGCCGTTGCGCGCCATTTTGATGACCGTGTCGACGCGCCGCAGCCCGATTGCTTCGAGCCATGCAGACAAACCGCTCTCGTCCGGCGTGTCGATGCGCGTGAACCTGCCTTCGTTGTGCGCGAGCCAATGCGCAATCAGCGCCTGAGCACGGCGCGCGTGGTCCTGATCCGCGGTAACAGAGACGACCGGACCGATCGCATGACCGCGCCCGAATTCCCTGATGAGCGCGACGCCTCGTGCGACGCGCAACAGCGAAGGCAGCAGTGCGCTTCGGTCGAGACCACTCGCGCGCGATGCGAGATCGACAAGGCCGGCGATATCGCTCTGTGCGATGGCACGCAGACGCTCGCCGGTCTTCAATTCGACGCGGGGCACGCTGAAATCAGCCGACTGATGCTGATGAATCGCGCCGATGCGCCCGAACCCGAGCTTTGCATAGAGCGGCTCGCCGGCGGGCGTCGCGTGCAGCACGGTGACGCGCTCGCCGAGCGCTTCGAGCAGCAATTCCATCAGCTTGCGGCCTATGCCCTTTCCCTGCTGATCCGGCGCCACGATCACCATGCCGAGCGATCCGCCATGCTCGCCATATTTCCAGTACAGCGCCGTGCCGACGACACGTTCGCCATCCTGCGCGACGAAACCGGCGCCGGCATCGAGCACGAAGCGCCAGTCGTCGGCGCGATGCGGCCATTTGACTTCGACCGACAGCGTGTGCGCCATGGGAATGTCGTCGGCGGTGAAGGGGCGGTAGAGGAGAGTGGATGGTTCGGCGGCGGACACGGCATGCTCCTCGTCAGAGGATGCCCGCTACTTTGACATGTCGTCCGGAAAGCGGATAGGAGCGGATAGGACGATCCTGCTGCGTCAGGCAGATCATATGAGCCGGCGTGGCCTGAACGTTCGCGCCGCCGTCGATCGCGCGGCAGTTCCCCGACCGCACGCGCTTCCCACCCGGTCCGCGACGAAGGGAGTCATCGCCCTCATGCGGCGACTACAACGGCTGCCGGAACGGCAATGCGAAGGCCGAATCCGCATTCCCAGCAAGGAACGATTCCATACGTTCCGTCAGTTCCGCGGGCGGCATCCACGGATAGCTCAGCGACGCCTGCAAGGCCTGCAGCTTCGCGGAGCCGGGGTCGGCGATCACGTCCATGCGCGCAATCGCGATGTGCAACCCGATGATCCGGTCCGTCCCGCCGGGCGCGCGACCGAACCGCCATATAGGTACCTTTTCCGAGCCGCAACGCCTCGTTGTCCTTCTGCCGCATCGCCACGAGCCACGGCATCGTGCAGACGCCGTCGCTGTCCGCTTCGGGTGCGGCGCACACCTAATAAGAAGTAGTTTCAAAAAGATCTCTTAGGGGCTGTTAACCCGTCTTAGGGGCTGTTAACCCGTAACGCAACCTGTTAACCTCGATCGTTGTGACAACAGGATCGAGGAGATGGGCAAACCAATCATCGACGACGAACTGTGGGCACTGATCGAGCCACTGCTACCACCAGCGAAGCCGCGCCGCTTCAAGTATCCGGGCCGCAAGCCGGTACCGGATCGGGCTGCGCTGACCGGCATCTTGTTCGTGCTGAAGACCGGCATCCGGTGGCGAGATCTGCCAGCGGAGATGGGATGTGGCTCTGGCGTCAGTTGCTGGCGCAGGCTGCGCGATTGGCAGCAAGCCGGCGTGTGGGATCGACTGCACGCACTGCTGCTGGCGAAACTACGAGCGGCCGGGAAGATCGACTTCTCCCGCGTCGTCGTCGACTCATCGTCGATTCGTGCGGTTGGGGCGGGCGAAAAACTGGCCCGAACCCCACCGACCGAGCACGACCCGGTTCCAAGCACCACGTCACCACCGACGCCAACGGTACGCCGATCGCGGCAATCCTGACCGGCGCCAATCGTCACGACGTCACCCAACTGATCCCGTTGATCGAGGCCATCGTACCGATTGGCGGCGTGCGCGGCCGGCCGCTGAGTCGCCCTGGCTGTGTTTATGCCGACCGCGGTTACGATCATGACAAGTACCGGTGCCTCCTTCACGCGCGCAACATTCCCACCAGCATCGCGCGGCGCGGTCACCCGCACGGTAGCGGCCTTGGGAAAGTCCGTTGGGTCGTCGAACTCTCGCAGGCCGTCGCCAAATCGTTCTACGAAGGCCTGTTCGGCTTCGACAAGGACATGAAGATCCGCAACGTGCTCGCGACGAAATACGAGGCGAGTCCGGACGCGAAGGTCTACACGATCCATCTGCGCCAGGGCGTGAAGTTCCAGGACGGCACCGACTTCAACGCGGACGCCGTGAAGGCCGTGTTCGACCGCGTCACCGATCCGGCGAACAAGCTCAAGCGCTACAACCTCTTCAACAAGATCGAGAAGACGGAAGTGGTCGATCCGTACACGGTGAAGATCACGCTGAAGATTCCGTTCTCGGCGTTCATCAACGTGCTGGCGCATCCGTCGGCGGTGATGATCTCGCCGACCGCGCTCAAGAAGTACAGCAAGGACATCGCGTTTCACCCGGTCGGCAAGGGCCCGTTCGAATTCGTCGAGTGGAAGCAGACGGACGACCTGAAGGTGAAGAAGTTCGCGGGCTACTGGCAGAAGGGCTTGCCGAAGATCGACATGATCGACTGGAAGTCGGTGGTCGAACAATACGCGCGCCGCGCTCATGCAGACGGGCGAGGCGGACTTCGCGTTCTCGATTCCGTTCGAGCAGGCCGCGACGCTCAAGGCGAGCCCGAAGGTCGATCTGATCGCGGCGCCGTCGATCATCCAGCGCTGCATCAGCATGAACGTGCTGCAGAAGCCCTTCGACAATCCGAAGGTGCGCGAGGCGATGAATTACGCGATCAACAAGGAAGCGCTGGTCAAGGTCGCGTTTGCGGGCTATGCCGTGCCGGCTGAGGGCGTGGTGCCGCCGGGCGTCGATTATGCGACGCCAAAACTCGGCCCGTGGAAGTACGATCCCGCCAAGGCGCGCGAATTGCTGAAGGAAGCGGGCTATCCGAACGGCTTCGAAACCGTGCTGTGGTCGGGCTACAACCACACGACTGCGCAGAAGATCATCCAGTTCGTACAGCAGCAGCTCGCGCAGGTGGGCGTGAAGGCGTCGGTCGAGGCGCTCGAGGCGGGTCAGCGCGTGCAGCGCATCGAGAGCGCGCCCGATCCGAAGACGGCGCCGGTGCGCATGCTCTACATCGGCTGGTCGTCGTCGACCGGCGAAGCCGACTGGGCGATCTCGCCGCTGCTCGGCGGCTCGTCGTTCCCGCCGAAGCTCTTCAACACCGCGTACTACAAGAACGATCAGGTCGACGAGTATCTTTCCCAAGGCGCTCGCCACCACCGACCGCAACGAGAAAGCCAAGCTCTACACGGATGCGCAGAAGCGCATCTGGGCCGATGCGCCGTGGGTCTTTCTCGTCACGGAAAAGGTGGTGTACGCGCGCAGCAAGCGTCTGTCCGGCGCGTACGTGATGCCCGACGGCTCGTTCAGCTTCGACGAGATCGCGATCAAGTAAGTCGCTCCTGGCCGGGTCTTCGGGCCCGGCCGCTTCAGGTCCATCACGATGCTCAATTTTCTCGCCAAACGCCTGCTGAGTCTTCTGCCGACGCTCTTCATCGTCGCGGTGCTCGTGTTTCTGTTCGTGCACATGCTGCCGGGCGATCCCGCGCGTCTCGCCGCCGGCCCGGAAGCCGACGAAGCGACCGTCGCGCTCGTGCGAGCCGATCTCGGCCTCGACAAGCCGCTGCCGCAGCAACTGGTGAGCTTCTTCGGCAAGGTCGTGCATTTCGACTTCGGCATGTCCACGCGCAGCAAGCGGCCCGTGTCGACGGAGATCGGCGAGCGTTTCATGCCGACGTTCTGGCTCACCATCGCGAGCATGGTGTGGGCGGTGATCTTCGGCATGACGATCGGCATCGTATCGGCGGTGTGGCGCAATCGCTGGCCGGATCGCCTGGGCATGACGCTCGCGGTGTCGGGCATTTCGTTTCCCCGCCTTCGCGCTCGGCATGCTGCTGATGGAAATCTTCTCGGTGAAGCTCGGCTGGCTGCCGATCGTCGGCGACGGCACGTGGAAGGGCTATGTGCTTCCCTCGATCACGCTGGGCGCCGCGGTCGCCGCGATGATGGCGCGCTTCACGCGCGCGCGAAAGGCGTGCACGAGCCGATGGTCATCGTCAAGCACTGCCTGCGCAACGCGATGATTCCCGTCGTCACGATGATGGGCCTCCAGTTCAGCTTCCTGCTCGGCGGCTCGATCGTCGTGGAGAAGGTGTTCAACTGGCCGGGCTTCGGGCGCCTGCTGGTGGACGCCGTCGAGATGCGCGACTATCCGGTGATCCAAGCGGAGGTGCTGCTGTTCTCCCTGGAGTTCATCGTGATGAATCTGATCGTGGACGTGCTGTACGCGGTCATCAACCCGACCATCCATTTCAAGTGAGGCCCGCATGAGCGTGACCGCCGACAATGCCAAGGGCGCCGTCGCCGCGGGGCACGAAGTCCGCACGCCGTGGACGGAGTTCTGGCGCAAGCTCAGGCCGCAGCCCGTCGCGATGGCCGCGGCGGTATTCGTCATCGTGCTGATCGTGATCGCGGTCGTCGCGCCGTACATCGCGCCTTACGATCCTGAGAATTACTTCGATTACGACGCGCTCAACGCGGGTCCGTCGGCCGCGCACTGGTTCGGCGTCGATTCGCTGGGACGCGACATCCTGAGCTGCATCCTTGAGCTGCATCCTGGTGGGCAGCCGCATCTCGCTGACGGCGGGCCTGCTGTCGGTCGTGATCGGCACGTTCTTCGGCCTCCTCGCCGGCTACTACGAGGGCTGGTGGGATCGCATCGTGATGCGCATCGCGGACGTGCTGTTCGCGTTTCCCGGCATTCTGCTCGCAATCGGCGTCGTCGCGGTTCTCGGCAACGGCATGGTGGACGTCGTTCGTGTGCGCGGTCGCGATCTTCAGTATTCCCGCGTTCGCGCGGCTCGTACGCGGCAACACGCTCGCGCTGAAACATCTCACCTATATCGAGGCGACGCGGAGCATCGGCGCTTTGGACTGGACGATACTCGCGCGCCACATCCTGCCGGGAACCATCTCGTCGGTGGTCGTGTACTTCACGATGCGCATCGGCACGTCGATCATCACGGCGGCCAGCCTCTCGTTCCTCGGGCTCGGCGCGCAGCCGCCGACGCCCGAGTGGGGCGCGATGCTCAACGAAGCGCGCGCCGACATGGCGATGGCGCCGCACGTCGCGATCTTCCCGAGCCTCGCGATCTTCTTCACGGTGCTCGCGTTCAACCTGCTCGGCGACGGCCTGCGCGACGCGCTCGATCCGAAGCTCGACCGCCCATGATGCAGGCGCCGGACATCGGTACGCTGGAAGCGGGCCCGCGCGGCGCGATCGCCGATGTCGCGGGCGTGACGGTCGGCCATTGCACGCTCGACGAAGGCGCGATACAGACGGGCGTCACCGTGGTTCGTCCGCATCGCGGCGACGCGTATCGCGACAAGGTGCCCGCCGGCGCGTGCGTGATCAACGGCTTCGGCAAGAGCATCGGGCTCATGCAGGTCGAGGAGCTCGGCGTGCTAGAGACGCCGATCGCGCTGACCAACACGTTCGGCGTCGGCACTGTGGCGAACGCGCAGATTCGCGCGGTCATCGGGGCGAATCCGCAGGTCGGACGCGACGAGCCGAGCGTGAATCCGCTCGTGTTCGAATGCAACGATGGCTACCTAAACGACATGCAGGCGCTCGCCATCGGCGAAGCGCACTACATGAACGCGCTCGATGCATGCGGCGCGGACTTCGAGCGCGGCGCAGTGGGTGCGGGTCGCGGCATGTCGTGTTTCGAGCTGAAGGGCGGCATCGGCTCGGCGTCGCGCCTGCTGGACATCGGCGAGCGCGCGTACAAGGCAGGCGCGCTCGTGCTCGCGAATTTCGGCCGCCTGGCGCAGCTCACGATCGCCGGCGAAGCCGTCGGGCGCGCGCTGCAACCGGCGCGCGCGTCGCGGGCGCAACCCGAACGAGGCTCGATCATCATGCTGATCGCGACCGACGCGCCGCTCGACGCCCGGCAACTGCGGCGCGTCGCGATGCGCGCGGCAGCCGGCCTCGCGCGCACGGGCTCGGTCTACGGGCACGGCAGCGGCGACATCGCGCTGGCCTTCTCGACCGCCTACGCCGTGCCGCCGCTCGTCGGCGACACGCGGCTCGATCCGCTGTTTCAGGCGGCCGCGGACAGCGTCGAGCAGGCGATCCTCGATGCGCTCTTCAGCGCGGAGACGGTCGCCGGGCGCGACGGTCATCGGCGCATCTCGCTCAACGAAGCATTGAAAACGCGACCATGAAAGTGCTCATCTCGGTGGACATCGAAGGTATTGCGGGCGTGTTCCACCCGGAGCAGACGCGCGCCGGCAACGGCGAATACGAGCAGGCGCGCCGCTGGATGACGCGCAAGGCCAACGCGGCCGTATTGGGCGCGTTCGAGGGCGGCGCGTCGCAGGTGTGGATCAACGATTCGCACGGCGGCTTCCGCAACCTGGTGTCCGACCTGCTCGACCCGCGCACGCGGCTCGTGCTCGGCATGATGGCGGGGCTGGAAGGCGAGCCGGCGCTGGTGTTCATGATCGGCTACCACGCGAGCGCGCAAAGCCGCGGCATTCTGGCGCACACGATCAACAGCACGGCATTCGCGCGCGTCATGCTCGACGGCGAGGAGGCCAGCGAGGCGACGCTCTACGGCAGGTTCGCCGAAGAGCGCGGCGCGCGCGGCGCGCTCCTGACGGGCGACGACGTGTTCGGCGCCGAGACGCTGCCCGCGTTCCCCGGCGCCCGCTTTCTCTGCGTGAAGACCGCGCACGGCTATTCGAGCGGCGTGACCGAAACGCCCGCCGCCGCATGCGACGCGATCCGGCTCGCCGCGCGCGAAACGGTCGAGGCGGCGGCGTCGACGGTGCGGCATGCGCGGCGTGCGCCGCTCGCCGAACATCGCTGCGAATTGCGCGTGCAAACCACCGCATTCGCCGATCTCTTCTGCCAGTGGCCGACGCTCGAGCGCGTCGATGCCGTAACGCTCGCCTTCGATGCGCCGTCGGTCGAGCATGTCGTGCGCACGTTAAATTGCCTTTCGGCAATGTCCTTTATGCTACGGTGAGCGCCTCAACTCAGTACTGGCAGAATGGAGTCACTCGCGAGACTGGCTTGGTATCCGGCGTATTTTGCAGGCGATGCTCATGCACGAAGTGAAACTCGAACACAATGACGACGAGGTGCTCGACCCCGCCGACCCGCAGCTTGTCATGCGCGGCTCGCTTTTCATCGACGGTCACGACGCCGGCTGCTGGGAGGCCCGCCGCGACGGCACGTGAGCGGCGCACGTGCGGCATCGCGAGGGCTGGATCGTGAAGCCGAGCCGCGCGGCGCTGGTCGAGCGGCTCGTCCGAGAGGCACGAGTCCGAATAATCTCAAATCGGTTTGACACTGACATGTATCTGTCGATCACCGCCGTGGGGCTCGGCGGCGGACTGGGGTCGCTCCTCAGATGGGTCCTCGGTTTGCGCCTGAACGCGATTTTTCCGAATCTGCCGCTTGGCACGTTCGCGGCGAATGTCATCGCGGGCTATATTATCGGCGTGGCGGTCGCCTTTTTCGCGCGCTTTCCGGACCTCTCGGTGGAGTGGCGGCTTTTCATCATCACCGGGCTGATGGGCGGCCTGTCCACGTTTTCCACGTTCTCCGCCGAAGTGGTCGCGCATCTGCAGCAGGGGAGGTTCGGTTGGGCGCTCGCCGAGATCGCGATCCACGTCTGCGCGTCGCTCCTGATGACCGCGCTCGGTATCGCGACGGTGGCGGTCGTTTCCTGAGACCGCGCGGCGCGCGCCACATCCCGCATGGCCGTTTCTCGTCCGCTCGAACGTTTGCGCACGCCTGCTCCCGGCGTGCTCTTCCGCCTTTCCTTCCACGCGTTTTCAACGTAAGGCCCGCGCTGCGTCGGCCGCGGCTTTTTCTTTTGAGAGTAACGAAGGTGACGATATGCCAGGGCTCCCGCTCATCGAAATCAGACCGTATCGTGCGAGGAATCTCGACGGCGTGATTGATCTGTTCCAGCGCGCGGTGCGCGAGACGGCCTCGGCCGACTATGGTCCGGCGCAGATTGACGCATGGGCGCAAGCCGACCGCGACGAGTGGGCGCTCGCCCGCATGAGCCGCCCGACCTGGGTCGCGCTCGTCGGCGGCGAACTCGCCGGATTCGCGGATCTGGAGAAGAACGGCCTGGTGGACATGATGTTCGTTCACCCGAAGCATCAGCGCGCGGGCTTGGCGACGGCGCTCCTCGCGCGCGTGGAAGCCGAGGCCGACGAAGCCGGGATCCCCTGCCTGCACACCTACGCGAGCGTTACCGCGCGGCCTTTCTTCGAATACTGCGGCTTCACGATGCTGCTCGCGCGGGCGGTCGTCGTGCGGGAGCAGAGGTTCGTTCAGTTCGTGATGGAGAAAGTGCTGTAGCTGAATATGTATAGATAACTTGGTATCCGGAACTGCGGATGACCTAGTGAAATCCAGAATAACCTCTTGTTTCGTTCTGTCTGCCCGTTTAAACTTGAGTCTAACTTGTATATACATGATGAACCATGATCACGCTTACACCCGGAAAACTGACTCTCCCGCAACTGCGCCGCATCGCGCGAGGTTCCGACCCGCTCGAGCTCGATCCGGCCAGCTTCGACGCCATCGACGCGAGCGCGCGCGGTCGCCGCGATCGTGGCCAAGGGCGATCCGGCTTACGGCATCAATACGGGCTTCGGGCGGCTCGCCAACACGCACATTCCCGCGGATCAGCTCGAACTGCTGCAGAAGAATCTCGTGCTGTCTGTCGCATGCGGTGGGCGTCGGCGAGCCAATGTCGCGTCCGGTCGTGCGGCTGCTCATGGCGCTCAAGCTTTCGAGCCTCGGGCGCGGTTACTCGGGGATCCGGCGCGAGGTCATCGAAGCCCTCATCACGCTCTTCAACGCCGACGTGCTGCCGGTCATCCCGGTGAAGGGCTGGGTCTCGGCGCATCGGGCGATCTCGCGCCGCTCGCGCATATGTCCACGGTGCTGCTCGGCCTGGGCGAAATCACGATTCGCGGCGAGCGCGCGAGCGCAACGGACGGTCTCGCGGTTGCGGGCCTGAAGCCGCTCACGCTGCAGGCGAAGGAGGGCCTGGCGCTGCTGAACGGCACGCAGGCGTCGGCGGCGCTTGCGCTCCATCATCTCTTCGCGATCGAGCTGCTCGCGGCGGCGCAGGGCGTGGATCTGCGCGCGCCGCATCAGACGAGCGCGCCGCTCTCCGAAGTGATGAAGACGTTGCGCGCGCACGTCCCGCATTACGACTTCGATCGCTACTTTGCGCCCGACATCGTCGCGATCGCGACGCTCGTGCAGGAAGGCGCGATTGCGCGGCACAGCCCGTTCGCGTTCGCGTCGGAACAGCCGGCATGAACACGCCCGCGTATCAGGAGATCAAGGACTACATTCTCCAGCGCATTCACGTCGGCGAGTGGAAGGAGGGCGATCAGATGCCCTCCGAGAACGAGCTCGCGCGCGAATTCAAGGTCGCGCGCATGACGGTGAACCGCGCGCTGCGCGAGCTGACCGCGGAGCAGGTGCTCACGCGCGTGCAGGGCGCGGGCACCTTCGTTGCGCAGCCGAAATATGCGTCGACGCTCGTCGAGATCCACAGTATTTCCGACGAGATCGTCGCGCGTGGACACGCATATAGCGCGCAGGTGCTGCATCTGGGCGCGTCGATCGTCAACGAGACACTCGCCGCCGAAATGCATCTGGCGCTCGGCAGCCCGGTGTTTCATTCGCGCGTGCTGCACTTCGAGAACGACGAGCCGGTGCAGATGGAAGAGCGCTACGTGAATCCCGCGCTCGCGCCGGAGTATGCGCGGCAGGATTTCACGACGATCACGCCGAATCAGTACCTGATGGCGGCGGCGCCGTTGCAGCGCGTCGAGTATCGGATCGAGGCGTCGGTGCCGTCGGCGGAGATTCGCCACGCGCTCGCGATGGCAGAGCACGAGCCGTGTCTGCTGCTGCATCGGCGCACGTGGTCGCGCGATGCGGTCGCCTCCGTCGCGAATCTCTGGCATCCGGGCGACCGCTACCAATTCACCGGGCATTTCTGAACGTCATGATCATTCGTTCCGATGCTCTGGTGCCCGTGCCGTGGAAGAACGGCGGCGGGCGTGACGCGCGAGATCGCGGCGGGGCCGCCAGGCGCGTCGCTGGATGCGTTCGCCTGGCGCCTGTCTCTGGCGGACGTGGCCGCGGACGGCGCGTTCTCGACCTTCGCGGGCGTCGGCGCGCTCGTGCTCCTCGACGGCGCCGGCATGCGCCTGACTGACGCTCACGGCGGCGTTCATTCGCTCGATGTCTCGCTCGCGATCGCGCGCTTTGTAGGCGAAACGCCGATCCACGCGACACTGCTCGGCGGACCGACGCGCGATTTCAACGTGATGACGCGCCGCGACCGCGCACGCGCGACGGTTCAGGCGCATGAAGAACCGGCGTCGATCACGCTCGAACACGACGTGACGTTCATCTTCTGCGCGCGCGGCCGGATCGACATCGAGCTCGGCGACGATACGCGCCATACGCTCGAAACAGGCGACACGCTGCGCCTGGACGATACATCCGTGTCGGCGCTCGCGTGCGAGTCGCGGGACGGCGGGGCGTGGCTGCACGTCGGCATCGATCTGCTGTAAAGACGGCGAACGGCTCGTCAGTAGCCGCGCATCGACATAATGGGAGACAGGACATGAATGCTGCTCATGGCGCATTCTTCGCGGATCACGCGCGTCTTGCCGACGGCTGGCGGCGCGACGTGCTGTTCGAATGGAACGATGACGGCACGCTCGTGCGCGTCACGCCCGAACGCGCCGCGCCCGCCGGTGTCGAGCGCGCCAGGGGGCCGGTGCTGCCCGGCATGCCGAACCTGCATTCGCACGCGTTCCAGCGCGCGATGGCGGGCCTCACCGAATATCGCGCAAGCGCCGCGGACACGTTCTGGAGCTGGCACGATCTCATGTATCGCTTCGCCGCGAAGATCGGCCGTAAGTGCTCGATCTGTACCGTTGTCTCGCTCTAGGTAGAAGATGCAATCATCAGTCGCAACGGACACGATTGACCGACAGTGTCCACGAACTGCGGAGAATGGACACAGTGTCTCAGACAGTCGAATTGCCGGCCAAGCGCCAGAACCGGCGGCATCCGTTGGAATGGAAACGAACGGTCGTCGAGCAGACATTTGAACCAGGAGCCTCGGTCGCTCGGGTCGCCCGCGACAATAACGTCAATGCCAACCAGGTATGGGCGTGGCGCAAACTGTACGCGCAGGGCCTGCTGGTCGAAGATGCTCAGACGCAGGCCATGTTGCCTGTTGTTGTCGATGTTCAGCCCGATCGGGCAACTGACCATCTGCCGGATTCGACGAAGTTGTGCAGGCCGCTCCAGTTACTACGAGCGGCAGGATTGAGCTTCAGCACGGCAATACTTCCGTCCGGATAGAAGGCACGCCCGACGCGACGATCTTGCGCCTGGTACTCGAGCGGCTTCTCTGATGATCGGCCTGCCTGCAAATACGCGGATCTGGATCGCCGCAGGCGTCACTGACATGCGATCCGGCTTTAATTCGCTTGCAGCGAAGGTGCAGACAGTGCTTGAGAAGGATCCGTACGGTGGCCAGGTTTTTATCTTCAGAGGGCGCCGTGATGACCTTATGAAGGCGTTGTACTGGAGCGATGGCGGCCTATGTCCGTTTGCAAAGCGCCTTGAGAAAGGACGTTTTGCATGGCCACGTGCTGACACTGGTGTTGTGGCGCTGACAACGGCTCAACTGGCGCTGCTTCTCGAAGGGTTTGACTGGCGCGAACCGATCGAGGCAGCACGCCCGCGCAGCGCTTTGTAAACGTCAGTTACCTGATGATCCGCGTGCAGCAGACAGTCGTAAACTGCTGCCATGGATCTGACCGGTAGCGACCTGCCCGACGACATCGATGATCTGAAGCTGAGGATCGCGAAGTTGCGTCGCATGCAGTTCGGTCGCAATCATCTGGAACGCGAAGAGCGCATGCACCGTCCGGCCGAAGAACGTTGCCCCGGCTGCGGTGGCACGCTCAAGCCACTGGGCGAAGACATATCCGAGCAGCTCGAATCCAAACTCGCCTGTTCGTGCTGTGACTGCATCGTGCAGGCTGCCGCGCCGAGTCGTCCAATTGACCGGGGCCTTCCTGGGCCTGCATTGCTCGCACATATCGCGACATCGAAGTTTGCCTATCACATCCCGCTCTATCGGCAATCTGTCATGTACGCGCGCGATGGCGTCGAGATTGAGTCGGGCACCATGTGCCACTGGCTGGGCAGCCAGACATGGCTGCTCGATCCGCTGGTGGACGCAGTGCGCCGCTATGCGCTCGGTGGCAGCATCGAAGCAGGGTTCCGTTGCACTTTAAGTCCGTTAAAAAGCCGAGACAGGAGACGAGAGATGGACCGCTTCAAGCAGATCGAGACCTTCGTGCGCGTCGTCGAGGTGGGCAGCCTCGCGGCGGCGGCGCTGGAGGAGGGCGTGTCGCCGGTGATACTCGGGCGGCGCATCGATGCGCTGGAAAAGCGCCTCGGCGTGAAGCTGATGTATCGCTCGACGCGGCGGCTCGTCGTGAGCGAGGAAGGCGCCGCGTTTCTCGACCGCTGCAAGAATCTGCTCTCTGAATGGGAGCAGGCGGAAAACGAGCTGGCGGCCGGCCGGCGCGTGATGGGCGGACATCTGATCGTGTCCGCGCCGGCGGCGTTCGGGCGCATGCACGTCGCGCCGCACGCGCCCGCGTTCGTCGCCGACAAGCCCGAACTGCAGATGTCGTGCAATCTGACCGATCGCGTCGTCGATCTGGTGCGCGAGGGCTACGATCTGTCGATTCGCATCGGCGGGGCAGTCGATCCGAATTTCGTCGCGGTGAAGCTGGCGAGCAATCGGCGCGTCGTGTGCGGCACGCCCGCGTATTTCAAGAAGCACGGCAAGCCGAAATCGCTCGAGGATCTGCCGAATCACAACTGC
The DNA here is from genome assembly GCA_001189345.1 of Candidatus Paraburkholderia kirkii. Taxonomy (GTDB): domain Bacteria; phylum Pseudomonadota; class Gammaproteobacteria; order Burkholderiales; family Burkholderiaceae; genus Caballeronia; species Caballeronia kirkii_B. The sequence continues at coordinate 90,837 of LFKV01000016.1, forward strand.
CTCGCGTTCAATCTCCAGGGCGGCCAGAACCGCGGCTGGTATTTCCGCCGCAGCGGCAAGCTCGTGACGGTGCGCGTGACCGGCAATCTCGATTGCAACGACGGCGAGCTGCTGCATCGCTGGGTATCGGAAGGGCTCGGGCTCGGCTGGCGCTCGACGTGGGAAATCCAGCGGCAACTGGAAGCGGGCGAGCTGGAAACCGTGCTCGACGAGTTCGAGCTGCCGGACTACGATATTCTCGCGGTCTATCCGCAGCAGCGTTATGTGCCGGCGAGAGTGCGCTATTTCATTGATTATCTTAAGTAAATTTATGCGGATCCGGGTTACTGGAGCCGCCTGCTCGCGCCGCCCGGCGAGCTGTTGCCGGAGCACGCGCCGGCCGCTCACGGCAGATAAATGCTTGAAATCGCAGTCGAAATCGTTCGGCGAGCCGAGTCGAGAAAGCCGATCTGGCTTGCGAAAAGTGGCATTTCACGCTATACTTTCTAGTTTATCGCTTGCCACACCGGTCCGACGCCCGGGTGGCTTCAATCCAAAAGTCAGCACAAGGAGTGAACATGCGTCATTACGAAATCGTCTTTATCGTGCACCCCGATCAGAGCGAGCAAGTGCCCGCGATGATCGAGCGCTACAAGGGCACGATCACGTCGCACGGTGGCCAGATCCACCGCATCGAGGACTGGGGCCGTCGCCAACTGGCCTACATGATCGAGAAACTCGCGAAGGCTCACTACGTCTGCATGAACATCGAATGCGACCAGGCGACGCTCGAAGAGCTCGAACACGCGTTCAAGTTCAACGACGCCGTTCTGCGTCACCTCATCGTCAAGATGAAGAAGGCCGAAACCGGCCCGTCGCCGATGATGAAGGAAGTGCAGCGCGAAGAAGCCAAGAAGGCGGCTAGCCAGCCGACCGAAGCGCAGGCTTGAGGACAGTTACGAACTGTCAAGCCACCAGGGCTCATTTGCGTAGGACTCGAGCAATCTCGTGAACCGGCTGCAACTGACAGCGAGCGTCGTGGAACGCGAACCGGTGCGGTACACCCCCGCCGGCATCCCGATCGCAAGCTGCACGTTGCAACACGCGGCAGAAGTCGTCGAGGCGGGCATCGCCCGAAAGATCGAACTGACACTGCAGGCCGTCGCGGCCGGAGAAGCGAGCGGCAGGCTGGAAAGCTGTCCGATGGGCGTCGAAACGCGCTTCACCGGCTTTCTGGCGAAGAAAAGCCGTAACGCCCGAACCCTGGTGTTTCACATCACAGAATTGCAGGACATTGGAAAGGACTAGTCATGCCCCGCCCAACTGGTAAGAAATTCGACAAGCGTCGTCAGCAACAAAACCCGCTCTTCAAGCGCAAGAAGTTCTGCCGCTTCACGGCAGCCGGCGTCGAGTACATCGACTACAAGGACACGGAAACGCTGAAGGACTTCATCGGCGAAAACGGCAAGATCACGCCGGCTCGTCTGACTGGCACGAAGGCGCACTATCAGCGCCAGCTCGACACGGCGATCAAGCGCGCGCGTTTCCTCGCGCTCCTGCCGTACACCGACCTGCACAAGGCCTAATCAGACGACGCAACAAGGATAGCCAAAAATGCAAATCGTTCTTTTGGAAAAGGTCGTCAACCTGGGCAACCTCGGCGATATCGTCAAGGTCAAGGACGGCTACGCACGTAACTTCCTGATCCCCGGCAAGAAGGCTCGCCGCGCAACGAAAGACGCGATCGCCGAATTCGAAGTGCGCCGCGCCGAGCTCGAAAAGGTCGCCGCCGAAAAGCTGGCAGCCGCGCAAGCGCAAGGCGAAAAGCTGAACGGCTTCACCGTTCAGATCTCGCAGAAGGCCGGCGTGGACGGCCGTCTGTTCGGCTCGGTCACGAACGCGGACATTGCCGAAGCGCTCAAGAAGCAAGGCTTCGCCGAAGTGGAAAAGGCGCAAGTGCGCCTGCCGCAAGGCCCGCTCAAGATGGTCGGCGACCATCCGGTTCACGTGGCGCTTCACACGGACGTTCTGGTCGACGTCACGGTGTCGGTGCTCGGCGAGCACGCGTAAGTTTCACGCGAAGCATCGAGCCTCGCGGCGCAAGAAAGAAGGGCAGGAACCGCACGGTTCCTGCCCTTCTTTATTTGTCTGAGCGTTGTTCCAAAGCGCCGATTTCATCGATAATTCCACCCTATGAACGCTCCGTCCAAAGACCCGCAACTCGATGCGCTGAAGGTTCCGCCTCACTCGATCGAAGCCGAGCAATCGGTGATCGGCGGCCTGCTGCTGGACAACGCCGCATGGGACCGCATCGCCGACGTGATGGCGCAAAGCGACTTCTACCGCTACGACCACCGCATCATCTATGAGCATATCGGCAAGCTGATCGCGGCGATGCGCCCGGCGGACGTCATCACCGTCTACGAAGCGCTCAACATGGTCGGCAAGGCCGAGGAAGTCGGCGGCCTCGCGTATCTGAACGCGCTCGCGCAGAACACGCCGAGCGCGGCCAACATCCGTCGCTATGCCGAGATCGTGCGCGACCGTGCGGTGCTGCGCCGGCTGGTGTCCGTCGCCGATGAAATCTCCGCCGACGCTTTCAATCCGCAAGGCAAAGAAGTCCGCCAGATTCTGGACGAAGCCGAATCGCGCGTGTTTTCAATCGCCGAGGACGGCGCGCGGGGCACGCAGGGATTTCTGGAGATCGGGCCGCTGCTCACGCAGGTCGTGGAGCGCATCGACACGCTCTATCACACGGCCAATCCGAGCGACGTCACCGGCATACCGACGGGCTTCGTCGATCTCGACCGCATGACTTCGGGCATGCACGGCGGAGAGCTGATCATCGTGGCGGGGCGTCCGTCGATGGGCAAGACGGCATTCTCGATGAACATCGGCGAATACGTGGCGGTAGAGTACGGCTTGCCCGTCGCCGTGTTCTCGATGGAAATGCCCGGCACGCAACTGACGATGCGCATGCTCGGCTCGGTCGGCCGGCTCGATCAGCATCGCATGCGTACCGGCCGCCTCACCGACGAGGACTGGCCGAAGCTCACGCATGCCGTGCAGAAAATGAGCGAGGCGCAGCTTTTCATCGACGAAACCGGCGGCCTGAATCCGATGGAACTGCGCTCGCGCGCGCGGCGTCTCGCGCGCCAGTGCGGCAAGCTCGGCCTGATCATCGTCGACTACCTGCAGCTGATGACCGGGTCGAGCACCGGCGAAAACCGCGCCACCGAAATCTCCGAAATCTCGCGATCGCTCAAGAGTCTCGCGAAGGAGCTCGACGTGCCGATGATCGCGCTGTCGCAGCTGAATCGCGGTCTGGAGCAGCGGCCGAACAAGCGCCCGATCATGTCGGATTTGCGCGAATCGGGCGCCATCGAGCAGGACGCGGACGTGATCCTCTTCATTTACCGGGACGAAGTCTACAACCCCGACAGCCCGGACAAGGGCACCGCCGAGATCATCATCGGCAAGCAGCGTAACGGTCCGATCGGGCCCGTGCGCCTGACCTTCCACGGCCAGTACACGAAGTTCGACAACTTCGCCGGCGTACAGAGCTTCTACGGCGGCGAATAAGCCCTCTTGCCGCATCCGCTGTCAAGCCCTCCGCCCCCGCCGCCGCGCGTCACGCACGCACGGTGCGCCGGGTGGTGCGCGCAGGTACAATATGTCAGTTTGATGTCTGTCTCAAAATTGACCCATTTAACGGGATTTTCATGTTCGGTCGTTTCATGCCCACCGACGGCAAATTCTTCGAGATCTTCAACGCGCACGCGAAATGCATGGTCGATGCAAGCCACGAGCTCGAACGGCTGATCGACAACCTCGACGAAGCCGAGGTGCACAAGCAGAACGTCCAGGCGAACGAAAAGTGCGCGGACAAGCTCACGCACGAAACCATCGATCTGCTGCACAAGATCTTCATCACGCCGCTCGACCGCGACGAAATCCACAAACTCACCACGACGATGGACGATATCCTCGACCTGATGGAGGACGTCGTCACGGCCATTTCGCTGTACGACGTGCGCGCGGTAACTTCGGAAGCGAGCCAGCTCGCGCACATCTGCACGGCGACCTGCCAGCGCGTGCAGCAGGCCGTCGAATTGCTGGCGGACATGAAGCGCGCGAGCGAGATCCTGAAGATTTGCGAGGAAATCGACCGTCTGGAATCCGATGCCGACCGCGTGCTGCGCGCGGCCATGTCGAAGCTCTTCCGCGAGGAGGACGACGTGAAGACGCTCATCAAGCTGAAGGCGGTCTACGAGCTCCTCGAGACGATCACCGACAAGTGCGAGGACGTCGCGAACATCATCGAAGGCATCGTGCTGGAAAACGCCTGATCGGGCCGTCGGCGCCCGCGCCGCGCGGCAAGCCAGCGCGCCGCGGGAGATGGCAACACCCGAACGACAAACCGGCAGCGCTTTTCAGGACCGGTCAAAACAACACCAACCGATGCATTCGATTCAACTCGCCATCTGGGCAGTCGCCTTGCTCGTCATAGTCGCACTCGCGTTCGACTTCATGAACGGCTTTCACGACGCCGCCAATTCCATCGCCACGGTCGTTTCGACGGGCGTGCTCAAGCCGCAGCAGGCGGTCGCGTTCACCGCCGCGTTCAACGTCATCGCGTATTTCATCTTTCACCTGAAGGTCGCCGCAACCGTCGGCAAGGGCACGATCGATCCCGACATCGTCGATCACTACGTCGTCTTCGGCGCGCTCGTCGGCGCCATCGGCTGGAATATCGTCACCTGGGTCTACGGCATTCCGTCGAGTTCGTCGCACGCGCTGATCGGCGGTCTCGTCGGCGCCGCGCTCGCGAAGTCGGGCTGGGGCTCGCTCAACTGGGACGACTTGCTCAAGACCGTCGCGTTCATCTTCATCTCGCCGCTGCTCGGCTTCGTGCTCGGCTCGTTCTTCATGCTGCTGGTGTCGTGGCTGTATTTCCGCACGCCGCCCTCGAAGGTCGACCGGCGCTTTCGCCGCATGCAGCTGTTTTCGGCCGGCCTGTATTCGCTCGGCCACGGCGGCAACGACGCGCAGAAGACCATCGGCATCATCTGGATGCTGCTGATCGCGACCGGCTACGCTTCGACCACGGCCGACGCGCCGCCCGTCTGGGTGATCGGCCTGTGCTATCTGTCGATGGGCCTCGGCACGCTGTTCGGCGGCTGGCGCATCGTGCGCACGATGGGACAGAAGATCACGAAGCTCAAGCCGGTCGGCGGATTCTGCGCCGAGACGGGCGGCGCGATCACGCTCTTCGTCGCGTCGTTCCTCGGCATTCCGGTTTCGACCACGCATACGATCACCGGCGCGATCGTCGGCGTCGGCGCAACGCAGAAGTTGAGCGCGGTGCGCTGGGGCGTTGCGGGCAATATCGTGTGGGCATGGATTCTGACGATCCCGGCGTCCGCTGTGCTCGCCGCGGCCGGCTGGTGGGTCGGCCACCGCTTCCTGTAGAATGCTTTTTCGTCTGCGGGGTCGCGTCGATGCCGGCCCACTGCGCGTCAAATGGCCGACCGGCTATCTCGAATATCTGTCGAAGCGGCTCGGTCTGCGCTTCCTGTGGCGCGTAGCGCAGTCGCCCGGCGCGGAAGGGTAGGCGTCCCGAGGCAGGAACGACGGCTCTGATTGCGAAAGCGCCGCTTCTCGAAGCGTTTTCGGAATTCCGCACCTTCGCGGTGCAAAGGTGGCTAGGCGCAGATCCGGAAGGCGGGCCAACTGCTCCTCGACAAGCTCGACCGCATCACGGTGCACCTGAGCACAACCGAAGCCTGAGTGCGCCGTTCGTCGCGTCTTCAGAACACCGCCCGCGCAATCCGGTTCAAATGATCGGCGACGAGACGCCGTCCATCGGGATGAGCGCGCCCGACACGTAGCTCGCGCGGCGGCTCGCGAGAAAGAGGGCGACATCCGCGATTTCTTCCGGCTTCGCGTAGCGTCCGAGCGGCACCTTGGCCTGGCTGTCGGCGAGCGCCTGATCGCGCGTCACGCCCAGCCGCTGCGCTTCGAGCGTAAGCGCTTCTTCCACGCGCTCGGTCAGCGTCGCGCCCGGATTGATCGCGTTGATGCGGATGCCGAGCTTCGCGTAGTGATGCGCGAGCCCGACGGTATTCAGCATCAGGGCCGCGTTGGCCGCGCCGCCCGCGATATGAATATCCGACGCCATCTTCCCGCCCATCCCGATGATGTTCACGATCGCGCCCGGCTCGATCTTCGGATCCTTTTTGAGTGTTACGTCGCGCGCGGAATGAGGAGCGGTATCTCGCGCTATTCGAGGTGAGACGGTAAGCTCCGTCGCGGGATCGGTAAGGGGAAGGACTTCCTTGGCGAACGCGCGATGCAGGTCAGGACCATGGATGCATCGTCGCGCGGTCGATGCATCGCCCACCATGCAAACAGTCCCGGGCTCGCCGGGGCTGTTGCTCAGAACGGGTCATCGATGCGATGACGCGGTGGTGGCCTGCGCGAGGGCATGGACCACGGTTCGTAGTAGCGCCGGATCGGCTCACGATACGCGGCGCTGAACCACAGGAACCATTTCGAGAGCAGGTGCTGGATCTGCGCGGCCGCCTCGTCGGAGAGTTCCGACAGCATTGGCGTGCGCGGTAAGTCATCCGCTTGCCGGTTTCGGGCCTTCGTGCGTCTGATTACCGATGAGGTGATGCGCTTCATCGAAGAAGCGTGCGCGACTCACGCTGGGCCGGACGTGCAGGAGCTGGTTGATCTGATTGCGGAACAGTTTGGCCTGGTGGTTCATCGACGCACCGTGGAACGCGCCCTGGCGCGTTTGAAAAAAACTGCGGTAAATCCTCCCGTAACGGCCCGCGATACCCAGTCCCTGAGCCGAAGCTACGAGATCTTGCGGCAGGAGGCTCTCGAGCCAGGCGGAGGCGGTCCGACGCTGATGCGAGGCCGTGCGCTGTTCATGTTCAAAGGCATGGCAGTCTGGAGGAAGTCTGTGACCGACGCGTTTCCGTTTAGTCCATTATCGGTCGCGTGGCCGGGCGGGCTGAATCTGCCTGCCAGTCTCGAACAGAACCTGGTCGCCGTCGTGGCGACGATGGCAATTGCGACAGCGGAGGTGATGGCATGACCGATCAGACGCACGCGAAAGTTCAGGCCCGACATCTGAAAAGAAACGCCTACCTGTATGTCAGGCAGTCTACGTTGCGACAGCTGTTTGAGAATACCGAGAGCACCGAGCGCCAGTACAACCTGCGACAGCGCGCGATCGCCCTCGGATGGCAAACTGATCAGGTGGTCGTCATCGACTCGGACCTCGGCCTGTCTGGCGCGTCCTCGGTTGATCGCCAAGGGTTCCAGCGCCTGGTCGCAGAGGTAAGCCTGGGCCGTGCCGGGATTGTGATGGGGCTCGAGGTGTCGCGCCTGGCGCGCAACTCCACCGACTGGCATCGGCTACTGGAGATTTGCGCACTGGCCGACTGTCTGATCCTCGACGAGGATGGCGTCTACGATCCTGCGCACTTCAATGATCGATTGCTGCTCGGCCTGAAGGGCACGATGAGCAAGGCCGAGTTGCACGTCATGCGGGCACGACTGCGCGGCGGCATCCTCAATAAGGCACGTCGAGGAGAGCTGGAGATGCGGTTGCCCATCGGCTTTGTCTACGACACGGAATCGCGCGTGCGTCTGGATTCCGACGCACAGCATCCGGCATCTCTTCCGCACGTTTCGGCGCACCGGTTCGGCCACAGCAACTGTCAAGGCCTTCCGTAAGCAGGGCCTTCTGTTCCCGCATCGGGTCCACCACGGAGGACGCAAAGATGATGTGCTGTGGAGCGAGCTCGAGCACTCACGCGTACTGTGGGTTCTGCATCACCGCGGTACGCAGGTGCGTACTGCTTCGGGCGCACGCGCTATCGCAATCATCCCGACGGGCAGAAGGTCTGCGCCCGGCTGCCCTCTGAGGAATGGGTATCGCTGATCCCCGACGCCCACGAGGCCTATGTAAGCTAGGAAGAGTTCGAACAGAATGTTCAGGTGTTGCGGGAGAATGCCCACGCACTGGGCATGGATCGGGAAAAGGGAGCGCCGCGTGAGGGGCCGGCGCTGTTGCAAGGCCTCGCGATATGTGCCAATGCGGTGAGCGGATGACAGTGCGCTATCACGTCCAAGGTACACGCAGGATACCGGACTACATGTGCCAGCGCCACAGCATCAAACTTGGGCGGCCGGTGTGCCAGCATGTTCGCGGTGGAGAGCTTGACGAGGCCGTCGGCAGGTTGCTCGTGGAAACTGTCACGCCAGTCACACTTGGGGTCGCGCTTGCAGTACAGGAAGAACTTGAGAACCGCTCTGACGAGCGCGACCGACTGCACCGCCAGGAGTTTGAACGAGCACGCTACGAGGCCGATCTGGCGTGGCGCCGCTATATGCAGGTGGATCCCGCGAATCGGCTGGTCGCGGATTCGCTTGAATCGGAATGGAATCAGGCGCTACGTGCTCTCACCGAAGCTCAGGATCACTACGAAAAGCAGCGCGAAGCTGATCGCGCAGGACTTAACGATAAACAGCGCGCAAGCATCATGACGCTCGCGAGAGACTTCCCTCGTCTCTGGAACGATCCGCGCACACCTGATTGCGAGCGAAAGCGCATGGCGCGGCTGCTCATTGCTGATGTGACTTTGCTCAAGGGTGCAGACATTTGCGTTCAGGTCCGCTTTAATGGCGGCGCCACGCATACGCTACATGTGCCGCTGTCCAAGCCAGCGTGGATATTACGGCAAACCCCTCGCGCAGTCATCGCCGAAATGGACCGGCTTCTCAACGAGTACACCGAGAGTGAAACGACAGAGCAGCTTAATCGTCAGGGGCGCGCCTCCGGCTGGGGCAAGCGGTTTATTTCCAACCAGATCGAGCCGGCGTGTTCGGCCGCGAAGCTGCGCTTCTTCTCGGCACGACATCCGGTCCGGCAATGCGTGAGATGCCGTGAGCCTTGAGCAGGCGATGTACGGTGCAGCGCGAGAGCGTGTTACGCGGCACCAGGCCGGCGGCTTCCAGCAGCAGGCGGATCTGGCGGATTGAGCGACGGCGGGTTCTCACGTTTGGCCGCGAGCACCGCGACCT
>LFKV01000017.1 GCA_001189345.1 Candidatus Paraburkholderia kirkii
TTCAATGTGTCATCGGCAATGTAGCAGGAACCATCGCCGCTTAACCACTCGACTTCCCTTTCGGCCTTCAACGCGCCGGTGAAGCGGTTCTCGACGGCTTGAAGCATGACGTCACGCACCATATCGCCAGTGTAACCGCCTGTGCTCGCGGCCCAACTCATGGCTTCGCGGTCGCAACAGTCGAGTGCGAAGACGACACGCAATGGGACACCGGCATCGCAGCGGAATTCGAAGCCATCCGAGCACCAGCGCATGTTGCTGCTATCCACCGCGACCTTGCCGTCATGCCGACGCGTAGACGAGGCGTGCCGAGGGCGATGTTCAAGCAGCAGGCCGTGGCGACGCATCACGCGATACACGCGCTTTGCATTTACTCGCGGTTGAGCCAGCATGTCCCGGCTTCGCCTCAGCAACGCCCAAGCACCTCGGTATCCATACGTCGGCGCGTCGCCTAACAACTCATGAAGTTCGGCGACAAGCGCCGTGTCGTCGAGCACGGGCATCTTGCGCCGGTCGACCCAGTCAGCCGGCCGCTTCGACTTGACTGCGAGATTCGAGCGCGACACCCCCAGGACTTCACAGACCGTCTTCAACGGTCGTCCCCCGGCAGCAATGGTGAGCGCAGTCAATTTTTTTGTTCGACCATACTCCACTGCTTCACGGAGGATTTCTACCTCCATTGTCTTCTTTCCTAGCAATGCTGCAGCTCGCGAATCTGCTTCATTGCTTCGGCTAGGTCAGATGCCGGCACCACGTGCTCGCCGGCAGACCACCGATAGGCTCTCGTCCTGATAGAGCTTGCGCCAGCCGAAGACTTGGTTGGCATTCACTTGATGTCGGCGAGCGACGCCAGAGACCGTTGTACCGGGCTCGAAAGTCTCGCGAACTATCGCTAGTTTCTCTTCAATTGAACGCCGGCGGCGCTGCTCCGGCTGGGTCAGAACTTCTAGAGGTTCCACGTTGTGACTAGGCTTAAAACATAGGCAGAAGACTACCTCAAAATTTAAGCGTCACCGCATGTCCGGCTTTTGCGGGGGCAAGTCCAAATCACGCGCTGTGGGCGTCGGCGGCGGGGCTCGCGTACTACCTGTGGCGGCGCGGCATGATGGGCACGATCGCCGTCGGCATGGTCGTCCTCACCCTGTTGCGGCTCGCGGCATGACGGCGAGCCAAATACGCGTCATCAACGATTGCCCGCTAAAAGCGGTCAGGGCGATCGGTTAAGATGACGGTCTTTCCTGGCCAGTGAGAGGTCGAAAGTGTGTCCGGCAGTCACCGCGCTACGATTGTCCAACCCGCCGCTCCCGGCTGTTTCGCCGTGCGCGCGCGTCGCTGGCGCGCATCGCCGGATTCGTCTGTCCGATTTCTTTCCTCCGCTTCCGGCACGCGCGTTCGGCTTCGACGCGCGGCCCTCGCCTCCGGTCTGATCCGCGCGAGCTGTCCTGCCCGGCGGCCCGAGCGCGGCGCCTCCACGAACCGGCCGGCCCCCACCGGTCATCCCGCCCGAACCGCTTCACTACCTACGTTGACTCCCATGACGAAAGTACTGCGTTTCACCGATCTGATCGCCGAAGGCAAAGTCTCCGGCAAGCGTGTGTTCATCCGCGTGGATCTCAACGTGCCGCAAGACGACGACGGCAACATCACCGAAGACACGCGTGTGCGCGCCTCGGTCCCGGCGATCAGGGCGGCGCTCGACGCGGGCGCGGCCGTGATGGTCACGTCCCACCTGTGCCGCCCGACCGAAGGCCAGTTCAAGCCGGAAGACTCGCTCGCGCCGGTGGCCAAACGCCTCTCGGAGCTGCTCGGGCGCGACGTGCCGCTGGTCGCCGACTGGGTCGACGGCGTAAACGTGCAGCCGGGCAATGTCGTGCTGCTGGAAAACTGCCGCTGCAACAAGGGCGAGAAAAAGAACGACGACGGCCTCGCGCAGAAGATGGCCAAGCTCTGCGACATCTACGTCAACGACGCGTTCGGCACCGCGCACCGCGCCGAAGCCACGACGCACGGCATCGCGAAATACGCGCCCGTGGCGTGCGCGGGCCCGCTGCTGGCGGCCGAGCTCGACGCGCTCGGCAAGGCGTTCGGCAACCCGAAGCGTCCGCTGGTCGCGATCGTCGCGGGCTCGAAGGTCTCCACGAAACTCACGATTCTCAAGTCGCTCGCCGAGAAGGTCGATCAGCTGATCGTCGGCGGCGGCATCGCCAATACGTTCATGCTGGTGTCCGGTCTCAGGATCGGCAAGTCGCTCGCTGAGGCCGATCTGGTCGGCGAGGCGAAGGACATCATCGAGCAGGCGCGCACGCGCGGCGCATCGGTGCCGATTCCGAGCGATGTCGTCACCGCCAAGGAATTCGCCGCGACCGCGAAGGCGGAAACGAAGCCCGTCGCCGATGTCGCCGACGACGACCTGATTCTCGACATCGGCCCGGACACGGCGAAGGCGCTCGCCGCGCAACTGGAAACGGCGGGCACGATCGTCTGGAACGGCCCGGTCGGCGTGTTCGAGTTCGACCAGTTCGGCAACGGCACGAAGACGCTTGCGCACGCGATCGCCAATTCGTCGGCGTTCTCGATCGCGGGCGGCGGCGACACGCTCGCGGCCATCGCGAAGTACGGCATCCACGACAAGGTGAGTTACATCTCGACCGGCGGCGGCGCGTTCCTGGAGTTCCTGGAAGGCAAGACGCTGCCGGCGGTCGAAGTGCTCGAATCCCGCGCCGGGGCTTGAGACCTTGGCGGCCCGAGGCAATACGGCGAAAGCAGGAAAGAAGGGCGCGCCAGCAGCCGGGGGCGCGCAAGACGATGTGATCGAAAACGGCGGTCCGCTCGACGCAGCCGCCGAAACGGCGCAGGTGATTGCGGACGCGGCTCGCCCCGACGAGCCGCACCCGGCAACGGAAGCAGCAAGACCCGGAGGCGAAGCGGCCGTGCCCGAAACGCCTCCGGTCATCATCGGCGGCGTGCCCGCCCATGCCCTGAAGGAAATCGACAAAGCGACGCCGGCACGAACCGGCGCGCGCAACCGGTGAGCAATACCTCATCGCAAGCGCAACGTGCTCGCAGCGTTGTTACGGGCGATCCTACTGAGACGAGGAATTCCATGCATCGCGCTACAAAGATTGTTGCCACCATCGGCCCGGCTTCCACGAGCTCGGACATCCTGCTGCAAATGCTGCAGGCGGGCCTCGACGTCGTACGCTTCAACTTCTCGCACGGCACCGCCGACGACCACCGTCAGCGCGCCGAGATCGTCCGCGAGGCGGCGCGCCAGATCGGCCGCGAAGTCGCGATCATGGCGGACCTGCAGGGTCCGAAGATCCGCGTCGGCAAGTTCGAGAACAACAAGACGATGCTCGTCGCGGGCAATTCGTTCATCCTCGACGCCAATTGTACGCTCGGCAATAAAGAGCGCGTCGGCCTCGACTACAAGGACCTGCCGCGCGACCTGCGCGCGGGCGACGTGCTGCTGCTCAACGACGGTCTCGTCGTGCTTGACGTGACGCGCGTGATCGGCGAAGAGATTCACACGACGGTCAAGGTCGGCGGCGAGCTGTCGAACAACAAGGGCATCAACCACCAGGGCGGCGGCCTCACCGCGCCCGCGCTGACCGAGAAGGACATGGAGGACATCAAGACGGCGATGTCGCTCGGCACGGACTTCGTCGCGGTGTCGTTCCCGAAGAACGCGACCGACATGGAAATGGCGCGGCAGCTCGCGAACATCGCGGGCGCGCCGTACGGCATCAAGCCGAAGATGATCGCGAAGATCGAGCGCGCCGAGGCCATTCCGGCGCTGCAGGGCATTCTCGATGCGTCCGACGGCATCATGGTCGCGCGCGGCGACCTCGCGGTGGAAGTCGGTAACGCGGCGGTGCCCGCGCTGCAGAAGCGCATGATCCGCATGGCGCGCGAGTCGAACAAGCTCGTGATCACCGCCACGCAGATGATGGAGTCGATGATCCACGCGCCCGTGCCGACGCGCGCGGAAGTGTCGGACGTGGCGAACGCCGTGCTCGACGGCACCGACGCCGTGATGCTCTCCGCCGAAACCGCTGCCGGGAAATATCCGGTGACGACCATCGAGACGATGGCGGCCGTGTGCATCGAGGCGGAGAAGTCAGAAGAGTCGCAGCTGGACCGCGATTTCCTCGACCGCACGTTCACGCGCATCGACCAGTCGATCGCGATGGGCGCGCTGTTCACCGCGTATCACCTCGGCGCGAAGGCCGTGGTCGCGCTGACCGAATCGGGCTCGACCGCGCTGTGGATGTCGCGTCACTGGACGCACGTACCGATCTTCGCGCTCACGCCGCGCGTGTCGAGCGAGCGCACGATGTCGCTGTATCGCAATGTCACGCCGCTGCACGTCGACACCAACATGGACCGCGACGCCGCGCTGAACCAGGCGCTTGAAGTGGTCGTGTCGAAGGGCTACGCTGCGCGCGGCGACATGGTCGTGCTCACCGTCGGCGAGCCGATGGGCCAGGCGGGCGGCACCAACACGCTGAAGATCGTGCGCGTGGGCGACCATTTCTGAAGACCTCGCACGCAATAACGAGAAAGATAGCGCGGTCAATGACCGCGCGGTTCTCCGCAAGTCCCGGAGCGCCCGCCGCGCCAGTCACGGCGGGCGCTCCGACAAGCGCGCCAAACGACGAAGACCGCTTCGTCAGTGGTCGAACGCGATGGCCAGATTTTGCAGCGCCGTCCTGGCGTCGGGTTTCGGCATCCACGAAACGTAATCACGCTTCATCGTTTTAACGAAGCTCTCGGCCATCCCGTTGCTTTGCGGACTTCTGACGGGTGTCGTTACTGGCTTCAGTCCGATTTTTCGAGAGAACTTCAATGTGTCATCGGCAATGTAGCAGGAACCATCGCCGCTTAACCACTCGACTTCCCTGTCGGCCTTCAACGCGCCGGTGAAGCGGTTCTCGACGGCTTGAAGCATGACGTCACGCACCATATCGCCAGTGTAACCGCCTGTGCTCGCGGCCCAACTCATGGCTTCGCGGTCGCAACAGTCGAGTGCGAAGACGACACGCAATGGGACACCGGCATCGCAGCGGAATTCGAAGCCATCCGAGCACCAGCGCATGTTGCTGCTATCCACCGCGACCTTGCCGTCATGCCGACGCGTAGACGAGGCGTGCCGAGGGCGATGTTCAAGCAGCAGGCCGTGGCGACGCATCACGCGATACACGCGCTTTGCATTTACTCGCGGTTGAGCCAGCATGTCCCGGCTTCGCCTCAGCAACGCCCAAGCACCTCGGTATCCATACGTCGGCGCGTCGCCTAACTCTAGAGATTATGGCTGCTGACGTTGTCGCAGATCGCGTGGATTTCCCGGCGTTTGGGCTGGCTGGCGACGACGTCGGTCAGGAAGGCCACGAACTGCTCGCTGGTGTGGCGCGCCACCGTCTTGCCCAGCACCTCGCCGGTGGCAGTATTGAACGCCGCGAACAGGCTGAGCGTGCCGTTGCGCTTGTACTCGAAGCCGTGACTCTCGGCGCGCCCGGGCGACAGCGGCAGCATACGGTCCTTGCGATCGAGTGCCTGGATCGCGGTCTTCTCGTCCACGCAGAACACCGCTGCGTGCGCCGGCGGGTTCAGGTACAGCCCGATCACGTCGGCTGCCTTGGTCTCGAAGTCCGGGTCGTTGGAGACCATGTGCCGCTCCAACTGCTGCGGCTTGATGCCGTGCTTGCGCCAGATGCGCTGCACGGCCGAGACCGATACGTCGCCGAGTTCTGCTGCGAGCTTGTAGCTACTCCAGTGTGTCGAACCGTCGGCGGGTTTGTGCTTGAGGGTGCACTTGAGCACCCGCGCTTCCAGTTTGGCCGGTGGCTGCGTAGGCGCCCGCCCGCGGTGCCGGGCGTACATGCCGGCTAGTCGCTCGCTGAGGAAGCGCCCCGACCAGCGTGCGATGAAGCGCGAATCGCAACCCAGTGTGCGCATGATACTGTCGCGCGATTCGCCGTCCTCGAGCATCAGGATCAACTTTGCGCGTCGCACGTCCGCCGCACGCACCGTTCGGCTGCGCGCCGCCGACAACAGTTGCTCACGTTCGATATCTGTCAGGTTCATTTTGACCCATGACCTGTATCTGAACACAGACAGGGTGCTAATTCAATAACGCAGCGCAATAGAACGAGACAACGGTACAGATCGAGCGCTTACGGACATCGTGCCGGGCCGGTTCGCGAAGCGGCTCTCCGCGCCGCCATAGACGCCGAACACGCCTTCGGCGACGTTGCCGGGCAGGTCGCTGCCCGCGTTTTCCCGCGACGAACGCAGCGCCGAAGCGGCGAGGGTGCCGGTCGAACCGGCCGCGCCGGATGCGCCGGCGACAGGCGCGGCGGGTTGCGCCAGCGCCGCGGGCGGCATGGCGAGGGCGAGGCACAGTAGGGAGATGAGCACGCGGCTCGGACGTGTCGAATGCATGGCGCGAAACCGGCGCGGCGCCGATGGTCCGTTCAAAACCAAAACGGGCTTATCGTATCAAGTGTTGCGCCGGGGACGTCCCGTCTCGCCGGCGGACGCGACATCCGCGCCCAGTGCCTTGCGAAAAGCCGCGCGAACTCACGCTGGTATGATAAGCGCCCACTCGAAGGAGACGCTATGTCCGGACTCACACATTTCGATGCAGCCGGCGAGGCGCACATGGTCGACGTCGGCGGCAAGGGCGAGACGCGGCGCATCGCCATCGCGCGCGGTTCCATCGCGATGCTCGACGGCACGCTCGCGCTGATCCGCGAAGGCCGCGCGAAGAAGGGCGATGTGCTCGGCGTCGCGCGCATCGCGGCGATTCAGGGCGCGAAGCGCACCGCGGATCTGATTCCGCTGTGTCATCCGCTGGCGCTCACGCGCGTCGCGGTGGATCGATCGACGAGGCGCTGCCGGGCGTGCATTGCGAGGTGCGCGTGGAGACGGTCGGGCGAACCGGGGTGGAGATGGAAGCGCTGACCGCCGTGCAGGTCGGGTTGCTTACGATCTACGATATAGTGCAAGGCGGTGGATCGCGGCATGACCATCACGAACGTGCGCGTGATGGAAAAGCATGGGGGGAAGTCGGAGGATTGGGTGGCGCAAGATCAGGCATCGCCGACGCCCTGACGCCACCTCACTCCCCGTCGTCGTCCTCGTCGTCTTCCGTGGCAGGCATCTGGCTCTGCGCCGGCACGCAATACAACTTCACCAGATCCGCCCTGAACGACGCCAGCGGCCGCCCCGCCTCATCGACGAAATCGTAGACGGCCGCGAGCTGCTTCGGCCAGTCATGCAGCTCGGTCGCGAAAATCTTCAGCCGCGCTATCGTATCGAGCGCTCCGGCGTTCTGCCCGGCGAGCGCCTGCAGCACCGCATACCGCTGCAACACTGTCTCGCCCGGCAACAGCGCGATCGCCTTCCGATGCGCGGCAAGCTTCTCCTCGACATTCTGCGCATTGATCGGCAGGAGCGTCGCCGCGCCGTACTCGCCCCACGCCGTGAAAAGGAATGACGGATTGTCGCGATACTGCTCCGCCGGCCGCGAGCCGTAGTAGAGCACTTCGGCGCGGTTGTAATCGCGCAGCGTCGGATAGAGCGCCGCGAGCCCGCCGAGCACGAGCACGACATACACGCCATACGACAGCGGCCGCGCGACCAGCCGCAAAGGCCGCGTCTCCAGCAGACCGATGACGAGCATCGCCGGCATCAGAAAGAACATGTACTGCTGCGGATACTCGACGAGCGCGTGCATCATCAGCACGCCCAGAAGCGACAGCGCGAAAATGCGCGCCGGCGTCTGCGGCGCGCGCAGCACGCGGATCAGCCAGAACACGACGCCCAGGACCAGGATCGCCACGCCGAGCGCGCCCGTTTTCGCAAGCAGGTCGATGAAGATGTCGTGCGCGTTGTTCGCGATCTCCACGCCGCCCAGATCTCGCACGAGATCGAACTGATAGCGCGGAAACTCGCCCCAGCCGACGCCCAGCATTGGATGCGTCTTGAACATCGTCCAGCCGTATTTCCAGAGTGCGAGGCGCGGCGCGAGCTGATTGGCGTCCTGCATGCGCTCCGCCGCCGATTGCGCGAGGCTGAAGTCATAGCGCGTGTTCGCCCAGCGCACCGCCGCGTTCACCGCGAAGAACAGGATCGCAAGCAGGATCGGCACGAGCCACGCGCGCAGATCGTGCCGGCCCGGCCCGTCGAAGCCTTCGGATGCAACCGGCCAGCCGAGCACGAAAGCCATCCAGAAACCGGCGACGACGATCAACGCCGTCTGCAGCCACGGCCCGCGCGACACCGTGAGCGCGAGCCCCAGCGAATACACCGCCGACAGCACGAACCACAGGATGACCGGCAGGCGGCACGACTGCACGAAATAGAGCGCGGCCGCTAGTGCGAAAGCGATGACCGTTGCAAGGTGATTCGCCTGCGCCATGTTGCCGAACGGACGCCGGTCGACCGCCACGTTATACGCGACGACGAAGGGCGTGAACTTCGCTTCGAGGTGAAAGAGCTGCACGATCTGGCAGAACACCGCGAACAGCCCGCCGAGCATCAACGCCACTGCGCCGATACGCAGCGCCTTCTCCGCGAGCCCCGCGCGCGCAAGCCCGAAGCCCGTGTGCACGGCGACGAACGACGCGAGCAGATACGCGCCGCCCAGCCAGTTCATCGACGGCTGAGCAACGGGCAGCAGCGCCGTCTGGGCGACTAGCAGCAAACCGAAGGCGAGCGGCATCAGGGCCACGACCGGCAAGGCGAACGGCACCTTCGGCTCGGCAACCCGCACGAGGAGCGCGACCGTCGCGCCGAGCGCTAGATAAAGCGCAAGCGCGCTGTATTCGGCGTAGAAGGTCGGGATCGGATACGTGTGGTTGACGACAGCGAAAGGAATCGTCAACGCGAGACACAGGACTGCAAAGCAGAGAAAACGCGCGTATTGGGAAGGCATGAGGGACAGGGAACGTCGGCAACCGGCGCACTATATAAAACTTTACCCCCGGCTGTCCGGCGAACGGCGGGATTTGCGACGAAATCGCCGTTTTTTCGCGCAAAAACGACGCTTCGAGGCGCGGCGGCGCCGTAAATCCTGCCATCGCACCCGTTTCCTGCGCTTCGCTCTTTCGCACTGCTTACGCGCGGCACTCCGGCGGCGCGAGATTGGCCGGCAAGGTCGGCACTTCCGTCGGCAAGGGTCCCGCACCCGGCGCGGGCTGCGACGACGCCGTCTTCGTCCCCGCGAAGCATTCCCACGTCACCGAGCCCGCCTGCACCGCGCCGCGGGTGAGTCCGATTCGCGCGGTGGGCGTATCCGCGTTATCGGGAGTCGAAGGCACGAGCACGAGCGTGTTCGAGCCGGCGGGCGTGACGCGCGTCGAGTACGCGATCGTGATCTGCCCGGTGTCGCTGTCGACGTGAATGGAGTCGACATTGCGCGTGCCCGGCGGCGACGCATAGCCGCCCGCGAGATCCGCGCGGCTCGCCGCGTTCTCCGCCACCGCGAGCCGCGCCGACGCCGCGAGCACTATGCTCTCGCCCACACGGCTTCGCGCCAGGTAGTCCTGATACGCGGGAATCGCGTAGGCCGCGACCACGCCGACGATCGCCAGCACGATCATCAGTTCAATCAGCGTGAAGCCGCGCGCCAGCACCTCCTGCGCGCGGCCCAACCACAATGCGCGCCGTTCGCGCGGCGCTTGAGCAGCCAGCCCACGGAGACGACCAGCAACGCACCGATGACGCGCGCCGCATAACCAACGAACTCGGTATTGAGCGCGGGCCAGCGATCGATGAACGGATCGCCGATGATGAGTCCGCCCGCGATCCATCCGAGCAGCCCCGCGCCGATCAGCACGACGACCGGAAAACGGTCGATCAGCTTCAGCACCAGCGTGCTGCCCCACACGATGAGCGGAATGCTCACGATGAGCCCGAAGATCACGAGCACGAGGCGATGATGCGGATCGGCCGCTTCCGCCGCGCCCGCGATCGCGATCACGTTGTCGAGGCTCATCACCGCATCCGCGACGATGATCGTCTTCACCGCCGCCCACAGGCGATCGGACGCGTCGATCTCGTGCTCGTCGTGGTCCGGCTGCATCAGCTTCAGGCCGATCCACAGGAGCAGCAGTCCGCCCAGGAACTTGAGAAACGGTATGTCGAGTAGCATGACCGCGAAGGCGATCAGCACGACGCACAGCGCGATCGCGCCGAGCGTGCCGAGCACGATGCCGCGCGTGCGCTGCTGGTCGGGCAGATTGCGGCAGGCGAGCGCGATCACGACGGCGTTGTCGCCGCCGAGCAAAATGTCGATCACGATGATCTGGACGACCGCGCCCCAGTGGAGGGTCGAAAAAAATTCGAGCATGTAGCGAGATGAAAACAGTCGCCAAAATAAAAAAGCGAGGAAGCAACGCTCCCTCGCTTTTTATCAGCTTATACGAAAGGAATCAGTAAGCGTACCAAACCCCGACGTATTTTGCCTGCTCGATATCAGAGCACCGACTTCAGCAGCCGGCCCATCTCCGACGGGTTCTTCGTGACCTTGATGCCGCACGCGTCCATGATTTCGAGCTTGGCTTCCGCCGTGTCCGCACCGCCCGAGATCAGCGCGCCAGCATGGCCCATGCGCTTGCCCGGAGGCGCCGTCACGCCCGCGATGAAGCCGACCACCGGCTTCTTCATGTTGTCCTTGATCCAGTAAGCGGCGTTCGCTTCGTCCGGACCGCCGATCTCGCCGATCATGATGACGGCGTCCGTGTCCGGATCGTCGTTGAACATCTTCACGACGTCGATGTGCTTGAGACCGTTGATCGGATCGCCGCCGATGCCGACCGCCGACGATTGGCCGAGACCTAGCGCCGTCAGCTGGCCCACTGCTTCATACGTCAGCGTGCCCGAGCGCGAAACCACGCCGATGCGGCCCTTCTTGTGGATGTGGCCCGGCATGATGCCGATCTTCAGCTCGTCCGGCGTGATCGTGCCGGGGCAGTTCGGTCCGAGCAAAAGCGTCTTGCGGTTCTCGCGGCGCATGCGGTTCTTGATTTCCAGCATGTCGCGAACCGGAATGCCTTCCGTGATGCAGATCGCGAGATCGAGATCGGCCTCGACGGCTTCCCAGATCGCGGCGGCTGCGCCCGCGGGCGGCACGTAGATCACCGAGACCGTAGCGCCCGTTTCGGCCTTCGCCTCCTTGACGCTCGCGTAGATGGGAACGCCTTCGAAGTCTTCGCCGGCCTTCTTCGGGTTCATGCCCGCGACGTACGCTTCACGGCCGTTCGCGTATTCGCGGCAGGCGCGCGTGTGGAACTGGCCGGTCTTGCCGGTGATGCCCTGCGTGATGACCTTCGTGTCTTTGTTGATCAGAATCGACATGTAGTGACCTCTGTTCGTTTGGCGTCGCTTAAAGCAAATGCAAGCGCCGCCATTCGTATCTGGTGGAACGCTCTCTTAGGCCCGGTAAGCGGATGCACTTACTTGCCTTCGGCTGCCGCGACGACCTTCTGCGCGGCTTCTTCCATGCTGTCCGCCGAGATGATCGGCAGGCCCGAGTCAGCCAGCATCTTCTTGCCGAGGTCTTCATTCGTGCCCTTCATGCGCACGACGAGCAGCACTTGCAGATGCACCGCCTTCGACGCCGCGATCACGCCTCCCGCGATCACGTCGCAGCGCATGATGCCGCCGAAGATGTTCACGAGGATCGCCTTCAGGTTCGGGTTCTTCAGCATCAGCTTGAAGGCTTCGGTCACCTTCTCGGTGGTCGCACCGCCGCCGACATCGAGGAAGTTGGCCGGCTCGCCGCCGAACAGCTTGATGGTGTCCATCGTCGCCATTGCGAGGCCCGCGCCGTTCACGAGACAGCCGATGTTGCCGTCGAGGGAGATATACGCGAGGTCGAACTTCGACGCTTCGATTTCAGCCGGATCTTCTTCGTCCAGATCGCGGTACGCGACGATTTCCGGATGACGGAACAGCGCGTTCGAATCGAAGTTGAACTTGGCGTCGAGCGCGATCACCTTGCCGTCGCCGGTCAGGATCAGCGGGTTGATTTCCGCGAGCGAAGCGTCGGTTTCGTAGAACGCCTTGTAGAGACCCTGCAGGATCGCGCGCGCTTGCGGAATCGATGCGTCCGGAATGCCGATCTTGCGGGCGAGATCGTCGGCGTCCTTGTCCAGCAGGCCGGTCGACGGCTCGACGGCGAACTTGTGCAGCAGCTCAGGCGTCTTTTCCGCGACTTCCTCGATGTCCATGCCGCCTTCGCTCGATGCCATCACGACGATCTTCTGCGAAACACGGTCGAGCACGAGGCCGACGTACAGTTCCTTCTTGATGTCCGCGCCTTCTTCGATCAGCAGGCGATTCACCTTCTGGCCTTCCGGGCCGGTCTGGTGCGTGACGAGCTGCATGCCGAGGATCTGGTTCGCGTATTCGCGAACCTGCTCGATCGACTTCGCGACCTTCACGCCGCCGCCCTTGCCGCGGCCGCCGGCGTGGATCTGCGCCTTGACGACCCAGACCGGGCCGCCCAGCTCTTCCGCGGCCTTGACCGCATCGTCCACCGAGAACACGGGTTTGCCGCGCGGGACCGCGACGCCGAATTTCCGCAGGATTTCCTTACCCTGGTACTCGTGAATCTTCATGCGTGATCCCTTCAGTCTGAGAGTTGGAGTGAACTTCTGTTTGCTTGAACCGCTGATTCTTTCGATTCTTGTTTGAATTCGTTGCGCCCGAACGCGCGTGGACTACGCAGCAGCAGGCGAACTAGGTTTCCCGCCCGTCTTCCGCCGGGACGCCCGCTTGCGTCTGGCCAGCAGGCACGTGGCCGAACTAGCGCGGGTAATACTCCCTGACCGCCGGTCCGTCGAAGCGCAATGCGTGGCACCGGCCGAGCTGAAACGGCGGCTCGTCCTGCGGCGCGGTGTTGCCGGCGCCCGGTTCGTCGGCTCGCCTGAACGGATTGCCGTCCTCGATTTTCCAGACGTCGCCTGCGAACGCCTGGATGGCCGCTGTGGGCAGGACGCCGCACAGCTCGGTGAGATGCGTGCAGCCGGCCGCGCCGCGCAGCACCCTGCTGACTTCGCGGCGGAAACCGTGGAGCAGGTTGAGCCCGATGAGCTTGCGATACGCGGAATTGGACTCGACGCACAGACCGCCATAGGGCGACCAGTCGGACGACGCTTCGGCGTCGACGATGGTGAGCTTGCGGTCGATGGTGATGTGCAGCCAGAGTTCATGGATCGGCAGGCCGTGTGGCCGGACGCCCGTCGCGAGGGGAAAGTCGCGCGGCTTGTCATCGGTTAGACAGGCTTCGATATCCCACAGGCCGTCCTCACGCTCGAACGCTTCCAACCGGATCGCGCGGCGATGGCGCAATTATCGGGGAGCGGGAGGAGAAGAGGCATGCTGAGAGTGAGCCGGTACGGGAAAAACCGTGTAATTTTAGCATATTGGGTATTTCGGGCCGGGCATGCTCTCGACGAATGGCACGTGCGTGCGGGAGCGAGCCGCGCTCGCCTGACGCTCAATCGTCGGCGATCTCTTCGCTCCAGTCTTCGTCGCCGCCCTTGAGGATCTTGCCGATGGCGCCGCTCGAGAAACCGCGCGCGGCGAGAAAGCGCGCCTGCTTGGCGCGCTCGGCGGGCGTCTCGGGCAAGACGCCGTATTTCTTGTCCCAGACGGCCTGGGAGCGCGCGGCTTCGGTGCGGGCGAGCTTGTCGGCCGTTTCGTCGATGAGTGCATCGCCGACGGCATGCCGCTTCAGCTCGCTGATGATCCTGCTGCCGCCCATCTGCGATGCCCGCCGGTGCACGACGCTCTCGACGAAGCGTTCATTCGAGAGCCAGCCGTCGCGCTCGAGGCCGTCGAGCAGGGATTCGAGCAAGCTGACCTCTTCCACGTACGGGCGCAGTTTTCTCGACAGCTCCGCGCGGCTGTACTCGCGACGAGAGAGAAACGCGAGCGCGCGCCTTCGGCGAACGCTGCGGACGTTTGGGCCGGTTAACTTCGGCGGCGGAAGGCTTGCGGGTGCGCTGGCTCGAGCGACTGTAAACGGATTCGCCCGACGCGGCGCGCGGTGCGTCGGAAGGCGCACATTGTTCGAACGGCTCGAATGGATCGGCGTCGTCGAAAGCGTCCGCGAAAGGCGTCGGGGCCGGCTCGGAGAGCTTGCCGGCGGACTCACGAGAACCCGGCGCGCGTTTCGCCCGAAGCGATTCGGGTTGCTCGGTTGCCTGCTTCAACAGCGCGCGAGCTTGTTCCAGACGAGTCGAGCGATCGATTGCGCTGGCCTGTGCGTTCGCCGCGGGCGGCTGCTGCGCGCCCTCACCGCTGTCGCCGGCAGACCCGGAAGCGCGACGCGCCGACGCGAATGACTTCGCGTCGGCGCGTTCCTTGTTGCCGCGTCTGAATCCGCCCGACTTCGACGATGCGCCACGCCGCTCGCTGTCGCTCGTAGCGGTCGACGGATTCGGAGCTATCGTCAGCTCCATCATCCGCCGTGCCAGCCTTCGATTCGAACCGGCGCTTCTGCATCGTCCTTCGGACTCGTGCTTACTCGTCGTCCGCCATTTCGGCGCCCGCGACGACGGCCTCGCCCAGTGCGGCCACGCCCAGCGATTCGCGGATCTTGTTTTCGATCTCGCGCGCGATGTCCGGATTCTCGCGCAGGAATTCACGCGCGTTGTCCTTGCCCTGACCGATGCGATCGCCGTTATAGCTGTACCAGGCGCCCGCCTTGTCGACCAGCTTGGCCTGAACACCCAGGTCGATGATTTCGCCCTGACGCGAAATGCCCTCGCCGTACAGGATGTCGAAGATGGCCTCGTGGAACGGCGGCGACACCTTGTTCTTCACGACCTTCACGCGCGTCTCGTTGCCGATGACTTCGTCGTTCTTCTTGATCGAACCGATACGGCGGATATCCAGACGCACGGACGAATAGAACTTCAGCGCATTGCCGCCCGTAGTGGTTTCCGGGTTGCCGAACATCACGCCGATCTTCATGCGGATCTGGTTGATGAAGATGACGAGGCAGTTCGTGCGCTTGATGGTGCCGGTGAGCTTGCGCAGCGCCTGCGACATCAGACGCGCCTGCAGGCCGGGCAGCGAGTCGCCCATTTCGCCTTCGATTTCGGCCTTCGGCACGAGCGCCGCGACCGAGTCGATGACGATCATGTCGATGGAGCCCGAGCGCACCAGCGCATCCGCGATTTCCAGCGCCTGCTCGCCCGTGTCCGGCTGCGAGATCAGCAGGTCCGGCACGTTCACGCCGAGCTTCGAGGCGTATTGCACGTCGAGCGCGTGTTCCGCGTCGATGAACGCCGCCGTGCCGCCGAGCTTCTGCATTTCGGCGATCACTTGCAGCGTGAGCGTGGTCTTGCCCGACGACTCAGGACCGTAGATTTCCACGACACGGCCGCGCGGCAGGCCGCCGACGCCGAGCGCGATGTCTAGTCCGAGCGAACCGGTGGAAACCACTTGAATGTCTTCCACCGCCTCACCTGCGCCGAGCCGCATGATCGACCCTTTGCCGAATTGCTTTTCGATCTGCGAGAGCGCGGCGGCCAGGGCCTTGCTCTTCTCTGCAGTCATTCTAGCCGGGCCTTTCTTGCTTTCTTCCATGAATCGTCCTTTGCTATGATGAATGGCGTCTGAGGCAGTGCGCACGGGCTTTTCAAATGCTCATTGAGCGTATCTTTGAACATGCGAAGCCACCTTCGGCACTCACGCAGAAACTGTATAAAAAAACAGTGGTTTTTGCAAGCACGATCGTCGTGGCGCCTCTTTTTTGCCACGCCGCGCGAACCGCGCAAAAACCGCAAACACCTGGAGACCGCCGCACCGGGCGACAAACGGTGCCGGCAATGCCGATGCGCCTCATCGCGCAGGCAAGACGCACAAGGCGCACACGACGATGCGAATCCTCATTGCCGAAGACGACAGCATACTCGCGGACGGCCTCGTCCGATCACTCCGCCAATCGGGATACGCCGTCGACCATGTCAAACAGGGTGTCGAGGCGGACACCGCCCTGTCGCTGCAGACCTTCGACCTGCTGATCTTCGATCTCGGGCTGCCGCTCATGTCCGGACTCGAAGTGCTGCGGCGCCTGCGCACGCGCAACTCGCAGATGCCCGTGCTGATCCTGACCGTGGCCGACAGCGTCGACGAACGCGTGAAGGGCCTCGATCTCGGCGCGGATGACTACTGGCCGCCCTTCGCGCTGAACGAGCTCGAAGCGCGCGTGCGGGCGCTGACGCGGCGCGGGCGGCGGCCCGACGGTCGTGAAGCACGGCTCGCTGTCGTTCGATCAGGTCAGGCGCATCGCGACGATCGGCGAGCAGGTGATCGATCTGTCCGCGCGCGAGCTCGGCGTGCTCGAAGTGCTGCTGCAAAGAACGGGCCGGCTCGTGTCGAAGGAGCAGCTCGTCAATCACCTGTGCGAATGGGGCGAGGAAGTCAGCAACAACGCGATCGAGGTCTACGTGCACCGGCTGCGCAAGAAGATCGAGCCGAGCGGCGCGAAAATCATCACGGTGCGCGGTCTGGGTTACACGCTGGAGAAGGCCAGCGCCACGGCAAACGGAGCGAGCCCGCAACCGTCCGCCGAAGCCGCCGGTCATCACTATAAGTAAGACGCATGGGGTCGCCCGCTTCCACCGAATCGCGCGAATCGAGAAATCACGCCGAAGCAAGCGCCACCGCCGATTCCGACGCCCTGCGCGACGCTCGCTACGCCAATCCGTTCGCGCCGCCCGACGAGCTCGAGCCCGACTCGCAAGCGCATCCGCGCTCGCTTTTTGGCGAGATTCTCGACTGGATGCTCGCGCCCCTTCTGCTCCTCTGGCCGATGAGCATCGCGGTGACGTATCTCGTCGCCAAGTCCATCGCGAACGGGCCGTTCGACCGCGCGCTCGAAGCCGACGCCTACGTGCTCGCGCGCCAGATCCAGCCGGTCAATGGCGTGGCCGAATTGCGGCTGCCCGACGCCACGCGCGATTTCCTGCGCGCCGACAACGTCGACAGCGTGTTCTTCCAGGTGCTCGGCACGCGCGGCGAACTGGTCGGCGGCGACCGCGACATGCCGCTGCCGCACGACGACGACCGCCCGCAGCCGGGCATCGTCGAATTTCGCGACGATGTCCTGCGCGGCAACGACATCCGCGTCGCGTATAACGACAGTCGATCTGCTCGGCCTCGCGCCCGGACGCGACCCGCAAGGCAGGCAGCCGGTGCTCGTGCAGGTGGCCGAGACCGCTCGACAAACGCAACCAGCTGGCCAACGACATCATCAAGAGCGTGATCCTGCCGCAGTTCGTAATCCTGCCGCTCGCGATCACAATCATACTGGTGTGGTTCGGCCTGTCGCGCGGGCTCGCGCCGCTGCATGCGCTGCAGTCGAACATCCGCGCGCGCCGCCCCGACGATCTCTCGCCGCTCGTCGCCTCGTTCAATGATCTGCTCACGCGCCTCGAGCAGAACATGGAGTTCCAGAAGCGCTTCATCGCCGATGCCGCGCACCAGATGAAGACGCCGCTCGCGGGCTTGCGCATGCAGGCCAAGCTGGCAATGCGCCAGGACGTATCGACGGAAGTGCAGCGCTCGCTCGAACAGATCGCAATGAGCTCCGAGCATGCGGCGCGGCTCGTCACGCAGTTGCTCGCGCTCGCGCGCGCGGAGAATCGCGCGACGGGCCAGATCTTTTCGCGCATCGAGCTGACGATGCTCGCGCGTCTCGCCGTGCGCGACTGGGTGCAGGCCGCCCTCGCGAAGCGCATCGATCTCGGCTACGAGAAGCCGCCGTATCCCGTTGAAGTGGAAGGCAACGTGGTGATGCTGCGCGAGATGCTGTCGAATCTGATCGACAACGCGATCCGCTACACGCCGGCGGGCGCATCACGGTGCGCGTGCGGACCGACGACAGCGATCTCGACTTCGTGCATCTCGAAGTGGAGGACACGGGGCTCGGCATTCCGGCGGCGGAGCGCGAGCGCGTGGTCGAGCGCTTCTATCGCATTCTCGGACGCGAGGGCGACGGCAGTGGCCTCGGGCTCGCCATCGTCAAGGAGATCGCGACGATGCACGGCGGCGCGTTCGCGATCGAGGATCACGTGTACCAGGAAAGCCCGCGCCTCGCCGGAACCCTCGTCAGGGTCAGCCTGCAGCGGGTTTTTCCTGCCCGGGACAAACCCTGAGCGCGCGCCGCCGGATATTCGCAAAAGAGCAAGAAGAGCGAGATTAGACGAATTTAGACGATCGTTCGCATCCAGTATCCGCAAATACCGCGCAATTCCTGAAACCGGGCGCCGGTGTGCGTCATATGTGCCGCGTCAGAACGCCGTAAGTTTTCGTTCCAGTAATCGTTACACCAGAGCCGCCTTGCCGCGGACCGACGTATTCGAATATCAAATCAGGACAGGAGACGATACATGGCTACGGTTGAGGGGGCGCGTTTCGCACGCACCGATGACGGGGGAAGAGAAGAAAGTCATCTTCGCCTCGTCGCTCGGTACGGTGTTCGAGCGGTACGACTTCTATCTGGGGGCTCGCTCGCCGTCTACATCAGCAAGACGTTCTTCTCCGGCGTCAATCCGACAGCCGGCTTCATCTTCACCCTGCTCGGCTTCGCGGTGCGTCCGTTCGGCGCGATCGTGTTCGGGCGGCTCGGCGACATGGTCGGGCGCAAGTACATGTTCCTCGTGACGATCGTCATCATGGGCCTGTCGACGTTCCTGATCGGCTTCCTGCCCGGCTACGCGACGATAGGCATCGCGGCGCCGGTCATCTTCATCGCGATGCGTCTGCTGCAGGGCCTCGCGCTCGGCGGCGAGTACGGCGGAGCCGCGACCTACGTGGCGGAGCACGCGCCTTCCAACAAGCGCCGCGCCTGGACCGCGTGGATCCAGACCACGGCGACGCTCGGCCTCTTCATCTCGCTGATCGTGATTCTGGTCGTGCGTACGTCGGTGGGCGAAGAACAGTTCGGCGCATGGGCTTGGCGCGTGCCGTTCCTCGTGTCGATCCTGCTGCTGGCCGTGTCCGTGTGGATCCGGATGAAACTGCACGAGTCGCCGGTGTTCGAGCGCATCAAGGCCGAGGGCAAGACCTCGAAGGCGCCGCTCACAGAAGCGTTCGGCGAGTGGAAGAATCTGAAGATCGTGCTGCTCGCGCTGTTCGGTCTGACGGCGGGCCAGGCGGTCGTATGGTACACGGGCCAGTTCTATTCGCTCTTCTTCCTCACGCAGACGCTGAAGGTCGACGGCACGAGCGCGAACATCATGGTGGCCGTGGCGCTGCTGATCGGCACGCCGTTCTTCGTGTTTTTCGGGTCGCTGTCGGACCGCATCGGGCGCAAGCCGATCATCATGGCGGGTTGCCTGATCGCCACCCTGAGCTTCTTCCCGCTGCTGTTCAAAGCGCTCGCGCACTACACGAACCCGACGCTCGAAGCGGCGACGCAGAAATCGCCGATCGTCGTGATCGCCAATCCGGACGAGTGCTCGTTCCAGTTCAACCCGGTGGGCACGTCGAAGTTCACGACCTCGTGCGATATCGCGAAGAGCGCGCTGTCGAAGGCCGGTCTCAACTATGAGAACGTCGCCGCGCCGGCGGGCACGCTCGCCGAGATCAAGGTCGGCGAGACGGTGGTGAAAACCTACGGCGGCAAGGCGGCGGACGCGAAGGAGAAAGGTGCGGCGTTCGACAAGACGCTCGCGGGGACGCTCAAGAGCGCGGGCTACCCGGCGAAGGCCGATCCGGCGCTGATCAACTGGCCGATGGCGATCGTGATCCTGACGATTCTCGTGATCTTCGTGACGATGGTGTACGGTCCGATCGCGGCGATGCTGGTCGAGATGTTCCCGGCGCGGATCCGCTATACGTCGATGTCGCTGCCGTATCACATCGGCAACGGCTGGTTCGGCGGGTTCCTGCCGGCTACGGCGTTCGCGATCGTCGCGGCCAAGGACGATATCTATTCGGGCCTGTGGTACCCGATCGTCATTGCCTTGATTACCTTCGTGATCGGCATGCTGTTCGTGAAGGACACGCGCAAGTCGAACGTTTATCACGAGGATTGATCGGGACTTTGCGGGCGGCGGGCGGCGGGCGGCGGGCGGCGGGCGGCGGGCGGCGGGCGGCGGGCGGCGGGCGGCGGGCGGCGGGCGGCGGGCGGCGGGCGGCGGGCGGCGGGCTCGGAGTCCGCCCCGACCACGCGTCTTTTTAAGAAATCGCGGGGAAGGGGTTGACAGTACTTCGGCCGCTCGACATAATCTCGCCCTCTTTCGGCGAATTAGCTCAGTCGGTTAGAGCGACGGAATCATAATCCGCAGGTCCGGGGTTCGAGTCCCTGATTCGCCACCAAATGAAAAAGCCCTGTAAGTCTTTGACTTACAGGGCTTTTTCATTAAGGGCTCTGCGGCTTCGCTGCGAGCTCTTTTCTTTTACCGGCCCCTCGCGGTGCAAATTCGGTGCAATACGCGGTGCAGACTTCAAGGAAGGAGCACCGGCAGCACTGACAAAAACCCCCTCTGGCACCTGGAAAGCAACCATCCGGCGCGTTGGCTGGCCGACTGCCGCCAAGACGTTCCGCACGAAACGTGATGCCGAGGATTGGGCACGACGCACCGAGGACGAGATGGTGCGCGGCGTGTTCATCCAGCGCGCGTCCTCGGAAAAGACCACGGTAGCCGATGCTCTTGGCCGCTACGAGCGGGAAATCGTCCTAACCAAGAAAGCCAGCACACAGCGCCGCGAAGGCGCTCGCATCCGCGAGCTGAAGGAGCACTTCGGCAAGTATTCACTTGCAGCGGTCACGCCGGACCTCGTGAGCCAGTATCGAGACAACCGATTGGCTCAGGGCAAGGCGAACAACACCGTCCGCCTCGAACTCGCCCTGCTCGGCCACCTATTCAACGTAGCGATCAAGGAATGGCACATCGGGTTGATCTTCAACCCCGTATCGAACATCCGTAAGCCCAGCCCCGGCGAGGGGCGAAATCGGCGTCTATCCGGCCGCGAACAAGCAACACTGCTTGCGGCCGTCGATGAGCACACCAACCCGATGCTAGGCTGGATCGTGCGCCTAGCGATAGACCAGCATGCGGCAATCCGAGATACTTGGTCTACGCCGCGGTCAGATCGATTTGGAGCGCCGCGTCGTGCGACTCACGGACACCAAGAACAATGCCGCCCGCACTGTGCCGCTGACCAAGCTCGCAGCATCAGTCTGCAAAGCGCCCTCGCCAACCCCATTCGGCTAATCGACACCGACCTGGTGTTTTTCGGAGAACCAGCCCGCGACAAGAAACGGCGCGCGTACCAGTTCACGAAGGTCTGGAACGGGATCAAGAAGCGTACGGGCTGGTCGATTTCCGCTTTCACGATCTGCGTCACGAGGCCGTTAGCCGCCTCGTCGAATCCGGCCTGAGCGACCAGGAAGTCGCCTCGATCAGCGGGCACAAGTCGATGCAGATGCTCCGGCGATATACACACCTACGAGCGGAAGACCTTGTTGCGAAGCTCGATGGGCTTTACGCGACACGATGACAACCCGGCCAGGCCTTCCATGTGGCGAGCCAGCCATGGCTCGCCTTGAATCGCATCAAGCATCGCAAAAAATGGGTTTTCGATGTAGGCATACACATCGAACGGCTGTCCGGTCGAATATCTCGCCTCGATAACGGCCGCATATTCCGGGTACAATCGAACCCGGTCATGCTCCATCTCGATTAGGTAGGATGCGAGATCATCCCATACGTCAAGACATCGAAGCATCGGCGACAGCTCCGCTATCGCGAGCCTGACCAATAGGTATGCATCAACGCCATCGTCCGGACTCCCGGCTATACTGGCAAGCTCAAGTCGGTAAAGCACGATTGCGCGCCCGAGGTCTTCGAACTCAATCTCCACACCGCAGCGCGAACCACTCCATAGCTTCATCGAGAGCTCTGCGAGCACATCGGTAAAGCACTCGCTCGGCCCCCATAGACTATTCGGCGGGTAGATCCTCCCCAGCAGCTGCGACAAAGCCTCGCTGTGTGCCCAAAGAGCCCTCCCACAGCCTACCCCGGGGCCGGCATCGTAAAGCTCGCGCACACGCATTGGTGCACATCCGTGCTCTATCGTTATTCTTACCGGGCTTTCCTACTTCCTCCATGATGTGCCATTGGCACACACGGCTTCCGCGACCATAACCTTGTCTCAGCTAATGGGAATAGCCCTCAGCCTTGTCGTCATTGCGCTCTCAATTCCGTTTTTCCATCGGCTCCTAAAGACGCCGTTTTCCCAGTTCTTTCATCTGGTCGAATCCTCGGCTACCTTCAATCTCCGATATGTCGAACGGCTGGCGGCCTGCGAACCCGCGGCCATTCGATATGTCCTCGCCTGCTACGAAAGCGAACGAATCGCATTCGAAAAGCGCTGCGGCATACTCGTCGGTTAAATCGAGAAAATCGGCGTCTTCCCTGCGCTGGCAGGTCTAGGCACGCTCTCGATCGGTCTCTCGAAGCTTCCGGCCATGCAATCATGGGCGAATGCGCTGATTTTTCTGATTCTGGCCTTTTACATCCTCAGTACCGCGGCGTTCGCAATGACGCAAAGACAAAATCGCGTGATCAGCCTGCTCAAATATTGCCTGAAGGCATTCAAGTAAGGACGTCCGGCGATGAGCGCGATGCACTCCGCATGCGTTCGAATTCGGCTACGGCGCGCCGTGTTTAAATAACGCATCCAACCCACCGCAACCGAGCCATCCCCCGTGCCCACCTTCGACCAACTCGCCGCGACCATCCGCGACCGCTTCCCGAGCCTGAGCCCGCAGTTCCAGGCGGGCGCCGCCTTCCTGCTCGACTATCCGGACGAGGTCGCCGTCCTCTCGATGCGCAAGGTCGCCGAACGCGTGAAGGTCCAGCCCGCGGCGATGGTCCGTCTCTCGCAGCAACTCGGCTTCCCCGGCTGGAACGAGCTGCGCGAGATCTTCGTGAGCCGCGTGCGCACGTGGCCGGAACCGCTGACCACGCGCGCCCGCTCGCTCGTCAAGGACAGCGCCGACAATCACCTGAGCCGGGATCTCGCCCATGCGCAGTCGCACAATCTCGAGCTCACGCTGGCGCAGAACGCGGAGAGCGTCGTCGAAGCGGCGAAGACCTTGAAGAAGGCGCCACACGTCCATGTCGCGGGCTTTCGCTCGTGTTATCCGGTCGCGTTCAGCCTGCTCTACGGCTATCGGCTGTTCCGACCGTCCGTGAGCCTCGTCTCCAGCGAAGCCGGCACGCTCGAAATGCAGTTGCGCGGCATCGAGAAGCGGCACGCGACGGTCCGTCGTCAGCTTCGCACCGTATCCGTCGAAGCGGTGCACGTCGCGCAGGCGACGATCGAGCGCGGCGCCAGGCTCATCGCGCTCACCGACAGCGCCGTCTCGCCCATCGCCCTGAACGCGGACCACACGCTGATGTTTTCGCACGATTCGCCGTCGTTCTTTCCGTCGCTCGTCGCGGCGTCGGCGCTGGCCGAGATGCTCGTCGCGCATCTGCTCGCGCTCGAAGGCAAGGAGGCGATCGCGAACCTGGAACAGGCCGAAGCCGCGCTCCACTCCCAAGGCACCTACGCGGCGAGCTAGCCGAACGAAGCCCGCAGCAGTTCGCACAGATCGGCGGCGATGGACGACATCGACACATGCCGATGCTTCACGATGCCGATCGACCGCTGCACCGCCGGGTTCGCAATCGGAATCGCGCGAATGTTCGGCGCGAAATGCGCGGACACCGCGAGCGACGGCACGATCGCGCAGCCGAGTCCCGCATCGACGAGCGCGACGACACACGAGATGTGCTCGACTTCGTAGAATCATCGCAGGCTGATCGACTCGTGCCCGAGCAGCATTTCGAGCAGCAGGCGGTTGCCGCTGTCGCGGCCGCCGATGATGAGCCTCGTGTCCGCGAGATCGCGCAGCGTGACGCTTTCGTGTTCCGCCCACGGATGCCCGCGATGCACGGCGAGCACGTAACGATCCGTCAGCAGCGGCTCGAAAGCGAGATCCTCGTCGTCACCGGGATCGAGGCTGATGCCGAATTCCGCGAGCCCCGCCCTCACCTACCCGAGCACGAAATCGTGATTGCCGTCGAAGATCTGCACGCCGACCTGCGGATACTTCTCGCCATACCACCGCAGCACGCCGGGAAGCACGCGGTTCACCACGGTCGGAATGCTCGCGAGCGCACCTTGCCGAAACGCTTCTCCGCGATCTCCCGGATCGACGACAGCATCGTGCCGAGTTGCGAAATCTGCTGGCGCGCCATCGGCAGGAACTGGCGGCCCACACCCGTCAGCGCGACGCTGCGCGTCGTCCGGTGAAACAGCTCGACGCCGAGCGCCTGTTCGAGTTTCTGGATACGGCGCGACAGCCCCGGCTGGGTGAGATGCAGCCTGTCGGCCGCTTTCTGGAAGCTGCCGAGCTCCGCCACCGCGACGAACGCCCAGCTCCGAGTTCTCGATTTTCATAACTGTCTCGCACGAATCCTTAAAAACCGGCATTGGACGCGCCTATTTGTGCACCGAGCATTGTCGCTGAAACAAAAAGTCATCACAGCGGGACATGCTCATGCACTATCAACTGATCATCCGAAACGGCGAAGTCATCGACGGAACCGGCGACGCGCGCTTCGCCGCCGATGTCGGCGTGAACGGCGAGCGTATCGCGAGGCGATCGGCGACCTCTCGACGGCGAGCGCGGATGCGACCATCGACGCGACGGGCAAGATCGTGGCGCCGGGCTTCATCGACAGCCATACGCACGACGACGCCTTCGTCCTCACGCATCCCGACGTGCGGCCGAAAGTCGTGCAAGGCGTGACGACGGTCATCGCGGGCAACTGCGGCATCAGCCTCGCGCCCTTGCGGGCCGACGCCGTTCCGCAGCCGCTCGATCTGCTCGGCGTGCCCGAGCGCTTCGCCTACGACAGCTTCGCCGCCTATCTCGACGCGCTCGACCGGGCGCCCGCCGCCGTGAACGTCGCGGCGCTCGTCGGCCATTCGACGCTGCGCGTGCGCCACATGACCGATCTCGCGCGGGAAGACACGGCGGACGAACGCGCGCGCATGGCCGCCGACGTCGAGGAGGCGATGAAGGCGGGCGCGTTCGGGGTGTCGTCGGGCACGTTCTATCCGCCCGCCGCGGTGGCGAGCACGCAGGAACTGATCGACGTCTGCGCGCCGCTCAGACGCTTTCCCGGCGTCTTAGCCACGCACTTGCGCGACGAAAGCGCCGACATCGTTCCGTCGATGGAAGAAGCATTCGCGATCGGAAAGGCGATCGGCACGAATCTCGTGCTCTCGCACCACAAGGTCGCGGGCAAGGAGAATCACGGACGCTCGGTCGAAACGCTCGCGCTCATCGACGCCCAGAGCGAGCGCCAGCCGCTCTGCCTCGACTGCCATCCGTATCCGGCCACCTCCACCATGCTGTGCGCGGACCGCATCCGCCAGTCGTCGCGCGTGATGCTCGCATGGTCGACGAAGCGCCCCGAGCTCGCCGGCAAGGATTTCGCGGAGATCCTGCCGCTCTATGACGGCTCGATCGAGGCCGCCATCGAAGACCTGAAGCCGGCGGGCGCGATCTATTTCGTCATGGACGAACAGGACGTGCGGCGCATCTTCCGCCATGACAAGACGATGGTCGGCTCCGACGGTCTGCCGAACGACACCGCGCCGCACCCGCGACTGTGGGGCACGTTTCCGCGCGTCCTCGGCCACTACTCGCGCGAGCTGAAGCTGTTTCCGCTGGAAACGGCCGTGCGCAAGATGACCGGCCTCACCGCCGAGCAATTCGGCCTCGACGGGCACGTCGCGGCAGGCCATTTCGCGGATCTCGTCGTGTTCGATCCCGACGAAGTCATCGACCGCGCGACGTTCGAGGCGCCGAAGCTCGCGCCGAAGGGCATCGAGCACGTGATCGTAAACGGTGTGCCCGTCATCGCGCACGGCCAACCCACGGGCGCGAGGCCGGGACGAGCGCTGCGCCGGATCCCCCGATAAACAACCAGCCGATCAGACACCGACATGGCCACTCCCCATCGAGCAACGCCGCACTCCGCCGCGCATCCGGCACACTCCATCGACGCCGTGTATCGCAAGGTGACGCTGCGCGTCATTCCGCTCATCCTGCTGTGCATTTGTGATGCTCGCATGGTCGACGAAGCGCCCCGAGCTCGCCGGCAAGGATTTCGCGGAGATCCTGCCGCTCTATGACGGCTCGATCGAGGCCGCCATCGAAGACCTGAAGCCGGCGGGCGCGATCTATTTCGTCATGGACGAACAGGACGTGCGGCGCATCTTCCGCCATGACAAGACGATGGTCGGCTCCGACGGTCTGCCGAACGACACCGCGCCGCACCCGCGACTGTGGGGCACGTTTCCGCGCGTCCTCGGCCACTACTCGCGCGAGCTGAAGCTGTTTCCGCTGGAAACGGCCGTGCGCAAGATGACCGGCCTCACCGCCGAGCAATTCGGCCTCGACGGGCACGTCGCGGCAGGCCATTTCGCGGATCTCGTCGTGTTCGATCCCGACGAAGTCATCGACCGCGCGACGTTCGAGGCGCCGAAGCTCGCGCCGAAGGGCATCGAGCACGTGATCGTAAACGGTGTGCCCGTCATCGCGCACGGCCAACCCACGGGCGCGAGGCCGGGACGAGCGCTGCGCCGGATCCCCCGATAAACAACCAGCCGATCAGACACCGACATGGCCACTCCCCATCGAGCAACGCCGCACTCCGCCGCGCATCCGGCACACTCCATCGACGCCGTGTATCGCAAGGTGACGCTGCGCGTCATTCCGCTCATCCTGCTGTGCATTTCTTCGGCTATCTGGATCGCGTAAACGTCGGCTTCGCCAAGCTGCAGATGATGAGCGAGCTGAATCTCACCGAAGCGGCCTACGGTGTCGGGCTCTTCTTCATCGGCTATCTGCTGCTTCAGGTGCCGGCCGGCTATCTCGTGAAGCGCCTGGGCGTGTGCGCGTGCCTCGGCGGCTCGCTGATCGCGTGGGGCATCGTCTCCATCGCGACACTGGCGACGCGCGATCAGACGACGTTCTACGTCCTGCGCTTTCTGCTCGGCCTGACGGAGGTGAGCTTCTTTCCCGCCGTGATCACGTACTTCAGCTTGTGGTTTCCGTCGTTTCGTCTGGCCAAGGTGATGTCGCTGCTGTTTCTCGCGATGCCGCTCGGCGTGATCATCGGCGGACCGCTGTCGGGCTGGATCATGGACGCCACGCACGGCGGATTGAGCCTGCGCGGCTGGCAGTGGATGTTCCTGATCGAAGGCCTGCCCGCGGTCATGCTCGGCGTCGTGCTGTTCGCCGTGGTGGTGAATCGCATCGAGGATGCGAAGTGGCTCTCGCGCGACGAGCTCGCGGTCGTGAAAAGCGAGCTCGCGCGGGAATCGTCGGACAAGAAGCAGGCGCTTCTGCCCGCGCTGAAGGAGCCGACGCTGTGGCTGCTGTGCGCGATCTCGTTTCTCTACAACGTCGGCAACTACGGCCTCGTCTTCTGGATGCCGACGATGGTCAAGGCGCTCGACCACCTCAGCAATTTCCAGATCGGCGTCGTGAGCGCGATTCCCTATCTCGTCGCAGCCGCCGCGATGGTCGTCAACGCGCAGCACTCCGTGAAGACGCGCGAGCGGCGCTGGCACACGGCGGCGCCGGTGTTCGTCGGCGGCGTCGCGCTCATCGGCAGCGTGATGACGGCGGGCGCGCCCGTGACCGCGGTCGCGTGCCTGACGGTGGCCGTCGCCGGCATCATGAGCATGCTGGCGATGTTCTGGAGCCTGCCGTCGCGCATTCTGGCGGGCACGGCAGCGGCGGGCGGCGCGGTTCTCGTCAACGTCGGCGCGGCGATCGCGGGCTTCGTCGGGCCGTCGATAATGGGTTTTCTCAAGGATCTTACCGGCAGCACGACGGTTGGCGTCGCGCTGCTCGCCGTCATGCTGTTTCTCGCCGCGTTCCTGATCCTCGCGATTCCCGCACGCTACATCAGGGCCGCGCAATGAGCCGTCGGCACGCGCATCGTTGACAACATATGTTGTTTTCAAGTTAGAATCAAACACTGCGTGTTGCGTGCTCTTCTTTCCTTTCTTCAAAGGCAGGAACCACGACCACGGTATTTCATCGCGCGCCAAGCTTCCCGTCGCCGTGCGCGGCGACGGCAAGATCGTCGATTCGACCGGCAAGCGCTACCTTGACGCGTGCGGCGGCGCGGCCGTCTCGTGCCTCGGCCAAGCCATCCGCGCGTGATCGAGGCCATCCAGCGGCAGGTGCGGCAGGTGCAGCAACTGCCCTACGCGCATACGTCGTTCTTCACGACGGAACCCGCCGAGGCGCTCGCGAACCTGCTCGTCGACGCCGCGCCGAGGAATCTCGGCCACGTCTACTTCGTGTCCGGCGGCTCCGAGGCGATGGAGGCGGCGCTCAAGCTCGCACGCCAGTATCTCGTGGAAAAGGGGCAGTCGGGGCGGCGGCATTTCATTGCGCGGCGGCAGAGCTATCACGGCAACACGCTCGGCGCGCTCGCCATCGGCGGCAATGCGTGGCGCCGCGAGCCGTTCCTGCCGATCCTGATCGAGGCGCATCACGTCACGCCCTGCTTCGCGTATCGCGAGCAGCGCGCAAGCGAATCGGACGAAGCCTTCGCGCAATCGCAATGCCTCGCCGACGAGCTCGAAGCGAATCTCGAACGTCGAAGTCGCGACGGCGCACGCGAATCTGCTCGACGCGGCCGCCGACGACGTATCGCCGCGCCTGCGCACGCGCCTGCTGGCGGGCGCATTGAGCCCGGCCGCGTGGTACGCCCGCGCACTGCGCTACCAGCAGCGCTTTCGCACGCACATATCGCGCTTCTTCGCCGACTTCGACATCCTGCTCGCGCCATGCACGCCCTTCGCGGCGCCGCGCTTCTCCGACACGACTATCATGGTGGGCGCTCGCGCGCTCGAGCCGGCAAAGCATTTCGGCATGCTGACGCAGCCCATTTCCTTCGCGGGCCTTCCCGTCGTCACCGCGCCTGTCGTTCGCGCAGGGCGCATGCCGCTCGGCGTGCAGGTGATCGCCGCGCCCTTCGACGAAGCCGCGTGCCTCGCGGCGGCGCGGCACATCGAGAAGGGCTTCGAGAACACCCAACGAACATCGATCGACACATGAGCAAGGACTTCCCGATTTCAACACCGCCACCGCTTCCGACGAACAGAAGGCCGTGCTGCAGGGCATTCTGAGCGGCCCGCGCGGCAACCTCAACGGGCCGTTTCTCGGCTGGATCTTCAGCCCGGAACTCGCGCAGAACGCGCAGAAGCTCGGCGCGTTCTGCCGCTACAAGACGGGCCTGCCGCTACGGCTGTCGGAGCTCGCGATCCTGGTGACGGCGGCGCGTTGGCGCTCGCAGGCGGAATGGCACATTCATCATCCGATCGCGCTGGACGCGGGCCTGCCCGCCGATGTCGCCGAGGCGCTGCGCACCGGCGGGACGCCGGATTTCGCCGATGCCGAGACAGGCTCATCTTCGATTTCGCGACCGAGCTCTACGAAACGAAGCGCGTGAGCGATACGACCTACGACGCCGCCGTCGCGCGCTTCGGGCATACGGTGGTGGTGAATCTCGTCGGCCTGCTGGGCTATTACGCGCTCGTCGCGATGACGCTCAACACGTTCGGGATGCGCGCCGAAGGGCAAACGGATCTGCCCTTCGCGGAATGAGCACTGCCGGGCGCAACCTTGCGCCCGGCATGCGGATCACTCGAACGCCTTGTCGTTGGGCTCGGCGTAGAGCTTCTGCATCGTCTCGCTCATCGAGAAATCGAAGTTGATGTTCTTCGGCGGCACGGGTTTCATGAACCACTTGTCGTACATCGTTTTGATCTCGGGACTCTTCATCACCTGGCTCATCGTGTCGTCGACGAGCTTCTTGAACTCCGGATCGTCCTTGCGCATCATGAAGCCATAAGCTTCCGACGACTGCGGCGTGCCGACCAGCACCCAGTCCGAAGGCTTCGCCGTCAGCGAGCGCGTGCCCGCGGCACGTCGTCCATCATATACGCCACCGCGCGGCCGGTTTCGAGCGTCGCGCGCCCTTCCCCGCAGTCCTTCGCGCTGATGATGCTCATGTTCATCTTCTTCTCCTTCTCCTCGTTCATCTTGCGCAGGATGCGCTCGGAGGTCGTGCCCTGATCGTCACGACGGTCTTGCCCGCGAGGTCGGGAAAGTCCTTGATGCCCGAATCCTTCTTCGTGAGCAGGCGCGTGGTCGCAACAAAGAACGTGTCGGAAAACGCGACCTGATTCTGCCGCGACGTGAGGTTCGTCGTCACGCCGCATTCGAGACCGACCGTGCCGTTCTGCACGGTCGAGATGCGGTTCTGCGACGTCACCGGAATGAAGCGCACGCGTAAATCCGGGTGCTTCGTCCTGGCCTTGACCGCATCGATCACCTTGTTGCACAGGTCCTGCGAAAAGCCGACGACGTTATTGTTCGCATCGACGTACGAAAATGGCACCGAGGTTTCGCGATGGCCGATCGCGATCAGATTGACGGCCTGGATCTTGGCGAGCGTCGTCTGGCCGTCCTGGCCGTAGCTCGCCCCCATGACGAGCGAGAGCGCGGCAAGCGCCAAAGCGGATGCGAGCAGCGGCTTGGTTTTCATGGTGTCCGTGTGGAGTGTTATGTTATATATGTTGCCATCGACAAAATAAATGCAACATATGTAAAGACCTAGGCCGCTCGGGATGCGTCGCGAAGCGCGTTCGCGCCGCGACTTTGCTTACAAATGTCACAGCATCCGCAGGAGTCGCCGCCATGACCGCCGTTTCAGAGATTCGAACCAGGCCATCCCGCATTCATCCGCTCGTCGCGGCGGCAGCCGGATCGGTCATCCTCGGATGCGGGCGTCCGGCCAGACGCTGAGGCCCGCCTGAGAACGGGACCGCAACGCTTAAGACGCAGCTAATTTTCCGGTGCGATGATGCTTTTCACCTTGAATGCATCCAGCGTCCCGGCCCGGCCGGACGCCCCGGTCCACGCGAAAATCCTTTTCGGGAGTGTTTCCGTGAAAAAGAAATCGACGAATATGAAATCCGCCCGTCCCGCGATATCGCCGCTCCTGCGCGCACTGACGTACAGCCGCGCGGCGCGCGAGCCGATGATCGACGCGATGTTGCTGCAATGCTACGCAGTGCTCGACGCGTTTCATCGCGGCCACGGCTCGCAGCCGCTCTTCATGACGATGTGCCGTCATCT
The DNA here is from genome assembly GCA_001189345.1 of Candidatus Paraburkholderia kirkii. GTDB lineage: Bacteria > Pseudomonadota > Gammaproteobacteria > Burkholderiales > Burkholderiaceae > Caballeronia > Caballeronia kirkii_B. The sequence continues at coordinate 31,265 of LFKV01000017.1, forward strand.
GCTGGTCGCGGAGGAGTTGTGCCAGCTCGGCCACGCGCCGGAATTCGAGGACGACATCACGTTCGCGCACGAGGCCCTCGTCGAGCTGGATGCGCGCCATGCGACCGACGGCGCCTGGACGCTCCGCGCCGACGAGCACGCGCGGCTTTGCACGGCGCTCGCCGTATTCGCGGCGCAACTGGAAGATGCGACGCTCGAGCACATCGCTCAGGCGGAGGCGCGCATGATCACGCAATCGCTCGTCGCGGCAAACATGCGCTCGGGTCTGCCGCGCGCACAGGCGGTTGCGTCGGAACGCTGAATATCGGGACTTTCCCGCAAAACGCTGATCAATTTGCGAAAGTGTTTGCGAGCGTACATTCAGACGAATGCGGGTCCGCAATACTTGTTCCAGCGCACGGGGGAAAGCAGTCGAGCGCGCGCTGAGAGACCAAAACATGATGGGCGGCACCCGATCGAGCCGTAGATGGAAGCGCTGCGCAAAGGCGAAACAAAAATAAATCGCGCATGCTTTTGCCAACGGCCCGGCGAGTTGCAGGCGAAGGAAGCCCGCGCCTCGACAACGAAGCTCAAAAGCCGGCATTTCGCCGGCTTTTTCTTTTGCCGCGCTGATTCCGCGCCTGGAATGAAAGGATGGCGGATCAAAGGAACCTGGAGAAAACCGTGCGCGTGCATTCGGCGCACCAGCGGCGCGATACCGCGTCGGGACGGGCGTCCCAGACATGGCCGTAGGCGCATTGCCAGCGGAGCGGAGTCGACGCATCGACATAGCCGGGCGAGAGCAATGCGCCGCCACGCGCCTCGGCCGCTTCGCGCAGGCGCCTCGTCTCGAGTTCGCGCCGCTGCGCCGCGCAGTTCATGCAGCGCACGTTGCGCGCAGGCTCGAGCGACTCATCCCAGAAATGGCCGCGGCCGCATTCCCAGCGCGAAACCATCGCCTGGTTCGTCCCGGCTCGCATCCGGTCGCGAAAGTCCGCCGCTTCGTCCATCACGCGTGGCATTCGGCCGGAACGCTCATCGTCGGCTGGCGTGCGGCTCAGCGCTGACCGCTGACCGCCGCGGATCGACTCGGAGCGGGAGGTAGTCACGACCGTGTCGTCCGGGCCGAAGTGCGCGTTGAACATCGCGTCCTGATTGACGCCGTCCTCGAGCCAGTGCCAGCTCCAGACACGCTCCTTCTTCAACGGATATTCGGCGATGATCGTGGGCTTGCCGAACAGCCTGCGCGCTTCGTCCATCGTCATGCCGGGCTGCACCTTCGCGAAGTCGCGGCGGTCAGCACCTGCGTCACGGAGACGAAGCGGCCGTGCGCGTCGATATCCACCATGTAGGTGTTCGTCCCCGCCGGTCCGCGCGGATATTCGAGGCGCTTGCTGCCGTCGGTGAAAGTGCGCTCGGTTTCCGGCTCGCCCATCTGGTCGCGGATCTGCGCCTCGGTGGTTACGCCCGGCTGCAGGTTATCCGGCTTCACCGCATTGAAGAATGCCTTCAGCTTGTTCAATGCTTCCTCGCCTTGCTGCTGATCGCAGCCGGAGAACAGCGATACGGACGCCGCCGCGACGAGCGCGGCGCACACGATCTTCTTCACCCTGAGCTCCCTTCGCCCGCGGATACGCAATGCGTCAGCCGCCCGCCGCGCCGAGCAGCGGCATCGGATCGACGGCGGCGCCCGATTTTCTCACTTCGAAATGCAGCGCCGGCGTGCCGGTCGGCCCGGTGCCCATATCCGCGATGGTCGCGCCCTGCTTGACGGTGTCGCCTTCCTTCACGAGCAGCTTCTCATTGTAGGCGTAGGCGGTCAGATAGTCGTTGCCATGCTTGACGATGATCATGCGCCCGTAGGAGCGCAGGCCGCTGCCCGCGTAGACTACCTTGCCCGAGGCCGCCGCCTTGACCGGCTGCCCGACCTTACCCTCGATATCGATGCCCTTGCTGCCGCTCGCACCGAACTTGCGCACGACTTCGCCGCGCACCGGCCACACGAACGTGCCCTTGGGCGCGGTCGCGCTCACCGCCGTCTCGCGCTCCTCGCTCGCCGCGGGCTTTTCAGCCGCCGCTTTTTGCGACGCCGGCTTCTCCGGCATCGGCAAGAGCGGCGGCTGCGCGACACGCAATACCTGCCCGATGTTGACCTGCTTGCTCTCGGGCAGATTGTTCCAGGTGACCAGATCGGCAGGCTTTTGCTTGAAGGTTCGCGAAATGCCGTAGAGCGTGTCGCCCGGCTTCACGCGATAGAACCCCGGCTCGACAGGCGCGGGCGCCGCCGACACCGCCGGCACGACCGGCGCGGGCGTGACGCTCGGCGCCGTGCTCTGCACGACCGGCGGCGCACTCATCGCCGAACTTTCGACGATCGGCGCGGGCGTCCGCGGCGTCGACGAACATCCTGCCAGCCCGGCGGCAATTCCCGCTGCGAGCGTCACGCCCGCAATCGCCGTTCTGGAGCTCGATCCGAAACTCTCCTTGTGCATCACCACCAGCTTTCTCATGCTTTTTGTCTTGAACTTTTCTAACTTTTCGGCCGCGCTCGCACGCGGCGCCCTTCGTCACGCGCGTCTGCCCGATGCCACGCCGTGACCGCCGTGCCCTGCACCCGCTCGCGCCGCAAGAATCCCAATTTCTGAAGCCATACAACTTCGCCAGCATAAAACATTACGGGCGCAAATTCGTCCGAGTGACCTAAACGACACATTTCGGCCGCGGATCGCGAACCTGACTCTTTGGCATTCTAAATTTTTGACGTACGCCGCCGGACCCTGCCGCCGCCTGCCCGCGCGGAGCGTCGGCGCGCTCCCGCTCGACAATCCTTGACAGTTTCAAAGCCCTTGGGCCCATCGTTTCAGCTACATTCGCCGCGCCTGGAAGCGGGGCATTCCCGCGACCTGCAACCCTCATATTTTCGGAGTCTCAGCTCATGCAACACGGAATCATCCTCAGCCTGATCATCGGCGGCGTGGCTGGCTGGCTCGTCGGCCTCATCATGAACGGCAGCGGCTTCGGCATGCTGGTGGACATCGTCGTCGGCATCGTGGGCGGCGTAGTCGGCGGCTGGATCTTCGGCACGCTCGGCATCTCGTTCGGCGCCGGCATCTTCGGCACGCTCGTGACGGCCGTGATCGGCGCGGTCGTGCTGCTCTTCGTCATCCGCCTCTTCCGCCGCGGCTGAAGCAATTTCACCGCGCCCGCGAGACCGTCATGGCGGCCTCGCGGGCGCTGGCTCGCTCATCAAGCCTTCGAGTTGCGACGGCGGCTCATTTTCCACAGCGCGTCCAGCGCGATCGGCACGACGGCCGCGCCGATACCCACCAGCACGATCACGTTCAGATACTGCTTGATGAACGGAATGTTGCCGAAGAAGTAGCCGAGCAGCACGAGCAACAGCACCCAGATCAGCGCGCCCAGCGTATTGAAGAGCTGAAAGCGCGTGTGACTCATCGCCGACACCCCCGCGACGAACGGCGCGAACGTGCGCACGACCGGCACGAAACGCGCGATCACGATGGCCTTGCCGCCGTGCCGCTCGTAGAAGTTGTGGGTTTTCTGCAGCGCCGCCCGGTCGAGAAACCGCTCCAGCACGGGAATGCGGGCGTCGAAGACCTTCGGCCCGATGGCGCGGCCGATCCAGTAATTCACCGTGTTGCCCGATATTGCCGCGACGAGCAGAAGCGCGATCAGCGCGAACAGGTCCATCTCGTGCGTGGCGGCGAACGTCCCGCCGATGAAGAGTAGCGAATCGCCCGGCAGGAACGGGAACACGACGAGCCCGGTTTCGCAGAACACGATCAGGAACAACACCGCGTAGACCCAGGCGCCGTAATGCTGGATGAAGTCACCGAGCGACTTGTCGATGTGAAGGATGAGTCCCGCGAATTGCAGCAGCGTGTCCAAAAGCTTTCCTCGAAAAAATGAGGCGGCGGCCGGCAAAAACCGGTCGCGGGCGACGAATGCAGGAGTCGCCCCATGATACCGAAGTGGCACGTCGCATCGGTTAAAAAGCGCGCATCCGGGCGCCATTTTTCAACGGCTCGGCGGACATGGACAGACGCGGGCCGGCGAGCGAGCGGGTCGCGGCGAATCGTTATAATTTCGCCATGGCCGACCTCAACGAACCCTCCGCCGGCGCAATGACCGCCGCTTTGGCCGTCGATGGCGCGCGCCGTTCGCGCGCCATCGCGCCGCTGCCCGACCAGCTCATCAGCCAGATTGCTGCGGGCGAGGTGGTGGAGCGGCCGGCGTCGGTCGTCAAGGAGCTGCTGGAAAACGCCCTCGACGCGGGCGCGCGCACGCTGCGCATCACGCTCGACGAAGGCGGCGTGAAACGGATCGTCGTCGCCGACGACGGCTGCGGCATCCCGCCCGGCGAACTTCCCCTCGCCCTCATGCGCCACGCGACGAGCAAGATCCGCTCGCTCGCCGAGCTCGAGGCCGTCGCCACGCTCGGGTTTCGCGGCGAGGCGATCGCGTCGATCGCGTCCGTCGCCGAACTGTTCATCACGAGCCGTACCGAAACCTGTCCGCACGCGACGCGCATCGATGCGCAGACCGGCGCGATTTCGCCCGCCGCGGGCAACGTCGGCACGACGATGGAAGTGCGCGAGCTGTACTTCAACACGCCCGCGCGCCGCAAGTTCCTGAAGAGCGAACAGACCGAGCTCGGCCATTGCCTCGAAGTGATTCGCCGCACGGCGCTTACGCGCCCGGACGTCGCGATTTCGGTGATCCACAACGGCCGCGCCGTCGAACACTGGAACGCGAGCGATCCGCAGACGCGCGTGGCGAAGATTCTCGGCGAGATGTTCGAGATCTCGCATCTGCCGCTCGACGAGCGCGCCGGGCCGCTCGCGGTCTACGGCTGCGCGGGCCTGCCGACGGCGAGCCGCGGCCGCGCCGACCAGCAGTATTTCTTCGTAAACGGCCGCTTCGTGCGCGACAAGCTGCTCACGCACGCCGTGCGCGCCGCGTACGAGGACGTTCTGCACGGCAACCGTTATCCGGCCTATGTGCTGTTTCTCGATCTGCCGCCCGAATCCGTCGACGTGAACGTGCATCCGTCGAAAATCGAAGTGCGCTTCCGCGATTCGCGCTCGATTCACCAGTACGTCTTTCACGCTGTGCAGCGCGTGCTCGCGCGGCACGCGGGCGCGTCGCCGGAAACGACATCGGGCGGACACGCCGCGCAGTTGCAGCCGACCGGGCCGGCGTCGTTCAGCGCGAAGCCGTTCGCCGGCGCGGACACGCCTGTCACGAAAAGCGAAAGCGGCACGACCTGGATGCGCCAGTCGCGCATGACGCAAGGCACGCTGCCGCTCGCGCTCTACGACGCGCTGTCCGGCCGCAAGGACCTCGCCGCGGGCACGCCGGACGCGGCGACGACCATCGACACGCCGTACCCGACGCCCGAGCAGGCACCCGCCGCACCGGTATGGGCGAGCGACAGCGCGCCTGCCGCGTCCGCTCCGCTCGACCACGCCGGCGATCAGCCGCTCGGCTTCGCCGTCGGCCAGATTCACGGCATCTATGTGCTGGCGCAGAATGCGCGCGGGCTCGTCATCGTCGACATGCACGCCGCGCACGAGCGCATTCTCTACGAGCAGTTCAAGCACGCGCTCGCCAATCGCGCGATCGTGGTGCAGCCGCTCCTGATTCCGGTGTCGATGACGGCCGACCCGGTCGAGATCGGCGTCGTCGAGGAAGAGCGCGAAACGCTCGATGCGCTCGGCTTCGACCTCGCGGCGCTCTCGCCGACGTCGATCGCGATCCGTGCCGTGCCCGCGCTGCTGAAGGACGCCGATTTGCAGTCGCTCGCGCGCGCGGTGCTCGCGGACCTGCACGCCTACGGCGGCTCGCGCGTGCTCACCGAGTGCCAGCACGAGCTGCTCGGCACGCTCGCCTGCCACAACGCGGTGCGGGCGAACCGGCGGCTCACGCTCGACGAGATGAATGCGCTCCTGCGCCAGATGGAAGCGACCGAGCGCGCCGATCAGTGCAATCACGGCCGGCCGACGTGGTATCAGCTGACGCTCGCCGATCTCGACCGCCTCTTCATGCGCGGACAATGAGCGATTCGGCTTTGCCTGTGGCCTGTTTGCTCGGACCCACGGCGTCCGGAAAAACGGCCGCCGCGCTCGCGTTCGCGGCCCGGCATCCGGTCGAGATCGTCAGCGTGGATTCCGCGCTCGTGTATCGCGAGATGGACATCGGCACGGCCAAGCCGGACGCGCGGGAGCGGGCGGCGGCACCGCATCATCTGATCGACATCATCGATCCCGCCGAAACATACTCCGCCGCGCAGTTTCGCGCGGATGCGCTCAGGCTCGTCGGCGAGATCGTCGCGCGCGGCAAGGTACCGCTGCTGGTCGGCGGCACGATGCTGTACTACAAAGCGCTGACGCAAGGCCTCAACGACCTTCCCACCGCCGACGCAGGTGTGCGCGCCGCCCTTGACGCCGACGCGGAACGCGAAGGCTGGCCCGCGCTGCACGCGCGGCTCGCGGCGGTCGATCCGGACACCGCCGCGCGGCTTGCGCCGAACGATTCGCAGCGCATCCAGCACGCGCTGGAAATCTTCATGCTGACCGGACGGCCGATGTCCGCCCTGCTCGCCGCGCCGCGCGCGCAGGCGGAGGACGCGCCGTATCGCTTCGTGCCGGTCGCGCTGGAGCCATCGGACCGGGCGGTGCTGCACAGGCGTATCGAGGCGCGCTTCGATGCGATGCTCGCGCACGGTTTCATCGACGAAGTGAAGCGGCTGCGCGCGCGCGGCGACCTCGACCTGTCGATGCCGTCGATGCGCTGTGTCGGCTATCGGCAGGCCTGGGAATTCCTCGACGGCGCGACGAGCCATGCCGAGATGCGCGACAAGGGCGTGTTCGCGACGCGGCAGCTGTGCAAGCGTCAGTTGACGTGGCTCAGGGCGATGCCGGAGCGCATCGTCGTGGATTGCTGCGCGGCGGATGCGACGGAGCGAGCGGTGGAGGCGGTGGAGCGGGTGACGCGAACGTAGGCCCAAAAACAAAAACCCCGCACTCCGCGAGGGTTGTTGTCCATGCGACCCGGCGATCTCAAACCACCACCGTCTGCGCCTCCCTTTCCTTGCTTTCCCGCACGACGCCGATCTGCCAGACCTGCTCGCCCGCCGCGGACAGCAGCCCGGTCGCCGCCTGGGCGTCTTCTGCCGCGACGATCACCGCCATCCCGATTCCGCAGTTGAACACGCGATGCATCCCCGCATCCGCCACGCCGCCGTGCTTCTGCAGCCACGCGAACAGCGGCGGCAACGGCCACGCGCGATGATCCAGCTCCGCCGTCAGACCTTCGCGCAGCACGCGCGGAATGTTCTCGACGAGCCCGCCGCCCGTGATGTGCGCCATGCCCTTCACTGTCACGCTCTGCATCGTCGAAAGCAGCGACTTCACGTAGATGCGCGTCGGCGCCATCAGAGCGTCGGCGAGCGAGCGGCCGTCGAAGTCCGCGTCCAGATCCGGATTCGCGCGCTCGATGATCTTGCGCACCAGCGAATAGCCGTTCGAATGAATGCCGCTCGAGGCAAGCCCCAGCACGAGGTCGCCCGGCTTGATGGTGCTGCCGTCGATGATCCGGCTCTTCTCCACCGCGCCGACCGCAAAGCCCGCGAGATCGTATTCGCCGTCCGGATACATGCCCGGCATTTCCGCCGTCTCGCCGCCGATCAGCGCGCAGCCCGCCAGCTCGCAACCCTGCGCGATGCCCTTCACGACGTCGGCGGCCGTGTCGACGTCCAGCTTGCCGCACGCGAAATAATCGAGGAAGAAGAGCGGCTCGGCGCCCTGCACGAGGATGTCGTTCACGCTCATCGCGACGAGATCCTGGCCGACGGTGTCGTGGCGGTTCAGCGTGAACGCCAGACGCAGCTTCGTGCCGACGCCGTCCGTGCCCGACACGAGCACCGGCTCCTTGTACTTCTTCGGCACCTCGAACAGCGCGCCGAATCCGCCGATGCCGCCCAGCACGCCGTCGCGCAACGTCTTTTTGGCAAACGGCTTGATGCGATCGACAAGCGCGTCGCCCGCGTCGATGTCCACGCCCGCGTCGCGATACGACAAACCCTGGGCGCCGGAGGCGGATTTCGGTTGATTCATGGGGGGAGTGCGAGCAGGTCGGTAAAATGCGATTTTACCCGATGATGACCCGACGACCGGATTTCCCGCGCGCGAGAAAAACCACGACGACGCTCTTTTCGAGATCCAGGGGGTGACCAAACGAGCGCGGCCGCGAAAAGCGCGTATGGTTGCCGGCAGCGGCTTCGCGCGCGATCGCGCGGCTCATCCGCCCGTTTTCAAGATACGCCCAACCCAAGGCCCGACGAAACCGATCTCCCGTGCAACGCCAACTGACGCTCGATCTCGGCACGCCGCCGCCCGCCACCTTCGACAATTTCTTCGCCGCCGGCAATCACGAGCTGATCTCGCGGCTGCGCGAGCTCGAAGGCGCGCTCGCAGCCGGGCCGGTCGCGGACCGCACGTTCTACGTCTGGGGCGAGCCGGGCAGCGGCTGCAGCCATCTGCTGCAGGCGCTCACGCACGAGGCGAACGGCCACGGGCGCTATCTGAGCCCGCAAAGCGCGCTCAACGCGTTCGGCTTCGATCCGCGCGTGACGCTCTACGCCATCGACGATTGCGATCGCCTTGCGCCGGCGCAGCAGATCGCGCTCTTCAATCTCTTCAACGAGGTGCGCGCGCACCCGACGAGCGCCCTCGTCGCCACCGGCAACGACGCGCCGCTCGCGCTCACCGTGCGCGAAGACCTGCGCACGCGGCTCGGCTGGGGTCTGGTGTTCCATCTGCAGCCGCTCTCGGACGAAGCCAAGGCGTCGGTGCTGAAACACGCGGCGCGCGAGCGCGGCATCGTGCTGTCGGACGACGTGCCCGGCTATCTGCTCACGCACTTCCGCCGCGACATGCCGAGCCTCATGGCCCTGCTCGACGAGCTCGACCGTTTCTCGCTGGAGCAAAAGCGTGCCGTGACGCGCCCGCTCCTGCGCGCGATGCTCCAGCAGAGCGGGCGTGCCGCGCCGCTCGTTTCCGTAACCGCCGAGGACGCGCCCGCCCGGCCTACCGACCTCCTGGGCGATCCGCTCGATCCCGATTCCGGCCCGGCCGCGCCGGACAACGATCCGACCCGCTTCAAGTAGAATGCGCACCCATGAACCTCGCCCTCTTTGATCTCGATCACACGCTCATTCCCACCGACAGCGACCACGAATGGGGGCGCTTCATGGTGAAGCTCGGCATCGTCGACGCGGATTCCTTCGCGCGTCAGAACGACGTCTTTTACGCTGATTACAAGGCGGGCGGGCTCGACATCAACGCCTATCTGCACGCGATGCTCGCGCCGCTCGCGAAATACTCGCGCGAGCAGCTTACCGACTGGAACGCGCAGTTCATGCGCGAGGTGATCAATCCGCGCATCGTGCCGGCCGCGGTCACGCTCGTGCGCGAGCATCAGGACAACGGCGATCTCTGCTGTCTCGTCACCGCGACCAACGCGTTCATCACCGCGCCGATCGCGGACGCATTCGGCATCGAAACGCTCATCGCATGCGAAGTCGAGACGGTCGGCAATCATCCGCAAGGCGCGCTCACCAGCCGGCCGACCGGCACGCCGAGCTATCGCGAAGGCAAGATCGTGCGCGTGGAGCAATGGCTCGCGTCGCTCGGCAAGAAGCTCGCGGACTTCAAGCACAGCTATTTCTACAGCGACTCGCACAACGACATCCCGCTCCTCGAGCGCGTCACCGACCCCGTCGCCACCAATCCGGACGACACCCTGCGCGCGCATGCGCAAGCCAAAGGCTGGCGCATCCTGAATCTCTTCAACACACGTGATTAAAAAACTCATCCGCAAGCTGTTCGGGCAAGAAAGCGCCGCGGCCAACGACAATCCGACTACTTCGCTCGCCGCGAAACCCGCCCGCAAGAGCACGCGCAAGAAAGCCGCCGCGCCCGCGAAGCGCGACCCGAACGTGCCGGTCATCCTGTCTTCGGACATTCACGGCATAGATCCGTCGCTGATCTCGAAGAACGCCATCCGCGTGACCGACGGCCTGCAGCACGCGGGGCATCGCGCGTTCATCGTCGGCGGCGCGGTGCGCGATCTGCTGCTCGGCGTGGCGCCCAAGGACTTCGACGTCGCCACCGACGCGACGCCCGACCAGGTGCAGAAGCTCTTTCGCCGCGCGCGCATCATCGGGCGGCGCTTTCAGATCGTGCACGTGCAGTTCGGGCAGGAAATTATCGAGACGTCGACCTTCCGCGCGCTGATGGACGCGCCGCCGGCGGAAACGGCGGCGGAACCGCCGCGCCGCCTGAAGCGCGGCGAGCTCGACAACCGCACGCACGCCGTCGATGCGAGCGGCCGCGTGCTGCGCGACAACGTCTGGGGCGAGCAGCACGAGGACGCCACGCGCCGCGACTTCACCATCAACGCGATGTACTACGATCCGGCCACGCAGACCGTGCTGGACTATCACGACGGCATGGCCGATATCCGCGCGCGCCTGCTCCGCATGATCGGCGATCCGGCCACGCGCTATCGCGAAGACCCGGTGCGCATGCTGCGCGTGGTGCGCTTCGCGGCGAAGCTCGGCTTCGAGATCGACGAGGCGACGCGCGCGCCGATCCGGGAACTCGCCGACCTGATGAACAACGTGCCGGCCGCGCGTCTCTTCGACGAGATGCTGAAGCTGCTGCTGTCCGGTCATGCGCTCGCGTGCCTCACGCGGCTGCGTCAGGAAGGCCTGCATTATGGCGTGCTGCCCCTGCTCGATGTCGTGCTCGAGCAGCCGCACGGCGAGAAGTTCGTCACGCTTGCGCTCACCAGCACCGACGAGCGCGTGCGCACGGGCAAGCCCGTTTCGCCGGGCTTTCTGTTCGCCACCTTGCTGTGGCACGACGTACAGACGCGCTGGCAGCAATACACCGCGAACGGCGAATATCCGGTGCCGGCGCTGCATCGCGCGATGGACGACGTCCTCGACATGCAGACCGAGAAGCTCGCGATCCACAAGCGCTACTCGTCGGACATGCGCGAGATCTGGGGTCTTCAGCACCGACTGGAAAAACGCGGCCGCAGCGCGTTGAAGCTGCTGGAACACCAAAGATTCAGAGCGGGGTATGATTTCCTGCTACTGCGTAGCGAATCGAGTGAACTCGACGCCGAGGTCGGTCAATGGTGGACTGACTTCGTGAACGGCGATCACGCCGCGCGCGAAGCCCTGCTCGCGCAAGGAGGAAAGGAACGCAGCGCGCCGAAGAAGCGGCGTCGCCGCAGCAGCGGCGCCAGGCGTCGTTCGGGCGATGCGGCAGCGCCCGGCGCGCAAGCGGAGCGAAGCGACGACGGCGACGCGGTATCGAGCGCCGTCCCGAAGCGCGAAGACGCGGACAACGAATAAGGCCGGTTTTGGTTACAGTAGCGGAGAGCGACGTGCTTTCGTGCTTCTCCGCTTTTCGCTGCAACCTACGCGTAGGACTTCTGCCATGACGATTGCTTATCTGGGCCTGGGAGCGAATCTCGGCGATGCGCGCCAGACCCTGAAAGACGCAGTCGTGTGTCTCGCCCAGCAGCACACGATCACTGTGCTCGCGAAATCGAGCGTCTATCGCACCGCGCCGGTCGAGGCATCGGGCGACGACTACTTCAACTGCGTCGTCAAGCTCGAGACGAGCCTGCCCGCGCGATCGCTCCTGCGCCTGTGCCACGGCATCGAGCAGCAGTTCGGGCGCGAGCGGCCGTATCGCAATGCGCCCCGCACGCTCGATCTCGACATCTTGCTCTACGGCGCATCGAGCATCGACGAAGCGGATCTCGTCGTGCCGCATCCGCGCATGACCGAGCGCGCCTTCGTGCTCGTACCGCTCATCGAGCTCGAACCCGATCTCATTCTTCCTCAACGCGGCCGCGCGGATTCATTCATCGCGGGCGTCACCGATCAGCGCATCGAGAAGGTCGCCCACTGCCAGTGCATGGCGGGCCCGCAGACGCGCGGCGCGGCCACGACGCCAGTCACCTCCAACAAGACAGATTGCCGATGAGCGTTCCGCCACTCACCGTCACCGCGCCGCAGTTGCGGCCGCCGCACCGCTATATCGCGATCGAGGGCCCGATCGGCGTGGGCAATACCACGCTCGCGACGCTGCTCGCCGAACGCTGGTCGATGCGCACGCTCTTCGAGCGCCCGCAGGACAATCCGTTTCTCGAGTGCTTCTATCGCGACACCACGCGTCATGTCCTTGCGACGCAGTTGAACTTCGCGCTGCAGCGTGCCTCGCAGGCGCGCGAAGCTGCCGATATCGTGGCGAGCGGCGCCCCGCTGATGACGGACTTCCTCACGCAGAAGAGCGAGCTGTTCGCGCGCCTCACGCTGCCCGACGACGAGTTCCAGCTGTACGAGGATGTCGCGCGCCGCGTTCGCGCGAACGGACCCGCGCCCGATCTCGTCATCTACCTGCAGGCGAGCCCGGAAGTGCTGTTCTCGCGCATCCAGAAACGCGCGCTGCCGATGGAGCTGCAAATCTCGGACTCGTATCTGCGCGCGCTGTGCGACGCCTATAACGAGTTCTTCTATCACTACGACGCGACGCCGCTGCTCACCGTGAACGCGGAGCATCTGAATCCGCTCGCATCGGATGAGGATCTCGCCTTACTCGTCGAACGCATCGAGACGATGCGCGGACGCAAGGAATTCTTTGTCAAAGGCGTGTCGGCCTGAGTCTATCATCGGGCGCACGCACTCTCCAGTGAAACGATCATGACGTATCTGCAGGAAACGAATCGCTCGACGATCACCGTCCCCAAGCTCCAGGCCATGCGCGAGGCGGGCGAACGCATCGCGATGCTGACATGCTATGACGCGAGCTTCGCCGCGTTGCTCGAGCGCGCGGGCGTCGACGTCCTGCTGATCGGCGATTCGCTCGGCAACGTGCTGCAAGGGCATGGCACGACGCTGCTCGTCACGCTGAACGACATCGCGTATCACACGGCCTCGGTCGCGCGCGGCAGCCGGAGCGCGCTCATCGTCGCGGACATGCCGTTCGGCACGATCGGCTCGAAGGAGGACGCCTACGCGAACGCCGTGCAGCTGATGCGCGCCGGCGCGCAGATGGTCAAGATCGAAGGCGGCGAATGGCTCGCCGAAACGGTGCGCTTTCTCGTCGAGCGCTCGATTCCGGTGTGCGGGCACGTCGGGCTCACGCCGCAGTCCGTGCATGCGTTCGGCGGCTTCAAGGTGCAGGGCAAATCGGAAGCGGCGGCCGAACAGATGAAGCGCGACGCCCTCGCGCTGCAGGAGGCGGGCGCGCAACTGCTCGTGATCGAGGCGGTGCCGACGCTGCTCGCGCGTGAAGTCACGCAGACGCTTGCGATTCCGACGATCGGCATCGGCGCGGGCGTCGACTGCTCGGGACAGGTGCTCGTGCTGCATGACATGCTCGGCATCTTCCATGGCAAGCGGCCGCGCTTCGTCAAGGATTTCATGCAGGGGCAGCCGAACATTTTCGCGGGCGTCGAAGCATACGTGCGCGCGGTGAAGGACGGCAGCTTCCCCGGTCCCGAACACACATTCTGACGACTCGCCGGACGGCCCCCAAAGATTCCTGCTTATGATGGCGCTATCTCGTACATACTGGCGAGCTTCTTGCGTGTATCCTTGCCTACAGTCACACAAGAAAAAGAGCGAGAAAATCATGTGGCGCGTCCTTCCCGGTGGATACGTCCGGGCCCAGCTGGCGGTCGGCTCGCTCGTCGAGTTAGGCGTGGCGCGCGTGGTGGCCGCGGGGCTCGGCGCGCGGCATGGCTGGCGCATTGCGGTCGTGACGCGCGGGTTCATCGGTGCGGCGGCGCTGTTCTGCCTGCCGCAGTTGCTCGAAGTGATCTTTTTCGCGGATTCGCATACCGCGCTGGTCGAGCTTCAAGGGAAGGTCATCGGATGCGGGGTCGCACTCTTCTGTGCGCCGATCGTTAGTCACAAACTCGGGTACGAATGACGGGCACGTTCTCTCCCGCGTCACCGCACGTGTAGCGTGCTTCGCAACCATCCGGTTTGCTTAGGGATCCGGAGCAACTGGCCGTTCGAGTCCCGAACGCACGTCATCCCGCCGCGGCGGATCCCGGCACGCTGTGCGACAATACGGCGGCCGCCACGAACACGCCCGCCATCATCACGGCCTCGATGCGCATGATGTTGATTGATGTTGATAACGGTGTGCGCATCCATCGTCGATGCACTGCGTTGCAGTCGCGGCAGCGCCGACCAGCGGTTCAGCGCGCCGAACGCAAGCGCCGCCGAGATCAGCACGGCTTTCACGAGCAGCGCGTGTCTCCAAGCGCTCGCCGTCAGCACCGCGGGCGAGCCGCCGGCGCCTCGCCACGCGTTGAACGCACCCGTCGCGATCCGCCACCGTGACCGCCGCCGCATGCGACATGCGCGCGACCGTGCGGATCAGGAACGCCCGCGCCACCGAGACATATCCTGCGCGGGCAGCACGAACGCGCCCGCGACGACGATGCCGCACCACGCGGCGGGTCGCGAGCAGATACAGCGCCTGGACCGCTTCGGCGAAGGAAAACGCGCCGGCATCGGCGGCATGGCCGACCGCCGACTTGCCCGCCGCGACGATCAGCACCGCGAGCATCGCGAAACCGATCCGCGCCGCCGAGAGCGGTCCGCCGGGCGCGGCTGCCAGCAGCAGGAGCACGCTGCCCGCGAGGCCGACAGACCAGCCGATGCCCGCATGCGTGGCCGTCGCGACAAGCCACAGCGACGCACCGGCCTGCGTGATCGGCGCGCCGCTCATCGCCGCGGACTGCAGCCACAGCGAAACGAAGTTGCAGAGCACCAGCGCGATCGCGGCTGCCGTCCCGGCGCGGCGCGCACGCCGCCAGCCGGACCGCGCGGGCGAAACCGGCGCGAACGCCTGTTCGCCGCACAGCCAGCCATCGAGGATCAGCGTGCCGAGCGCGCACGCGAAGCCGACCTGCGCGAACCAGAGGGAATCGTCGCTCATCATGGAGGATCGGCCGCGGGATGAACGCGCATGGCCGAAGAGAGGGTCGTCAAAGAAAACCTGCGGAGTCTAAACGAACTCGAACGCGCATGCGCACGGTGCAGCACAGCATCGATTGCGAGCGAAACGCCTTGAAATTTCGCCGGGCGCTTCCGAAACTGCATGGAGCACGTCGGGCAGGCGTTTCGAATCGAGTCTTTGTCGAAAGACAAAGACGTTCTCCGCGAGCGGTCAACAGTCGCGCGGCATATTGTCGCGAATGCGCTGCAACAGGACTTCGGGCCGGATTGTGTCAAATAGTTATCATCATGCATCGATGATAGAATGCCGCGTCGCATCAGAGGCTCGTCGAACCACTGTGGCCGTGGTTCGCCACCTTCGCACCGAGCCGCACGAAGCTCGGCAGGTCCCCGAATTTCATGGAGTGTCGCGTGTTTTCAAGACGCATTTTTCGTCCGCTGCTCGCTTTGGCTTTCGCCTCGGCCCTGGTAGGCGGCGCCGGCGTTTTCAGCTCCGCCGCGCAGGCGCAAAACCAGCCGATCGCCCCTGACACGATGGCCGCGCGCGTGCAAGGCTGCACGGCGTGCCACGGTGTTCACGGAGAAGGCACCGACAACGACTACTTCCCGCGTCTTGCCGGCAAACCGGCCGACTATCTGTACAACCAGCTCCAGAATTTCCGCGAAGGCCGGCGCAAGTATCCGCCGATGAACTACCTCGTCACGAATCTCTCGGACGACTATCTTCATCAGATCGCGACGTACTTCTCGAACCAGCGTCCTCCGTATCCGCAGCCGGCCAAGGCCAACGTCTCGGCCACCATGCTCGCGCGCGGCCAGCAGATCGTGCTGAACGGCGACGCCTCGAAGAACATCCCCGCTTGCGCGGCCTGCCACGGCAAGGGTCTCACCGGCATGCAGCCGGCCATCCCGGGTCTCGTCGGCCTGCACTCGGACTACATCAGCGCGCAAGTCGGCGCATGGAAGTCGGGCACGCGCCACGCCAAGGCCCCCGACTGCATGCAGCAGATCGCCTCGCGCCTGACGGACGACGACGTGACCGCCGTCGCCGCATGGCTCTCTACGCAAACCGCACCCGCCAACCCGGTGCCCGCGCCCGCTGGCTCGTTGAAGATGCCGCTCAAGTGCGGCAGCGGACCGCAATAAGGCGTCTGGAGCGACAACAAAATGAAACGTAAGTCCCTGTTCGTACTTTCCTCGGCTGTCGTGGTGGCAGCCGTCGCAGCCGGCGCCGTCCTCTGGTCGGGCGGCGACAACCTGCACTCGGGCGGCGCCGTCGCGGCGACGCCGGCCGACAAGGCCGCGCTCATCAAGCAAGGCGAGTACCTCGCGCGCGCCGGCGACTGCATCGCGTGCCACACGGTGCGCGGCGGTAAGCAATTCGCGGGCGGCCTGCCGATGGCCACGCCCTTCGGCACCATGTTCACGCCGAACATCACGCCGGACGATCAGTACGGCATCGGCAAGTGGACCTCCGATGACTTCTACCGCGCGATGCACACGGGCCGCTCGAAGGACGGCAGCCTGCTCTACCCCGGCTTCCCGTTCACCAGCTACACGAAGGTCACGCGCACCGACTCCGACGCGATCTACGCCTATCTGCGCTCGGTCCCGCTGGTTTCGGAACCGAGCCGTCTGCATAAACTGCGCTTCCCGTTCAACAACCGCAATCTGCTGATCGGCTGGCGCACGCTGTTCTTCACCGAAGGCGAGTACAAGCCGGATCCGACCAAGTCGGTCGAATGGAACCGCGGCGCGTATCTGGTCGAAGGTCTCGGCCACTGCGGCATGTGCCACACCTCGATCAACGCGATGGGCGGCCCGGTCAGCTCGGCGGCCTTCGCGGGCGGCCTGATCCCGCTGCAGAACTGGTACGCGCCGTCGCTCACGTCGAACAAGGAAGCGGGCCTCGGCGACTGGGACCTGAAGGACATCAACGATCTGCTGAAGACCGGCGTGTCGCAGCGCGGCGCGGTGTTCGGCCCGATGGCCGAAGTGGTCCACAACAGCCTGCAGTACATGAACGACGCTGACATCAACGCGATCTCGACCTATCTCAAGTCGATCCCGCAGAAGAAGGAAGCGCCGGAAGTCATGCAGCTCGAGACGTCCGAGAAGTTCGGCGGCGAGTTGCTTACGCTGGGCAAGAAGGTCTACACCGAGAACTGCGCGAAGTGCCATCAGGAAAACGGTCTGGGCAAGCCGCTGGCGTATCCGCCGCTGGCCAACAACCAGTCGATCCAGATGCCGTCGGCTGTCAACCCGATCCGCATGACGCTCAACGGCGGCTATCCGCCGAGCACGGAAGGCAATCCGATGCCGCACGGCATGCCGCCGTTCGCACAGTCGCTGTCGGATACGGAAGTCGCTGCCGTCGTGACGTACATCCGTATGTCGTGGGGCAACCACGGCACGCCGGTGTCGCCGCAGCAGGTGAGCAACCTGCGTTCGGCGCCGCTCGACTGAGGTCCGCGGCGGCCATCCGCAAAGACAGCGTACAATACATACTATTCCATTGCGTCATTGAATTGGCACTGGTCGAATCCGGCGCGAAGGATCGTCATATTTCCACTTGATCGGTTTCGGGTTCTTGTTGTGTTCGCGGATGTATCGGCATCAGTTTGCGATCCCAATCCTTCACCGAAGTGAAGATGCCGCGAGCGATCACTTCACGCTGAATGCGCGAGAACCAGTTCTCCACCTGGTTGAGCCACGACGAGTAGGTCGGCGTGAAGTGCAGGTGCACGTTGCGCTGCGCATCAAGGAAGTCGGCAACCCGCTGCGTCTTATGGCTGCTGACGTTGTCGCAGATCGCGTGGATTTCCCGGCGTTTGGGCTGGCTGGCGACGACGTCGGTCAGGAAGGCCACGAACTGCTCGCTGGTGTGGCGCGCCACCGTCTTGCCCAGCACCTCGCCGGTGGCAGTATTGAACGCCGCGAACAGGCTGAGCGTGCCGTTGCGCTTGTACTCGAAGCCGTGACTCTCGGCGCGCCCGGGCGACAGCGGCAGCATACGGTCCTTGCGATCGAGTGCCTGGATCGCGGTCTTCTCGTCCACGCAGAACACCGCTGCGTGCGCCGGCGGGTTCAGGTACAGCCCGATCACGTCGGCTGCCTTGGTCTCGAAGTCCGGGTCGTTGGAGACCATGTGCCGCTCCAACTGCTGCGGCTTGATGCCGTGCTTGCGCCAGATGCGCTGCACGGCCGAGACCGATACGTCGCCGAGTTCTGCTGCGAGCTTGTAGCTACTCCAGTGTGTCGAACCGTCGGCGGGTTTGTGCTTGAGGGTGCACTTGAGCACCCGCGCTTCCAGTTTGGCCGGTGGCTGCGTAGGCGCCCGCCCGCGGTGCCGGGCGTACATGCCGGCTAGTCGCTCGCTGAGGAAGCGCCCCGACCAGCGTGCGATGAAGCGCGAATCGCAACCCAGTGTGCGCATGATACTGTCGCGCGATTCGCCGTCCTCGAGCATCAGGATCAACTTTGCGCGTCGCACGTCCGCCGCACGCACCGTTCGGCTGCGCGCCGCCGACAACAGTTGCTCACGTTCGATATCTGTCAGGTTCATTTTGACCCATGACCTGTATCTGAACACAGACAGGGTGCTAATTCAATGACGCAGTGCAATAGCAACACGACTCGAAGACCCGATACGAAGTGAACGCCAGCGCGGCCATTCAAAATCCGCGGCGCACCGAGAACGTCATGCCTTTTTCGTGCTCGTGATTCACGCCGAGTTGCGGATTGGCCTGAAAATGCCATTCGTCATCTTCGCTCGTCAAATCGTTTCGCGATTTTTCCGGATTCTGGAAGGAATAGGAGGAAGGGACTTGCGAATATTGCCGATTTACGTGATCCGGATCGAAACGAAGATCAAGACCTGTACCTGACAGGGCTGCCACACTCGCGGGCTTCGCGGCGCCTCTGTAATGGAAGCGGGAATGTACGGACCGGCTGAGCGGCGCGCCGGCCGTCGAGACAACGGCGGGATACGGAAAGAACACCATACCCGCCGCAGCTCGTTCCAGCGGAAGCAAACGAGCCTGCTCATTGGCTGACGCAGAACCGCCGACGAGTAAAACGACGCCGGCGATCCAGACCTTCCGGATAAGGCGTGTCATAGAACGACTGCGAAACGCTAGAGGTGATTCCCGACCGTACGCCGTAATGGTACGCGCTTTGTCAAAAAATCATTCCTTGATCGTTGCGCTCGTGGTAAATCAGCCACTTCAGTGGCGGAATCGATTCTTGATTTCGCCGCCTCCATGAGGCTGCACGACGGGCAGGTTCGGCGCCATGCGCCCGACAAGTGACCGGCGAATCGTCGCGGCGCTATCTCGCCGGCGAGCCAGGACGCCTCATTCAGCGCCGCCGCCCAGGGCGACACGCCTGAAAAACTGCGCCAGCACGTCCTGCGCGAACTGCGCCGGCACCGATTGCGGGTCCGACGAATAGAAGATGCACGCCGTCGCACAGCGCGATCAGCCCCAGCGCCATCTGCTCCGCGGGCATGGTGAGCGGCGTGCCCACGCGCGCCGAGAACGCCTCGATGTAATCGGTGGTCGTCTGCCGCAACTCGCGCATGAGCGCGTTGAAGCTCGCGCGGAACTTCGCGTCGCGGCTCGCGTGCAGCTTCGCTTCGACCCACAGCAGAAAGCACGCGTTGTCCTGATAGCACTAGCTGTAGTACTGCAGCACGCGCGCTTCCATGTCGGCGCGCGAGGCCTCGCCGTCCTCGAAGATGGTCGAGAGGCGCTGCATGATGGTGTCGTGATCGCGCTTGAGCACTTCGAGCAGCAACTCGGCCTTGCTGCCGAAGTTCGAATAGAACGCGCCGCGCGTATAGCCCGCGTCGGCGGCCACATCCTCGACGCTCGCCG
Source organism: Candidatus Paraburkholderia kirkii (assembly GCA_001189345.1). Taxonomy (GTDB): domain Bacteria; phylum Pseudomonadota; class Gammaproteobacteria; order Burkholderiales; family Burkholderiaceae; genus Caballeronia; species Caballeronia kirkii_B. The sequence continues at coordinate 51,200 of LFKV01000017.1, forward strand.
CGCCGAATCCCTTCTTCGTGAAAACCGCCTGCGCAGCGTCGAGCAGACGCTGGCGCGTCTGGTCACGGCTCTGCTCGCGGGTGAGACGGACTGGTTTCATGCACGAAGTGCAGCATCGACGCGCTTGCAAATGCGGCTTTGCATTCGAATACCAACTATGTATTAGAATTCACCTGGTACTCAGGTTCGGAGCATCGAAACCCTTGTCGGACGGGGCTTTCAGGTCGCTGCATGATCGAGTCCTCTCTCGCTCGTTTCTCGAAATCGCTCGCCGGACATCCCGTTTCCTTGCTTCGCCCATGAGCGGCGCGTCTGGATTTGAGGCGCACGCACCCATGCCCCTGCGGGCGCCGAGGTTCCTCTGTGAAGCTCTTCCCTTTCCCCGCGCCGGTCGTCGTGCGCGCGGCATTTCTGCCAATCGTCTGCGTTTCGCTCGTCGCCTGTCAGCGTCACGAGGCCGCCGCGCCCAGTCGTGGCGGTCGAGGCGAAAGCCGACGGATCGGCGAACACGTCCACGCTGCCCGGTCAGATCCAGTCGCGCTATTCGACGCCGCTGTCCTTCCGCATCGGCGGCAAGATTCTCGAGCGACGCGTGCGCCTCGGCGACAGCGTGAAGGCCGGACAGGTCGTCGCCCGCCTCGATCCTGCCGATGCCGAAAAGAACAGCGCGAGCGCCCGCGCACAGCTCGACGCCGCCGAGCATCAGCTCGTCTACGCGAATCAGCAGCTCGACCGCGACCGCGCGCAGGCCGCCGAAAGCCTGATAGCGCCCGCGCAACTCGAGCAAACGCAAAACGCCTACGCCGCCGCGCTCGCACAGCGCAATCAGGCGCAGCAGCAGGCGAGGCTCGCCGCCGATCAATTGCGCTACGCGACGCTCACGGCCGACCACGCGGGCGTCATCACGGCGGAACAGGCCGACACCGGGCAGAACGTGAGCGCGGGCCAGGCCGTCTACGCGCTCGCATGGAGCGGCGACATCGACGTGATCTGCGACGTGCCCGAAGCCGCCCTCGCGGCGTTCGTCGTCGGCAAGGAGGCGAGCGTGAAGCTCGCGGCCCTGCCCGCGCGGACCTTCAGGGCGCGCGTGCGCGAGCTCTCGCCCGCGGCCGATACGCAAAGCCGCACCTGGCACGCGAAGCTCACGCTCGAAGTACCCACTCCCGACGTGCGCCTCGGCATGACGGCCGATGTCGGGTTCTCGCCGGCGAATGTCGCGCAGGGCGCGTTCACCGTTCCGTCCACGGCGCTTTTCCACGACAACGGGCATCCCGCCGTATGGATCGTGAAGCAGCCCGGCGATGCGCTCGAACTGCGGCGCGTCGAAGTCGCCCGCTACGGCGAGCGCACGGTGACGATCGCAAGCGGTATCGAGGCGGGCGAGCGCGTCGTGTGGCAAGGCGTGCACACGGTAACGGCGGGCGAAAAGGTGCGCGTCGTGGCGCCGCTGCATCCCGAGGACTTCGCCTCATGAGCACGACGCACGATCCCGCTTCCGGAGAAGACAGCGCCCGTCGCCACGAGGAAGGCCGCTTCAACCTGTCGGCGTGGGCGCTGCGGCATCGCGCGCTGGTCGTTTTCCTGATCGCGATGGCGACGATCTTCGGCATCCTTGCGTATACGCGGCTCGCGCAATCGGAAGACCCGCCGTTCACGTCCGCGTGATGGTCATCCGCACCTTCTGGCCCGGCGCCACCGCGCGCCAGGTGCAGGAGGAAGTGACCGACCGCATCGCGCGCAAGCTGCAGGAAACGCCCTACACGGATTTCATGCGCAGCTATTCCCGCCCGGGCGAATCGCTGCCGTTCTTCCAGATGAAGGACTCGGCGCCCACGAAGGACGTGCCCGAGGAGTGGTATCAGATCCGCAAGAAAGTGGGCGATATCGCCGCGATCCTGCCGCCCGGCGTGCAAGGGCCGTTCTTCAACGACGAGTTCGGCGACGTCTACACCAACATCTGCGCGCTCGAAGGCGACGGCTTCTCGCCCGCGCAACTGCACGATTACGCCGATGCCTTGCGCACCGTGCTGCTGCGCGTCCCGGGCGTCGCGAAGGTCGACTATTTCGGCGATCAGGAAGAGCGCATCTACGTGGAGATCGCCAATACGCAGCTCACGCGCCTGGGCATCTCGCCGCAGCAGATCGCGCAGGCCATCGACGGACAGAACGCCGTCTCGCCCGGCGGCGTGCTCAATACGCCCAACCAACGACCGCGTGTTCATGCGCCCGAACGGCCAGTTCAGGAGCGTGGATGCGCTCGCCGATACGCTCATCGACGTGAACGGCCGCTCGTTCAGGCTCGGCGACATCGCCACGATCAAGCGCGGCTATCTGGATCCGCCCGCCACGCAGATGCGCTCGGCGGGCACGCCCGTGCTCGGCATCACGATGCAGCCGGGCGAGGACGTCGTGCGTCTCGGCAAGTCGTTCGATGCGCGCATGGGCGAGCTGCGCGCGCAACTGCCCGCGGGGCTCAAGCTCACCGAAGTCTCCAGCATGCCGCACACGGTCTCGTATTCGGTCGACGACTTTCTCGAAGCTGTGGCCGAGGCGGTCGTCATCGTGCTGATTGTGAGCCTCGTATCGCTCGGCGTGCGCACGGGCATGGTGGTCGTGATCCCGATTCCGGTCGTGCTCGCCGTCACCGCGCTCTTCATGTATCTGTTCGACATCGGACTGCACAAGGTGTCGCTCGGTACGCTGATCCTCGCACTCGGGTTGCTGGTGGACGATGCGATCATCGCCGTCGAGATGATGGCCGTGAAGCTCGAGCAAGGCTGGAACCGCGCGCACCGCCGCGTTCGCGTACATCAGCACCGCGTTTCCGATGCTCACTGGCACGCTCGTCACGGTCGCGGGCTTTCTGCCGATCGCGCTCGCCAAGTCGAGCACCGGCGAGTACACGCGATCGATCTTCGAAGTCTCGGCGATCGCGCTGATCGCATCGTGGCTCGCGGCAGTCGTGCTCATTCCGCTGCTCGGCTACAAGCTGCTGCCGGAGCGGAAGAAGGAAGCGCATCTGCCCGACGACCACGAGCATGACATCTATGACACGAAGTTCTACGGACGTCTGCGCCGCTGGGTCGGCTGGTGCATCGAGCGGCGCTTCGTCGTGCTCGCGATCACCGTCTTGCTGTTCGTCGTCGCGATGGCCGGCTTCACGCTCGTGCCGCAGCAGTTCTTCCCGAGCTCCGACCGGCCAGAATTGCTGATCGACGTGCGCCTGCGGAAGGCGCATCGTTCGACGCGACCCTGCGCGAAGCGAAGCGCCTCGAGGAAGCCCTGAAGGAAGCCCTGAAGGGCCGCGAGGAAATCGATCATGTCGTGGGCTTCGTCGGCACCGGCGCGCCGCGCTTCTATCTGCCGCTCGATCAGCAATTGCCGACGCCGAACTGCGAGCCGATATAGCGCACGCCGCCGCCGAAGCCGAGCCCCTTGAGCGGCCCCGTCTGCAAGGTCTTGTCGAGCCACAGGCTCGCCATGTTGTGCGGCACGTTCGCGGCGCGGTTGCCCGCGTAGCCTTGATCGCTGTCGGTGATCTTGCCGTCCATGTACGAGTAGGCGGCGGTCAGGCTCAGCCCGCCGCCGAGATCCGCGACGCCCACAGCTCGACGCCGCGTACGCGAACGCCGCCCGTCTGCACGACGAAGTTGCCTTCCGGATGATCGAAGTCCGGCTCGACGACGTTCCTCTGCTTGATCTCGTAGACCGACAGCATCGCGAAGCTCTTCTGGTTCTTGGGCTGGAATTTCACGCCCGCCTCGACGCTCCACCCGGTCGTCGACTTGAGCGACGAATTGTCGAAGGTCACGCCGAGGCCCGGCTGGAACGACGTCGAATAGCTCACGTACGGAGCGAAGCCACTGTCGAATAGATAGACCAGCCCCCCGCGATAGGTGAGCGGTTCGCATCGTTGTCGGCCACGTTGATGCCCGCGCTGGAATCGAACTGCCGCGTGCTGGTCCAGTCCTGCCGCACGCCCAGGGTTGCGATCAGCTTGCCGAAACGGATCTGATCCTGCGCGTAGAGGCCGACCTGATTGAGCGTGTCCTTCTGCGCGAAGTCCGCCACGTCGGGCAGCACGATGCTGCCCACGCCGCTGTACACCGGCGCATACAGATCGAGCGGCGGCACTTCCGACGCATCGCGCTCCGCCCAGTGATCGACCGAATGCGTGTAGTCGAGGCCGACGAGCGCCGTATGCTCGAGCGGCCCCGTGCCGAACTTCAGTTGCGCCTGATTGTCGACCGTGAAGATGTCCACGCGCGCCTTCGCCGCGTACGCGTAGCGGTCGATGGTCGCGAGGTCGTCTTGAAGGCCCGCGTTGCAGACCGTCTGCTGATCGAGATTCGCGTGCAGATAGCGCTGGTTCTTGCGCACCGTGAGGATATCGCTGAAGCGATGCTCGAACTCGTAGCCGATTGCCGCCTCGGTACGCTTGAACTGGCTGAAGCCGGGCTCGCCGTCGAAGGTCCCCGTGCCGATGCGGCCATACGGGCCCGGATACAGGGTGCCGAGCGCGGGCAGGTCATTGGTGCGATTGCCCGTATCGCGATAGCTGAAGTGCGAAAGCACCGTGAAGGTCGTATCGGCGTCGGGCCGCCAGCTCAGCGCGGGAGCCACGTAGACGTGCTTGTCCTGTACGAAGGCCGTCTGTGTGCTTTCGCTGCTCGCATCGGCCGTGAAGCGATACGACAGCGTGCCGTCCCTGTTCGCCGGGCCGCCCAGGTCGACGCGCCCGCCGACGAGCCCGCGGCTGCCCAGTTCGAGCGACGCTTCGTGCAGCGGATCGGCGGTGGGCCGCTTGGTGACGAGATTGATCATGCCGCCCGGAATGTTCTGACCGTACAGCACTGAAGCCGGGCCGCGCAGGATGTCGATGCGCTCGAGTCCATAGGGATCGTAGGACGGCGAGAGCACGGTGAAGAAGGTCTGCGTCGAGAGCCCGTCGACATACGGCATCGTGTTCTGAAAGCCGCGCACGGTGAATTGATCGTAGGTCTGGTCGAGCCCGCCGAACTGCTCCCCGATCACGCCGGGCGTGTAGCGCAATGCCTCACCCACGGTCTGCACGGTCTGCGCCTGCATCTGGTCCGCCGTGATCACGGAGATCGACTGCGGCGTCTCGATGATCGGCGTATCGGTCTTGGTTCCGGTTGCGCTGCGCTTCGCCACGTATCCGTCGATGTGGCTCGTCGCCGTTTCGCGATAGCGGCCGGATGTCACGACGACGGGTTTCAGTTGCTGGTCTGCGTTTTGATTGCGCGCGACGGTCGCGTCCTGCGCATGCGCCGATATGCCGAACGACAACAGCGCCGCGGCATAACCGCCACGCATGAGCAGAACGCGGCCCTTGCGGCTCCCCTTTTTCTGCCTCGAATACACCCCCGACACGTTCCGTTCCCACGTTCGCCGGTTCGTCTCCCGCCTGTGGCTCCCCGATCACGCATCCCATCGTTCCTTTCGTTTTGTCAAGTTGATCCCATAATTCATGAATGAGAATCGTTCTCGTATAAACCGGGAAATCGGGAAAGGATAGCGACTGGGGTCAAGCGCTGTCTTGTCACCTAATACGGCGAAACGGCCAATTTTTTGGCAGTCGCCGCGCAAGATGCTGAGACATGGATGCGGTATGGCGCGCGGCTCGGCAGCCAGCAATTGCGCCTCGGCGAGGCGACGGCGCGGCTCGCGCGCGGCCCGATCGCCGCGATTCCGAATGCGCGCGCTTCGTTTCAGGCGGCGTTTCCGCGCCTACACTACTCGGACACATCCGCCCTTCTAACTCATGCCTCATCGCAAAGCCCCGTCCGCCAGCGGCGCCCTCGAAGACCCGGCCCTGCTGCGCCGCCTGCTGCGCGCCAAGGACCGCATGGATGCGGCCTCACACGAAGCCTGGCCCGTCATGCGCCTGGCCGAGGTCAGCGGCGTTTCCGAAGCCCATTTCGCGCGCTCCTTCAAGCGGGCCTTCGGCATCCCGCCGCATCCCTATCTGCTAACGAGGCGCATCGTGTAGGCCATGACGCTCCTGCGCGACACCGATCTCGGCATCACGGAAATCGCCTTCGCCACCGGCTGGGAGAGCCTCGGCACCTTCGGCCGCATCTTCCGCGACGTCACCGGCAGGAGCCCCGGTGCGATGCGATCCGAAGCACGCGCCGGAACGCCCCGGCTCGACCACGTGCCCGCCTGCGTCCTGAAGGCCGCGCAGCGTCCCGACCTCACGATCGCAGTTTTGGAGAAGCGCCGCCGCGCGCAGAAGGATAAAGTCCGCCCATCGACCAGGGAGGCGACATGAACGACGGTATCGGTGTAGTGAGCCTGTACGTCGACGATCAGGACGAAGCGCTTGCCTTCTACGTCGACAAACTCGGCTTTCGCGTGCATGCGGACGTGCGCAACGGGTCCTATCGGTGGCTCACGGTCCAGCATCCGGATCAGCCTTCTTTCCAGCTCGGCCTGTTCGCGCCCGGGCCGCCGATCCACGACGAGGCCACCGCGCAGACCCTGCGCGCGATGGTCGCCAAGGGCGCGATGCCGCCGCTCGTGCTCTCGGTGAGCGACTGCCGCGCCAGCTACGAGCGGCTCAAAGCGAAGGGCGTGGAATTCACGCAGGAGCCGGTCGATCGCTTCGGCAGCGTCGACGCGGGTTTCCGCGACCCCGCGGGCAACGGCTGGAAGATGATCCAGGCGCCGCGCAACGCAACCTGAGCGCAGCTGGGCGGCGCTCGCCGGCCGCCCGGATCGGGTCCACGCTCAGTTCCTGTCCGCGACGATCTGATCGAACGTCCCGCCGTCCGCGAAATGCGCCTGCTGCGCCTTCTGCCAGCTGCCGAACACCTGCTCGACGGTGAAGGTCCTGAGCGCCTTGAATTCGCTGGCATGCTTCGCGAGCACGGTGGCATCGCGCGGACGCAAATGATGCTGCGCGATGATCTCCTGCGCGGCGGGCGTGTACAGGAAGTCGAGATAAGCCTGCGCTTCCTTGCGCGTGCTGCGCTTGTCGACCACCTTGTCGACGATGGAAACCGGCGGCTCCGCCAGCAGGTTCACCGACGGATACACCGCCTCGAAATCCTTCGCGCCGGGTCCCGCGCTCATCAGCCCGACTTCGTTCTCGAAGGTGACGAGCACGTCGCTGATGCCGCGCTGCGTGAAGGTCGTCGTCGCGCCCCGGCCGCCCGCATCGAGCACCGGTACGTTCCTGAAGATCGCCTTCTCGAAGTCCCGCGCCTGAGCGTCGGTCGCGCCCTGCTGCTTCTTGTATCCCCACGCCGCCAGATAGGCATAGGCGTATCGGCCATTGCCCGACGTCTTCGGATTGGCGATCACCACCTGCACGCCGGGCCGCGCGAGGTCGCTCCAGTCCCTGATGTTCTTCGGATTGCCCTTGTGGACGAGGAACACCATCGTCGTGGTGTACGGCGCGCTCGAATCGGGCAGGCGGCTGCGCCAGCTGGCGGGCACGAGTTGTCCGCGCTCGGCGAGCAGGTCGATGTCGTTGGGCTGGTTCATCGTCACGACGTCGGCCTGCAGGCCCTGCGTCACCGACAGCGCCTGCGCGCTCGATGCCCCGTGCGACTGACGCACGGAAACCGTCTCGCCCGTCTTGCTCTTGTAGTCCGCGACGAACGCGGAATCGATGTCCTTGTAGAGCTCGCGCGTCACGTCGTACGACACGTTGAGCAGCGTCGTGTCCGCATGCGCGATGCCGGCCGCCATGCCCGCGATTCCGATTGCAGCGTTGATCAACAGTTCTTGTGTACCGCCATTTTTTCTCCAGTGACAGGGAACGAAAACCGCACAACGAACAAAGGCCGCTCGAAGGCGGCCGTTCATGCAACACTTTCTTCTCGAAGCGACGTCATCCGTACGCGCGTCGCTCCACCTCCGCATCCTCTTCGTCGTATTCGGGCGCAGCGCGTCGCGCAAGCGTCTCGACGAAGTGCCGCGCGAGCGGCCACGGCCCGAACCCCGACGCCGTATTGATATGCCCCGCATTCCCGAGATTCACGAACGCGCTGTTCCAGCGCTGCGCCAGCGTGCGCGCTTCGTCGAGCGGCATCCAGGGATCCGTCTCGCTCCCGACGACGAGCGAGAGCGTATCGGGACGACGCGCACCGAACGCGCCCGCGAAACGGAACTTCGCGGGACTCGCGGGGGCGACGAACAGCACGCCCTTCACGCGTGCGCCGTCGCGAGACAGCCGAAGCTGTGCGCGGCCAGCACGACGGAACCCTCGACGCTCGTGAGCACGTCGCGCACGGCCTCGCTCCAGGTGTCGAGATGAGGCGCGTCCCAGTTGCGCTGCTCCACGCGCCGGGCGAACGGCATCTCGCGCTTGAGCCAGCTCTGCCAGTGCGCGTCCTCGCTGCCGTAAAGGCCGGGCACGGTGACGAGCGTGACGGACGATAACGACGAAACCGCCCCCTCGTGCATGTGCCGCGCTGCGCTCGCTCATTTTCGTTCCTCGCTGCGACGTGAATCGAACAGGCTTCATTCTCGGTCAGTGCCGGACGGCCGCTAACCAATATTTCGTCATTTCTTTATGGGGGGCGATCCGCGCGCGCCGCTATAATCCCAGCACTCATCGCAGCACGCCGCTTTCGGACGCCTGGAACCGCCCGCTTTCCTGCCCCGTTCTCCTCCATGCCGACCCGTCGCTCCGCCGTCTCGCCCGATTCGCACATTCCGCTCTACGCGCAGATCAAGGACACGTTGCGCGCGGGCATTCTCGACGGCCGCTATCCGCCGCACAGCCGCATGCCCTCGGAGAGCGAGCTGCAGGCGATGTTCGATGTCAGTCGCATCACGATCCGTCAGGCGCTCGGCGATCTGCAGAAGGAAGGGCTCATCTTCAAGGTGCACGGCAAGGACTCGTTCGTCTCGCAACCGAAGGCCTTCCAGAACGTGACCTCGCTGCAGGGCTTCGTCGAAGCGATGTCGGAGAGCGGGCACGAGATCGTGAATCGCGTGGTGCATTTCCGCTTCGTGCCCGCACCCGAAGAAGTCGCTGCAAGGCTGGGCCTCGCCGGCGGCGGCGACGTCGTCGAGATTCATCGCGTGCGGCTGCTCAATCGCCAGCCCGTTTCGTACGAAGTCACCTTTCTTCCCGAAGCCCTCGGCCGGCAGCGCAAGCGCGCGGAACTGGCGACGCGCGACATGACGCGCGACATCTTCCTGATCCTGGAAAACGATTGCGCCGTGCCGCTCGGCCACGCAGATCTCGCCATCGACGCCATCGCGGCCGCGCCGGCCATCGCGGAGGCGCTCGACGTGAAAAAAGGCGCGCCGCTGCTGCGCATCGAGCGGCTCGCGCACGACGCCGACGGCCAGCCGGCGAACGGCGCGCAGGGGCCGGTGCGCGTTATTCGCAGCCGGCACAAGCAAAGCAAAAACAATTGATTCCCTCGGGATTCGCCCGCTTCTAGAATCTGGTCCTAACTTGTCATAATAAGCGACGCATCGAATGCATGGTGCGAGAGCGTGCGACCATGCCTTGCGCCACCAGATCATGCAGACCCACGAACTCGAATACGACATCGTCGTCGGCGGCGGCACGGCCGGGTCGATGGCCGCCATCAAGGCGAAGCAGCGCGATCCGAGCCTGCGCGTGCTGCTCCTCGACAAGGCGCACGTGAAGCGCAGCGGCGCGATCTCGGTGGGCATGGACGGGCTGAACAACGCCATCATTCCCGGACACGCCACGCCCGAGCAGTACACGAAGGAAATCACCGTGGCCAACAACGGCCTCGTCAATCAGGCCACCATCCTTGCCTAATGCGCGGCACAGCTTCAAGACCATCGAGGAGCTCGACCGCTGGGGCGTGAAGTTCGAGAAGGATCACACGGGCGACTATGCGGTGCGCAAGGTGCATCACATGGGCGCGTACGTGCTGCCCATGCCCGAGGGTCACGACGTCAAGAAGGTGCTCTTCGCCAGTTGAAGCGTGTGCGGGTCGAGATCACGAACGCGTCGTGGCCACACGGCTTCGACGGGCGCGCAGGGGGAGATCGCCGGCGTGATGGGCTTCGATTGCCGCAGCGCCGACTTCTACGTGATTCGCGCCAGGGCGGTGATCCTCTGCTGCGGCGCGGCCGGACGTCTGGGCCTGCCCGCATCGGGCTATCTCATGGGCACCTACGAGAATCCGACCAATGCCGGCGACAGCTACGCGATGGCGTACCACGCCGGCGCCGAGCTCGCGAACCTCGAATGCTTCCAGATCAATCCGCTCATCAAGGATTACAACGGCCCGGCCTGCGCGTACGTGACAGGGCCGTTCGGCGGCTACACGGCCAACGGCCGCGGCGAGCGCTTCATCGAATGCGATTACTGGAGCGGGCAGATGATGTGGGAGTTCTATCAGGAATTCCAGAGCGGCAACGGCCCGGTGTTCCTCAAGCTCGATCATCTCGCCGAGGAAACCATCCAGACCATCGAGACCATCCTGCACACCAACGAGCGCCCGAGCCGCGGACGCTTTCACGCGCGCCGCGGCAACGACTACCGCACGCGCATGATCGAGATGCATATCTCGGAGATCGGCTTTTGCAGTGGCCATAGCGCATCGGGCGTGTGGGTGGACGAGCACGCGCGCACGTCGGTGCAGGGACTCTATGCGGCGGGCGACATGGCCGCCGTGCCGCACAACTACATGCTGGGCGCGTTCACTTACGGATGGTTAGCCGGAGAAGACGCAGCCGGACACGTCGCGGGCCGTGCGCCCACGCTCGATGCGTCGCAGGTCGAGCAGGAGCGCGAGCGCATGCTCGCGCCGCTGTCGTGCGAACGCGGCCTGCCGCCCGCGCAAGTCGAATACAAGCTGCGCCGCTTCGTGAACGACTATCTCCAGCCGCTGAAGGTCACGCGGCGCATGGAGATCGGCCTGCAGCGCTTCGCGGAGATCCGCGAGGACGTCGAGCGCCTGGGCGCCGCCAATCCGCACGAGCTGATGCGCGCCGCCGAGGTCGCCGCCATTCTCGATTGCGCCGAGATGGCCGCGCGCCTCGCTGTATCGCACGGAGAGCCGCTGGGGGCTCTACCACCATCGTGTCGATTTTCCCGAGCGCAACGATGACGAATGGTTCTGCCATTCGCATCTCAGGAAGGATGCGGCGGGACGCATGACGTCGTTCAAAAAACCCGTGGAGCCCTATGTGGTTCCCGTCGACGAGTCCGAGCGCGGCGCGTATTCGCGCCTGCGCGTGGCTCGCACACCGCAGCCGGCGGCTGCATAGGAGAACAAGGACATGGCCCTCGTGCCCCGCGAAGCGCGCCTGCGCTCGAGCCTCCCCGTCATGATCGACGAGGACAAGTGCATTGCCGACAAGGGCTGCACGATCTGCATCGACGTCTGCCCGATGGATCTGCTCGCGATCGATCCCGACACCGGCAAGGCCTTCATGAAGTTCGACGAATGCTGGTACTGCATGCCATGCGAGCGCGACTGTCCGACTAACGCCGTGCACGTCGACATTCCCTACCTTCTTCGCTGACAAGGACACACGCCTCATGAAACGAACGCTATTGCTGACCGTCGCGGCCGCGCTCTTCGCGGGCGCGGCGCAGGCGGAAACGATCCGCGTGGCCATTGGCACGCAGGACACGACCATCAACACCGCCGCGGGCGGCGCGTCGATCCGCGAGCTGCATCTGCTCGACAAGTATCTGCCGCACGACGGGTAAGTACAAAGACGCGCAGTACGACATTCAATGGAAGAACTTCACGAGCGGCGCGCCCATCACCACCGAAATGGTGGCGGGCAAGCTCGACTTCGGCTCGATGGCGGACTTCCCCGGCGTGCTGAACGGCGTCGCCAATCAGAAGGCGGGCAAGGGCAGCATCTTCATCAGCGTACTGTCGGGAAGCGTGTGCGGCAGCGGCAACGGCATCGTCGTGCCGACGGATTCGCCCGCTCAATCCATCGCCGATCTCAAGGGCAAGACGATTTCGGTGCCGTTCGCCTCGACCGCGCACGGCATGCTGCTGCGCGCCGTCGCGGCGCAGGGGTGGGATCCGGAACGCGACGTGAACATCGTCATGCAGGCGCCGGAAGTCGCCGGTCCCGCGCTGCAGACGCACAAGATCGACGCGCACGCTGACTTCGTTCCGTTTGCGGAGTTGTTTCCCTACCGCGGCTTCGCCCGCAAGATCTACGACGGCTCGCAGGCGGGCGCGGCGACTCTGCACGGCACGCTCGTGGAGAAGGCATATGCGCAGGCCTACCCCGAAGTCGTCGTCGCCTATCTGCGCGCGGTAATCGAAGCGAATCGCCTGCTCGCGGCCGAGCCCGAGAAATACAGCGAGCTGATCGCGAAGGTCACGGGCATCGAGCCCGAGGTGGACTACCTGTTCCACGGCCCACTCGGCTTGCAGACGCGCGATCTCGCCTGGAAGCCCGAGTATCGCCGCGCGGTGCAGACGTCGTTCGACACGCTCAAGCTGCTCAAGCGCGCCGACGGCGACCTGAACGCGAATATCTTCATCGACGATCGCTATTTGCGCGCCGCCTTCGAGGCGGAACATCTCGACTACGAAGCCGCGCTGCGCAATTATGTGCAGACGCCGCTCGCCGCGAACGACGCGCTGACCGGCAAGCCGATCGCGAAGACCGATCGCGTCGCGCAAATCTGGGTGCGCGGCGAGGCCAGGGTGCGCAGTTATGCGTCGCCGGAAGAGGCCGTGCGCGAGCTCGCCGCGCTCGAACGCGACGGCAGGCAGGTGCGCGCGTTCTATGCGCAGGATCGCGAGAGCGACATCAAGCTGCTGGGCGATCAGGCGTGGTTCGCCAGGAGCCCCGACGGCCAGTTGAACGCATTCCTGCTGAAGGATCGCGCGCAGGCCTGGGCGAGCGCACATGGCGCACAGGTGCTCGACTTCGCCGCCTCGCGCCAGCCGACCGCGCTCGCCAACCGTTGAGGCAGGCATGGCGCCGCTCGCACTTTCCGCTCCCTCGCTGCTGCGTTCCCGCGGCGCGCGCGCAGGCGTGCAGTGGGCGTCGCTCGTTCAGACACGCCTGGCGATAGGCGATATGCACGTCGAGGTAATGCTGCTTGCCCGCTTCGTCGACGGAAATGCCCTCGAAGATCAGGTAGTCGTCGTAGCGCGGCGTGATCGGGCTCGGCTTGAAGATCGGGTTCCTGATGCCGTACTTCGCCATGCCGTCCTTGATGACGTTCACGCGCATATGCACCCAGCCGGCCATTTCGATCGCGCCGCAGAACGTGATCTCGCCGTCACCCTGGCTGAAGTGCAGGTCGCCGACCGACAGGCCCGCGCCGTCCACGTACACCGGGAAGAATATCTTCGATCCGCGCGACAGGTCCTTGATGTCGCAATTGCCGCCATGCTCGCGCGGCGGCACCGTGCGCGCGCCTTCGCCCGCGGCCTTTTCGCGCGCGTCGCCCGTCATCTTGCCCATGTGCGCGGTAGCGGCGAACGGAGGATTCGCGAGCGGCGGCACGCGATCCGGCTGCGTCTTGATGAAATCGACCTCGCGCTGATTCCACGTGGCGAGCAATTTCGGATCGGGCAGTCAGCCGATCAGCCCCGAGTGGATCAGTCCGGCGAACGAGACCTGCGGCACGTGGCGCGACGTCGTATAGAACCCGTGAAAATCCCAGATGGATTTCTGCGCGAGCGGGAAGTGATCGGTCAGGAAACCGCCGCCGTTCTTCTTCGAGAAGAAGCCGTTGAAGCCCCACTGGCTTTCCGGCTTCGCGCCGATGTCCAGCAGATCCATCACCAGCAGATCGCCCGGCGCCACGCCGTGCACGCCCACCGGTCCCGAGAGAAAGTGGACGATCGACAGGTCGATGTCGCGGACGTCGTCCGCCGAATCGTCGTTCTTGATGAAGCCGCCGGTCCAGTCGTAGGTCTCCAGAATGAAGTCGTCGCCGGGCTTGACCCATGCGGCCATCGGAATGCCGGGGTGCCAGCGGTTGTGCACCTGCTCGTTGTCGAATGCGGACTACTTCAGGTCGACCTTGATGAGCGTTTCAGCCATGACGAATGTCTCCTTCGGATCAGGCCGGCTCGTATGCCGGCATATGGACACAGCACTTCGGTTGAAGCACGGTCAGCCCAGTGTGCCGTTGAGCAAGAGATAGCCCGGAAGCCAGCCGGTCAGAATCCCCGCGATCACGGTGATCGCGTCGGCCAGCTTCACGATGGGACGCTGCAGCGCGAGCAGCACGAAGAACAGCAGCCACAGAAACGCCCAGCCGAACCAGCACAGCGCGAACCAGACGGACCACGTCGAGCTCGCGTGCGTGATCGAGTCGATGCCGACCGGAATGATCGTGATGGCGACGAACACGCTGAACCAGCCGAGCCCGCGGCCGTCGGCGCCGTTGTATCGATTGATCGCCACCCAGAAAGAAGTACGTGAACGTGAAGAGCAGCGTCAGCGCGGCCGCCTTGATGGATTCGGCGTCGGCCGCCGACCCGAACGCGAGCTTCAGCGAGGCGAGCAAGGTGATGCAGCCCGCGAAGACATTGATGACCCGTATTTCCCGGTCGCCGATCCGTCCGAGCAGCCAGAGCCCGTTCAAAAAGAGCACGACGCCGACATAAAGCAAACACAAACCCAGCATGGTCGTCTCCTCATGGCGCGCGAGCTGTGGCGCAGGGTGTCTGCGGTCAGAATGCGTTCACGGCGCCTGCATGCCTGCGGCGACATCGCGGACCTTGGGACACGACTCATGATAGGGATGCGCCTCCTGCGGCGAATCCCCCAGCGCGAGGATTTTGGCGCGAGGATTTTGATTCGCCCATCCGGGGCATGGCGACTCACCCGGATGGGTGAGGTTTCAGATCAGACGGAAAGGCAGATGCGGCCGTGCAGATGAACGAGCTCCATCTGGCTGTGGGTGTCGGTCTTCTGGAAGATCTGCTTGAGATGGCTGCGCGCGGTGTTCTCGGACACGTGAAGCTCGCGCGCCGCGCTTGCGATGGAATGACCCGTGACGATCAGCGAGCTCATGCGCGCCTGCGCGGGGCTGAGACCGAACTGGCGGACGAATGCGCAATCGGCGTGATCGTCCTCCGACGGAGCGTTGAGCGCCGTGATGATCGCGAGCTTGCGCATTTCGCCGAGCTCCGCGCTGAACACGGAACCGGCGGCGCGAATCGAAATGACCGCGGGCTCCGAACGGCCCGGCGCGGACAGCGAGAGCACGTGCGCCGCGCGCTCGTCCGCATCGACCGACGCATGCGTCGCGCGCGCGATCGCTTCCTGCAGCACGCGATCGTCGGCGCTCGCGGCGGCGGCGATGCGCCCTGCTTCGATACGCAGGCCCGCCACGGACTCGCCCCCGTTCTGCGCGCCGTCGCGGCCGAACACCATGCGCGCATTCGAATCGACGAGCATCGCCGCGCGCGTGCGTATTCACGATGCGCCTGTGCGCGATTCATCATGTCGTCGGTCTCGCGCAGGCGCCAGCGGAGATCGAGCGCGAGATGCGGCAGCAGCGCGGCAAATGCGTTTCGCTCGCGCGGACCGAAGCACGGCTCGTCGGGGCCGCGATGCAGGTCGAGGTAATAGACGAGCGTGCTGCGCCGCGCGATCACGCCGCACAGCCTGTGATAGAGCCCGTGCGGCAGCAGGAGCCCGCGATAGAAATCGGTCTTGACGAGTTCGCGGTTGCTGAGCAGCTCGTCGCCCGCCATCACGCGGCCTTCGCGATACGCATCGCTCGAGAGGAACCACGGGTTGCGCGACGCATAGTTGGAGAGCGCTTCGCACAGGCGCGGAATAGAGCGCGAAGCCCTGGCGGGTTGCGAAGCTATGACGCACAAGCGCGGCCCAGCGCACGCGGAAACGCTCGCGGATCTGCGCCAGCACGCCGCACCAGGCGTCATCGGAATCGCATGCTGCGTGAACGCGATAGACCAGATCGTCGCCTGCAACAGAGGCGACGGCGCTCGCGATCAGCGGCGTCATGCCTGCTCCGATGCGGAAGGTGAAGGCGTCGGGAAAGGATGCAACGACGCGGACTGGCATCGTCCACCAGTGTTGGCAGACGGGCACGCAGGGTCAATCGGCACAAACCCGGTCACGCGTTCTGCAAGCGCTTGACGGGAAGTTGCGGCAATGCATCTTTGAGCGAATAATCGAATCGTCCAATCGAATGGATCGCAACGCAGAAGCTGCGTCCGTCAACTCGTTTCAGGCAGATCCGGTGGCGAACCGTCATGCGAATCAAGCGCGATTATCAATCCTGGGTGGCAAACGAAACACTCGAAGATTACGCGTTGCGTTACGCAGCAAGCTCCTATAGAAGATGGTCGCCCTCGACGCTCGCCAACACGGCGATAGGCGGCATTTCCTTTCTCGCGCTCGAAGCCATCGGGGCGAGCATCACGCTGAGCTTCGGCTTTCATAACGCGTTTCCCGCAATCCTCGTCGTGTGCGCGCTGATCTTTCTCGTGAGCCTGCCGATCGCGCATTACTCGAGCGAGGCCAATGTCGACATCGACCTGCTCACGCGCGGCGCGGGCTTCGGCTACGTCGGCTCCACGATCACGTCGCTGATCTACGCGTCGTTCACCTTTATCTTCTTCGCGCTCGAGGCCGCCATTCTCGCGCAGGCGCTGGAGCTCGCGGCGGGCATCAACATCGTCATCGGCTATCTGCTGTCGTCGCTGCTGATCATTCCGCTCGTGTTCTTCGGCGTCACGCTGATCAACAAGCTGCAGATGTGGACGCAGCCGCTCTGGGCGATCCTGCTCGTCGCGCCGTTCGCCTTCATCCTTTCGCGGGACCCGGACGTGCTGCATCGATGGGCCGCGTTTCCCGGTCTCGCCGCGACCGCCGAAGCGAAAGGCGGCGGCATCGACGTGCTGCTCTTCGGCGCCGCCGCGGGCGTGCTGTTCTCACTCATGGGACAGATCGGCGAGCAGGTCGACTATCTGCGCTTTCTGCTCGACAGGACATCGCGCAACCGTGTCTCGTGGTGGAGCGCGATGCTGATAGCGAGTCCCGGCTGGATCATCGTGGGCGGACTGAAGCTGCTGGCGGGAAGCCTACTCGCCGTGCTCGCGCTGGAGGACGGCGTGCGGGCCGTCGACGCCGTCGTGCCCGTTCACATGTACGTCACCGCGTACCGGCACGTCTTCGAGAGCCCCACGCTCGCGCTCGTGGTCGCCACGGTCTTCGTGGTGATCTCGCAGGTGAAGATCACATTGAATTAGCACCCTGTCTGTGTTCAGATACAGGTCATGGGTCAAAATGAACCTGACAGATATCGAACGTGAGCAACTGTTGTCGGCGGCGCGCAGCCGAACGGTGCGTGCGGCGGACGTGCGACGCGCAAAGTTGATCCTGATGCTCGAGGACGGCGAATCGCGCGACAGTATCATGCGCACACTGGGTTGCGATTCGCGCTTCATCGCACGCTGGTCGGGGCGCTTCCTCAGCGAGCGACTAGCCGGCATGTACGCCCGGCACCGCGGGCGGGCGCCTACGCAGCCACCGGCCAAACTGGAAGCGCGGGTGCTCAAGTGCACCCTCAAGCACAAACCCGCCGACGGTTCGACACACTGGAGTAGCTACAAACTCGTCGTGGCTCAACCAGGTGGAGAACTGGTTCTCGCGCATTCAGCGTGAAGTGATCGCTCGCGGCATCTTCACTTCGGTGAAGGATTGGGATCGCAAACTGATGCCGATACATCCGCGAACACAACAAGAACCCGAAGCCGATCAAGTGGAAATATGACGATCCTTCGCGCCGGATTCGACCAGTGCCAATTCAATGACGCAATGGAATAGGAGCAGCTGCCGCCCGGCAAGTTCGTGCGCGACCTGAACGGCCAGCAAGGCGCGATCACCAATCTGCTCGTGTGCGGCGGCTGCGTGATCTCGGCATCCCAGGTGTCGAAGTCGGTGTTTTCGTCGGCGGTGCGGGTGCACTCGTTCTGTAATCAATGAGGCAGTCTTGTTGCCGCAGGTGACGATCGGGCCGAGTTGCCGCTTGCAGCGGGTCGTGGTCGACCGCGGCTGCACGGTGCCCGAAGGGCTTGTGGTGGGCGAGGATCCGGACGACGACGCCGCGCGCTTCTTCCGCACGGATTCGGGCGTGACGCTCATCACGCGCGATGCGTTGCAGCGGCTCGCGCAGCGTTAGACGCCGGCGCGCCGGCCGAACACGAAAATCAAACCGACGGGAGCGCCGATGACCGTATGCGTGCTGCATGCCGCAGCAGAAATGTATCTGCTGCTGAAAACCAACGGCCTCGCCAACGTGGTCGGCGCGCTGCCGCCCGCGCAATCGCAACTGGGCACGCATGCGCGCGTCGTGCTGCCGGGCTTTCCGGCGGTGCTCGCGGGGCTCGACGACCTGCAAGACGGTCGCCGACCTGGGCAGCGCGTTCGGCGCGGGCCAGATCACGCTCGAGCGCGGCGTGCTGCGGCCGCACCGCGTGGTCGTGTACGTGGTACGCGCGGACCGGTTCTACGATCGTCCGGGCAATTCGTATCTCGACGGCGCGCCTCGCCCGTACGCCGACAACGACCGCCGCTTCGCGCTGCTCGGCTGGGCCGCGGCGCGCATCGCGACGGGCGCCGATCCGGCGTGGAAACCGCACATCGTGCATGCGCACGACTGGCATGCGGGTCTCGCGCCCGCGTATCTGCGCGCGTTCGAGCGCGATGGCGCGCCGAGGGTCGGCAACGTGATGACCGTGCACAACCTCGCGTATCAGGGCACGTTTCCGGCCTCGGCGTTCGACGCGCTGCAACTGCCGGCCGACTTCTACGCGGTGGACGGCGTGGAGTTCTACGGCCACGTCTCGTTCCTCAAGGCGGCGCGCCTCGCCCGTACGCCGACAACGACCGCCGCTTCGCGCTGCTCGGCTGGGCCGCGGCGCGCATCGCGACGGGCGCCGATCCGGCGTGGAAACCGCACATCGTGCATGCGCACGACTGGCATGCGGGTCTCGCGCCCGCGTATCTGCGCGCGTTCGAGCGCGATGGCGCGCCGAGGGTCGGCAACGTGATGACCGTGCACAACCTCGCGTATCAGGGCACGTTTCCGGCCTCGGCGTTCGACGCGCTGCAACTGCCGGCCGACTTCTACGCGGTGGACGGCGTGGAGTTCTACGGCCACGTCTCGTTCCTCAAGGCGGGGCTCTACTACGCCGGCCGCATCACGACGGTCAGCCCGACCTACGCGCGCGAGATCCAGACGCAGGCGCACGGCGCCAGCCTGCACGGCTTGCTGCAAACGCGCACGCACGACATCACCGGCATTCTGAACGGCGTCGACTATTCGATCTGGAGCCCGTCGATCGATGAATCCATCGCGTCGAAATACACGGCCGCGAAGCCGTCTTCGGGCAAGTCGAAATGCAAGGCCGCGCTGTAGGAGCGCATGGGTCTCGTGCGCGACGACGACGCCTTGCTCTTCGGCGTCGTCAGCCGCCTGACCGAGCAGAAGGGTCTCGACCTGCTGCTCGCGGCCGTGCCCGACATCGTGCAACGCGGCGGGCAGCTCGTCGTGCTCGGCACCGGCGACCCGGCGCTCGAAACCGGCATGAAGAACGCGGCGGCGTCCCATCCGGGCGCGGTCGCGGTGGAGCTCGGGTTCGACGAGACGCTGTCGCACACGATCATCGCCGGAAGCGACGTCGTGATGGTGCCGTCGCGCTTCGAGCCATGCGGGCTCACGCAGCTGTACGCGCTCGCGTACGGCTCGCCGCCGCTCGTGCATCGCGTGGGCGGGCTCGCGGACACCGTGGTCGATTGCTCGCTCGAGAATCTCGCCGACGATCTCGCCACCGGCTTCGTGTTCGATACGTTCGATCTGCCGGGCATCGTCGGCGCGATCCGGCGGACCTTCGCCCTGAAGGCGCGGCGCACGGAGTGGAAGGCGGTCGCGAAGCGCGCGATGGGTCAGAATTTCAGCTGGGAAGCGGCGGCGCGCAAGTATGCGGAGGTGTATCAGGGGCTGCTCAGCCACTGAGCGCCGGTGCGTCCGTGCTTCGTCTTTCCTCGCGGGCGCGCGCCTTGCTCCGGCGGTAAGACGATCCGACACGGAAACGTACATGCACAAACCTCTCGCAGGCCAGATCGCGCTCGTCACGGGCGCGAGTTCGGGCATCGGCTCGGGCGTCGCCGCGGCGCTCGCCGATGCGGGCGCGCACGTCGCCATCAACTATAACTATAACTATCATTCGCATGCGGAGCCCGCCGAAAAGCTCGCCGCCGCGATCACGGCGAAAGGCGGCGAGGCGTTCGCCCTCGGCGCGGACGTGTCCGACGAAGCGCAGGTCGACGCGATGTTCGACGCCGTCGTGAAGCGCTACGGCACGGTCGATATCGTCGTGGCGAATTCCGGGCTGCAGAAGGACGCGAAATTCACGGCGCTCACGCTCGCCGACTGGCGCATCGTCATCGAAACGAATCTCACCGGCCAGTTCCTCACGGCGCGGCGCGCGGTGCGCGAGTTCGAGCGGCGCGGGCCGCGCAACGTGTCGAAGGCGCTCGGGAAGATCATCTGCATGAGTTCCGTGCACGAGGTGATTCCGTGGGCCGGACACGTGAACTACGCGGCGTCCAAGGGCGGCATCCAGATGATGATGAAATCGCTCGCGCAGGAAGTCGCGCCGCAGCGGATCCGCGTAAACGGCATCGCGCCAGGTGCGATCCGCACGCCGATCAACCAGGACACCCGGGACACGCGGGAGAAGCTCGACCGGCTCCTGAGGCTGATTCCGTACGGGCGCGTCGGCGAGGTCGAGGACATCGGCCGGGCGGCGGTCTGGCTCGCGTCCGACGAGAGCGACTACGTGGTCGGCACGACGCTGTTCGTCGACGGCGGCATGACGCTCTATCCGGGATTCGCGGACAATGGCTGAACGCGCTTCGACCATGAATCGACGGGGAACGGGATGAAGGAAATCAAGGTGGATGTGGCCGTGATCGGCGCGGGCACCGCAGGCATGGTCGCGTTGCGTGCGGCGCGGCTCGCAGGCGTGAATGCGGTGCTGATCGAAAGCGGCGAGCTCGGCACGACCTGCGCGCGCCGGCTGCATGCTCTCCAAGCTGCTGCTCGCAGCCGCCAACGGCCTGCACGACGCGCGCTCGCTCGCGGCGCGCGGCATCGAAGGCACGCATGCGCTGGAGCCCGATGACGCGCGCGTGCTGGACTACGTGCGGCGCGAACGCGATTACTTCGTCAAAGGCGTGCTCGAGGAAGTCGAAGTCGAAGCGCTGCCCGGCGGCATCATCCTGTGCGGACAGGCGCGCTTCGAGGCGCCGACGCAGCTGCTCGTCGGGACGATACGCGCGTCGAAGCGAAAGGCATCGTGATCGCCACGGGCGCGGCGCCGAGCGTGCCCGACGAGCTGAAGATCTTCGGCGACCGGCTCATCACGAGCGACGATCTCTTCGAGCTGCGCACGCTGCCGAAGCGCGTCGCGGTGTTCGGCGCGGGGCCGATCGCGCTGGAACTGGGGCAGGCGCTGGCGCGGCTCGACGTCGAGACATTCATGTTCGGCAAGGGCGGCGGCGTCGCGGCGCTGACCGATACGCCCGTGCGCGACGCGCTCGCCGCCGCGCTCGCCGACGAGTTCCACTTCGATCCGGACGCGAAGTTTCAGGAGATGTCGCTGCGGGACGGACAGCCGACGCTGCGCTTCACGTCGCCAGACGGGCGCGAGCGAGTCGAACGCTTCGATCTCGTGCTGGCCGCGACGGGCCGCGCGCCGAACCTGAAGCCGCTCGCGCTCGAGAATGCCGGCATCGAACTGAACGACAGGGGCGTGCCGCTGTTCGACGAAACGACGATGCAATGCGGCAGGAGCCACATCTTCGTCGCGGGCGATTGCGACGGCACGCGCCCGTGGCTTCACGACGCCGCCGACGAAGGCAAGCTCGCCGGCGACAACGCGGCGCGCTTCCCCGACGTGCGGGCGATCAGGCGCAAGGTGTCCTTCTCGATCGTGTTCAGCGAACCGCAGGTCGCGATCGTCGGCGCATCTTACTACGATCTCGACAGGCAGATGACCGTGACGGGCGAAGTGTCGTTCGAGAATCAGGGCCGCAGCCTCGTGATGCGGCAGAACCGCGGCCTGCTGCACGTCTATGCCGACGCGAAGACCAGCAAGCTGCGCGGTGCGCAAGGCTGCGGTCCGGCGATGGAGCATCTGGGTCACCTGCTCGCCTGGGCGCTGCAACTGGAGCTGACGCTGGACGAGGCGCTCAGGCTGCCCTTCTATCATCCGGTGGTGGAAGAAGGCCTGCGAGCGCGCTGAAGGACGCGGACAGAAAGTGCTACGAGGAACGTTCGGAAACGCCGCCCGCGCTGCCGACCGCGGCGGGTTGCTGAAGCTTTTTCAGAACGCCGGAGAAAAAATAAAACGCCGGTTGCGAACAACCGGCGTTTCGTCTTCCGAATCGGACTCGACAACCGTCGCGCTTCAGCTTCCGCTCAGACCGTATTGCAGCGCAAGATCGAAACCCAGCACCACCATCGAGCAGAACAGACCCAGCAGCAGGTTCGCCAGTCGGTGGTCGACGTCCTTGTGCTTGGTCAGAACGGCGCCTGCGAGGAACGCGATTTCCACGATGATCTGCATACAGAAGACGGCGATCATCAACGCGAACTCGTAACCCATCGAGTTGAAGTTCATGAAGTTGAAGCCGTTTACCGCGGCCCAAGACCCCATTCGCCAAGCTTCGTATGCCAATAGCAGCAACGGGAAGAAATAGCTGGCTACGTAAGTCGGCACCGTGGCGTGCCGCAATTCCATATTTAAGTGACGTGTTACTTGCATCGCGTACTCCTCATCTGATTGCCCGAAAACGACGGGCGTTCTACCTGCACGGTGACGCCGCCTGCGTGTTCGCCTGAACGGCACAAATGCGCCGTATTTTTAGAATACGACAATTTTTGGGAAAGCGAACCATCGTATTCCCGATGGTCTCGCCCAGCACGGCAATGCGCGATTCGTTGTGCAGTGCAACTGAATAAAGCAGTTATTTCCGATGAAAATCAGTCCATCCGGAAGGCCCTGATTCGGCACGCAATACGCGTGCCGAATCCAATACTCTGTTTGACTTGTCTTGCGGGCTTCAGTGCTTCGCGTACAGTTTGATAATGCCTGAAAAATCGAGTCCGCCCAGTCCCTGCTGGCTCATCGACTGATACAATTGCTGCGCCAGCGCGCCCATGAAAACCGGTTGTTTCGCGCCGCGCGCCGCATCGACGGCGAGACCCAGATCCTTCAGCATCAGATCCGCGCCGAAGCCGCCCGAATAGCCGCGCGACGCAGGCGCGGTTTCGACGATTCCCGGATAGGGATTACACGTATCCGAGCTCCAGCAACGTCCCGTCGACGTGTTGACGATGCTCGCCAGTTTCGTCGGATTGATGCCGAGCGTTTCGCCGAGCTTCATCGCTTCGGCGACGCCGATCATGGAAATTCCCAGCAGCAGGTTATTGCAGATCTTTGCGATCTGACCCGTTCTGGTTTCGCCGCAAGTGCACCATGTTCTTGCCCATGCCCGAGAGCACGGGACGCAGCGCTTCGAAGAGCGCTTCGTCCGCGCCGACCATGAAGGTCAGCGTCCCCGCCTGCGCGCCGACGACGCCGCCCGACACGGGCGCGTCCCCGAACGGATTGCCCCGTTGCGCGGCCGCTTCGGCGATGAGCTTCGCGGTGGCCGGATCGATCGTGCTGCTGTCGACGAGCGGCACGCCTTTCGCGGCCCCGGCAAGCACGCCGTCGTCGTTCAGATAGACCGCCTTCACGTGCTGCGCCGCGGGAAGCATCGTGATGACCACTTCTCCGCGCCTTCGGCCGCCGCGCGCGGCGACGCGGCGAACGTCGCGCCCGCCGCCTTCGCCGCTTCGATGGCGGCGGGCGCCAGATCGAAGGCCGTCACCGCGTGCCCCGCTTTCAGGAGGTTCGCGGCCATCGGACCGCCCATGTGGCCCAGGCCGATAAAACCTATCTTCATCGCCGTCTCCTTTTCGTCGTTCTTATCTCAAAGCGATCGTCGTGTTCACGCCGTCGTTCACCGTCGCATCGTCGAACCAGCGCGCCGTGACCGTCTTGGTCTGCGTGTAGAACTGCACGACCTGCTTGCCGTACGGCCCGAGGTCGCCGAGCTTCGAGCCGCGCGAACCGGTGAAGCTGAACGCCGGCACCGGCACGGGAATCGGAATGTTGATGCCCACCTGGCCGATGTCGATCTCGCTCTGGAACTTGCGCGCCGCCGCTCCGCTCTGCGTGAACAGGCCGACGCCGTTGCCCATCGGGTTGCGGTTGACGAGCGCGATCGCATCGTCGAGCGTGTCCGCTTCGAGCACTCACAGCACCGGGCCGAAGATCTCCATCTTGTAGATCGTCATGTCGGGGTCGACGTCGGTAAAGATCGTCGGACCGATGAAGTTGCCGTGCTCGTAGCCTTTCACCTCGATGCCGCGGCCGTCGAGCGCGAGCGTCGCGCCCTCCTCCACGCCCTGGCCGATGAGGCCGAGGATGCGTTCCTTCGCCGCCTTCGATACGACCGGCCCCACGTCCGTGTCCGGCTCGGTGCCCGCGTTGACCCTGAGCGTCTTCGCGCGCTCGACGAGCTCCGGCACCCAGTCCTTCGACGCGCCGACGAACACCGCCACCGAGGTCGCCATGCAGCGCTGTCCGGCCGCGCCGAAGCCCGCGCCCGCGAGCGCGTTCAAGGTCTGCTCCTTGTTGGCGTCGGGCAGCACGACGGCGTGATTCTTCGCGCCCATCATCGATTGCACGTGCTTGCCGTGCTGGCTCGCGAGGTTGTAGACGTGCGTGCCGACGGCAGTCGAGCCCACGAAGGAAATGGCCTTGATGTCGGGATGCGTGCAGATGGCATCGACGACTTCCTTGCCGCCGTGCACGACGTTCAGCACGCCCGGCGACACGCCCGCTTCGAGCGCCAGCTCGACGAGCTCCATCGTCGAGAGCGGGTCCTGCTCGGAGGGTTTCAGCACGAACGTGTTGCCGCAGACGATCGCCATCGGAAACAACCAGCGGCAAGCTCGATCTCGCCAAACTCAACTGGGACGATCTGCGCTACTTCCTCGAAGTCGCCCGGACACAGCGCGCAAGCGGCGCGGCGAAGCGGCTCGGGGTCGATTACACGACCGTCGCGCGGCGCGTGCGCGCCCTCGAGGACGCGCTCGGCACTCTCCTGTTCGACAAGTCGCGCAGCGGCGGATTCATTCTGACCGCCGAAGGCCAGCGCCTGCTCGGTTTCGTCGATTCGATCGAGACGACGGTGCAGTCCGCCACCGAGCAGATCGCAAATCCGGCCATGCGCTGTCGGGGCACGTGCGGGTCGGCTCGACGGAGGGCTTCGGCTGCTTCTTCCTCGCGCCGCAGCTCGCGCGCTTTCAGGACGCGCATCCGAACATTTCCATCGACCTGCTGCCGGTGCCGCATTTCGTGAGCCTGTCGAAGCGCGAGGCGGATATCGCCGTGACGCTCGAGCGCCCCGAGCAAGGCCAGTACGTCTATACGAAGCTCTGCGAATACCGGCTCAAGCTGTACGCGAGCGCCGACTATCTGGCAGCGTATCCGCCGATCCGCACGAGCGACGATCTGCGCCAGCATCGCTTCGCGAGCTATATCGACGATCTCGCCTTCAGCTACGAACTGCTGTATCTGGAGCGCGCCGTGCCGGGTGCGGTCTCGCGCTGGCGCAGCACGAGCGTGATCGCGCAGTACTTCGCGGCGCTGCAGGGGCGCGCGCTGGCGATCCTGCCGTGCTTCATGGCCTTGCCCGATCCGCGCTTCGTGCCGATGCTGCCCGACGATATCGTCGTGACGCGCGCCTTCTACCTTTCCTGCCGCGAGGACTTGCGCAAGCTCAAGCGCATCACGACCGCGTGGGACTATCTGCGCGCGGCGGCCGAAGCGAATCGCGCCTTCCTGATGGGCGACGGCGCGCACATGGCATGGGTCGACGTCCAGTCATCCTGATCGATGATTCTTTTTGACACATCGATCCAGAAGATCGTGTTAAGACGCATTGCGCAGTCACGCGTCACAAAATTTGGCACGATCAAATTCGTGGAATTTTGCTTCGATATCCTTTTGAAACGTCATCGGCGCGCGAGGCGTGCGGCATAATTGACGGCAGGTTTCAATGCTTTGCCGTGGAGATTGCGGCGCACTTCAACTCCGTGATTTTCCCTAGTCTTTTTCTTACCGGCCGGCCTGGCCATCGCGCGCTGATGGCCTTCATCATCTGGTCACGGCGGACCATGTCCCGCCAGCGCATCCGCTTCGTCGAGGCGCGCACGGCGCGCGCGATCGCCATCGTCGGCGGCGCCGCGCTGCTGATCGCCGCGCTTGCGCTCGACATCGCGATCGGCACGGTGTTCGCCCGCAGTCATCTCGGCGAAGAGCAGGCGCTCGTGTCGCGCCGCTCGTATGAAATGGAGGAGCTCGGGCGCCTCAATGCGGCGCTAATCGAACTCCGGCCGCGCGTCGAGGCGCTGGCGGGAAACGTGGAAGAGCTGCGCGATTTCGACGTTCACCTGAAGGCCGCGCACGGCGCGGGCGGCGCATCCAACGTGCACAACGTGCCGCCGCTGCCCGACAGCGAGGAGCCCGCCACCGCGCTCGACGGCGCCGGCGGCCCGGCCCTGCCGCCGCGCCTGTGCGAGAACGCGCGCCGCCGGCGCGCCCCGTCAGCGCCTGAAGAGCACGCAGCAGATCATCGATTGCCTGAACGGCGTCGTGTCGGAGCTGCAAACCCGCACGCTCGCGCACTACACGGCCTATATGGCGTTTCCCGGCCGCGACCCTTCGCCGGGCGCGCGCAGCGGCTCGCCCTACGGCAATCGATTCGATCTGTTCACCGGCCGCCTGAGCTTTCATCCCGGAATCGATCTCGTCGCGCCCACCGGTTCCCCTATCCTCGCGAGCGCCGGCGGCCGCGTCGTGCAGGCCGGCGAGCGCAACGGCTATGGCACGCGATCGACATCCGTCACAGCGACGGCATGGTGACGCGCTACGGACATGCCTCGCGCATCTTCGTGCATGCCGGCGATTTCGTGATGCCCGGACAGGAGATCGCGGAAGTCGGCTCGACCGGCCGCTCCACGGGCCCGCATCTGCACTTCGAAGTGATCGTCGGGGGCGCGCAGATCAATCCTTCTCCTTATCTGGCGCTCTTCAAGCGCAGGCCGAATGCGCAAGGTTGATTCGAAGCGGCTGTCGCTGCAACTCACGCGCCGGAGCTATGCGCTCACGCCGAAGCGGAGCACGGGCATCTGGCTCGGATCGACCGCGGCCGTCTGCGCGCTCGCGGCGCTCGTCGCTGCCGGATTCGTGCTGAAACGCTCACACGAGGACGTGCGCAAGCTCGACACGCTCTGCGCGCAGCTCGCGCTCGAGCAGGAGGCGGCGACCCGCGCCGTGCTCGAACAGCGCGTGACCGACGCCACCGCGCAGAACGAGCGCCTGCTGACCGACCTCGCCTTTCTGAAGAAACAGCACAAGCCCGACTGAGCACGCCGCGCGCGTGCCCGGATCGCGCAACTCATCAACGCATCGCAAGGACTCGACCATGTTCTCATCGAAGAAAGACACCCGGGGCGTCAAGCAAGCCAAGCTGACAACGCTCATCGCGCACAACGTTCACATCTCGGGCGATCTCGAATTCAGCGACGGCCTGCGCATGGACGGCCAGGTCACGGGCAACGTGACGGGGCGTGCCGGCGAGGAAACGCTGCTCGTCGTGAGCGATCAGGGCGCGATCCGCGGCAACGTCAGCGCCTACGACGTCATCATCAACGGCTGCGTGACCGGCGGCGTCACCGTCGCGCATTTCGTCGAACTCCAGTCCAATGCGCGCGTGCTGGGCAACATCTACTACCAGCAGTTGCGCATGGACATCGGCGCGACCGTCGAGGACAAACTCACCAAGCTGGAGTCGCCGCACGCTCATCAGCCAAGCCTGCCCGCGCCCGATTACGCGACCGATCTCGCGACCGATCTCGCGACGAGCTGAGCCTGGCCGCTCCAAATTGATGGCAAGCAGCGCATCTCGCCCATTGCGTGCTTGCAGGCAACTACGCGCAGGCCCAGTCAATTCCGCTAAGATTCGAAAGATGGAGGCCGCGCGCTCGCGCCCTCGCGACGCCGGCAACGATCGCGATTTCGAGCGCCCATCGACACGTGGCCGGTAACATCGATATAAGAAAAGGGCGCCCCATGCTGGTCAACTGCGCAGCTTATCAAAACGGCCGAAAGCTCGCGGACGTGCGCATCGACGATATCAACGCATATCGCGATCTGCCCGAGTCTTTCATTTGGGTTGCACTGAAGGAGCCCGGCCCCGGCGAGCTGGCGCATATGACGCAACAGTTCGGCCTGCACGAACTCGCCGTCGAGGATGCGCAGCACGGTCATCAGCGGCCGAAGGTCGAGGAATACGGCGATTCGCTGTTCGCGGTCTTTCATACGGTCGAGTTCGACAAGGAAGGCGAGGTGGTCGTCGGCGAGATGAACGTGTTCGTCGGCACGAACTACGTGCTCTCGGTGCGCAACCGCACCACGCAAGGTTTTCAGGAAGTGCGCAAGCGCTGCGAGCTCGACTGGGTCTACGGCTATCCGACCTGTCTCGCGGTCATGTTGCTCGTCGATATCGTGCTCTACTGGCGCTTCAAGAAGGCCGGCTAGCTATTATTATAATAGTGCGACGCCTTCGCTGCCGCGCGCAGGAAAGGCTGCATCAAGCCAGAAAATTCGTCGCCGGGAACCATCCGGCGAAATTCGTTGTCCAATCAGCCGATCTGCTCGAAAGAAGCCTTGGCTTGCAAATTGGCCTCTCGACCGCACATGACGTAAGCGCACGGCAGACGCGCTCACTTCCGCAGTTCCGCCGCAGTACACGTCGCATTTTCGTTTCAACCCGCACGTCGGCCTGCTGTTCGCCGATGTCGCCGTCCCGGTCATGCCGACCACGGCGCCGCCGCTCGGGCGCTCATGCGCATCCGCGGTTCGCCTTGCCGTTCCGGCCTATGCACCCTCAAGCTCATGAGAGCCTGAAAGACTGAAAGAGAGACGCAGCGCGCTCCGATGCACGTTTTTCATCGTGCCGGGCGTGCGGGGCCGCGCTTTGCATTGCCTCTCATGCACGCGGCGACGCTGCCTTCGAGCCGCGCCGCCCGGTTGTCGCTGGCGTGAATGCGCGATCTGCACGGTGCGCAGCAGCACCCCACCATTACTCACCACAGGAGCCCCATATGGCGAAAGAAGAACTCATCGAACTCGACGGTATCGTTGACGAAGTGCTTCCCGACAGCCGCTATCGCGTGACGCTGGACAACGGCGTCGTCGTGGGCGCGTACGCCTCGGGCCGCATGCGCAAGAATCACATCCGCATTCTCGCCGGCGACCGCGTGACGCTAGAGCTATCAGTGTACGACCTGACCAAGGGCCGCATCAACTTCCGTCACAAGGACGAGTGCTCGGGCGGCGGCGCCCCGCGCACGCCGATGCGCCGTCGTTGAGCGCAGCAACGCTGTACACGGATCCTCACCGGCAATTAGCATCCGCCCGATCCGCTGCGAACGCATCTGAACCACTCCGCGGATCATCCCGACTTCGACGCGGCCGCATGCCTCGCGCTTCGCCGCACCGGCTGCGCCACGCGTCGATGCCATTTCTTCCCGTCTACTTCAACGGTCTACTTCAACGGTCGGACCGCGCCGCCAGAAGTGCGTTCACGCCGATGGCGAAACCGTCTTCGTCGTTGCTCTTCGACACCAGGCTCGCGCTGTGCCGCACGGTTTCCGACGCCTGCCCCATCGCGATCGAGACGCCCGCGATCTCGAACATCGCCATGTCGTTGCCCATGTCGCCGAGCACGGCCACGCGTTCGAGCGGCACGTTCGCCAGATGCGCGAGTTCGCGCACCGCCGTGCCCTTGTTCGCCTCCAGGTTCGTGACGTCGAGGTAATACGCCTGCGAGCGCGCCGCATGGCCGCGGCCTTCGAGCTGCGTCTGCAAGCCGATCTCGACGCGCGCAAGCAGCGCCGTGTCCGCCGTCGAACCGACGATCTTGTCCACCGCGTCGAGATCGACATCGTCGAAACGCTTGACCAGCACGCCTTCGTAGCCCACCGTGCGCGTTTCGAGCGGCACGTAGGTCGCGTCGGGATGGGTCAGATACCATGGCATCGTCGATGAACACCCATGCGTCGACGCTCGCGGCGGCGAGCGCTTCGAGCGACGTCTGCACGACGTCGCGCGGCAGCTTGCGCGACGAGAGCACCTCCCACGTGCGCGGCTGAACCAGGCTGCCGCCGTTGTACGACGCGTAAGGCATGTCCACTGCCAGCGCCTCCACGATTGGCGCATGCCCCTGCCCGGCCGGCTGCTCGCCACGGTGAAGCGCACGCCCACTTCGCGCAGGCGGCGCACGGCATCCTTCGCGGGCTCGCCGAGCGCCTTGTCAGTGTAGAGCAGCGTGCCGTCGCAGTCGGTGACGACGAGCTCCGCCCGCGCGAGCGCCTCGAAGGCCGCGGCTCCGTCGCCGCTGACGCCGTGCAGGCCGTATTTGCCGTTCGCCGTCATCAGTGCGCTCCTTCACGCTGGTTGAAATGCGGCAGTTGCCGCGTCTCGCGCACCGAGCGTGGGTGCCACAGCTTCGCGCCGCCTTCGATGCCCGCCGCGTTCGATACGATCGCCACGTTGTCCGGCAGCTTGAACTTGATGTGCGCCGCGTTGCCGCCGCCGATCCACAGCCGGTCTTAGTTCACGAGCGTCGCGAGGATGCCGATGATCTTCTCCACGCGCCGGCTCCAGCGCTTCTTGCCGGCCTTCTCGCGCGCCGCGTTGCCGATGTATTCGTCGTAGGTCTTGTCCTTCGCAACCGGATGATGCGCGAGCTCGAGATGCGGCATGAGCTCGCCGTCGCGAAAGAGCGCGGTGCCCGCGCCGGTGCCGAGCGTGAGCACCATCTCGATGCCGCGAGTCCCTGCATCTCGGCATCGTTGATCATGTGCGCGGGCACGTCGCCGAGGCGCTCGGCGATCAGCTGCGCGAACGGCACGCCGCGCCAGTACGAGGTGCCGAGGTTCGGCGCGGTCAGCACGACGTTGTCGCGCACGACGCCCGGAAAGCCGATGGAGATATGCGTCGGCGCAACCGCGATGATCGGCTCGACGACCGCCTCCGGCCTGGCGGGATTCGGCGTCGGCACGCGCAGCCGCTCGCTCTTCATCTCGCCGTCCTCCGAGATGATGGCCGCCTTCAACCCCGTGCCGCCGACGTCGATCGCGAGGATGCGCTCGGCCCTGATCGCGAGTTTGTCCGCTGAAACGTGCGTCTTCTGTCTGGTTCTGGATTCCGTGCTCACGCTTGTTGTCCTTATGGTCGAGTTCAGTCCTTCTTGCGCGCGTCGGTCAGCAGGCGCCACGCGCGGCCGTCCTGCGCCAGCAGCCGGTCCGCTTCGGCCGGCCCCGCGCTGCCCGCGGCATAGCCGTGCACGGGCAGCAAGCTGCCCGGATGCAGCACGCGATCCACCGCGGCCCATGCCGTCTCGATGCTGTCCGCGCGCTGAAAGAGCGTCGCGTCGCCGAGCATGCAGTCGTAGAGCAGCGTCTCGTAGCCGACGTTCGCGCGCTCCGTGAAGAAGTCCGCATAGTCGAACGCCGAGCGCACCGCGCCGATCTGCATCACCGGGCCGGGCACCCTTCACGTTGAAGCGGAGCTCGTGCCGTGCGCGGGATCGATGCGCAGCGTGAACACGTTCGGCGTCAGGGCATCGACGGGCGTATCGCGGAGCAGCAGGAACGGCACGGCCTTCAGCTGCACCGAGATTTCCGTGCGCCGCTCGCTCAGGCGCTTGCCGGTGCGCAGATAGAACGGCACGCCCGCCCAGCGCCAGTTCTCGACATACACGCGCGCCGCCGCATAGGTCTCGGTGCGGCTGTCCTTCGCGACGCCCGGCTCTTCCCGGTAGCCCGGCCCGGCCTCGTACTGGCCGAGCACGACGTCTTTCGCCGAGAGGGGGCGGATCGCGTCGAAGACTTCGGCTTTCCGGTCGCGCACGGATTCGGCATCGAATGAATTGGGCGGCTCCATCGCCACCATGCCGAGCAGCTGGAACAGATGGTTCGGCAGCATGTCGCGGAACGCGCCCGTCTGCTCGTTGAACTTGCCGCGCCCTTCCACGCCGATGGTCTCGGCCACCGTGATCTGCAACGTTGTCGATGAATTCGCGCCGCCACACGGGCTCGAACATCGCGTTGGCGAAGCGCACGGCGAGAATGCTCTGCACCGTGTCCTTGCCGAGAAAATGATCGATGCGATAGACCTGCGACTCGTCCGCATACTTGAGGATGCAGTCGTCGAGCGCCCGCGCGGACGCGAGATCGCTGCCGAACGGCTTCTCGATCACGAGCCGCCTGAAGTTGCCGTCCTTCTCCTCGAGCAGGCCCGCGGCGCCCAGATGCGCGACGATCGGCTCGAAGAAGCGCGCACCCACCGCGAGATAGAACACGACGTTGCCCGACTTCGCCTTCGCGAGTCGCGTCTCGAGCCGCGCGAAGGTTTCGTCCTCCCCGAATTCGCCCGCGAAGTACTCGAGCCGCTCGACGACCCAGTCCCACGCATCCTCGTCCAGTTGCGACGTGTGGAACGTCGCGGCCTTGTCGGCGGCGAACTTGCGCAGGGATTGCGTGAGGTCGTCGCGCCATTCGGACGTCTCGCGCTCGCCGTGATTCACGCCGATGATCTGCATGTCGTCATCGAGCAGCTTGTCGGTGGAAAGGTTGTAGAGCGACGGCATCAGCAGCCGCCTGGTGAGATCGCCGCACGCTCCGAAGATGACGAGCGTGCATGGCGGCGCGGGATGCTTGCCGGCGCACGTCCCGCCCGGCTGGTTCGCTTCGTTCGCTTCGTTGAATTCTTTCGGCATGGCGTGTCGTCCCCTATCAGTTGCACTCGAACCTGGAAAGACCACAGACGATGCGGCACAGTTCACTCGGGCGTCTCGCCGAAAGCACGCGCACCGATGTTCGTATGATTTTTGTAATTATCAAGCTTTCGTGTCGTAAAATAGGCGCGCTCGCGGATCTTGCGACATCGAAGCCGACCTAGGCCCGGACTCCACATGAACGCACACGACACTTCCATCGACCTCGAGGCTTACTTCGCGCGCATCGGCTTCAGCGGCCCGGCGCGTCCGTCGCCGATGTTCGATACCCTGCGCGCGCTGCATCTGCTGCATCCGCTGGCGATTCCCTTCGAAACTCTCGATGCCCTCCTCGGCCGCCCCGTGAAGCTCGATCTCGCGTCGATCCAGCGCAAGCTCGTGACCGGGCGGCGCGGCGGCTACTGCTACGAACACAACCTGCTTTTGCGCAGCGTACTGCAGACGCTCGGTTTTCGCGTGCGCAGCTTCGCGGGCCGCGTCCTGTGGGGGCGCGACGCGTCGAGCATGCCGCCGCGCACGCACATGCTGCTGCTGGTCGATCTCGACGAAGGCACCTTTCTCGCCGACGTCGGCTTCGGCGGCATGGTGCTGTCCGCGCCGCTCGCGTTCGAAACGGGCCTCGAGCAGATCACGCCTCACGGCGCGTTCCGGCTGGAGGACGCCGGCGGCGAGCCGCGCAGCTTCATTCTGCGGGGGCTCGTAAGCGGCGGCTGGGCGCCCGTCTACCGCTTCGATCTCGATCCACAGTATGACGCCGACTACGAGATGGCCAACCATTTCGTGTCGACGTATCCGCAGTCGATATTCCTGCACAACCTGCTTGCCGCGCGCATCGCGCCCGGCGTGCGCTACGGCCTGTTCAACGGGTGCCTGCACGTGCATCACGTTCACGACGAAAGCGCGGGCAGCGAGCAACGCGAACTCGGGAGCGTGGCGGACCTGCGCCGCGTGCTCGAAAACGAAATCGGCATTCGTCTGCCGGATGCGGGTGAATCCGGCGCCATCAGCCCCGCCGATCTGGACGCCGCGCTGTCCCGGCTTCCGTGAGCGCGCGGGCGTCGCCACCGGCACGACCAAGCTTAATCACAAGACCACGATGTTCAAGAATAAGACGCGCGGCAGCAGCGATTTCCAGACCCATCATCGCAGCACGGTGCTCGCCAACCGGCTGCCCCGTGGCGCTCGCGCCTCGTCGTCGGACTGACGGCGGCGTTTCTCGCGCTCGGGCTGCGTGCGCTGTGGGTTCAGGTGGTCGACCATGAGTTCTATATCGGCGAAGGACAGAAGCGCTACCAGCGCACGCTGGCGCTGTCGGCAACGCGTGGGCGCATCGTCGATCGCCACGGCGCGATGCTCACCGTCAGCCTCGCCACCTACGAGGTGTGGGCCACGCCCAGGTTCTTCGACGGCGATCACGGCAATGAAATCGCCCGCCTGCTCGACATGCCGCCCAAGGAGCTGCAGCGGCGCATCGAAGCGAACCGCGCCTTCGTGCTGCTCAAACGTCAGGTGGAAGCCGAAGCCGCCGAGCGCATCGCGCAGATCGGGCGCGCGGGCATCACCACGCTCGTGCCGGATACGAAGCGTTTCTATTCCGAAGGCGAATCGGCGGCCCACGTGGTCGGGTTCACCAATAACGAGGATCGCGGCCAGGAAGGCGTCGAGCTCGCCGCCGACGCCCGCCTGACGGGCGGAGCCGGCCAGCGCGAAGTGATCCGCGACCGGCTCGGGCGGGTCGTCTCGCAGATCGGCGAGACGGATCAGCCGAGGAACGGCGAGACGATTCAGCTGACCATCGACCGGCACATCCAGCAGCTCGCGCACTCGCAGCTGAAGGCGGCGATCGCGAAGCACAAGGCGCGCGCGGCAGCGTCGTCGTGCTCGACGCGAAGAACGGCGAAGTGCTCGCGCTCACCAACTACCCGAGCTTCGATCCGAACGACCGCGCGCGCCGCACCGGCGAGCAGTTGCGCAACCGCGCACTCACCGACACCTTCGAGCCCGGCTCCACGATCAAGCCGCTCGTCGCCGCCCTGTCAATCGATCTCGGCAAGGTCCGCCCCGAGACGCGCATCGACACAGCGCCGGGCAGCATGAAAATCGGCCCGAACGTGATTCACGACACGTCGAATCACGGCGTCATCACGGTGGCGCAGGCGGTGCAGATGTCGAGCAACGTCGCGCTCACGAAACTCGCGCTGCAGATTCCCGCGAAAACGATCCGGGACAAGTATCGCGAATACGGCATCGGCCGCGCGCCCGAGCTGACCTTCCCTGGCGCGGCGACGACCGGCTGCGCGCGCCCGAACGGTGGAGGCCGATCGAGCAGGCGACGATGGCCTACGGCTACGGCCTGTCGCTGTCGCTCCTGCAGATCGCGCAGGTCTACACCGCCTATGCCGGCGACGGCCGCTTTCACGCGGCCACGCTGATCCACGGCGAGACGCGCGGCAAATCCGCGCAGATCACGCAGCCGGCCACGGCGAAGGCCGTGCGCAACATGCTCGAAATGGCGATCGGCGAGCACAGCACCGGGCGCGCGGCCGCGGTCGAGGGCTATCGCGTCGGCGGCAAAACCGGCGCGGCGCGCAAGCAGGTCGGGCGCTCGTATGCGGCCAACAAGTACCGCGCGTCGTTCGTCGGCATCGCGCCGATGAGCGATCCGCGCGTGATCGTCGCCGTGATGATCGACGAGCCCACGGGCGGCACGTACTACGGCGGCACGGTCGCGGGGCCGGTGTTCTCGGGCATCGTCGGCGCGACGCTGCCGCTGCTCGGCGTGCCGCCGGACGCATGATCCGTCCCGGATGCGGGCGCGGGGCTTGCTGCGGTTCACGCACGACACCAGCGCGAAAACGGCCGGACGGCTGGCGCGCTGTGCTCTAATGTCGTGTTATGGCTCGAGATCATTCACAGGAAAGACCATGAGAAAACTCGCCGCGGCGCTCGCGCTGCCCTTGCTCTTCACCGCTTGCGCACAATTCCACAACGAGGACGCGGGACAGCCCGAAGTCGAAAAAATCGTCGTCCGACGACAAGGTGAACAGCGTCGTGCAATGCATCGCCGAGGAAGCGAGGAAGCACGACGCCCGGTTTCAGCAGACATCCATCCCGCAAGGCGTGATGCTCGAATTCGGCGATTCGAACGTGATCAAGGTTCGCTACGATAACGGCGAGACCACCTACCGCTACTATCCGGGCGTGCGTCACGCGTCGAATCTGTGGATCGAGGGCGCGGGCAAGAAGTGCGCGCCCTCGGACCCGACCAGCCACGACGCTCAGACTCAGAAATAAGCACGGGAATCATGCGCTCGACCAAAGCCATCCACGCCGTCGAACGGCTCAAGACGCGCAGCGGCAACACGCAGTATGCGGCGGTCTCGATGCCCGGGGGCGTCTTCTATCTCGTTGAGCGCACGGCCGCGGGCTCGCCCCGGCTTTCCGAGCCGATGTCGATGGACGAGTTCGTCGCGTTCGTGAACGCGCGCGAGCCGGCCAGGCCGCGCAAGGTCAGCAAGCTCGACCTCGCGATGGAAGAGCAGATCGGCCGCAACGGCAAGCGCGGCGCGAAATCGGGCGCCGAAGGCGGCGACTAGTCCATTGCGTCATTGAATTGGCACTGGTCGAATCCGGCGCGAAGGATCGTCATATTTCCACTTGATCGGTTTCGGGTTCTTGTTGTGTTCGCGGATGTATCGGCATCAGTTTGCGATCCCAATCCTTCACCGAAGTGAAGATGCCGCGAGCGATCACTTCACGCTGAATGCGCGAGAACCAGTTCTCCACCTGGTTGAGCCACGACGAGTAGGTCGGCGTGAAGTGCAGGTGCACGTTGCGCTGCGCATCAAGGAAGTCGGCAACCCGCTGCGTCTTATGGCTGCTGACGTTGTCGCAGATCGCGTGGATTTCCCGGCGTTTGGGCTGGCTGGCGACGACGTCGGTCAGGAAGGCCACGAACTGCTCGCTGGTGTGGCGCGCCACCGTCTTGCCCAGCACCTCGCCGGTGGCAGTATTGAACGCCGCGAACAGGCTGAGCGTGCCGTTGCGCTTGTACTCGAAGCCGTGACTCTCGGCGCGCCCGGGCGACAGCGGCAGCATACGGTCCTTGCGATCGAGTGCCTGGATCGCGGTCTTCTCGTCCACGCAGAACACCGCTGCGTGCGCCGGCGGGTTCAGGTACAGCCCGATCACGTCGGCTGCCTTGGTCTCGAAGTCCGGGTCGTTGGAGACCATGTGCCGCTCCAACTGCTGCGGCTTGATGCCGTGCTTGCGCCAGATGCGCTGCACGGCCGAGACCGATACGTCGCCGAGTTCTGCTGCGAGCTTGTAGCTACTCCAGTGTGTCGAACCGTCGGCGGGTTTGTGCTTGAGGGTGCACTTGAGCACCCGCGCTTCCAGTTTGGCCGGTGGCTGCGTAGGCGCCCGCCCGCGGTGCCGGGCGTACATGCCGGCTAGTCGCTCGCTGAGGAAGCGCCCGACCAGCGTGCGATGAAGCGCGAATCGCAACCCAGTGTGCGCATGATACTGTCGCGCGATTCGCCGTCCTCGAGCATCAGGATCAACTTTGCGCGTCGCACGTCCGCCGCACGCACCGTTCGGCTGCGCGCCGCCGACAACAGTTGCTCACGTTCGATATCTGTCAGGTTCATTTTGACCCATGACCTGTATCTGAACACAGACAGGGTGCTAATTCAATAACGCAGCGCAATAGCAATGAAACTTCGGCACATCAAACGAGCCGTGCAATTTTGGTCTCTGGCATCGCTCGCCGACATCAAGTGAATGCCAACCAGTCTTCGGCTGG
>LFKV01000018.1 GCA_001189345.1 Candidatus Paraburkholderia kirkii
GCGGAGTTGAGAATGCCGACCACAAGCAACGGCAGCCAGCGTGTGCGCAGGGTCGCGGCGGTGGCGACGAGCGGACGGCGCGCGAGCAGCATCGCCACCAGAGAAACACCGCGCCGATGCCGACGCGCAAGACCATCAGCGGCGCGACGCCAAACTCGGCGACGCCCACCCGGATGAAGGGAAACGACGCGCCCCACAGGGCGGCGAGCACGATCAGTTGTAGCAGGTTGGCGGGCGACATGGCGAGGCGGACTCTGGAATGCTCATCGAAAGTCCGCGCATGTTAGCACCGCGTCCGCGACCCCAGAACGCCCCCGCCGGAAGAGAGCGCAAGAAGCGGGATACCGGTTGCGACATCAATGCGGCGGAATCATCCAGGTCAGCACGTTCTGCTGCAGCCACACGAGCACGCCGAGCAGGATCGTGAGGAAGATCGAATGCCAGAACGTGCGCGCGAAGACGAGCCTTTCCTTGCCTTTCAGCTCGGTCGTGGCCACGCCGGTCGAGATATTCTGCGGCGAGATCATCTTGCCCATCACGCCGCCGGACGAATTGGTGGCCGTCATCAGCACCGGATTGAGGTTGAGCTGGTTGGCCGCCACCACCTGCAGGTTGCCGAAGAGCGCGTTGCCCGAGGTGTCGCTGCCGGAAAGGAACACCGCGACCCAGCCGAGGAACGCGGACACGAGCGGGAAGAACGGTCCGACGGACGCGACGCCCAGGCCCAGCGTGTAGTTCATGCCCGAGTAGTTCATCAGATACGCGAGGCCGACGATCGTCGCCACCGTCAGAATCGCGATGCGCGTCTGCACCCACGTATCCACGATCGCCGCGCCGTACTCGCGCGCGGGCAGCTTCACCATGAGCGCGGTGATGATCGAGGCGACGAGGATCGCGGTGCCGGTCGCAAGCGGCTGGAAGTCCCAGATCGCGCCATAGGGCTGCTTGTACAGCGTGATGTAGACGGCCTTGTCGAGTCCCGGCCACGCGATCTTGACGTCGCCGATTATGAAGATCTTGAGCACCGTCCACACGATCACGACCACCGACACGACGATCCACGGGAACCAGCCCTGGATGCCCGGAAGCGTCGCGCGCGTGTCGGCGAGGCGATCGACGTTTACGGCGAAGCGCTCGTCCGCGACGGGCTTCCACACGCGCAGGAACGCAATCGTGAGGATCAGCGAGACCAGCGACGAGAGCACGTCGGTCAGCGCATAGCTGATGTAGTTCGACGTCGCGAATTGCGTGAGCGCGAACGCGCCGCCCGAGACGAGGAGCACGGGCCAGATGCGCATCATGTTGCGAAAGCCCGCATAGACGCCGATCACGTAGAACGGCAGGAAGAACGCGAAGAGCGGCAGCTGGCGGCCGACCATTTTCGCGAGGGCGTCGGTCGGCAGGTGCGTGACAGCGCCGAGCACGGTGATCGGCACGCCGAACGTGACCGGCGCGGTGTTGAAGATCAGCGTGAAGGTGAGCGCCTCGAGCATCGGGAAGCCGAGCAGGATCAGGAGCGAGCTCGTGATGGCGATCGGCGTGCCGAAGCCCGAGATGCCTTCGAGCAGCGCGCCGAACGAGAAACCGATCACGACGAGCACGATGCGCCGGTCGTTCGGCAGGTTGTCGACCAGCGGCGCGCCCAGCCGAGCAGCACGAGCACGAGGACGATTGGTAGCGCGGCGACGAAGGAAAGGAAGAGGGAATCGGCGATCGGGGTCAGCAGCTGATGGAACATCGGGTCTTCTTTTTTCTGTCTTGAGCGGAAGCGGCGGGAAGCGAGCCGCGATGCGCGTGGAGTTCGATGTTGCAGCAGCAGGCGTCCGCAGGCTTAAGCGGACACATAACGCGCACACTAAGAATAGGGCGCGAACGGCCTGCGTCAAGGCGTGAATGCCCCATCATTGCCGCACGCGGTTCCTGCGCGGGCGTGACGGGACGCGGCGCGTTGCCGTTGTATGAACGGCGTAAGGAATGATTGGGGCGGTCAGCCTTCCGCGATGACGCCGGGCGCGCGTTCCTCGCGGCCGGCGACAGGCGTCCGACGGAACACCCAGATGGTCAGCAGGCCGAGCGAGGCAAGCATCCAGAGCAGAAAAAAACACGAAGGCCAGAATGTCCGATCCCCTGAAGACGGAACGTCCGCAACGTCGGTTACCCACGCCCCGGCAAATAGGGGAGATGCTGAGCCAGAAGCATGCCAATGGTCTGGCAAAATCCGCCAAGTCATTGTCGGGAAAGGAAAGTGCGCGAGCGCACGATCGCGCGATTTCTGCGTGCGCGTCCGTACCGATCGGAAAATGTTGCAGCGATGTTATGCGAAGGCGAAAAAACCGGCGCATCGTCTTGATTGATGTAACACCGGCGGTGGGCGCCGGCTTCAATGCCCGTGACCGCCGCCGCCCCCGCCATGCCAGCCTCCGCCGTCTTGCCAGCTGCTGCCGTCCCCGTGCCAGCCACCGCCGCCGCCGTGCCATCCGCCGCCATGCCAGCCGTTGCCGTGCCATCCGCCGCCGTGCCAGCCGTGCCCCCAGCAGCAACCGCCGCCCCAGTAGCCGAAGCCGAATGAGACCGCCGGATAGCCGTAGCCGTAGTACGCCGGATAAGCGGCGTAGGGCGGGTAGTAGGGATAGGGATACGGATAGGTCTGGAGTAGTCGGCGTACGGCCCGACCGCGTACTGATACTCGGGCGGAAGCGTCGCGTGTTACGTCGCGCGCGGAATGAGGAGCGGTATCTCGCGCTATTCGAGGTGAGACGGTAAGCTCCGTCGCGGGATCGGTAAGGGGAAGGACTTCCTTGGCGAACGCGCGATGCAGGTCAGGACCATGGATGCATCGTCGCGCGGTCGATGCATCGCCCACCATGCAAACAGTCCCGGGCTCGCCGGGGCTGTTGCTCAGAACGGGTCATCGATGCGATGACGCGGTGGTGGCCTGCGCGAGGGCATGGACCACGGTTCGTAGTAGCGCCGGATCGGCTCACGATACGCGGCGCTGAACCACAGGAACCATTTCGAGAGCAGGTGCTGGATCTGCGCGGCCGCCTCGTCGGAGAGTTCCGACAGCATTGGCGTGCGCGGTAAGTCATCCGCTTGCCGGTTTCGGGCCTTCGTGCGTCTGATTACCGATGAGGTGATGCGCTTCATCGAAGAAGCGTGCGCGACTCACGCTGGGCCGGACGTGCAGGAGCTGGTTGATCTGATTGCGGAACAGTTTGGCCTGGTGGTTCATCGACGCACCGTGGAACGCGCCCTGGCGCGTTTGAAAAAAACTGCGGTAAATCCTCCCGTAACGGCCCGCGATACCCAGTCCCTGAGCCGAAGCTACGAGATCTTGCGGCAGGAGGCTCTCGAGCCAGGCGGAGGCGGTCCGACGCTGATGCGAGGCCGTGCGCTGTTCATGTTCAAAGGCATGGCAGTCTGGAGGAAGTCTGTGACCGACGCGTTTCCGTTTAGTCCATTATCGGTCGCGTGGCCGGGCGGGCTGAATCTGCCTGCCAGTCTCGAACAGAACCTGGTCGCCGTCGTGGCGACGATGGCAATTGCGACAGCGGAGGTGATGGCATGACCGATCAGACGCACGCGAAAGTTCAGGCCCGACATCTGAAAAGAAACGCCTACCTGTATGTCAGGCAGTCTACGTTGCGACAGCTGTTTGAGAATACCGAGAGCACCGAGCGCCAGTACAACCTGCGACAGCGCGCGATCGCCCTCGGATGGCAAACTGATCAGGTGGTCGTCATCGACTCGGACCTCGGCCTGTCTGGCGCGTCCTCGGTTGATCGCCAAGGGTTCCAGCGCCTGGTCGCAGAGGTAAGCCTGGGCCGTGCCGGGATTGTGATGGGGCTCGAGGTGTCGCGCCTGGCGCGCAACTCCACCGACTGGCATCGGCTACTGGAGATTTGCGCACTGGCCGACTGTCTGATCCTCGACGAGGATGGCGTCTACGATCCTGCGCACTTCAATGATCGATTGCTGCTCGGCCTGAAGGGCACGATGAGCAAGGCCGAGTTGCACGTCATGCGGGCACGACTGCGCGGCGGCATCCTCAATAAGGCACGTCGAGGAGAGCTGGAGATGCGGTTGCCCATCGGCTTTGTCTACGACACGGAATCGCGCGTGCGTCTGGATTCCGACGCACAGCATCCGGCATCTCTTCCGCACGTTTCGGCGCACCGGTTCGGCCACAGCAACTGTCAAGGCCTTCCGTAAGCAGGGCCTTCTGTTCCCGCATCGGGTCCACCACGGAGGACGCAAAGATGATGTGCTGTGGAGCGAGCTCGAGCACTCACGCGTACTGTGGGTTCTGCATCACCGCGGTACGCAGGTGCGTACTGCTTCGGGCGCACGCGCTATCGCAATCATCCCGACGGGCAGAAGGTCTGCGCCCGGCTGCCCTCTGAGGAATGGGTATCGCTGATCCCCGACGCCCACGAGGCCTATGTAAGCTAGGAAGAGTTCGAACAGAATGTTCAGGTGTTGCGGGAGAATGCCCACGCACTGGGCATGGATCGGGAAAAGGGAGCGCCGCGTGAGGGGCCGGCGCTGTTGCAAGGCCTCGCGATATGTGCCAATGCGGTGAGCGGATGACAGTGCGCTATCACGTCCAAGGTACACGCAGGATACCGGACTACATGTGCCAGCGCCACAGCATCAAACTTGGGCGGCCGGTGTGCCAGCATGTTCGCGGTGGAGAGCTTGACGAGGCCGTCGGCAGGTTGCTCGTGGAAACTGTCACGCCAGTCACACTTGGGGTCGCGCTTGCAGTACAGGAAGAACTTGAGAACCGCTCTGACGAGCGCGACCGACTGCACCGCCAGGAGTTTGAACGAGCACGCTACGAGGCCGATCTGGCGTGGCGCCGCTATATGCAGGTGGATCCCGCGAATCGGCTGGTCGCGGATTCGCTTGAATCGGAATGGAATCAGGCGCTACGTGCTCTCACCGAAGCTCAGGATCACTACGAAAAGCAGCGCGAAGCTGATCGCGCAGGACTTAACGATAAACAGCGCGCAAGCATCATGACGCTCGCGAGAGACTTCCCTCGTCTCTGGAACGATCCGCGCACACCTGATTGCGAGCGAAAGCGCATGGCGCGGCTGCTCATTGCTGATGTGACTTTGCTCAAGGGTGCAGACATTTGCGTTCAGGTCCGCTTTAATGGCGGCGCCACGCATACGCTACATGTGCCGCTGTCCAAGCCAGCGTGGATATTACGGCAAACCCCTCGCGCAGTCATCGCCGAAATGGACCGGCTTCTCAACGAGTACACCGAGAGTGAAACGACAGAGCAGCTTAATCGTCAGGGGCGCGCCTCCGGCTGGGGCAAGCGGTTTATTTCCAACCAGATCGAGCCGGCGTGTTCGGCCGCGAAGCTGCGCTTCTTCTCGGGCACGACATCCGGTCCGGCAATGCGTGAGATGCCGTGAGCCTTGAGCAGGCGATGTACGGTGCAGCGCGAGAGCGTGTTACGCGGCACCAGGCCGGCGGCTTCCAGCAGCAGGCGGATCTGGCGGATTGAGCGACGCGGGTTCTCACGTTTGGCCGCGAGCACCGCGACCTGCACCGGCTCGGGCAGCTTCGAGCGGCCAGTATCGGTACGGGGCGCATCGGACAGGCCAGCCAGTCCATTGCGGCGCCACGCGTAATACCACGTCTGCAGGGTCTTCTCGCTGATGTGGCGCCGGCGTGAACCGGAAATGGCGTATTCCTGCTGCGCGAGCTGCCGCACGATCTGCTGCAGTTCGCCGCGACTCAAGCGCTCGCGGCTGACCAGCGGGCCGAGCACCGACAGGCGGAACAGCGCCTTCGGATCGATATCGTTCATGGAGGTCCCTGTCGAAGTGAAGGAACCACCATCAAAGCGCTGATCGTCGGCGCGCGGCAGTGAGCAGACTGTGTGGAGTCCCCGCTGCAGTTCGGTCAGCGCCGTCGCATGGCGATCAGGAACCAGTCGATCATGGGACAGCTATGCCGTCGTGATCCAGCCACGCCATCGCTTCGCATAGCGGCATGCGATGCAGGCAGGCCAGCCAGAAGT
This sequence comes from Candidatus Paraburkholderia kirkii, assembly GCA_001189345.1. Taxonomy (GTDB): domain Bacteria; phylum Pseudomonadota; class Gammaproteobacteria; order Burkholderiales; family Burkholderiaceae; genus Caballeronia; species Caballeronia kirkii_B. The sequence goes on from LFKV01000018.1 coordinate 6,041, forward strand.
CGTGGCGAGCGGCACTGCGGCCGAGCTCAGCAAAACGGCTACACAGGTGGAAGGTGAACGTCCCGTGGGCCGCCACCAACGATCGCCACCAGCGCCGCACGGTGTGATACGCCAACGCGAAGACGTTTGCCGTACGGCGTAGCAAGGCGCCCGCGATCAGCAATTGCAGCACGTTCTGCTGCAACGACCAGCCATACCATCGATGCGGACAGATGCACAGCGGCAGACGTGAACAGGTCCGCGTGCATGACGGGCAACGGAAACGCGGCACAGGCACCGGATTGAGCGCGCCGTCGGCGCTGCGATCCGCTGCACCCATAACAGCCGTGACACCACAGGCAGCCACTGCCGCAATGCGGACAGCGATCGGGCCGGTAAGAAGCGGGAGAGCACTCAATCGCGCGACGATGTTGTTCGAGGCAGAGAAAGGCAAATGCAATGCGATGCATGGCCCGTCTGTTCTTGATGTGTTTGTACGACGCCTGAGAAACATCGCACGATATCAGAGCAGCGCCGGCCATCCTGCTACCCCTCATGTCTCGCGCTGCGCGCGGTAATCGACAAAACATCGTCCTGGCTGACCGCGCGACAATCTCACCCCTCCCAGCTCATTCTGCGCGCGACGTAACACTTGACCAGCAGGAACAAGCCCCACCGTCTGAAAGTTCCCAGTCTCGATCAGCAGGTTTGACCGCCTTGACCTTGGCGTCGGTGAGTAGATTCGCGGGCATCGTTGGACTCCACTGTGAGAAAAGTATCTCCACGGTTGAACACGAGCACTCCCAACGCTATCCCCGAATTTTTCGGACCCCGATGAACAATAGGAACGCGCTGCAGACCGTATTGTTTGGCAATCCCTTGATTTCAAAAGGCCTACCTAGTCCACTGAGCGCTACCGAACGCTCCTGAGATTAGAAAAACCGTCAGACGTTGAACAGGAAGTTCATCACGTCCCCATCGTGCACGACATATTCCTTCCCTTCCGCGCGCATCTTCCCGGTCTCCTTCGCGCCTTGCTCGCCCTTGTAGGCGATGTAGTCATCGAAGGAGATGGTCTGCGCGCGGATGAAGCCGCGTTCGAAGTCGGTATGGATCGCGCCGGCCGCCTGCGGCGCGGTATCGCCGATATGAATCGTCCACGCGCGCACTTCCTTCACGCCCGCGGTGAAGTACGTTTGCAAGCCGAGCAGCTTGAAGCCCGCGCGAATCACGCGATTCAGACCCGGCTCGTCCATGCCCATGTCGGCGAGGAAGTCCTTCTTGTCGGCATCGTCGAGATCGGCGATTTCCGCTTCGATCGCCGCGCATACGGCCACCACCGGCGCGTTTTCCGCTTCCGCGTGCTTGCGCACCGCGTCGAGATACGGATTGTTCTGGAAGCCGTCTTCCTTCACGTTCGCGACGTACATCGTCGGCTTCGACGTGATCAGGCACAGCGGCTTGATGAGCAGCCGTTCCTCGTCGGAGAGCGAAAGTCCGCGCACCGGCTTCGCCTGATCGAGCTGCGCGCGCGCCTTGTCGAGTACGGTGACGAGCTTGATCGCTTCCTTGTCGTTGCCCGACTTCGCCGCCTTCGAATAACGCGCGAGCGCCTTCTCGACGGTCGCCAGATCCGCGAGCGCAAGTTCCGTGTTGATCACTTCGATATCCGCGATCGGATCGATCTTGCCCGCGACGTGGATCACGTTCTCGTCTTCGAAGCAGCGCACGACGTGCGTGATCGCATCCGTTTCGCGGATGTTCGCGAGGAACTGGTTACCGAGGCCTTCGCCTTTCGACGCGCCCGCGACGAGCCCCGCGATATCGACGAACTCGACCACCGCCGGCAGGATGCGCTCCGGCTTCACGATCTCGGCGAGCGCCTGCAGGCGCGCGTCCGGCACTTCGACCACACCGACGTTCGGCTCGATCGTGCAGAACGGATAGTTCTCGGCGGCAATGCCCGCCTTGGTCAAAGCATTGAAAAGTGTGGACTTGCCGACGTTGGGCAAGCCGACGATGCCGCATTGGAGGCTCATGGAATCCTTCGAACTGGTGAGACGGCGCGGGCCGCGCGGGTTTCGTCAAAAATGGTGTGCAAAGGGCGGAAGAGAATCGCTCGCCCATGCTGCGGCCGCGTCGTGCGGCCAGGCAAACTAATATTGTACCGCCGCGCCGCGCGCCCAAGCGTCGCACGGCCGGCGCGCGCCCCGCCGCCGGACCGCTTCAACCCCCGTGGCTATAATGCCCGCATGACTTCGCACCCTCTGAAATTCCACGCTGTCGTGGTCGGCGGCGGGCTCGTCGGCAAGACGGCCGCGCTCGCGCTTGCGCAATCCGGCCTGCGCACGGCGCTCATCGCTGCGCGTGCGGCAGGGCTTCCGCCGGGCGCCGCGTTCGATTCGCGCATCTACGCGCTGTCGTCGAGATCGCAGACGCTGCTCGAACGGCTGCGCGTCTGGCAGGCGTGCGACCGCTCGCGTCTCGGCCCGGTGTTCGACATGCGCGTTTTCGGCGACGCCCACGCGGAGTTGCACTTTTCGGCGTTCCAGGCGTCGGTGCCGCAGCTCGCGTGGATCGTGGAATCGTCGCTGATCGAGCAATCGCTCGATGCCGCGCTGCGCTTCCAACCGAGCCTTTCCTGGTTCGAATCGCGTGCGCAGGGCATGACGGTCGAGGCCAACGCGGCGCACGTCGCGCTCGCGAGCGGCGAAATGCTCGAAACCGATCTGATCATCGGCGCGGACGGTGCGCATTCCTGGGTGCGCGCGCAGATGGGCGCGAAGATGACCCGCCGCGACTATCGCCAGACGGGCGTCGTCGCCAATTTCAAGGCGGAGCGGCCGCACGGCGAAACCACCTATCAATGGTTCCGCGATACCGAGATCATCGCGCTCCTGCCGCTGCCGGACGATCACGTCTCGCTCGTCTGGTCCGCGCGCACGGAACACGCGGACGAATTGCTCGCGCTCGATCCGGCGCAACTCGCCGCCCAGGTCGAGCAGGCGACGCAGAACGTGCTAGGCACGCTCGACCGCGTGACGCCGGCGCAAGGCTTCCCGCTCGGGCTGCAGACCGTCGACCGGCTGATCGCGCCGCGCGTCGCGCTCGTCGGCGATGCCGCGCATCTGATTCATCCGCTCGCCGGGCAGGGCATGAACCTCGGCCTGCGCGACGTAGCCGCGCTCGCGGATGTCATCGCGAACAAGGAACCGTTCCGCGATCTCGGCGACCCGATTCTCCTGAGCCGCTACGAACGCGCGCGCCGCGAAGATATCCAGAAGCTCATGTTCGCGACCGACGGCCTGCAGCGGCTCTTCTCGGTGCCGGGCACGCTCGCGCGCGCGGTCCGCAATACCGGCATGGCGTTCGTCGGCGCGCAGCCGCTCGTCAAGCGCTGGCTGGTATCGGCGGCGCTCGGTTGAAACAGTCCGTTGATATTCCACACGCGCGGCACCCGCGCTATGCCGGCCGACTCACAGGAAACCGCATGAAAACGACATTCCGCTTTGCCCTCGCGACGGCCGCCGCATTTGCCGTCACGCTCGGCATCGGCTGTTCGGCGCAGGCCGACCAGACCACCGACAAGCTCAAGGCGACGCTCGAATCGCGCATGGGCGAAGCGACCATCAAGAGCATCGAAAAGACGCCCGTTCCGGGTCTTTACGAGGTGAATCTCGGCTCGCAGATCGTCTATAGCGACGCAACCGGCAATTACGTGCTGATCGGCGATCTCGTCGATACGCGCAGCAGCAGGAACATCACCGAAGCGCGGCTCTCGGAAACCAACAAGATCGACTTCACGAAGCTGCCCTTCGAGAATGCCGTGAAGGTGGTGAAGGGCAACGGCAGCCGCAAGATCGCCGTGTTCTCCGATCCGAACTGCCCGTACTGCAAGCAGCTCGAATCGACGCTCAAGTCGATCGATAACGTGACAGTCTACACCTTTCTGTATCCGGTGCTCTCCCCGGATTCGACGGCCAAGTCGAAGTCGATCTGGTGCTCGAAAGACCGGGGCACGACGTGGGAAGGCTGGATGCTCGACCACAAGGCGCCGACCACCGCCGCGAATTGCGACACGACGGCCATCGACAAGAACCTGAAGCTCGGCCGCTCGGTGAACGTCACCGGCACGCCGACCGTGTTCCTCGCCGATGGCCGGCGTCTGCCGGGCGCCGTGCCCGCCGATCGGCTGGAAAAGGAACTGTCCGCCGCACACTGAGCGCGCATCGAAAGGAAGGGAGGCGCGTCACGCGCCTCTCGTGTTTTTACGGCCATGCTTCCGCGAAAGCGCCGCGTAATCGGCCGGCCTCGCAAGCAAGGCTCCCGGCGCGGCAGCACGCGCCCAGAACAAGAACCAGGACATCGCGATGACTGAGCTCATTCAATCGATGCAGCCCGTGTGCTATAGCATCGTTCCGAAAAATCCCGCCGCGCATCTCTTCGAAGTGACGCTGACCGTGGCCGAACCCGATCCGGCCGGGCAGCGCTTCCTGCTGCCGGTCTGGATTCCGGGCAGCTACATGATCCGCGAGTTCGCGCGCAATATCGTGACGCTGCAGGCATTCAACGCGGCGGGCCGCAAGGTCGCCATCGAGAAGATCGACAAGCACGCGTGGCAGGCCGCGCCGGTCGACGGCCCGATCATGCTGCGCTACGAGGTCTACGCGTGGGACATGTCGGTGCGCGCTGCGCATCTCGACGACACCATCGGTTTCTTCAACGGCACGAGCGTGTTTCTCGCCGTGGAGGGGCAAGCGGGCGCGCCGTGCATCGTCGATATCGAGCCGCCGCCGGGCGGCGCGTATCGCAACTGGCGCGTCGCCACGGCGCTTCCCGAGGCGCGCGGCACGAAGCGCTACGGCTTCGGCGCGTATGAGGCGGCGAACTACGACGAGCTCGCCGATCATCCCGTCACGCTCGGCGAATTCGCCCTCGGCGGCTTTACCGCGCACGGCGTGAAGCACGACATCGTGATCTCGGGGCGCGTCGTCAATCTCGACATGAATCGTCTCGCCGCGGACCTGAAGCGCGTCTGCGAAGCGCAGATCGCGCTCTTCGAACCGCGCACGAAGAAAGCGCCGGTGGATCGCTATGTGTTCGTGACCGTCGCCGTCGGCGATGGTTACGGCGGGCTCGAGCACCGGGCCTCGACGGCGCTGATCTGCAATCGCACCGATCTTCCGGTGCAGGGCCGCCCGGAGACGACCGAGGGCTATCGCACCTATCTCGGGCTGTGCAGCCACGAGTATTTTCATACATGGAACGTGAAGCGCATCAAGCCGGCGGCGTTCGCGCCCTACGATCTGTCACAGGAAAATTACACGACGCTGCTGTGGCTCTTCGAGGGCTTCACGTCCTACTACGACGATCTGATGCTCGTGAGGAGCGGCCTCATCACCGTTGGCGACTACTTCAACCTGCTCGGCAAGACCATCGGCGGCGTGCTGCGCGGCACGGGCCGTCTCAAGCAGTCCGTCGCGCAAAGCTCGTTCGACGCCTGGGTGAAGTACTACCGCGCCGACGAAAACGCGCCGAACGAGATCGTCAGCTATTACCAGAAGGGTTCGCTCGTCGCGCTGGCGTTCGATCTGTCGATTCGCGCACAAACCGACAACCGCAACAAGTCGCTCGACGACGTCATGCGCCTGCTGTGGCAGCGTTACGGCCGCGATTTCTATCACGGCAAGCCGCGCGGCATTCTCGAGGAAGACGTCGAGGCGCTCTTCGCGGAGGCGACCGGCGCGGATCTGCGCTGGCTGTTCCGCGACGGCGTGCGCGGCACGCGCGACCTGCCGCTCGACGCGTTGTTCGAGCCGTTCGGCATCGCGCTCGCGCCCGACCTGCTGGGCAACGGCGCGGCGCTCAAGCCGTCGCTCGGCGCGCGCGTGCGCGGCGGCGCGGATTGCACGCTCGCCGTCGTCCACGAGGGCAGCGCGGCACAGAAGGCGGGATTGTCGGCGGGCGACGTGCTCGTCGCGATCGACGGGCTGCGCGTCACCGGCTCGAATCTCGATGGCCTGCTGTCGCGCTATCTGCCGGGCGCGAAGGTGGAAGTGCACGCATTCCGCCGCGACGAACTGCGCTGCACCGAGGTGAAGCTCGATGCGCCGGAGGTCGCGCGCTACGTGCTGACGGCTATCGACGGACGCGGCCTGTCGAAGCAATGGCGCGAGCGCTGGCTGAAAGGCTGACGTACGAGGCGAAAGCCGCGCGCCCGGATTGTTCCAGCCGTGCAACGATCCGTCACGGGCGCACGGCTTTTTCCCGAAGGTCGAAATGCGAAGAATGCTTCCTAAGCCGGGCGCCGACGGTGCCCGAAACCCGATAAGGAACAGGAAGCCATCATGACGACGATTCTGCAAATCAACTCCGCCGCCCGTTCGCAAGGCGCTCAATCGACGCTGCTCGCCGACGAACTGACCGCGAAACTGCAACAAAGCAACCCGGGCGCGAAGGTGGTCGTGCGCAATCTGCTGGCCGAAGGCCTGCCGCACCTTGACGACGCGACCCTCGGCGCATTCTTCACGCCCGCCGAGCAGCGTAGCGCGGACCAAGCCGCGATCAACGCGAAGAGCGAGGCGTTGATCGCCGAACTGCAAGCGGCGAACATCGTCGTGATCGCGGCGCTGCTGTACAACTTCGGCATCTCGTCGCAACTGAATGCCTACTTCGACTGGATCGCGCGTGCGGGAATCACATTCCGCTATACGGAGAATGGCCCGGAAGGTCTGGTCAAGGGCAAGAAGGTGTTCGTTGTCTCGGCGCGCGGCGGCAAGTATGTCGGCACCCCGCACGATTCGCAGACGCCGTATCTCAAGTCGTTCCTCGGCTTCCTCGGCATGACCGACGTGAACTTCATCTACGCCGAAGGCCTGAACATGGGGCCGGAAGCGGCCGGTGCGGCGCTGGCGTCGGCGCGCGAGGCGATCGCGGCGCTGTAAGCTTTCCGTAAGCGCTCGATCTGTACCGTTGTCTCGTTCTAGGTAGAAGATGCAATCATCAGCCGCAACGGACACGATTGACCGACAGTGTCCACGAACTGCGGAGAATGGACACAGTGTCTCAGACAGTCGAATTGCCGGCCAAGCGCCAGAACCGGCGGCATCCGTTGGAATGGAAACGAACGGTCGTCGAGCAGACATTTGAACCAGGAGCCTCGGTCGCTCGGGTCGCCCGCGACAACAACGTCAATGCCAACCAGGTATGGGCGTGGCGCAAACTGTACGCGCAGGGCCTGCTGGTCGAAGATGCTCAGACGCAGGCCATGTGCTCCAGCAGTCTGGTTCGCTGATACACCGGATCGTCGCGGCGAACATCCGCAGCGACACCTTGCCAGCTTCAAGGGCGTACTGCAGGCTGACGCGTTTGCCGGCTACGCGGAACTCTACGCCGGTGGTCAGATCCGGGAAGCTGCGTGCCTGGCACATGCACGTCGAAAGCTGCACGATCTGCACGCTGTGCGACCGTCGTCGATTACCAACGAAGCACTCGAGCGCTTTGGCGCGCTCTATGGCATAGAGGAACACATTCACGGCAAGCCTCCGGGGGAACGGCTGCGAGTTCGCCAGACGCAGGCGGTGCCGCTGCTTGAGGATATGAAGCGGTGGTTCGAAGCGACGATTCTCACACTCTCCGCGAAATCGGACACCACCAAGGCGATCCAGTACTCGTTGAATCGCTGGCCTGCGCTTGTCTACTACTGCGGTGATGGTCAGGCGGAGATCGACAATCTGATCGCCGAGCGGGCGCTACGCGGCGTCGCAATTGGAAGGCGGAATTATCTGTTTGCCGGCGCAGACACAGGCGGCGAACGTGCAGCCGCGATGTACAGCCTGATCGGCTCAGCACGCCTGAATGGTATCGATCCCGAAGCCTATCTGCACTACGTCATCGAGCGCGTTGCCGATTACCCGATAAACCGCATCGACGACCTGTTACCCTGGAACGTCGCTCCTGTGTTGCCCGCCTCCGCGCACATCGATTCCATTCGCTAGCAGCGCCGCCTTCAAAGGTCAATGTCGACCCTCGATGGTACTGATCGAGCGCTTACGGCGAGCACGTCGAGGCTCGGCGCGCTGCGCTGGACTTGCGGCACGGGCGGCGGTTTCGGTGACGGCGCCGATCCGCCTTCGACGCGAATCGGCGCGAGCGCGATGTCGCCGACCGCGCGCGGCGGGCGTACCCGGCGAGGATTCGGGCTGTGCGCACTTGCCGAGGTCGAGCGGTGCACGTGCGCCGTCGAGCGGCGTCGCGATCATGGAGGCACCGGCGTTGCTCAGCGACTGGCCCGCGCCGGCGGTCCCGGCATGCGGCGGCGGCGCCACTGTCGGGCTCGACGCCGCGGGGGCGAGCGCCTTCGCTTCCTGCCGGGCCTGCGCCGATGCCGCCGCCGTGCTGGCCTCCTCGCCCTCGAACAGCCGTCGCGCTTTCGCGAGGGCGTCGCCGGCGGCGCCGTAATCTCCGATCAGCGATTGCGCGAGCGCGATGCCATACCAGTTCGCCGCCGGATTGAGCGCCGTCTGGTCTTCGATCTCCGACCTGAGCCGGCTCGCGACTTCGCGATAATCGCTCGCGTAGTTCACCTGCAGCACGCGCGCTCGGGCACACACGAACGCGTATTCCACCGACCGGCGCAGCTGCCGGTACAGCACGCGCCGCGCGCGGCCCTCCATGTCGGCGATGCGCTCCGTCGTGAGCGGGTGCGTGCGCACGTAGGGCGGCACGCCGTTGTCGGCCATCGTCGAGCGGTCGAGGCGTTCGAAGAATGCCGCCATCGCATAGGGATCGTAGCCGGCGGCGGCCAGCATCTGAAAAACCGACGCGATCGGCCTCATGCTCTCGGCCGAGCGCGAAAAGCGCAGCTGACTGTCGATCGCGAACGCCTGGCCGCCCATCGCGATGCCCATGCCCAAATCGCCGCTGTGCGCCAGCAGGCCCGCGAGCAGATCGGCCAGCATGCCGGCGAGCGCCGCGTAGCTGCTCTTTTCCTGCGCGCCGAGCATCCGCGCGATGTGGCGCTGGAGCACGTGCCCCATTTCGTGGCCGATGACCGACGCAAGCTCCGATTCGGTCTGCGTCGCCGCGATCAGCCCGATATTCACGCCGATGAAGCCGCCAGGCATCGAAAACGCGTTGATCTGCGGATCGCGCACGGCGAACAGGTCGAAATCGGGCCGATAGCCGCCGAGGTATTGCGTGGCGGCCGCGGCCGACAGCTTCGAGGAGATCGAATCGAGATAGTCGCGGATCAGCCAGTCGTCGAGATAGTCGGGATCGGTGCGCACTTCGCGCATCATCCGCTCGCCGACCTTGCGCTCGGCCTGCGGCGTGAGCGAGCCGCCGGAGCCGTCGCCGAGATCGGGCAACTGCACCGACGAGAGCGGCACGCGCAGGCCGGACATCGGTAAGCGCTCGATCAGTATGTCGAGGGTCGACATTGACCTTTGAAGGCGGCGCTGCTAGCGAATGGAATCGATGTGCGCGGAGGCGGGCAACACAGGAGCGACGTTCCAGGGTAACAGGTCGTCCGACCGAGTTTCATAATGCATCTCTCCCGTTAGAATCCTGGTAGTCTCAACGTCTTCTCGTCTTGCAGCGCCTCGAAGTTCCGTGGCCTTCTCTCAATCACACTTCGCACGCCTATCTGCACGGCGTCAGAATCCAGCGACGCCACCGGTATCTGCCACGGGGCACACGGCATGAGCTGTGAGGCGGGCAAGATCCCTTCATCAATGAGACGGTGAACGGAGCCAACGCAGATCTGCAGGCGCCGTGCAGTTTCCTCGACGCTAATCAATTCGCCGTCGTTAGATGCTGGATCGAAGGCTGCTATTCCCAGTCTCTCGCGCAGCTCCCGTACCCTAACGGTCGTCCACGTCTTGCCGTCGGAGGGTTTACAGCGCATCCGGTTCATTGTCACGGCCAAGTCGCGATCCGGTCATTTACCACCGAGTTTGCGCATGACCTCCACCGACCCGTATTGCGTCTGTGCTTCGGTATCGGGATAGCGGCCGCCGCGTATCCGCGCGATACGCACCTCGGTATGTCGCCCTCCGGTTCAATGGATTGCAAGCACAGCTTCATTGGAAGAGTCGTCCAGATCGATCACCACTTCCTGGATAAGAACCCGTACTATTCGTTGCTTGGTTCTCGGGGTGGCGCCTGATGCGTTCCACGCAGTCGGCAAGTCGTGTGCGAGCGACATCAGTCGCCCCCCCGGTCAACTTCCGGATTGGCAAGAACCTTCGTATCAAGAGATTCGATGCGAATCTGGAGTTCAGCAACACGCTCAAGTGCAGCGTTCCATCGCGCTTCCAGTTCACGTGCGACCAGTCGCTTGCCAGGATCAACTGCCTCGTAGCGGCGCTCTGCCAGCGAGGCTTCATAGCGCGCTTCTTCCGCTTCGCGCGCCAATGCTTTTCGCACCTCATCATCCTTGTGGGACCGCGTTTCACTCGCTCTTATTGCGGCGTCTACTGCATATGTCGAAACCACTTCCAGTAGTTGAGTTGCTATGGCCTTGTCGACACGTACGCCGCCGATGCCGATGCAAAGTCCGGCGCCAACGTGACTGTCGTCGCCCCGGCACTGGTAGCGGTGCGCTTGCCCCGATCTCATCCCATAGAAGACCCGCATCATCCGGCCGCATCGGCCACATCTTACAAGGCCGCCCAACAACGCGCGGCCACCTCGCGCAGATTTGCGAGACATTCGCTTTTGCATATGCGCATTCTCGGCAATCATCCGCTGATTTTCCTCGAATTCATTCCAGGTGATATAGCCTGGATGGTGATCTTTCAGTAAGACGTTCCACGACTGCATGGGCTTACTGCGAGCACTACCTTTTCTCGCTCTCCCATCAACAACATGAGTCTCAGAACTCTTCCTGCCAAATACATAAGCTCCAGCGTAGACCGGATGCTGCAATAGCTTGATTACGTTGTGATAGGCAGGTGACTGCCACGCAATCCGGTTGCCAACCGCGCTCTGCCTCAGAACGGGCAATTGGAGCTTCTCCAGCTTGGCCCACAGGAACACCTGACGGGCGCTTCCTAGCTCTCGAAACCGACGGAACACGAGGTGGATTGTTTCCGTGACGCGTTCATCCGGGTCCAGTTCAATTTTCCCCAACTCATTCCAGCAGTATCCTGGCGGCAATGAGAATCGAAGTTCCCCTCGTGCAGCTTTCGCATCGCGTGCAGCAATTCCACGCTCACGTAACAGACTCAGCTCATACTCCGACATTGATCCCTTCAGGTCCAGTAAAAGGCGATCGTTCGTGAGCCGCGGATCGTGTACGCCATCGGGATCAATAATTAGCGTACCAGTCAAGGCGCACAGGTCGACGAGATGATGCCGGTCACGGCCGTTGCGCGCAAGTCGCGATGCCTCGATACAGAATACCGCACCAACCGTACCGCCGCATATTGCAGCCACGAGTTTCTGAAATCCGGGCCGCTCCGTAAGCCCAGACCCTGAACGACCCAGGTCATCGTCTATGACGGTAACGTTGGCGAAAACCGGTCTTGCGCGCGGACTCGGCAAGATCGTACTGACGTCGCTTGCTTTCCGTGTGGTTATGCACCTGACCAGGTGACGATTGACGAACGTATACGACGGCGTCGCGACCCAGATGCGCGGAACTGATTTTAGAATTCATCGCCGGCCTCCCGCGCCTGATCCACGTTCTCCACGGAGGTGCCTAGCGCTTCCAGAAGAAGGTCTGCTACGGCCTGTATCAGTTCTTCGCGCGTTGGCGCCGGGAGGAGAAGCACCGGCTCTTCCCGGTCTAGTAATAGAGTCAGTTGCTTCCTTGGGGTCATCGACGATGGTCTCATCTGAATTACTTTCCCGTTTTCGAATCAAGGAAGACAATGATCCCCCATCGGGCGACAGCGTCGTCTCGCACGCGAGGACGTCTCGCAGTTCCATCAATGCGTTCAGGGCAACTTCTGGAGAACCCAACGACATCGTGTCGCACCGCGCCTTGTCAAACATCCGTCCTGGCAGTTCCCGCGATAGCCCGTTGCGGACTTCTACATGAATCACTTCTGCGGCGCCGCGTCCCTTACGACGAACCACCTGAAGTTGCTGCCCGTGCAATGGATGCCATGGATACTCCATCGTGACAAACTTCAATCGGTATGCTGAATGTTGCTTGGTCACCACGGCGCCCTCTGAAGATAAAAACCTGGCCACCGTACGGATCCTTCTCAAGCACTGTCTGCACCTTCGCTGCAAGCGAATTAAAGCCGGATCACATGTCAGTGACGCCTGCGGCGATCCAGATCCGCGTATTTGCAGGCAGGCCGATCATCAGAGAAGCCGCTCGAGTACCAGGCGCAAGATCGTCGCGTCGGGCGTGCCTTCTATCCGGACGGAAGTATTGCCGTGCTGAAGCTCAATCCTGCCGCTCGTAGTAACTGGAGCGGCCTGCACAACTTCGTCGAATCCGGCAGATGGTCAGTTGCCCGATCGGGCTGAACATCGACAACAACAGGCAACATGGCCTGCGTCTGAGCATCTTCGACCAGCAGGCCCTGCGCGTACAGTTTGCGCCACGCCCATACCTGGTTGGCATTGACGTTGTTGTCGCGGGCGACCCGAGCGACCGAGGCTCCTGGTTCAAATGTCTGCTCGACGACCGTTCGTTTCCATTCCAACGGATGCCGCCGGTTCTGGCGCTTGGCCGGCAATTCGACTGTCTGAGACACTGTGTCCATTCTCCGCAGTTCGTGGACACTGTCGGTCAATCGCGTCCGTTGCGGCTGATGATTGCATCTTCTACCTAGAACGAGACAACGGTACAGATCGAGCACTTACGTTCTTTGCCCGGTCGATCACGAATTTCCCAGCCATGGCCTTCCTCCTTCGGTGGATGAACTTCGAGTCTGGCGGCGTGCCTTACGCCGCGGAAACGGAATTGACGATTGTTCGCCGGGAGCGCCCAGCCGGCCTGAAACGCGGCCGGCAACGCTCACTCGATGCCCACAGTTCCGATTCCACGGCGGCCGTGGTCTGAATCTCGTCGATCTTCAGCGCGGAGCCGATGCATGCCTTCGTGAGCGGCTCAGCCGCCTTTTTCGCGACTTGCTCCGGCAGGGGAATGTTCACGGTGCGGGAGAGCGCGCCTTTCTGGAACATGGCGAGATCGCCGGGCGCGAAGCGCGTCCAGGTTTCATTGTCGGTGAGCGGCGACGTCGCGATCACGGCGACGCGGTCTTCCGGCGTCGTGTACTTGGCGAAATCGATCGACATGTCCGCGTCGATCAGATGCGCGGTCGAGAAGGGCCAGCTGCGCACCAGATAGTACGATGCATCGAGCAGTGCGAGAAGAGCGCCTGGCCGTTCGACATGAGGAAATTGAAGACGCCGTATTGCGTGATGTCGCGCGTGAGTTCGGCGAGCATGCCGAACAGTTCTTCGAGCGGCGGCTGCGAGCAGGGAAACGCGCGGCGCAAGCCCTGTAGCAGCGCACAGAACGCGAGTTCGCTGTCCGTCGTGCCGACCGGCTGATAGACGCCGGTGAGCTCCGGCGCGTAACCTTGCAGGTCGTCGTTGTGGGCGAAGATCCAGTGCCGCCCTCACAGCTCGCGCATGAACGGATGGCAGTTTTCGAGCAGGATGTGCCCCTGCGTCGCCTTGCGGATATGCGCGATGGTGTTTTTGGACTTGATCGGATAGCGCTTCACCATGTCCGCGAGCGGCGAGCTGGCGGACGACTGATGATCGATGAAGAGCCGGCAGGCCTTGTTTTCGAAGAACGCAATGCCCCAGCCGTCGGCGTGATGATCCGTGACTCCGCCGCGCGCCGCGAACCCGGTGAACGAAAAAGTCACGTCCGTGGGTTCGGCGCAGTTCATTCCGAGAAGTTGGCACATGTCGCTGAAGCAGGCGGGCGGTTGCCTTGGGCTGGGTTGTTACAATACGTACGACAAGCGTATCACCGAGGCCAGGCCGAAAAAATCACGCAACCGCTCATAACGGTGCGCGTTGTGGAATTTCCACGGCGATTTTTTCCTCCCCTCGCGTGGACTTGCGCCATTCCAACGTTCCCCGTCATCACGCCATGTCCGCTACCTCTTCCTCGCCCAGCTCGCTCACGATCGCGCGTCCCGACGACTGGCACCTGCACGTGCGCGACGGCGCGACGCTCGCCGCCGTCCTGCCGCACACGGCGCGCCAGTTCGGCCGCGCGATCATCATGCCGAACCTGAAGCCGCTGGTGATGACGACGGACATGGCCGCCGCCTACCGCGAGCGGATCCTGGCGGCGCTGCCGAAGGAGGGCGCCGGCGCGCGCTTCGAGCCGCTGATGACGCTCTATCTCACCGACAACACGCCGCCCGACGAGATCTGCCGCGCGCGGGAAAGCGGCTTCGTGTACGGCGTCAAGCTCTATCCGGCGGGCGCGACGACCAATTCCGACGCGGGCGTGACGAATCTCGCGAACTGCGCGAAGACGCTCGAGGCAATGCAGGAAACCGGCGTGCCCTTGCTGGTGCACGGTGAAGTGACCGACGGCGACATCGACGTGTTCGACCGCGAAAAGGTCTTCATCGACCGCGTGATGACGCCGCTGCGCCGCGACTTTCCCGCGCTGAAGATCGTGTTCGAGCACATCACAACGAAGGACGCCGCCGACTACGTGCGCGAAGCGCAAGGTCCGATCGGCGCGACCATCACCGCGCATCATCTGCTCTACAATCGCAACATCATGCTGGTCGGCGGCATGCGCCCGCATTACTACTGCCTGCCGGCGCTGAAGCGCGAGACGCATCGCGTAGCGCTGGTCGAAGCGGCGACATCCGGTAATCCGCGCTATTTCCTCGGCACGGACAGCGCGCCGCATCCGAAAGGCCTGAAAGAGCACGCGTGCGGCTGCGCGGGCTGCTACACGGCGCTGCATGCGCTCGAACTCTACGCGGAAAGCTTCGACAAGGCCGGCGCGCTCGACAAGCTCGAAGGCTTCGCGAGCTTCCACGGCGCGGACTTCTACGGCCTGCCGCGCAGCACGGAAACGGTGACGCTGGAACGCGCATCGTGGACTTTGCCCGCCGAATTCACCGCCGGCGACGCGGCAATCGTGCCGCTGCGCGGCGGCGAGTCGATCGGCTGGCGCTTTTCGGACGCGCGCTGAATTGTCCTGACGCGTGGGCGCGGGTTTCGCCGATATCGATTGGACGCGCCCTGGCTCGCGCCGATCGAGCCGCGCGGCAGGCGCTGGCAGGCGGCGGCGCTCGCGGATCATGCCGGATACCTTGTGGCGCTGAACCAGGACGCGGCGCGCGCCGGACTCGTCACGGGGCGCGGCAAGCCGCTTGCGTTCATCGCGCAGGCGGACTTGCCGGCCGGCGCTTCCTACGAGGGCCATATCGCGCAGACTGGCCGGGTGCCGACGCGTCACAATCTCCACGATTTCTTCAACGGCCTGATGTGGTTCGCGTATCCGCGCATCAAGGCCGCGCTCAACGCGCGCCAGGCGGCGCAGATCGATGCGCTCGGCATCGGTCCGACGCGCGGCGGCGTGCGCGACGCGCTCACGCTCTTCGACGAAAACGCGGTGCTCTTCGCCTGCGCCGACCCGGCGCTCGCCGATGCGCTGCGCGGTTTCGGCTGGCGCGCGCTGTTCGTCGCGTAACGCGCGGCGTGGGGCAGGCGCTGCGAGGCGCGCATGTTCGGGCACGCGCTCATGGAGAAGCTCGTCGCGCCGTACAAGGCGTGCACGGGTCATGCGTGGATCGTCGACGTTCCCACCGACTATTTTGCGCTCGGCGATGCCGCCCGCCGCGCGCTCGTGGACGAGGCGGTGTCGGCGCGCATCGCGGCCGAGCCGCTGGAGAGCCGCGCGTTTGCGCCGCTGCCGGTGCTAGGCGTGCCCGGCTGGTGGGCGGCGAACGCATCGCCCGATTTCTACGACGATACCGCTGTATTTCGGCCGGGCCGCCGCGCTCGCTGACGAGGCGGGATGTTAAAATCGACCCGGCAAAGCGGGCCAGGCAATCGCGGCCTCGACGGTTTCGACCGAAGAGGGCGAGGAAAGTCCGGACTCCACAGGGCAGGGTGATGGCTAACGGCCATCCGTGGCGACACGCGGAACAGGGCAACAGAAAGCAAACCGCCGATGGCTCCGGGCGCAAGTCGCAAGTCCGGAGATCAGGCAAGGGTGAAACGGTGCGGTAAGAGCGCACCGCGGACGTCGCGAGACGCTCCGGCACGGTAACCTCCACCCGGAGCAATTCCAAATAGGCAGGCACGCACCCTCGCGATGCAGGACGGGACCCCGTTCGTCTGCGGGTAGGAAGCTTGAGCGCGTTAGCAATGGCGCGTCTAGAGGAATGATTGCCACGCGCGTCCGGCGTCAGGCCGGCGCGTGCACAGAATCCGGCTTATCGGCCCGCTTTGTCGTCATCCAGGGAAAAGAGCCGGCGTCGCGGGACGTCGGCTCTTTTTATTTCCGTGCGCGGTTAAGTTAAGATCAGGCATCGACGATGTCGAACGAGTGCGTGAGCTCCGCCGTCTTCGCGAACATGATCGACGCCGAACAGTACTTGTCGTGCGACAGGTTGATCGCGCGCTCGACTGTCGTGGGGTTCAGGTTCTTGCCTGTCACGGTGAAATGGAAGTGGATCTTCGTGAAGACCTTCGGGTCCTCGCTCGCGCGATCGGCCTTGAGCGTGACGGAGCAGCCGTGGATTTCCTGACGGCTCTTTTTCAGGATCATCACGACGTCGTAGGCGGTGCAGCTGCCGGTGCCGAGCAGGACCATTTCCATCGGGCGCGGCGCGAGGTTGCGGCCGCCGTCTTCCGGCGCGCCATCCATATTGACGAGATGACCGCTTCCCGTCTCGGCGGCGAAGGCCATGCCGTCCTGTCCCATCCAGCTAACTTTGCATTCCATGCTCGGGCTCCAGCTGCTCAACACGTCGTTACAGAGAGACTTCATTGTAGCGGTTCATGAACGCTCGCCTGATCTCGCGTTACGCGCATTTCCCGGTTGACGAGCTGAAAATTGAGCGGACGGCTCCGGCGGCGTTCGAGCGAGTCCGAGTCGAGGAGGGTCTCTAAACCCGAAAATCATGAAAAATCGAGCGGCGAAGTACATGTAATTATTTGATTTGTAAGTAAAATTTAGAAGTGTCGATCGCGATTCCTATATTTCATATATTGAAATTCAATTGCATACTGCAAATCTTCCTGCTTTGCAGCATGATCGTGCCTATACTCGGTTCTGTCTCCTCCACCTCCTCCTTAGGTGGATTAAGCCCGAGCCTCAGCTGCTCGGGCTTTTTTTCGTCCACGATCTTCCCTTTCGTCTTCGTTGCCGCGATCGACGCAAGTCTTTGACGGGACGAATAATTTCCCTATATAATCAGAAGTTATCTTCGCCACACGCCCGCGAAGAGAGGCCTGTGAGAGCCTGCACGCGCATGAGTGCATGAGTGCATGATTGCGCATCCATAAGCGGGGCCGAACAGGGCGCATAGTTCAAGGGCAGATTAAATTTTTGGATCGATCATGAAGACGTTTTCCGCAAAAGCCGAAGAGGTGACGCGCCAATGGTACGTGATTGACGCGACGGATAAGGTGCTCGGCCGTGTCGCCAGCGAAGTGGCACGCCGTCTTCGCGGCAAGCACAAGCCTGAATTCACCCCGCACGTCGATACCGGTGATTTCATCATCGTCGTCAACGCCGGCAAGCTGAAGGTCACCGGCAACAAGACCACGGACAAGAAGTACTATCGTCACTCGGGTTACCCGGGCGGTATCTACGAAACGACGTTCGGCAAGATGCAAGAGCGCTTCCCGGGCTGTGCGCTCGAGAAGGCCGTCAAGGGCATGCTGCCGAAGGGCCCGCTCGGCTACGCGATGATCAAGAAGCTGAAGATTTACGCAGAAGCCACGCATCCGCACACGGCTCAACAGCCTAAAGCGCTCGAGATCTAAGAGGAGCCCACATGATCGGTAACTGGAACTACGGTACGGGCCGTCGCAAGAGCGCCGTCGCTCGTGTCTTCATCAAGTCGGGCAAGGGCGACATCGTTGTCAACGGCAAGCCCATCGCCGACTACTTTTCGCGCGAAACGTCGCTGATGATCGTGCGCCAGCCGCTGGAACTCACGAACCACGTCACCACGTTCGACATCAAGGTCAACGTGTCGGGCGGCGGTGAAACGGGTCAGGCAGGCGCGGTTCGCCACGGCATCACCCGCGCGCTGATGGACTACGACGCAACGCTCAAGTCGCAACTGTCGAACGCCGGCTTCGTCACCCGCGACGCGCGTGAAGTGGAACGTAAGAAGGTCGGTTTCCACAAGGCACGCCGCCGGAAGCAATTCTCGAAGCGTTAATCGCTTTGGCGTTTGGCCGGGCGCGTCCCGGCCAACTGCTTCAAAAGCCGCCCGCACCGTGTGCCGGCGGCTTTTTCTTCATTTGGCGCGGACAGACTGAACCATGTCGAATTTGCATATAGCCCATTGATTTCATGGACTTCCAGCACAATATCGAGATCAGCTCTACAATATCGGCTAGAAGCTTAATTGGAGAGTCCGAATGAGCGCTGTCAGCGACACCCCCACGACCGAAATGCCGATGCCATTCGTCTTCACCGACGCGGCTGCGGACAAGGTCAAGCAATTGATCGACGAAGAAGGCAATCCGGATCTGAAGCTGCGCGTGTTCGTGCAGGGCGGCGGATGTTCGGGCTTCCAGTATGGTTTCACGTTCGACGAGACCATCAACGAAGACGACACCGTGATGGACAAGGCCGGTGTCCAGTTGCTCGTCGACTCGATGAGCTACCAGTACCTCGTCGGCGCGGAGATCGACTACAAGGACGACCTCAACGGCGCCCAGTTCGTCATCAAGAACCCGAACGCCACGACCACCTGTGGTTGCGGTTCGTCGTTCTCGGTTTGAGCGCGTTTCAACGTGTGGTAGCAAAAAACGGAGCCGCGGGCTCCGTTTTTCATTGGGTCAATGCGGATAGATCGCGCCGAGAATGCGTTCGCCCGCGGCGCCCGTCACCGCGGCCAGATTGCCCGGCTCGCGCGCCACGCAGCGCATCGCGAGCCACGCGAACGTGAGGGCCTCGACCTGCTGCGGCGGCACGCCGAGCGCTTCGGTCATCATGACGGGCACGCCCGCCACGCCGCGGTCCTCGAGCGCCTGCTGGAGCAACTTCAGGAGCGCCGGACTGCGCGCGCCGCCGCCGCACACGTAGACGGCGCGGGTATCCGACGCGTGGCGCGCGATCTCGCGGGCGACCGTCGCGGCGGTGAGCGCGGTGAGGCTCGCCTGCACGTCGGCGGGCGCGAGATGCGCGAAGGCGGCGAGCTTCGCATCCATCCATGCGGGGTTGAACAGGTCGCGGTCGGTGCTCTTCGGCGACGCCTGATCGAAGAACGGCTTGTCGAGAAGGGCGTTCAGCAGCGTCGAATGGACCCGACCTTGCGTCGCGAATTGACTGCCATCGTCGTAGGGTCTTTGCAGATGACGCAGCGCCTATTCGTCGATCAGCGCGTTCGCCGGGCCGCAATCGAAGCCGCGCACCTCGCCGCTCGCCAGCAGGATCGTGATATTGCTGATGCCGCCCAGATTGCACACGACGCGGGTCTCGTTCTTCGCGCCGAACACCGTCGCGTGAAACGCCGGCACGAGCGGCGCGCCCTGGCCGCCCGCGGCGACGTCGCGGCTGCGAAAATCTGCGACGACGTCGATGCTGGTCATTTCCGCGAGCAGCGCGGGGTTGTTGATCTGCCGCGTGTAACCCTTTTCTGGCCGATGCCGCACCGTCTGACCGTGCACGCCGATCGCCCGCACCTTCGACGCCGAATAGCCGCTCATGCTCTGCAATCCGTGGCAGCACACGGCGTAGCGCGTCGCCAGGGCGTTGGCGGCAAGCGCGGCGCGTTCCAGCTCGTTTTCTCCGGGCGATTGCAGCTCGAAGAGCGCGTCGCGCAAGCCTTTCGAAAAGGAAACGTGCGCCTCGCCGAGCACGACGGGCGGCTTGCCCGTCGCGAACTGCACCGCAACGCCGTCCATGCTGGTGCCCGACATCAAACCGAAGTACACGCCGTCAGCCTTGCCGGTTTCGATTGCTTCGGTTTTCTTCGCCACGCTGCTCTCCTCGTCGATGCGTTCTTGCCGGATCTGCTCATCCAGCGGCGATTATCCGCGTAACGGACCGAATCGTTAAGATGCGTCCAAATCCGTCTGAGTCGAGTGGCGCATTCCGACCGCCCGAAAGCCGCATAAAACGGCGCGAAGCGATACGAAACGGCGCGTAGGGCGCCGTCATCGCGTAAAATGCTGAGCCTGAACGAGCAATTGCGCGCGATTCCGTCATGTGCCGCGCGCGCGCCGCGTCCGGAACGCGGCGTCCCTTCCGGTCACGCCGGATCGCAGCGATGGCGCACCTGCCGCGGCGTCGCCAGCCATCGAACCCTTTGACTTCACAAGCCGCGAGCATGACCACTGACTCCCACGCTTCTTCCGCGCCCGGCGCGCCCAGCTTTCCGATCACCGACGAGGTGAAGAACGCGCTCGCCATCGCCAGGCGCGGCTGCGACGAACTGCTGATCGAGGACGAGTTCGCGCAGAAGCTCGCGAGGAGCGCCGCCACGGGCAAGCCCCTGCACATCAAGCTCGGTCTCGATCCGACCGCGCCGGACATCCACATCGGCCACACGGTCGTGCTGAACAAGATGCGCCAGTTGCAGGACCTCGGTCATCAGGTCATTTTCCTGATCGGCGATTTCACCTCGCTGATCGGCGATCCGTCCGGCCGCAATGCGACGCGTCCGCCGCTCACGCGCGAGCAGATCGAAACCAACGCGAAGACGTACTTCAAGCAGGCGTCGCTCGTGCTCGACCGTGAAAAGACCGAAATCCGCTACAACAGCGAATGGTCGATGCTGCTCGGCGCCGACGGCATGATCAAGCTCGCGTCGCGCTACACGGTGGCGCGCATTCTTGAGCGCGAGGACTTTACCAAGCGCTTCCAGAGCGGCGTACCCATCTCGATCCACGAATTCCTGTATCCGCTGATGCAGGGCTACGACTCCGTCGCGCTGAATTCGGACCTCGAGCTCGGCGGGACCGACCAGAAGTTCAACCTGCTCGTCGGCCGCGAGCTGCAGAAGCAGTACGGCCAGGAGCAGCAGTGCATTCTGACGATGCCGCTGCTCGAAGGTCTCGGCGGCGTCGAGAAGATGTCGAAGTCGAAGAACAATTACGTCGGCATCAGCGAGAAGCCGACCGAAATGTTCGGCAAGCTGATGAGCATTTCGGACGTGCTGATGTGGCGTTACTTCGAGCTGCTGTCGTTCCGTCCGATGAGCGAGATCGAAGGCTACCGGCGCGAAGCCGAAGGCGGGCGCAATCCGCGCGACTTCAAGGTAATGCTCGCGCAGGAAATCGTCGCGCGCTTCCATTCGCCGGCGGACGCCGAGCGCGCGCTCGAGGACTTCAATCATCGCGCGAAGGGCGGCGTGCCGGACGACATTCCATCGGTCACGCTCGCGGGCGCGCCGCTTGTGATCGGCCAGTTGCTCAAGCAGGCGGGTCTCGTGCCGTCGACGAGCGAAGCGCTGCGCAACATCGAGCAGGGCGGCGTGAAGATCGACGGCGCGACCGTTTTCGACAAGGGTCTGAAGGTCGAGGCGGGCGAGTTCGTCGTACAGGTGGGCAAGCGCCGCTTCGCGCGCGTCACGTTGTCGGCCTAAGCGGATGATCGCGCTCATTCAGCGTGTGAAACGCGCGGACGTGCGCGTGGGCGAGCGGGTGACCGGCGCAATCGACGCGGGCCTGCTCGCGCTGGTCTGCGCCGAGCGCGGCGACCACGAAGCCGCCGCCGACAAGCTGCTCGCGAAGATGCTCGCGTACCGCGTGTTCAGCGACGCCGCCGGCAAGATGAATCTCTCCGTGCAGAACATGGACGGCGCGGGCCGCGCGGGCGGCGTGCTGCTGGTGTCGCAATTCACGCTCGCCGCCGATACGTCGAGCGGCCTGCGCCCGAGCTTCACGCCCGCCGCACCGCCGGACGAAGGCAAGCGGCTCTTCGAGTATTTCGTCGAGCAGGCGCGCGCCAAGCATCCGATCGTCGAGGCGGGCGAGTTCGGCGCGGAGATGCAGGTGTCGCTCGTATAAACGACGGGCCGGTGACCTTCTGGCTGCAAGTGCGGCCCTGACCTCCACATTCCCATGACGACCCAGGTTCTCTTCATTCGACACGGCGAAACCGACTGGAATCGCATCAAGCGCATTCAGGGGCATATCGATATCCCGCTGTCCGGGCACGGTCTGCTGCAGGCGAAGCAGCTCGGGGAGCGTCTCGCGCGCGACGCGCGGATCGATGCGGTGTATTCGAGCGATCTGCAACGCGCGCGGCAGACGGCCCGTCCTTTCGCGGATGCGCTCGGGTTCGAACCGCGCCTCTCGGAAGGCCTGCGCGAGCGGTTCTACGGCGCGTTTCAGGGCCACGACAGCGACGAGATCAGTGAGAAATTTCCTGCCGAATACGTCGAGTGGCAGACGCGCGATCCGGGTTTCGCTCCGCCCGGCAACGGCGAGTCGCAGCGCGCATTCTATCACCGCGTCGTGCATGCGATGGAGCCGATCGTCGGCGCGCATCGCGGTCGTCGCGCATGGCGGCGTGCTCGATTGCATCTACCGGTTCGCAATGAAGCTGCTGCTTCAGGCGCCGCGCAACTGGCCGCTGCTCAATTGCAGCATCAACGTTGCGGATTATGAGAACGGCGGCGCGACGATCGTTTCGTGGGGCGACATCGCGCATCTGTCCACCGATACCGACAACGACAACCTGCGCAAACGCGCCTAACCGTTCTTCGCCGCGACTCTCGACCGGGCGCGCTTCGACACGCCGTTTACCAGCGCCCAGCGCATGACGGGCGCGATCATTCTCACGCCCGGCCGCGCGATCGCGCGACGCATGGGCGCTAGTCTGGCAAGACCCAGCATCTCCTGCGCCCAATCCGGCAGCAGGTCCATGCCCGCGCTGAACATCAGCTTGCTCGCTGGTTTCATCGCGATGCTGGGTGTCGGCGCGTTCTTCAGCACGCGGATCACTTCCGCCGTATGGTCGCTGGCCTGCAATTGCGGGCGCATCGTTTCGAGATAGCGTTCGATTGCGGCGCGCGTGGCCGGCATATCGCGCGCGCCGAGCAGCCGCGCGATGGTCGACGTCTCCTCGAAATAGCGGTCCTGATCCGCCTCGGAAAGCGCCGGGTTCACGTAGCGCAGATACGCCTTCAGAAAGCTCGATACCTCCGCGACATGCACCCACGTCAGCAAGTCCGGATCGCTTGCGCGATAAGTCCGCCCGTCGGGCGCGATGCCCGTCACGTTGAGATGGATGGTCTTCACGCGCTCGATGAGCGCGAGCGCATCCGCGCGATTGCCGAACGTCGTGCCCGCGACGAACGTCGCCGTGCGCCGCAGACGGCCGAGGATATCGGTGCGAAACGTCGAGTGATCCCACACGCCCGCCAGCGCGAGCGGATGCAGCGTTTGCAGGAGCAGGGCGCTGATGCCGCCCGTCATCATCGACGTGAAATCGGCATGGACTTTCCAGCAGGCGGCTTGCGGACCGAACAGGCTGGGGTCACCGGGCGGCGACGAATAGTCGATCTTCGGGCCGCTGCCGCTCGTGAGGCTCGTCACCCCTTGCGCGATCGACGAGCGCACGCGCGAAAGCAACGTCGGCTGATCGGACATGCGTCTAGCCGTTGCTGGTATCCCAAAGGTCACGGATCGGGCCGGCGTCCGGCGCGGCGATGCCGAAATGGCGATACGTGAGCATCGTCGCGACCCGGCCGCGCGGCGTGCGCTGCAGGAAGCCCTGCTGGATGAGATACGGCTCCAGCACGTCCTCGATCGTGTCGCGCTCCTCGCCGATGGCCGCAGCGAGGTTGTCCACGCCGACAGGGCCGCCGTCGAACTTGTGCAGGATCGCTTCGAGCAGCTTGCGGTCCATCAGGTCGAAGCCGACCGGATCGACGTCGAGCATCTTCAGCGCACGGTCCGCGACGTCGGCGGTGATCATGCCGTTCGCCTTCACTTCGGCATAGTCGCGCACGCGCCGGAGCAGCCGGTTCGCGATACGCGGCGTGCCGCGCGAGCGTTTCGCGATCTCCAGCGCGCCTTCTGGCACGATTTCCGCCTTCAGGAGCGACGCCGAGCGCGACACGATGCGCGCCAGCTCGCTCGCGTTATAGAACTCCAGCCGCGACACGATGCCGAAGCGATCGCGCAAGGGATTCGTCAGCATGCCAGTGCGCGTGGTGGCGCCGACGAGCGTGAACGGCTGCAGATCCAGCTTCACGCTGCGCGCGGCCGGGCCTTCGCCGATCATGATGTCGATCTGATAATCCTCGAGCGCCGGATACAGAATTTCCTCGACGACCGGCGAAAGCCGGTGAATCTCGTCGATGAAGAGCACGTCGTTCGCTTCGAGATTGGTGAGCAGCGCGGCGAGATCGCCCGCGCGCTCGAGCACCGGCCCCGACGTCTGCCGCAGATTCACGCCCATTTCCCGTGCGATGATGTGCGCGAGCGTCGTCTTGCCGAGACCCGGCGGCCCGAAGAGCAGCACGTGATCGAGCGCTTCCGAGCGGCGCTTGGCCGCTTCGATGAAGATTTCGAGCTGACCGCGCACTTTTTCCTGCCCGACGTATTCGTCGAGCTGGCGCGGACGCAGCGCGCGCTCGAATGCTTCCTCGTTCTGCGAGACGGGCGTGGCCGAAATGATGCGTTCGGCGGCGAGTTTGTCGGTTTCGATCATGGGTGGGTTGTACAGCGAGCTTTCTTGCGGGGGGGGGGGGGGGGGGCCGGCCCAAGCGGTTTCACTTCCACTTCACCCCGCTGCACGCGAGTTGGGTCAATCAGATCGAACTGTGGTTTGCCCGCTATACGCGGTGGGTGCTACGCCATGCCAATCATACCAGCACGGCGCATCTGCGCGAGCGCACCGAGCAGTTTATGCACGAGCATAATCAGGCAGCACGCCCCTACACATGAACTTTCCGGGGCTATCCGTTGCAAACGGGCACATCGTAATCGAGAGACAGACATGCCAGCCATACCCACTAAGCATTACGCGACTGAACTCCAGCGTCAACTGCGCAGCTTGCTCGGCCATGAGCAGATCGTCACACAAACCTACGGGCGGCACCTGCTGATCAAACGTCTCGACGATGACGAACCGACTGTTGTGGCGCGCCTTACCGAGCTCGCCCGGAATCGTTATAGTGCAGCCTTTCGCAGCCAAACCGGCCGATGGGAACCGCTGCCGGGCACAGGTTCGCTCCACGAGATGGCCGAGATCGTCGTCACGCTCCTACAGCCATATTTGCAGCGCGATAATTATTAAAGCCATTTAAGGGATGTTGTACTATTCCATTGCGTCATTGAATTGGCACTGGTCGAATCCGGCGCGAAGGATCGTCATATTTCCACTTGATCGGTTTCGGGTTCTTGTTGTGTTCGCGGATGTATCGGCATCAGTTTGCGATCCCAATCCTTCACCGAAGTGAAGATGCCGCGAGCGATCACTTCACGCTGAATGCGCGAGAACCAGTTCTCCACCTGGTTGAGCCACGACGAGTAGGTCGGCGTGAAGTGCAGGTGCACGTTGCGCTGCGCATCAAGGAAGTCGGCAACCCGCTGCGTCTTATGGCTGCTGACGTTGTCGCAGATCGCGTGGATTTCCCGGCGTTTGGGCTGGCTGGCGACGACGTCGGTCAGGAAGGCCACGAACTGCTCGCTGGTGTGGCGCGCCACCGTCTTGCCCAGCACCTCGCCGGTGGCAGTATTGAACGCCGCGAACAGGCTGAGCGTGCCGTTGCGCTTGTACTCGAAGCCGTGACTCTCGGCGCGCCCGGGCGACAGCGGCAGCATACGGTCCTTGCGATCGAGTGCCTGGATCGCGGTCTTCTCGTCCACGCAGAACACCGCTGCGTGCGCCGGCGGGTTCAGGTACAGCCCGATCACGTCGGCTGCCTTGGTCTCGAAGTCCGGGTCGTTGGAGACCATGTGCCGCTCCAACTGCTGCGGCTTGATGCCGTGCTTGCGCCAGATGCGCTGCACGGCCGAGACCGATACGTCGCCGAGTTCTGCTGCGAGCTTGTAGCTACTCCAGTGTGTCGAACCGTCGGCGGGTTTGTGCTTGAGGGTGCACTTGAGCACCCGCGCTTCCAGTTTGGCCGGTGGCTGCGTAGGCGCCCGCCCGCGGTGCCGGGCGTACATGCCGGCTAGTCGCTCGCTGAGGAAGCGCCCCGACCAGCGTGCGATGAAGCGCGAATCGCAACCCAGTGTGCGCATGATACTGTCGCGCGATTCGCCGTCCTCGAGCATCAGGATCAACTTTGCGCGTCGCACGTCCGCCGCACGCACCGTTCGGCTGCGCGCCGCCGACAACAGTTGCTCACGTTCGATATCTGTCAGGTTCATTTTGACCCATGACCTGTATCTGAACACAGACAGGGTGCTAATTCAATAACGCAGTGCACTAGAGGTTCCACGTTGTGACTAGGCTTAAAACATAGGCAGAAGACTACCTCAAAATTTAAGCGTCACCGCATGTCCGGCTTTTGCGGGGGATGGCCCAGTCACGCCATTCGGCAGGGCCGACTACGTATCGCCAGGAGCATGCGCGGCCGCTACTCGATGACCTTCACTTGTGGCTCACCGCGACGCTCGAAACGCTTTCGCGCAAATCGGACACAGGTCGGGCGATCCTCTATGCGCTGAACCGGTGGGAGGCGCTCACACGGTATTGCGATGACTGGCAGTTGGAGATCGACAACCTGCCAGTTGAGCGTGCGCTACGCGGAGTGGCCATCGGACGCCG
This sequence comes from Candidatus Paraburkholderia kirkii, assembly GCA_001189345.1. Taxonomy (GTDB): domain Bacteria; phylum Pseudomonadota; class Gammaproteobacteria; order Burkholderiales; family Burkholderiaceae; genus Caballeronia; species Caballeronia kirkii_B. The sequence goes on from LFKV01000018.1 coordinate 32,892, forward strand.
CAACTATCTGTTCGCTGGAGCAGACTCTGGCGGCGAACGTGCCGCCGCAATCTACAGCCTCGTTGGCACCGCAAAACTCAACGGCATTGATCCTGAGGCATACATACCTACGCTTCGTGCTCGCACGCATCGTTGACCATGCGATCAACCGCATCGACGAACTTGCACCGTGGGTCGTCGCCGATCAGCTCCGCACCGCAATCTGAAGATCACGATCTCAAGTCAAGACGTTGCTGGTGCCACGCTTACAAAAAGAGGGTTTCGTTCGAATGGATATCAGTGGTCGTGGCTGATATCCCGGTGTGCTTCCTGCGCTGACATATACCCCGCTAGTCGCCTCCGCATGGCTATAGCCTTGGTCGAGCATCAGACTCGCGGCTTGCTGTTTGAACTGCGGGGAAAACGTCTGGCGTCACGCCATTCGGCAGGACTGGCTACTTATGCAGGTCCGACTATCGACGTTCGTCAAGGTAGCGATCGCAGTCGGTCGTGATCGGCAGCGGGAGGCTGTTCTCCTGCCTGAGGGTCTCGAATTTCTCGGTGGGTAACAAATATTCGATTTTGTCGTATATCGTATCAACATGGCTCTTTAAGTTCAGCTGTCTTCGCTTGCTGGGTCGCATCGCAACATGCCATCGAACCGAGGCCGTTTGCTCGCGTTTTTCGATTCCCTGTACCCGGTGTCGCCAGAAACACTTGTTTTCTCCCCGAGTGCTGACTGTAATGAGAATCTAATGAAGTGTTCGACCGCACACACCTGTCCAAACGGACAGTTGATCAACATCTAGAAGTCCGTAGGATCGGTGCTGACGAGCAGTTTCTGTTCTCAAGGTTAAAACGTCACTTCACTGAATGTAGAAATGTCACTTCATTTGAAAAAATCTCTTCTTTAAAAAATAAATTGATTCATTCAAAACCAATTAAGCAAAGGAAGCCAGCTATGTCTAGGAGAATTGATGTCCTGTCTGAGCAAAGCTGCGACTTCTGCAATATGGTGCTGTCGGAGAATCAAAGTGAAAGCGCCCAAAATAGTGCAAAAAGGATTGCATACGTTTTATAATGACAGAGATTTCATGTGCTCTGATGCATGTAATTTCTCAGATTCAACGTACGTGCGAACCAAACATTTTGAATAGAGGTATATATGTACGGCAATACAATTGGTTATATGTCTAGGCAGGAGTGCAGTAAACGACTACATGCCCTGCTCGATCCTTTGCGTGAGGCGGGCATCCTTTCCCGCGAATGTCACGTCGCGATATACAGTGAGCTTGTTTCATTTTTGGATGCGGTAAGAGGCGATGGACTAAATGGAGAGGAATACTGGGAGCATTTTCAAAATCTGTTTGACTTCGCTGGCGGTTCGCCACGAATTACTCCAATGAATGCGGCAAACCTCTGTCCTGAGCCTAGAGGTCTGATTGCCGTCAGCAATATGTTGCGAATTGAGTATAATCGCAATGTCTCACAGCAAATCCGGACGGCTGGCGGCGAACGTGTGCAGCAACTGATCGCCGCCCGCAAGATTTTGGCCGAAGGGCTAGGTATAAAGGATCCGAGCGACCTTGCTATTGTACGCAACGCTAGCGAAGGGAATAACGCCATTAACGCAGGCTATCGAAAATGGAGTGATGCCAGCAATGTCGCGGAGAAGGATAACGTGGTTTTGTGGGAAGAAAACCATCCAACTAACCTGAGCGCCTGGAGATTGAGGGCGGAAGAATTTGCAAACATTGATTCGCCCGTCGACTTAAAGTCTCCGCGATTCAACATAAGAACCGTCAGCTTCAGTCCAGAGGCGAGTGACGAAACGATTGCGCGAGCATTTATTGAACAGATTGACAACCATACCCGCTTCGTTTCATACACGGAGATCGCAAACGGTTCCGGATTCCGCATCCCAGAATACGTGGTCAATGCGATTTGGAATCACGTCATCAACAATAAGCTCGATTGTCACGTTCACGTCGATGGGACAATGACGTGGGGTGCACGCGCAGTCAGTCTGACTGATCCACCATGTCATAGCTTTGTTTCCAGCGCTCACAAATGGTTTATGGGGCCAAAGGAAACGGGGATTCTATTTATTCGTCCCGAAAAAACGATGGCTTTGGCTCCTAGCATACTGGGTTATGACTACCAGATACAGTTCAAGGAGCCGGATGAGCTTCCCGGAAATGCGGGACGTTTCGAATTGCTGGGTCAGCGTGATGACGTGAATATCATTTCTCTAACTGCTACTCAATTGATGTGGAATGTTATGGCGCCACGCGATCCGGCCAGCCGGGTACTTGAACTCGCCGCCGCACTTAAGGCCAAGCTATTGGCGTCAGGGTGGACACTGATTACGCCCAACGATCCTCATCGTAGCGGGGGTGTCGTTCGCGTTCATGCGCCGCAAGGTACCCGACCGAAATCGCTATACAACTGGCTCTACGAAGATGCCGGCTTTCGTGTGGCCGGATCGGGTGACAACCATACCTTTCGTCTCTGTCCACATGTCTACAATATCATTGAAGATGTCGATCAGACGGTTGCAAACATGAACTATTGGAAAGGTATCGGCTAGCGCCCTGCCCCAGAAATACGGAGGCGATTGAAAAAAGTGGACGCTAACCTTTTGTATACATAATCCTGTCAGGATTTTTTGCGCCTTTATTTTCATGTCTTTTTATTAACGTCTGTTTATTAACATAAATTCAGTGTTTTTCGGGATAACGTAAAAATTCTGGCAATTAACATCCTGTTATTATTAGCAAATAGCGACAATCCGCGACTCCGCACCTACTATCACTCCGTTTTACAGGCTAATGTTTAACATGTGATTAACCTGCTCTGGGACGCGCACAATGCTGATAAACCTCTTCGGAGAATTTCACGGTCCGGAAGTTATTGCCGATTTTTCCGGCGCCATGCTCTTCATGCTCGCAGCACACTTTCCGGGGTCTGAGCAGACTGCTCATTTTCTGGTCTCATTCCTGATGGGCGTTGTGGGGGCGGACACCACTCTCTCAATTGTCAAACCCTACCTTCCTGTTGATGCCTTTCCGGGCAGGGAAACCAGCGCATTGATCTGCGCGCGCTGATTGTCACGGTGGCTATGCTGGTCATTGGTCGCGTTGAAAAACACCTGTCAGCTGGACGTGAGTTATGAGAGAGGCGTCTGATAATGAATGAATACCTCTAACCCGTGTTGCTGAATGTGAATGCGGTTATCTGTGCCGTCACGGCAGGCCGGCTTTTTTATGGCGCCTGTCATACCGTCCCGATAGCTTTCTTCAGGGGCTGATTATTTACTTCCTCATCATATTCTGTGCGGCCGTGACCATACGGACCTGACCAGCGAATATTACTTTGCCGACTGGTCAGAGGCCGTTATCAACGTGGCACTCTGTCTTTTCTGCCTGCTGAACGGTGGCAACTTATTTGGAGGATTCAGCAGTGAAAACCGGAGCAAAAGGTCTTGAGCTGATAAGGCATTTTGAAGGGCTGCGCCTTCAAGCATATCAGTGCTCCGCACACGTCTGGACTATTGGTTACGAGCACACTCCAGGCGTCAAGCCCGGTGATGAAATCTCCACACAACAAGTCGATGCTTTTCTGCTTCTTGACGTTGAAGAATCTGAACGCGCCGTGAATCATTACGTGACCGTTCCGCTCATGCAGTGTCAGTTTGATGCTCTTGTGTCTTTTACGTTTAATCTCGGTTCCGCAAACTTACGCGCCTCCGCGCTGCTGAAAAAGCCCAACGCCGGGGATTATGCCGGCGCAGCCGGGGGAATTTCGTGCTGGGTAAACGCAGGCGGGAAAAGGCTTCCCGGTCTGGTTCGCCGCCGTGAAGCGGAAAAAACGCTGTTTGAGGAGCCGGAAGAATAGCCGCGCGTATCGCGTGCCCGTGCGCAGAAGGCCATTCTGTACACGCCCGTCAGATTTCCCCTATCATTCATGAGGATTTGCCATGTACCTGACCGACGAAATACTCGACAAACTGAACGCCGGCAATAAAACAAACAGCAATCTGAAAGCAGGCGTGGGCGATCAGATAACTCTGCCGGATATTATGGTTCGCTCTTTTGCCGAGGTGAAAGAGCTGGCCGGCGACGCCCTCACCTGGGGTGAAAAGAATTTTCTGTACCGGCAGGCGCAGGAAGAACTGAAAGAGAACAAAATGGTGGAGTCACGCATCCTCAGCCGCGCCAACCCGCAGCTGGCAAATGCGGTACGGCTGGGTATCCGCCAGTCTTCCATGCTGCGCGGTTACGATGACCTGTTTCCGCAGCGCGCCAGCCGCTTCGTCAAGCCCGGTTCGGTGGCCTCTATGTTCTCGCCGGCGGGCTATCTGACCGAACTGTACCGTGAGGCAAAGGGGCTGCATGCTGATACGTCAGCGTACCATCTGGATACCCGCCGACCGGACCTGGCCTCGCTTTCGCTGTCCCAGTCAAATATGGACGATGAGCTGTCCACGCTATCCCTGTCAAATGAGCTGCTGCTGAATACTATCCAGTCGCAGGAAAGTTTGGAGTACGATGGTGTCATTGAAAAGTTCGCCACCTACAGACAGACTGGGGCGACGCCGTACAGTCAGCCCTACGAGGCCGTCCGGCACTCCATTATCCTGCAGGACCCGGAGTTTGCTGCGTTTCGTGACAATCCGGCAGTAGCCGCGAAAATGGATACCGCTTCACTACTCGGTATTCAGGCGGATATCGCTCCCGGACTACGGGAAATCCTGATCGAGGAGATTACGGAAGATAATGCGGACGCGCTGATAACGAAAAACTTCGGGGATATCAGCCTTACCGCTTTCCTGAGCGTTGCTTATCTCGCCCACTGGTACGGGGTGACCTATGATGAAATGAACTCCCTACTTGGTCTGGTGAGCACATCGGGCAACATAACGCCAAGCGTACAGTATTATCAGAACGACCAGCTGATTGCGCTGCTGGAGTCTGATGGCACGCTGGATGCGATGTTAATCACCCGCACCAGTGGCGACAATGTAAGGCAGCTGAATTATGCTGAATTAATTCCTCTGGGCGACAATAAATTTCAATTCAACTACAATTTTTCCGCTGAGGGAGATAATCATGATTTTGCAATAGGCACTAAATGTTTTAATTCGGATGACTTATTGCGCCAGAAAAATTTCACACCTCGTAAAAATACCCCGTACTCGACCACATTCTCATTAAGTGACCAGCAGTTAAGCCAGCCCGTTAAAATAGGAATGAGTCGCACCACCAATGGCAGTGGGGCTTACAGCTCTTCTTTCTTCTTTAAACAGAGTGTATTTCCCATCAGTGTGTTTTTGTTAAAACTAAACAAACTTGTCCGCCTCTATAAAGCCACAGGGATGACCCCGTCCGCGATACGCAGCGTTATTGAGAGCAGCAACAGTAAACTTGAGATTACCGAGGACGTGCTCAGCCAGCTGTTCCGGGTGAATTATTTTATGCAGCGCTACGAGGCTGACGTTTCTGCTGCCATGGTGCTTTCCGGAGCAAACATCGGACAGGTGACGCACGATAACCAGGCCAGCGCCTTTACCCGTCTGTTCAACACGCCGATGCTGAACAATACGGAGTTTTCTGCCGACGGTACCACCGTCAGACTGACACCCACCGACGTTACCGACACCTTCCGCACCGGCGTCATGAAGCGCGCCTTCGGCGTCAGTGATACCGGGCTTTATACCCTGTGGTCGCTGGCCTCGGGTAACGCCAGCCCGCCGGACTTTACCTGTACGACTGAAAACCTGTCCACCCTTTACCGCATCAGCCTGCTGGCCAGTCTCCACGGCCTGAGCGTGACCGAGCTGGCCGCGCTGCTGTCCGTTTCGCATTACGCTTCACGGGCCACTGGCTCATTTTCCGATACGGAGCTGGCCGGGCTGGTCAGCTTTGTGGACCAGTATGCCCGGTGGCTGAAGGACATGAACTGGACGGTCAGCGACCTGTACCTGATGCTGACCGACCGCTTCAGCACCACGCTGTCGCCAGATATAGAAAACCTGACTGCCACGCTAAAAAACGGCCTCGCCAGTCAGGACCTCAGCGGGGTCGGCGAGGCGGCGCTGATAACGGCCGCCGCCCCCTTTATCGCCGCCGCAACTCAGCTTTACTCGGCCGAAACGGCGGCGGCGGTATTGCAGTGGCTGAACCAGCTGCAGCCGCAGAGCCTAACGGTGTCCGGATTTCTGACCCTGGTGGATAAAGAAACGCGCACCGATGACGAAACCGTAAAAATGGTTTCTTTCTGCCAGGTAATGGGACAGCTGGCGCTGATGGCGCGCAACGCCAGCCTAAGCGCGAGCGAACTGTCATGGGTGGTTGCGCATCCTACCGTTATCACCGAAAAGGCCACCGCGCTGGGCCACGATATTACCACGCTGCATGACCTGACGCAGCTGCACGCGCTTCTGGCGTGCTGCGGTACGTACGCCTCTGAAATCCTTACTTCGCTGAGCGGAAAAGCAGGAGCTGAAAAAAACAACCTTGCCGTAAAAACCGTGGCCACCGCACTTACCCTGGACGAGCAGGCGCTGACGCAGGCGCTCGCGCAGACCTCCGCATACGCCTATTTCTACAGCTGGATACACTTGCGTAATGCGCTGCAGTGGCTGAACGTCGCCGGCACCTTCGGCATCACGCCGGCGAACGTGGCGGCGCTGGTTAAACTCACCTACTCGTCGCCGTATGCCAGCTGGGTGGCCGCCAGCCACGCCCTGCAGGCCGGACTAAATACGCAGCAGACCGTGCAGCTGCAGGCCGGGCTGGATGAAGCCCTGAGTACCGCCGTCAGCGCATACGTGATAAAAAACATTGCGCCATCCTGGGTTGTCAGCCGCGACAGGCTGTACAGCTGGCTGCTGATTGACAATCAGGTTTCGGCACAGGTGAAAACCACCCGAATTGCGGAAGCCACCGCCAGCGTGCAGCTTTACGTGAACCGGGCGCTGAGCGGTCAGGAAGAGGGCGTGGTTAGCTCGGTGAAGTCAAAGGCGTTCTTCAGCAGCGACTGGGACACCTACAACAAGCGCTACAGTACCTGGGCCGGCGTGTCGCAACTGGTTTACTACCCGGAAAACTACGTTGACCCGACGCTGCGCATCGGGCAGACCGGGATGATGGACGAAATGCTGCAGGCGCTCAGCCAGAGCCAGCTGACCAGCGATACCGTTGAGGACGCCTTTAAAACCTACATGACCCGTTTTGAAGAGATTGCCAACCTTAAATTGTCAGCGGCTACCACAATAGCGTCAGCGACCAGATCGGGACAACTTATCTTATCGGGAAGTCAGCCGCCGGAGATTTTTACTGGCGCTCGGCGGATATTGGTAAAATGTCGGACGGAAAGCTGCCGGCCAACGCTTGGAGCGAGCGGGAAAAAATTACCGCCGCAGTGAGTTCTGTAAGCAACCTGGTGCGTCCGGTCATCTTTCAGTCGCGGCTCTATCTGGTCTGGGTGGAGAGCAGGGAGGCTGCCACAACAACAAGCGGCAGCAGTACAAGCCAAAGCACGAAGTATCAGCTGAAATACGCCCACATCCTGCATGACGGAACGTGGAGCTCGCCGGTGACCATAACGACCGGGGAAAGTATTCTTCCGCTTGGTGATGCAGGCATTGATGATTCCGGTATGTACTGTGCAAGAGATGCGGAGCTGGAAAAACTTTATATTTTTTTCTACAAGAAAGAGAGCAGCTACTCAACACTACCCGACAAAATGGCCGGACTGAGCCTGTCCGCCGACGGTACGGCTGAAAGTATTTCCGCCGCTTCTGCCGCCAAAACAGCGGGCTATATCTATTTACAGCTGGATACCACTACGGCGGTCAGGCTGAACACACTTTATGCCGGCGGAAGCACACGGGTCAGCGTATCGAGTGCAACCAGATCTGACTACTCATGGGGGTATGGCTCTTATACGATAATGGATAACGGAAGCATAAAGAATCTTTCTGCCACGGTGTCGGGAGATAATGTTATTGTCGGGTTTGATGGCGTCGCCAGGCTAGTATACAACGGGTGCAATGGTACCCGGAGCAGAACTCAGATTGACATGATTAAAATTATTGGCAATATGGGCGATTCTTTTTATCTGCCAGTAACGGTCAAAACCGGGCCCTGGGCCGCCCCCGCTAAACATACCGCCCAGTGCGTTGTAAACAAAACCACAAAAAAAGTTTATTTTCAGCCCTCACAAGGTTATCTGGAAAATGATAAGTACATCCCTTACTATGCCATTGCCGATTCAAATCCTACGTCTTCTTTAAAGACTACGAAAAATTCTGCCGGATTATGGGAGGCCTCTGACGACAGACTAGCTCCTTTAGCTAAAAATATCTATGTGTGCCGCAGCAATCCTTTCCCGTCCGGAGGAGATTATGATTTTGCATTTTCCGATTTTGATTATATTGATACCAGTTTACCTGCTGAAAACGTGAAACTTTCCGCTTCGCCATCAGGCGAAAGCTTTATGTCGAATAATTGTTCAAAATTTACCTTCGCGGAGTCGCTATTTGATTTCAGCAATAAGTCTGTCAAGTTTCCGTTGAGCGCATTCAGTGGCAATACTGTCAGTATTTCGTTCGAATTCAGCGCCACCGCCCCCAGCGGAGACGGACGCTCACTGGGTGATGAAACGTTCATGGTGACCCTTAGCAGGGTGGATGAAAGCTCCATGCCGGTCATCTCCCTGAACAAAACGACGGACGGCGCCCAATACCTGCAATACCGCGTTTACCGTGTCCGTGTGAACACGCTGTTTGCAAAGCAGCTGGTTGCCCGCGCAAACGCTGGCCTGGATACCGTGCTTTCGATGGAAACTCAGCTGTTACAGGAGCCAAAACTTGGCAAGGGATTCTATGTGGATTTTGTACTTCCTGAGTATGAAAAAAAAAGTGTTCATGGCAGCAGTCGGGCATTTACCCTTAGCATACAACACGTTGTTGATGATAACTTTCATATTATCTACTCCGGTAATCTGACTGACAGTCCTCTAAATGTAAAATTATTTATCCCTTTGGATCCCGCTCCGTTAGTTAATAATTCAATTGCCAGAGTTTTTTTGGAAACGGAAAAAATAAAACAATTTGGCGGTAAAGGACCTGATTTCATATATAAGGACACAGCTAAAACCATTATAGGAATTAACGATGAATCAGATACCAGTATGTTTAACGGCATAACCGTCCTTACTAATGCAACCGAACCGATGGACTTCAGCGGCGCCAACGCAATCTATTTCTGGGAAATGTTTTACTACGTCCCAATGATGGTGTTTAAGCGTCTGCTGAGTGAAAGCCGCTTCGCGGAGGCCACGCAGTGGATCAAATACGTCTGGAGCCCCGATGGCTATCTGGTAAACGGACAGGCCGCCACCTATACATGGAACGTGCGCCCACTTGAGGAGGAAACCACCTGGCATTCTGACCCGCTGGACTCGGTGGACCCGGACGCGGTGGCCCAGGCCGACCCGCTACTCTACAAGATTGCCACCTTTATATCATATATCGACCTGTTGATTGCCCGCGGCGATGCCGCCTACCGCCAGCTGGAGCGCGATACGCTAAACGAAGCCAAAATGTGGTACGTACAGGCGCTGGATATTCTCGGCGATGAGCCGTATCTGCTGGCCCAAGCATCGGGCTGGAGCAACCCCCGCCTAACCAACGCGGCCAGCACCACCGCCCGGGTAAGTACCCAGCAGGCGCTGCTGGCGGTGCGCCGGCAGGTTGCCTTCGGTGAGTTGCGCACCGCCAACTCCCTGACCAGCCTGTTCCTGCCGCAGCAGAACGAGAGGCTGGCCAGCTACTGGCAGACCCTGGCGCAGCGCCTGTACAACCTGCGGCACAACCTCTCCATTGACGGCAGCCCACTGTCGCTGTCCGTTTATGCGACGCCGGCCGATCCGTCTGCGCTGCTCAGCGCGGCGGTTAACGCGTCGTCGGGCGGCGGTGACCTGCCCGACAGCCGTCATGCCGTCGTACCGCTTCCCGGTGATTCTGGAGAGCGCCCGGGGGATGGTGAGTCAGCTGACCCAGTTTGGCAGTACCCTGCTTGGCATCAGCGAACGCCAGGACGCCGAGGCGCTGTCCGAACTGCTGCAGACTCAGGGCAGCGAGCTGGTTCTGCAGAGTATTGCCCTGCAGAACAGTATCATTTCCGAAATTGATGCGGACAAAACCGCGCTTGAAGCGGCGCACAGCGGCGCGCAGTCTCGCCTTGACAGCTACACTACGCTGTATGATGAAAACGTTAACACTGGCGAAAAACAGGCGATGGAACTGGCTCTTTCTGCTTCAGTATTGTCCACCACCGCTACCGTCTCTTATACCGTTGCGGCCGGGCTTGATGCGGTGCCCAATATTTACGGTATGGCGTTCGGGGGCTCTCGCTATGGCGGTATCTCCCGGGCTATTGGTACCGGCTGCCGCAGGAGCATCTCATACGGCTGCAGAGCGTCTCAGCCAGTCAGAAGCATACCGTCGCCGCCGTCAGGAGTGGGAAATCCAGCGCAATGCGGCGCAGTCTGAGGTGAACCAGATTGATGCCCAGCTGGCTTCACTGGCGGTGCGCCGCGAAGGCGCGGTGCTGCAGAAAACCTACCTGGAGACCCAGCAGAGCCAGACGCAGGCACAGATGACCTTCCTGCAGAACAAGTTCACCAGCAAGGCGCTGTACAACTGGCTGCGCGGCAAGCTGGCGGCCATCTACTACCAGTACTATGACCTGGCCGTGTCCCGCTGCCTGATGGCGCAGGAGGCATATAAATGGGCGCTGGGTACGGGATCCTCATTCATCATCCGTCCGGGAGCTTGGCAGGGTACCTATGCTGGCCTGATGGCGGGCGAAACGCTAATGCTCAATCTGGCGCAGATGGAGCAGCGTTATCTGGAGAAAGACCAGCGCGAGAAGGAGTTGACGCGCACCGTAAGCCTGTCAGAAGTGTATGCAGCCCTTTCCGTCAGCGCTTTCACGCTGGCTGATGAAGTAACTGCACTGGTCACGGCCGGCAAGGGCAGTGTCGGCAAGGACGATAATGGGCTGACGGTGAATGACAAACAGCTGCAGGCCACCCTGAAGCTCTCAGACCTGAACATCGGTGATGACTATCCTGCCTCACTGGGCAACACCCGGCGCATTAAGCAAATCAGCGTCACCCTGCCGGCACTGGTCGGGCCGTATCAGGATGTACGGGCGGTGCTCAGCTATGGTGGCAGCGTGAAATTGCCCCGGGCTGTACGGTTGCCGCGGTATCATCCGGTATGAACGACAGCGGTCAGTTTCAGCTGGACTTCAACGACAGCCGCTGGTTACCGTTTGAGGGCAGTTACCGTTTGAGGGCATACCGGTCGGCGACTCCGGCACGCTGACTCCGGCACGCTGACTCCGGCACGCTGACTCTGAGCTTCCCTCAGGCTGACGGTAAGCAGAAAGACCTGCTGCTGAGCCTGACGGACATTATTCTGCACATCCGCTACACCATCGTCAGTTGATTATCACCCGTATCAGGCTCCCATGCGGGAGCCTGTGGAGAACCTTATTATGCAAAATGCAGAGCAGCTGATGCAAAATGCAGAGCAGCTGATGCAAAATGCAGAGCAGCTGAGCCTGACGCCACCCTCCCTGCCCGCAGGCGGGGGGGCGATAAGCGGCCTGAAGGGTGATATTGCCGCCGCAGGGACGGACGGGGCCGCCAGTCTGTCCCTTCCCCTTCCGATCAGCGCCGGACGGGGGTATGCGCCGTCGCTGGCGCTCAGTTACCACAGCCGGAGCGGCAACGGGCCGTTCGGTATGGGGTGGGATATTAACCTGCCCGCCATCCGCCTGCGAACCGCTAAAGGCGTTCCCCTCTAACGGTACGGATGAGTTCACCGGCCCGGAGGGTGAGGTGCTGGTTCCTTTTCTGAGCGCCAACGGTGAGCCGGAAACCCGCGCGACCGCCACGCTGCTGGGCGTGAACCTGGGCAGTAATTTTACCGTTCATGCTTACCGTTCCCGGACGGAGGACAGCTTCAGCCGGACAGAGCACTGGGTACCTGTAGACAATATCGGAACGGATTTCGGAACGGATTTCTGGGTGAGATATGAACCGGACGGGCAGGTACATCTTTTCGGGCGCACTCCGCAGGCGCGCGTCAGCAATCCGGATAACGCGGCGCAGGTCGCCGTCTGGCTGAGAGAGTCGTCGGTATCCTTGACAGGGGAGCAGATTTATTACCAGTACCGGGCGGAGAGCAACGCCGGTTGTCAGGATGCGGAGAACCGCGCGCACCCTGCCGTCACCGCACAGCGTTACCTTTCTGCCGCTTGGTACGGTAACCGGAAAGCGGCGCGTGAACTGCCAGCGCTGGCAGCCGTTCCCTCAGCCGGCGACTGGCTGTTTACGCTGATGCTCGATTATGGAGAGCGTGACGCAACGCTGACATCGCCGCCATCCTGGCTGGCGCCCGGCAGCGGGGACTGGCTTTGCCGACAGGACTGTTTTTCCGGCTGGGAGTACGGTTTTGAGGTGCGCACCCGCCGCCTGTGTCGTCAGGTGCTGATGTACCATGCCGTAACGGCACTGGCCGGTAATGAAAAGCCGGGTGATGAGCCACAGCTGGTTTCGCGTTTTTTGCTGAGCTACAGCGGATCTCCGTCAGTGTCCACGCTGATAAGCGTACAGCAGGCCGGGTATGAAGCGGATGGCACGCCCGGAACCCTGCCGCCGCTGACCTTTGGCTGGCAGTCCTTTACCCCGCCGGAGACGGGCGCGGTGGCATGGCAGCATCGGGAGGACATGGCAAAACTGAACCTGCTCCAGCCTTACCAGCTGGTTGACCTGAACGGTGAAGGGCTGGCCGGCATTCTGTATCAGCACGGGGGGCCTGGTGGTACCGGGCACCGGTGCGCCAGGCAGGAGGCGATCCCGACGTCGTAACCTGGGAAAAAGCCGGGCCGCTGCCGTCCATCCCGGCCCTGCGCGAAGGGGGGATACTCGCCGACTTGAACGGCGACGGATATTTGGAATGGGTGGTAACCACGCCGGGCGTAGCTGGCCGTTACGAACGAACCTTGGAGCGGGAATGGCGACGCTTCACGCCCCTCTCTGCCCCTGCCGGTGGAGTATGCGCATCCGCGCGCACAGCTGGCTGACATCACCGGCGCCGGCCTAGCTGACCTGGCGCTTATCGGACCGAAGAGCGTGCGTTTTTACAGCGGTAGCGGGGAGGGCTGGACGAAAGCGCAGACCGCCATGCAGGCCGCAGGTATTACCCTGCCCGTACCGGGTACAGACGCCCGCGTTCTGGTCGCCTTCAGCGATATGGCCGGCAGCGGCCAGCAGCACTTGGTGGAGATCCGCGCGGACGGCGTGCGCTACTGGCCGAATCTTGGGCACGGGCGCTTCGGTGTGCCGGTAAGCCTTTCCGGTTTTAGTCAGCCGGCCGCGACCTTTAACCCTGAACAGCTATACCTTGCCGATATCGACGGTTCCGGCACCACCGACCTGATTTATGCGCTGACCGACCGGCTGGATGTGTATATCAACCAGAGCGGCAACAGCTTTGCCGTCCCTTTCAGCGTGCATCTGCCGGACGGTGTGCGCTATGACCGCACCTGCAGCCTGCAGCTGGCAGATATACAGGGGCTGGGCGTGGCCAGCGTGGTGCTGACGGTGCCGTATCCCACGCCGCGAAGCTGGGTCTGCCATCTGTCCGCGGAAAAGCCGTGGCTGCTGAGCGGGATGAACAACAGTATGGGCGCGAACCACACCCTGCACTATCGTATGGGCGCGAACCACACCCTGCACTATCGCAGTTCGGCGCAGTTCTGGCTTGATGAGAAAGCGGAAGCGGTAGCGGCCGGGCAAGCGGTGCCGGCCAGCTACCTACCGTTTGCCCTGCACGCTCTGCAGCGCACGGAGGTGACGGATGAAATCACCGGCAACCGACTGGTGAGCACCGTGCGCTACCGGCACGGTGCCTGGGACGGTCGGGAGCGTGAGTTTCGCGGCTTCGGTTTCGTTGAGGTCAGCGACACCGACACGGTTGCCAGCCAGGGGACGGCCGGTGAAATCAGTATGCCGGCAGTCAGCCGCAGCTGGTACGCCACCGGTCTGCCCGCAATTGATGCGCGACTGCCGGATGAATACTGGAAGGGGGATACCGCAGCGTTTACCGGCTTTGTTCCCCGCTTCGCCACCGGCAGCGGAGGGGATGAGCAGGCCTGTACGCCGAATGACGCCACTGCGTTCTGGCTGAGCCGGGGACAGAAAGGCCTGTTGCTGCGCAACGAACTGTACGGCACCGACGGCAGCAGCCAGGCAGGCATTCCCTACGCCGTCACGGAAAATCGCCTGCAGGTAAGGCTGACTGAGGCGAAGGGAGCGTATCCCGTTGTCTGGCCGACGGTGTCAGAGAGTCGGGCATACACGTACGAGCGCGTCAGCGCCGATCCGCAGTGCAACCAACAGGTTCTGTTGTCCAGCGATGAGTACGGTCAGCCGCTGCGTGAGGTGAGTATCTGCTATCCTCGCCGCAGCCAGTCGACCGACAGTCCGTATCCGGACTTGTTGCCTGATGGGCTGTTTGCCGCAAGTTTTGATGAGCAGCAGCAGAGTCTGCGCCTGTCGCTGGTACAGAGCAGCTGGCACACTCTGACGGATGTGGCGGCGGGGGTCTGGCTGCCGGGGCTGACTGATGCCTCGCGGAGTGACGGGTTTATCCTTGCCGGCGACGCCGTACCGGCCGGAGGAATAACGCTGGAAGCGCTTCAGGACGGTCAGGGGCTGCTTCCGGACGCTTCGTCAGCGGTGTTCGCTGGCCAGCAGCGAATCTGGTATCTCGATGCGGAAAAAAAGCCAACCGCTGACGTACCGGCTTTCCCGCCTCTTCAGGCTTTTACAGAACAGGCCATTCTTAATGATGAAATGGCTGCATCCCTGTCGGACCCGGTCAGTTTTAACCACCTGGCGCAGGCTAGTTATTATCAGATCAATTATCTGTTCCCACGCGACGGCGAGGCAGATAAGAAGCTGTGGGGCATTCGTCAAGGATACGCGACATATGCAACCGCTGAGCACTTCTGGCTGCCGGTGGCATTCCGCGAGACGCTGCTGGTTGGCGCGGTAACCGTAACCCGTGATACACACGACTGTGTGATAACTCAGTTGCAGGATGCTGCCGGACTGACCACCACCGCAAAGTATGACTGGCGTTTTCTGACGCCGGTCAGGATGACCGACGTGAACGACAACGTTCAGTCTGTCACAACGGATGCGCTGGGACGGGTCACTTCGCTGCGCTTCAGCGGTACGGAAAGCGGTGTGGCAGTGGGATACAGCGACGCCACAATGAATATTCCGGCAACCGCTGACGGCGCGTTGGCGCTTACCGCACCGCTTCCGGTGGCGCACTGCCTGGCGTACGTGGCCGATACTGGATACGGGAAGATGCGGAAAAACTGCCGCCACACGTGGTGACGCTGACCACCGACCGCTACGACAGCGACGGCGCACAGCAAATCCGGCAGCAGGTGACGTTCAGCGACGGTTTTGGCCGGGTGTTGCAGGCGGCTGTCCGTCAGGCGGATGGTGAAGCTTGGCAGCGCGCGGAGGACGGTTCGCTGGTCGCCGGCACGGACGGCGCTCCGGCTACGGCGCAGACGAATACGTGCTGGGCGGTGACCGGACGGACGGAGTATGACAACAAGGGACAAACCATACGCACGTATCAGCCGTATTTTCTGAACGGCTGGAAATACATGAGCGACGACAGCGCCCGTCAGGACCTGTATGCCGACACGCATTATTACGACCCGACAGGACGTAAGTGGCAGGTGAAAACCGCAAAGGGCTGGCTGAGCCGGACGCTGTTCACGCCGTGGTTTGTGGTCAGTGAGGACGAAAACAACACGGCTTAAGAAACAAAACAACACTGACGCTGACACCGGCAGCCTAGCGGCCGGTGTCTCGCCGAACAATTTCAAGGTAAATGATGACGAGTACATCGCTATTCAGCAAAACCCCGACGGTCACGGTCCTCGATAACCATGGCCTGGCCGTGCGCAACATCGCGTACCACCGCCATCCCGGCGCGCCAGATGTTACAACCAGTACGATGCCCGCGGCTTCCTGACGCAGAGCACCGACCAGCGCTTGCACGACGCCGGGCTGGCGAACTTCACGTACCTGACCAACCTAGCCGGAAGCGTCCTGCGCACACAGGGAGCGGATAACGGCACCACCGTCTCACTGAATGACGCCGCCGGACGTCCGTTTATGACCGTCAGCAACATCAGTATCGCTGACGACGACACGGAGGACAGAAGCCAGGCCGTCACCCGGACTTGGCAGTATGAAGAGGCTTCGTTGCCCGGCCGCTCCTTGAGCGTGACCGAACAGGTCACAGGCGAAGCCGCCCGCATTACCGAACGCTTCTTGTATGCGGGCAATACTGACGCAGAGAAGGCCTTCAATCTCGCCGGGCAGTGCGTCAGTCATTACGACACGGCCGGTCTGGAGCAGACGAAGAGCGTGGCGCTTACCCGCGTGCCGCTCTCCGTCACCCGTCGCCTGTTAAAGGATGTGGACAGCCCGGACACCATGGCGGACTGGCAGGGTGAAGACGCCTCCATCTGGAACAAACTTCTGGCCGGAGAGAGCGAGACGTATACCACCAGGACCACGGCGGACGCCACCGGGGCGGTACTAACCACCACGGATGCACAGGGCAATGTGCAGCGCTTGGCATACGACGTGGCGGGCCTGCTGTCGGGCAGCTGGCTGACGGTGAAGGGCGGCAGAGAGCAGGTTATCGTCGCCTCCTTGACGTACTCCGCCGCTGGACAGAAGTTGCGCGAGGCGCACGGCAACGGCGTGGTGACCACGTACACCTATGAGCCGGAGACACAGCGCCTGACCGGGATTAAAACCGAACGCCCTGCCGGCCACGCCTCCGGCGCGAAGGTGCTGCAGGACCTGCGCTATGAGTATGACCCGGTGGGCAACGTGCTGAAAATCAGCAACGACGCGGAAGAGACCCGTTTTTGGCGCAACCAGAAAGTGGTGCCGAAGAACACGTACGTCTACGACAGCCTGTACCAGCTGGTCAGCGCCTCCGGGCGCGAGATGGCCAGTGTCGGTCAGCAGAGCAGTCATTTACCGTGTGCCATCGCGTCCCTTCCCACAGACAGTTCCGCGTATACAAACTACACCCGCACTTACAGCTATGATAACGTCGGCAACCTGACGCAGGTGCGCCACAGCGCTCCGGCCACGAATAACCGTTACACGACTGACATCACTGTCAGCGACCGCAGCAACCGGGGCGTGCTGAGCACGCTGACGGAAAATCGGTCAGCCGTGGACGGGCTGTTTACGGCGAGCGGGCAGCAGAAGCAGCTGCAGCCGGGGCAGGCGCTTATCTGGACACAACGTAACGAGTTGCTGAAGGTTACGCCGGTTGTGCGTGACGGCAGCGCGGACGACAGCGAGAGCTACCGCTACGACGCGGGCAGCCGGCGTATTCTGAAAGTCAGCATGCAGAAAACGAATACCGGCACGCGGACGCAGCAGGTGGTGTACCTACCAGGACTAGAGCTGCGGACCGCAGCGAACGGCAGTTCGATTTCAGAGAGCCTGCAGGTCATTACCGCAGGTAACGCCGGACAGGGGCAAGTGCGTCTTCTGTTCTGGGAGAGCGGAAAACCGGCAAATATTAGCAACAGTCAGATGCGTTACAGTTATGACGATCTCATTGGTAGCTGTAAGCTTGAACTGGACGGCGATGGCAAAATTATCAGCTGGGAGGAATACTACCCGTACGGGGGCACAGCCCTTCTGGCAGCGCGCAGCCAAGCGGAGGCCGCCTATAAGACTATAAAATATTCGGGCAAGGAACGTGATGCGACGGGGCTGTATTATTACGGTTACCGTTATTACCAACCATGGGTGGGGCGTTGGTTAAGCGTAGATCCAGCGGGGACAGTGGATGGACTCAATCTGTACCACATGGCTAGGAATAATCCTGTAACGTTGCGTGACAGTGATGGGCTGGCTCCGGAATGGCTTGATTTGGCCTCGACAGAAAAAGTACAGAATATTACTGATCTCATCTATCAAAAGATTCCTAACGTGAAACGATTTCATGGAAAATTCACCAGCGAGACAAAAAATATTCTATATGAGGCTGAAATAAATCAAGAAGTTCTAAGAAACATTAATCCGAAAGAAAGGGAAAAGAGATCGAGAAATATGAGATTTACTAATTCCAAATTAAAAAACTATGCCGCACACGCGGGTTTTGTAAATCTTCTGCAAAAAGATGCACCCGTTTTTAAACATGGTTTTTTGAATCTTTCAGGAAGCTTGAGCACTAAAAATACCTTTCCAGGTGTTGAATTGATAAGTGACAAAGTGAAGGTAGGGTTTGAAGAATATGATCCAAGTAAACTGAAAGTAGCAAAAAGGTGGAGGCCGGAGATAAGCCTTGGCTATTATCGTATTTCTGATGTTGAGAAGTTTATCTATGAAGTTGGCGCGCAATATGAGAGATCAGGCGAGAAACTTCATCCTGTAGTGGAGAGCAGAATAAGAGAACACATAGTTAAGAACAAAAATATACTGCCAAAAATGGCAGGTATAGCCGGGCTGCATGCCGAGGTTCAGGCTCTGAATTATATTTTATCCGCCTCCGATATCGAGGGAGGGACGGCGAGTAAGCTTCATTCCAGTTACATCTTTACCCAACGATTAGTAGGGGATAAAAATAGCGATTTCCCAGCCTGCCATAATTGCTCAGGTATTATATCCGGACTTGAAAATGTGATGACGGGAAGAGTTATAAATCATGCGAGGCTGATACGCAGAAATTCTGTTGTGTAATCTCTTAGTCGAACATGAAGATTCCGCTAAACCTTACGCATTAAGGCGTTGCGCCCCAAGCCATGTTGAGCGAATTGCAGGAATCAAGCATATCAAGGCAAGGCTTTGATTCGTGCATTTTGGCGAGGTACGGATGAGTCAAACACGTCTATGGCGGACCGAACGCCGCTCATCCGTAAGCAATGGGATGGATGCCCCACCCGATGAAGGCATTCATGTGCCAAAGTGGAAGTGTCATCGACCACTCAAACCGAAAGGGGCGTCATCATGCATGATTACGACAATTGTCATCGATCTGGCGAAGAACGTGTTTCAGATCCACGCAGCGAACGAGCGTGGGAAGGCGGTACTGCGCAAGCAGCTACGGCGCGAGCAGATGACAGCATTCTTCGCCAACCTTCCAGCGTGCCTGATCGGGATGAAAGCCTGTAGTAGTGCGCACCATTGGGTCGCAAACTTCAGGCACTCGGGCACACGGTTCGTCTGATGGCGCCGCAGTTCGTTAAGCCGTACGTCAAAAGCAACAAGAACGACGCAGCCGATGCGCAAGCCATTTGCGAGGCTGTGGCGTGACCAAAGATGCGGTTTGTACCCGTAAAAAAACATCGAACAACAAGCTGTTCTTTCACTGCACCGCATGCGACAGGGTTTCGTAAAAGCGCGCACCGCGCAGGCTAACCAGATTCGCGGCCTGCTGGGCATACGGCCTCATCCTGCCGCAAGGCATTTCCTGTATCGCCATGCGCGTGCCTGAACTCATCGAAGACGCGAGCGAAGAGTTGCCAGGCGTGTTCCGGTAACTCATCGATCGATTGCTCGAGCATCTGAAGTTACTCGATCGACAGGTCAATCAGATCGAGACGCAGATCAAGGCATGGCATCGTGATAACGAGATTAGCCGTCGACTTGAACAGGTGCCTGGAATCGGCCCGATCACAGCGAGCGCGCTGGCTGCGAGCATCGGCGATGCAAAGAACTTCGACAACGGAAGGCATCTGGCCGCGTGGCTGGGACTGGTGCCTCGGCAGCATTCGAGTGGGGGAAGCAAAAACTGCTTGGCATGAGCAAGAGGGGCGACGCCTATCTTCGTACGTTGCTCATCCACGGAGCCCGGTCGGTAATTTACCGAGCGGCGCAACGCAACAACCCTGAGAGTCGACTGGTGGGCCATCCCCCGCAAAAGCCGGACATGCGGTGACGCTTAAATTTTGAGGTAGTCTTCTGCCTATGTTTTAAGCCTAGTCACAACGTGGAACCTCTATTGCGCTGCGTCATTGAATTAGCACCCTGTCTGTGTTCAGATACAGGTCATGGGTCAAAATGAACCTGACAGATATCGAACGTGAGCAACTGTTGTCGGCGGCGCGCAGCCGAACGGTGCGTGCGGCGGACGTGCGACGCGCAAAGTTGATCCTGATGCTCGAGGACGGCGAATCGCGCGACAGTATCATGCGCACACTGGGTTGCGATTCGCGCTTCATCGCACGCTGGTCGGGGCGCTTCCTCAGCGAGCGACTAGCCGGCATGTACGCCCGGCACCGCGGGCGGGCGCCTACGCAGCCACCGGCCAAACTGGAAGCGCGGGTGCTCAAGTGCACCCTCAAGCACAAACCCGCCGACGGTTCGACACACTGGAGTAGCTACAAGCTCGCAGCAGAACTCGGCGACGTATCGGTCTCGGCCGTGCAGCGCATCTGGCGCAAGCACGGCATCAAGCCGCAGCAGTTGGAGCGGCACATGGTCTCCAACGACCCGGACTTCGAGACCAAGGCAGCCGACGTGATCGGGCTGTACCTGAACCCGCCGGCGCACGCAGCGGTGTTCTGCGTGGACGAGAAGACCGCGATCCAGGCACTCGATCGCAAGGACCGTATGCTGCCGCTGTCGCCCGGGCGCGCCGAGAGTCACGGCTTCGAGTACAAGCGCAACGGCACGCTCAGCCTGTTCGCGGCGTTCAATACTGCCACCGGCGAGGTGCTGGGCAAGACGGTGGCGCGCCACACCAGCGAGCAGTTCGTGGCCTTCCTGACCGACGTCGTCGCCAGCCAGCCCAAACGCCGGGAAATCCACGCGATCTGCGACAACGTCAGCAGCCATAAGACGCAGCGGGTTGCCGACTTCCTTGATGCGCAGCGCAACGTGCACCTGCACTTCACGCCGACCTACTCGTCGTGGCTCAACCAGGTGGAGAACTGGTTCTCGCGCATTCAGCGTGAAGTGATCGCTCGCGGCATCTTCACTTCGGTGAAGGATTGGGATCGCAAACTGATGCCGATACATCCGCGAACACAACAAGAACCCGAAACCGATCAAGTGGAAATATGACGATCCTTCGCGCCGGATTCGACCAGTGCCAATTCAATGACGCAATGGAATAGCGAATGGAATCGATGTGCGCGGAGGCGGGCAACACAGGAGCGACGTTCCAGGGTAACAGGTCGTCGATGCGGTTTATCGGGTAATCGGCAACGCGCTCGATGACGTAGTGCAGATAGGCTTCGGGATCGATACCATTCAGGCGTGCTGAGCCGATCAGGCTGTACATCGCGGCTGCACGTTCGCCGCCTGTGTCTGCGCCGGCAAACAGATAATTCCGCCTTCCAATTGCGACGCCGCGTAGCGCCCGCTCGGCGATCAGATTGTCGATCTCCGCCTGACCATCACCGCAGTAGTAGACAAGCGCAGGCCAGCGATTCAACGAGTACTGGATCGCCTTGGTGGTGTCCGATTTCGCGGAGAGTGTGAGAATCGTCGCTTCGAACCACCGCTTCATATCCTCAAGCAGCGGCACCGCCTGCGTCTGGCGAACTCGCAGCCGTTCCCCCGGAGGCTTGCCGTGAATGTGTTCCTCTATGCCATAGAGCGCGCCAAAGCGCTCGAGTGCTTCGTTGGTAATCGACGACGGTCGCACAGCGTGCAGATCGTGCAGCTTTCGACGTGCATGTGCCAGGCACGCAGCTTCCCGGATCTGACCACCGGCGTAGAGTTCCGCGTAGCCGGCAAACGCGTCAGCCTGCAGTACGCCCTTGAAGCTGGCAAGGTGTCGCTGCGGATGTTCGCCGCGACGATCCGGTGTATCAGCGAACCAGACTGCTGGAGCCTCAGTCGAACCACTGGGCCAATCATCGCGCACATATAGATCCATTGCAACAGTTTACGACTGTCTGCTGCACGCGGATCATCAGGTAACTGACGTTTACAAAGCGCTGCGCGGGCGTGCTGCCTCGATCGGTTCGCGCCAGTCAAACCTTCGAGAAGCAGCGCCAGTTGAGCCGTTGTCAGCGCCACAACACCAGTGTCAGCACGTGGCCATGCAAAACGTCCTTTCTCAAGGCGCTTTGCAAACAGACATAGGCCGCCATCGCTCCAGTACAACGCCTTCATAAGGTCACACGGCGCCCTCTGAAGATAAAAACCTGGCCACCGTACGGATCCTTCTCAAGCACTGTCTGCACCTTCGCTGCAAGCGCATTAAAGCCGGATCACATGTCAGTGACGCC
>LFKV01000019.1 GCA_001189345.1 Candidatus Paraburkholderia kirkii
CGGCTTTAATGCGCTTGCAGCGAAGGTGCAGACAGTGCTTGAGAAGGATCCGTACGGTGGCCAGGTTTTTATCTTCAGAGGGCGCCGTGGTGACCTTATGAAGGCGTTGTACTGGAGCGATGGCGGCCTATGTCTGTTTGCAAAGCGCCTTGAGAAAGGACGTTTTGCATGGCCACGTGCTGACACTGGTGTTGTGGCGCTGACAACGGCTCAACTGGCGCTGCTTCTCGAAGGGTTTGACTGGCGCGAACCGATCGAGGCAGCACGCCCGCGCAGCGCTTTGTAAACGTCAGTTACCTGATGATCCGCGTGCAGCAGACAGTCGTAAACTGTTGCAATGGATCTATATGTGCGCGATGATTGGCCCAGTGGTTCGACTGAGGCTCCAGCAGTCTGGTTCGCTGATACACCGGATCGTCGCGGCGAACATCCGCAGCGACACCTTGCCAGCTTCAAGGGCGTACTGCAGGCTGACGCGTTTGCCGGCTACGCGGAACTCTACGCCGGTGGTCAGATCCGGGAAGCTGCGTGCCTGGCACATGCACGTCGAAAGCTGCACGATCTGCACGCTGTGCGACCGTCGTCGATTACCAACGAAGCACTCGAGCGCTTTGGCGCGCTCTATGGCATAGAGGAACACATTCACGGCAAGCCTCCGGGGGAACGGCTGCGAGTTCGCCAGACGCAGGCGGTGCCGCTGCTTGAGGATATGAAGCGGTGGTTCGAAGCGACGATTCTCACACTCTCCGCGAAATCGGACACCACCAAGGCGATCCAGTACTCGTTGAATCGCTGGCCTGTGCTTGTCTACTACTGCGCTGCGTCATTGAATTAGCACCCTGTCTGTGTTCAGATACAGGTCATGGGTCAAAATGAACCTGACAGATATCGAACGTGAGCAACTGTTGTCGGCGGCGCGCAGCCGAACGGTGCGTGCGGCGGACGTGCGACGCGCAAAGTTGATCCTGATGCTCGAGGACGGCGAATCGCGCGACAGTATCATGCGCACACTGGGTTGCGATTCGCGCTTCATCGCACGCTGGTCGGGGCGCTTCCTCAGCGAGCGACTAGCCGGCATGTACGCCCGGCACCGCGGGCGGGCGCCTACGCAGCCACCGGCCAAACTGGAAGCGCGGGTGCTCAAGTGCACCCTCAAGCACAAACCCGCCGACGGTTCGACACACTGGAGTAGCTACAAGCTCGCAGCAGAACTCGGCGACGTATCGGTCTCGGCCGTGCAGCGCATCTGGCGCAAGCACGGCATCAAGCCGCAGCAGTTGGAGCGGCACATGGTCTCCAACGACCCGGACTTCGAGACCAAGGCAGCCGACGTGATCGGGCTGTACCTGAACCCGCCGGCGCACGCAGCGGTGTTCTGCGTGGACGAGAAGACCGCGATCCAGGCACTCGATCGCAAGGACCGTATGCTGCCGCTGTCGCCCGGGCGCGCCGAGAGTCACGGCTTCGAGTACAAGCGCAACGGCACGCTCAGCCTGTTCGCGGCGTTCAATACTGCCACCGGCGAGGTGCTGGGCAAGACGGTGGCGCGCCACACCAGCGAGCAGTTCGTGGCCTTCCTGACCGACGTCGTCGCCAGCCAGCCCAAACGCCGGGAAATCCACGCGATCTGCGACAACGTCAGCAGCCATAAGACGCAGCGGGTTGCCGACTTCCTTGATGCGCAGCGCAACGTGCACCTGCACTTCACGCCGACCTACTCGTCGTGGCTCAACCAGGTGGAGAACTGGTTCTCGCGCATTCAGCGTGAAGTGATCGCTCGCGGCATCTTCACTTCGGTGAAGGATTGGGATCGCAAACTGAT
This sequence comes from Candidatus Paraburkholderia kirkii, assembly GCA_001189345.1. Taxonomy (GTDB): domain Bacteria; phylum Pseudomonadota; class Gammaproteobacteria; order Burkholderiales; family Burkholderiaceae; genus Caballeronia; species Caballeronia kirkii_B. Next base: position 1,823 of record LFKV01000019.1, read on the forward strand.
GCCGATACATCCGCGAACACAACAAGAACCCGAAACCGATCAAGTGGAAATATGACGATCCTTCGCGCCGGATTCGACCAGTGCCAATTCAATGACGCAATGGAATAGCAGCGCCGCCTTCAAAGGTCAATGTCGACCCTCGACGGTACTGATCGAGCGCTTACAGCTTTCGCGACGGGTCGCAATGACAAAGCCCGCCGGGTCTTCGGACCCCGGCGGGCTTTTCGCTTGTGCGCCGTTCCGGCGATCGGTCAGGCCAGCAATTCGGGCTCGGCGGGCAGACGCCAGTCGATCGACTCGCGTCCGTGCTTCGTCAGATATTCGTTCGCCAGCGCGAAATGTCCGCAGCCGAAAAACCCGCGATACGCCGACAACGGCGAGGGATGCGCCGCCTCCAGCACGCAATGCGACTTGCCCGTGCCTTCGATCAGGCCGCGCTTCGCCTGCGCATGCGCGCCCCACAGCATGAACACGAGCCCATCGTGACGCTGCGCCATTTCATGGATCAGCGTGTCGGTGCATTGCTCCCAGCCGCGTCTGGCATGGCTGCCGGCGCGGTCGCGCTCGACGGTCAGCGACGTGTTGAGCAACAGCACGCCCTGCTTCGCCCAGGAATCGAGACAGCCGTGCGCGGGTGCGGGGAAGCCGAGGCTCGCGTGAATCTCCTTGAAGATGTTGCGCAGCGACGGCGGCGGACACACCGGCGCGGGCACCGAGAACGCGAGACCGTGCGCTTGCGGCACGCCCTTGTCTTCACCATGATACGGATCCTGGCCGAGAATCACGACCTTCACGTCGCCGGGGCTCGTGAAACGCAGCGCGCGGAATACGTCGGCGGGATAGACCGCCTTGCAGGCGGCGCGCTCGGCGTCGACGAACGCGCACAGCGCCGCATAGTGCCTGCTCTCGATGAACGGCTTCAGATGCTTGTGCCAGTCGGCGGGCAGCGCATCGAACTGGCTTTCGAGCGTCGTGAAATCCAAGGCGGGCGCGGGTTCGTTCTCCGCGAAGAGGGAAGGTTGTCGGCTCATGCTCATGCTTGCGCTCAGGCGTCGCGGTTCTTGCCGTCGGGCCGCTCGCGCAGGAGATAGCCGCGCTGGGCCTTGCTGAGATCCTCGGGAACGAGTTCGGGAAACGCGCCGCGCAACTCCGCGGCGAGCATCGAAAGCGCGCTTTCTTCCCCGGATTTCAGCTCCAGCTCGAGTTCGCTGATTTCGGAGCGGCGCGTCTCGCTGTCGACTTCGGCGGTGATTTCGCCGAGATCCAGCGCCACTTCGATCTGCGAGCCTTCGCGCTCGATGTTCCACACGATGCGCCTGACATCGGTCTTGAACAGCGCGATCAGATCCGGCGCGGCGCGTTCCAGCGCTTCGCGCGCGGCGGCGTCGTCGCAGACGGCGAGCAGGGCGTCGATTTCGAGCGCTTCGCCCGCGACCGGCAATTCCCACTCGTGCCGGTTGCTCAAGCCCGCTATCGATTTGCCGAGCGTCTTGTAGGTCTGGAGCCATTCCTGCGGCGTGCGGCGCAGACGCAGCGCGGACTTCGCCTTCGCGAGCGCGCAGTCCGCCGTATCGAAATAGACGTTGGCAAGCCCGATCGGCTTGCCGGCGCCGGTGCGTTCGTCGAAGAAGCGCGTCACGTCGTCGTGCTGCGACGGCGCGAGCGCGAGCTTGCGTTCACGTTCGATGGCCAAGGTGCGGTCCTGTCTATGAAATCAGAAGAACATGCGCGCCAGCTCGGCGCCGGGATCGTTGGCGCGCATGAACGCCTCGCCGATGAGGAAGGTGTGCACGCGCATCGCGCGCAGCCGGTCGACATCGAGGCGCGACAGAATGCCGGACTCGGTCACGACGATGCGGTCGTCCGGCACCGCTTCCAGCATGCCGATGGTCGTGTCGATCGTCGTCTGGAACGTGCGCAGATTGCGGTTGTTGATGCCGATGAGCGGCGTCTTGAGCGTGAGCGCGTCGCGCAGCTCGTCGGCGTCGTGCACTTCGACCAGCACCGCGAGCCTGAGCGAATGCGCGTACGCTTCGAGATCCTGCATCTGCGAGAGCTCGAGCGCGGCGGCGATCAGCAGGATGCAGTCCGCGCCCATCGCACGCGCTTCCATGATCTGGTACGGATCGATGATGAAGTCCTTGCGCAGCACCGGCAGGCTGCACGCGGCCCGCGCTTCCTCCAGATAGGCGACGCTGCCCTTGAAGAACTGCACGTCGGTGAGCACGGAAAGACACGCGGTGCCGCCTTGCTCGTACGAGCGGGCGATGTCGGCGGGCACGAAGTGCTCGCGCAGCACGCCCTTGGACGGGCTCGCCTTCTTCACTTCGGCGATGACCGCCGCCTGATTCGCCGCGTGCTTCGCGCGCAATGCGCCGACGAAATCGCGCAGGTCGCGCGAGCCTGCTTCGAGCCTGAGCTCTTCCAGCGGCGCGCTTTGTTCTGCCGCGCGGATTTCCTCGCGCTTGACCGCGATGATGCGATCCAGAATGTCACTCATGTTTGGCTTCCGTCATTGCTTCGAAAACTGCTGCGTGAACTTCACGAGCGCTTCGACTTTTTCGCGCGCCGCGCCGCTTGCGATCGCCTCGCGCGCGGCTTCCATGCCGGCGGCGATCGAATCGACGACATTCGCAGCATAAAGCGCGGTGCCGGCATTCATTATGACGATCTCGCGCGCGACACCCGCTTTGTTGTTCAGCGCGCCGAGCAGCATCGCCTTCGATTCCTGCGCGTCCTGAACCTTCAGCGAACGATTCGACACCATTTGCAGGCCGAAGTCCTCGGGATGAATTTCGTACTCGATCACTTCGCCGTGCTTCAGCTCGCCGACCCTGGTCGCCGCGCCGAGCGACACTTCGTCCATGCCGTCCTTGCCGTATACGACAAGCACGTGCTTCGCACCCAGACGCTGCATCACGCGAACCTGAATGCCGACGAGGTCTTCATGGAACACGCCCTGAAGCTGGTTCGGTGCGCCGGCCGGATTCGTCAGCGGTCCGAGAATGTTGAAGATGGTCCGCACGCCGAGCTCGCGGCGCACGGGCGCAACGTTCTTCATCGCCGGATGATGGTTCGGCGCGAACATGAAACCCATGCCGGTTTCGGCAATCGAGGCGGCCACTTGTTCCGGTGTCAGATCGATGTTCACGCCGAGCGCCTCGAGCACGTCGGCGCTGCCCGACTTGCTCGACACGCCGCGATTGCCGTGCTTCGCGACCTTCGCGCCCGCCGCCGCCGATACGAACATCGACGCGGTGGAGATGTTGAAGGTGTGGGAGCCGTCGCCGCCCGTGCCGACGATATCGACGAAATTCGAGTTGTTCTCGACTTCGACGTGGCTCGCGAACTCGCGCATCACGGTCGCGGCGGCGGCGATCTCGCCGATGGTTTCCTTCTTCACGCGCAAGCCGGTGATGATCGCGGCGGCCATGACGGGCGACATCTCGCCGCGCATGATCTGGCGCATCAGATGCAGCATCTCGTCGTGGAAGATTTCGCGGTGCTCGATCGTGCGTTGCAGCGCTTCCTGTGCTGTGATGGTCATGTTCTCAAGCCCGCTTGCCGGTCGTCGAGGTGTGCTTCACGAAATTTTCGAGCAGCGCGTGGCCGTGCTCGGAAAGAATCGATTCCGGATGGAACTGCACGCCTTCCACTTCGAGTTCCCTGTGGCGCATGCCCATGATTTCGCCGTCCGGCGTCCAGGCGGACACTTCGAGACAGTCGGGCAAAGACTCGCGTTCGATTGCCAGCGAGTGATAGCGCGTTACATTGAAGTGTTTCGGCAGGTCGGCAAACGCGCCCTTACAGTCGGTTTCGATCTGGCTCACCTTGCCGTGCATGATGGTCTGCGCGCGCACGACACGCCCGCCGAACGCCTCGCCGATGGCCTGATGGCCGAGGCACACGCCGAGAATCGGCAGCTTGCCGGAGAACTCGCGCAGCACGTCGAGCGTGATGCCCGCGTGCTGCGGATTGCTCGGTCCCGGGGAGAGGCAGATGCGCTCGGGGTTGAGCTTCGCGATTTCGTCGAGCGTGATTTCGTCGTTGCGATACGTCTGCACGTCGCAGCCGAGCTCGCCGAAGTACTGGACCAGGTTATAGGTGAACGAATCGTAGTTGTCGATCATCAGCAGCATGGTCTTGTCTCCTCAGAAGTCGCTGTCGAGGCCGTCTTGCACTTGCTCGGCGGCGCGCAGCACGGCGCGCGCCTTGTTCTCAGTCTCTTGCCATTCGGATTCGGGCACCGAATCGGCGACGACACCTGCTGCTGCCTGAACGTAGAGATTGCCCTTGTGGATGAGGCCGGTGCGGATCGCGATGGCCAGATCCATTTCGCCGCTGAACGACAGATAACCGACAGCGCCGCCGTAGAGTCCGCGCTTGACGGGTTCGAGTTCGTCGATCAGCTCCATCGCGCGGACCTTCGGCGCGCCTGACAGCGTGCCGGCGGGGAAAGTCGCGCGCAGCACGTCGAAGTTGCTCATGCCTTCCTTGAGCTTGCCCTCGACCGAGCTCACGATGTGCTGCACATGCGAGTACTTCTCGATGATCATCTTGTCCGTCATCGCGACCGAGCCTGTTTGGGCAATGCGGCCGACGTCGTTGCGCGCGAGGTCGATCAGCATCACGTGCTCGGCGATTTCCTTCGGATCGTTCAGCAGTTCGGTGGCGAGTTCGGCGTCGCGCTCGGGCGTGTTGCCGCGCGGGCGAGTGCCGGCGAGCGGGCGAATCGTCACGATGCGATCCTCCGCGCGCTTTTCCTGACGCACGAAAATTTCCGGCGACGCGCCGACCACGTGCACTTCGCCGCCGAAGTTGTAGTAGTACATGTACGGCGACGGATTCAGTGAGCGCAGCGCGCGATACAGCGAAAGCGGGTTGTCGCGGAATGGCTTGATGAGGCGCTGGCCGACCTGCACCTGCATTAGCTCGCCCGCCGCGATGTACTCCTTCGCCTTGCGCACGGCGTTCAGGTAATCCTCCTTCTTGAACTCGCGGAACATCTCGGTGCGCACACTGGCCGACGTGACGGGCGGCTGGACCGTGACGCGCAGACGCGCGCGCAGTTCGCGCAGCCGGTGCTTCGCCTTCGCATACGCTTCGGGCCTGGTCGGATCGGCGTAGACGATCAGATAGAGCTTGCCCGCGAGATTGTCGATGACCGCGACTTCTTCGGTCAGCAGCAACTGGATGTCGGGGAGATTGAGGTCGTCGGGCGGCGCGGTGTGCGCGAGCTTCTTCTCAATGTAGCGCACCGCGTCGTAACCGAAGTAGCCGGCGAGACCGCCGCAGAAACGCGGCAGGCCAGGACGCATCGCGACCTTGAAATGCTGCTGGAATTTCTCGATGAACGCGAGCGGATCGCCTTCGTCCGTTTCGACGACGTTGCCGTCGGTCAGGACTTTCGACTTGCCGTTCTGCACGGTCACGGTCGTGCGCGCCGGCAAGCCGATAAACGAGTAGCGCCCGAAACGCTCGCCGCCCACGACGGATTCGAGCAGGAACGAGTTCGCACCGTTGCGTTCGGTCTGCGCGAGCTTGAGGTAGAGCGAGAGCGGCGTTTCGAGGTCGGCGAGGGCTTCGGCGATGAGCGGAATGCGGTTGTAGCCTTCGTTCGCCAGCGATTGGAATTCGAGTTCGGTCATGTTGCGATCCTTGGTCGAAGCGCGCGTTCGAGTGGCGCGTCATCGGGAAGAGCGGGCGCTGCGGGCAGTCGTATCCCGTGATCATCGCATACGGCGGCTCCGCCGCTTCGATCAGGCGAAGCGGATGAAGTCGTGCGAATCGCTCATGCGGTGCGCGCGAGCAGGATTCAGCGTCATGCGATTCAAAGGAAACGGCGCGGGAATGCGCAGCGAAACAAAAAACGGATGCTGAAGCGGATGAAGCAGGACGCGACATGGCTTCAGCGTAACTCGGGCGAAGTCAGCGCGACCAGCGACGCCAGGGCCAGGCTCCCCGGTCGATGCTGCTCAGACTCCGTTTTCTGTTGAGAAACATGAATGGATAGACTTATTCAGTCAGGGTGGTGTCCGGCGGCGCCAGCGTTGCGGCGATCGCCAAGGCTGCGGTGCGCAGCGAGGAAACTATACCATCGGATTTCACCGATTGCACAGGTTTACCGTGGTTGTAGCCGTACGGAACAGTCAGGGTCGCGAGGCCGGCGGCGCGGCCCGCGAGCGCATCGTTTTCCGAATCGCCGACTGCCACGGCTTCGCGCGGCAAAACGTCCAGGCGTTCGCAGGCCGTGAGCATCGGCAGCGGATCAGGCTTTTTCGCGGGCAGCGAATCGCCGCCGAGAATCACCTTGAAGTAGTCCGCGATGCCAAAGTGCGCGAGCAGCTCGACCGCGAAGCGGTGCGGCTTGTTGGTCACGCAGGCGAGCGGAATGCCGAGTTCGCGCATCGCTTCGAGGCCTTCCTTCACGTCGGGGAAGAGCGTCGAATGCTTGCCGTTGATCTTCGCGTACTCGCTTTGATAGATCGCGAGGGCATCGTCGAACTGCGCGACCGCTTGCGAGTGCGACAGGCGCACGCCTAGCACGCTGCGAATCAGATTTTCAGAGCCTTTGCCGACGTAGTCCGTGACTTCGTTGCGCGTGACGAGCCGTTCCTGGCCGATGCGCGCGAGCATCGCGTTCAAGGCGGCGACGAAGTCGTCGGCGGTATCGACCATCGTGCCGTCGAGATCGATGATGGCCGCGCGAATCGGGCGGTTCACGAAAGGCGGCTGAGCCGCCGCGATCTCGCTCATGCCTGCGCTCCCGATTTGGCCAGCTCCGCGCGCATCGCGTCGATCACCTGCTTGTAGTCGTGCTTGCCGAAGATCGCCGACCCCGCGACGAACGTGTCCGCGCCGGCCGCCGCGATTTCCGCGATGTTGTCGACCTTCACGCCGCCGTCGATTTCCAGATGGATCTCGCGGCCCGTGCGTTCGCGATATGCGTCGATGCGCGCACGCGCTTCGCGCAGCTTGACGAGCGCCTCGGGAATGAAGGACTGACCGCCGAAACCCGGATTGACCGACATGATGAGCACGAGATCGAGCTTGTCCATCACGTAGTCGAGGTAGTTGAGCTGCGTCGCCGGATTGAACACGAGGCCCGCCTTGCAGCCGTGATCGCGGATCAGCGACAGCGTGCGGTCGATGTGATCCGAACCTTCGGGGTGGAAGCTGATCACATTGGCGCCGGCTTTCGCGAAATCCGGCACGATGCGGTCGACCGGGCGTACCATCAGGTGCACGTCGATGGGCACGTTCACGTGCGGGCGGATGGCTTTGCACACCATCGGGCCGATCGTCAGGTTCGGCACGTAGTGGTTGTCCATGACGTCGAAGTGGATCCAGTCGGCGCCGGCGGCGACGACGTTGCGGACCTCCTCGCCCAGGCGGGAGAAATCGGTGGACAGGATGCTGGGAGCGATGTGGAATTGTGCCATGGACGTATCCAGGGTAGCGGCCTAAAGCCGTGATTTTAACCCGCGTTTTCTTTCGAGTCCTTCGTCCGGACGGCCTAGGCATGACACGCGAATGTGGCGCCGGGACGCCAATCGTGTTGCGGGCGCGGCGCGCATCAAGCAGAACGCCAGACTAATAGCGGCGCGCCCGCGCGCCCTTGCCCGTATCCGGCGGCGGCGCAGCGACCAATCGATCTGTAACTGGAACTACGATGGCCCAGTACGAATTCAGCGTATCCGTGGAAACGCGGTATTTGCCGGAACAGTCGGACCCCGACAGCCGCCAGTACGCTTTTGCCTACACGCTGACGATTCGCAACACCGGCCAGGTCGCGGCGCAACTGATTTCGCGCCACTGGATCATCACCGACAGCAATAATCACGTGCAGGAGGTGAAAGGGCTCGGCGTCGTCGGGCACCAGCCGCTTCTGCCTCCGGGCGAGCAGTTCGAATACACGAGCTGGGCCGTGATTGCGACGCCGGTCGGCACGATGCGGGGCGAGTACTTCTGCGTGGCCGAGGATGGCGAGCGTTTCGAGGCGCCCATAGCGAAATTCGCGTTGCATATGCCGCGCACGCTCCACTGAGTGGAAGCCCGCGGCAATTTGTGGCAGTCAGCGTCGTTTCGCCGGGTCGTTCGCGCGGTTCCGGTTCTTCTTCTTGCCCGATGCCGTCCATACGACGATGAAGATCAGCAAGGCGAGCGCCACGAGCGACTCGAGCGCAAAAATAAGCATTGGATATTCGTCGAACAGATCAGACATGGCGGTTCCCATCAAGAACGAGCATTGTATGCGTTTCGTGCGGCCAGCCGCACGGGCAGCGGCCTGGGCTGCATCGATTGCAACCGCCGTCCTGCTCGCCTCGTGCGGCGGCGGCAGTTATACGAAACCGGGCGCGAGCGCGTCCACCGGCACGCCGATCATCACCGGACAGCGTGCGGCATCGCGCCTGACGGCGGTGAGCTGGCAGCAGGTGCCGGAATGGCAGGACGACTCGCTCATCGGCGCGGCGGCGGCACTGCGCCAGAACTGCAGCCGGCTCGCGCGGCAGGCCAATTGGCAGCGCGCATGCGCGGCGGCGCAGCGTCTCGACGACCTCGACATGTCGGCGGCACGCAGTTTCTTCGAAACCTATTTCACGCCGTTTCAGCTCGCCAACACCGATGGCACGCTCGACGGTCTCGTGACCGGCTATTACGAGCCGCTTCTGCGCGGCTCGCGTACGCGCCATGGTCCGTATCAATACGCGCTTTACCGGTGGCCGTATCGCTACAAGCCGGGGGCGGCATTGCCCGCGCGCGCGCAACTCGAACGTTCGGCCGTATTGAACGGCAACGAGCTCATATGGGTCGACGATCCGATCGAGGCGTTCTTTCTGCAGGTGCAGGGTTCGGGACGCGTCATCATGGAGGACGGCAGCGTGATGCGCGTCGGCTTCGGCGGCACGAACAACCAGCCGTATCGGTCGATCGGCAAGGAACTGCTCGATCGCGGCGAACTCACGCCCGCGCAGGCGACCATGCAAGGCATCAAGGCCTGGGCGAAGGCGAACCCGACGCGTGTCGACGCGCTGCTCGACGTGAATCCGCGCTTCGTCTTCTTCCGCGAGATGCCCGCGAACGACCCGACGGCCGTGAGCCTTGGCGACGGGCCGGTCGGCGCGCTCGGCGTGCCGTTGACGCCCGAACGCTCGATCGCGGTCGATCCATCCGCGATTCCGCTCGGCACACCGGTGTTCCTGCAGACGACACGTCCGCTCAGCAATCAGCCGATGAACCGCCTCGTCTTCGCCCAGGATACCGGCACGGCGATCAAGGGCGGTGTGCGCGCCGATTACTTCTGGGGTCTCGGCGACGATGCGGGCGATCTGGCGGGGCGCATGAAGCAGGGCGGCCGGATGTGGTTGCTGCTGCCGAATTCCTGATTCCCGAGTGCTCTCCCGACGATGAAAAAGCTCGCGGCCGACAGTCCGCGAGCTTTTTCTTTTGAAGCGCCGGTCTCGCTCAGGATGTCATGTTGCGCCGGTCGATCACGCGCCGCGCCTTGCCCACCGAACGTTCGATGCCGTTCACCGCAAGAACGTTCACCACGGCGCTCACGCCGATCATCGCCTTGATGTCGTACGCGGCGCGGCCTTGGCGCTGTCGAGCGCGGCGGTATCGGGCGCCGATTCGGGGCAGGGTTCGACGTTCAGCGTGAAGACGTCAAGCGGGCTTTCCTTCGTGAGCACGATCTGATAGTGCGGTGCGAGCACGGGCGCTTGAGCAGCAGCTCTTCGATTTGCGTCGGGAAAACGTTGACGCCTCGAACGATCATCATGTCGTCTGAGCGGCCGGTGATCTTTTCCATGCGGCGCATCGTGCGCGCGGTACCGGGCAGAAGCCGCGTCAGATCGCGCGTGCGATAATGGATGATCGGCAAGGCTTCCTTCGTGAGCGAGGTGAAGACGAGTTCGCCGAATTCGCCGTCGGGCAGCACTTCGCCCGTTTCGGGGTCGATGATCTCGGGATAGAAGTGGTCTTCCCAGATCGTCGGTCCGTCCTTCGTCTCCGCGCATTCCGACGCAACGCCGGGGCCCATCACTTCCGACAGTCCATAGATGTCGACGGCATCGATGCCCATGCGTGCCTCGATCGCGCGGCGCATGTCGTTCGTCCACGGTTCGGCGCCAAAGATGCCGATGCGCAGCGAGCAGTTTGCCGGATCGACGCCCTGGCGCTCGAGTTCGTCCGCGATCGACAGCATGTAGCTCGGCGTGACCATGATGATGTCGGGCCGGAAATCCTGAATCAGCTGCACCTGCTTCTCGGTCTGGCCGCCGCCGAAAGGAATGACCGTGAGGCCCGCGCGCTCCGCGCCGTAATGCGCACCGAGACCGCCGGTGAAAAGCCCGTAGCCGTAGCTCACGTGAACCTTGTCGCCACGCCGCGCGCCTGCCGCGCGGATCGAGCGCGCGACGAGGTTTGCCCAGTTGTCGAGATCCTGAGTGGTGTAACCGACGACGGTCGGCTTGCCCGTTGTTCCGGACGATGTGTGGATGCGCGAGATCCGCTCCTGCGGCACCGCGAACATGCCGAACGGATAGTTATCGCGCAGATCGTTCTTGGTCGTGAAGGGAAAGCGCGCGAGGTCGGCAAGCGACGCGACTTCATCAGGATGGACGCCGGCTTCGTCGAATTTGCGGCGGTAAACAGGCGAATTCTCGTAGGCGTGTTTGAGCGTCCATTTGAGGCGCTCGAGCTGCAGCGCGGCGAATTCGTCGCGGCTCGCCTTTTCGATCGGCTCGAGCGGCAGCGGTGTGGTCATTGCTGTCTCCTTGATGCTGACTGTGCGGCGCGGCCTTTGCATGCCGCGTCCGCTACATGAAGGCGTCCCGTCAGACGGGGATCACGGTGCCTCTGATCTGTGCCGATTTGCCCCGGAACATCGCCACCGGCTCGCCCTCCCGATTCGTCACGGCGGATATCGTAGATGCCCGTGCGGCCGCTCAGCGTCTGCTCGATCGCCTCGGCGGTCAGGCGATCGCCGCCTTTCACGGGGCGCAGGAATTCGATCGAGCAGCCCGCCGCGACCGTGCTGATGTTGTACGAATTGCACGCGAAGGCGAACGCCGAGTCCGCCAGCGTGAACATCAGGCCGCCGTGGCAGATTGCGTGGCCGTTGAGGAAGTCGGGGTGCACGTCCATTTGCAGCCGCGCGTAGCCCGGGCACACTTCGATCAGCTCGATGCCGAGCGCGCGTGTGCACGCATCCGCTTCGTACATGGCCTTGGCTGTCGCTTCCGCGAGTTCTTGAGGCGTCACGAGTTTCTCCAGAATGATTCCGTGGTCACAGGCCCTCGAAGCGAGGCGCGCGCTTTTCCTTGAACGCAGCGACGCCCTCGATGTAATCGGGCGACGTCCCCAGCTCGCGCTGCAGATCGCGCTCGAGGTCGAGTTGCTGGTCGAAGGTCTTGTTAGCGCTCGCGCGGATCGCCTGCTTGATCGCGGCCACGGCGCGCGCCGGCTGCTGCGCGAGCTGCGCGGCCAGTTGCGTTGCCGCTTGCAGCAATTCAGTGTCTTCGACCACGCGCCACACGATGCTCCAGGCTTCCGCCTTCTCGGCGCCGAGTTTTTCGCCGGTCAGCGCGAGGCCGAGCGCGCGCGCTCCGCCGACGCGGCGCGGCAGCAGCCATGTCCCGCCCGAATCCGGCACGAGGCCGATCTTGACGAATGCCTGGATGAAGCTCGCCGAGCGCGCCGCGACGACGAGATCGCACGCCATCGCCAGATTGGTGCCGACACCCGCCGCCGTACCGTTCACGGCCGCGATGATCGGCAGTCGCGAAGCCTGAAGCCGGCGCACTAACGGATTGAAGTGCGCGTCGATCAGATCGCCGAGGTCGGACATCGAACCGGGCGTGAAATCGAGATCGGCGAGATCCTGGCCCGCGCAAAATCCGCGGCCAGCGCCCGTGATGACGAGCGCACGCGCATTGCTCGCCTCGATTTCGGTGAGCGCCTGATTCAACTCGCTGTGCATCTCGCGTGTGAAGCTGTTCAGCTTGTCGGGGCGATTGAACGTCAACGTGGCGACGCGCGTTTCGCCGTCGACATGAAACAATACGGATTTCTCCGGCATGGCATCTCCTGGGTCGCCGAATCCTGGCCGCGGCCTGGCCACGGCGGCTTTTGCCGATCGGGGTTTCTTACATTCCTGATACTAGCCGCGCGGCACGCGGCTTTCCATTAGGCCGAATGGCATAAGCCGCTTGCACGGCGATTCAGCCTTCGCACTTTCGATGTGGATCGGCTTATGCCGTCTGGCCGGCTTCCGCGGACGTGGCCTTCGGTGCAACATGGACCCGGCTTTGCACTACGCGGAAGCGGTTCGCGACGAAGGCGGCATCCGAGAGCGCCGCGTTGACTGCCGGGTTCGCGCCCGTGCCGTGGAAATCCGAGAATGCCGCGGTCTGGTTGACGAACACGCCGCCCGTGAGATTGATCGAAAGCGCAACGCCGCCTCGAATGGCCGCCTCGTGCGCCGCTTCGATCACCTTGTCGTCGGTGCTGTAGACCGAGAGCGTCAACGCGCCGTGCTTGCTCGCGATGGAGCCGGCGAGTTCGAGCGATTGCCGGGTCGAGTCGGTAGCGACGACGAACGAGATCGGGCCGAACCATTCCTTGGTGAATTTGGCTTCGTCCGTGCGTGCGTCGAGCTTGAGCATGAGCGGGGTATGTACGCGAGCTTCGGGGAACGCAGGATGAGCGAGCGATTGGCTGTCGAACAGGACGTCGCCGAGCTTGCGCGCCTCGGCGACGCGTTCCACGACCCCCCTCGTTCTGGATCGCTCCGGTGAGTTCGATCGCGCGCGCCGGATCGGAGGTCAGTTTCTCGACGGCGCCCGCGAGCGCTTTCGCGACATCGTCGAAGCTCAGTTGGCCATCGGCGGTACGGATGCCGTCGCGCGGCACGTAGATGTTCTGAGGCGCCGTGCACATCTGGCCCGAATAAAGGGCGAGCGAAAAGGCGATGTTGCGCGCGGCGGCCTTCAGATCGTCAACGGAATCGATGACGATCTGATTCACGCCTGCCTTTTCGGTGTAGACTTGCGCCTGATGTGCGTTGCGCTCGAGCCAGGTTCCGTTTTGCGTGCTGCCGGTGAAATCGATCAGCTTGGTTTCCGGGCGCACCGCCAGTTCCTGAACGAGTGCGCCGTCGTCGGGATCGGTGGCGAGCAGGGGTGACGACGTTCGGATCGAAGCCCGCTTCACGCAGCACGTCGCGAGCGATGCGCACGGTGATCGCGAGCGGCAGAATGGCACCGGGGTGCGGTTTGACGATGACGGCATTGCCGGTCGCGAGATCCGCGAACATGCCGGGATAGCCGTTCCAAGTCAGAAACGTGCAGCAGCCGAGCACGAGGCCTGTGCCGCGCGGTACGATGGCGAAACGCTTTTGCATGGCGAGCGGCGGATTCTTGCCTTGCGGCTTTTCCCAGTGCGCTTCGGCCGGAATGCGGCGCAACTGGTCCCACGCGTAGACGACCGCCTCAAGCGCGCGGTCCTGCGCGTGCGGGCCGCCGGCCTGGAAGGTCATCATGAAGGCCTGCCCGGTCGTGTGCATCACGCTGTAGGCGATTTCGAAGCTGGTCCGATTCAACCGCGACAGGATTTCGAGACTCACTCCGACCCAGGCGCGCGGTCCGGCGGCGCGCCAGCCGGCTTGCGCGGTGGAGGCGGCCTGGATGAGCGCGCCGGGATCGGCCTTCGGGTAGCGGATATCGAGCGCGATGCCGAACGGCGAGCGTTCTTTCCCGACGGTCTCGCCCGTCGATGGTTGGTCGAGGTCGAACGTCTTGCCCAGATGAGCCTTGAACGCGGCCTCCCCGTCGGCGCTGGCCGTTTCCCCGTACACTTTTGGGGCTCGGCATTTCGGCGAACGGGCTCCAGTAGCCGCGCGTTTCGATGGCCGCGAGCGCTTTTTCGAGCGTCGCTTCGTGCTTCGTGAATAGCGGATGTGTCATGGTCGCAAGAAGGGAAACGTGGAAAGGCGCCGGGTTGTTAAATAAGGTTAAATAAAAATTAACCGACCGGTTGGTTGATGATGGTAGCATTATCGAGATGCCGTGACGAACTGTTTTCATTAGGGCTTACCTGAGGATCGCAAGGAGGAGCGAATGGCTTACGAGAATCTGCTGGTCGAGACGCGCGGTCGCGTCGGGTTGATCACGCTGAATCGTCCGAAGGCGCTCAATGCGCTGAACGACGCGCTGATGGACGAGCTCGGCGCCGCGCTGAAGGCGTTCGACGCCGACGAGGACGTCGGCGCCATCGTGCTGACCGGCAGCGAGAAGGCGTTCGCCGCGGGGGCGGACATCGGCATGATGGCCGGCTATTCCTATATGGATGTGTACAAGGGCGACTACATCACGCACAATTGGGAAACCATCCGGTCGATCCGCAAGCCGATCATTGCGGCAGTGGCCGGTTTCGCGCTCGGTGGCGGGTGCGAGCTCGCCATGATGTGCGACATCATCATCGCCGCGGATACCGCCAAGTTCGGTCAGCCGGAGATCAAGCTCGGCGTGATCCCGGGCGCCGGCGGCACGCAGCGTCTGCCGCGTGCCGTGTCGAAGGCCAAGGCGATGGACATGTGCCTCACCGCGCGCATGATGGATGCGAGCGAGGCCGAGCGCGCGGGACTGGTATCGCGCGTCGTCGGAGCCGACCGTCTTCTCGATGAAGCCATCGAGGCTGCGACGATCATTGCCGGCTTCTCCCTACCTGCTGTGATGATGGCCAAGGAAGCGGTCAACCGCGCCTACGAGACGACCCTCTCGGAAGGCGTGCATTTCGAGCGACGCCTGTTCCATTCGCTGTTCGCTACCGAGGATCAGAAGGAAGGCATGGCGGCGTTCGTCGAGAAGCGCAAACCGGTATTCAAGCATCGTTGAGCGTTGTTCGAGAAAACGCTTGCGCTCCCCGATCTCAATCACTAAGATTCCGTTTCTTCGCGATTCGACGAACGCGAAGGAAGCGGGAGAGGGTGGTTTTGGCGGGGCGCTTGGAGTGGAAGGTTGAAGACTCCAAGCGCGGTCAGCGAGAAGAAAAGCTTCAAATTCTTGTTGACAGGAGCCGAGGCGTTCTTCATAATTCCACTACTCTGCTGCTGATGCAGCGGCGCAAGACGGTGGTGAGATAGAGGTCTTGCGATGTGCTCTTTAAAAATTAACAGCCGATAAGTGTGGGCGCTTGATGGCGAGTGCGGCCGGTTCTTCGGAATCGGCAATAGCAAAAGTAATCAAGAGTCTCACAGGAAGTATCAGAGGAAGGTTTTTTTGTCTTCGGACAGATTAATCATCGTCAGTACGTTGAGTGAGCGACCGGTTTCTAACGGAACCGAAAACAGTAACAGGTTTGAACTGAAGAGTTTGATCCTGGCTCAGATTGAACGCTGGCGGCATGCCTTACACATGCAAGTCGGACGGCAGCGCGGGCTTCGGCCTGGCGGCGAGTGGCGAACGGGTGAGTAAGACATCGGAACGTGTCCTGTAGTGGGGGATAGCCCGGCGAAAGCCGGATTAATACCGCATACGACCTGAGGGGGAAAGCGGGGGATTTTCGGACCTCGCGCTATAGGGGCGGCCGATGGCAGATTAGCTAGTTGGTGGGGTAAAGGCCTACCAAGGCGACGATCTGTAGCTGGTCTGAGAGGACGACCAGCCACACTGGGACTGAGACACGGCCCAGACTCCTACGGGAGGCAGCAGTGGGGAATTTTGGACAATGGGGGCAACCCTGATCCAGCAATGCCGCGTGTGTGAAGAAGGCCTTCGGGTTGTAAAGCACTTTTGTCCGGAAAGAAAGCTTCGGGGTTAATACCCCTGGGGGATGACGGTACCGGAAGAATAAGCACCGGCTAACTACGTGCCAGCAGCCGCGGTAATACGTAGGGTGCGAGCGTTAATCGGAATTACTGGGCGTAAAGCGTGCGCAGGCGGTCTGTTAAGACCGATGTGAAATCCCCGGGCTCAACCTGGGAACTGCATTGGTGACTGGCAGGCTTTGAGTGTGGCAGAGGGAGGTAGAATTCCACGTGTAGCAGTGAAATGCGTAGAGATGTGGAGGAATACTGATGGCGAAGGCAGCCTCCTGGGCCGACACTGACGCTCATGCACGAAAGCGTGGGGAGCAAACAGGATTAGATACCCTGGTAGTCCACGCCCTAAACGATGTCAACTAGTTGTTGGGGATTCGTTTCCTTAGTAACGTAGCTAACGCGTGAAGTTGACCGCCTGGGGAGTACGGTCGCAAGATTAAAACTCAAAGGAATTGACGGGGACCCGCACAAGCGGTGGATGATGTGGATTAATTCGATGCAACGCGAAAAACCTTACCTACCCTTGACATGGACGGAACCCTGCTGAGAGGTGGGGTGCTCGGAAGAGAACCGTCGCACAGGTGCTGCATGGCTGTCGTCAGCTCGTGTCGTGAGATGTTGGGTTAAGTCCCGCAACGAGCGCAACCCTTGTCCTTAGTTGCTACGCAAGAGCACTCTAAGGAGACTGCCGGTGACAAACCGGAGGAAGGTGGGGATGACGTCAAGTCCTCATGGCCCTTATGGGTAGGGCTTCACACGTCATACAATGGTCGGAACAGAGGGTTGCCAAGCCGCGAGGTGGAGCCAATCCCAGAAAACCGATCGTAGTCCGGATCGCAGTCTGCAACTCGACTGCGTGAAGCTGGAATCGCTAGTAATCGCGGATCAGCATGCCGCGGTGAATACGTTCCCGGGTCTTGTACACACCGCCCGTCACACCATGGGAGTGGGTTTTACCAGAAGTGGCTAGTCTAACCGCAAGGAGGACGGTCGCCACGGTAGGATTCATGACTGGGGTGAAGTCGTAACAAGGTAGCCGTATCGGAAGGTGCGGCTGGATCACCTCCTTTCTCGAGCTTCGCACGAGCTTAATCAAGTGCTCACGCTTATCGGCTGTGGTTAAGACAGGCTAAGGGTCTGTAGCTCAGTCGGTTAGAGCACCGTCTTGATAAGGCGGGGGTCGTTGGTTCGAATCCAACCAGACCCACCACCCGGGGCGCGTGACAGGGCAGCAGTTCCATAGTCAGGCCCGAGGGGGATTAGCTCAGCTGGGAGAGCACCTGCTTTGCAAGCAGGGGGTCGTCGGTTCGATCCCGTCATCCTCCACCAATCCTCAATGCACAGCGTTTGAACGAGCGCTGCGCATTGGCGATTGATAGCCAGTTGATGTCGAAAGCGAAGCTTTAGAGCTTATCGGCTAAACGTTCTTTAAAAATCTGGAAGAAGTAGTAAAGAGACTATCTAAAAGCACTTAGAGATGGGTGTGAGTAAGGTAGTCAGGGTAGTGATTGTATCAAGTATGAAAAGTGATCTTTAAGATGACTTGGAATACGGCACAACGCGAATACTCAAGCCTGTAGCGAGGTCTTGCAAGAGACACACTCGTTATAGGGTCAAGCGAACAAGTGCATGTGGTGGATGCCTTGGCGATCACAGGCGATGAAGGACGCGGTAGCCTGCGAAAAGCGGTGGGGAGCTGGCAAACGAGCTTTGATCCACCGATATCCGAATGGGGAAACCCGGCCCGTATGGGTCACCCTAGAGTGAATACATAGCTCTAGTGGAGCGAACGCGGTGAACTGAAACATCTAAGTAACCGCAGGAACAGAAATCAACCGAGATTCCCAAAGTAGTGGCGAGCGAAATGGGATCAGCCTGTACTCTTTATTTTTATTGTTAGCTGAACGCTCTGGAAAGTGCGGCCATAGCAGGTGATAGCCCTGTAAGCGAAAACAGTAGAAAAGAACTAGGGGTACGAGAAGTAGGGCGGGACACGTGAAATCCTGTCTGAAGATGGGGGGACCATCCTCCAAGGCTAAATATTCGTGATCGACCGATAGTGAACCAGTACCGTGAGGGAAAGGCGAAAAGAACCCCGGGAGGGGAGTGAAATAGATCCTGAAACCGCATGCATACAAACAGTCGGAGCCTCGCAAGGGGTGACGGCGTACCTTTTGTATAATGGGTCAGCGACTTACGTTCAGTAGCGAGCTTAACTGATTAAGGCAGGCGTAGCGAAAGCGAGTCCGAATAGGGCGATCAGTTGCTGGGCGTAGACCCGAAACCAAGTGATCTATCCATGGCCAGGTTGAAGGTGCGGTAACACGTACTGGAGGACCGAACCCACTAACGTTGAAAAGTTAGGGGATGAGCTGTGGATAGGGGTGAAAGGTTAAACAAACTTGGAAATAGCTGGTTCTCTCCGAAAACTATTTAGGTAGTGCCTCGTGTATCACCTTCGGGGGTAGAGCACTGTCATGGTTGTGGGGTCCATTGCGGATTACTAAGCCATAGCAAACTCCGAATACCGAAGAGTGCAATCACGGGAGACAGACATCGGGTGCTAACGTCCGGTGTCAAGAGGGAAACAACCCAGACCGCCAGCTAAGGTCCCTAAGATTGGCTAAGTGGGAAACGAAGTGGGAAGGCTAAAACAGTCAGGAGGTTGGCTTAGAAGCAGCCACCCTTTAAAGAAAGCGTAATAGCTCACTGATCGAGTCGTCCTGCGCGGAAGATGTAACGGGGCTCAAGCCAGTCACCGAAGCTGCGGATGCGCACGTAAGTGCGTGTGGTAGGAGAGCGTTCCGTAAGCCTGCGAAGGTGCGTTGAAAAGCGTGCTGGAGGTATCGGAAGTGCGAATGCTGACATGAGTAGCGGTAAAGGGGGTGAAAAGCCCCCTCGCCGTAAGCCCAAGGTTTCCTACGCAACGTTTATCGGCGTAGGGTGAGTCGGCCCCTAAGGTGAGGCAGAAATGCGTAGCTGATGGGAAGCAGGTCAATATTCCTGCACCATTGTTAGATGCGATGGGGGGACGGATCGCGGAAGGTTGTCCGGGTGTTGGACGTCCCGGTCGCTGCATTGGAGAGGGTGCTTAGGCAAATCCGGGCACAGGACTCAAGGGTGTGGCGCGAGTGACTTCGGTCACGAAGCAATTGGAAGTGGTTCCAAGAAAAGCCTCTAAGCTTCAGTCTAATAATGACCGTACCGCAAACCGACACAGGTGGGCGAGATGAGTATTCTAAGGCGCTTGAGAGAACTCGGGAGAAGGAACTCGGCAAATTGGTACCGTAACTTCGGGATAAGGTACGCCTCTGTAGCTTAACCAGCCTGCGCTGGAAGGGTGAAGAGGTTGCAATAAACTGGTGGCTGCGACTGTTTAATAAAAACACAGCACTCTGCAAACACGAAAGTGGACGTATAGGGTGTGACGCCTGCCCGGTGCCGGAAGATTAAATGATGGGGTGCAAGCTCTTGATTGAAGTCCCGGTAAACGGCGGCCGTAACTATAACGGTCCTAAGGTAGCGAAATTCCTTGTCGGGTAAGTTCCGACCTGCACGAACGGCGTAACGATGGCCACACTGTCTCCTCCCGAGACTCAGCGAAGTTGAAGTGTTTGTGATGATGCAATCTCCCCGCGGCTAGACGGAAAGACCCCATGAACCTTTACTGTAGCTTTGCATTGGACTTTGACCCGATCTGTGTAGGATAGGTGGGAGGCTATGAAAGCAGGACGCTAGTCTTGCTGGAGCCGTCCTTGAAATACCACCCTGGTTTGTTTGAGGTTCTAACCTTGGTCCGTGATCCGGATCGGGGACAGTGCATGGTAGGCAGTTTGACTGGGGCGGTCTCCTCCCAAAGCGTAACGGAGGAGTACGAAGGTACGCTAGGTACGGTCGGAAATCGTGCTGATAGTGCAATGGCATAAGCGTGCTTAACTGCGAGACCGACAAGTCGAGCAGGTGCGAAAGCAGGTCATAGTGATCCGGTGGTTCTGTATGGAAGGGCCATCGCTCAACGGATAAAAGGTACTCTGGGGATAACAGGCTGATACCGCCCAAGAGTTCATATCGACGGCGGTGTTTGGCACCTCGATGTCGGCTCATCTCATCCTGGGGCTGTAGCCGGTCCCAAGGGTATGGCTGTTCGCCATTTAAAGAGGTACGTGAGCTGGGTTTAAAACGTCGTGAGACAGTTTGGTCCCTATCTGCCGTGGGCGTTGGATATTTGAAGGGGGCTGCTCCTAGTACGAGAGGACCGGAGTGGACGAACCTCTGGTGTACCGGTTGTGACGCCAGTCGCATCGCCGGGTAGCTATGTTCGGAAGAGATAACCGCTGAAAGCATCTAAGCGGGAAACTCGCCTTAAGATGAGATATCCCCGGGGCTTCGAGCCCCTTGAAGGGTCGTTCCAGACCAGGACGTTGATAGGTCAGGTGTGTAAGTGCAGTAATGCATTGAGCTAACTGATACTAATTGCCCGTAAGGCTTGATCCTATAACCAGTGTGTTTTACGTATGTATTGACTAAGCGCTGAAGCGCTTAGTCAATATCACCCCCGAAGGGGGCGCGCCGGTTGAGTGACGCCTTGTGCCCAACAGTCACTACCCAAACACTTCTACTTCTTCCCGGATTGGTTGCAGCGTCAAACGACGAGGCAACAACCAGTCATGCCTGATGACCATAGCGAGTCGGTCCCACCCCTTCCCATCCCGAACAGGACCGTGAAACGACTCCACGCCGATGATAGTGCGGAGCTCCCGTGTGAAAGTAGGTAATCGTCAGGCTCCTCATGCTTCACCCAAAAAACCCACCCCTCAAAGGTGGGGTTTTTGCGTTTTCGTCTTACTATAGGTGAGAGTCTCGGTGGGCCGTCTCCCGCAAAAGCCGGACATGCGGTGACGCTTAAATTTTGAGGTAGTCTTCTGCCTATGTTTTAAGCCTAGTCACAACGTGGAACCTCTATTGCGCTGCGTCATTGAATTAGCACCCTGTCTGTGTTCAGATACAGGTCATGGGTCAAAATGAACCTGACAGATATCGAACGTGAGCAACTGTTGTCGGCGGCGCGCAGCCGAACGGTGCGTGCGGCGGACGTGCGACGCGCAAAGTTGATCCTGATGCTCGAGGACGGCGAATCGCGCGACAGTATCATGCGCACACTGGGTTGCGATTCGCGCTTCATCGCACGCTGGTCGGGGCGCTTCCTCAGCGAGCGACTAGCCGGCATGTACGCCCGGCACCGCGGGCGGGCGCCTACGCAGCCACCGGCCAAACTGGAAGCGCGGGTGCTCAAGTGCACCCTCAAGCACAAACCCGCCGACGGTTCGACACACTGGAGTAGCTACAAGCTCGCAGCAGAACTCGGCGACGTATCGGTCTCGGCCGTGCAGCGCATCTGGCGCAAGCACGGCATCAAGCCGCAGCAGTTGGAGCGGCACATGGTCTCCAACGACCCGGACTTCGAGACCAAGGCAGCCGACGTGATCGGGCTGTACCTGAACCCGCCGGCGCACGCAGCGGTGTTCTGCGTGGACGAGAAGACCGCGATCCAGGCACTCGATCGCAAGGACCGTATGCTGCCGCTGTCGCCCGGGCGCGCCGAGAGTCACGGCTTCGAGTACAAGCGCAACGGCACGCTCAGCCTGTTCGCGGCGTTCAATACTGCCACCGGCGAGGTGCTGGGCAAGACGGTGGCGCGCCACACCAGCGAGCAGTTCGTGGCCTTCCTGACCGACGTCGTCGCCAGCCAGCCCAAACGCCGGGAAATCCACGCGATCTGCGACAACGTCAGCAGCCATAAGACGCAGCGGGTTGCCGACTTCCTTGATGCGCAGCGCAACGTGCACCTGCACTTCACGCCGACCTACTCGTCGTGGCTCAACCAGGTGGAGAACTGGTTCTCGCGCATTCAGCGTGAAGTGATCGCTCGCGGCATCTTCACTTCGGTGAAGGATTGGGATCGCAAACTGATGCCGATACATCCGCGAACACAACAAGAACCCGAAACCGATCAAGTGGAAATATGACGATCCTTCGCGCCGGATTCGACCAGTGCCAATTCAATGACGCAATGGAATAGGTAGAAGATGCAATCATCAGTCGCAACGGACACGATTGACCGACAGTGTCCACGAACTGCGGAGAATGGACACAGTGTCTCAGACAGTCGAATTGCCGGCCAAGCGCCAGAACCGGCGGCATCCGTTGGAATGGAAACGAACGGTCGTCGAGCAGACATTTGAACCAGGAGCCTCGGTCGCTCGGGTCGCCCGCGACAACAACGTCAATGCCAACCAGGTATGGGCGTGGCGCAAACTGTACGCGCAGGGCCTGCTGGTCGAAGATGCTCAGACGCAGGCCATGTTGCCTGTTGTTGTCGATGTTCAGCCCGATCGGGCAACTGACCATCTTGCAGGCGCTGCTGGCCGCGCCGCCGCTATGCCGAAGCGCAGGCGCTCGCGCGGCGCGAAACGCGCGCCGAGCCGACGCGCCCCGAATGGTGGCTCTATCTCGCCCAGTCGAGCGCGGGGCTCAACGATCCGCTGCAGCAGCATCAGACGATGGCGGAAAAGTTCGCGCTCGACGGCGCATGGCCCTCCGCGATCTGCCAGTTGAAGGAGGCGCGCGACACGAAGAACGTGAGCTTCTACGATCTGTCGCCGATATCGGCGCGCCTGCGCGATTTCGAGACGCGCTACAAGGAAGAGCGCGAGCAGGAGAAGAACGGCTAGGTCAACCGGCCGATGCCGCGCGAGCCGCCGGACTCGAAATGAAGCCGAAGCGCTTCGCGACTTCCGCGCGCGCGATCGTCGACACGGGAAGCTCGACGCCCGCGCGCCAGTGAAAGACGCCGCTCTTGCCCGCATCGTCGAGCGCGGCGTGGTTCGCGAACAGTTCGAGATCGTGGTCGTACAGCGCGGCCACGCGCGCGGGGGCGGCGTCATCGGAAAAGAGGATGCCGCCTTCGTCGTCGATCCAGACATGCGCCGGCGTGAATGCCGCGCCGACCTGATCGGTCAGGCCCAGCGTTCCGTCCACTGCCTGAAGACGCAATATCCACGGCGTGTAGGCGAGCTCCACATAGACCCGCTGCGGGCCGTTCTGGAAGAACCACTGGCCGTCGGCATCGCTTTCGTAGTTGCAGTTGATGAAGCCGAGCAGCGCTTCGTGGCGGATCGGCGTGCCCAGTTCACCGGCGGCTTGCGCGGCGTCGTCGCGCATGCGCCACTGGCCGCGCCGGTCGAGCAGCAGCCAGCCCGTACAATGCGGAACGTTGGGCCATTTGGCGAGCGCCTGCTTGACGATTTCATCCATGATGGTTCACGAAACGAAGTTCTCCAGATAACCGAACACGCGCAGCGACAGCCAGTCGATCCGGCCCGGGAACGGCCCGTCATGAAGCCGACGTGTCCGCCGTGGTTCGGCTGGTCGAGCATGACGCGCTCGGAGACTTCCGCGAGCGACGGCAGCGCGAATTCCGGCAGGAACGGATCGTTGCGCGCGTTCAGCAGCAGCGCGGGCACCTCGATGCGCTTCAGATGCGCGCGGATGGTCGCGGTCGACCAGTAGTGATCGGTGTTGCGAAAGCCGTGCAAGGGCGCGGTCACGACGTTGTCGAACTCGTACAGCGTGCGCGCGGCGAGCACGGCGTCGCGGTCGTAAAGCCCGGGATACTGCCCGAGCTTCGCGAGCGCCTTCTTCTTCAGCGACTTGAGGAAGCTGCGCATATAGACCATGCCAAAGCCCTGCGAGATCGCCTCGCCTCCTGCGTGGACGTCGAGCGGCGCGGAGATGGCCGCCGCGGCGCTGACGATCGACGCATCCGTGCCGCGCTCGCACAGCCAGTGCAGCAGCACGTTGCCGCCGAGCGAGACCCCCGCCGCGACGATCGGCCCGCGATGCGATTGCGCGAGCCGCCGCAGGATCCAGTCGACTTCGGCGCTGTCGGCGAGATGATAGAAGCGCGGCAGCAGATTGAGCGGCCCGCTGCAACTGCGGAAATGCGGCACGACGCCGTGCCAGCCGCGCGCCTGCGCTGCGGCCATCATCGTGCGGGCGTAGTGAGAGTCGGGGTTGCCCTCGAGACCGTGGAAGAGCACGAAGAGCAGGGCGGTCGCCGCGGGTTCGTCGCCGAGCTCGTGCGCGAGGAAGTCGAGATCGATGAAATCGCCATCCGGCGTGCTCCAGCGTTCGCGCCGGTAACGCACGGCCGGCTTGCGGCCGAACAGCGCCGGGACGATGGTCTGCGCGTGACTCATCGGCAGCCAGCGCGGCGCGCTGTAGAGCCACTCCGAGCCCGGCGGCGCCAGCATGCGCCCGGTTTCCCTCAGTGCCACGGCGGGCGCCTTGTCCACGAACGACGAATCGTGCTTCAACAACGGATCGCGCTTTATGGCCCCTCCCCGACAAACGTCTTTTTCAGCGCTTCAATGCTTCAATGCAACGGTCCCTGACCGTGACGCAGCCTGGCCGCGAACTGTCCCGCCGTTTCCAGCGGCATCGCGCTCGCGTGGATATGCGCGATGCGCCACTCGCCGCACTCGTGAACCATCACGTAAGTGGTGTAGATCATGCGCGGCGCGCTGGTCGACGCGGCCGGCTGATGCGTCTCGGCGATCGCATAGACTACCGTGCCGAGGCTGTTGTACACGCGGATATCGAGCGGCTCGATGGTCACCGGCTGCGTTTCGAATTGCTTGCCAAGACCCGCGCGTATGCTTTCCAGCCAGCCCATGCAGATGCGTGCCGTCCGGGCAGACGCAGGTGGCGAACTCCTCGTCGAGCCACAACGACATCACGGTGTCGATGCTGTTGTCCGCGACGGCCTGATAGTAAGCGTTGAGGGTATCGGCGGCGGCTTCGAAGAGGCGGGCGAAATGTGGCATGGCTCGTGGGTCTCTGGCATTCGGTGCAGGCGGCGCGGCGAGCCGCTGGTGGCGGCCGGGCGACGCGCTGCATCGGTCATTGGCCAAAGCATGCCCCCGTTCGGAGACATTCGCGTGTCCGCGCCCGCACACACGGCTCGAAACCGCCCGAAAACGCTGATATGAACGCGCGATCCGACGCGCGTGGGCAACATCAGCGATGCGCGAGCAGCATGCCGCGCAAGTCGCCGAAAACCTGCTCGGCGGTCAGCTCGCGAAGGCAGTTCAGATGACCGAGCGGGCACTCGCGGGCGAAGCACGGACTGCATTCAAGATGCAGCCATTGTATCTTTGCGAGATCGGACAAGGGCGGCGTGTGGCGCGGATCG
Source organism: Candidatus Paraburkholderia kirkii (assembly GCA_001189345.1). Lineage (GTDB taxonomy): Bacteria > Pseudomonadota > Gammaproteobacteria > Burkholderiales > Burkholderiaceae > Caballeronia > Caballeronia kirkii_B. Next base: position 26,899 of record LFKV01000019.1, read on the forward strand.
GTCGAGCCGTAGACCGCGACGAGCGGCCGGCGCGAGGCCGCCGCGACGTGCATCAGGCCGGAATCGTTGGTGACGACCGCGCTCGCCCGCGAAATCAGCGCGCATGCCTCGCCGAGCGAGGTCTGGTCGCACAGGTTGCGCACGTTCGGCGCGCGGTCCGCGATGGCCTGCGCGATCGGCGCATCCTTCTTCGAGCCCAGCGCGACGATGCGCGCATACGGGAACGACTGCGCGACGAACTGCGCGAGCGACGCGAAATGCTCCGGCGGCCAGCGCTTGGCCGGACCGTATTCCGCGCCGGGGCAGAACACGACGAGCGGCGTGCGCGTATCGAGGTTGAAGCGCGCCGACACCCGGGCGGCTTCGTTCGAATCGGATTCGAGGCGCGACACGGGAAGCGCCTGCGCCTCGGGCTGCGCGGCGGCTTCGGGCTGCGCGAACCTGTCGACGAACGGCAGCTTCGCGCCCGGCGCGTAGGCCAGCGCCGCGTAATGGGCGGTCATCGGCGGGCGCTCGGTTTCCGGCGGATTCGCATGCCGCACGTTGAGCAGTCCGTAGCGGCTCTCGCCCGTATAGCCGATGCGCAGGTTGATGCCCGCCATCCACGGAATCAGCGCGGATTTCACGGAGTTGGGCAGCACGTAGGCGGCGTCGTAGCCGACGTCGCGCAAGTCGTTCGCGAGCTGCCAGCGGCGCAGCAGTTGCAGCTTGCCGTGGGCGAGGTCCGTCGCGTAGACGTCGCGGATCTCCGGCATGCGTTTGAGCACGGGCGCGACCCAGCCGGGCGCCACGGCATCGATCGCGATGCGCGGATGCAGCTTCCTCAGAAGCGTGAAGAGCGGCTGCGCCATCAATGCGTCACCGATCCAGTTCGGTGCTATAACCAGCGCGCGGCGCATCTGTCGTTATCCGATCTCAAAAAAAGAAACGCGGCTCGCCGCCTTGGGGCGAGTCGTCAGTTGTCGTGGGTTCGATTGGCGCCGCCAGCTCAACCGTGGCTGCGCGGCGCGAGCGAGTGCGGCGGGCGTGCCCGCCGCGTCGATGCCAGGCGCCCGCCGGGCGCCCGACGCTGCTTCAGTGGCCGCACTTGAGCACTTCGCCGTCTTTCAGCTTGTAGCGCGTGCCGCAGTACGGGCAGCGCGCTTCGCCATGCGTCACGTCGATGAAGACGCGCGGATGCGTGCTCCAGCGCTGCATCTTCGGGTTCGGGCAGAAGGCGGGCAGATCCTTGGCCAGCAGTTCCACCAGCGGCATTTCCTTCAGGTCGCTCATTGCTATCTCTTGTCTTGATGTCAGCGGGCGGCAAGCGTTCGGCTCGCCGCATGCACGGGTCGGTTAAACTTTCGCGAGCCAGCTCGCGTATTTCTCGTTCTTGCCGCCGACCACGTCGAAGAACGCGCTCTGCAGCTTCTCCGTGATCGGGCCGCGCTTGCCCGCGCCGATCGTGCGGTTGTCGAGTTCGCGGATCGGCGTGACTTCGGCAGCGGTGCCGGTGAAAAACGCTTCGTCGCAGGTGTAGACCTCGTCGCGGGTGATGCGCTTTTCGATCACCGGAATGCCGAAATCGCGCGCCAGCGTGATGACCGTGTCGCGCGTGATGCCGTCGAGGCACGAGGCCAGGTCCGGCGTGTAGATCTTGCCGTTGTTCACGAGGAAGAAGTTCTCGCCCGAGCCTTCGGAAACGTAGCCGTCGACGTCCAGCAGCAGGGCTTCGTTGTACCCGTCCGCTACGGCTTCTTGGTTCGCGAGAATCGAGTTCACGTACCAGCCGGACGCCTTCGCGCGGACCATCGACACGTTCACGTGATGGCGCGTGAACGACGACGTCTTCACGCGGATGCCCTTCGCGAGCCCGTCTTCGCCGAGATACGCGCCCCACGGCCACGCGGCGATGGCCACGTGGATGGTGTTGCCCTTCGCCGAGACGCCCAGCTTCTCCGAGCCGACCCAGATGATCGGGCGGATATAGCAGCTTTCCAGGTTGTTCGCGCGCACGACTTCGAGTTGCGCGGCCTCGAGCGTCGCCTGATCGAACGGGACTTCCATCTGGAAGATCTTCGCCGAGTTCAGCAGGCGCTTCGTGTGCTCCTTCAGGCGGAAGATGGCCGTGCCCTGCGCCGTCTTGTACGCGCGCACGCCCTCGAATACGCCCATGCCGTAGTGCAACGTGTGGGTCAGAACGTGGATCTTGGCATCACGCCAGTCGATCAGCTTGCCATCCATCCAGATCTTGCCGTCGCGGTCGGCCATTGACATACGATTCTCCTAGACACAATGTATTGGACCTGCTCTACCTCAAGCGATACGGGTTAAGCTTGAGGCTCCGAAGAACCGAAGGCTCAGAGCCGCAATTGAGGAGAGCAGGTCGTGAAGAAGTTTAGCAAGTTCGTTGGGATGGGTGTTCACAAGGCGACGATTGCGGTTTCTGTAGCCGATGCGAACGGAGGTGAGATTCGCTATGTTGGGGAGATTGCGAATGGACTTGCCCCCGCATAACCGGACAGCCGGTCCCGTTTAGGTTGGAGAATTTGCTTGCCGACGAAACTCGCGCGGCGAGCGGTATTTAAGGGCGCTGTGCGGGTGTGACTCGTTATCGTGATCGAACGCGATGGCCAGATTTTGCAGCGCCGTCCTGGCGTCGGGTTTCGGCATCCACGAAACGTAATCACGCTTTATCGTTTCGTAATCACGCTTTATCGTTTTAACGAAGCTCTCGGCCATCCCGTTGCTTTGCGGACTTCTGACGGGTGTCGTTACTGGCTTCAGTCCGGTTTTTCGAGAGAACTTCAATGTGTCATCGGCAATGTAGCAGGAACCATCGTCGCTTAACCACTCGACTTCCCTTTCGGCCTTCAACACGCCGGTGAAGCGGTTCTCGACGGCTTGAAGCATGACGTCACGCACCATATCGCCAGTGTAACCGCCTGTGCTCGCGGCCCAACTCATGGCTTCGCGGTCGCAACAGTCGAGTGCGAAGACGACACGCAATGGGACACCGGCATCGCAGCGGAATTCGAAGCCATCCGAGCACCAGCGCATGTTGCTGCTATCCACCGCGACCTTGCCGTCATGCCGACGCGTAGACGAGGCGTGCCGAGGGCGATGTTCAAGCAGCAGGCCGTGGCGACGCATCACGCGATACACGCGCTTTGCATTTACTCGCGGTTGAGCCAGCATGTCCCGGCTTCGCCTCAGCAACGCCCAAGCACCTCGGTATCCATACGTCGGCGCGTCGCCTAACAACTCATGAAGTTCGGCGACAAGCGCCGTGTCGTCGAGCACGGGCATCTTGCGCCGGTCGACCCAGTCAGCCGGCCGCTTCGACTTGACTGCGAGATTCGAGCGCGACACCCCCAGGACTTCACAGACCGTCTTCAACGGTCGTCCCCCGGCAGCAATGGTGAGCGCAGTCAATTTTTTTGTTCGACCATACTCCACTGCTTCACGGAGGATTTCTACCTCCATTGTCTTCTTTCCTAGCAATCGCTGCAGCTCGCGAATCTGCTTCATTGCTTCGGCTAGGTCAGATGCCGGCACCACGTGCTCGCCGGCAGACCGCCGATAGGCTCCTGTCCTGATAGAGCTTGCGCCAGCCGAAGACTTGGTTGGCATTCACTTGATGTCGGCGAGCGACGCCAGAGACCGTTGTACCGGGCTCGAAAGTCTCGCGAACTATCGCTAGTTTCTCTTCAACCGAACGCCGGCAGCGCTGCTCCGGCTGGGTCAGAACTTCTAGAGGTTCCACGTTGTGACTAGGCTTAAACATAGGCAGAAGACTACCTCAAAATTTAAGCGTCACCGCTGTCCGGCTTTTGCGGGGGCAAGTCCACTTTTTTGGCATTGCTGCTCAATCCACCATTAAATGTACGACTGAGCGTGACGAATCGCAACGATTTTGACGACTAGGGGAGGGGGGTGCGCTGAGAGCCTTTTGGGACAAGGGTTTGCGCGATTGATTGCGACGAATCTAGACGAGCCAAAACAGGCCGGGTGGCGGAGGCGGTGAGATTCGAACTCACGGAAGGATCGCTCCTTCGCCGGTTTTCAAGACCGGTGCCTTAAACCGCTCGGCCACACCTCCATCAGGCGCCTATTGTAGCGCAAGTCATCGGTGGAAAGGCGCACTCAGCCTTCGAGCGATTTCGTCGCCCTGAGCGCGGGGAAAAGCCGCATCCAGAGCAGCGCCACGGCGATTGTGCCGATGCCTCCGATCAGCACCCCCGGCACCGCGCCGAACAATCCCGCCGTCATCCCCGATTCGAATTCGCCGAGCTGGTTCGATGTCCCGATGAACAGCGAGTTGATCGCGCCGACGCGCCCGCGCATTTCATCGGCGTCTGCAACTGC
>LFKV01000020.1 GCA_001189345.1 Candidatus Paraburkholderia kirkii
CGCGACCGTCACCGCCATCGACGAGCAGGGCATTCACCTCGGACCGTGTTCTATCCGCTCGGCGGCGGCCAGGCGGGCGACGCGGGCACGTTCACGCTCGCCGACGGCACGAAGATCGCGATCGCCGACACGCGCAAGGCGAAGTTCGAAGGCGCCACGCCCGATGACGCCGTGCACGTTCCGGCGTCCGCTCAGGAAGCCGCCCTGGCGAAGCTGAGGCCGGCGACAGGCTCAGCGCTAAAATCGACTGGGAGCAGCGATATCGGCGGATGCGGCTGCATACGGCGAGCCATCTGATCTGCACGGTGCTGCCGTATCCGGTCGACGGCTGCAGCATCACGACGGAGTACGCGCGCCTCGATCTGGCGACGGTCGAGCCGATCGAGCGCGAGACGCTGGAAGCGAAGCTGAACGAACTGATCGGCGGCTCGCACGACGTGCGCACCGAATGGATCACCGACGACGAAATGGCCGCGCGCCCCGAGTTCGTGCGCACGATGAGCGTGAAGCCGCCGATGGGCCTCGGCCGCGTGCGTTTGCTGCGCATCGAGAACGTGGATCTGCGTAAGCGCTCGATCTGTACCGTTGTCTCGCTCTAGGTAGAAGATGCAATCATCAGTCGCAACGGACACGATTGACCGACAGTGTCCACGAACTGCGGAGAATGGACACAGTGTCTCAGACAGTCGAATTGCCAGACAGTAGAATTGCCGGCCAAGCGCCAGAACCGGCGGCATCCGTTGGAATGGAAACGAACGGTCGTCGAGCAGACATTTGAACCAGGAGCCTCGGTCGCTCGGGTCGCCCGCGACAACAACGTCAATGCCAACCAGGTATGGGCGTGGCGCAAACTGTACGCGCAGGGCCTGCTGGTCGAAGATGCTCAGACGCAGGCCATGTTGCCTGTTGTTGTCGATGTTCAGCCCGATCGGGCAACTGACCATCTGCCGGATTCGACGAAGTTGTGCAGGCCGCTCCAGTTACTACGAGCGGCAGGATTGAGCTTCAGCACGGCAATACTTCCGTCCGGATAGAAGGCACGCCCGACGCGACGATCTTGCGCCTGGTACTCGAGCGGCTTCTCTGATGATCGGCCTGCCTGCAAATACGCGGATCTGGATCGCCGCAGGCGTCACTGACATGTGATCCGGCTTTAATGCGCTTGCAGCGAAGGTGCAGACAGTGCTTGAGAAGGATCCGTACGGTGGCCAGGTTTTTATCTTCAGAGGGCGCCGTGGTGACCTTATGAAGGCGTTGTACTGGAGCGATGGCGGCCTATGTCCGTTTGCAAAGCGCCTTGAGAAAGGACGTTTTGCATGGCCACGTGCTGACACTGGTGTTGTGGCGCTGACAACGGCTCAACTGGCGCTGCTTCTCGAAGGGTTTGACTGGCGCGAACCGATCGAGGCAGCACGCCCGCGCAGCGCTTTGTAAACGTCAGTTACCTGATGATCCGCGTGCAGCAGACAGTCGTAAACTGCTGCCATGGATCTGACCGGTAGCGACCTGCCCGACGACATCGATGATCTGAAGCTGAGGATCGCGAAGTTGCGTCGCATGCAGTTCGGTCGCAATCATCTGGAACGCGAAGAGCGCATGCACCGTCCGGCCGAAGAACGTTGCCCCGGCTGCGGTGGCACGCTCAAGCCACTGGGCGAAGACATATCCGAGCAGCTCGAATCCAAACTCGCCTGTTCGTGCTGTGACTGCATCGTGCAGGCTGCCGCGCCGAGTCGTCCAATTGACCGGGGCCTTCCTGGGCCTGCATTGCTCGCACATATCGCGACATCGAAGTTTGCCTATCACATCCCGCTCTATCGGCAATCTGTCATGTACGCGCGCGATGGCGTCGAGATTGAGTCGGGCACCATGTGCCACTGGCTGGGCAGCCAGACATGGCTGCTCGATCCGCTGGTGGACGCAGTGCGCCGCTATGCGCTCGGTGGCACCAAGGTTCACGCCGACGACACGCCGTTGCCAGTGCTCGCGCCGGGCAATGGCAAGACGAAGACGGGGCGGCTCTGGGTATATGTGCGCGATGATTGGCCCAGTGGTTCGACTGAGGCTCCAGCAGTCTGGTTCGCTGATACACCGGATCGTCGCGGCGAACATCCGCAGCGACACCTTGCCAGCTTCAAGGGCGTACTGCAGGCTGACGCGTTTGCCGGCTACGCGGAACTCTACGCCGGTGGTCAGATCCGGGAAGCTGCGTGCCTGGCACATGCACGTCGAAAGCTGCACGATCTGCACGCTGTGCGACCGTCGTCGATTACCAACGAAGCACTCGAGCGCTTTGGCGCGCTCTATGGCATAGAGGAACACATTCACGGCAAGCCTCCGGGGGAACGGCTGCGAGTTCGCCAGACGCAGGCGGTGCCGCTGCTTGAGGATATGAAGCTCGGGCGGCACCTGGCGTCGTTCTTCTTCTCGTGCGACGTTCCGGTTACGGCCATTGCATGTGAACTTGGTGTGTCGCAGCAAGCGTTGATCCGCTTGCGTCCCGAAGGTCTGCATTAGCTTCGTAATAGCGGCCTGGCGGCAGGTGCCCGCCATGAGCGGGGCCTGTCGGCGCCATGCGGCGGTCAGCCCGTCGCCGCGGCTTCCTGCGCCGAACGCGTCAGGTCGATTCCCCGGCGCTCACGGCTGAAGAAAATCAGCGCTGCGATCACCACCGCGACGACGCCCGCGACGATCGCCATCGCCATGCCGTAGTCGTTGTCGTGCGACGTGGCGATCGACGCCTGCATGGTCGCGTTCACTGCCGCGAGAAGATTGCCCAACTGATAGACGAGCCCCGGGAATGTCGCGCGGATTTCGTCAGGCGAAATTTCGTTCAGATGCACGGGAATCACGCCCCACGCGCCCTGCACGGAAATCTGCATGAGGAATGCGCCGATCGCGAGCGCGACCGGACCGGTCGAGAGCGCCCAGAGATACAGGACCGGCAAGGCGATCAACGCCGCGATGAAGATCGCCACGCGCCGCCCGATCTTCTCCGACAACGCCCCGAAGAACAGGCCGCCGCCGATCGCGCCGATATTCAGCACGATGGTGATGAGCGACACCGTATGCGGATCGAAATGATGCTGCTCGCGCAGGAATGTCGGGTAAAGATCCTGCGTGCCGTGCGAGAAAAAGTTGAACGCGGTCATCAGCACGATCGCGTACAGGGACAGCGTCCAGTTCTGCTTGAGCGTTGCGATGAGGCCGGGGTGCTCGCGCTTTTCCATCGCGCGCCAGGCGGGCGACTCGGGCACGTGTGCGCGCACGTACATCACGAGCAGCGCGGGCGCGACGCCGACGAAGAACATCCCGCGCCAGCCGACGAACTGATACAGCACGCCGAAGACGATCGACGCGAGGAGATAGCCGCTCGGATAACCCGCCTGCAGAAGCCCGGATACGAAGCCGCGCGCGGAGGGCGGTACGGTTTCCATCGTGAGCGCGGAGCCGACGCCCCATTCGCCGCCCATCGCGATGCCGAAGAGCGCGCGCAGGACCAGCAGCGTCGTGAGATTCGGCGAAAGGCCGGAGAGCAGCTCGAGCAGCGAGTAGCACGCGATATTGACCATCAGCGTGGGACGGCGGCCGAACTTGTCCGCGAGTCGACCGAAGATCAGCGCGCCGACGGGACGCATCGCCAGCGTGAGCGTGATCGCGAATGCGACCTCCGGGATCTTCGTATTGAATTCGGCGGCAATGTCTTTCAATACGAAGACCATCAGAAAGAAATCGAATGCGTCGAGTGTCCAGCCCAAATACGCGGCAATCGTCACGTTTCTCTGTTCGCGCGTCCAGCTCATTGCCATATTCTCCATTTTGAATAGTTCGATTGGCGAGCGTTGCAATGCGGCAGCAATAAATGACCCGGCTGCGGCACGGCCGGCCCGCGGCCATGCGCACGGACAAGTGTACACCGCCGGTTAATCGGCTGCTTAAGCAAGTGGGCGAATACCGGTCGGAGATCAGGCGAATATGAATTGGGGAATGCGGGATTGATTCATTTTCAATTCGGCGTTCGAAAAATAGAATATGAAACGAAAGAAAATGGAATGGAAAACGAAGGACTGAAAGAATGTCACGCGATCGTTCAATACGACGCCGCGCGCCGGTCTCCCCACCCGAAGCTCCCCCGTGCCCACCCGTTTTGATCGTTGAAGAGCCCGATCGCGCATCGTACGCTTGACGGACTGCTCGCTCAGCTGCACGCGAGACGCGATTTCGACATCGGAGACGACATGAACGAATCGGCGCGACGGCAGGCGGTCGCTGGTGACAACGATCAGTATGACTACATAGTGGTGGGAGTGGGTTCGGCGGGATGCGCGGTCGCTGGCCGGCTCGCCGAACTTCCCGGCGTGACGGTCCCGGCGTGACGGTCGCATTGCTGGAGCCGGGACCGGACGACCATCACTTCATGGTCTGGACACCGACGGGCGTGGCGAAACTCGCCGTCGAAGCGGGCCCGCGCAACTACGAGTATCGCACCGTGCCGCAGGGGGCGCTGAACCACCGCACGTCGTTTCAGCCGCGCGGCAAGGGCCTCGGCGGCAGTTCTTCGATCAACGGCATGGTGTACATCCGCGGGCATCGCAATGACTATGACCGCTGGGCTCGTCTCGGTTGCGCCGGCTGGAGCTATGAGGACGTGCTGCCTTACTTTCGTCGCGCCGAGAGCAACGAGCTTCGCGCGCGGGCCCGCGAACCCGTATCACGGCGTGGACGGCCCGCTGTACGTGAGCGACCAGCGCACGCTGAATCCCTTTAGCCAGCGTTTCATCGAGGCGGCGGTGCAAGCCGGCATGAAGATCAATCACGACTTCAACGGGGAGCACCAGGAAGGGGTAGGCCTGTACCAGGTTACGCAGTACATGGGCGAGAGATGGAATACCGCGCGCGCCTATCTTCACCGCGGCAACGCCGCCGACAAGTCGCACAGCGGCCGCCGCCCGGGGCTCGCCGTGATGACGGGCACGGTCGCCTTGCGCGTGGAGTTCGAGGGCAAGCGGGCAACGGGCGTGCGCATCGTGCGCGATGGCGTCGAGCGCAGTCTGCGGGCCAGGCGGGAAGTGATCCTGAGCGCGGGTGCGTTCAATTCGCCGCAATTGCTCATGGCTTCCGGCGTCGGGCCGGGCGCGCACCTGCGCGAGTTCGGCATTCCGGTCGTGCACGATCTGTTCGGCGTCGGCGAGAACCTGCAGGATTACATCGACGTGACGATCAGGAAGGAAGTGCCGTCGGCCGATCTGTACGGCTACTCGCAGCGCAACATTATGCGCATGATTCCGGAACTGATGCGCTATCGGCGCGATCGCTCGGGCATGTTCTCGTCGAACGTGGTCGAGGCGGGCGGCTTCATGCGCACGAGCCCGGACCTTCCCGAACCCGATCTGCAATTCGCCTTCATCCTCGCGCTGCTGGGCAATCGCGGCAAGGACCGCGACAAGAAGATGCCGCCCGGCTTATAGCTGTCACGCAACCAATCTTCGCCCGAAAAGCCGCGGTGTCGTCCGGCTCAAGTCGGCCGATCCGCGCGAGGCACCGCTCATCGATCCGCGCTATCTGAGCGTCGAGGCGGACATGGACAGTCTGGTGGCCGGCGTGCGGCTCACCCGCAGGATCTATGCACAGCCCACGCTTGCCGAGGCGGGCGGCCGCGAGCTGCTGACCGACGACTTCGGACCGGGAGAAGGGAACGAGGAGGCGATTCGTGCCTACATTCGCGAGCACGCGGACACGCTGTTCCATCCCGTCGGCACCTGCAAGATGGGCGTGGACGACGCGGCCGTGGTCGATCCGGCGCTGCGCGTGCGGGGCGTCGAGGGCCTGCGCGTAGCCGACGCCTCGATCATGCCCACGCTGATTGGCGGCAATACGAATGCGCCGACTATCATGATTGCCGAGAAGGCGGCGGACCTCATTCGTGCGTCTGCGCATTGATGAACGGCGCCAGGCCGCACTGCGAACGGGCCGCCTGGTAGACGCGGGAGAACATTCATGCTGAATCAGGAAACCCTGGACGCGGCATTCCGGCCGCTGCCGGCGACCGCCGCAACTTCCGCGGCACACGAACGTGTCTTGCGCGACTTGCCGCCGGACGATCCGCAGGAGGAAGCCGACGCCCGGCGCGGCTTCATGGGCCACGGTTCCCGAGGCCGAAGTGCGCGACGCTTACGGGCAACGGGTATGGAGTCTCGCCGACTACGCCTTTCTCGAAACGCCTGAGGCGCCGGCGACAGCTCATCCCGCGTTGTGGCGTCACGCGCGGTTGAACACGCTGCATGGCCTCTTCAAGGTGACGGAGCGCATCTACCAGGTGCGCGGTTTTCGATATCTCGAACGTCACGTTCGTCGAGGGCGATAGCGAACTGATCGTCATCGATTCGCTCACGTGCAGGGAAACCGCGGCGGCCGCGCTCGAGCTCTACCATGCGCACCGTCCGAAGCGCGCCGTCGTGGCCGTGATCTACAGCCATACTCATGCCGATCATTTCGGCGGCGTGCGCGGCGTCACGAGCGAAGCGGACGTGCGGGCCGGGCGGACGGCGATCATCGCACCGGCGGGGTTCATGGAGGCGGCCGTTTCCGAGAACGTGCTCGCGGGTACGGCAATGGTACGTCGCTCGCAGTTCCAGTTCGGACATACGCTTGCGCGCAATGCCTGTTGCCAGATCGACGCGGGCATGGGCAAGACCATGCCTCGCGGGACCATTACGCTGATTCCGCCCACGCAGTTGATGATGGGTGGCGCAGGCGATGAATCATCTCGTGTTCGCCCGGCCCGACTTTCGCGAAGCGCGTGAACTCGGCGCAGCCGCGCTCGAGCAGATGGGCTACCAGGCGGAATTGGCCACCTGGCGCAACGCGTTCCTGCTCGGTATGCGCGAGTTGCGCGAAGGAAACGAGGGATCGGCGCAATTCGCTCGCCGCAGCCGCGACATGGTGTGCGCCATCACCGAGGAAATGTTTTTCGATTGTCTGGCTGTCCGTGTCGACGGACGGTGAGCCAGCATCTGAATATGCGGATCGACTGGGTGTTCACGGACCTCGGTAAGCGCTTCGCCCTGAATCTTCAGCACGGTGCATTGACCGTATCGGGAACGAGTACGCGACCGCCGCAGGCCGAGGTCGCCATGACGCGTGAAACGCTGAACCTGATTCTGTGCGGCGAAACGGGCTTCATGGACGCCCTGCAAGGACGGGAGCATCGCATTGCAGGGTGATGGCGGTCTTTTCAAGAAGCTGCAGGCGACGCTCGACCAGTTCGACGGCCAGTTCAACGTCGTCGAGCCGTGATGCCGACGCGTGCATGGAGAAGGCGCCCCCATTGATCGCGAGTGGTTTCCAAAGGCCGCCGCGAACGGCGGAGCTATGGATGCGCGCGCTGCTCAGTGCTACGTCCGATGATGATCCGGGATGGCGTTCACTGATGCGTCGCCCGGCTATGCGCCTTGCATACGCATAGCCGGGCGCTTCTATAACTTGCGGCACTGCCATGTGCAGTGCGTCCCTGCTTGCCCGTGTCTCGGGCATCGGACAAAGCGAGTCGGTGGCCCATGCGAAACGCTGCGATCGGACGGCCTGTCACGTCCGGTATCTGTCAAACATCTTCCTTTACGCTATAAAGGCAATGATATAATAGTCCGCCTCCCTGTTGGAGGCGAACTATTCCCCGATAGGGGAGCCCGGGCTTGTCCACGTCGCGCAACGATATATTGTTGCGCGACTGACACGGACAGTACCAGCACGAATTATTCAAACAACGACCGTGAAAAAAGACCTGACACGCTTTTCCCGACGAGCCCTGCGGCTGTCGCCGCTTTCATTGGCCTAGATTGCGCTCCTAGCGCAGGCGCAGCAACAGGGCGCGGCCGCGGGTTCGGCTTCGGTGCCTGGCGGCGCGCTCGCGCCCGTTTTCGTCACCGCTAATCCGCTCGGCGATACCGATCTCATCGCGCCGGCCACCGCCCTGTACGGCGACGAGCTGACGCGTAGGCAGACCAACTCGCTGGGCGAGACGCTCAATGGCCTGCCGGGCGTGTCCACGACGACCTATGGGCCGATGGTCGGCCGCCCGATCATCCGCGGCATGGACGGCGACCGCATCCGTTTTCTGCAGAACGGCGTGGCGGCGGGACGCCTCGTCGCTCTCGTACGATCACGCCGTACCGCAGGAGCCGCTGACCATCGAACGCGTCGAGATCGTGCGCGGGCCGGCCGCGTTGCTGTACGGCGGCAACGCCATCGGCGGGGTGGTCAATAAGATCGACAACCTCATTCCGCGCGAGCCGATCAAGGGCGTGGACGGCGCGGTCGACGTGAGTTACGGCGGCGCCAACAACGCGCGCGCCGGCGCGGCCATGGTCGAAGGCGGTAACGGGCAGTTCGCCTTTCACGTCGACGCCTTCGACCGGGAGACCAGCAAGGAGCGCATTCCCGGCTTCGCGCATTCGGACCGCCAGCGCGCGCTCGACGGCCCCGCCGATGCCCTGAACGAAGCGGTCTATCGCGGCGTGCGCGCGGAGTTCTACGGCATCGAGCTCGACGGTAAGTGGCGCGTGTACGAGCACGGCGCGCACCGGGTCGACGTGTCCCTGGTCGGCGATTACACGCACGCCCGCAACATGGACACCGGTCAGCCGCTGCCGCGCATCTCGCCGTTGCGCGCGACGGTCGCGGTCGATTACGGCTACGGGTCGTTCGGCGCGCGTGCGGAAATGGAGCACGCGTGGGCGCAGCATCGCGTGCCCGAGGACGATCTGCCGACCGCGAGCTATACGCGGCTCGGCTTGATGCTCACCTACAGCTTCCACGTCGGCACGACCAACTGGCTCGCCTATGTGCGCGGCGACAACCTGACCAACCAGGACATCCGCTATGCGAGCTTGGTCGTGCGCGATATCGCGCACGAAGGCGGCCGCAGCGTGATGGTCGGCTTGCGCACGACGTTCTAGCACGCATGGTTCGCGCGCGCATCGTCCGGCGCACGCGCGCTGACAGACAAGGAGCAACTCATGGATTCACGACTGCCGGTCACCGTTCTTTCCAGCTTCCTTGGCGCGGGCAAGACCACGCTGCTCAATCACATCCTCCACAACCGCGAAGGGCGGCGCGTCGCGGTGATCGTCAACGACATGAGCGAGGTCAACATCGACGCGGCGCTCGTGCGCAACGGCGGCGCGCAGCTCTCCCGCACCGACGAGAAGCTCGTCGAAATGAGCAATGGCTGCATCTGCTGCACGCTGCGCGAAGATCTGCTGCTCGAGGTGAACCGGCTTGCGAAGGAAGGGCGCTTCGACCAGCTGGTGATCGAATCGGCGGGCATCTCCGAGCCGCTGCCGGTGGCCGAGACCTTCACCTTCGCCGACGAAGGCGGCCAAAGCCTTTCCGATGTCGCGCGTCTGGACACGATGGTCACGGTCGTCGATGCCTTCAATTTCCTGCGCGACTACAGCTCTCAGGAAAGCCTGCAGTCGCGCAGCGAATCGCTCGGCGAGGAAGACCATCGCACGGTCGTCGATCTGCTGATCGAGCAGGTCGAGTTCTGCGACGTGATCGTGCTCAACAAGATCGACCTCGTCGACGAGGCGGCGCGCGCGTCTGATGGCGATTCTGCGCGGTCTCAGTCCGCGCGCCCGCATCGAAGTGTCGGAGTTCGGGCGCGTGCCGCTCGATCGCGTGCTGGACACGAAACTGTTCGACTTCGAGGAGGCGGCCGAAGCACCCGGATGGCTCAGGGAGATGCGCGGCGAGCACAAGCCGGAAACCGAGGAATACGGCATCGGCAGCTTCGCGTGGCGCGCGCGGCGGCCGATGCATCCGCAGCGCTTCTAGGATCTGATCAACGGCGAGTGGCTCGGCGTGGTGCGCTCGAAAGGCTTCTTCTGGCTCGCGAGCTGGCCGACTCACGCGGGATCGTGGTCGCAGGCGGGCGCGGTGTGCCGTCATGGCGCGGCGGGGCTGTGGTGGGCCGCGGTGCCGAAGGAGCACTGGCCGACGGATCCCGAGTCGCTCCGGTTCATCGAGCGCGAATGGGATCCGAACGTCGGCGATGCACGTCAGGAGATCGTGTTGATCGGCATCGACATGGACGAGACCGACTTGCGGCGGCGCCTGAATGCGTGCCTGCTGACGGATGCGGAGATGGCCGAAGGGCCCGCTGGCTGGATGAGGTTCGCGGACCCGTTTCCGGCGTGGGGCGGTGTGGCCGGGGAGGCTTGAGGCGCGCGGCGCTTCGGGCCGCGTGCCCGTCATGGCAAAGGCTTGCGGAAGTTGACTCTCGATACGGAGGCGATATGGATCTGATCCCGGTGACGCTCTTGACAGACTTTCTCGGCAGCGGCAAGACAAGACTGAATTGAACCGGCTCGTGCAGCAGCCGGAACTGGCGGATGCGCTGGTATTGATCAACGAATTTGGCGAGGTGGGGCTGGACCATCTGCTCGTTGCGCATAGTCGCGAAGACATCGTCGTGGAGATGAGCAGCGGATGTCTGTGCTGCACCATCCGGGGAGACCTCGTCCGCACGTTCAACGAGGTTCTGGCGGCGGTCGACCGACACGAACAGCGGCCCTTTCGCCGCGTCGTGATCGAAACGACCGGGCTTGCCGACCCGGCTCCCATCGGGCATATGCTCGCCTCGCATCCGGCGCTGAAGGATCGTTACCGGTTCGACAGCGTGGCGACCACCATCGACGCACGCAACGGTGAGGCGACACTCGACGCCCATATCGAAGCAGTCAAGCAGGCGGCGATGGCCGACAGGCTGCTCGTCACGAAGACGGACCTCGTCTCGCCGGATGCGCTGACGCGGTTGATGGACCGGTTGCGTGCGCTCAATGCCGCCGCGGACATCATGCATGTCAGTCACGGAGAACTCGACGCGCGGCGGATACTCGATCTCGGGCTCTTCACCGCGGACGGAAAGATCACGGACGTGCAACGCTGGCTGGCCGAAGAGCGCTATCGCGACGACGGGCATCACCGCCATCATCATCACGAACACGACGTCAACCGGCACGACGATCAGATCCGCGCCTTCTGCTTCACGGTCGACGAGCCGATCCCGCAAGCGGTGCTCACGGAATGGCTCGACGTGCTCCTGTCGTTGATGGGGCCGTCGATGCTTCGCATCAAGGGCATATTGAACGTCGCGGGAGAGGACAGGCCGGTCGTGGTTCATGGCGTTCAGTACGTCTTTCATCCGCCGGCGGTGCTCGATGCGTGGCCGTCCGACGACCGGCGCTCGCGCATCGTTCATTACCCGCTCGATCGAGCGCGAGACCATCGCACAGAGTTTCCGGATCTTCAGCGAGGCGGATGCGATTCGCGCTCAGCAGGCCCGGTCGGCGTGATGCCTTTGGACTTCGCCGCGTTCTATTGCACTGCGTTATTGAATTAGCACCCTGTCTGTGTTCAGATACAGGTCATGGGTCAAAATGAACCTGACAGATATCGAACGTGAGCAACTGTTGTCGGCGGCGCGCAGCCGAACGGTGCGTGCGGCGGACGTGCGACGCGCAAAGTTGATCCTGATGCTCGAGGACGGCGAATCGCGCGACAGTATCATGCGCACACTGGGTTGCGATTCGCGCTTCATCGCACGCTGGTCGGGGCGCTTCCTCAGCGAGCGACTAGCCGGCATGTACGCCCGGCACCGCGGGCGGGCGCCTACGCAGCCACCGGCCAAACTGGAAGCGCGGGTGCTCAAGTGCACCCTCAAGCACAAACCCGCCGACGGTTCGACACACTGGAGTAGCTACAAGCTCGCAGCAGAACTCGGCGACGTATCGGTCTCGGCCGTGCAGCGCATCTGGCGCAAGCACGGCATCAAGCCGCAGCAGTTGGAGCGGCACATGGTCTCCAACGACCCGGACTTCGAGACCAAGGCAGCCGACGTGATCGGGCTGTACCTGAACCCGCCGGCGCACGCAGCGGTGTTCTGCGTGGACGAGAAGACCGCGATCCAGGCACTCGATCGCAAGGACCGTATGCTGCCGCTGTCGCCCGGGCGCGCCGAGAGTCACGGCTTCGAGTACAAGCGCAACGGCACGCTCAGCCTGTTCGCGGCGTTCAATACTGCCACCGGCGAGGTGCTGGGCAAGACGGTGGCGCGCCACACCAGCGAGCAGTTCGTGGCCTTCCTGACCGACGTCGTCGCCAGCCAGCCCAAACGCCGGGAAATCCACGCGATCTGCGACAACGTCAGCAGCCATAAGACGCAGCGGGTTGCCGACGTCCTTGATGCGCAGCGCAACGTGCACCTGCACTTCACGCCGACCTACTCGTCGTGGCTCAACCAGGTGGAGAACTGGTTCTCGCGCATTCAGCGTGAAGTGATCGCTCGCGGCATCTTCACTTCGGTGAAGGATTGGGATCGCAAACTGATGCCGATACATCCGCGAACACAACAAGAACCCGAAACCGATCAAGTGGAAATATGACGATCCTTCGCGCCGGATTCGACCAGTGCCAATTCAATGACGCAATGGACGAGAAGGACGATACAACGTGCCGGGCGCGAAGGACATCGCCGATCGTCTGATGGCTTCGCTTGGCTCGATGCTGCTCTACTGGTATCACTATCTATCACTACTCGCACAACGGCAAGCGCATCGAAGTCGAAACCGATGACGATTCCATCGGCGGTCACTTCCTGCATCTGCTACATGGGAAAGAGCCGTCGAAGTCGTGGGTCGATGCAATGCACGTGTCGCTCAATCTTTACGCCGAGCACGAATTCAACGCGTCGACGTTCACGGCACGCGTGATCGCGGGCACGGGCTCGGACATGTATTCGGCAATCACCGGCGCGATCGGCGCGCTGCGCGGCCCGAAGCACGGCGGCGCCAACGAAGTCGCGTTCGAAATCCAGTCGCGCTACCAGACGCCCGACGAGGCGGAGGCCGACATCAGGCGTCGGGTGGAGAACAAGGAAGTGGTGATCGGCTTCGGCCATCCGGTCTATACCATTTCCGATCCGCGCAACAAGGTCATCAAGGAAGTCGCGGAAAAGCTGTCGAAGGAAGCGGGCGACACGAAGCTCTTCGACATCGCCGAACGGCTCGAATCGGTGATGTGGAACGCCAAGAAGATGTTCCCCAATCTCGACTGGTTCAGCGCGGTGTCGTATCACATGATGGGCGTGCCCACCGCCATGTTCACACCGCTGTTCGTGATCTCGCGCACCTCGGGGTGGAGTACGCACATCATCGAGCAGCGCATCGACAACAAGATCATCCGGCCGAGCGCGAATTACACCGGACCGGAGAATTTGAAGTTCACGCCGCTAAATAAGCGAAAATAGCGGGCTGCGCGTTCGGATTTTACGAGGAAGAAATCCACCCGCGCGGCAAACGTCACTCAACCCCAATGTTTTTGAAAGGTTTTTTCGATGAATAAACTTCTGATCGCTGCAATCGCCGGCACGCTGGCTACGACGAGCGTCTTCGTCAGCGCCGACGCCTTCGCGGCGGCAACCGCCACCGGCGCCAGCGCGGCAAAGGCCAAACGCCCCGCTCCGGCACGCCGTCTGGTCAAGCGCAGCCCCAAGGCCGAAGCGGCCGCGGCGGCCAAGATCGATCCGGTCCCCGAAGGTGCAGTGAAGTGGTCGTGCAAGGACGGCCAGGCTTTCTACCTGAAAGGCGACATGAAGCGTGACACCATCGTCACCGTGAACTGGGCCAAGAAGGACTATCGCCTGCCGCGCCAGGACACGATGACCGGCGCCGACCGTTTCCACGATTCGGCGTCGGGCATGGACCTCGTCGTGATCCCGACGAAGGCGATGCTGTTCTCCGACAAGGACTCGTCGCGTCTCGCCGACGAGTGCGTGACGCCCGAAATGGCAGCGGGCGGCGCGGCTCCGACGCAGTCGAACGCGCTGATTAAGAACGCGGAATAAGTCAGCTCGGCACTTAAATCAGGAATCCATCGATGTCCGCACCGATCTCCAACGTCCGGCCCGATCCGGACAAGGTACTCGTCGATATCGTCGACTACGTTCTCGACTATCGCGTCGACAGCACGCTTGCGCTCGAAACGGCGCGCAACTGCCTGATCGACACGCTCGGCTGCGGACTCGAAGCCCTCTCCTACCCCGCCTGCACCAAGCTGATGGGACCGATCGTGCCTGGCACGATCGTCCCCAACGGCGCGAAGGTGCCCGGCACCCAGTTTCAGCTCGACCCGGTTCAGGCCGCCTTCAACATCGGCGCAATGATCCGCTGGCTCGACTTCAACGACACCTGGCTCGCTGCCGAATGGGGCCATCCGTCGGATAACCTGGGCGGCATTCTCGCTGTTGCCGACTGGCTTTCTCGTAATGCGATCGCCTCCGGCAAGAAGCCGCTCAGCATGAAAGACGTCCTGATCGCGATGATCAAGGCGCACGAAATTCAAGGCTGCATCGCCCTCGAGAACTCGTTCAACAAGGTCGGGCTCGATCACGTGCTGCTCGTGAAGCTGGCTTCGACGGCGGTCGTCGGGCAGATGATCGGGTTGACGCGCGACGAATTGATCAACGCGGTTTCCCTGGCCTTCGTCGATGGCCATTCGCTGCGCACGTACCGCCATGCGCCGAACACGGGCTCGCGCAAGTCGTGGGCCGCGGGCGACGCCACCTCGCGCGCCGTACGTCTCGCGCTGATCGCGAAGACCGGCGAAATGGGCTATCCGTCCGTGCTGAGCGCGAAAACCTGGGGCTTCTACGACGTGCTCTTCAAGGGCAACGAGTTCAAGTTCCAGCGTCCGTATGGCTCGTACGTGATGGAGAACGTGCTCTTCAAGATCTCGTTCCCGGCCGAGTTCCACTCGCAGACCGCCGTCGAGGCGGCGATGACCCTGCACGGCAAGCTGAAGGAAGCTGGCAGGTCCGTCGACGACATCAAGAAAATCACGATCCGCACGCACGAAACGGCGATTCGCATCATCGACAAGAAGGGACCGCTGAACAACCCGGCGGACCGCGATCACTGCATCCAGTACATGGTCGCCGTGCCGCTGATCTTCGGCCGTCTGACCGCTGCCGACTACGAAGACTCGATCGCGCAAGACCCGCGCATCGACGCGCTGCGCAACAAGATGGAATGCGTGGAAGACCCGCAATACACGAAGGATTATCACGATCCGGACAAGCGCTCGATCGCCAACGCGCTGACCGTCGAATTCAACGACGGCTCGAGGCTCGATGAGATCGCGGTCGAATATCCGATCGGTCACAAGCGCCGCCGCGCGGACGGCATTCCGCTGCTCGTCGAGAAGTTCAGGACGAACCTGGCGCGCCGTTTCCCGCAGAAGCAACAACAGGCGATCCTCGCGGTATCGCTCGATCAGGCAAAGCTCGAAGCAATGCCGGTCAATGAATACGTCGATCTGTACGTGATTTAGCGAAGCAATTTCCTCGTCTTAGCCCAAGGAAAATAACCATGGCCCACAATCTCCACAACACGCTCAAGGAATTCGACAGCGGTTCCGGCAAAGGCAAGTTCTACTCGCTGCCCCAGCTCGGCGACGCGCTAAAGGTCAAGATCCAGCGCCTGCCGGTCTCGATCCGGCTGGTGCTCGAATCGGTACTGCGCAACTACGACGGCAAGAAGATTTCCGAGGAGCACATCGAGCAGCTCGCGAACTGGAAGCCGAACGCGGCTCGCGTCGACGAAATTCCGTTCGTCGTCGCGCGCGTCGTGCTGCAGGACTTCACCGGTGTGCCGCTGCTCGCCGACATCGCCGCGATGCGCGGCGTTGCCAAGCGCTCGGGCAAGAACCCCAAGGCAATCGAGCCGCTCGTGCCGGTGGACCTCGTCGTCGACCACTCGGTGCAGATCGACCACTTCCGCGAGCCGAACGCGCTCGACCTGAACATGAAACTGGAATTCCAGCGCAACAGCGAGCGCTACCAGTTCATGAAGTGGGGCATGCAGGCATTCGACACGTTCAAGGTCGTGCCGCCGGGCGTCGGCATCGTGCACCAGGTGAACCTGGAGTACCTCGCACGCGGCGTGCACAAGAAGACCGAAGGCGGCGACACCGTCTACTACCCGGATACGCTCGTCGGCACGGACAGCCACACGACGATGATCAACGGCATCGGCGTGGTGGGCTGGGGCGTGGGCGGCATCGAGGCGGAAGCGGGCATGCTCGGCCAGCCGGTGTACTTCCTCACGCCGGACATCGTCGGCGTCGAGCTGAAGGGCAAGCTGCGCGAAGGCTGCACGGCAACCGACCTCGTGCTCACGATCACCGAAATGCTGCGCAAGGAGAAGGTCGTCGGCAAGTTCGTCGAGTTCTTCGGCGAAGGCACGGCGTCAATCGCGGTGCCGGACCGCGCGACCATCGGCAACATGGCGCCCGAGTACGGCGCGACGATGGGTTTCTTCCCGGTCGACGAAAAGACCATCGACTACTTCAAGGGCACGGGCCGCACCGACGCGGAAATCTCCGCCTTCGAGAACTATTTCAAGGCGCAGAAGCTGTGGGGCGTACCGAAGGCCGGCGAGATCGACTACACCAAGACGCTCACACTGGATCTGGGCACGGTCGCGCCGTCGCTCGCGGGTCCGAAGCGTCCGCAGGACCGCATCGAGATCGGCAACGTGAAGAGCACCTTCATCGACCTGTTCTCGAAGCCGGTCGACGAAAACGGCTTCGCGAAGAAACCCGCCGAACTAGAAGCGAACTACAAGACGGCTGATGGCATCGACGTGAAGAACGGCGACGTGCTGATCGCCGCGATCACTTCGTGCACCAACACGTCGAACCCGAGCGTGCTGCTCGCCGCCGGCCTGCTGGCCAAGAAGGCGGTCGAAGCCGGTCTGACGGTGGCGCCGCACATCAAGACGTCGCTCGCGCCGGGATCGCGCATCGTCACCGAGTATCTAACGAAGACGGACCTCCTGCCCTACCTCGACAAGCTCGGCTTCACGCTCGCCGCCTATGGCTGCACGACCTGTATCGGTAACGCGGGCGATCTGACGCCGGAACTGAACGACGTCATCACGAAGAACGACATCGTCGCGGCAGCCGTGCTGTCGGGCAACCGTAACTTCGAAGCGCGCATTCACCCGAACATCCGCGCGAACTTCCTGGCTTCGCCGCCGCTGGTCGTCGCCTACGCGATCGCGGACAACATCACGCGTGACCTGATGACCGAGCCGGTCGGCAAGGGCCGTGACGGCCGCGACATCTACCTCGGCGACATCTGGCCGACGAGCGAAGAAGTCCACGCGCTGCTCAAGTACGCGCTCGATGCGAAGGCATTCCGCGAGAACTACTCGCACCTCACGAAGGAAGGCGACCTGTGGAGCAAGATCGCGGGTGAGACCGGCCAGGTCTATGACTGGCCGAAGTCGACCTACATCGCGGAGCCGCCGTTCTTCGGCAAGGATTTCTCGATGAAGCCGGCCGATTCGATTCCCGCCGTGAAGGGCGCGCGCGCGCTCGGCATCTTCGGCGATTCCGTCACGACCGACCACATCAGCCCGGCGGGCTCGATCAAGGAAACGTCGCCGGCAGGCGTCTGGCTGAAGGCCAACGGCGTGCAGAAGGCCGACTTCAACAGCTACGGCTCGCGCCGCGGCAACCACGACGTGATGATGCGCAGCACCTTCGCGAACGTGCGCATCAAGAACCTGATGATCCCGGCGAAGCCGGACGGCACGCGTGTCGAAGGCGGCCTGACGATTCACCAGCCGAGCGGCGAACAGCTGTCGATCTACGACGCCGCGATGAAGTACATCGACGCGGGTACGCAAACCGTCATCTTCGCGGGCGAAGAGTACGGCACGGGTTCGTCGCGCGACTGGGCGGCGAAGGGCACGCAACTGCTCGGCGTGAAGGCCGTGGTCGCGCGCAGCTTCGAGCGCATCCATCGCTCGAACCTCGTCGGCATGGGCGTGCTGCCGCTGCAGTTCAAGGGCTCGGACAGCGTGCAGTCGCTCAACATCACGGGCGAAGAAACGTACGACATCGAGGGTCTCGGCGACGACTTCAAGCCGCAGCAGGAAGTCACGCTCGTGATTCATCGCAAGGACGGCAAGGAAGATCGCGTGCAGGTGCTGCTGCGTATCGACACACCGATCGAAGTCGACTACTACAAGCACGGCGGAATTCTGCCGTTCGTGCTGCGCTCGCTGCTCGCAGCGTAAGAAAGCCTGTTTTGCAGGTGACCGCGCTCGCAAGAGCGCGGAAACATTGGACCCGGCCTCGGCCGGGTTTTTTTCGTCCGGATCGTGGTCCTTACGCCTTGGATACCGCGATGTAGGGATGCGTCGGGCGCCGCGCGAACCAGTCGCGCACGATCTCGCCCAGGCTCCGCCGCGCATGTGTCGAGACCGACGCCAGCGAGAAACGGCTCTCGTCCTGCGCGCCGCTGACCCAGATCGTCGTGTACGGCTTCATCTCCACCGACGCGCCGGCGTCGAGCCAGAAGTCGCCCGCCTCGCCTGCGATGGTCAGCCAGATCTGCCCGCGCGTAACGCGCAGGGTCTGCGGCCGGTCGATGAACCAGCCCGTCGGCGCGTCGCACCAGTCGAGTTCGAAAGTCCGAATTTCACGCATGATGCCGCTCCTCAGAATCGCTCAGTCGGGTGGCTGCATGGTTGAACACCTGTAAGCAGCCATTGAGCCTATTATTCGACCGATTCCGAACAGCTTGAATGAACACTTCTGCTCAGTTGCATAGGAACTATTAAGCTGAAGTTGCTGAACAGTTTGTCAATAAGCGTCGACAGCGGGCGCCCGCAGCACTGCGCGGATAGCCATTCGCGCCTAGCTTGACGCCTCTTTTCGGATGCGTTCGAATGGTCGCTGTGACACCGGCAAACAGCAAATTACAACTGTTCGCTCGTTCCGACTGAACACTTCGAACATCATGAATGCACTTCCGCTCCACATCGACGGCGGCACCGGCGTGCCGCTGACCGAGCAGATCGTCAGCCAGATCGAGGCGATGATCCGCTCGCGCCGCGTGCTCGCGGGTGCAAAGCTGCCGTCGATCCGCCAGCTCGCCGCGGAACAGCGAATCAGCCGCTTTCCGGTCATCGAAGCTTACGACCGCCTCGCGTCACGCGGTCTGATCCAGCCGAAGCACGGCGCCGGATTCTACGTGGCGAATCACGTCGACGAGCACGACAACAGCGCCGGCAATTGCGATCCGCGCCTCGCGGAGGAAGAATCGAACCAGATCCTCCAGCAGTTCAACTACCCGGGCGAGACGCTGAAGCTCTCGAGCGGGTTCATCCCCGAAGCGTGGCGCGACGTCGACGGTCTCACGCAGGCGATCCGTCAGGCGTCGCGCATCGACGTGCCGAGCGTGATCGACTACGCCATCCATCACGGCGACACCGGTCTGCGCCAGCAAGTGGCGATGCGCATCAACGCGCTCGGCATCGACGCCGATCTGCCTAACGTGATGATCACCCATGGCGCGAGCCAGGCGCTCGATCTCGTCGTGCGTTACATGCTGAAGCCGGGCGATACGGTGTTCGTCGAGGATCCCGGCTACTACACCTGTTCGGTCTCTTGAAACTTCAGGGCGTGCGCCTCGTCGGCGTGCCGCGGCTCGCGAACGGCCCCGAGATATCGACATCGCCGAGGCGTTGCTCAAGCAGCATCAGCCGAAGCTCTTTTTCCTCAACACCGTGTTCCAGAACCCGACCGCGACCAACATCGAGCCGCAGGTCGCGTTCAAGCTGCTGCAACTGGCGACGCAGCACGGCTTCACGATCGTCGAAGACGATATCTACGCCGATTTCCAGACCGTACCGACGCAATGGCTCGCCTCGCTCGATCAGCTCGATCGCGTGATCTACGTCGGCGGCTTGCCGAAGACCTTGTCGTCGTCGCTGCGCATCGGCTATCTCGCGGCAAATCGCGAGCTCGTGAAGAATCTCGTCGACGTGAAGGTACTGATGAGCCTCGGCGACACGCGCTTCGCCGAAAGCGGCGCGGCGAGCCTGCTCGAACGCGGCACGTATCGCAAGTATCTGGAGCGCCTGCGCAAGCGCGTACGCGATTCGCTGTCGAGCGCGGTGCAGACGCTCGAGGGCTACGGCTGGGACGTGTTCGACGAGCCGAGTGGCGGCAACTTCGTCTGGGCAAAAGTGCCGGGCATCGAGGATTCGGCCGTGCTCGTCGAGGAAGCGGTGAAGTTCGGCGTGACGCTCGCGACGGGCAGCTATTACCGGCCGAACGGCGAAGCGTGTCCGTGGGTGCGTGGACTTGCTCCCGCATAACCGGACAGCCGGTCCCGCTTAGGTTGGAGGATTTGCTTGCCGACGAAACTCGCGCGGCGAGCGGTATTTAAGGGCGCTATGCGGGTGTGACTCGTTATCGTGGTCGAACGCGATGGCCAGATTTTGCAGCGCCGTCCTGGCGTCGGGTTTCGGCATCCACGAAACGTAATCACGCTTTATCGTTTCGTAATCACGCTTTATCGTTTTAACGAAGCTCTCGGCCATCCCGTTGCTTTGCGGACTTCTGACGGGTGTCGTTACTGGCTTCAGTCCGATTTTTCGAGAGAACTTCAATGTGTCATCGGCAATGTAGCAGGAACCATCGCCGCTTAACCACTCGACTTCCCTGTCGGCCTTCAACGCGCCGGTGAAGCGGTTCTCGACGGCTTGAAGCATGACGTCACGCACCATATCGCCAGTGTAACCGCCTGTGCTCGCGGCCCAACTCATGGCTTCGCGGTCGCAACAGTCGAGTGCGAAGACGACACGCAATGGGACACCGGCATCGCAGCGGAATTCGAAGCCATCCGAGCACCAGCGCATGTTGCTGCTATCCACCGCGACCTTGCCGTCATGCCGACGCGTAGACGAGGCGTGCCGAGGGCGATGTTCAAGCAGCAGGCCGTGGCGACGCATCACGCGATACACGCGCTTTGCATTTACTCGCGGTTGAGCCAGCATGTCCCGGCTTCGCCTCAGCAACGCCCAAGCACCTCGGTATCCATACGTCGGCGCGTCGCCTAACTCTAGAGATTCCACGTTGTGACTATTCCATTGCGTCATTGAATTGGCACTGGTCGAATCCGGCGCGAAGGATCGTCATATTTCCACTTGATCGGTTTCGGGTTCTTGTTGTGTTCGCGGATGTATCGGCATCAGTTTGCGATCCCAATCCTTCACCGAAGTGAAGATGCCGCGAGCGATCACTTCACGCTGAATGCGCGAGAACCAGTTCTCCACCTGGTTGAGCCACGACGAGTAGGTCGGCGTGAAGTGCAGGTGCACGTTGCGCTGCGCATCAAGGAAGTCGGCAACCCGCTGCGTCTTATGGCTGCTGACGTTGTCGCAGATCGCGTGGATTTCCCGGCGTTTGGGCTGGCTGGCGACGACGTCGGTCAGGAAGGCCACGAACTGCTCGCTGGTGTGGCGCGCCACCGTCTTGCCCAGCACCTCGCCGGTGGCAGTATTGAACGCCGCGAACAGGCTGAGCGTGCCGTTGCGCTTGTACTCGAAGCCGTGACTCTCGGCGCGCCCGGGCGACAGCGGCAGCATACGGTCCTTGCGATCGAGTGCCTGGATCGCGGTCTTCTCGTCCACGCAGAACACCGCTGCGTGCGCCGGCGGGTTCAGGTACAGCCCGATCACGTCGGCTGCCTTGGTCTCGAAGTCCGGGTCGTTGGAGACCATGTGCCGCTCCAACTGCTGCGGCTTGATGCCGTGCTTGCGCCAGATGCGCTGCACGGCCGAGACCGATACGTCGCCGAGTTCTGCTGCGAGCTTGTAGCTACTCCAGTGTGTCGAACCGTCGGCGGGTTTGTGCTTGAGGGTGCACTTGAGCACCCGCGCTTCCAGTTTGGCCGGTGGCTGCGTAGGCGCCCGCCCGCGGTGCCGGGCGTACATGCCGGCTAGTCGCTCGCTGAGGAAGCGCCCCGACCAGCGTGCGATGAAGCGCGAATCGCAACCCAGTGTGCGCATGATACTGTCGCGCGATTCGCCGTCCTCGAGCTTGAGCTTTCTCGGTGGCAACGGAGTAGCGTCAGCCATCATCGCAGCGAGGCAACAAGAGCGAGCCCGCCCACAAAAATCCGTATTGAAATGTGAGAGTTGTAATTGACGACTGAACTTTTTGTACGCGATAGCAGCACAGCGAACCAGGATGAATTCGTTGTGCGCTTGATTGGCAATGGGGTCTCCGAGGGGCTATCAAAGGAAGGCGCCACGTTCAAAATCAGTCTCCCGTCCGGTACGCAGTATGTGCCTCCAAAGACGCTCGATGGATTCCTCTTCGCCAACGTCTTTGAGGCGATGATGATCGGCGAGCCATTCCACGTGCATGGCGTCGTGTCGGCCCGTGCAATAAAGAACGCGACGCTGTACTGCGAAGCATGGCACAACCTGCTTCCGAATATGTTCTCTCCGATCGAGATCACATCGGATGCGATCGTGTGCGACCGGAACGCGGTCTCCGCAGAAGATGACCGTGCGATTTCAGCGTTCTCGGGCGGCCTCGACGGTATGTTCACGGCGCTACGGCATAAGCAGCGAGATCTCGGAGAAGGATCGCATCGGCTTGATATGGTCGTGATGGTCCACGGTCTCGATGTCCCTCCTGACAACGCAGAAGGTTTTCGAAGCCTTAAGCAGCGAGTCGAACCGGTCTTCGACGAACTGGGCCTTACGTGCGCGAACGTATGGACGAACTTCCGTCCGCTCAATCGACAGCCGTGGGAGATGAGCTTCTCGGCGCAACTCGCAGGCTGTCTTCACCTAATGTCAGGCACGTATCGATATGCGCTTGTCGGCAATTCAGAGCCGTACAGCGACCTTGTGTTGCCGTGGGGATCGAATCCGGCCACCGACTAAATTCTCTCCGACAGCGCTACTGGCTGACAACGTCGTGAACGCCCGCGTTCAGCGTTGTGTTGATGATCGCAGTCGGGTTTGCTCACGACATACAGAGACATCACACTGCTCGTGCTATTGTCGCGATCGTTCGATACCTGAATCTGCATATCCACAAACAAATGAGCTTTCCGAAATGGCCTCGCTCAACTTTGTCATAACGATAGGCGTGCTAAACTCCGCGCGCGGTGCCATTGGACCTCAGCCCTTGGCATCCGCATGATGATTCATAGATCCGAATGCTGGGTTCGAGAGATTCAAATCTACTGACCTGGCCTGTACTAGACGGCTCTCTCGCATCTGGCAGAGAGCTTTTTATTTTGTCCTTCACGCATCGTCAGCACAAAAACCACGAGCAACAACAATGGCCTACAACAAGCTCAACAACCCCCGCGCATTCCCCGGCAACAGCAACTTGGGCATGTCGCTACGCGACTACTTTGCAGGCCAGGCTTTGGCCGGCAATGCATTGCCGGGCGATGCATCGCCCGCACTTCTCGAAGAGCGCGCGCGGTTCTACTACAGACTGGCTGACGCGATGCTGAAAGTCCGCGCAGAAGACGAAGCGCTGACCAACACCAGCGCGGTGATGGGCTTGAGCGTATAGAGCCTCCGAAACGTACGACTGGCATCGTCCGAAACGTCTTCTCCCGGCGCATATCATTCAGACATAAAATCTAAAAAAACACTTGTGCATCAGTGCCTTAAGCTCTAGTCTTAACGTGACGCATAAGAATCGGCGCTCAATGCCTTTCCCAGCCGCCGCGCCCTCGCCTGAGCGGCGCATCCACCCGGCTCGAATCCGCTCCCCCCCCTTGCGCGCGAAAGTCGCAAGATGGTTCGATTCGAGGAGCCATGCACGCGTCACGTGCTTCGGGCGCATCTATCCAGGCGGCAGCCACTAGGTCGGTCAATGCCAAGACAGCAAGCAGCAGCACGACCGCCCGCTCGAAGAAGCGCTTGCGCGCAGCAATCAAGTCTTAACGGCAGGCAGCGTCTGCCCGGTGATCGTCTCATCGATCGCGCGCTTATAGACCTTCGCGACATCGGCAGCCGCGATGCCTTGCGACGGATCCTTGCCCATCGATTCCAGCGTCTCCGCGACCCAGCCCGGACTCACCACATTCACGCGCATCTTGCCTTGCAGTTCCAGCGCGGCAACGCGCGCGAATCCTTCGACACCCGCATTCACGATGCTCACGGCCGCGGCGCCGACCATCGGCAGCTGAGCCAGCACGCCGCTCGTCAGCGTGACGACGGACCCGCCTTCGTCCACATGACCGATCGCGCAGCGCACGAGATTCACCTGTCCCATCAGCTTGTTCGCGAGACTGAATGCATAGATAGTCGCCATCGCTGAGCGAGTCGAGCGGCGCGAACTTCGCCGCACCACCGACGCATACCACGGCGCCGACCTTCCCCACCTTGTCGAACATCGCGACGATGCTCGCCTTATCCGACAAATCGACCGACACATCGGAGCCCTTGCGACTCGCGGTGATCACTTCATGCTGCGGCTCGAGAATCCGTTTGATCTCGCCACCCAGCAAGCCGGTTGCGCCAACGAGCAGCACTCGCATAAGTCCTCCTGAATCGACGTGACAGGGCCGTGCCGATACTCCGCGGCGCGGAAGACATGGAAAGAGCGAGCGATTATCGTACTGCCGTCGCGAGCGGCGTGCGGCGCGCGAGCACCCGGCGCCGCGCGAGAAAAAAATGCCGCGACGAATCGGGGCATGTCCGGATGCTTCAACGCAGGCGCTCATCCGCCCAGCAAGTCGATCACCTGAAGAATATCCTTGCGCAACTGATCGACATCGACCGCTGGCTGGGCTTGCGGCGCGGCCTGCGCTTCGGCCGTCTCGGCTTCATCGATACTCGCGCGCCCCTGCGAGTCGAGCCGATTGCGCGCGCCATTGATGGTGAAGCCCTGTTCGTACAGCAACTCGCGGATGCGCCGGATCAGCAAGACCTCGTGATGCTGATAGTACCGACGATTGCCCCGCCGCTTCACCGGCCTCAGTTGCGTAAACTCCTGCTCCCAATAGCGCAGCACGTGAGGCTTGACGCCGCACAGTTCGCTGACTTCGCCAATCGTGAAATAACGCTTGGCCGGGATCGGAGGCAAGACGACTTTTTCCATCGTCGATCAACCATCGTGGTAAGTGATGTCGATTGAAACGCGATGGCCGGCAGCGGGAAGCGCGAACGATGCCGCGCCCGAAAGATCGGGATCAGCGTGCGAGATCCGTTTCCGCTTCCGTTTCGACCAGCGCCTTCAGCTTCTGACTTGCATGAAACGTGACGACCCGCCGCGCGGCAATCGGAATGGCCTCACCCGTCTTCGGGTTGCGGCCCGGACGCTGAGGCTTGTTGCGCAGTTGAAAATTGCCGAAACCGGAAAGCTTGACGCTCTCGCCGCTCTCCAGCGCATCACGAACGACTTCGAAGAAGGCTTCGACCATATCTTTCGCCTCGCGCTTGTTCAGACCGACGTGGTCGAACAGCATCTCCGCCAGTTCGGCTTTCGTGAGCGTTGGCGTATCGCCGGACGCGCCGCCGTTCGAAGTCGTGGTATCCCGGGTCATGGCGCTGCGCTGCGCCGAAAGAAGGGCTTCGAAATCACTCGAGTTCATTTGGTTCATATCGGTAAAACGGCGCCTAACACGTTTAAGACTTGGCGATTGAGACGGACCGGCCAACTGCAGGCTATCCGCGCAACCGCGCGCCGTGTACTCGAGTCAGACGATCCGCCAGCGTTTTGATGGCCGTATCGACCGTTTCGTCCTGAAGCGTGCCGCCAGTATCTTGCAACGTTACACGGAAGGCAAGACTTTTCTCGTGCGCTCCCAAACCACCGGAAGTATTTGATTTTGGACGAAATTCATCGAAAAGCGCAACCCTCGTGACGTGCTTGCATGCAGCCTCCGAGCGGGCGTTTTCGAGCTCGTCGAGCAGCGCCTGAACCGGAACGCCTTGATCTACGACAACCGCGATATCGCGCCGCACAGGCGGGAATTTGGACACTTCGGACGGCGCGGGCAGCGCGCGATCCATCAGCGCTTCGGCGTCGATCTCGAAGACGATCGGCGCATTGGGCAAGTCGTACTTCTGTAGCCAGCGCGGATGCAGCTCGCCGATCCAGCCGACCGCGCGCCCCGCCATTTCGATGCGCGCGCTGCGTCCCGGATGCAGCGCCGGATGCTCGGCCTTCACGAAGCGCGGTACGACAGGCGCAAAGAGTGCTTCGACGTCGCCCTTCACGTCGAAGAAATCGACGTTGCGCGATGCGGCGCCCCACTGCTCTTCGATCACCGGGCCATAAGCGAGGCCGCCGATCATATTCGGCTGCGCGAAGCCTTTGACAGCCAGCTCACCCGCCTTCACCGACGCGTCGCGATGGAACACGCGCCCCGCCTCGAACACACGAATGCGGTCGGCACGGCGATTCAGATTGTGGCGCAGCACTTCGATCAGGCTGCCGAACGTCGTCGTGCGCATGACCGAAAGCTGGCTCGCGATCGGATTGAGCAGCATGATCGGGTTGTCGTTGCCGGCAAAATCCTGCTCCCACTCGGCATCGACGAAACTGAAATTCACCGTCTCCGAGTAGTCGCGCGCGGCGACCGCATGGCGCAACGTGTGGATGGAACGCTTGGTTTCGTTCGTGATCCGCATTTCGCTGCGCGCGACCGGCGGCCGCGCCGGAATCTTCTCGAAGCCGTAGATGCGCGCGACTTCCTCGATCAGGTCCTCCTCGATCTCGATATCGAAGCGATACGGCGGCGGCGTGACCTCGAAGGTGTCGCCGTCGCGTTCGAACGCGAGGTTCAGTCGCGTGAAGATCCGCGCGATCTCTTCCGCGTCGATTTCCACGCCGATGATGCGATGCGCGCGCGACACGCGCATCGACACCGGATTGCGCTCGGGCACGTTGACGATCTGATCGTCGACCGGGGCGGCCTCGCCGCCGCAGATGT
Organism: Candidatus Paraburkholderia kirkii; assembly: GCA_001189345.1. Classification (GTDB taxonomy): domain Bacteria; phylum Pseudomonadota; class Gammaproteobacteria; order Burkholderiales; family Burkholderiaceae; genus Caballeronia; species Caballeronia kirkii_B. The sequence continues at coordinate 26,834 of LFKV01000020.1, forward strand.
CGAGGATCAGGCGCGAGATGCGTTCGATGTGCTCGACGGTCGTCGAGTAATCGACGCCGCGCTCGAAGCGATGCGCCGCATCGGTCGAGAAGTTGTACCTGCGGGCGCGGCCGCGGATCGCGTCCGGCCACCAGAAGGCAGCTTCGAGATAGATGTTGGTCGTATCGAGCGACACCGCCGTGCTGTCGCCGCCCATGATGCCCGCGAGGCTCTCGATATGATGATCGTCCGCGATCACACCAACCGTTTCATCCACCTCGATCGTGTTGCCGTTGAGCAGCTTGAGCGACTCGCCCTTCCTGCCCCAGCGCACTTCCATCGCGCCGTGGATCTTGTCGAGATCGAACACGTGCGACGGACGGCCCAGTTCGAGCATCACGTAGTTGGAGATATCGACGAGCGCGGAAATGCTGCGCTGGCCCACACGCTCCAGACGCTCGACCATCCATTGCGGCGTCTTCGCGTGCGCGTTCACGCCGCGGATCACGCGGCCTGAAAAGCGGCCGCACAGATCGGGCGCAAGGATCTTCACGGGCAGCTTTTCGTCGAGCTTGATTTCCACCGCCGGCATCTCGAGCGCCTTCAGCGGCGCGCCGGTGATCGCCGCGGTCTCGCGCACGACGCCGAATACCGAAAGGCAATCCGCCTTGTTTGGCGTGAGCTTGATCTCGAAGACGGTGTCGTCGAGATTGAGCGCTTCGCGGATGTCCTGGCCGATCTTCGCGTCCGCCGGCAGGATGAGCAGGCCGCTGTGATCTTCCGAGAGCTTGAGCTCGCGCGCCGAGCACAGCATGCCCTGGCTATCCACGCCGCGCAGCTTGGTCGGCTTGATCGAGAACGGCTCGCCACCCGCTTCGGCCGGCGACAATACGGCGCCGATGAGCGCAACCGGCGCCTTGATGCCCGGCGACACGTTCGGCGCACCGCACACGATGTTCAGTTGCTCGCCCGTGCCGGCGTCGACCTGGCAAACATTGAGCTTGTCGGCGTTCGGATGCTTCGTGACTTCGAGCACCTGCCCGACCACGATCTTCGTGGTCGGTGGCGCGACCGGACGCAGGTCTTCGACTTCGAGGCCGGCCATGGTCAGCGCATGCGCGAGCTCGTCAGTGGAGAGCTTGGGATCGACGAAGCTGCGGAGCCAGGATTCGGGGAATTGCATGTGTGTCTACGTTCGAAATGTTTGGAGTCTCTCGTCCGGCTCTTTCGCTGCAAGCCGGACGTCGCGGGCGATGCGTGCGGCGATCAGGCGAACTGGCGCAGGAAACGCAGATCGTTCTCGAAGAACAGACGCAGATCCTGAACGCCGTAGCGCAGCATCGTCAGACGCTCGAGGCCGCTGCCGAACGCGAAGCCGATGTAGCGCTCAGGGTCGAGGCCCATGTTGCGGATGACGGTCGGATGCACCTGACCCGAGCCGGAGATCTCCAGCCATTTGCCCGCATTCTTGCCATGCTCGAACATCATGTCGATCTCGGCAGACGGCTCCGTGAACGGGAAATACGACGGACGGAAGCGCACGAGAATGTCGTCGCGCTCGAAAAACTTCTTGAGGAAATCGGTGTAGACGCCTTTCAGATCCGCGAAGCTGATGTTCTCCTCGATCCACAGGCCCTCGACCTGATTGAACATCGGCGAGTGAGTGGCGTCGCTGTCGACGCGATACGTGCGGCCCGGCACGATTACCTTGATCGGCGGCTTGTTCATGCGCGCGTAGCGCACCTGCATCGGGCTCGTGTGCGTGCGAAGCAGGAGCGGACGGCCGTCTGCATCCTTGCCGTCGACGTAGAAGGTGTCCTGCATCGAACGCGCCGGATGATTCTCCGGGCTGTTCAACGCGGTGAAGTTGTACCAGTCGGTTTCGATTTCGGGACCGTCGGCGACGTCGAAGCCGATGGTGCGGAACACCTGCTCCACGCGCTCCCACGTTCGCATCACCGGATGCAGCGTACCTGCGCCCGCGCCACGGCCCGGCAGCGTGACGTCGATGGCTTCGGCCGCGAGACGCTGGTTCAGCAGCGCATCGGCCAGCGCCTGACGGCGCGCGTTCAGCGCGGCTTCGACCTGCTGCTTCGCCTGATTGATGCGTGCACCTTCGGTCTTCTTCGCTTCCAGGTCGAGCTTGCCCAAACCCTTCAGCAATTCCGTCAGCGCGCCCGACTTGCCGAGAAACCGCGCCTTCTCGTTTTCGAGCGTGTTGGCATCGGCGGCGTGTTCAAAGGCGCTTTTCGCGTCGGCGACAATCTGGTCCAGATCCATTGATCCCATCTTTTAGCGTCGAAGTTCAATCAATCTGAGGTTCGGTTTTGCTCATCCACACCCTGCAACGCGCATGCGATGTGCAAAACCGTCCGACCAACAAAAACGGGGCTCGGTGAGAGCCCCGTTTTCTGCCTTCGCGCCACCGTCAACGACACGGCGACGCTCAGGCGAACCACGCAGTACTAATTTCGCAATTAGGCTGCAACGGCGGCTTTCACCTGCTTCACGATCGCAGCAAAAGCAGCCTTGTCGAACACAGCCATGTCAGCCAGCACCTTGCGGTCGAGTTCGATCGACGCCTTCTTCAGGCCGTTGATGAACACGCTGTAGGTCATGTCGTGCTGACGCACCGCCGCGTTGATACGCGTGATCCACAGCGCGCGGAACACACGCTTCTTGTTGCGGCGATCGCGGTAGGCGTACTGGCCCGCGCGCATGACCGCCTGCTTGGCGATGCGATAGACGTTATTGCGACGGCCGCGGTAACCCTTGGCCAGCGCGATGATCTTCTTGTGACGGGCCCGTGCGGTAACCCCACGTTTTACTCGAGGCATGTTGCTCTCCTTGGAGTGTTAGTTGAGGGTTAGGCGAACGGCAGCATTGCGCGGACGGCGTTCAGATCGGATTCGTGAACGGCCGTTGCGCCACGCAGATGGCGTTTGTTCTTGGTGGTTTTCTTGGTAAGAATGTGGCGCTTGAACGCTTGACCGCGCTTGACGGTACCGCCCGGACGCACCACGAAGCGCTTCGCAGCGCTCTTCTTGGTCTTCATCTTCGGCATGAGACAACTCCAGTTTTTTAGATGGTCATGGGTGTGCGGCTGATCCTCGGTCGAACCTTCGGACCCATTCCCGCCCTTCGAAACCCACGCTCCACTTGTTTGCAGACGGCCCGGTAAAGAGCCGCCGCTTTCCATGACCGACGTCACCGAAATGACACCGGCCTGAAACTGCCGGCAATGCTGCGCCAACCGCCTTCCGACGGCGCGCGATCCATCGCCCTACTGCTTGCGGTTACTTACCCTTCTTCTTCGAGGCAAGCACCATGATCATCTGGCGCCCTTCCATCTTCGGCATCTGCTCGACTTGGCCGTATTCGTCCAGATCCTGTTTCAGGCGTTCGAGCATGCGCATGCCGATTTCCTGGTGCGCCATTTCGCGACCGCGGAAACGCAACGTGATTTTCGTCTTGTCGCCGTCTTCGAGGAAGCGCGTGAGGTTGCGCAGCTTGACGTTGTAGTCGCCGTCGTCCGTACCGGGGCGGAATTTGACTTCCTTCACCTGCACGATCTTCTGCTTGAGCTTCGCCTCGTGCTGCTTCTTCGCTTCCGAGTACTTGAACTTGCCGTAATCCATCAAACGGCAGACAGGCGGGGATGCCTGCGGCGCGATTTCGACGAGATCCACATCGTTCTGCTCCGACAGGCGGAACGCCTCGGCCAGTTTCACGATTCCGAGCGGTTCGTTGTCCACTCCGACCAAGCGCACTTCCGGTGCGGTAATTTCACCATTGATGCGATGTGACGACTTATCAGTAGCGATGTTACGTTTCCTCTAAAAATGAAAAAACAAGCCGCGCTGCGAATGACTTACTTGGACGGACGCCCGCACTTCCTGCTGCAGGCGCTCGAGAAATGCGTCGACGGGCATCACGCCCAGATCGACACCGCCACGAGCACGCACGGCCACAGTTTGTGCATCACGCTCCTTGTCGCCGACGACCAGCAAATACGGTACCTTTTGCAGCGTGTGCTCGCGTATTTTATAGCTAATCTTCTCATTGCGCAAATCGCACTCGACTCTAAGCCCTTGTTTTTGCAACGATTGGGCCAGATTCGCGGCGTATTCCGCCTGACTTTCGGCAATATTGAGCACGACGGCCTGCGTCGGCGCAAGCCACGGCGGCATTGCACCAGCATGGTGCTCGATCAGAATGCCGAGGAAGCGCTCCATCGAGCCGACGATCGCGCGGTGGAGCATCACCGGGCGACGGCGGCTATTGTCCTCCGCGACGTATTCCGCGCCGAGACGCTCCGGCAGCACCATGTCCAGCTGCAGCGTGCCGCATTGCCACGAGCGGCCGAGCGCATCCTTGATGTGGTACTCGATCTTCGGACCGTAGAACGCGCCCTCGCCCGCGAGCTCTTCCCACTGCAGACCGCAGGCGGTGAGCGCGTCGCGCAGGCCCTGCTCCGCGCGATCCCAGATTTCATCGGTGCCGGCGCGCTGCTCGGGCCGCAGCGACAGCTTGATGTCGATGTGATCGAAGCCGAAATCCTTGTAGACGCTCATCGCGAGCGTGTTGAAGGCGATCGATTCCGCAATGAACTGGTCTTCCGTGCAGAAAATGTGCGCATCGTCCTGGACGAAGCCGCGCACGCGCATCAGGCCGTGCAGCGCGCCCGACGGCTCGTTGCGATGGCACGATCCGAACTCCGCGTAGCGCAGCGGCAGATCGCGGTACGAGCGCAGGCCGTGATTGAACACCTGCACGTGGCCCGGGCAATTCATCGGCTTGATCGCATAGTCGCGCTTTTCCGACTCGGTCGTGAACATGTTTTCACGATAGTTCTGCCAGTGGCCCGACGCTTCCCACAGCGAGCGGTCCATGACCATTGGGGTCTTGATCTCGAGGTAGCCGCCCTCGTTCACGCGGCGACGCATGTACTGCTCGACCTGCTGCCACAGCGACCAGCCTTTCGGATGCCAGAACACCATGCCCGGCGCCTCATCCTGCAGATGGAAGAGGTCGAGCTGGCGGCCTAGCTTGCGGTGATCGCGCTTCTCGGCTTCCTCCAGCATGTGCAGGTACGCGTCCTGATCTTCCTTCTTGGTCCAGGCGGTGCCGTAGATGCGCTGCAGCTGCTCGTTCTTCGAATCGCCGCGCCAGTACGCGCCCGCGACCTTCATCAGCTTGAAGACTTTCAGCTTGCCGGTGGACGGCACGTGCGGGCCGCGGCACAGGTCAATGAAATTGCCGTGCGCATAGAGCCGGATCTCGTCGCTGTCCGGAATGGACTCGATGATCTCCGCCTTGTATTTCTCGCCAATGCTCTTGAAGTACTCGACCGCCTCGTCGCGCGAAACCACGCGGCGCGACACCAGCTCGTCCTTCCTGGCGAGCTCCTGCATGCGCTTTTCGATCTTCTCCAGATCTTCGGGCGTGAAGGGATGGCTGTACGAGAAGTCGTAGTAGAAGCCGTTGTCGATGACCGGCCCGATGGTCACCTGCGCTTCGGGGAAGAGATCCTTCACCGCGTACGCCAGCAAGTGCGCGGTCGAGTGACGCACAACATCGACGCCCTCCGGGTCCTTATCGGTGACGATCGCGAGCAACGAGTCTTTGTCGATCAGGAAGGAGGTATCGACGAGTTCGCCGTTGAGCTTGCCGGCGAGCGCCGCCTTGGCGAGGCCCGTACCGATCGATGCCGCGACCTCCGCGACGGTCACCGGGTGGTCGTACTGTCGGACCGACCCATCAGGCAAACGTACCGAAACCATATCGTTCTCCAGAACGCCGGCGCACGCCGAGCGATTTCGATTAAGCATTGCCCCCGCAATTTCGCATCGAAAATCGGGGGACAAAAAAATACGGCCCCGCTATCGAGGGGCCGCATTCACTTTTCACACATACCGCGGAACAATTATACCGCGAAACAATTTGGCAGAAGGCGAATAAGGTCCTCGACTAGCGTCGCTCCGAAGTTGTTTGTTTCGGTCAACGTTCGACGGGCCATTTTTTGCCTTTGCGCTGAGCGCTTCTTGCGGTCTGAAACCCCGCGAACCGGAGTTCGCCGAATTTCGTTTTCGTTGGTAGGCTCGATTGGACTCGAACCAACGATCCCCACCATGTCAAGGTGGCGCTCGCTGAGCTACGAGCCTGAAAGAAGCGGGATTATATGGAGCGTTTCGAATCCTGGCAAGTGTTTGTCTGCGGAAAAATCAAAAATATTCGCCAATCCGATCAACTTCTCGTGGAATGCGTTGCCGCATCAAGCATTTAGCGCAGGCATTCAGCCGCCGGTCAGACGCGCCGCGACGCACGAATCACGCCCTGCACTTCCCCGAGCAGCGTGCACGCGCGCTGAATCTGCGCGGCGTTCGACACTTCCACGGTGAACTGCATATAGGCAACGTTCCTGCGGCTCTGGCTCTTCACGCCGATCACGTTGATCTTCTCGCGCGCGAACACTTCGGAGATATCACGCAGCAAGCCCTGCCGGTCGGCCGATTCCACCGACAGATCCACCGGATACACGGACGAACCGCGGCCGCTCATCACGTCGGCGGACCATGTCGTGTGCAGCACCCGCTCGGGCGAGCGCTGGGCCATGCGCTTGAACGTCGCGCAATCCGTGCGATGCACCGACATGCCCTTGCCGCGCGTGACGAACCCCGCGATCGGATCAGGCGGCGCGGGCCGGCAGCAGCGCGCGAGCTGCGTAAGCAGCGCATCCACGCCGACGACGAGCACGCCCGTCGAGGCGCCGTGCGCGACGCTCTGCCCGCTGCTGCGCTTCTCGAACTGCTCTGGCGCTTCCGGCTCGGGCTCGGGCGGCGGCGTATCGGAGAGCGCCTGCTCGATATTGCGCAGGCTGAACTCCTCCTTGGCGACGAGCGCGTAGAGATCTTCCGGCGTCTTGAAGCCGAGTTTCGCCGCAAGCTGCTCCAGGCTGACCGAAGTCTTCCCTTCGCGCTGCAAAGTCTTTTCGACGATCGCCCGTCCCGCCGCGATGTTCTCCGCCGCGTCCGTCGCATGGAACCATGCCCGCACCTTCTGCCGCGCCCGCGCGCTGTGCAGATAGCCGAGCTGCGGATTGAGCCAGTCGCGCGACGGCCCGCCCTCCTTCACCGCGACGATCTCGACCGTCTGGCCGTTCTGCAGCGGGGTGTTGAGCGGCACCATCGCGCCGTCGACGCGCGCGCCGCGGCAGCGATGCCCCAGCTCGCTATGCACGTGATACGCGAAATCGACGGCGGTCGCGCCTTGCGGCAAGGCGATCACGCGCGCCTGCGGCGTGAGCACGTAGATATGGTCGTCGTCGAGCGTGGCGTCGCGCAGTTGCTGCCAGCCCGGGCGCTCGCCTTCGACATCGTCCTTCCAGGCGAGAAGCTGGCGCAGCCACGCGATCTTCTCGTCGTGTTTCTCGCTCGCCGTCACCTGGTCCGCGTAGCCGCGCGTGCCCGCTTCCTTGTAGCGCCAGTGCGCGGCCACGCCGTATTCGGCGAACTGATGCATCTCCTGCGTGCGGATCTGCACTTCGAACGCGCGTCCGTCGTCGCCGATCACCACCGTATGCAGCGATTTATAGCCGTTGGGCTTGGGGCGCGAGATGTAGTCGTCGAACTCCCGCGGCACGGGCTGCCACAGGTTGTGCACGATGCCGAGCACGGTGTAGCAATCCTTGATGTCCCCGACGATCACGCGAAACGCGCGCACATCGTTCAGCTCGGAGAAGTCGAGATGCTTGCCGCGCATCTTCTTCCAGATGCTGTAGATGTGCTTCGGCCGCCCGCTCACTTCCGCCTTGATGTGCGCGGTGTCGAGCTCCTTCTGCAGACGCGCGATCGCCTCGGTCACGTAGGTTTCGCGCTCGACGCGCTTCTCGTCCAGCAGCTTCGCGATGCGCTTGTACGTGACCGGGTCCTCGAAGCGGAACGACAGATCCTCGAGCTCCCACTTGAGTTGCCAGATGCCGAGGCGATTGGCGAGCGGCGCATAGATCTCGAGCGTCTCGCGCGGCACGTCAGGCGACGGATCGAGCTTGTGCGCGGCGTGATAGCGCAGCGTCTGCACGCGCGACGCGAGCCGGATGAGCAAGACGCGGATATCCTGCGCGAACGCCAGCAGCATCTTGCGCAGCGCTTCGACCTGCGCTCGGCGCGCGGCCTGCGCATCGCGCGTGTCGGGCAATTCCGCGAGCGTGGCGCGCAAGCTGACCGAACCCAGTCGCAGGAGCTTGCGCACGTCGCCGACAAGCCGCTGCACTTCCGGCCCGAAGCGCTCGGCGATCACCTTTTCGGGATCGTCCAGATGCGGCGCCAGCGCGAACAGCGCCGCCGCGGCAATCGCGTGCGCATCGACGTTGAGCGTCTGCATGATGCGCGCGGTGCCGGCGGCGTGATCGGCGAGCAGTTCGCCCGTCGAGAGCCGCGCGTCCTTCGCGTGCTCGCGCACGAACGCAAGCGCGTCGTCGATGGACGGCTCGGGCAGCGTTTCGGCGTGGACGGCGGTCTCGGTCATGCGGGTAATGCCACTACTTCAAGCGATGCAACAGATCAGCCGCGCTGTGCAGCAATCACCACGATTTCGACGAGGCACGCGGGATTGGCGAGCTTCGCCTCGACGATGGCGCGCGGCGGCGTGTTGCCCTCGTCGGCGACCCAGGAATCCCACACGGCGTTCATGCCGGCGAAATGCACCATGTCGGAGATATAGATCTGCACCGACAGCAGGTGCGACTTGTCGCTGTTCGCTTCATCGAGCAAGCGGTCGATATGACCGAGCACTTCGCGCGTCTGGCCGGGTGATGCCTGGTCCGTGTCTTCGGCGATCTGGCGCAAGGTACACCCGTGCCGTTATGGATCGCGATCTCGGAAAGACGCGGGCCGACGTGATGACGAATGACTGCCATTGTGTGTTCCTTGATCGATGAATGGTGAAAAAACAGGTAAAGCGACGGGTGCTCAACCTGGTATTATGCCCCGCTGCCGCCATTTCCGAGAAAGAACCCCCTGGCAATGGCGATTTGATCTTCCGCAAGAAAAACCGGCGCATGGCCGACGCCCGCGATCTCGACGCTCGTCACGGCCTGGCCCTTTTCGACCATTTGCGCGACCGTTTCGCGGGACAGCAAGTCGGAGGTTTCGCCACGCACGACCAGCACCGGCGTCTCGATCGACGCGAGCGACCGCCATAGGAACGCCCCTCCGGCCGCGTTCTGCTCGTCGGTGGCCGACGTGAAGGGCATCGCGATGCCGGATCGTAGCGGAAACCCCACGCGCCGTCGCGTTCGAGCAAGAGCGGCGTGTTGATGCTCGCCCATTCCTCGTCCGTCAGCGGCCCGAACGAGGCCGCGAGCGCCGCCGCATGCCGCACGCCTTCATCGAGCGAGGCGAAGCGCGCGGGCTTGCCGAGATAGTCGCCGATGCGGGCGAGCGCGACGGGCTCGATGTGTGGGCCGACATCGTTGAGCAGCATCTTGCGGATCGGCGTGTTCGGCAACCCGCCGAGCGCCATGCCGATGAGTCCGCCCATCGACGTGCCGAACCAGTCCACCGTTTCCACGTTCAGGCGCGCAATCAGCGTGACCATGTCGGCGACGTACTGCGGCACGCTGTAGTGGAGCGGATCGGCAAGCCAGTCGGACAGGCCGCGCCCGACCACGTCCGGGCATACGACGCGGTAATCGTGCGCGAACGCGCGCGCTTGTCGAAATCGCGCCCCGAGCGCGTCAGGCCGTGCACGCAGAGGAGCACACGCGCGGGTTGGCCGGAGCGCCCCACTCCGTATAGGCCATGCGATGCAGGCCGGCCGGACTCGCGCATTGCACGAAGCGCTGGCGCGGCTCGCTCGGATCTGACTGGACTGCTTCGACGACGATGGGTGCGGTCATGGAGGGTTCCTCGTGGCAAGAGTCGAAACGATTGTAAAGCGCCTCGCGCCGGATCGAGCAGGCGCTGGCCGAACGGACGACCCCGGCTCCGCACCACGCAGATGCGGCCATGCGCGCAAAAACAAAGCGGGCGAAGCCCGAAAGCCTCGCCCGCCCCGATTTCGCGTCGACGCCGCGCGTGCGGCGCCCGTGTCAATTCGACGTCACTTCACGCTCCTGACATCGAGCGGCGCGCCCGTCTTCCTCTGGATTTCCTCGACCGTCACGCCGTCGGCCAGCTCGACGAACTTCAGGCCGTTGTCGGTGACGTCGATCACGCCAAGATCCGTGATGATGCGGTCGACGACGCCCACGCCCGTCAGCGGCAGCGTGCACTCTTCGAGGATCTTGTGCTGGTCGCCCTTGGCGACGTGCTCCATTAGCACGACGACCTTCTTCACGCCCGCGACGAGGTCCATCGCGCCGCCCATGCCCTTGATCATCTTGCCGGGGATCATCCAGTTGGCGAGGTCGCCCTTCTTGCTGATCTGCATCGCGCCGAGGATCGCCAGGTTGATGTGGCCGCCGCGGATCATCGCAAACGAATCCGCCGACGAAAAGATCGACGAGCCCGGCAAAGTGGTCACGGTCTGCTTGCCGGCGTTGATGAGGTCCGCGTCGACTTCGTCTTCGTACGGCGACGGGCCGATGCCGAGCAGGCCGTTTTCCGATTGCAGCCACACTTCCACGCCGTCCGGCACGTGATTGGCGACGAGCGTCGGCAGGCCGATGCCGAGGTTCACGTAGAAGCCGTCCTGCAGTTCCTGCGCCGCGCACGCGGCCATCTGGTCACGAGTCCAAGCCATGATTACTCTCCTTTCGCGCGGACGATGCGTTGTTCGATGCGCTTCTCCGGGTGCGCATTCAGGACCAGGCGCTGCACGAAGATGCCGGGCGTGTGGATCACGTCCGGATCGAGCTCGCCCACTTCCACGATTTCCTCGACTTCTGCGACGGTGATCTTGCCGGCCATCGCGCACATCGGGTTGAAGTTGCGCGCCGTGCGGCGATAAATCAGGTTGCCGGACTTGTCGGCCTTCCATGCCTTGACCAGACCGACATCGGCCGTGAGCGAATGCTCGAGCACGTAGTGGTTCTCGCCGAACTGGCGCGTTTCCTTGCCTTCCGCGATCACGGTGCCGAAGCCCGTGTTCGTGAAGAACGCCGGGATGCCCGCGCCGCCCGCGCGCAGCTTTTCAGCCAGCGTGCCCTGCGGCGTGAATTCGAGCTCCAGCTCGCCGGCGAGATACTGCCGCTCGAACTCCTTGTTCTCGCCGACGTACGACGAAATCATCTTCTTGATCTGGCGCGTCTCGAGCAGCAGGCCGAGACCGAAGCCGTCGACGCCCGCGTTGTTGCTGATGCAGGTGATGTCCTTCACGCCCGAATCGCGCAGCGCGGCGATGAGCGCCTCGGGAATGCCGCACAACCCGAAACCGCCGATGGCGAACGTCTGCCCGTCCTTGACGATGTCCTCGAGCGCCGCTTTGGCGCTGGGATAGACCTTGTTCATCTGTTTGTCCCTTCCATGTGTGAAACTAACTGAAAACCGGTTTTGTCGAGCCGCCTCCGGAATCTTTTTGCTTGGTGAAACGGCTCGCTGGTGTGGCGAAAAGAATACGCTGCGCGGGTGATCCGGCACAATACGCAAAAATACATAAGTCTTTGCCCGCGTGCTTTGGTTCCGTCCGGTTCCGTCAGGACAGCCGAAGCGCCCGGGCGCCCGATTCCACATACGTGAACTGGATTATCAAACCGCGTTTCATCTCGCGCCCGTCGGCCTCGTGCTCTCGCGCGAGCGGATCATCGAGGATTGCAACGCGCAGCTCTGCGCGATCTTCGGCTTTGCGCGAGGCGCTCATCGGCAAGTCGTTCGAGGTGATCTATCCGTCGCCGGACGAGTTCGCGCGCATCGGCGAGCGCATCGCCGCGCACATCAGCAAGGAAGGCACGTACAGCGACGACCGCATCATGAAGCGCAGGAACGGCGAACTGTTCTGGTGCCACGTGACCGGCCGGGCGCTCGACCAGACCGCGCCGCACGCGGCGGGCGTCTGGACGTTCGAGGATCTGAGCGCGATTCGGCGCGTCGCCATCAAACTGACGCCGCGCGAGCGCGAAATTGCCGCGCAGCTCGTGACGGGCAGGACCAGCAAGCAGATCGGCCGCGTGCTCGATATCAGCCCGCGCACGGTGGATATCTACCGCGCGCGGCTCATGCGGAAGTACGACACCGGCAACGCCACCGAGCTCCTGCAACGGCTGCTCGGCACCTGACGTGCACGATCAGAGTGCGACGGGCGCGCCCGCCTCGAGGGTCTGCCGCAGCGCATCGGGAGTCGGCACGGATTTGCCGGCCGCATAGTCGATCCACACGATCTTCGCCGCCCCGCGCGCGTAGAGCGTGCCGGGCGCATCGGCGCGATAGAGCTCGAAGCGCGTATCGAAGCTGCTGCGCCCGGGCTTGCCGACGGACATCCGGCCGATCACGTCGCCGGGATAGTGAAGCTGCTTCAGGAACTCCATCGATGCGTTCACGATCACCGGCCCCTGGCCTTCGCCGTTGCCGCCCGCGATGCCGATTCGCTCGAACCACGAAATGCGCACCTGCTCCATGTAGCGGAAATAAACGGTGTTGTTGACGTGCCCGAAAGCGTCCATGTCGCCCCAGCGGATCGGCATGGACAATTCGAAGACGGTGTGAAAATCGCTGTCGGTGCTCATTGACTGCGTTACCTGCTTGCTGTGTGAGAAAAAACGGCCGCTCGTGCCGCCGGGCCGGTCAGAGGGAAAAACCGTCGTCCGCCGAGATCACCGAGCCGTTCATGAACTGCGATTCGTCGGCCGCGAGCAGCAGCAGCAAGCCGTCGAGATCGTTCGGCGACCCCACGCGGCGGCGCGGCAGCATCGAAACGAGTTTCTGCCCCTGCTCGGTTTTCCAGTGATGGTGATTGATCTCGGTGTCGATATAACCCGGGCAGATCGCGTTGACGTTGATGCCGTGGCGACCCCATTCCAGCGCCATCGCGCGGGTCATCTGCACGACGGCGGCCTTGCTCATCGAGTAGAGGCCGATCTGCGGAAACACGCGCAAGCCCGCCACCGACGCGATGTTGATGATGCGGTACGCGGGTTTCGCGGCGCCGTTGCCGCGCATGATCATGCGCTTGGCGACTTCCTGCGCGACGAAAAACGCGCCGCGCACGTTCGTGCCGAAAACGAATTCGAAGTCGGCGGGCGTGACGTCCGTCAGCTTCTGCGTGGTCGAGACGCCCGAGTTGTTGACGAGGATATCGATGGTACCCGCTTCCGTCTCCGCGTGTGCGACCGCCGCCTTCACGCTCTGGTAGTCCGTCACGTCGAGCGTGACCACGTGCGCCGCGCCGCCCGACGCCTCGATCTCGGCGCGCAATTCCTTCAGACGCTCCGTGCGGCGGCTCGCGAGCACGACCTTCGCGCCCGCCTGCGACAGCACCTGCGCGAAACGCTTGCCCAAACCGCTGGATGCGCCGGTGATCAGCGCGACCTTCCCTTCCAGGTTGATCGAACGGCCCATTGTGCTTCCTTGTTCTGTGGTTGGTTCAGCCTCGGCGGGCGCTCCGGGCGCGTCACCGCGGACTACCCGCGTCGGCGCCGACGGCGGAGGTGCCGCAATAATAGTACGAACGTGCTAAATTGACGAGCGTCGATTGCAGCCCGCCTGAGCTTCCCTGACAATACGCGATCCTGAAAGGGCATTCTAACGGCACATAGGAGCATTGATGACCCCGGCGAGCCTCATCGAGCAATACGGTCCCCGCGAATCGATGGAATACGACGTCGTCATCGTCGGCGGCGGACCAACCGGTTTGTCGGCGGCCATCCGGTTGAAGCAACTGGCGCAGGAAAAAGGCGTCGAGATCGGCGTGTGCGTTCTGGAAAAAGGCTCGGAGATCGGCGCGCACATCCTGTCCGGCGCCGTGATGGATCCGCGCGGCCTGTCAGAACTGATCCCCGACTGGAAGGGAAAAGGGGCGCCGCTCGACGTCGAGGTGACCGAGGACCGCTTCCTGTTCCTGTCGCAGAGCGACGCGAAGCAGGTGCCGAACTGGCTGCTTCCCGACAACTTCAAGAATCACGGCAACTACGTCATCAGCCTCGCGAACGTCACGCGCTGGCTCGGGCAGCAGGCCGAGGCGCTCGGCGTCGAGATCTTCCCGGGCTTTCCGGCCGCCGAAGTGCTCTACGGCGAGGACGGTTCGGTGCGCGGCGTCGTCACGGGCAACATGGGCGTCGGCAAGGATGGCGAGCCGACCGAGAATTTCCAGCTCGGCATGGAACTGCACGCGAAGTACACGCTTTTCTGCGAAGGCGCGCGCGGGCATCTCGGCCGTCAGCTGATCGAGAAGTTCAAGCTCAACCAGAACGCCGATCCGCAGGTGTACGGCATCGGCATCAAGGAGCTGTGGGAAATCGATCTAGTCAAGCACAAGCCCGGTCTCGTGATCCACACCGCCGGCTGGCCGCTCGAACCGGATACCTACGGCGGCTCGTTCCTCTACCACATGGACAACAACCAGGTGGTGGTGGGCTTCGTCGTCGGGCTGGGGTACTCGAATCCGTATCTGTCGCCGTTCGAGGAATTCCAGCGCTACAAGACGCATCCGTCGATTCGCCCGTTCCTCGAAGGCGGCAAGCGCATTTCCTACGGCGCGCGCGCGATCACCGCGGGCGGTCTGATGTCGCTGCCGAAGCTCACGTTCCCCGGCGGCGCGCTCGCGGGCGACGACGCGGGTTTCCTGAACGCTTCGCGCATCAAGGGCAGCCACGCGGCGATCAAGTCCGGCAAGATGGCGGCCGAAGCGGCGTTCGAAGCCGTGCAGGCGGGTCGCCAGAACGACGAGTTGACGGCCTACCCCGAATTGTTCGACACTTCCTGGCTCAAGACCGAACTGCATCGCGCGCGCAACTTCAAGCAGTGGATGAGCAAGGGCCTCTATCTCGGTACCTTCATGGTCGGCCTGGAGCAAAAGATGATGGGCGGCAACGTGCCGTGGACGCTGCATCATCAGCACTGGGATCACGAGATGCTGAAGCCGGCGTCGCAGTGCAAGCCGATCGTCTATCCGAAGCCCGACGGCAAGCTCACGTTCGATCGGCTCTCGTCGGTATTCATCTCGAACACGAACCACGAAGAGAACCAGCCGGCGCATCTGACGCTGAAAGACCCGAACGTACCGGTCAACGTCAACCTGCGCAACTATGCGGGGCCGGAAGGCCGCTACTGCCCGGCCGCGGTGTACGAGTTCGTCAAGTCCGACGACGGCAACGAGCGCCTGCAGATCAACGCGCAGAACTGCGTGCACTGCAAGACCTGCGACATCAAGGACCCGACGCAGAACATCGTGTGGGTCACGCCGGAAGGCGGCGGCGGGCCGAACTATCCGAACATGTGATTATTGCGGCTACGCAGAACTCCGCGTAGCCGCAATAATGCGCAGCCGCAAATTGGACTTGCTCCCGCATAACCGGACAGCCGGTCCCGCTTAGGTTGGAGGATTTGCTTGCCGACGAAACTCGCGCGGCGAGCGGTATTTAAGGGCGCTGTGCGGGTGTGACTCGTTATCGTGGTCGAACGCGATGGCCAGATTTTGCAGCGCCGTCCTGGCGTCGGGTTTCGGCATCCACGAAACGTAATCACGCTTTATCGTTTCGTAATCACGCTTTATCGTTTTAACGAAGCTCTCGGCCATCCCGTTGCTTTGCGGACTTCTGACGGGTGTCGTTACTGGCTTCAGTCCGATTTTTCGAGAGAACTTCAATGTGTCATCGGCAATGTAGCAGGAACCATTGTCGCTTAACCACTCGACTTCCCTGTCGGCCTTCAACGCGCCGGTGAAGCGATTCTCGACGGCTTGAAGCATGACGTCACGCACCATATCGCCAGTGTAACCGCCTGTGCTCGCGGCCCAACTCATGGCTTCGCGGTCGCAACAGTCGAGTGCGAAGACGACACGCAATGGGACACCGGCATCGCAGCGGAATTCGAAGCCATCCGAGCACCAGCACATGTTGCTGCTATCCACCGCGACCTTGCCGTCATGCCGACGCGTAGACGAGGCGTGCCGAGGGCGATGTTCAAGCAGCAGGCCGTGGCGACGCATCACGCGATACACGCGCTTTGCATTTACTCGCGGTTGAGCCAGCATGTCCCGGCTTCGCCTCAGCAACGCCCAAGCACCTCGGTATCCATACGTCGGCGCGTCGCCTAACAACTCATGAAGTTCGGCGACAAGCGCCGTGTCGTCGAGCACGGGCATCTTGCGCCGGTCGACCCAGTCAGCCGGCCGCTTCGACTTGACTGCGAGATTCGAGCGCGACACCCCAGGACTTATAGGCTCCCGTCCTGATAGAGCTTGCGCCAGCCGAAGACTTGGTTGGCATTCACTTGATGTCGGCGAGCGACGCCAGAGACCGTTGCACCGGGCTCGAAAGTCTCGCGAACTATCGCTAGTTTCTCTTCAACTGAACGCCGGCGGCGCTGCTCCGGCTGGGTCAGAACTTCTAGAGGTTCCACGTTGTGACTATTCCATTGCGTCATTGAATTGGCACTGGTCGAATCCGGCGCGAAGGATCGTCATATTTCCACTTGATCGGTTTCGGGTTCTTGTTGTGTTCGCGGATGTATCGGCATCAGTTTGCGATCCCAATCCTTCACCGAAGTGAAGATGCCGCGAGCGATCACTTCACGCTGAATGCGCGAGAACCAGTTCTCCACCTGGTTGAGCCACGACGAGTAGGTCGGCGTGAAGTGCAGGTGCACGTTGCACTGCGCATCAAGGAAGTCGGCAACCCGCTGCGTCTTATGGCTGCTGACGTTGTCGCAGATCGCGTGGATTTCCCGGCGTTTGGGCTGGCTGGCGACGACGTCGGTCAGGAAGGCCACGAACTGCTCGCTGGTGTGGCGCGCCACCGTCTTGCCCAGCACCTCGCCGGTGGCAGTATTGAACGCCGCGAACAGGCTGAGCGTGCCGTTGCGCTTGTACTCGAAGCCGTGACTCTCGGCGCGCCCGGGCGACAGCGGCAGCATACGGTCCTTGCGATCGAGTGCCTGGATCGCGGTCTTCTCGTCCACGCAGAACACCGCTGCGTGCGCCGGCGGGTTCAGGTACAGCCCGATCACGTCGGCTGCCTTGGTCTCGAAGTCCGGGTCGTTGGAGACCATGTGCCGCTCCAACTGCTGCGGCTTGATGCCGTGCTTGCGCCAGATGCGCTGCACGGCCGAGACCGATACGTCGCCGAGTTCTGCTGCGAGCTTGTAGCTACTCCAGTGTGTCGAACCGTCGGCGGGTTTGTGCTTGAGGGTGCACTTGAGCACCCGCGCTTCCAGTTTGGCCGGTGGCTGCGTAGGCGCCCGCCCGCGGTGCCGGGCGTACATGCCGGCTAGTCGCTCGCTGAGGAAGCGCCCCGACCAGCGTGCGATGAAGCGCGAATCGCAACCCAGTGTGCGCATGATACTGTCGCGCGATTCGCCGTCCTCGAGCATCAGGATCAACTTTGCGCGTCGCACGTCCGCCGCACGCACCGTTCGGCTGCGCGCCGCCGACAACAGTTGCTCACGTTCGATATCTGTCAGGTTCATTTTGACCCATGACCTGTATCTGAACACAGACAGGGTGCTAATTCAATAACGCAGCGCAGTAGTGGCATCAACCGTGAGTCTGGTTCCTGACCAATTGTTTCCCTTAAGCTGAACCGTCTGCGGGTAAGCGCCTCGAGCGAACGGCGTCAACTCCGGTTCATCCGGCCCCGGCCATGGGTTATAGATCAGCCATTTACCATTGACCTGCTTCGCATTAAGCATCATGCTGATTTTTTCTTCATTCGCATCTACGCAAAACAGCCCGAAACTTTCGAGGACAGAGGAGGTGTTTGGACCTGTATCAGATATGTCATTGGATTGCGAAAAAAATAATTTTTCGAAGCTTTACCGCATACCGACGCAAGTTATATTAACGTTCTTTTTCTTTCGGATCATAGATCTTCACCCCTTGAAGCATCTCGGGAATCCGATCGCTCTCTTTTTGTTCAGCTTCGTTTTGACAATTTCGAATAAGAAGCAAGTTAACCCATCTCTATTGGGGCATATCAAAAAGTAATCTGGTATTCTTTGCTTCTCACGATCTCCACGAAGCATATTGACGTAAGCAATCGTACCATTCCATCCGTCGCCCTCATACATTCTCTGCCATGCAATTTCCCGCGCATATCGGCCACCAGAATCTTCTAAAGTAATCTCGTCGGAGGCAGTAGTCTTTCGTATGAGTTACCGTTTCGATACGGCTGCTGTTCCGGTCAGACAAGCAAACGAAATCTTACCATTGAGACTTCGTTCAACCGGTTTTATCGTCACATAGAAGTCAATCGAAATAACCCGTTCATTGGTTTCCGAAGACGAGCCCGAAATTTCCTTTATAAGTTCGTCGTTCAACTTATATCGACATTGGCTTTCCACTAACGAGAGATTCGCTTGCAAGTCGTTTGTCTCATCGCTCATCGGCATCGCGTTGCCGGCGTTAAAGGCCAGAAAAAACAATCCATGCCAGAACTATTTTTTTCATACCACACTTCGCCTCTGAAAATTCTCCGGCCAGAAGAGGTCTTCCTGACTCGGCCCCTTAAAAAGAGTGATATCTGTCAGGACTACCAAGGCATTGGAAAACGAGGTTGATCGGTCAACTAACCCGTTCATGTTTGGTGGATTCTGGCCGGTAGCGCCCGGATAATTCACCGCTGCTGCGCAATTCGCGAAGGATTGATTGTAGTACCACACTTTAATTCCTGCATTTGTATTGATCGTTCTTCTCTCGTTTATAGCGGTAAGATCGGCATACTGGTTTGCAGTATCGACCTGGGGTCGCGATAGATTATGCTCTGTTAGCGTCGATTTATTAGACCAGATCCAATATGCGCCGGCACTATGACTGGCATGGAAAGCGTTTCGTCCGATCTCGTTACGCCATAGCAACTCCCTCGACCCTGGCGGCAAAGTTGGATTCCGGCCTAGGAATCTGAAATACTTATAGTAGTTGTTATTCCCATTTCCCATATTTCCGTTCGGATTTGTAAGCTGCAAGAAACCTCGGCCAAACCAGCCATTATGCAAGTCTGTCGCATCATCGCTACGATTCCCTTCCGTAAGATAGTGAAGCCAACCCGTTTCTTGAGTCGCGTTCCCGATGAAACAAGCTCGGCGAATGGGAATATCGAGCTTAAATTTCCTCATCGAGTTATTCAGATCCACGCCGAAACGATCAAACAAAGATGCGGCGAAGCCCAAACTAGGCTGCTCCCACACTGCCGGATGAGTAGAGTTATGTGATCCTGGTTTCCTGATAACGAAGGACGGAATGAGTTGGAGCATTTCTCTCTCTTGCTTAACCACCCACACTTCCTGAAGTGTCTGACGAAGGCCAAGGATGAAAATACCAAAGCTTTTGCCCGGCAAGCGACATCTTGTCCAGAAACTGAAATTTGCGCAGAAATTCAATGAACTTCGCGTATCCCTCAGGGTTGGCGTCCTTCTGCTTACCAAAAAAACCCTCGGGCTCGTTCAGCCCCGCGTATCGGTCGTCGTTATCGGAAGGATCCCACTCGCTGCGAGTCTTGCATACGAGCCCCCCTAAGTTTTTCGCGCACGCCATCCGCATTCCGCACGTAACCCGCAAGCCGTTGATTGGCATCATCGTCATTGTTCTTGTCGTACTCGAGCGGTTGCACCATGCCCGACGTCGCCTGGGATCCGCTACACCGGTCGACGGCAAAGCTCGTCGTATCCGCATAGTCCCTTATCTCTGCAGGGTGTGTTGTCGTCATCGACCTTTTGCCAGTCTTTAAAAAACGGGAAGTCAGCGTCAGACAACTTGACGATGGCGTCTGGCGCGATGTTGACATAGCCCTGCGTGCCGTTCTCGTCGAAGGGCACAGCGATCCAGGTAGCGGGAGCGGTGCCCGAATCGACGGGGTGCGAAAGGACACGCCCAAATCGCAGCATTTCATAGCCGTCGCTCGGGCATGCCGGATAGAGCACCATCGCGCGGTCATACATCGTGTATTCGTACTGCTGTGTATCGTTGTCGTACGGGTCCGCAACGGGGTTAGCCGTTAGCAACGTAACGTTGCCACTGCTTCCGCGATCGATCCATGATTACGTATAGCGTCGTCCCTTATTGATGAACCAAGTGGTTACGTCGCGCGCGGAATGAGGAGCGGTATCTCGCGCTATTCGAGGTGAGACGGTAAGCTCCGTCGCGGGATCGGTAAGGGGAAGGACTTCCTTGGCGAACGCGCGATGCAGGTCAGGACCATGGATGCATCGTCGCGCGGTCGATGCATCGCCCACCATGCAAACAGTCCCGGGCTCGCCGGGGCTGTTGCTCAGAACGGGTCATCGATGCGATGACGCGGTGGTGGCCTGCGCGAGGGCATGGACCACGGTTCGTAGTAGCGCCGGATCGGCTCACGATACGCGGCGCTGAACCACAGGAACCATTTCGAGAGCAGGTGCTGGATCTGCGCGGCCGCCTCGTCGGAGAGTTCCGACAGCATTGGCGTGCGCGGTAAGTCATCCGCTTGCCGGTTTCGGGCCTTCGTGCGTCTGGATTGCCGGTTCATCGGAATTCCTCAATGGCCTGTTGCAGCAGTTCGTCGGGGATATGGTTCAGCGCCTTCGGTACGGCCAGCTGCATGGCGGTGCGCAGGATACGGCCCGCCTGCCGTGGCAACCCTCGGGAGGCCTGTCGCGCCAGATAGATGACGTGATAACGGTGTGGATTCAGGCCGCGCGTGATGTGGCGCAAGGCGGCGGTCTTGGCGAAAGCAGTCAACTGCACGCGATCCGAACGATGAGACATAGTTATTCCGTATCACGCATCCCTTCCATCCGTTGTATGGGCGAGAGTTCGCGCTTGTGGATCGGCGCAACACGTGGGGAGAAGACCGCGTCTACTTCCACGACGACGCGGGTGACCTGAAACGTATGCTGGCAGCCTGGACGAGCGCCGCGGCGACCGATGCATTCGAGACGGTTTCGGCGGGACGATCGCATTTCCGCATCGAAGATCTGTTGCAATTGACTGGACTTGCCCCCACCGATGCACCGGTTTGGAAAGTCGGTATCGAATCAGACGACACGATCAAGACCCTTCAGGGAGTGAAACGGTAGGTCTGACATTCAACTGAAATTGCACTCATTCAGCTCGGACCGGTGACGCTTACGATCGCGTCCGATGGTGATCCATCGATTGGATTTCCTCCATGAATCGACCAGACCACCGGCCGGCCCTCACGCCACCGCCACCACAAACCCCCTCTTCCTCAGCAGTTCCAGCACGCCCCTCGGCCCGCCGAGATGCAGCGCGCCGATCGCCAAGAACACCGGCTTGTCCGGCGAGGCCAACTGCACCATCCGCTGCACGAATCGCCGATTCCTGTCGTACACTACGCGATTGTCGACCTGCGCCGCCAGCGCCCTCGACCGCGCAAGCTTGCTGCTCTTCGCGTCGTCCCAGGCCTTGAGCGCATCCGCGTCGCCGATGCGCCATAGCCGATGCAACTCCTTCACGTCCGCGATATTCTCCGCCGGCGTCTGCACCAGATCCTGCCCGAGCATCTCGCGCTGCTGCGCGGACGTCAGCCGCGTGAACGTCGAGATCTGCTCGTTCAGGCTCTCCAGCCCGACGATCTTCCCCCGCGCCCGCAGATACACGTTCTGCAACTGCGCCTCGGTGCCGTACTCGTTCTGAAACCCGGCCTTCAACGTGTCGTACGTTTCGATCAGCATCGACGCCAGCCACGGCCGCATATGCCGCAGCTCCTTCAACGCCTCCGGATTGCCGCGCATGCGCGCCTCGACCTTCTTCCACATCGAGTCCGGCAGATAATCGATCAGACACTCGCTACGGCACATGCCGTAGCGGTTCACGTCGTCCTGGGAAAGCAGCAGTTCGTCGGGTGAGATTTCGAGCGCCAATGTCGGCGATGCATCGAGTGCGGCGAGAATCAGCTGGCGAAACGGTTGCTCGGGAGGATAGTCGCTCGCGAAACCCACATGCAGCGTGCCGAGCACGTAGAGGGTCGTCGTGCCCTTCGTTGCAACGTAGAACGGCATGCGCGGCGGCTGCGCGCGCACCGGGCCGCTCG
Organism: Candidatus Paraburkholderia kirkii; assembly: GCA_001189345.1. GTDB lineage: Bacteria > Pseudomonadota > Gammaproteobacteria > Burkholderiales > Burkholderiaceae > Caballeronia > Caballeronia kirkii_B. Next base: position 48,930 of record LFKV01000020.1, read on the forward strand.
CGGTCGTGCCGTTCGAGCGGTCGGTGCGGGGCGCGGGAGCCGGCCTAGAAGGCGCGGCGGCCGTTCCGGCATCGCCCGCGGCTTGAGGCGTGCGCAATCCGACAACGGCGCAACTCGTCGTCGACACCGCCATGCCCGCCGTAAACAGCACGAACGACAGCACGAAGGCTGTCGCTTTGGCGAACGCCGCGCGGCAGAAGCGCGGCTTGTCGTATGAATCCGGCACGACCGACATCTTACTCATAAGTCGTGAATTTTGCGGACAGCTAGTCTATGCTTGAGCGATAGCTATTGGGAGCATCGCCCATGAAACGAGATGGCCGGAGTCTGGCTCACAACACGCTCGAAGAGATGCGTATCCTTGCAGTTCAGCGTATGGCTGAAGGCGAGCATCCGAATGATGTTGCCGCGTCGTTTGGGATGCATCGCTCGTGGGCGTACAAGATCAGGGCACAGGCGCGAGGCCGTGGTCATGGTGTGCGAGCGCTGCGATCGACCAAGGGCACAGGTCGCCCACGTACGCTTACTGCGACGCAGGAGCAGCGGGTAATGCGTTGGGTTAATGGCAAGAATCCAATACAGTACGGGTTTGATTTTGGCTTGTGGACGCGCAACCTGGTCCGTGAGCTGGTACGACAGAGATTCGACGTCACGTTAAGTCTGGCTTCGATCGGTGCGATGCTCGCCCGTCTGCACCTGACGCCGCAAAAGCCGCTGCAGCGTGCTTACCAGCGTGATCCGGAAGCGATCGAGCGTTGGCAGCGAGACACCTATCCGAACATTGCCAGGCGGGCTCGTGAGCAGAAGGCGGACATCTTTTTCTGGGACGAATCGGGCTTCCGTGCTGACTCGGTACATGGCAGGACGTGGGCTGCCGCGCGGTGAAACGCCGGTGGTCGAGCGGCCCGGCGAACGTCACAGCATGGGCGCCGCGTCCGCCGTTAATTCGAAGGGAGCTTTCTGGTTTGCGACGTATGAAGGGGCACTAAGAGANNGTTTCATAAAGGCTGTTGAGATTGCCG
>LFKV01000021.1 GCA_001189345.1 Candidatus Paraburkholderia kirkii
CTCTATTGCGCTGCGTCATTGAATTAGCACCCTGTCTGTGTTCAGATACAGGTCATGGGTCAAAATGAACCTGACAGATATCGAACGTGAGCAACTGTTGTCGGCGGCGCGCAGCCGAACGGTGCGTGCGGCGGACGTGCGACGCGCAAAGTTGATCCTGATGCTCGAGGACGGCGAATCGCGCGACAGTATCATGCGCACACTGGGTTGCGATTCGCGCTTCATCGCACGCTGGTCGGGGCGCTTCCTCAGCGAGCGACTAGCCGGCATGTACGCCCGGCACCGCGGGCGGGCGCCTACGCAGCCACCGGCCAAACTGGAAGCGCGGGTGCTCAAGTGCACCCTCAAGCACAAACCCGCCGACGGTTCGACACACTGGAGTAGCTACAAGCTCGCAGCAGAACTCGGCGACGTATCGGTCTCGGCCGTGCAGCGCATCTGGCGCAAGCACGGCATCAAGCCGCAGCAGTTGGAGCGGCACATGGTCTCCAACGACCCGGACTTCGAGACCAAGGCAGCCGACGTGATCGGGCTGTACCTGAACCCGCCGGCGCACGCAGCGGTGTTCTGCGTGGACGAGAAGACCGCGATCCAGGCACTCGATCGCAAGGACCGTATGCTGCCGCTGTCGCCCGGGCGCGCCGAGAGTCACGGCTTCGAGTACAAGCGCAACGGCACGCTCAGCCTGTTCGCGGCGTTCAATACTGCCACCGGCGAGGTGCTGGGCAAGACGGTGGCGCGCCACACCAGCGAGCAGTTCGTGGCCTTCCTGACCGACGTCGTCGCCAGCCAGCCCAAACGCCGGGAAATCCACGCGATCTGCGACAACGTCAGCAGCCATAAGACGCAGCGGGTTGCCGACTTCCTTGATGCGCAGCGCAACGTGCACCTGCACTTCACGCCGACCTACTCGTCGTGGCTCAACCAGGTGGAGAACTGGTTCTCGCGCATTCAGCGTGAAGTGATCGCTCGCGGCATCTTCACTTCGGTGAAGGATTGGGATCGCAAACTGATGCCGATACATCCGCGAACACAACAAGAACCCGAAACCGATCAAGTGGAAATATGACGATCCTTCGCGCCGGATTCGACCAGTGCCAATTCAATGACGCAATGGAGTAGTGGTGCTCGTCGTGATCGTGTTCCTGCAGACATGGCGCGCGTCGATCATTCCGCTGCTGGCCGTGCCGGTGTCGATCGTCGGCACGTTCTCGCTGCTGCTCGCGTTCGGCTTCTCGATCAACGCGCTGTCGCTGTTCGGGATGGTGCTGGCGATCGGTATTGTCGTGGACGATGCGATCGTGGTGGTTGAGAACGTGGAGCGCAACATCGAGCCGGGGTTATCGGCGAGAGAAGCCACGTATCAGGTCATGCGCGAGGTGAGCGGACCGATCATCGCGATTGCGCTGACGCTCGTCGCCGTGTTCGTGCCGCTCGCATTCATGTCGGGTCTCACGGGCCAGTTCTACAAGCAGTTCGCTATGACCATCGCCATCTCGACGGTGATCTCCGCGTTCAACTCGCTGACCTTGTCGCCCGCGCTCGCCGCGCTCCTGCTGAAGGGCCACGACGAGCCAAAGGACTGGCTCACGCGCGGCATGGACCGCGTGTTCGGCGGCTTCTTCCGCCAGTTCAACAAGGTCTTTCATCGCGGCTCGGAAGCCTATGGCAAGGGCGTGAAGGGCGTGATCGGCCGCAAGGCGATCATGATGGTCCTCTACGCGGTGCTGCTCGGCGGTGCCGCGCTGATGGGCAAGATCGTGCCGGGCGGTTTCGTGCCCGCGCAGGACAAGGAGTATCTGATCAGCTTCGCGCAACTGCCGAACGGCGCGTTGCTCGATCGCACCGAAGGCGTGATCCGCGAGATGTCGGCCATTGCGTTGAAGCAGCCCGGCGTGGAAAGCGCGGTGGAATTCCCCGGCCTGTCGGTGAACGGTTTCATCAACTCGTCGAGCGCGGGCATCGTGTTCGTCACGCTGAAGCCCTTCAAGGAGCGCGTGCATGACAAGGCGCTGTCGGCGAATGTCATCGCGGGCGCGCTGAACTAGAAGTACGCGGGCATCAAGGGCTCGTTCATCGCCGTGTTCCCGCCGCCGCCGGTGCTGGGTCTCGGCACGCTCGGCGGCTTCAAGATGCAGCTGGAGGATCGCGGCGCGCTCGGCTACGCGGCGCTCGCGGACGCGACGCAGGCGTTCATCAAGCGCGCATCGCAGACGCCTGAGCTCGGGCCGACGTTCTCGAGCTACCAGATCAACGTGCCGCAGCTGAACGTCGATCTGGACCGCGTGAAGGCGAAGCAACTGGGCGTTTCCGTCACCGACGTGTTCGACACGATGCAGGTCTATCTCGGCTCGCTCTACGTGAACGACTTCAATCGCTTTGGGCGCGTCTATCAGGTGCGCGTGCAGGCGGATGCGCCGTTCCGTGCGAATCCCGAGGACATCGGCTTGCTGAAGACGCGCAATGCGAACGGCGACATGGTGCCGCTCTCGTCGCTCGTCAAGGTGACGCCGACGTACGGCCCCGAAATGGTGGTGCGCTACAACGGCTATACCGCTGCCGACATCAACGGCGGTCCGGCTCCCGGCTATTCGTCGGGCCAGGCGCAGGCGGCGGAACGCATCGCGGCGGAAGTGCTGCCGCGCGGGATCAAGTTCGAATGGACCGATCTCACGTATCAGCAGATCCTCGCGGGCAACGCGGCGCTGTGGGTGTTTCCGATCAGCGTGCTGCTGGTGTTCCTCGTGCTTGCCGCGCTGTATGAAAGCCTGACGCTGCCGCTCGCGGTGATCCTGATCGTGCCGATGAGCATCCTGTCGGCTCTGGTCGGCGTGTGGCTCACCGACGGCGACAACAACATCTTCACGCAGATCGGCCTGATGGTGCTGGTGGGCCTGTCAGCGAAGAACGCGATTCTGATCGTCGAGTTCGCACGCGAGCTGGAAATGCAGGGACGCTCGATCGTGCAGGCCGCGATCGAGGCGAGCCGCCTGCGTCTGCGCCCGATCCTGATGACGTCCATCGCGTTCATCATGGGCGTGGTGTCGCTCGTGCTGTCCACGGGCGCGGGCTCGGAGATGCGCCATGCGATGGGCGTCGCGGTGTTCTTCGGCATGCTGGGCGTGACGCTCTTCGGCCTGATGCTGACGCCGGTGTTCTACGTGATCCTGCGCAAGCTCTCCCGCACGGAACACGTGACGGACAAGCACGGTTCGCATCCGTAGATGCGGGGTATCGGTGCCTCCTACGAGGCGCAATGAGGTCGACGATGAACAAGTTGCATATGAAACGATGGCTGGGTTTGCCGGGTCTGATGGCGGCTTTGCTGGTGGTCGCGGGCTGCTCGCTTGCGCCGACCTACGAGAAGCCGAACGTCGGCGAGCCGTCCGCGTACAAGGAAACGCCGCAGAAGTCGCTCGACACGTCGGAAGCGGGCACGCGGAAGACCGCGCAGCCCTCGGAAGAGATGCTGCGCGGCGAATGGTAGACGATCTTCGACGATGCCGCGCTCAACAATCTGGAAAAGCAGGCGCAGGACGCGAACCAGAACCTGAAGGCCGCGGCGGCGCGCGTGAAGGAAGCGCGGGCGATCAACCAGACGGCACGCGCGGGCCTCTTTCCGACGCTCGACGCAGGCTTCGGGCCGACGCGCGAGAAGCTGTCGCCCGCGTCGCAGTTTCTGCCGCCCGATGGCAACGTGCCCGCGCAGACGTTGTGGCGCGCGCAGGCGAGCGTGTCGTATGAAGTCGATCTGTTCGGCCGCGTGTCGAACTCGGTGCAGGCCGCGAACGCCGACACGCAGCAGAGCGAGGCGCTGTTCCGCTCGGTGCAACTCGCGCTGCAGGCGGATGTCGCGCAGAACTACTTCAATCTGCGCGAGCTGGATGCCGAAACCGACGTCTTCACGCGCACGGTGCAACTGCGCGAGGAAGCGCTGAAGCTGGTGCAGCGCCGTTTCGCCGAAGGCGATATCAGCGAACTGGACGTAGCGCGCGCGAAGTCGGAGCTCGCGACGGCGCGCTCCGATGCGATGACCGTGCAGCGCCTGCGCGCGGCTTCCGAGCATAGCCTCGCGGTGCTGCTCGGCAAGGCGCCCGCTGAGTTCACGATGGCCGCGAACCCGCTCAAGCCGGTGACGGTGCGCGTGCCGCCGGGCCTGCCTTCGTCGCTGCTGGAGCGTCGCCCGGACATCGCGGCGGCGGAGCGCTCGATGGCGGCCGCCAACGCGCGCATCGGCGTGGCGAAGGCCGCGTTTTTCCCGTCGCTCACGCTGACGGGTTCGGGTGGTTTCGAATCGGCGACGCTCGGCGATCTCTTCAAGTGGTCGAGCCGCACGTTCCTGCTCGGTCCGTTCGCGGGCACCGCGCTGAACATCCCGATCTTCGACGGCGGCCGTCGCAAGGGCAATCTGGCCAATGCGCGCGCGGTGTATGAAGAGGACGTGGCGAACTATCGCCAGCAGGTGCTCGTCGCGTTCCGCGAGGTGGAGGACAACCTTTCGGACCTGCGCATCCTCGAGGACCAGACCGCGACCCAGGACGACGCCGTGAAGGCGTCGGTGCGCGCCGCGCAGCTCTCGCGCACGCAGTACACCGAGGGGCGCGGTGAACTATCTCGACGTGATCGATGCGGAGCGCACCGTGCTGCAATCGCAGCGTGCGGCGATGCAGCTGCAGGGCACGCAGGTGGTTCGACGGTGAACCTGATACGCGCGCTGGGCGGCGGCTGGGGCGACGCGAAGCCCACGCCAGTGCCCGAGCCGAGTCTCGCGCAGAAGTGATGTGAACATGGCCCCGTTTCGCACGGGGCCATTTTTTCGGGTGCTCGTCGAAAGGAAGCGCGTCAGACGAACCGATTGTTCGTCTCAGGGAACATATGTCTTCACCTGCGGAGCGTTTATCCGCGAGGCTCCGATCCATACAATTCCAGTCATGGGAATGGGAGCCGATAATGAAAGACCTGATCGCAAGACAACTGTATCAGCCGGCGGTGGTGCTGCCACTGCTGCTGTTGACGCGCCTGATGGTCTCGCTCGACTTCAATCTCGCGCAGGTGATGTTCGTGATGCTGCGCAAGGGGGGCGCAGCAAGCATATCACTTTGCGCTGCGCCACGCGATCTCGCGCCAGCGCAGCGACGCCGTGAAGCACATCCCCTGCAGCAACTGCTGCTGAGGCTCGCGCGAAACACCGACCTCAATAGACCTCGGGAACGTACATCTCATCGGGCACGGGCTGCCGCAGATAATCGGGATTGAACACGCGATCGGGCAGCGTGATCGGCTAATGCTCGATTTCGTGATACGGCACCTGGCTCAGCAGGTGATGAATGCAGTTCAGGCGCGCGCGCTTCTTGTCGACGGCCTGCACGACCCACCACGGCGCCTCGGGAATGTGCGTGCGCTGGAGCATCACTTTCTTGGCCGCCGTGTACGCTTCCCAGCGGCGGCGGCTTTCCAGGTCCATCGGACTCAGTTTCCACTGCTTGAGCGGATCCTCGATGCGCGCCTGGAAGCGCACTTCCTGTTCGTCGTCGGTGATCGAAAACCAGTACTTGACGATCTGAATGCCGCTCCTCACGAGCATCTTCTCGAACTCGGGAACCGAGCGGAAGAATTCCTCATACTCGTCGTCGGTGCAGAAGTGCATCACGCGCTCGACGCCCGCGCGGTTGTACCAGCTGCGGTCGAACAGCACGATCTCGCCGGCCGCCGGCGTAACGCTGGAAGTACCATTGCGTGCGCTCGCGGTTGTTCGGCGCGGGCAGGGCGGCCACGCGGCACACGCGCGGGTTCAGGCGCTGCGTGATGCGCTTGATCGCGCCGCCCTTGCCGGCGGCATCGCGTCCCTCGAAGAGCACGACCAGGCGATGTCCCGTATGCACGACCCAGTCCTGCAGCTTCACGAGTTCGCCCTGCAGCCGGAAAAGCTCGCGGAAAATAGGTTTTGCGCAGCAGGCGGTTTTCTTCCGAGGGTCGATTCGCCGTCCAGGAAGCGGTCGTCGACCTCCATCTCGAACTCTTCGTCGTAGCTGTCGATGATGTCGGCATGAAAACGGCGCTGCTTGTCCGTCGTATTCATGAAGGGCTCCGTGGGCGTTTTTGGGCTGCCGCCGTCGTGTGACGGATCGCGGCACGGGACGGCCGATTATGGCCGTATTCGATGGCAGTCGTATGATAACCGCCGTAGCGGGGACAATGGCCTTTCATTGTAGGAAGGGAAGCGGCGCGCGGTCACGACGCAGTGCGCTTTATGACACGCGACTTCGCACCGTTAGAATGTTCCGGCACTTCAATGGCATGTCGATGGCATTTTCCAACTCTTCAGCGAGAACACGATGACAGACACGCCACGCGCCCTTCAGAGTTTCGACGAAGCCCGCACCGCGAGCCTCGTGCCCTATGACCGGCTCGTCATCGGCGTGGGTACGTTCACGGCAGATGCCGCCGAGATCGCCGCCGGGACCGTCCATGCCAGCGAGCTCTATGTCGACGATCTCGCGAGCGCGCGCCACGAGGCGGGCGATTTCATTCTCGCGGGCGTGGACTGGGGCGCGGTGCATGCGCTTGCCGAAGCGCTCGCCGCGCCGGCCAGGGCGCTCGGCGGCACGCGTCCGGTAATGTTCAAGTCGGTCGGGTGCGCGGCATGGGATCTCGCGGCATGCCGGGTGGCCCGCGCCATTTTGTCGGAGGAAAGCGCCGCCCCGCGGTGAGCGCGGCGGGAAGCGACATGGGAACGGTATTTGCTGGTGGTCTTTCAATGACCATCGGCGCAACCGAGCGCCACAGCAATCGAGCCAGCGAACTGACCCATGAAAAGTCGATACGACAGCAAATGGCACCCGTGGATTCCGGCGCACGAGCACGGAGACGAAGGCGCGGGCGGCGCGGCGGGCGGGGACCGCAATGTGCCGCCTCCTGCGGGCGCGGCGCCGCCCGCGGCCTATTTCATATCGGTGCTGGAACTCGCGACCGGCGAGACGCTCGGCAACGATGAACGCCTGCGCGCCGTGGCCATGCTCGAATCGCACTTCGGGGCGGGCCGGCCGCGCACGCTGACGGAAGCGGTGCGCATCTGCGCCGCGGCCATCGATTCATCGACTCTTCAGCGCATGGCGCGCGGCGCGAAGGCCTGAGCCGCCGCGCCCGACGCAAGGCGCGTTTTTTTCACACCTGTGTAAAACTCGCGTGGTTGCGGGGGCGTGCAGGCGTTCGCTTCCTTGCACGACCGCTTCGTCGTCGTTATTTGACCGTCTGAACGACCTCGAAGCCTTCGAATTCGGGATGACCCAGATAAAGCTGGCGCGTCTCGCCGCCCGCGTTGCGGTGCGCGGCGCGAAACGCGTCCGATCGCGTCCAGTCCTCGAACGCTTCCCGGTTTGCCCAGATCGTGTGGCTCGAGTAGAGGACGTGATCGTCCTTCACCGGCCCCTTGAGCAGATGAAATTCGACGAAGCCCGGCACTTCCCTGAGATGCGTATCCCGGCTGGTCCAAAGGCGTTCGAAGTCGGCCTCGGCGCCGGGCACGATTCTGAAGCGGTTCATGGCGATATACATGTCGATGCGTTTCCTTCGCGACGAGCGCGGTCAAAGAGAGAAAAATATCAGTCGCGCGCGAGTTCGACTATCGTCGTGAAGCCGCCGAAGAACATGCGCTGCGGGTCGAACGGCGGCTCGCCCGATTCCATCATCGATTTCAGGCGCGGGTCTTCCATCACTTTCGCGTTGCTCGCGCGACGCGTAGACGATATACGAAAACGCGACCGTCTCGCCTTCCTTGAGCTGCACGCTCTGCGGAAAGGACGTGAGCTTGCCGGGCTTCACGTCGTTGGCGATGCTCTCGACGAACCACAGTGCGCCATATTCCAGCCAGATCTTACCGGCCACCTCCGCCATGGTCCGGTACGCGTCGATCTTGTCGATCGGCACGGGTACGACGAATCCGTCTATGTAGTGCGCCATGTGAGCCTCCTGAATGGAATGAAGGTGTGAACCGACGCGCGCATTTGCTGCGCTGCCTGGTTTGGGCATTTCGTAAGCCGCGAAGTCCAGGCGCGCGGACCCGGCAATTCGACCGTCCACGCCTCCGTACCGGATCGCCGTTTGAGCACGGTGCGCGAGCGGCGCGAAGTTCATGGCGCGGATCGACGACAGCGGCTTGCCGAGCGCATGCGCCACCGCCGCCTTGACGACGATCGCGTGCATAACCACGATGCAGCGTGCGCCCGGTTTCCCGACTTCGATGTGTGCAATGCCTTCGACGACGCGCGCCGCGAGCATCGCCACGCTCTCGCCGCCATGCGGACGCGCGTGCGGATCGTCGAGCCACGCGGCGACGTTCGCGGGCTCGCGTTCTCCGATCTCGCGTATCGAGCGACCGCGCCAGCGGCCGTAGTCGATGTCGTCGAACGCGGGATCGATGTCGAATGACCGCGCGATGCATGCCGCCGTCTCGCGCGCGGCGCGCGCGGGGCTCGCGATCACGCACGGCGCGACCTCAGCGGGAACGGGCACGCTCGCAGCGCGATCGGCGGGTTCGTTGCCCGTGGGAAAGTGGCCGGTTTTCATCGCGCGCGTGGCGGCGTGGCACAGCAGAATGAGTTCCAATGCGGTCGGTGGGAAGTCGAGGGTCCGGTGGAGATCGTTTTACTTTGCCGGCAATCATCATAGAATGGCAAGCTTGCAATGCGAGGAAGCCGGTGCGAACCCGGCACGGTCGCGCCACTGTGAGCGGTTCGTCAGCGAAGGAGCGAGGCGCCGCAAGTCAGACCCCGCTGCATGCTCTTCGTCAATCGGGACGCGCTTTTCCCTGGAGAACTACCATGAATGCTTCCAACGCGCCGGCCTTTTCATCGCCGGTTTCTCCGTCGCTTGACGCACCCGTGCCCATTCCGGTGCGCGAGGTGCTGCCGTGGGCCATCTTCATCGGCCTCATTCTGCTGATCGCGATCTATTTCATGGGCGCGGAGCAGGGCGCGACGTCGATCTTCCCGAGCATGTACGTCCACGAATTCGTCCACGACGGCCGGCACCTGCTCGGCTTTCCGTGCCACTGAGGACGCGCAATGATTCGCAGCTTGCTGGTACGCGGCATGATCGCGGGCCTGATCGGCTTCGGTTTCGCGCGTGCGTTCGCGAACCGTCGGTGGCGCGGGCCATCGCGTTCGAGGAACAGCACGAGCATGCCGAAGCGGCGCATGAGGATGCGCACGAACACGCCGCTGCTTCCGCGAACGACGCGCATGCGCACGATCACGGCGACGAGGAACTCGTCTCCCGTGATACCCAGGCCGGCATCGGGCTGTTGACGGGCGTCGCCCCGTATTCGGCACGGCGCTGGGCGGCCTTTTCTCGCTGGTGTTCGCGTTTGCCCACGGACGGCTCGGCGCGCTGCATGCGCGCGGCACGTCGGCGCTTCTGGCGTGGTTCGGTTTCGTGAGCGTGGCCATCGTGCCGTTCCTCAAATATCCGCCGAATCCGCCCGCCGTGGGCAATCCGGAGACCATCGGGCCGCGCACCGCGCTCTTCTTCGGCATGGTGGTGATTTCCCTCGTGGCCGCGGTATTCGCCGTGCGGCTGCAGCGGCGCATGCAGGCGCTGCACGGCGACTGGAACGCGACGCTCGTCGCCGGGGCCGCGTATATCGTGGTGATCGTGATTGCGCAGGCCGCGTTGCCGCGCGTCGACGAGGTTCCCGCCGATTTCTCGGCTTCGCTGCTGTGGAGCTTCCGGCTGACCGCGATCGGCATTCAGGCGCTGATCTGGACGACGCTCGGGCTCCTGTTCGGCGCGCTCGCCGCGCGTGAAATCGAGCGGCCGGCGCTCAGGAGGATGGCTGCCGCCTGAGCGCGCCTGTTCGCCGAGGACACGACCCACGTTTCGTCACGAACGTGGGTTTTTCATTTGTGCGCTCGCCGCGCGGCGCGCGAGCAGTTCATCCAGCAGAGCGTGCTTCGTGGCATCGTCCATCGACCGGAAGGTCCTGATCTCGTCGCGGCTTCGATAGCAGCCCTGGCACAGTCCGCTATCCGGATCGAGCCTGCATACGTTTGTGCACGGCGAGCCGACCGGCTCCTGCGTCCTTGCGCGCCCGATCGTGAACGCGAGGTCCAGCGGCGCCTGAGTGTCTTGCGTTGTCGTCATAGTGTTTCGCCGCGAAAGAGCGCCGCGGCCGCGGCCGGATTCGACGGCCAGTAAGCGTGCATGTAGGTGGACGCGACCGGGCCGTGCCGATACAGCGCTTCGCCCGCCGCGCCTGTCGTCGCGTGGGCCGCGTGGAGGACGGGCCGCATCGGCGTGGCGAGCGTCGAGTAGTGGAACGTATGGCCCTTCATCGCGCCGTATGTCGTGTCGATCCGTTGCATCGCGAGGCGCGACAGCCGGCGCTGCATCGCGGCGTCGCCGGGCAGGATGCCGAGCATCGCGTGCTTCGCGCCTTCGACGTCCGTGAGCGTGTCGACGAGATAGAGCATGCCGCCGCATTCCGCGACGACGGGCTTCTCGTGCGCGACATGCCGCGCGATCGACGCGCGCGCGCGGGCGTTCGCCGCGAGCGTGGCGGCATGCAGCTCGGGATAGCCGCCGGGGAGATAGAGCGCGTCGGCGTCGTCCGGCGCGGGCTCGTCGGCGAGCGGAGAAAAGGTGCTGATGGTCGCGCCCATCGCGACGAGCAGGTCGAGGTTCGCCGGATAGATGAACGAGAACGCGGCGTCGCGCGCAATCGCGATGCGCATTCCGTCGAGCAGGCGCGGCGGCGCGGGAAGCGTCGCATCGTCGAAGCGAACCGGCGGTGGAAGATCGGCGAGCGTGGTTTGCGCGATGGCATCGGCGGCGCGATCGAGCCGTGCGTCGAGTCCCGCGATTTCGCCCGGCTGCGTGAAACCGAGGTGCCGCTCGGGCAAGGCGATGTCGTCCGCATTCGACAGATGACCGCAGTAGCGCAGTCCTTCTGGAATGGTCTCGGACAGCATTTGCGCATGCCGTGCCGACGCGACTCGATTCGCGAGCACGCCATGAAACGGCATGTCCTCGCGATAGCACGCGAGCCCGAACGCGATGGCGCCGAACGTCTGCGCCATGCCGTGCGCGCCGATCACGGCGAGCACGGGCACCTTGAACGCGGCGGCGAGATCGGCGCTGCTGGGCGTGCCGTCGAAGAGCCCCATTACCCCTTCGACGAGGATCAGGTCGGCTTCGCGCGCGGCCCGTGCAAGCAGCGCGCGGCACGCATCGGGCCCGACCATCGAGAGATGCAGCGAATACACGGGCGCGCCGCACGCGCGTTCGAGAATCATCGGATCGAGAAAATCCGGGCCGGTCTTAAAGACGCGCACCTTCAGGCCACGGCGCGCGTGATGGCGCGCGAGCGCGGCCGTCACCGTGGTCTTGCCTTGGTGCGACGCGCTTGCGCCGATGAAAAGAGCGGGGCAGTCGGGCATCGCGTTCAGAACTCGACGCCGCGTTGCGCCTTCACGCCCTGCTCGCGATACGGATGCTTCACGAGCCGCATCTCGGTGACGAGATCGGCGAGTTCGACGAGGGCATCGGGCGCATGGCGCCCCGTCACGACGACATGCAGCATCGCGGGCCTCGCCTTCAGCACCTCGAGCACTTCGTTGAGCGGCAGATATTCGTACTTGAGCACGGTGTTCAGCTCGTCGAGCACGACCATCTGATACTCGCCGCTTTCGATCATGCGCCGCGCCTCGTTCCAGCCGCGGCGCGCGGCGGCCATGTCGGCTTCGCGGTTCTGCGTGTTCCAGGTGTAGCCGTCGCCCATCGTGACGAAATCGCACTGGGCGACCGCGCCCAGAAAATCGCGCTCCGACGTGTGCAGCGCGCCCTTGATGAACTGCACGACGCCGAGCTTTATGCCGTGGCCGAGCACGCGCACGGCCATGCCGAACGCGGCCGTGGTCTTGCCCTTGCCGTTGCCGGTGTTGACGATCAGCAGGCCCTTCTCGTGATCAGCCGCGGCCTGCTTCTTCTCGTGGCCCTCTTTGTGCCGCTGGGTCATGCGCAGATGCGATTCGGTATCGGTTTTCACATGATCTCCAATGTGGACGGGATCGGGATGAATGCGGAAGGCCCGTATCATAACTCAGGTGGCGGGCGCGAGGCGTCGCATTCTCGCGCTAATACTGCGCTAACTGTCGCCGCGCATCATGCATTCCGTCACAACACGGAGAACCGCGATGGACTACGTCGACTCGATGAACCGCGTGTTCGCTGGACTTGCTCCCGCATAACCGGACAGCCGGTCCCGCTTAGGTTGGAGAATTTGCTTGCCGATGAAACTCGCGCGGCGAGCGGTATTTAAGGGCGCTATGCGGGTGTGACTCGTTATCGTGGTCGAACGCGATGGCCAGATTTTGCAGCGCCGTCCTGGCGTCGGGTTTCGGCATCCACGAAACGTAATCACGCTTCATCGTTTTAACGAAGCTCTCGGCCATCCCGTTGCTTTGCGGACTTCTGACGGGTGTCGTTACTGGCTTCAGTCCGATTTTTCGAGAGAACTTCAATGTGTCATCGGCAATGTAGCAGGAACCATCGCCGCTTAACCACTCGACTTCCCTTTCGGCCTTCAACGCGCCGGTGAAGCGGTTCTCGACGGCTTGAAGCATGACGTCACGCACCATATCGCCAGTGTAACCGCCTGTGCTCGCGGCCCAACTCATGGCTTCGCGGTCGCAACAGTCGAGTGCGAAGACGACACGCAATGGGACACCGGCATCGCAGCGGAATTCGAAGCCATCCGAGCACCAGCGCATGTTGCTGCTATCCACCGCGACCTTGCCGTCATGCCGACGCGTAGACGAGGCGTGCCGAGGGCGATGTTCAAGCAGCAGGCCGTGGCGACGCATCACGCGATACACGCGCTTTGCATTTACTCGCGGTTGAGCCAGCATGTCCCGGCTTCGCCTCAGCAACGCCCAAGCACCTCGGTATCCATACGTCGGCGCGTCGCCTAACAACTCATGAAGTTCGGCGACAAGCGCCGTGTCGTCGAGCACGGGCATCTTGCGCCGGTCGACCCAGTCAGCCGGCCGCTTCGACTTGACTGCGAGATTCGAGCGCGACACCCCCAGGACTTCACAGACCGTCTTCAACGGTCGTCCCCCGGCAGCAATGGTGAGCGCAGTCAATTTTTTTGTTCGACCATACTCCACTGCTTCACGGAGGATTTCTACCTCCATCGTCTTCTTTCCTAGCAATCGCTGCAGCTCGCGAATCTGCTTCATTGCTTCGGCTAGGTCAGATGCCGGCACCACGTGCTCGCCGGCAGACCACCAATAGGCTCTCGTCCTGATAGAGCTTGCGCCAGCCGAAGACTTGGTTGGCATTCACTTGATGTCGGCGAGCGACGCCAGAGACCGTTGCACCGGGCTCGAAAGTCTCGCGAACTATCGCTAGTTTCTCTTCAATCGAACGCCGACAGCCCCTTCTGCCAGACCGGCAGTGCGAGCACGCCGGACACCCCGCCGCCGCCCGCGCCGCCCTGGTCGCCGTCGTTCCAGACGACCTCCTGCGTGATGCCCGCTCCCGACGCCGACAGGCTCGTGCCGCCGCAGCCCAGTACGTACGGGCTCGACGCCGGGAAGTCGACGTGATCCGCGCCGTCGTCGACGCCGTCGGACGAGCCACTGTCGCCCGACGCCGCGCAGACCGTCACGCCGAGCGCGGCCGCGCTTTGCAGCACGTCGTTGAACGCGCTGATCGACTGCGACGACCACGTCGACTCGGGCTCGCCCCAACTGATCGATATCACAGACGGCTTGTTGGTGGAATCGTGCAGCGCGCGATTGACGGTATCCACGAAACCGGCATCGCTGTTCGGCGCGAAATACACGGCGATGTGCGCGCCCGGCGCGATCGCGCCCGCGATCCCGAGTCGAGCGTCACCTCGCCGTCGGGGCCGTTCGGGTTGCCCGTGGGCGCGTTCTTCGCGTTGTCGACGCCGACGGGCACCACCTTCGGCGCCTTCACGCCCAGCTTCGAAAAGTATGCGGAGAGATCGGTGTCGCGATAGCCTCCGCCCGGTTCGACGATCGCGATGCACTGGCCGGCGCCGTCGCCCTCGGGAAAGTCGTAGAGGCGCGCGAGATCGACCGGCGAGAATGGCGCGGGCGCCGCGCCGCGCGCGGGCTTGAACGGCGGACGGAAACGGAAGTGCGGACGCGCTTGCGGCCTGCTGTCGAGGCCGAGCACGGCGGTAACGGCGTCATGCATGTCGGCGGGCACGTTGACCGGGCCGGTGCGACCGCGATATTCGCCGATGTTGTGGTGCTGAAAGCGTTCGAGCTTGACGTCGAAAGTCTTCTGGAATTGCGAGATGGTGCCCTTCAGCAAGACGCTGCGCGTTCCGGTTTCCGCACGCACGACCGTCAGGCCGTACTGCTTCGCGAAGGCCTTGACCTTGTCGACGTCTTCGTCGGATGCGGCGAAGCGCTTGTCGAACTCCTCACGCGAGACGGCTTGCCCAGGCTCCTCGCCGGCGTTGATGCGCGCCCCATCAGCTGTTTGAAGCCTGCTTCGTCCTTGCGCCGCAGCATCACGATCACTTCGATCTGCTCGGCCAGATCGCACGCGCCGATGCATTTGGCGCCCTCGGGATGAATCCTGTCGCTGCCGCTGACCGGTTGCTTCGCCATGGTATCGATACTCCTCGTTGGCCATGAAGTTCAAAGGTTCTCGATCCTGCCGCTCTCGCGCACCGGGCGCGCATGTTCTGCATCGCGCAGCACGCCATTCATTTACCGTCTTATTTTCCGGGCGCGAATGCAATTGCTCGGACCGTTGACGAGAGGATGCAGTTCCAGCGGGACAAAAGATGTCCCGGTCGTCACGGACGCGTCCGCGTTCGTTCGCCGCCGCCCGCGGGCGCGAGTCCGAGGCGCTCCATCAGGCGGCGCGCGTCGAAAGGCGCCCGCACTTTCTGGTCGTTGTCGAAGTAGCAGAAGACGTCGCGCGCGGCGCGCGGGCGCGGCCTGGCCGACGAGATGAGCCGCGCCCACCGGTCGAGCGCATCGTCCGGATAGCTCCTTCCATACAGCGTTTCGGCGCCGTGCAGCCGCAGATACGCGAAGTCGGCGGTGAAATCCTCCGCGTACGGCCAGCCGGCGACCGAATCGGAGACGACGAGCGCCACGCGGTGCCTGCGCAGGAGCCGCACGAATTCGTCGGTGCAGAAGCTCGGATGCCGTATCTCAACCGCGTGCCGCAGGGTGCGTTTTCTTCCCGGCTCGAACCACGATTCTTTCACGCGGGAATCGTGGCCCCGGGCGAGTTGCGCGGCGGCGGTGTCCCTCGGCAGCAGATCGAGGAAGTGCTCGAAGGCATCGGGACGGAACGAGAAATTCGGCGGGAATTGCCAGAGAAAAGGGCCGAGCTTCCTGCCGAGCGCGAGCACGCCCGAGGCGAAGAAGTTGGCCATCGCCGGCGTCGCGGCCTCGTCGCGAAAGCGCAGCATGTGCATCAGATAGCGCGGCCCCTTCACGCTGAAGACGAAGTCCGCGGGCGTCGCGTCATGCCAGGCCCGCCCGATAGCTCGCGACGCTTTGCAGCGAATAGTGCGAGCCGTTGATTTCGACGCTCTGAACCGCCCGCGACGCGAAGTCGAGCTCGCGCACCTGCGCGAGCTCGCCGGGGCGCGCCCCGCCCGGCAGCCACGGCTCGCGATGCTTGCACCACAGCTCGTAGTCGGGCTCGAAGAGGCCGGTTTCGTCGAATGCGCCGATCGGCAGATCGAATTCGTCGCGCGACACGAATTCCATGTACGCGACCGGGCCGCACACCGGGCAAAAGTGCCGCCACCCGTCTTCGGAGCTGCGCCAAGTCGCGAGGCCGCCGCTCATGAGCACGTCGCCGCGCGAGTAAATCGCTTAAGCTCCGAAGGCTGAGCCGTGCACCCGCCGGCATGTCATGCAATGACACATGCCGACGCGCTTCGGCTTGCCCGTCGCCCGGAAGCGAAACGCGCCGCAGGCGCATCCGCCTTCGTGAACCGTTGCCGTCGATTCGTCGCGTGCTGAACATTCATCGGTCTCTCCATGAGAACGAGCTGCGCGGACGCGCCTGCCGCGCCTCGCGGTTTGTTACGATAACCCTTCACGATCGGAGATGGCATTCATGAGCACACCGAGCACGACCGGCACCACGAGCACCCTGTCCCTCCTGAAGCTGCTTCCCGGCGCAGGCTCCGAGTTCGGTCCCGCCGCATCCAACCTGGTCGCTCACGTATTGTCGCACGACCGCTTCGATCCGGCGACGAACGCGAGTGCGCCGCGCGAGACTTTCCATGGCGTCACCGTCGACGACGTCATGACCGACGAGTACGTGTTCCCGCTCGGGCAAACCGGCCAGTCGATCGTGCTGACGGGCTATCGTATCGCAGCGGGCTTCATCGCCGAGCGCGCCGCCGACGAATGGCTCGAGCTCGCGCACAGGGAGCGCCTCGCAAGAGGCTTGCCCGCCGCGCCGCAGGGCAGCGAGCCGCCTCTCGCACCCGATCCCGCCGAGGCCGATCAGCTGCTCGACCGCGCCTACGAATGCGCCCAGCGCATCCTCGATCCGGCGGCGGGCGAATCGATTTTCTCGCTCTTCGAGACGCACTATCGCGGCGGACGCGAATTTCTGCGCCTCACGTGGGAAGGCTTGCCGGAAGATCTTGTGCCCGAGTCGCGCCGCCCGCTCGCGGCGATCGCCACGGCCGCGCAGAACGGCGAGCGGCGCAAGCTCCACGAGCGGCGCGATTACGATTCCTACGGTCTCGACGGCGCCGACGATTACGACGTCGACCGGCCGCTCGCCTATCGCGAGAAGATCGGACCCTTCCTCTTCACGATGACCTATCGCCACGAATACCCGCAAGTTGACGACGAGCGCCTGGGCACCGCGTTCGCGGTGTTTCACGAAGCGGGCAGCGACATCGTCGCGGCGGCGGTCAAGCTGCAACTGGTCAAGGTGCCGCCGCTGCACAGCAGTACCGATCTCGTCTACACGCTCGCGGCCACCGAGGCGCTCGGCCCGGAAAAGCTGTGCGAGGTGTTCAACGCGCATCGCGTGATCTACATCAGCCTGTGGGAAGTGCGCAAGCCGTGGCGCGGCGAAGGGCTCGGCGTCGCGCTGCTGCATCAGGCGCTGGAGCGCCTGCCCGTCGATGTCGACCGCCGGCCGGACGCGCTGTGCGTCGCGCCCGAGCCGTATCAGACCGACATGCGCCACTTCGAGAAGCTGCCCGGCGTGCCTGCGCGAGGAAATGAAGGCGCCGGCGAGACGCCTCGCCGCGCATCTCACCAGCTGGCTCGAACGCTCGAAGCTGCCGATCGCGACGCATTTCTTCGTGCCGATGGCCAAGCACGCGGGCATCGGCTCGGCGGGCGAGAACGCGCGGCTGATCGACCGGATCATGGAGAGCGAGGCCTGCTCCTATGCTCGTCGTCATCGACATGCAGGCGCGGCTGATTCCGCATCTGGATGGCGGCGAGCGTTTGGCCGAGCGCGTCGCGACGCTCCTGCGCGCGGCGACTCTGCTCGACGTGCCGGCGCTCGTCACGGAGCAGAATCCGGGCGGTCTCGGCGCGACCGTGGACGCATTGCTGCCCGCGATGCGGTCCGCCAGCGTGATCGGAAAGCATACCTTCGACGCGACGCTCGAGCCCGCGTTTGTCGCCGCGCTGCCGCCCGCGCCCTTGTGGGTCGTCGGCGCGGAAGCGCACGTGTGCGTGCTGCTGACCGTGTTCGGCCTGCTGCGGCTCGGCTATCGCGTGGAATGGCGGACGCGGTCGCTTCGCGCCGTGCGGCCGATCGCGCCGTCGCGCTCGAACGGACGCGTCAGGACGGCGCGAAGCTCACCACTGTCAAAACCGCGATCTTCGGCTGGCTCGGCAGCTGCCGGCATCCGCGCTTCAGGGAAGTGCTGGCGCTCGTCAAATGACGTCGGCGGAGGTCGTTTTGAAAGACCGGTTGCGGTATCGCCCTTGTCTCCACGGCGACGCACGCAAGGCAGCGACGAACCTGGCAATTTCGTCATCTACCCTCCGGTGCGAAAGCGCCGAATTTACCTATGCGTGCAGCATTTACGCGCAACCACGCGTTGCGATGACTCCTGGCGTGTCGCCGGGTCATTCGCTGCGGCGCATGGCACCGTACTTGCTGCCTTTTTCCGTCGCGGGGTCGAACGTTCGATCGGCTTGCAGATCGCCAGACGCGCGCACCCGCGCTTCATACGCACCGTGCACAGGACTCGAGCAACCGGCGCTCGCGCACCGACGTCGCAATCGGCCGCGGGCGAATGCCCATGAAGACTGGAGCCTGCCGGCGCCCTTCCGAACGAGCGAGGAGCATCCAATCGCCATGTCCCCAGTCAATACGCCCGAACACGACGCCAGCGACGAGGCGCAAAAGCCGTCGTGCCGACGTTTCCTTCAATCGGCCGCGGCGGCGGCCGCCGTTACCGCCGCGCCGCTCGCGCATGCGCAGCAACAGCCGGCCGCCGCGACGCCGGCCTCCACGCCCGTGCCGCCCGCCGCGGTGCCGGTGCGGCTGACCATCAACGGCCATTCGTACGAACTGCAAGTCGAGGCGCGCACCACGCTGCTCGACGCGCTGCGCGAATACGCGGAGCTCACCGGCACGAAGAAAGGCTGCGACCGCGGCCAGTGCGGCGCGTGCACGGTGATCGCGTCGGGCCGGCGCATCAATTCGTGCCTGACGCTCGCGGTGATGCACGACGGCGAGTCCATCACGACCGTCGAAGGCCTCGCGCCCGACGGCGACACGCTCTCGCCGCTGCAGCGCGCGTTCATCGAGAAGGACGCCTTCCAGTGCGGCTACTGCACGCCCGGGCAGCTGTGTTCGGCGACCTCGCTCATCGCCGAGTACCGCGCGGGCGATGCGAGCGCGGTCACGGCCGACGTGCGCTTTCGCCCCGCGCAACTGTCCGACGACGAAATCCGCGAGCGCATGAGCGGCAACATCTGCCGCTGCGACGCGTATCCGAACATCGTCGCGGCGGTGAAGTCGATCGCCTCGGGCAACGCCTGAAGGAGTGCCACATGGGCGCGATCTCCTATCAGCGCGGCGCCGACATCGGCGCCGCGCTGCAGGCAGCGAGCCAGCCGGGCGCGATGTTCATTGGCGGCGGCACCAACCTGCTCGATCTCATGAAGGGCGGCGTGATGCGGCCGATGCGGCTCGTCGACATCACGCACATCGATGCGCTGAACGGCATCGCCGCGCTGCCCGACGGGCGGCCTGCGCCTGGGCGCCCTGGTGCGCAACAGCGACGCCGCCAATCACGCTTGGGTGCGTGAGCGCTATCCGCTGCTGTCGCAAGCGCTGCTCGCGGGCGCATCGGCGCAGCTGCGCAACATGGCGACGGTTGGCGGCAATCTGATGCAGCGCACGCGCTGCCCGTATTTCTACGACCTCGGCTTTCCCCAGTGCAACAAGCGCACCCCGGGCAGCGGCTGCGCGGCAATCGACGGCAACAATCGCATGCACGCGATTCTCGGCGCGAGTCCTCGATGCATCGCGACGAATCCATCCGACATGAGCGTGGCGCTCGCGGCGCTCGATGCCGTCGTGCGCGTGACCGGCCCGAACGACGCGCGGACGATTCCGTTCACGGAGTTTCATCGCCTGCCGGGCGAGCGGCCCGATCTCGATACGATCTTGCAGCCGGGCGAGCTGATTACCTCGGTCGACCTGCCGCCGCCGCTTTTCGCGGATCATTCGAAGTCGAAGTACCTGAAAGTGCGCGACCGTGCGAGCTATGCGTTCGCGCTCGTGTCCGTCGCGGCGGCGCTGCAGATGGACGGCAGCACCATGCAGCGCGCGCATCGCGCTGGGCGGCGTCGCGCACAAGCCGTGGCGCGCGAGCGCGACCGAGCAGGCGTTCGTCGGCAAGCCGCTCGACCGGCCGACCCTGCAAGCCGCCGCCGCGCTCGCCGTGCAGGGCACGCAGCCGCGGCGCGACAACGCGTTCAAGGTGACGCTCGTGCAGCGCGCGATCGTGCGCGCGGTGTAACAGGCCGGAGGTGTCGCATGACTGTTATCGGAAAGCCGCTCGATCGCACCGACGGCGTGCTGAAGGTCACGGGCCAGGCGCGCTATTCGGCCGACAACACCGACGCGAAGCTCGCCCATGCGGTGCTCGTCACGAGCACGGTCGCGAAAGGCCGCATCGCGTCTATCGACACGAGCCGCGTGCAGGCGAGATGCCCGGCGTGCTGCTCGTGATGACGTACCGGAACGCGATGCGCCTGCCCAATGACGGCGTCCCCGACGCCCAGCCGCCCGCGGTGCGCAAGCTCACGCTGCTGCAGACCAGAAGTGCGCTACAGCAACGAGCCGGTGGCGGTGGTCGTCGCCGATTCGCACAACGCCGTACGAGCATCACAATCCGATGGAGCCGCACGCGACGCTCGCGCCGCTGGGACGGGCCGAGCCTGACGCTCTACGACGCGACGCAGGGCGTCTCCGGCACGAGAAGCGCGGTGGCGAAGTTCTTCGGCATTCCCGAGGACAACGTGCGGGTGATCTGCCCGTTTGTCGGCGGGGGCTTCGGCTGCAAGGGCTCGGTATGGTCGCACGTCGTGCTCGCGGCGATGGCCGCCAGGCAGACCGGCCGGCCGGTGAAGCTCGTGCTCGAGCGTCCGCAGATGTTCGGCATGATCGGCAACCGACCGGATACCGAGCAGCGCATCCAGATCAGCACGCGCGAGGACGGCGTCATGACCGGCATGCGTCACGACGTGATCTCGACCACCTCCACCTTCGAGGACTGGACCGAAAGCTCGGCGATCGTCTCGCGCATGCTGTACGCGGTGCCCAACCAGTCGACCTCGCACCGGCTCGTGAAGCTCGACATCGGCACGCCGACCTTCATGCGCGCGCCCGGCGAGACGAGCGGATTGTTCGCGCTCGAATCGGCGATGGACAAAATGGCGTATCAGCTGAAGATGGACCCGCTCGCGTTCCGCCTGAAGAATCACGCCGACATGGAGCCGCAGGAAAAGAAGCCGTGGTCGGAGAAAGCGCTGGTGGAGTGCTACAGGCGCGGCGCGGCGCCGCGCCGCGCTCGATGCGCGAGGGCAATGCGCTGATCGGCTGGGGCGTTGCGACGGCGACGTATCCGGCGAACCGCAGCGAGGCGTCGACGATCGCGCGCATCCTGCCCGACGGCATCGCGATGGTCGCCTCCGGCACGCATGATCTCGACACCGGCACCTACACGATGATGGGCGGCATCGTGTGGGGCGTGGGCTCGGCGCTCTTCGAGAAGAGCGAGATGGATTCGCGCTACGGACGCTATACCAACGCGAATCTCGCGGAGTACCATGTTCCGATGAACGCGGATATCGGCATGCTGGACATCTCGTTCGTCGCTCAGCCCGATCCGCTGATCAATCCGCTCGGCGCGCGCGGGATCGGCGAGATCGGGATCACGGGCGTGGCGGGCGCGCTCGGCAACGCCGTGTATCACGCGACAGGCGTGCGCGTGCGCGATCTGCCGATCACGCTCGACAAGGTGCTGCCGACGACGGCATGAAGTTAAGCGTTCCGCGCGGCGGTCCTGGCTGACCGCCGCGCGTTTGTTTTTTGTGCTTGCGACGGCCTTCGATGCGCCGCACAATGCCCATTCGATTCCCACACGAGCAGCCGCGATGACCTATTCGTCGAACGCGACCGGCATCCTGCTGGCGGCGAGCCTGGGCACCCGCTTCGACCCTTCCGGCCGCCACAGCAAGCTGCTCGCCACGCTTCCTGGCGGCACGCCGATCGTGTTTCAGTCGGCGCGCAGACTGCTTGCCGTTGCCGCCGAGGCGATCGCGGTCGTGCGGCCCGGTGCGGAGAAGCGCTCGCCGACGTGCTGAACGAAGCCGGCTGCAATGTCATTTTCAGCGCCGATGCGGAGCGCGGCATGGGCGCGACGCTTGCCGCCGCGGTCCGAGCGACGCCGGAGGCCGACGGCGGGCTCGTCGCGCTCGGGGACATGCCGTGGACCGAACCGGCCACGTACGAAGCGGTCGCCCGTGCGCTCGATGGCGGAGAAGCGCTGGTGGCGCCTGCTTACCGCAGCAAGCGCGGGCATCCGGTGGGGTTCGGTCTGGCGTACCGCGAGGCGCCCGTCGCCCGACGGGGACGCGGGAGCGCGGGGGCTCTTTTCGACTCATGCGTCGGTTATCGTCGAGGTCGACGATCCGAATGTGTTGCGGGATGTTGATTTGCCGGGTGATTTGCAGGGTGTTTGATGTTTTTTTGGGGGTTGGCTCTGTTGGTTTGGGCTTCTATGGAACTTGTTTTCTTAGTGGTCTATAAGCACTGCCCCTGTGCGGGGCGGCAGTCACTTTCTTTGCTACTGCAAAGAACGTGACCAAAGAAAGCAGCTTCTCATCCGCCCGCGGTCACACGCACGTTGGCCACTTTTCTCCTCCTTCGTGGGCTCTGTAGCGAGTGCCCTCATAGGCCCCATCGGGCCTGGCACGCGCACGGTCTGCCGCCCGACACCCCCTTAGCACACTGGTTCAGCACCAAAAAGCTCCGGCACTGCGCTGCGCGTTGCCGTCCGGTATGCAAGGGAAACCGGCCTTTGGCGGATGCGGTGAGATGGAGGCGTTAGTAGAGAAGCACGCGCATACTCGATTTCCCCTTCGGCCGCGAAGCGGGCCGGTGCTCTTTTGTGCTGAACCAGCGTCCTTGGATCACTAGCTAGGCAGACCGTGCGCGAGCCAAGCCCCGTTCGTCCTTTGAGGGCGACACTTAGGGGCTGGGCCAATCCCAATCATGACGACGAGCCCGATCGAAGTACTCCGAGCCAAAGCTGCTTTCTTTGGTCACTTTCTTTGCAGCAGCAAAGAAAGTGACTGCAGCCCCGCACAGGGGCAACGCCAATAGACCACTAAGAAAACAAGTTCCACGAAAATCATGCAGCAATAACCCCAACCTCATCCTCAATACCCGAGGAACCAAGATATCGCCTGCCCACTTCGAGCAACGTTGCCCCAAACCCCTTCGCAGCGCGAAAATCCGTCCTGGCACTCGTCACCACGCGCGGCGCCGCGCTCCATTCGATCCGCGCCCCGCTCGCGACGAGCGCCTCCACAAGCGCCACGTCCTCGCTCGATTCGAGCGGCGGAAATCCCCCGCCCGCGAATACGCCTCCGCCGATACGCCCAGATTCGCGCCATGAACGTGCCGATGCCCGTCCGCATCCGTATAGGTGCGCCCGAAGTGCTCGCGCACCGCGCCGATATGCAGCGTCCAGTCACGCATGCCGATCACGCCGCATACGCATCGGCGCAGCAGTCGAGCTGGCGCACGAGCCAGTCTTCGGCAACGGTCGTATCCGCATCGGTGAAGGCGAGCCAGCGCCCGCTCGGCGCCATGCGCGCGCGCCATGCCGACGTTGCGCGCCTCGATGGACGACACATCCGTGCCCAGCGCCCGCGCGATATCGCCAGTCTCGTCGGTGCAACTGTCCAGCACGACGATCACGCGCGCCCCCTCTCCAAGGCAATTGATGATGATCCGCGGCACGACACGCAGCCGCCACGCACGCGCCGATGTGCGCAGCTTCGTTGTGGGCAGGTATGACGATGGCAAGCATGGCGGCTCCCCCGATTGATGTCGTTCGCAAGAAATCGACAAGAAATCGACAAGACAATCGATTGCCGCGGCGGATCAATTTCAGCAATGGCCGTTCCCATACCCCTCTCACCTGAAACGCCTCCCATAAAAGGGTTCGATCATTCCCAAATAGTTGCCCAAAGGCAGTTGGCGTCGCTAGAATTACTGTATGTATATACAGCACTTTTCTGATTTCGTTTGCCGATGAAAAGCATCATCCTTAATCCGTCGTTTGCCGCCTGGCGCACTGCTGCGCGCGATCTCCTCATGGAGGGCGCACGGCCGGAGGAGGTGTCGTGGCGCGAATCGGATGCGTCGGCAACGGTGTTCGGCACCATCGAGCCATCCCCAGCCGGCTCGGCGGATCCGAACGCGAAAAAACCGGTGAAGATCGCCCGCGAGTTCCTCGCCATGCTTGAAACGGCGGCGTGCTATCGCGCGCCGGACCGCTGGCCGTTTCTCTACAAGGCGCTGTGGCGCTGGACTCAAGGCGACCGCGCCGTCGCGTCGCCGCAGGACGCGGATGGCCATCGGCTGCACCGGATGATCGAAGCGGTCGAGGCCGAGGAAAGAGAGATGCGCAAGGTGCTGCGCTTCCGGCACCGCGATGCGTCGTTCGGGCCGCCGGAGTTCATCAGCTGGTTCGAGCCGGTGCACGACCTGCTGGAGCACGCCGCCATGTACTTCGCGACACGCATGGGCAGCGCCACGTGGATGATCGCCACGCCGCACGGCGCCACCTTCTGGGACGGCTCGCTCCTGTGCGTCGGACCGCACGAGCGAGCCGGAGGAGAAGCCGATGGATTTCGGCGAAACCGCAATGAGCGGCGAGGCGGTGAGCGGCGACGCCATCGAGGCGCTCTGGCTCGCCTACTACGAGAGCACGTTCGCACCGGCGCAGGCGAATGCCGCCGAAATGGCGTCGCACATGCCGGCGCGCTACTGGAAAAGCCCGCAGAACGTAGAGCGCGAATCGCTCTATCTGACGAACGCGGTGAAGCACTTCAAGTGGGAAGCGCACGGCGACGAACGCACGCATCTCGCGCCCGCGCAGCGCGAGCGCGAAGCCTGCCGCTACTGGCTCGACGAGGAACTGAAGCGCATCGCGCCGAAAGTGGTGGTCGCGCTCGGGGCGACCGCGCTGAAGGCGCTCACGGGGCATCGCACGGCGCTTTCCGAGTATCTCGGCAAGACCATCGAGCACCAGGGATGCATCGTCGTACCGGCCTATCACCCGTCGTATCTGCTGCGCCTGACCGACGAAAAAGTGCGCGCGGAAGTCTTCGGGACGATCGTCGAGGCGCTCGTTTTCACACGGCAGATCGCGGACGGCACCGCGATGATCCGCACGCCCGTCAGCGACCCCACGCGCTGACCGGTCCGGCAGATGCAACAGGAAGCAACAGGACGAAACAAGACGAAAGCGCCGTCAACTTTCCTGTAAGCCGCGCGTTATACCGGTGTCGCGCCGCTCCGGCGCTCACCGATGGTTCCACCACGACATCCATGGCCGCTCTCCCGCTTCAGGAACTGGAACTCCGCCGTCAACAATCCCTCTCCGCCCTCGTGCCGAAATCGTCCGGTCAGTTGAGGTCCGAACGCGAGCGCATCGTCGCGCGCCTGCGGTTGCTGCTCAACGCCACCATCGCGCTGGCGCTCGCGGGCGCGGCGCTCGTCGCGTGGCTGCCGTTCTCACCGGTGCCGCACGAATTCCGCTTCGGCGCGCAGGAAGTGCTCGCGGTCGCGATGTTCGCGTCGTGCCTGTTCATCCTGCACGAGCGCGCCGAACTGGCGCTCGGCCTCTACGACTACGAGCCGGTCGAGCAGACGACGCAGGGCGAATTGCGCGCGCTCCTGCATCGCGTGCCGGAAGGCGCGTCGTATCAGAAAGCGCTCGCCGCCGACAACCGCACCTTCACGACCGGCGAAGTCGACGACATCCGCCGCCGCGCCGAAGCCTTCACGCCGAAGACCCTGCCCGCCGAAGACGGCAACCCGGAAACCTGAGCGCCCGGCGCCCACGGTGCACGCCACACTGAGAGCCGCCGCCTCGTCATCGCGAGACGGCGGCTTTTTTGCTTCCGCCCTCCAAACCGCGCTCCTTGACGAGCGCCGCCGCGGCTCCTTCAATACCTGACAGATGCCCCGCGCGACGATCAAACTGTCATGGTTCCCGTTACAATCTGTACGTGTCGCCGCCCCCGCGAGAAGCGCGGCGCGCGCAATCGCGGCGCATCCGCCCGGGCATGGCGGGTGCTTGGGAAGTGCCCGGTCGCCGCGGAATCGCGGAACTTCGAAACGAGGCCACGCCACTTGCAGGAGCCAAGATGCGAGCCAATCCCCTTTCCCCTTTGAGCGAGGACCTCGCCGTCGCGCTGATCCCCGACACGCCGGGCGCCCCGAGCGGCGTCCCGTCCGGAGCCGAGGACGCCGCACCCGTTCCGGCCAATGCCGAGTACGATGCGCTCGCGGCGCTTCACGGCATCGAGCGCGAGCGCCTCGTGCTGATCCATCCGGGCAGCCATCATGCCGCGCCCGCCTGGCCCGCCGAGCGTTACGCCGATGTCGCCGACCAGCTCGCCGCCGACGGCTGGCAGATCGCCATCGTCAGCGACGCGCCCGATCCCGAGCGCACGGCCGGCGTTCTGGGCGCGATGCAGACGGCCGCGCTGTTTCTCGCGGGGCCGTCACGCCGCGCACGCTGCCGCGGCTGATCGCCAATGCGCGCCTGCTCGTCTCCGACGACGCCGCGGCGTCCTCGCCCGTCGCGGCCGCCCGCGCGCTCGGCACGCCGCATATCGTGCTCGACGAGCATCCGCGCGACACCGGCAGCGACGCGATCGCGGCGCGCGCCCGCGCCGCGCTTTCAGGCACGGGCGAGGCTCATCCGGGCCATCCGTTCACGCTGCACATGCCGGCGGCGCACGAGTCCGTCTGAGGCGGCCGTGCGCGCGCCGAACCGCCTTTCGAGGAACATCATGAAATTCGACATGCAGACCAATCCCGTTCCGGATCCCGTCGCGGACCCAAACCGCGATCCGGAAGCCGATCCGCTCACGCCGCCCTCGCCGGGACATCGTCCGGAGGAGCCGCAGCATCCCGACGCGCCGCCCGACAAGGATCCGATTCGCCGCCTCTGACGCCTCGTCCACGCTTCGAGCCGGATCCAGCCGCTACGGGTATTCCCGCCCTACATTCGCCGCAGCGCCTGCCGTAAAGCGGGCAGGCGGCGGCATGCGCCGTCGCCACGGACCACGCAAAGAAACGACGGACGCACACATGAACGGAATGACCTTGAACAGAAAGCTCGGCTCGCTGATCGCCGTGCTATGGATCGGCTTGATCGCGATCGGAATCATCGGGGCGTGGCAAAACCGGACGTCGATGATCGACGACCGCGAGGAGCAGTTGAAGACCCTCGTCAACGAGGCGTATGCGATCACCGCGCATTTCGCGGCGCTCGCCGCCAACAAGACGCTCGGCGAAGATGAAGTGAAAAAGCGCGCACTCGAAGTGATCGGCGCGATTCGCTACGGCACGGACGGCTATCTCTCCGTCAACGATTCGCATCCGAGGATGGTGATGCATCCGATCAAGCCCGCCATGAACGGGCAGGATCTCTCGACGTACACGGATCCGGCGGGCAATCACCTGTTCGCTGATATCGTGAGGCGGGCGACCGGCCGGGCGGCGGCTTCGTCAGCTATCTGTGGCCGAAGCCGGGCAGCGACAAGCCGGTCGGCAAGCTCTCCTACTCGCAACGCTTCGCGCAGTGGGACTGGTATATCGTCACCGGCATGTACATGGACGACTGCAGGCCGCGTTCTGGGCGAGCGCGCTGCGCTGGCTCGCGATCACGGCGGCGCTGGGCGGCGTCGCGACGGCCGCGATGCTGGTCGTCCTGCCCAGCATCCGGCGCAATCTCGGCGGCGAGCTGGAGCTCGCGGTCGGCGCGGCGCACCGCATCGCACACGGCGACCTGACGAGCACCGTCGACGTGCATCCGAACGACACCACGAGCCTCCTGCACGCGCTCGGCATGATGCAGCGCGGACTGGTGGAAACCGTCTCGCGCGTGCGCAACGGCACCGAGAACATCAACGTGGGCGCCTCGGAAATCGCGGCGGGCAACACCGATCTGTCGCAGCGCACCGAGGAGCAGGCGGCCGCGCTCGTGCAGACCGCTTCGAGCATGGACCAGATGACCGCCAACGTGAAGAGCAACGCGGAAAGCGCGGCGCAGGCCGCGCGTCTCGCGGAGCAGGCGGCGGACGTGGCGACGCGCGGCAGCGGCGTCGTCGACAACGTGATCGACACGATGACGCGCATCACCGCGAGCTCGCAGCAGATCGGCGACATCATCGGCGTGATCGACGGCATCGCGTTCCAGACCAATATCCTCGCGCTCAACGCGGCCGTGGAAGCGGCGCGCGCGGGCGAACAGGGACGCGGCTTCGCGGTCGTCGTGGCCGAGGTGCGCAGCCTCGCGCAACGCTCGGCCACGGCGGCGAAGGAGATCAATCAAGGCGCTCATCGAGACCTCGACGCAGACGATTGCGCAAGGCGCGTCGCTCGTGTCGAACGCGGGCGCGACGATGACGGAGATCGTGCAGTCGGTGCGCCGCGTCAACGAGATCCTCGGCGAGATCAGCCACGCGTCGAGCGAGCAGAGCGCGGGCATCGAGCAGGTGAACCGCGCGGTGGTCGAGATGGATCAGGTGACACAGCAGAACGCCGCGCTCGTCGAACAGGCGGCCGCGGCCGCACATTCGCTAAAGGATCAGGTGGACGTGCTGCGCGAGGCGATCGGGAGCTTCAGGCTGCCGGCCTGAGGCTCCGCGCGGGGAGCGTGTTCTGCCGCTACGCCAGGAAACGCTCCACCAGCCGCGCCCAGTACGCCGCGCCGACCGGCAGATTCCGGTCGTTGAAGTCGTAGTGCGGGGCACCATGCAGCCGTCCTCGCCCGCGCCGTTGCCGATGCGCAGGAACGAACCCGGCCGCTGCTGCAGCATGAACGCGAAATCCTCGCTGCCCATTAACAGATCGGCGTGCGCGACGACGTTCTCCTCGCCGGCCGGTTCGCGCGCCACCTGAATCGCGAACTCCGTCTCCGCGTCCGAATTCACGACGACCGGATAGCCTTCCAGATATTTCACCGTCGCCTTCGCGCCGTAGCTCGCGGCCTGCGATTCGACCAGCGCCTCGATGCGCTGCCTGAGCAGCTCGCGCACTTGCGGGCTGAACGAGCGCACGGAGAGCTCGAGCGTCGCGCGGTTCGGAATCACGTTGTTGACCGTGCCCGCGTGCATCGATCCGATCGTGACGACGGCGGGCTGCGCCGGATCGACGTTGCGCGCCACGATCGTCTGCAGCGCCATCACGATGCTCGCTGTCACGACGACCGGATCGACCGAGAGGTGCGGGCGCGCCGCGTGGCCGCCGACGCCCTCGATCACGATCGACACCTGATCGCCCGCCGCCATGAACGGCCCCTTGCGAAACAGGAACGTGCCGGGCTGCGCGCCGGGATGGTTGTGCACGCCGAACACGGCATCGCAGTGAAAGCGCTCGAACAGGCCTTCCTCGATCATCTTCTGCGCGCCGCTCGGCACGCCGTGCTCCTCCGCCGGCTGAAAGTACAGATGCACCGTGCCGTTGAAGCGCCGCGTGCGCGCCGGATGCCGCGCCGCGCCGAGCAGCATGGTCGTGTGGCCGTCGTGGCCGCACGCGTGCATCTTGCCAGGCGCCTCGCTGGCGTAGGGCTTGCCGGTCTGCTCGATGATCGGCAGCGCGTCCATGTCGGCGCGCAGGCCGATGCTCTTCGTGCCGTCGCCCGCCTTCAGCGTGCCGACCACGCCCGTGCCGCCGACCTCGCGCGTCACCTGCCAGCCCCACTCTTCCAGCCGTTCCGCGACGAGCGCCGCGGTGCGCGTCTCCTCGAACGAGAGTTCGGGATGACGGTGGATGTCGTGACGGATCTCGCGCAGCGACGGCGCGTCATCGGAGAGATCGGCGATGACGGTGAGGCGTCGGTCGGACGAGGAAGTCGTCGTGGAGAAATCCTTGCTAAATTGAGTCGCGCGGCCCGGCTCGCGGCGCCGCGCGATGCGGATACACGGAAAACGGCGCACATGATCCTCCACATCCGCCCACCTTTCCAGTTCCGCGCGCGATTTTTTCCGCCGGCGAAAGCGAGCCGTGAAGTTTCGACCGGTTCAGCGCAGAAAACGGTCGATTACGTCCGCGAGCCTGGCGAACGCCGGCGCGATGTCCTCGTCCGGCACGCACGCATAGCCGATCAGCAAGCCGGATTCCGCGTCCGGCCGATGCGCGTAATAACCCGACAGCGGCCGCACAACGATGTTCTCCGCCAGCGCCGCGGCGGCGACCGCGCGATCGTCCACGTGCTTCGGCAGCTTCAGCACGAGATGCAGCCCGGCGTCGCCGCCGGCGATGGCGAGCGTGTCGCCGTAGCGGCCGGCGATGGTCGCGAGCATCACGTCGCGGCGCTGGCCGTAGAGCACGCGCATGCGCCGGATGTGCGACGTGAAGTGCCCCTTTGCTCGATGAACTCCGCGAGCACCGCCTGCTGCAGCAATTGCCCTTCGCGATAGAGCTCGGCGCTCGCCATCGCGAAGCTCTCCGCGAGCGCCTCCGGCACGACGACATAGCCGATCCGCAGCCCCGGAAAGAGCGTCTTGCCAAAGCTGCCAACGTAGATCACCTGGCCGCCCGTGTCCATGCCCTGCAGCGACGCGAGCGGGCGGCTGCCGTAGCGGAACTCGCTGTCGTAGTCGTCCTCGCTGATCCAGCAGCGATGCTGGCGCGCATATTCCAGCAGCATCCGACGGCGCGCGAGACTCATCACCATGCCGAGCGGATATTGATGCGACGGCGTGACGAGCATCAGCTTTGGCAGCGCGGCGAGATCGGCGGGCGCGGGCGCGATGCCTTCCGCATCGACGGGAATCGCCTTCAGATCGAAGCCCGACACCTGCAGCACGCTGCGCACGCCCCAGTAGCACGGGTCTTCGGTCCAGATCGTGTCGCCGGCATCGGCGAGGTCGATCGACTGATGGATGCCCGTCGTCACGACGATCTGCTCCGGCGAACAGCGCACCGAGCGCGACGTGCGCAGGTAGTCCGCAGTCCCGGGTGGCCGCCGCTGGACGCGTAGGTCAGCAGATCGGGCAGCGGACGGCGCCAGTATTTCGCGTGCAGGCGGTTCCACACGCGCGACGGAAAGCGCGATACGCCCGGCATGAACGCGCCGCCCTGGCGTTTCGAGACGCCCGCGCCCGAAACCAGGCGCGCGCCGCGCGCCGAGAGCGTCGATTGCGTGCCACACGGCGCGGTGGCCGCGGGCGGCGGGTCGTCGAAGAGGATCTCGTCGGGCGCGCTGTCGGCGACTAAAGTGCCGCGCCCCGTCGCCGACGAGACATAGCCTTCGAGCGCGAGTTGCTCGTACACCTGCGTCACCGTATTGCGCCCGACGCCGAGCTCCGTCGCGAGCAGCCGCGCCGGCGGCGAGCTCGCGCGTGAGGATCGCCTGCTGCAGGAGCCGGTGCAAATTGCCGGTAGATCGGCTGGCCGCTGGCGCGGTCGATGCGCTGCGCAAGCCAGTCCGAAAGCACGCTGGCGCGGTTGGACATCGAATTGGCTCCTATAGATTCATTGAAATGGCTCTGAACTTGAGGGCCAAATCTTACTATAGTTGTCTTGAATTCAGCCGGCCGATGTGGCCTCGACAGACCCTCGTTGCATTTGAAGCGCGTCCCGCGCGAAGGAGATTCCCCCGTGAGCACCGCCCTCAAGAACGCCGACCTGCAAGCCCGCAAGAATGCCGCGACGCCGCGCGGCGTGGGCGTGATGTGCGACTTTTACGCGGCGCGCGCCGAGAACGCGGAACTGTGGGACGTCGAGGGTCGTCGCTTCATCGATTTCGCGGCGGGCATCGCGGTGTACAACACGGGGCATCGTCATCCGAAGATCGTCGAGGCGATCCGCGCGCAACTGGACTGCTTCACGCACACGGCATATCAGATCGTGCCTACGAGTCGTATGTATCGCTCGCCGAGAAGGTGAGCGCCCGCACGCCGGGTTCGCACGCGAAGAAAAACGGCCTTCTTCACGACGGGCGCGGAAGCCGTCGAGAACGCGGTGAAGATCGCGCGCCGCGACGGGCCGTCCGGGCGTGATCGCCTTCACGGGCGGTTTTCACGGCCGCACGCTGATGGGCATGGCGCTCACCGGCAAGGTCGCGCCGTACAAGATCGGCTTCGGGCCGTTCCCGTCGGACGTCTTTCACGCGCC
Source organism: Candidatus Paraburkholderia kirkii (assembly GCA_001189345.1). Lineage (GTDB taxonomy): Bacteria > Pseudomonadota > Gammaproteobacteria > Burkholderiales > Burkholderiaceae > Caballeronia > Caballeronia kirkii_B. The sequence continues at coordinate 31,942 of LFKV01000021.1, forward strand.
GTTTCCGAATCCGCTGCACGGCGTGTCGGTGGAGGATTCGCTGCGCGCGATCGAGCATCTGTTCAAGGCGGACATCGAAGCGAAGCGTGTCCGGACATCGAAGCGAAGCGTGTCGTGGCGATCATCTTCGAACCCGTGCAGGGCAAGAGCGGCTTCAATCCGGCGCCGGCGGATTTCGTGCGCGGCCTGCGCCGGATCTGCGACGAGCACGGCATTCTCCTCATCGCGGATGAAGTGCAGACCGGCTTTGCGCGCACCGGCAGGCTCTTCGCGATGGAGCACTACGACGTGGTGCCGGATCTGATGACGATTGCGAAGTCGCTCGCGGGCGGCATGCCGCTGTCGGGCGTCGTGGGCCGCGCGGAGATCATGGATGCTGCGGCGCCCGGCGGACTGGGCGGCACGTATGCGGGCAATCCGCTGGCGGTGGCGGCGGCGCATGCGGTGCTCGACATCATCAATGACGAGAAGCTCTGCGAGCGCGCCGCTCGGCTCGGCGACAGGCTCAAGGCGAAGCTGGAGGCGCTCAAGGCTGACGTGCCGCAGATCGCCGATGTGCGTGGTCCGGGCGCGATGATCGCGGTCGAGTTTTGCAAGCCTGGTTCGCATGATGCGGATGCGGCTTTCGCCAAGCTCGTGCAGACGCGCGCGCTGGAGCGCGGGTTGTTGCTGCTCGTGTGCGGGGTTTATTCGAACGTCGTTCGTTTCCTGTTTCCGCTCACCATTCAGGATGAGGTTTTTGAGGAAGCGCTTGGGATTCTTGAGGATGTGTTGACGGAAACCATCGGGGCTGCGGTGTAACGGGATTCTTTTTTCGCTGCGCGAGGCGGGGTTTGGGTCTGTCTCGCGTTTGGGTTTCTCCTTGGTTTCCTTGCTTCGGTTTTCGTGGAACTTGTTTTTCTTATCGGTCTATTAGCACTGCCCCTGTGCGGGGCGGCAGTCACTTTCTTTGCTGCTGCAAAGAAAGCAGCTTTTCTTCCGCCCGCGGTCACACGCACGTTGGCCATTTTTCTCCTCCTTCGTGTTCTCCTCCTTCGTGGGCTCAGTAGCGAGTGCCCTCATAGGTCTAATCGGGCCTGGACCGCGCACGGTCTGCCACCCGAAACCCTTTAGCGCGCCGGTTCAGCACTAGCAAGCTCCGGCACTGCGCTACGCGCTGCCGCAGGGTATGCAAGGGAAACCGCCGTTCGGCAGAAGCAATGAGATGGAGGCGTTAGTAAAGAAGTACGGACGGACCCGATTTCCCCTTCGGCCGCGAAGCGGGCCGGCGCTCTTTGGGGCTGAACCAGTCTGTCATGCAATACGAGGGGGCAGACCGTGCGCGAGCCAAGCCCCATTGGTCCTTTGAGGGCGACACTTAGAGGCTGGGCCAGTCCGAACCATGACGGCGAATTTGCTTGAAGCACTCTGGGCCCAAAGCTGCTTTCTTTGGTCACTTTCTTTGCAGCAGCAAAGAAAGTGACTGCCGCCCCGCACAGGGGCAACGCCAATAGACCACTAAGAAAACAAGTTCCACGCAAAACCAAAGCGAAACGGCCAAGGAACGCGCGGTCATCATGCGTCGCTGGTTCGTCTCGTGATCGCCAACGCCGACGGTCTCGCCCTCATCCTCACCACCGAACAAGGCAAGCCGCTCGCCGAGGCAAAAGGCGAAATCGCCTACGCCGCGTCGTTCATCGAATGGTTCGCGGAGGAAGGCAAGCGCGTCGCCGGCGACACGCTTGCTACGCCCGCCGCCGACAAGCGAATCGTCGTGACCAAGGAACCCATCGGCGTCTGCGCGGCTATCACGCCGTGGAACTTCCCCGCCGCCATGATTACGCGCAAGGTCGGCCCGGCGCTCGCGGCCGGCTGCCCGATCGTCGTGAAACCCGCCGAAGCAACGCCGTTCTCCGCATTCGCGATGGCCGTCCTCGCCGAATGCGCAGGCGTGCCCGGCGTGCTCAGCATCCTGACCGGCGACCCGAAGGCGATCGGCGGCGAAATGACCAGCAACCCGGTCGTGCGCAAGCTCTCCTTCACCGGCTCGACCGCGGTCGGCCGCCTGCTGATGGCGCAAAGCGCGCCGACCGTCAAGAAGGTCACGCTGGAACTCGGCGGCAACGCACCCTTCATCGCGTCTTCGACGACGCCGATATCGACGCCGCGGTCGAAGGCGCGATCGCCTCCAAGTATCGCAACAGCGGACAGACCTGCGTGTGCACCAACCGCTTCTACGTGCACGAACGCGTCTACGACGCCTTCGTGCAGAAAATGGCGGCGGCAGTCGGCGGGCTCAAGGTCGGGCGCGGCACGGAAAGCGGCGTGGCGCTCGGGCCGCTCATCAACGAAGCAGCCGTGAAGAAGGTAGAATCGCATATCGAGGATGCGCTCGCCAAGGGTGCATCGGTCGCGTTGGGCGGCAAACGTCACGCGCTCGGACACGGTTTCTTCGAGCCGACCGTGCTGACCGGTGTCACGCCCGACATGAAAGTGGCAAAGGAAGAAACCTTCGGCCCGCTCGCTCGGCCTCGCGACCTACTTCTACAGCCGCGACTCGCGATGACCTCGACCTGACGCGTCGCGTCGAAGCCCGTTACACCCTGCGGACCCGATGTCGGCTGATAGCTCGTGGTATCGACGCGCTGGCGCTCGCCCTTCCCGCCGCCCTTCACCTTCTCAGCGCTCACGAGCAACGCATTCTTGTAATCGACATCGACGCGATCGCCCACATGCAACTGGTCGAAGTTCGTGACTTCCTTGTTCACCAGAACCGTCGAAAGGCCCCGCGGACCGCGAATCGTCAGCGAACGGCTGGCCGGGTCGATCCCCACGATCTGCGCCTGAACGTAGATCGGCTGTGCCTGGCCGACGACCTGTTCAGCGGTCTTCGCGAGCGGCTGGTCCTGCGCGAGCGCCGCGCCCGCCGAAGCGGCCATTGCCGCGACGGAAAGAATCGTAATGACGCACTGTTTCACGTCCATGGTATTAATTCCTCGATTGAAATTTGCAGTACCAATTTAACTTTCCTGAACACTGCCACTGCGATCGAAGCGCCGTCCTCCTTTATACTGCGTAAGCCGCACGCGCGTCCAACGTCCCGAACGATATATTACGATTCGCCGTCGCCCCGACGGCGCGGGCCATCAAGGCGTGCGCGGCGGCAAACCGGTAAAATCGGTTCCATATCCGTCGCGGGCGCATGCGGCCGGCCTTTGTCGCTTCATCGATCTCCCAGGGGGCGCTATGCGACGCTCGGCTTTCTTCATCCGCTTCATCGGCATCGGCATTCTGTTTCACATCTATGTCGGTGTGCGGCTCATTCCGGACGCACCGGTGGGTCTGCCGCTCAAGGTGCTGGCGGCGGCGCTGCTTGTGGCCTCGGTCGTCTTCATTCCGCTCGGCATGGCGGCGCGCTCGATCGAGGCGCAACCGCTCGCCGACCGCCTCGCCTGGCTCGGGCTAACCGCGCTCGGCTTCTTCTCCTCGCTCCTGCTGCTGACCTTCGCACGCGATGTCATGGTCTTCTTCGTGCATCTCGTGGACTGGCTGCGCGGCGCGCCCGTCGGCTCGCCGGCGCTCGCCGTGCTGTTCTCCGCGATCGGCTTCTACAACGCGCGGCGGCGCGCCCCAGTCGTGAGCGTCGATGTGCCCATCGAGAATCTGCCCGCCGCGCTCGACGGCTTCACCATCGTGCAAATCAGCGACATCCATGTCGGTCCGACCATCAAGCGCGGTTACGTGGAGCACATCGTCGCCGCCGTGAACGGGCTGCAGCCGGATCTGATCGCCGTGACGGGCGACGTCGTCGACGGCTCGGTGCCGCATCTCGCCGACCATATGCGTCCGCTTGCCGGGCTGAGCGCGCGGCACGGCGCGTTTCTCGTCACCGGAAATCACGAGTACTACTCGGGCGCCGACAAGTGGATTGCCGAATTCCGCCGCCTGGGGCTGAACGTGCTGCTCAACCAGCACGTGGTACTGAACCACGACGGCGCGCAGGCCGTGGTCGCGGGCGTGACCGATTACGGCGCGGGCAGCTTCGATCCCGCGCATCGCAGCGATCCGGCGAAAGCGATCAGCGGCGCATCCGCCGACGCCGCCGTGCGCGTGCTGCTCGCGCACCAGCCGCGCAGCGCCACGGCCGCGGCCGAAGCCGGATTCACGCTGCAGCTTTCCGGACACACGCACGGCGGCCAGTTCCTGCCCTGGAATTGCTTCGTGCGCCTGCACGGGCAAGGCGACGATGCCCGCCTGCAGGTCGATCAGCACGAGCGCGGTTTTCGCGCCGTCGAGCTCGAGTTCGGGAGCGTTCATCGAAAGTCCGGAGAAAGATTGATCGGGCAGCGCCGCATCAGTCGTCTTCCGGGTGGAAGACGAGCGCCGCACCGTTCATGCAGTAGCGCAGGCCCGTGGGCTTCGGGCCGTCGTCGAAGACGTGGCCGAGATGCCCGCCGCAGCGCCGGCAATGCACTTCGTTGCGCATGTGGCCGGCGGCGTCCGCGTGCATCGCGACAGCTCCGTCGAGCGGCTTCCAAAAGCTCGGCCAGCCGGTGCCGCTGTTAAACTTCTCCGCCGAAGAGAACAGCGGAAGATCGCACCCCGCGCACAGGTACACGCCGCTGCGGCGTTCGTTGAGCAGCGGGCTCGCGAACGGCGGCTCGGTCCCGCCGCGCCGCAGCACGCGGAATTGCTCGGGGGAGAGGCGCCGCCGCCAATCGGCGGTGCTGTGATCGACTTCATATATCCACGCCGGAGCCGAACGCGCCGTGCCGCCGATGAACACGCTCGCCATCATGCCGAAAAGACTGCGCTTCGTGCGTCTCATGATTTTCATCCGATGAACGCCCTCATGCCCGGTCGCCTCGCCGGCGCGCCGCGCTACGATTTGAGCCGGTATCCCGTCTTGAAGATCCACGCGATGATCGCGACGAATACCGCCAGAAATACTACCGTCATGCCGAGACTCACGCCGACTTGGACATCCGCGAGTCCGTAAAAGCTCCAGCGAAAGCCGCTGATCAGATAGACGACCGGATTGAACAGCGCGACGGCCTTCCAGAACGGCGGCAGGATGTTGATCGAATAGAAGCTGCCGCCGAGAAACGTGAGCGGCGTGACGATCAGCAGCGGAATGATCTGCAGTTTCTCGAAGCCGTCCGCCCAGATACCGATGATGAACCCGAGCAGGCTGAACGTCACGGACGTGAGCAACAGGAAGACGATCATCCAGACCGGATGATCGATTCTGAGCGGCACAAACAGCCGCGCGGTCAGAAGAATGATCAAGCCGAGGATGACGGACTTGGTGGCGGCCGCGCCGACATAGCTCAGGACGAGCTCGAAGTACGACACGGGCGCGGACAGCAGCTCGTAGATGGTGCCCGTGAACTTCGGAAAGTAGATGCCGAAGGACGCGTTGGCGATGCTCTGCGTGAGCAGCGACAGCATCACGAGCCCCGGCACGATGAACGCGCCGTAGCTGATTCCGTCGACTTCCGGAATGCGCGAGCCGATGGCCGCGCCGAACACGACGAAATAGAGCGACGTGGAAATGACCGGCGACACGATGCTCTGCATCAGCGTGCGCCCGGCGCGCGCCATCTCGAAACGGTAGATCGCACGAACAGCGTATAGATTCATTTGGCTTCCCTGACGAGGCTCACGAAGATGTCTTCGAGCGAGCTCTGCGTCGTTTGCAGGTCCTTGAAACGCACGCCGGCTTCGTCGACGTGGCGCAACAGCGCGATGATGCGGCCCGGCTCGTCGTGCGCGTCGTAAGTGTAGGTGAGTTCAGCGCCGTCCGCCGAGCGGGCGAGGCCATAGGGCAGGAGCGCCGCCGGAATCTCCCCGAGCGGATGCTCGAGCTGCAGCGTGAGCTTCTTCTGCCCGAGCTTGCGCATGAGCTCGTGCTTCTCCTCGACGAGCACGATTTCCCCACGGTTGATGACGCCGATGCGGTCCGCCATCTCCTCCGCCTCCTCGGTGTAGTGCGTCGTCAGGATGATGGTCACGCCGTTCGACTTCAGCTCGCGCACGAGGTCCCACATGTCGCGCCGCAGCTCGACGTCGACGCCCGCGGTGGGCTCGTCGAGAAAAAGGATGTCCGGCTCGTGCGCGAGCGCCTTCGCGATCAGGACGCGCCGCTTCATGCCGCCCGAGAGCGTCATGATCTTGTTGTCCTTCTTGCTCCAGAGCGAGAGCGCCTTCAGCACCTTTTCGACGTGCGCCGGATTCTTCGGCCGGCCGAACAGCCCGCGGCTGAACGACACGGTCGCCCAGACGGTCTCGAAGGCGTCGGTGGTGAGCTCCTGCGGCACGAGGCCGATCATCGCGCGCGCGGCGCGGTAATCCGCGGCGATGTCATGGCCGGCGACGGTGATCTTGCCCTCGCTCGGATTCACGATGCCGCAGATGGTGCTGATGAGCGTGGTCTTGCCGGCGCCGTTCGGCCCGAGCAGCGCGAAAATCTCGCCGCGCCGGATCTCCAGGTTCACGTTCCGGAGCGCGCGGAAGCCCGACCCGTAGGTCTTGGACAGATTGGACACGGTGATGATCGTTGGCATGGCACGGACGATAGCAGATAGCGCGCGATCCGGCTCGACCGAGGGGGCCGCCCGTCCGACCGGCGCGCGATGGGCATATCGATTGCTCGACAGGAAGGCGCCCGGCGCGAAGGAGCCAAAGTGGACATCCCTACCTGCTCGCCCTCGATCACCACGATCATCCGCATGGATCACACGCACGTCATGGCGGCTTTCCACTGCTATCACGCCGGCACGCCGTGGTGGAGAAAGCGGGCCATCGTCGGACTGACCTGCACGGCGCTGGAGATCCACGCGCAGCTGGAGGAGGAGATTTTCTACCCGGCGCTCGGCATCGCCCTGCCGGGGGACGAGATGCTCCGCAAGGCCGGGCCCGAGCACGACAGGATGAGAGCGGACATCGCGAAGCTGCGGGCGATGGGCCCTCACGACGCCGCCTTCGACGCACGCTTCATGCAGCTCATGCAGGAAGTGATGCATCACGTCGCGGACGAGGAAACCGTCCTGCTTCCGACCGCCGAGCGTGCGCTCGCCTCGCAGCTCGGCGAACTCGGGTAGCGGATGACCGGACGGAGAATGCAACTCGTCGCGCGGAAGCGACCCGCGCTCATCGCCGCGCATACGGCCGGCACGTTTCCGCTGGCGACGCTCGCCGCGATGTCGCTCGGAGCGCTCGCCATCGCGCATTGTCTGCGGCCCTCGCCGGCGCGCCGCGCGAAACATCGCGCATAAAGCCGGCGTACAGCACGGCCGATCGGACGCCACCGCTCTGCTTCGTGCGGAACGCCGATTGCTGAAGGCTGCATGTCGCTGTCCGGCTTCTGTCTATCCACAACGGCTCCGGGCACGCATCCTACGCCCGACACCGGAAGACTCGCCGACCGACCATGCAAAGCGCATTGAGCCCCGCAGGCATTCAGGCCAGCCGCATCCTCGAGCTGTGGCAACTGACGCTGATCGTCTGCTGCCTGGTCTTCGCGGCGATCCTTCTTGCATGCCTGATCGCGATGATGCGCGCCCCGCGCGCCGACCGCGCGACGCCCGCGGATGTCTCCGTCGCGGGCAATCCGCAGCCGCGCGTGTGCTTCTGGGTGATCGCGGCGACGGGCGTATCCGCTTTTCTGCTTTTCGGACTGGTTCTCGCGGACGTGCTCACCGACCGCGCACTGTCGCGCCTGCCCGTGGACAACGCGCTGCGTATCGAGATGACGGGCTATCAATGGTGGTGGCAGGCGCGCTATTCGTCCGACAGCGGCGCGCCCGGCTTCACGCTCGCCAACGAGCTGCACGGCCGGTGGGCCGCCCGGTCGTCGTGTCGCTGAAGGCCGCCGACGTCATTCATACGTTGTGGGCGCCGAATCTGCATGGCAAGAAAGACATAATTCCGGGCCGCGACGCGACCATCGAATTCCGCGCGGACAAGGCGGGCGTGTATCGCGGACAGTGCGCCGAATTCTGCGGCTACGAACACGCGCTGATGGCGTTCTCGATCGTCGCCGAACCGCCTGAGCAATACGAAGCGTGGGCCGCGCGGCAGCGCGAGCCGGCTCCCGCGCCTCCGGACGAGATGGCCGCGCACGGCCGCGACGACTTCATGAGCCAGGACTGCGCGCGCTGCCACGCCGTGCGCGGAACCGATGCGCGCGGCGCGATCGGCCCCGATCTCACCCATGTCGCGAGCAGGCAGTTCATCGCGGCCAGCACGCTCGCCAACAATCGCGGCAACCTCGCCGGATGGATCCTCGATCCGCGCACGCTCAAGCCCGGCACGGTCATGCTGCCCACGCGTCTGCCGCCCGCCGATCTGCAGGCGCTGCTCACCTGGATGGAGACGCTCCCAATGAGCGACGAGCCGAGCGCCGCGCCTCTCCTCGATGGTCCGCACGCGCCGCTTGCCGAGCGCGAGGCGCTTGCCGCGACGTGGCGCGATCCGCCCGGCTTCATCGGCATGTTAAGCGCGATCGACCACAAGACCATCGCCCGCCGCTTCATCGTGACGACGTTCGTATTCTTCCTGCTCGCCGGGCTGCTCGCGCTCGCCATGCGCACGCAGCTCGCGCGGCCGGACCAGCGCCTCATCGGCCCGAACCTCTACAACGAGCTCTTCACGATGCACGGCACGACGATGATGTTCCTCTTCGCCGTGCTGGTCATGTAGGCGGTCGCCGCGTTCCTCGTGCCGCTGATGATCGGCGCGCGCAGCATCGCGTTTCCGCGCATGAACGCCTACGCGTACTGGGTGTTCCTGTTCGGCGGCGTCCTGCTGTTCGCGTCGCTCGTCGTGAACACTGCGCCGAACGCCGGCTGGTTCAGCTACGTGCCGCTCGCCGGTCCCGACTATTCGCCCGGCAAGGGCGCCGACATCTGGGCGCAGATGATCACCTTCACCGAGCTCTCCGGCCTGCTCGAAGCCGTGGTGCTCATCACGACGATCTTCAAGCTGCGCGCGCCGGGCATGTCGCTTTTCGTATGGGCGACACTCGTCACGCAGTTCATGGTCGTCTTCGCGATGCCCGCGGCCATGCTGTGCAGCACCGCGCTCATTCTCGATCGGCTCGTCGGCACGCATTTCTACAACCCCGCCAAGGGCGGCGACGTGCTCCTGTGGCAGCACCTCTTCTGGTTTTTCGGCCATCCCGAGGTGTATCTGATCTTCATCCCGCCGCTCGGCTTCATCTCGTCGATCATTCCGACCTTCGCGCGCCGCCCGGTGTTCGGCTATCCGGCGATGGTGCTCGCGCTCATCGGCACCGCGTTCCTCTCGTTCGGCCTGTGGGTGCACCACATGTTCGCGACGAACATTCCCGAGCTGGGCAAGAGCTTCTTCACGGCCGCGAGCCTGATGATCGCGATTCCGTCCGCGATCCAGATCTTCTGCTGGATCGGCACGCTATGGACCGGGCGGCTCGTCCTGCGCACGCCCCTGCTGTTCGTGCTCGCGTTCTTCTTCATTCTCGTGATGGGCGGCATGACCGGCATCATGGTCGCGTCCGTCCCGCTCGACCTGCAGGTTCACGATACCTACTTCGTCGTCGCGCATCTACATTACGTGCTGCTGGGCGGCGCCGTGTTTCCGCTCTTCGGCGCGTTCTTCTACTGGTTCCCCAAGTTCGCAGGCCGCATGCTCGGCGAGCGGCTCGGCAAGTGGCAGTTCTGGCTGTTCTTCATCGGCTTCAACATGACCTTCTTCGATGCATCTGCTCGGCCTCGAAAGCATGCCGCGGCGCGTCTGGACCTACCCGCACGGACTCGGCTGGGACAGCATGAACTTGACCGCGACCGTCGGCGCGTAAATGATCGCGGCGAGCGTGCTGCTCTTCGTCGTCAATGTCGCGAAGAGCATGCGCGGCAGCGAGCGCGCGTGCGCCGACCCGTGGGGTGCGGGCACGCTCGAGTGGAGCGTGCCCTCGCCGCCGCCGCACAACTTCGATGCGATCCCGGTCGTGCATGGCCGCGACCCGTTGTGGGAGCCATCCGCGCAGCCGGCCTTCGTCGCGGGACTCGCCGCCGACGCGCGCGAGGTGCTGGTGACGAGCGTGCTCGATGCGCAGCCCGATCATCGTCCGATGTTCCCGACGCCTTCCATCTGGCCGTTCGCGAGCGCCGTGGCGACCGCCATCCTTTTCATCGGATCGATCTATACGCCGTGGGCGGTCGTATGGGCCTCGCTGCCGGTAGCGGTCGCGACGATCGGCTGGTTCTGGCCAAATGCGGCGAGAACCGCATTGCGCTCGCGCAGGAGCAACGGCCATGAGTGCGGATACGCGCGCGGCGCGTGCTCATCCCGGCCCGGACGGCACGGCGCAGCCGGTGCTCGACGTGCGCACGCTGCCGACCTTCGCCTTCGGTCACCGCAGCGTGATGTGGTGGAGCACGAGGGGCCTGATGCTAATCGAAGGCACCGAAGGCACGGTGTTCGCCATCGCCGCGATGATGTACTTCTATTTGCGCACGCGCGCCCCGGCCTGGCCGATGGCGGCTGATGCGCCGGGCCTATCGTGGGGCACGCTCAATACGCTCGTGCTGCTCGCAAGCCTATGGCCCAACCAGCTCGCCAAGAATGCGGCGGAACGCGGCGACCGGGCAAGGGCGGCGCGCTGGCTCGCCGTCTGCCTCGTTTCGGCTATCGCGTTTCTCGTGATACGCGCGCTCGAGTTCGCCGCCCTGAACGTGAGCTGGTACACGAATGCGTACGGATCGGTCGTCTGGCTGCTGCTCGATCTGCATACGACGCACCCGACACCGTCGATACCGCCGTGCTCGCCGTGCTGCTCTTCACGGGGCCATTCGAAGGCAAGCGGCTCGTCGATGTCAGCGAGAACGCGTTGTACTGGTACTTCGTCGTGCTGAGCTGGCTGCCGATCTACGGCGTCATTTACTGGGCTTCGCGATTCTGACTTCGAACATGAAAACCTGGCTCGCGCTTCTCGGCGCTCCGTTGATCGTGCTCGGCTGCCTCAGCGTGAACTATGCGCTGGTCGCGCCCGCCTGCGGCCTCGGAAGCCGCGCGCTGCTCGATAGCGTGAGCGGCGCGAGCGTCGTCGTCTGCACGCTCGCCCTGCCGACACCCGACGGCGCGGACCGGCCCGCGCGCGCCGGGTTCGTTGCGGCGGTCGCGGCCGGCGTCGGCGCGCTGTCGGTCCTGTCCGTGATCGCCATATCGATACCGCAATGGCTACTGCCCGCCTGCTGAAATGCACGCTCCCGTACGCCCTCGCCGCATGCGGCAATGCCCATGCGCACGCCGTCGCGTCGGGCTCGCGCACCGCCGATGCGGCGCCGCTCGCCTGGACGCTCGAGCCGTGGCCTCATCCTGCTGGCCGTGAGCCTGACGCTCTAGCGGGCTATCTGCGGCTGCGCGCGCGAAGCGCACGGGGCCGCACGGGACGCGCCGCACGGCTCGCGGCCTTCGGCACCGGATGGCTCACGCTCGTGGCCGCGCTCGTATCTCCGCTGCATGCATTGAGCGAGTGGCTTTTTCCCGCCCACATGCTCCAGCACGAGCTGTTCATGTTCGTGGCCGCGTTGCTTCTCGTGATCGGGCGGCCGCTCGCCGTATGGCTCTGGGCGTTTCCCGCCGCCGCCCGCAGGCGCATCGGCGCAGCGGCGCGCTCGCGCTGGATCAGGCAGCCGTGGCGCTGGCTGACGCTGCCCGCCGTCGTCTGGACGCTGCACGCCGCGCTCTGGTGCTGGCATGTGCCGCGCTTCTTCGAAGCGGCGCTCGCGCATCCCGGCATCCACACGTTGCAGCATGCAAGCTTCCTCGGGAGCGCGCTGCTCTTCTGGTGGACGGTGTTCGGCCGTCCGTCGGACACGCCTGGCGCATCGAACGCGCACTCGATGCTGTCCCTGTTCACGACGATGGTTCATACCGGCGCGCTGCTCACGCTCGCGCCGGGCGTCTGGTATCCGTCGTGCATCGAGACGACCCTCGCCCTCGGCTTCGATCCGTTGCAGGACCAGCAACTCGGCGGCCTCGTGATGTGGGTCCCAAGGCGGCCTGGCATATCTGATCGGCGGGCTGCTCGTCGGTGCGCGCTGGCTGGCGCGACGCGCCCCGCCGGTCGGGTCCGGCGTAGCGCGCGAGGGATGAGACATGCGCAACGTCGCGATCGCGCTTCTGGCCGTCGTCGCGTTGGCCGCGTGCGAAGGGAAGCCGCCTTCGTCCGACACGATCACCGGCGGCAACCCCCGGCACGGTCTCGACGCGATCCGGCGTCATGGCTGCAGCGCCTGTCACCGGATCGACGGCGTGCCGGGCGCTTACGGCACGGTCGGACCGACGCTGCAGGACATCGGCGAGCGCGCCTACGTCGCGGGCAGGCTGCCCATCGCGGGCAGGCTGCCCAATTCGCCGGAGAATCTGCAGATGTGGATCCGCTTCCCGCAACGCATCGCGTCCGGCAGCGCGATGCCCGATCTCGGCGTCGACGAGATCGACGCGCGCGACATCGCCGCTTATTTGTATCACCAATGACGATGAACCCGATGCACGCCATTTCGCGTTTCGTTGCGGTCCTGCTGCTGTGGCCGTGCGCCGTCATCGCGGGCGATGCATCGCCGTCGCCGGAACTGCTCGCGCGCGGCGCGTACCTCGCAAAGGCGGCGGATTGCGCGGGATGCCATACCGCGCCGTTCGACGGCGCGCCGTACGCGGGCGGGCTCGACATGACCTCGCCGTTCGGCACCATCGTCAGCAGCAATATCACGCCGGACCGGAAGACCGGCATCGGCGCATACAGCTGCGAGGATTTCGCGAAGGCGCTGCGCGAAGGCGTAGCGCCCGGCGGCAAAGGCCTGTATCCCGCGATGCCGTATTCCGCCTTCGTGAAGATCACCGACGACATGCGTGCGCTTTACGCCTACATGATGCACGGCGTGCCGCCCGTGCGGCACCGGCCGCCCGAAACCAGGGTGCCGTTTCCGTTCGATCAGCGCTGGGCACTGCGCGTGTGGCGGATGGCCTTCTTGCCCAAGGAACGATTCGAGCGGGAATCGCGGCGCATATCTCGTGCAGTCGCTCGGGCACTGCGGCTCGTGCCATACTCCGCGCGGCGTCGGCTATCAGGAACGCGGCTATGACGAAGCGTCGAAGACCTTCCTTTCCGGCGGCGTCAACGACAACTGGTTCGCGCCGGATCTGCGCGCCGACCCCGGCTCCGGACTGGGACGCATCGCACAGGAGGACATCGCCGCGTTCCTCGGAACCGGGCATGGCGCGGGCATGGCCGCATATGGCAGCATGGTCGAGACGATCGAGGACAGCCTGCAATATCTGACCGACGACCTGCGCTCGATCGCGTCGTACCTGAAGGCGCTGCCCGCCACCGGCGCGGCGGACGGCGTGTTCGACCCGGCGCTCGCGCAGCGGGGGCGGCTCAAGACGCGCGCGCCCGACACACCGCCCGAGCAAGGCGCGGTGGTGTACACGGGCTTCTGCGCGCAATGCCATCGCGGCAACGGACGAGGCGTGCACAATGCGTTTCCCGCGCTCGCCGGCAACCCGTCCGTCATCGGCGAGGATACGACGTCGCTCATCCGGCTGCTCGTCGAGGGCGGCAACAGTCCCGCGACGGTTCACGGTCCGCCGCGCCAGTCGATGTCTTCATTCGCCGGCCGCCTGACCGATGCGCAGATCGCGCAGGTGCTCACGTTCGTACGCGCGTCATGGGGGCAACGATGCGCGTCCCGTCACGACGAACGACGTCTCCTCGATGCGCAGCAGACTGCACAAGTGAGTCCGGCCGATCGGCGGCGGCAACATCGCGTGGACGTGCGAAAGGTCCGGACCATGAATGCCGCCCGCGGCCTCGGCGACACCGCGCACGGTTCGCCTCGCGTTGCCGCTTCGACAGGCAGGAACCGGCCTGATCTGGATCAAGCGTCTCTCACGCTTCCGCGCTCGTTCGATGCAGTCCGCCAGGGCCTCGTGAGCGACGCCTGGAACATGCTGAATCACGCCCGGACGAGATTCGCCGAGGCCGGCGTTCGCGCGGACACCGACCTGCTCGATCTGTGGGGGCGCAGCGGGGACGTCGTGCAGGCGATCGCTGAGGCAGCCGAGAACTGGAACGCGGAGTTGCTCGTTATCGGCGCGCGTCAGCATCACGGGTTGTTGCGCTGGGTGGATCACAGTGTCGCGGAGCCCCTGGCGAGAAACGTCAGGCTGCCCATTCTGATCGTTCCGGAGTCGTTCGAATCGACACTTTCGGACCGGCCGCGACGCATTCTCTTCGCCGTCGACGGCAGCATGGAAGTGCTGCCCGCCCTGCGCCTCGGCGCAAGGTTCGCCACGCCCGACACGCATGTCCGCGCGATCTACGTCATCGACAAGGCCGCGCGCTTCGGCAACCCGCTGCCCTTCGCCCTGCTCGAGCGGGTCTTCGTCGAAGAAGGCAAGTCGGCCATCGCCATCGCGCGATGGGTGCTCGATCACGTTCCCGGCGAGAAGATGACCGAGATCGTGAGCACGAACCAATGCAGGGACGATATCGCTCACACCATCGTGCGCGAGGCGAACGCATGGCGCGCTGACCTGCTCGTCATGGGCACGCACGGCCGGCGCGGCGCCGCGCGCTGGCTGCTCGGCAGCGTGGCGAGCCGGGTGGCGCGCATCACGAGCACGCCGCTGCTGCTCGTCAACACCGCGCTCATTGCGCCCGCGCGCCGCACAGCCGGCGGCCGGACCCATGACGACTGATCCAGATCAATCGCCCGCGCGCGCAGGGTGGAAGAATCGGCTCATTCCCGCGCATCGGTCGCTCGCGCCGGCGAGCATGCAGCCATGATCAAACCGTTCTTCCGAATCGGCTCGGTGTTGAACGCGCCGGTGCCGCGTCCGCTGGACGTCCCGCCGCCCGCCGTCGTCCCGCTCTGCCGCGGCCGCAGCGTTTCGGCGGCATGCCGCTGCTGGATGCGCTCGCCGCGCGGCGTACGTCGCGCAACTTCTCGCCCGAGCCCATCGACACCGCCGTGCTCGGCGAATTGCTGTGGGCCGCCGACGGCGTCAACCGCGATGCCGACGGCGGACGCACCGCGCCCTCCGTGCTCGGAGGATACGAGGTCGACATTTACGTGCTTCTGGCCACCGGATCGTATCGATACGACGCGGTCGCGCACCGCCTCGTGCTCGTGGCGCCATTCGACTTGCGCGCAACCACAGGCTACCAGGACTTCCTCGCCCATGCGCCCGTCGATCTGGTCTATGCCGCTGATCTGAACCGCATGCAGGACGTGCCGGCCGCCAGCGCGAGAGCTTTGCCAGCGCGAGCGCCGGCGCGATCCTGCAGAACGTCTATCTCTATTGCGCGTCGGAGGGTCTCGCGGTGGCCGCGCGCGGCTGGATGAACCGCACCGCACTGGCCGTCAACCTGAAGCTGCCGGTCGGATCCAGCACGTTGCTGGCGCAAACCGTCGGGCACTTCGCCCGAGACCAGTGAACCGGCGAGCAATTCGCTCATTTCGGGCAATGCCATGAACGACACGACAGAGCATGCCTCGCTACGCATCATCCGGCTCGATCACCAGCGCCTCGCCGTCGTCACGACGGCCATGCTCGGCTTCGTCCGGGCGCTCTGCGAAGGCGGCCCCGCGCCCGATCCGATCGTGCTGCGCGCGATGCTCTACTACATCCGGGAATATCCGGAGCAGTTCCATCATCCATTCGAAGACCGCTACCTGTTCGCCGCGTTGCGCCATCGCACCGACGACTTCGACGACGTGCTCGACGAACTGCAATGCGAGCACATCGAGGGCGACGTGCGCCTGCGCAATCTGGAACATGCGCTCACGCGTTTCGAGCTGAAGGGCGAAGCGGTTCTGCCCGGCTTGCGCACGCCGATGGAGCAATACGTCGCGTTCTGCGCGAATCACAGGCGCGTGGAGGAGACATTCGTTCTGCCCGCCGCCAGGCGGCTGCTCTCGGAAGGCGACTGGGCGCGGCTCGACACGGTACTCGCGGATCGCTCGGACTCGTTCGGCGAGGCGACCTTCGAAGGCGAGAGCCTGGAGAGCCTGTATCGACTGATTGCCCATGCGGTGCCTGCGCTCGGCGAAATGGGGCAGGACACATGAACGCGACGCCCGCTCCGGCGCACGCTCCCATGCGCGGCACGGAGGCGCGGCGGCGACGGCCCGTCCGCGTGCGCCCGCTTTTCGCGCGCCGGACCCTCACGCATGCCGCCCGAGCGCTCGCCGAACTCGCATGGATCAGCGCGTGCGGAAACTGCCTCGCGTTCAGCACGCCCGAGCCTTCTCGCCTGATCGATCAGCAGCGCTGCATGTTCTGCCATACCGTCGATACGCCGTTTCGCGCGCCCTCGTTTCAGCAGATCTCCGTTCGCTACCGCGGCGTGCCCGGCGCGAGCGACATGCTCGAAAACAAGCTGCGCAAGGGCGGCGAGGCGCACTGGGGCAAGATCGCCATGCCCTCGGACGCTGGACGGGGCAGCGGCCTGCTCTCGCACGATGACGCGCACACGCTCGTCCAGTGGGTGCTGAGCCAATGAGTAACCGATGCGATCGTCCCGCGAGGCTCCGATGACCTACAAGACCATTGCCGTCCAGCTCGATACGAGTGCGCACGCGGTGCGCCGCCTCGATGCCGCGGTGTCGCTCGCCGAGCGCTTCGATGCGCATCTGCTCGGCCTGTACTCCGACTTCACGCTCGATCCGCGCTTCTACTATCAGGCGGATCGCCGGCACCGGTACGAAGTGCCGCTCGAGGCGCTGTGCCGCGAGTGGTGCAAGCGCGTCGAGCACATGTTTCGCGCCCGGCTCGCGTCGTCGCGGGTGACGCGCGAGTGGCTGGCGGATGAAATGAGACCGCAGGCCGTTCGCTGGTCGATCGCGCGCGCTGCGCCGACCTGACGGTCGTCGGACAGCATGACGGCCAGGAGTCGGATGCCCATCTCGCCGACCGCTATCCCGAGCACACCGTCATGGGCGCGGGCGGGCCGGTGCTGGTCTGGCCTCGCGAGCACGCCCCAGGTCCGCTCGACGGAACGGCGGTCATCGCCTGGGACGGCAGCCGGGAAGCGGCGCGCGCCGTGTTCGACGCCCTGCTGCTGCGTCGCACGAAGCACGTCGACATAGTGTCGATTCGCGTCGAGCGGGACGCGCCCCTCGCCGACGGACGCGCCGCGCCGGACCTCGCGCGCAGCCTGATGAGGCATGCGGTGATCGTGAATGTCGTCGGGCTCGCGGTGGGAGACAAGGCTCATGTCGATCCCGCGCTGATGTCGTACCTGCAAGTCCGCGCACGCACGGCTTTTGGTCATGGGCGCGTTTCATCACAGCCGCCTGCGCGAAGCATTCCTCGGCGGTTTGACGCGGGCCGCGCTGCGCGACGCGAATGTCCCGGTGCTGATGTCGAATTGATGCTGCGCGCTTGTACCGTTCAACCAGGCGTTCAACGAAGCAGGTCGGCGAGCGTCAACTGAATCAGCACGCTGCCCGGTCCCTGCTCGGCGAGCTTGCGCGCCGCGACGAACAGGAAATGCTCCGTGTCGGCCATGAAGAGATTGTTCATGCTCGCCTCTCCGATCCGCCTGACCTGCAGCAATTCCCTGAACACGCCCGCCTCGACGCGAAAGACCCGTCGTTTGCCGTCGAGACTGCCGACGAACTCCAGGAAATCTGGGTCCAGGCGCACCGGTGCGTCGAGTGTCAGTTCCTGAATCATCGGTTCGGCCCTCCAGGCGAGGAAATCGCGCGGTGCGAAAGACCCGCGCGCATGCTCAGATGCCCGGCATGATCGGATAGGGAATCGTGTGATCCTCCATGCCTTTCACGCCCGGCATGTTCTCCGACGCGATACGCATGGCGTCGAGCTGATCGCTCGACCACACCGTGCCCCACAGATGCACGATGCCATCGCGCACGACGATGTCGCGGCCCGGAAACGCCCATCCGCGTCCCGTCAGCTCGCCCATCAGCGTGGCGCGGATCTCGGTGTCGCTTGCCGATGCCCCCGGCGCAGGCTCCGGCACGCTGGCCGACGCCAGCGCTGCACGAGATTCGAACGGCTCACGATGCCGACGAGCCGCCCGTCGCGCAGCACCGGCACGCGCTTGATGTGATGGCTTTCGAGAATCGATGCGAT
The DNA here is from genome assembly GCA_001189345.1 of Candidatus Paraburkholderia kirkii. GTDB lineage: Bacteria > Pseudomonadota > Gammaproteobacteria > Burkholderiales > Burkholderiaceae > Caballeronia > Caballeronia kirkii_B. The sequence continues at coordinate 50,068 of LFKV01000021.1, forward strand.
GTCCGCAAGCAAGGTGTCCTCCTTCACGCATACGGGTTCGCGGCTCATGATCTCGCCGACCGTGCGTGCGACCTGATGTAGTCGCACGCGCCGCGATCCGTGCCAAGTATCTCGAGCCACCACGACCGGCGCGTATGCTTCCGTTCGGTGTCGATCTCGTCCCGATGGAGCAAATCACCCCCGCTGATCATGCCGATGACGTGATTGCTTTCATCGACCACGGGCGCGGCGCTGATATGGTGCTGCGTCAGCAGCCGGGCCAGCTCGTGCACCGTCGTTTCAGGCGTGACGGATACGACGGTGGAGGTCATTATATCGCGTGCTTGCATCATGGACTCCGGAAGGTTTGGGTCAGCGGCGCTGTTCCGCACGTGTTCACGTTACGGCCGGACGCTTCGCGCGCCGTTGACATGCATCAACGGCGCGCAAAGTTCGGCCGCTCAACCGAACTCCAGATTGTCGATCACCGCCGTCACGCCGCGCGTGGCCCACGCGGCGCCGCGTGCGGCTGCGCTGTCGACCTTGCCCGAGAACGTGACGGTGCCGTCTTCCACCTTGATCCCGATGTGCTTTCGCCTCGCGTTCGGCACGACGCCTGAGCGCGCGGGCGATCTCGTCGCCGATATCCGCGGCGGCGAGATCGCCGCGCACCTGAATCAGGTTCGTCACGCCGGTCACGCCCCGCATGTGAGCGATGCCGCTTGCGGCCTTGTGGCTCTGATAGGCCCAGTCGACGTCGCCGCGCAGCGTGACATGGCCTTTCTCCACCTGCACGTCGACGGCGCCTTCGGGCAAGCCGACCGTCCAGCGCAGCAAGGTATCCGCGGCGCTTGCGATGTCGGCATCATACCGCACGTCGTGATGGGGCAGGCGAGCCTGCCCCATCACGACGGCCACCGCCCTCACCCCCGCCACGCGACGCGCGGTCTGTTCGGCGGCGAGTTTCTCCGAATAGCTCGCGGGATGCCCCGACAAGGTCACGATGCCGTTCGCAACCTCCACACCGATGATCGTAACCGCGGTCGGCATAAACACAGCCAGGGCGACTCAGCGGCCGGCCGCGCACGCCGCCAATCGGTACGATGGCCTCGATCAACGGGATCAGTTGGGTGACGTCGTGACGATTGGCGCCGGTCAGGATTGCCGCGATCGGCGTACCGTTGGCGTCGGTGGTGACGTGGTGCTTGGAACCGGGTCGTGCTCGGTCGGTGGGGTTCGGGCCAGTTTTTCGCCCGCCCCAACCGCACGAATCGACGATGAGTCGACGACGACGCGGGAGAAGTCGATCTTCCCGGCCGCTCGTAGTTTCGCCAGCAGCAGTGCGTGCAGTCGATCCCACACGCCGGCTTGCTGCCAATCGCGCAGCCTGCGCCAGCAACTGACGCCAGAGCCACATCCCATCTCCGCTGGCAGATCTCGCCACCGGATGCCGGTCTTCAGCACGAACAAGATGCCGGTCAGCGCAGCCCGATCCGGTACCGGCTTGCGGCCCGGATACTTGAAGCGGCGCGGCTTCGCTGGTGGTAGCAGTGGCTCGATCAGTGCCCACAGTTCGTCGTCGATGATTGGTTTGCCCATCTCCTCGATCCTGTTGTCACAACGATCGAGGTTAACAGGTTGCGTTACGGGTTAACAGCCCCTAAGACGGGTTAACAGCCCCTAAGAGATCTTTTTGAAACTACTTCTTAGTGCCTGGGCCGTCCCCCGCAAAAGCCGGACATGCGGGGGCAAGTCCACATCACGAACAGATAGGCGAAGAACACCGTGAGAAACGCAAACGGGTTGCGGCGGAACAGCCAGATACCCTGGCGGAACCACACGTAGCCGGTCTTGGCGGGAACTTCGATCAGTCGCATAAAGTCGGTCAGCGTTGGGCGGAAGAGACGGAAACGGCTTTGACGCGTTCGCGCAGAATGCATTCGAAATGGCCGGGGTCGTGCGCCTTCAGCTTCTGCGCCTCGCGCGGACGATGAAAGTCGTGGAGGCGCGAAACCCAGAAGCGCATCGCGCCGGCGCGCAGCATGTCGTTCCAATGACGCTCCTCGGCCGGGCTGAACGGGCGCACGGTCTGATAGGCGCGCAGCAACGCGTCCACGCGCGCGGGATCGAGCACGCCGGTCGCGAGGTCGATGCACCAGTCGTTCACTGTCACGGCCACGTCGAAGAGCCATTTGTCGACGCCCGCGAAGTAGAAATCGAAGAACCCGCCCAGACGCGCGTGCTCGCGGCCGTGCGCGAACAGCACGTTGTCGCGGAACAGGTCGCAATGGCACGGGCCTTCCGACAGCGCAGCGTAATCCGCCGAACCGAAGAACGCGGCCTGATGCGCGAGTTCGGCTTCGAAGAGTTCGCGCTGCTCGCGGCTCAGGAATTCGACGATCGACGGCGCCTTCTCCTGCCACCAGGACAGGCTGCGCAGGTTCGGCTGATGCCGCGGGAAATCGCGTCCCGCGAGATGCAGGCGCGCGAGCATCTGTCCGACCTCGACGCAGTGCGCGGGCGCGGGCCGAAGCTCGGGCGCGCCCTCGAGCTTGGTCACGATGGACGCGGGCTTGCCGTGCAGCAGGCCGAAGAGCGAGCCGTCGCGGCGCGGCATCGGGTCGGGCACCGGCACGCGATGCGACGCGAGATGCCGCATCAGATCCAGATAGAACGGAAGCTGCGCCGCCGTGAGATTCTCGAAGATCGTGAGCACGTATTCGCCGTGCGTCGTCGTGAGAAAGAAATTGCTGTTCTCGATGCCCGACTGGATGCCGCGAAATTCGACGACATCGCCGAGATCGTAGTCTTGCAGCCAGTCGCCGAGCTCGGCGTTGGTGACGGGGGTGAAGACGGCCATGCAGGAAAACGTCGGTCAGGTTGGGCGGCTCGCAGCGGGCCTGCGAATGGCGGCGCGGGCAGGAAGCCGCGGCGCCGCGAGGAAGCGACCCGCGCGCGAGCTGCGGGTCCCGGGCAAATCTTACGGGATCAATAGTGCAGGTTGATCGACGACAGACGCGTGCTGGCCTTGCCGTTGTCGTGCACTTGCGGCGACGTGTCGGCGGGCGCGCTCATCTGGTAGCGGGTGCCGAAATTCGAACGCACGTCGATTTCGACAGGCTTGCCCTTGTCGCGATACTCGGTGATCTCGGTGCTGTTGGTGCTCAGTTCGTGATAGCTTGGCGTGCGCGGGGGGCGAGATCTCGACTTTCGAGCTGACATTGGCGGGCGGACGATTGATGGCTTTCAGGTCGGGAAAGCCCGCGGCTTCTTCCTGCGACATTTGCCTGGCCGCCGGTTGAGCGGCTTGCTGCGCCGGCTGCGCGAATGCGCCGAGGCTTGCTGTGGCGAGGACTGCCGCGGCGGCACAAAGGTGCGGCTTCATGATGGTTCTCCAGGCGATGGCCGGATTCTAACAAAACGATTGCTGGCTCAGTGCAACGCCTTATTTTGCGCCGGTTTCGGGATTTTGACGTCGCGCCGAAAAAAGGTGTTGCAAGGTGTTATCGCACGCACTCGTGCGATGAGGGGCTTCATGGTCCGCGCATTCATCCGTGTTAATGTCGATTCATTACGAGGGCATTGAAGAAAGACACAAGATCATGACAAACGACCGGACTCTCAGCACCCAGGGCACTCCCGCCAACGATTTTCCGACCGAATCCTTCGAGGATCCCGTCGCGGCCGTCACGCGGCTCTCCGCGATCTATGAAGCGAATACCGCTTTCCTGCGCGATGCGTTCGCGCGCTACCGGCGCAACGAGCGGTTCACGCATCGCGTGCGCGCGTGCTATCCCTTCATCCGCGTGCGCACCGAGCTGAACACGCAGATCGACTCCAGGCGCTCATATGGCTTCGTCGCGGGGCCGGGCATTTACGAGACGACGCTGACGCGCCCCGATCTCTTCGGCGATTACTATCGCGAGCAGGTGCGCTTGCTGGCGAAGAACCATCACGTGGGTATCGAAGTGGGCGTGTCGGCGCACCCCATTCCGATCCACTTCGCGTTTGCCGAGGGCATTCACCTCGAGGGCGATCTCGACCGCGACCGCTTGCTCGCGATGCGCAATATCTTCGACACGCCCGACCTCGCGCTGCTCGACGACCGCATCGTCAACGGCACGTACGAGCCGGGCCCGGGCGAGCCGCATCCGCTCGCGTTGTTTACGGCGGCGCGGGTGGATTTCTCGCTGCATCGGCTGCGGCACTATACGGCGACCTCGCCGACGCATTTCCAGAACTACGTGCTGTACACGAACTATCAGTTCTACATCGACGAGTTCGTGAAGCTCGGCCGCACGATGATGTCGCGCGCCGACGACGACGAGGAAACGCGCGCGTATCGCTGCGAGTATTCGTCGTTTGTCGAGCCGGGCGATGTCATCACGTACAACGCCAATCTCGGCGAGCAGCCGGAAGAAGGCACGCCGCCCGCGCGGCTGCCGCAGATGCCCGCCTATCACCTGAAGCGCGCGGACGGCAGCGGCATCACGATGGTGAACATCGGCGTGGGGCCGTCGAACGCGAAGACGATCACCGATCATATCGCCGTGCTGCGTCCGCATGCATGGATCATGCTCGGGCACTGCGCGGGTCTGCGCAACACGCAGCGTCTCGGCGATTACGTGCTGGCGCACGGCTATGTGCGCGAAGATCACGTGCTCGACGACGATCTGCCGCTGTGGGTGCCGGTGCCCGCGCTGGCCGAAGTGCAGGTCGCGCTGGAAAAGGCCGTCGCGCAAGTCACGCAGCTCGAGGGTGCGGAGCTCAAGCGCGTGATGCGCACGGGCACGGTCGCGAGCGTCGACAACCGCAACTGGGAGCTGCGCGATCATCGCGAGCCGGTGCGGCGGCTGTCGCAGAGCCGCGCGGTCGCGCTTGACATGGAAAGCGCGACGATCGCCGCGAACGGGTTCCGCTTCCGGGTGCCGTACGGAACGCTGCTATGCGTGTCGGACAAGCCGCTGCATGGCGAGCTGAAGCTGCCGGGGATGGCCGATCAGTTCTATCGGGCGCAAGTGGATCAGCACTTGCAGATCGGCGTGAAAGCGATGGAGCTGCTGCGCATGAACGGCCTGTCGAAGCTGCATAGCCGGAAATTGCGCAGCTTTGCCGAAGTCGCGTTTCAGTGATGCGTCGAGCCTGAAAACCGAGCGGGCGGCTTCGGCAGCCGCCCGCTTCGGGTCACGCTCACAGATAGAACATCCGGTCCTCGTCCGACTTGCTTTCCGCCGGCTGTTCCACCGCTTCCTCGCGGTCTTCATAGAACCGCAGCACGGCATCGAGCACCTGATCGGGATCGTCGATCACCTGCATCAGATCGAGATCCTTCGGGCTGATCACGCCGTTGGTCAGAAGCGTGTTCTTGAACCAGTCGAGCAGGCCCGCCCAGAATTCGGCGCCCACGAGCACGATCGGCACATGGCGCGACTTCTTCGTCTGAATGAGCGTGAGCACTTCGGCGAGCTCGTCGAGCGTACCGAAGCCGCCGGGCATCACGACGACGGCGTCGGAGTTCTTCACGAACGTGACCTTGCGCGTGAAGAAGTGGCGGAAGCGCAGCGAGATGTCCTGCCATTGATTGCCCGACTGTGCTCGTGCGGCAGCTCGATGTTGAGACCCACCGATGGCGATTTTCCCGCATGCGCGCCCTTGTTCGCCGCTTCCATGATGCCCGGCCCGCCGCCCGAGATGACGGCGAAGCCCGCATCGGAGAATTTCTGTGCGATTTCGATGGTGAGCCGATAGTACGGCGACTCCGGTTTCAGGCGCGCCGAACCATAGATGCTGATGGCAGGGCGGATCTCCGAGAGGTACTCGGTCGCCTCGATAAACTCTGCCATAATCGTGAACATCTGCCACGATGCGCGAGCCTTCTTGGCCGTCGCGCGCTCTTGATTTGCGAGCGATCGCAGACTCGGAATCACTTTTCTCTTGTTCACAATGCCTGAAGAACTAAGTCTTGAAGGTAAGGCCCTGCTATTGGTCGACGGTTCTAGTTACTTGTACCGTGCCTACCATGCGATGCCAGATCTGCGTGGCCCCGACGGCGGGCCCACCGGCGCACTGTATGGGATAGTCAACATGCTGCGGCGCTTGCGGCGCGAAACCAATGCAGAGTATAGCGCGTGCGTGTTCGACGCCAAGGGCAAGACTTTCCGCGACGACTGGTACGCCGAGTACAAGGCGAATCGTCCCTCGATGCCGGAAGACCTTTCCAGACAGATCGAGCCCATTCACGTCGCGGTGCGCGCGCTCGGCTGGCCGCTCGTGATGATCGAAGGCGTCGAGGCCGACGACGTCATCGGCACGCTCGCGGCCGAGGCCGAGAAGCGCGGCATGAAGGTGATCGTGTCGACGGGCGACAAGGATCTGACTCAGTTCGTGACGGATCATGTCACCCTCATCAATTCGATGACCAACGAAACGCTGGACCGCGCGGGCGTGCTGGCGAAGTTCGGCGTGCCGCCCGAGCGGATCGTCGACTATCTATCGCTCATCGGCGATACAGTCGACAACGTGCCGGGCGTCGAGAAGTGCGGACCCAAGACGGCGCTCAAGTGGCTCACGCAATACGAAACCCTTGATGGCATCGTAGAACATGCCGGCGAGATCAAAGGTGCGGTAGGAGACAATCTGCGCAAGGCTCTGGACTTCCTGCCGACGGCCAGAAAGCTCGTTACCGTACACACGGAATGCGATCTCACCTCGCAGATCGAATCGATCGAAGGCGCGCTCGCGAGCCGTCCGGAGTCGCGCGACGAATTGCGCGACGTGTTCCTGCGGCACGGCTTCAAGACCTGGCTGCGCGAAATCGAGATCGCCGATGCGGTCGAAGGCCCGACCGATACGCCGCCTGCCGAAGTCACCGAAATCGTGCACCACTACGAGACGGTGCAGACGTGGGAGCAGTTCGACGAGTGGCTGAAGCGCATCGACGAAGCGGAGATCACGTCGTTCGACAGCGAGACCACCTCGCTCGATCCGATGACCGCGCAGATCGTCGGCCTGTCGGTCTCGGTCGAGCCGGGGCATGCGGCCTATATTCCGGTCGCGCATCGCGGGCCGGATGCGCCCGTGCAGTTGCCGCGCGATGAGGTGCTCGCGAAGCTGAAGCCCTGGCTCGAGGATCCGTCAAAGAAGAAGGTCGGCCAGCATCTGAAGTACGACGAGCAGGTGCTCGCCAACTACGGCATCGAGATGCGCGGCGTCGAGCACGACACGCTGCTGCAATCGTACGTGCTGGAATCGCATCGTCCGCACGACATGGACAACCTCGCGCTGCGCCATCTCGGCGTGAAGACGATCAAGTACGAGGACGTCGCGGGCAAGGGCGCTTCGCAGATCGGCTTCGATGAAGTGCTGCTCGACAAGGCGTCGGAGTACGCGGCCGAAGATGCCGACATCACGCTGCGGCTGCATCATGCGCTTTATCCGCAGGTGGCGCAGGAGGAGGGCTTGCTGCGCGTGTATCGCGACATCGAGATGCCGACCTCCCGCGTGCTGCGCAAGATGGAACGCAACGGCGTACTGATCGATCGCGAGAAGCTCGATGCGCAAAGCAACGAGATCGCGAAGCGTCTCATCGATCTGCAGGCGCAGGCGTACGAACTCGCGGGCGGCGAATTCAATCTCGGCTCGCCGAAGCAGATCGGGCAGATCTTTTTCGAGAAGCTGCAGCTGCCGGTCGTGAAGAAGACGCCGAGCGGCGCGCCTTCCACCGACGAAGAAGTGCTGCAGAAGCTCGCGGAAGACTATCCGTTGCCCAAGGCGCTGCTCGAGCATCGCGGGCTGTCGAAGCTCAAGTCCACGTACACGGACAAGCTGCCGCGCATGGTCAACGCATCGACGGGACGCGTGCATACGAATTACGCGCAGGCCGTCGCCGTGACGGGACGGCTGTCGTCGAACGAGCCGAACCTGCAGAACATCCCGGTGCGCACGGGCGAGGGCCGGCGCATTCGCGAGGCGTTCATCGCGCCGCCGGGCAGCAAAATCGTGTCCGCCGATTACTCGCAGATCGAGCTGCGCATCATGGCGCACATCTCGGGCGACGAATCGCTGATGCGCTCGTTCAAGGAGGGCGAGGACGTGCACCGCGCGACCGCATCGGAAGTGTTCGGTGTCACGCCGATCGAAGTCTCGAGCGATCAGCGCCGTATCGCGAAGGTGATCAACTTCGGCCTCATCTACGGCATGAGCTCGTTCGGTCTCGCGTCGAATCTCGGCATCACGCGCGATGCGGCCAAGCTCTATATCGACCGTTACTTCGCGCGCTATCCGGGCGTCGCGGCGTACATGGAAAACACGCGCACGGGCGCGAAGGCGAATGGCTTCGTCGAGACCGTGTTCGGCCGGCGCCTGTGGCTGCCGGAGATCAATGGCGGAAGCGGCCCGCGCCGTCAGGCTGCGGAGCGCGCGGCCATCAACGCGCCGATGCAGGGCACAGCCGCCGACCTCATCAAGATGTCGATGATCGCCGTGCAGGACTGGCTCGAATCATCCGGCATCGGCGCGAAGATGATCATGCAGGTCCACGACGAACTCGTGCTCGAAGTGCCCGAGGAGGCCTTTCCCGAAGTCAGGAAGCGCTTACCTGAGCTGATGTGCGGCGTCGCGAAGCTGAAGGTACCGCTCGTCGCGGAAGTGGGCGTCGGCAACAACTGGGAAGAAGCGCACTGAGGGCTCGCTGAAATACTTTTCGCAAGGCATGCGCGGCGCGTGTCGCGTATGCCCGACATCTTGGTGACGCGCTTGTGACTGTCACCGAAGCTCACGCACAATGAGTCAATCGAGCAAGGAAGTACGGTAGCCGATCGAATATAAAAGCACAGGGAGGGTTCCATGCATCGCTTCATCATCGTTGGCGGAGGGGCTGGCGGTCTCGAGCTCGCGACTCGTCTCAGCGACCGTTTCGGCTCGACGGACAGCAAAACGCCGCCGAAAGCGCAGGTCACGCTCGTGGACCGCAACCCGATGCATATCTGGAAGCCGCTTTTGCATGAGGTCGCCGCGGGCAGCATGGACTCGTTCACGCAGGAGCTCGAGTATGCCGCGCAGGCCTTGTGGCATGGCTTCGAATTCCAGCAGGGCGAACTGGTCGGACTGGATCGCGCGAACCGGCGCATCAGGATCGGCGCGCTGCGCGACGAGGAAGCGGGCGAGCTCTTGCCCGAGCGCGAGCTGGAGTACGACACGCTCGTCATCGCCATCGGCAGCACGACGCACTTCTTCGGCGTCGAAGGCGCGCAGGAGAACTCCATCGCGCTCGATACCGTTGGCCAGGCCGAGCTGTTTCGCAAGCGGCTGATCGCGGCCTGCATGCGTACCGAGCACTTCGCGCCGGGGCCGGTGGCGGCAGGCGTGGAGAACGGCGAGGGCGAGCCGGCAGTCGAACCGGCGCCGCGCATCCAGGTGGCGATCGTCGGCGCCGGCGCGACGGGCGTCGAATTGTCGGCGGAACTGCGCAACACTGCGCAGGTGCTTTCCGCGTACGGCTTGCACAAGCTCGACCCGAAGCATGACATCGGCATCGTGCTGATCGAGGCCGGGCCGCGCATTCTGCCCGCGCTGCAGGAGCGTGTCTCGGCAGCGACGGTCGAGCTGCTCACCAAGCTGGGCGTCAAGCTGATGACCGGCGAGACCGTCGCGCAGGTCTCGCGCGATTCGATCCGCATCGCGAGCGGCAAGACGATCCGCGCGGACCTTACCGTGTGGGCGGCGGGCATCAAGGCGCCGGCGATCCTCGCCAATCTCGACGGTCTTCCGACCAACCGCCTCGGCCAGCTGATCGTGCGCCGCACGCTCCAGACCGAAATCGACGACAACGTCTTCGCGCTCGGCGACTGCGCCGCGTGCCCTTGGCCCGGCAACGAACGCAACGTGCCGCCGCGCGCGCAGGCCGCGCATCAGCAGGCGAGCTTTCTGTTCAAGTCGTTCGATCGGCTTTTGCAGGGCAAGCCGCTGCCCGAGTACACGTATCGCGATTTCGGCTCGCTAGTATCGCTCGGGCATTACAGCGCGGTCGGCAACCTGATGGGCGGACTGATCGGCGGAAACATGCTGATCAAAGGGCTTTTCGCGCGCTTCATGTACATGCCGCTCTATCGGCTGCACGTCGCCGCGCTGCACGGCTATGCGCACATGGTGCTCGACACCGTCGCGCACTGGCTGCGCCGCACCACCGCTCCCCGCGTGAAGCTGCACTGACGGGCGTGAAGCTGCACTGACGGAATAGATCGGGTGCGCCGTTCGTTCAAAGCTTTTTAGAATGGGCGGCGCGCGGGAAGCATCGCGCGAACGGCGATGCGTCCCGTCGCTCGCCCGTTCATAGTCGTGCAGCGCCGCGCATCGTGACGCCTTGAACACAAGCGCGCGGTTTCCGGTTCAGTGTCGCCGGTCGGTTCGCCGCGCGGTGAAAGCGCGGCGCGCGAACCCCACGGCGCCTTGGCGGCCTTGCCGCGGGAGCTTCGTATGCTAGATCCAGAAGTCGACAGCCTCATTCCGCACGTTCCGTTCGATCGGCGCACCTTCATCAAGGCAACCTTTGGCACCGGCTTCGCGGCCGCGGTGCTGCCGGTGTCCGCGCAAACCATCCACACCGACAGCGACGGGCTGGAGGCGGGCGCCATCGGCATCCGCGGCGCGGACGGCACGCTCGTGCCGACGTATCGGGCGCGGCCGGCGGGAAAGACGCATTTGCCGGTCATCATCGTGATCCACGAGATTTTCGGCGTTCACGAGCATATCGCCGACGTGTGCCGGTGCTTCGCGAAGCAGGATTATCTCGCCATCGCCCCCGACCTTTTCACGCGCCAGGGCGATGCGTCGGCCTACAAGTCGATGCAGCAGCTGAACGAGCAACTGGTGTCGAAGGTGCCGGATTCGCAGGTGATCTCCGACATCGACCAGACCGTCAAGTGGGCGGGCGAGCACGGCGGCGATCCGAAGCGCGTCGGCATCACCGGGTTCTGCTGGAGCGGGCGCATCACGTGGCTCTATGCCGAGCACAACCCGAATCTGAAGGCAGCGGTGGCGTGGTACGGGCGGCTCGTCGGCAATAAGACGGAAAACACGCCCAGCAATTCGATCGACCACGCGAGCGAGCTGAAGGTGCCGGTGCTCGGGCTTTACGGCCGGCAGGATCAGAGCATCCCGCAGGACACGATCGAGCAGATGAAACAGGCTCTCGCCAACGATCCGCCGCCCGCGAAGAACTCGCAGTTCATCGTCTATGACGACGCGCCGCATGCATTTTTCGCGGATTATCGTCCGAGCTATCGCAAGGCGGACGCCGAGGACGGTGGAAGCGCGCGCTCGCGTGGTTCCGCGAGCACGGCGTCAAGTAGCGCGCTTCAGGGCTGCGGGCCGGTCGCGACGGGCCTGTCCGGATCGGCGCTCCATTCGCTCCACGAGCCGGGATAGAGCGCCGCGCCATGGAGCCCCGCGATTTCCATCGCGAGCGCGTTGTGGCACGCCGTCACGCCCGAGCCGCATTGCAGGACGATGCGGTCCGGCGACGTTGTGTCGATCAGTGAGCCGAACGCCTCGCGCAGCTCGTGCGCGGTCTTGAAGCGGCCTTCCGCCGTCAGGTTGTCCTTGAAGAAGTGATTGAGCGCGCCCGGAATGTGGCCGCCGACGGGATCGAGTGTCTCGTTCTCGCCGCGATAGCGGTCGGCGGCGCGCGCATCGATCAGCAGATGATCGCGCGTGCCGATGCTGCGTTCGATCGCCTGTGCGTCGATGGTCACCTGCAGCGGCGCCGCGGCCTTGAACGTGCCCTGCGTCTTCGGCGGCACGGCCGTATCGAGCGGCTTGCCCGCGGCTTCCCAGGCCTGCAATCCGCCGTCGAGCAGCGCGACCGAGTCGTGCCCGAGCCAGCGCAGCAGCCACCAGAGACGCGCGGCGTACATGCCGCCCTGCGCGTCGTAGGCGACGACCTGCTGGCCTTCGTTCAGCCCGAGGCTCGCGAGCCTGGCGACGAGCGTCGCGCGCTCCGGCAACGGGTGGCGTCCGTTCGTGCCCGTCTTGGCGCCGGACAGGTCTCGATCCAGATGGAGGTAGTGCGCGCCGGGAATATGCCCTTGAGCATAGGCCGCCTCGCCTGCTTCGGGCGCGGCGAGATCGAAGCGGCAATCGAGAACGAGCACGCTGCCGGGCGCGGCGGCGAGCCGCTCGGCGAGATTCGTTGCCGAGATGAGCGTGGTGTGGTGGTTGTGCGACATGACGGCTCCTGAATCGACGCTTGTGATACGAGCATGAGCCAATAGTCTAAAAGAAAAAAACGGGCCCCAAAGCCCGTCTTTTCCTGATGACCGAACCGCGTTCAGATCGTCCCGAGTCGATGCCGCAGGAACTCGTGGAAATGCTGCATGCCGGATTCCATCGGGCTTTGGTACGGGCCGACCTGGTTCTCGCCGCGCGACATCAGCGCGCGGCGGCCGGCGTCCATGCGCTCGGCAATTTCATCGTCCTCGCGCGCCGTTTCCATATAGGCGGCGCGCTCCGCCTCGATGAACTCGCGCTCGAACAGCGCGATTTCCTCGGGGTAATAGAACTCGACGATGTTCGTCGTCTTCTGCGTGCCTTGCGGAATCAGCCAGGAGACGACCAGCACGTGCGGATACCACTCGATCATCAGACCGGGGTAGTACACCATCCAGATCGCTCCTAATTCGGGCGGCGTGCCGTTGCGGAAGCGCAGGACTTCATCGTGCCACTTGCGGTAGGTCGGACTGCCCGGCTTCTCCAGATTCTTGTGGACGCCGACGGTCTGCACGCTGTACCAGTCGCCGAATTCCCACTCGAGGTTGTCGCACGACACGAAGCTGCCGAGTCCCGGATGGAACGGCGCGACGTGATAGTCCTCCAGATAGACCTCGATGAAGGTCTTCCAATTGTAGTTGCACTCGTGCACTTCGACGTGATCGAACATGAAGCCCGAGAAGTCGAAGTGACGCGCGGTGCCAAGCCTCGCGAGATCCGCTGCGACGTCGCGGCCCTCCGATTCGAAAAGCAGACCTTGCCAGTTCTGCAGCGATGTCTTGCCGAGGTTCAGGCAGGGCTTGTCCGCGAAATGCGGCGCGCCGAGCAGCTGGCCGTTCAGGTCGTAGGTCCAGCGGTGCAGCGGGCAGACGATGTTGTCCGCGCTGCCGCGGCCGTTGAGCATGATCGCCTGGCGATGACGGCACACGTTCGACAGCAGCTCGATATTGTTCTGCTGATTGCGAACGAGCACGCGCCCTTCGCCCTCGCCCGGAAGCGCGAAATAGTTTCCCGCCTCGGGAACCATGAGTTCGTGCCCGACGTAGCGTGGACCCTGCTTGAAAAGTATGTCGAGTTCGCGCGTAAGAAGCGCTTCGTCAAAGTAAGCCGTAACTGGCAGCTGGCTATGAAAAGCCTTCAGCTGCAATGCATTGCTCAGATTGGACATTCCCACTCCCGATGAAAACGTGAAAGCAGTGAACAACCCAACCATCGAAGATTCGATTTAGGGAACCCGCGGTTATACTGGAATCCCCCTCCTTGGGGTGCTTAAGGTCTTGATTTGGGTATAAAGTATAAATTGTCGCGAGAGTTCCGCGTAATCGCCCCGCAGGCGCGTTTGAATGGCACGCCCTGCGGCGATTGACGGACAATGCCGGAAGGCAACGGTCACGGTTCGGCGCGGACCGGATGCGGGTCGAAAATTTGACTTTTGCCGTAGAATGTACATGTACGGCTTGGCTCCAAAAATTCAATTGCACATCCACGATTCATATGGCGAAAACCGCTGTCCAGGAAACAGGCGGGGCAACCGGCGCCGACGCGTCCAGCGCGGAGGCCGCGCGGCTTCCGGAGAATTATGAAGCGGCCCTGGCCGAGCTCGAATCAATCGTGGCGCGCATGGAAGAGGGCGCGTTGAGTCTCGAGGAATCGCTTGCGGCATACCGCCGCGGCGCGGCGCTTGTGGGTTTTTGTCAACAGCAGCTCGAAAAAGTCGAGCAGCAGGTGCGCGTGCTCGACGGCGAGACGCTCAAGCCGCTGCCCGCCGAGGTACAGCGCGCCACCCAGGGTGCCGGAGCCACGAACGACAACGGGGACGACGACCTATGACCTTCGAACAATGGATGCGCGCCACGCTCGACCGCGTCGAGACGGCACTGGAGCACTACCTTCCGGGCGCGGACGTTGCGCCCGCGCGTCTGCACGATGCCATGCGCTATGCCGTGCTGGGCGGCGGCAAGCGAGTGCGCCTGCTCCTCGTCCACGCCGCCGGCGAGCTTACCGGCGCGAGCGCGCACGCCGTGGAAGCGGCGAGCGCTGCGCTGGAGATGATTCACGTCTATTCGCTGGTGCACGACGACATGCCCGCCATGGACGACGACGCACTGCGCCGGGGTAAGCCCACGGTACACATCCAATATGACGAAGCGACGGCGCTGCTCGTCGGCGACGCGCTGCAATCGCAGGCTTTCATCGCGCTGACGGCCGCGGACAATGGTCTGAATGATAGCCAGCAGGCCGCGCTCGTGCGCGAGCTGGCGGTCGCGAGCGGCTCGCTCGGCATGGCGGGCGGCCAGGCCATCGATCTCGAAAGCGTCGGCCGCAAGCTGTCGCGGCCCGAGCTCGAAACGATGCATCGCAAGAAGACGGGCGCGCTGCTGCGCGCGTCGGTGCGCATGGGCGCGCTCGCGGGCACGCATCCGGGCGCGGAGGCGCTCGGCGCGCTCGACCAGTACGCCGCGGCTATCGGCCTCGCGTTCCAGGTGGTCGACGACATCCTGGACGTCACCGCGGATTCCGCGACGCTCGGCAAGACCGCCGGCAAGGACGCGCAGCATGACAAGCCAACCTACGTGTCGATCATCGGGCTCGACGCGTCGCGCGAACTGGCCGCGCAGCTCGGCCGCGACGCGCACGCCGCGATCCGGACTTTCGGCGCGCGCGGCCAGCGTCTTGCCGAGCTTGCCGACCTGGTCGTGAACCGGGTGAATTGATTTGTTGAACGCGTGACGAACCCCACGGCGCGAAGCGAAATCATCGCGCCGAACGAATCACGCCAGTTTTCCTAAAATGGGACGACGATGTACGACCTGCTGAAATCCATCGACGATCCGGCCGATTTGCGCGCCCTCGATCGACGCCAACTGCAACCGCTCACCGACGAACTGCGGGCCTACGTGCTCGACAGCGTGTCGCAGACGGGCGGGCATCTGTCGTCCAATCTGGGCACGGTCGAGCTGACGATCGCGCTGCACTACGTGTTCGATACGCCCAATGACCGCATCGTCTGGGACGTCGGCCATCAGACCTATCCGCACAAGATCCTGACCGGCCGCCGCGACCGGATGCCCGGGCTGCGCCAGCTCGGCGGCATCTCCGGCTTCCCGCGCCGCAGCGAATCCGAATACGACACCTTCGGCACCGCGCATTCGAGCACGTCGATTTCGGCGGCGCTCGGCATGGTGGTCGCCAACAAGCTGCAGGGCAACAACCGCTATTCGATCGCCGTGATCGGCGACGGCGCGATGACCGCCGGCATGGCCTTCGAGGCGATGAACAACGCGGGCGTCGCCGACGACCTGCCGCTGCTTGTCATCCTGAACGACAACGACATGTCGATTTCTCCGCCCGTGGGCGCGCTGAATCGCCATCTTGCGCGGCTGATGTCGGGCCGCTTCTATGCCGCGGCGCGCGCCGGCGTCGAGCGCGTGCTGCGCGCCGCGCCGCCCATGCTCGACCTCGCGCGCAAGCTCGAGGAGCACGCCAAGGGCATGATCGTGCCGGCCACGCTGTTCGAGGAGTTCGGCTTCAACTACATCGGGCCGATCGACGGCCACGATCTCGATTCGCTGATCCCGACGCTGCAGAACATCAAGGAACTGCGCGGCCCGCAATTCCTACACGTCGTGACGAAAAAGGGTCAGGGCTACAAGCTCGCCGAAGCCGATCCCGTGCTCTATCACGGCCCGGGCAAGTTCAATCCGGCCGAGGGCATCAAGCCGTCGACGTCGCCGTCGAAGAAGACCTACACGCAGGTCTTCGGCGAATGGCTGTGCGACGCCGCCGCGCAAGACTCGCGCGTGGTCGGCATCACGCCGGCGATGCGCGAGGGCTCCGGCATGGTCGAGTTCGAAAAGCGCTTCCCGGCTCGTTACTTCGACGTCGGCATCGCGGAGCAGCACGCGGTCACCTTCGCGGGTGGGCTGGCTGCGGACGGCATGAAGCCGGTCGTCGCGATCTATTCGACCTTCCTGCAGCGCGCGTACGACCAGCTGATCCACGATGTTGCGCTGCAAAATCTGCCGGTCGTGTTCGCGATCGACCGCGCGGGCCTCGTCGGCGCGGACGGCGCGACGCACGCGGGCAACTACGATTTCGCGTTCCTGCGCTGCATCCCGAACATGACCGTGATGGCCGCTTCGGACGAAAACGAGTGCCGTCAGATGCTCTATACGGCGCTTCAGCAGCCGAATCCGACGGCGGTGCGCTATCCGCGCGGCGCCGGCACCGGCGTGGCCACCGTCAAGCAGATGACCGCGATTCCCGTCGGCCGCGGCGAGATCCGCCGTGAGTCGTCGCAGAAGCTCGGCTCGGGCAAGCGCATCGCGATTTGCGCGTTCGGCACGATGGTCGCGCCGTCGCTCGCGGCGGCCGAAGCGCTCGATCTGACCGTCGCCAACATGCGCTTCGTGAAGCCGATCGACGCCGATCTGCTGCGCGAGCTCGCCGCGACGCATGACGCCATCGTGACGGTCGAAGAAGGCGCGATCATGGGCGGCGCGGGTTCGGCATGCGTGGAAGCGCTGCTCGCGAGCTCGATCGTGAAGCCCGTGCTGCAGCTCGGTCTGCCCGATACCTTCATCGATCACGGCGATCCCGCCAAGCTGCTCGCGAGCGTGGGACTGGATGCGTCCGGCATCGCCCGCTCGATCCGCGAGCGCTTCCTCGACGCCGTCGAAAGCGCGCACGCAGGCAAGCTGACCAAGCGCGTCGCCTGACGCATCACGCTCGAACGGCGCGCTCGGGGTGCGCCGTGCGGCAACGCTTTGGCACACGGCGCGGGCCTCAATCCGCGCCGTGTGCGCTTCAACGTTTCGAACCGCTCGCGTGCGGCATGACGCGCGGCACATAAGGACAAACAAATGAATCAGATGAATCCCGCCTTCGTGATGCCCGACGTTCAAAGCACGCCCGACACGCGCCAGATCGCGATTTCCCGCGTCGGCGTGAAGGGTGTGCGGCATCCGCTGTCGGTGCGCACGCGGGACGGCGTGCAGCCGAGCGTCGGTGTGTGGAATCTCGACGTGCATCTGCCCGCCGAACAGAAGGGCACGCACATGTCGCGCTTCGTCGCGTACGTGCTCGAAGCGGAGAACTTCGAGTCGATCCACAATCACAGCGCCTACGCGGTGATCGAGCGGGACAAGCGCCGCGACGCATGAGCCGTCTTTCAGGCAAGCGCCGTTTCCGATGAAACGTGCGCTTCCCGCACGGAAGCCATCACCAGCGACGCCAGCCGTTCGACCGGCGGCGAGGCGCTCCCCGACGCGCGATGCAGCGCCAGCGGAATCGAAGGCAATGCCGACAAGCCGGATTCGTCGGCATCGAGCGCGCGCACGGTCGACGGCAATCCGTAGGTTGTGCGCACGGTCACGCCGAGACCGGCTGCCGCTGCCGCCCACAATCCCGACAAGCTCGGGCTCGTAAACGCGCAACCTGCCATTTGATGCCCGCGCGGTCGAGCGCCGCGCTGTGAAAGAGGCAGGGCCGGTCGAACGCGATGAGCGGCAGCGGCTCGCCGGAATCGTACCGCCAGGGCACCGCCGCCGATGCGATCCAGCGCATCGGCGGCGCGGCGATCATGGCGGCGTTGCGTTCGTCCGTCACGCCGCTCGCGCCCCAGATGAGCGAGGTCCAGCTGCCCGGTGTCGATGCGCTCCAGCAGCTCAGTTTTGCGCGCCACCCGCGCTTCGATCCGCACCTTCGGATGCGCCCGCGCGAAGCGCCCGAGCACATCCGGCAGCACGATTTCGCCGAAATCCTCCTGCAAGCCGAGCCGGATCCAGCCTTCCAGATCGACGCCGCGGACCGCCACGGCGGCTTCGTCGTTCAGCTCCACGAGGCGCCGCGCGTAGCCGAGCATCACTTCACCCGCGTCCGTGAGCGCGAGCCCGCGCCCGGATTTGCGAAACAGCGCCGTGCCGGCCTGTTCCTCCAGCTTGCGGATCTGCGCGCTCACGGCCAAAGTCGAGCGCCCGACGCGATCCGCCGCCTTCGCGAAACTGCCGAGGTCCATGCCCGCGACGAAGCTGCGCAGCACCGCGAGATCGAATGTCGTCTGGCTCATGGCAATCGTCCTGATTTTCAGAATGATGAATGAAAAACTTTGTGATTTTCAGGATGATCCTAAGCCGTCAGACTGGTCGCAGTCAAATTCCAAATGGACTGCGCGATGGCTACTCCCCTCGTATTGAAGTCGAAAAAAGCGTCCGCGCTCGGCGGCGGACATCGCTGGAAGGTGCTTGGCGTCGGCGTCGCGGCCAACGCGAGCTTTTCGGCTGCGGCGGCCGGCATCCCGACGACGGCCGTCTGGCTGCGCAGCGGCTATCACCTGAGCAACGGCGAACTGGAGCTCGTGCTCGGCGCGCTCGGTCTGGGCGTCGCGCTTTCGGAATTGCCATGGGGCGTGCTGACGGACCGCTGGGGCGATCGTCCCGTGCTGCTGACGGGGCTGCTGTCCACGGCGGCCGTGCTCGTCGCGATGAGCCTCTTCGCGGTGCCGTCGGCGGCCACGCTCGGCTGGTTCGTCTTTGCGATGTGCGTGCTGGGTCTGTTGGGCGGCAGCGTCAACGGTTCGAGCGGGCGCGCGGTGATGGCCTGGTTCGGAGAAGGCGAGCGCGGCCTCGCGATGAGCATCCGCCAGACCGCGGTGCCGCTCGGCGGCGGCATCGGGGCGGCGTTGCTGTCGTGGCTGGCTTCGTCGCATGGATTCGCGCCGGTGTTCGGCGCACTGGCGGCGATGTGCGCCGCATCCGGCGCGTTCGCCTGGCGCTGGCTGCATGAGCCGCCGGGCGCGACGCATCGTGCGGCGCGAAACGAGGGCGCCGCGCCGCTGAGGAACCCGGTGGTCTGGCGCGTCGTGCTCGGCATAGGCATCCTGTGCGTGCCGCAGTTCGCGGTGCTGACGTTCGCGACCGTCTTCCTGCACGATGCCGCCCGTTTCGGCGTGAGCGCGATCAGCGCGACGATGGGCGCCGTCCAGCTCGGCGCCATGGCGATGCGCGTCTGGAGCGGCCGTCACACCGATCGTCGTGGCAACCAGCGCGCGTACCTGCGGATATCCGTGATCGTGGCTTCGGCTTCGTTCGGCGCGCAGGCGCCTTGGCCGCTCGCGGCGATGCTCGTGTTCGCGGGCGTATGCGTATCGGCGTGGCACGGCGTCGCGTACACCGAACTGGCGACGCTCGCCGGCACCGCCCGCGCCGGCACCGCGCTCGGCATGGCGAACACGGCCGTCTATGCGGGTTTTCTTCCTCACGCCGCTCGTGATTCCCCATGTGCTCGCTGCCGGATCCTGGGCTATCGTGTGGCTCGTGGCGGGCGTGTGCGCGTCGCTCGCATGGCCGTTGTTTCCGAAGCCCGCGCGACATTCAACTGGCAATCCGACTCTCGAATGCCAGGAGCGCTCACCTTGATCCTGATCGGCTAGTACGATTCCCCGTTCGTGCGGCGCGTTGCCATCGCGCTGAATCTCTACGGCATGGCGTACGAGCATCGCCCGTGGTCGGTATTCGGCGATGCCGACAAGATTGCGCCTTTCAATCCGCTGATCCGCATGCCGACGCTCGTGCTCGACTCGGGCGACGCGCTGATCGAAAGCGCGATGATCCTCGACTATCTCGATGAACGAGCGGGCGACGCGCGCGCGATGATCGCGTCGGGCGGGCCCGAGCGTCGTCAGGCACTGAAGATCTGCGCGCTCGCGACGGGTCTCGCCGACAAGGCAGTCGCCCTCATGTACGAACGCGTGATGCACAAGGAGAAGTCGCCGCAGTGGGTCGAGCGCTGCATGGGTCAGGTCGAGCGTGTATTGAATGCCCTGGAAGCGGACCGCGCCGCGCGCCCGACGCCCTACTGGTTCGGCGATGCGATTGGCCACGCGGGCATCGCCGTGGCTTGCGCGCTGCGCTTCGCGCGAGGCGCATCCGGAGATTTTCTCGTCGACGCGCTGGCCGACGCTCGTCGGCCATAGCGACCGCGGCGAGACGCTGGCGGTCTTCGAATCGATCGTGCAGCCGTTGAATCCGCCGAGATAAGCGTCGGGCGCGGGGTTCAGGCGCGCGCGAGTGAAGTGAGATCCCAGCGCGGCTTCACGGTGAACGCGTAGTCGCGCACGGCTTGCTCCGGCCAGCGCGACAGGCGCAGCGCGCCCGCGAGCGCGATCATCGCGCCGTTGTCGGTGCAGAGCGACAGATCCTCCGGGTAGTGGACGTCGAAGCGGCGCTTGTTCGCCGCCGCCGACAGCGCCTCGCGCAACTGCCGGTTCGCGCCGACGCCGCCCGCCACGACGAGGCGCTTGAGGCCGGTCTTCTTCAGCGCGGCGAGCGATTTGGCGACGAGCACGTTCACCGCGGCATCGACGAATCCGCGCGCGAGATCGGCCCTGGCCTGCTTGCACACGTTGCTGCCGAGCTTGCGGCTATGCGTGAGCACGGCGGTTTTCAGGCCGCTGAAGCTGAAATCGAGATCGCCGGAATGAAGCATCGGACGCGGCAGCACGACCGCGCCCGGCGTGCCGAACTCCGCGAGCCGCGACACTTCCGGCCCGCCCGGATAGCCCAGGCCGAGCAGTTTCGCAGTCTTGTCGAAGGCTTCGCCGGCGGCGTCGTCGAGCGTTTCGCCGAGCGTTTCGTATACGCCGACGTCCGTCACGCGCATCAGCTGGGTGTGTCCGCCCGACACGAGCAGCGCCACGAAGGGAAAGGGCGGCGGAGCGTCGACCAGCAGCGGCGACAGCAGATGCCCTTCGAGATGGTGGATGCCGACCGTCGGTTTGTCCCACGCCATCGCGAGCGAATTGGCGATGCTCGCGCCCACGAGCAGCGCGCCCGCGAGCCCCGGCCCCTGCGTGAACGCGATGGCGTCGATGTCGTCGCGCGCGGCGCCGGATTTCTTTAGCACTTTCTCGAGCAGCGGCAGCGCGCGCCGGATGTGATCGCGCGAAGCCAGCTCGGGCACGACGCCGCCGTAATCGCGATGCATCGCGATCTGCGAATGAAGGGCGTGCGAAAGCAGGCCGCGCCCGGTGTCGTAGAGGGCAAGGCCGGTTTCGTCGCAGGAGCTTTCGATGCCGAGAACGAGCATGGGAGTGACACTCAAAAGGGATCAAAAGTATAGCAGCGCCGGGCTCGGCACGTTTTGCCGTCCGAAGCGCATCGGGGCGCAGCGGTTAAAATGCGCTCCATGGAATCCTTCGATATCGCCGTCATCGGCGCGGGCGCGGCCGGCATGATGTGCGCGGCCGTGGCCGCTCAGTCCGGGCGCCGCGTCGTGTTGATCGACCACGCCGAGCGCCTCGCCGAAAAAATCCGCATCTCCGGCGGCGGGCGCTGCAACTTCACCAACATCAACGCGCAGCCGGCCAATTTCCTCTCGGCGAACCCGCATTTCTGCCGCTCCGCGCTCGCGCGCTACACGCCGCGCGATTTTCTCGCGCTGCTCAAGCAGTACCGCGTGAAGTGGTACGAGAAGTGGTACGAGAAGCACAAAGGGCAGCTCTTCTGCGACGACTCGAGCGAATCGATCATCGGCTTGCTGAAAAGCGAATGCGATGCGGGCGGCGTCGCGTGGCGGCGGCCGGTCGCCGTGCACGAGATCCGCCATGACGGCGCGCGCTTCGCTCTCGACACGACCGCGGGCGCGATCGGCGCGGCGGCGCTCGTCATCGCGACGGGCGGCCTGTCGATTCCGAAGATCGGCGCGACGGACTTCGGCTACCGCATCGCGAAGCAGTTCGGCCACCGGCTCATCGATACGCGTCCGGCGCTCGTGCCGCTCACGTTCACGTCCGCGGACTGGGCGCCGTTCGCCGCGCTGTCGGGGCTTTCGCTGCCGGTGCGCATCGCCACGGGCCGCGGCAGGACGCGCGGCGAGTTCGACGAGGACCTGCTGCTCACGCATCGCGGCGTGTCGGGGCCGGGCGTGCTGCAGATATCGAGCTACTGGAATACGTCCGAGCCGGTTCAGGTCGATCTGCTTCCCGATCTCGACGCGACCAGGTTGCTGCTCGAAGCGAAAGCGGGCTCGAAGAAGCAGATCGGCAATTTTCTGGCCGAGCACGTGCCCGCGTGCCTCGCGCACGTGTGGCTCGAGGCGCAGCGCGTGTCAGTCGATGCGCGTCTCACCGATCTCCCCGACCGCACGTTGCGCGCGATCGGCGCGTCGCTGTCGAGCTGGACGCTGACGCCGAGCGGCACCGAGGGCTATCGCAAGGCGGAGGTCACGCGCGGCGGCGTCGACACGCGCGAGCTCTCCTCGACGACGACGATGATGAGCGAACGCGTCGCCGGGCTCTATTTCATCGGCGAGGCGGTGGATGTCACCGGCTGGCTCGGCGGCTACAACTTCCAGTGGGCGTGGGCGTCGGGCGTCGCGGCGGGCAGGGCCGCCGCGGAGTTCGCGCGGGGCGCCGCCACGGCCGCCTGAACGCGCCGCACAGGGGTTTTGGCGAGTCTCGAAACGCGAACCCGTTTGCTATACTCAGACAGTCATCGGAGGATTCTCTCCGCTCTGGCTGGCGTGGACAGGTTTGGCGCGGCGCGTCTCGCCGCAACTCGGAAAGGCCCGCTAAAAGTCCCGCTTGAGGAGGCGTTCCCAAGTGGGTTTTTGCTTTCGCGGCCTGGCCGGGCGCCGGCCGGAATCCAAACTTTCGCAATTGCATCGGGTGAACGATGAGCCTCAAAGACCAGATCAACGACGACATGAAGACTGCCATGCGCGCGCGCGAAACCGAGCGCCTCGGCACGATTCGGCTGCTGCTGGCGGCAATCAAGCAGCGTGAAGTCGACGATCGCGTCACGCTCGACGATGCGGGCATTACCGCCGTCGTCGACAAGATGATCAAGCAGCGCAAGGATTCTATCAGTCAGTTCCAGGTCGCCGGCCGCGACGATCTCGTCGCGAAGGAAAATGCCGAGCTCGCCGTGCTGTCCGCGTACATGCCCGAGCAGCTTTCCGCCGACGCGATCGCCGCCGAGGTTCAGGCGGCAGTCGCCGCGACGGGCGCCGCCGGCCCGCAGGACATGGGCAAAGTGATGGGCGTGTTGAAGCCGAAGCTCGCGGGCCGTGCGGACATGACCGCCGTTTCGGCGCAGGTCAAGGCCGCGCTCGCCAAGTAAGGCCGCCGATCAACCCGAGCCGCTGACTGATCGGTGATCCCGCACGCATTCCTGCAGGACCTGCTCAACCGCGTCGATATCGTCGACGTGGTGGGCCGCTACGTCCAGCTGAAAAAGGGCGGCGCGAACTTCATGGGCCTCTGTCCGTTTCACAACGAGAAGAGCCCGTCGTTCACGGTCAGCCCGACCAAGCAGTTCTATCACTGCTTCGGCTGCGGCGCACACGGCACCGCCATCGGCTTTCTCATGGAGCACACCGGGCTAACGTTTCCCGAGGCCGTCAAGGAGCTCGCCCAGGGCGCGGGATTGACGGTGCCGCAGGAGTCTTCTCCGGGCTTCCGCGGCGGCAGCGGCGGCGACGCCGGATATGCGAACGCGCCGAGCAAGGCCGTGAGCGTGGCGCTCACGGACGTCATGCAGACCGCCTGCGATTTCTACCGCAAGCAATTACGCGGCGCGCCGAACGCGATCGCTTATCTCAAGAAGCGCGGACTGACCGGCGAGATCGCCGCGTGCTTCGGCCTGGGCTACGCGCCGGACGGCTGGCAGAATCTGGAAGCGGCGTTTCCCGATTATGGGGATGAAAATCTCGTGGAAGCGGGCCTCGTGATCGTCAGCGAAAAGACAGATTCGCAGGGCCAGGCGCGGCGCTATGATCGCTTCCGCGAACGCGTGATGTTCCCCATCCGCAACGTGAAGGGCAACGTGATCGGCTTCGGCGGCCGCGTGCTCGACGGCGGCGAGCCGAAATACCTGAATTCCCCGGAAACGCCGCTGTTCAGCAAAGGGAGCGAGCTCTACGGGCTGTTCGAGGCGCGCTTCGCGATTCGTGAACTAGGCTACGCGCTCGTCGTCGAAGGCTATATGGACGTGGTGGCGTTGGCGCAGCTCGGCTTCGCCAACGCCGTCGCGACGCTCGGCACGGCCTGCACGCCGATTCACGTGCAGAAGCTCTTTCGTCAGACGGATACCGTGGTATTCAGCTTCGACGGCGATTCGGCCGGCCGCCGCGCGGCGCGCCGCGCGCTCGAGGCGGCGTTGCCGCACGCGGGGGACAATCGCACGATCAAGTTCCTCTTCCTGCCGAACGAGCACGATCCGGACAGCTACGTGCGCGAGTTCGGCACGGACGGATTCGGCGAGCAGGTCGATCGCGCGATGCCGCTGTCGCAATTCCTGCTGAACGAGGTGCTCAACGACAAGGAACTGGAGCAGCCCGAAGGCCGCGCGAAGGCGCTTTTCGACGCGAAGCCGCTGCTGCAGGCGCTGCCGGCGAATGCGCTGCGGGTGCAGATCCTGCATATGCTCGCGGACCGGCTGGATACGCCGTTCGCCGAGATCGCCGCGCTGTGCGACATCGATTCTCGCGCGGCCGCCGTCGCGCGCGCGAACGTGCCGAAGAGCGAGCGCCGCCGCGTAACCGGTCAGGAGCAGCGCGCGCTGCGCAATCTGGTGATGTACCCGGGCATCGCGGTATCGCTCGATGAGGAAGGCGAACGCACGCTTGTGACGATGACCGAGCACGGCGAACTCTTCGGCGAGGTGATTGGTCACGCGCGCGAACTGGGCGGCGAGGCGGAATTCCAAATGCTGTCGGACGTCTTGAGAAATGCAGCAAATGCGCCCACGTACGAAGATATATTCCAGGAAATTCTCGCCTATGATGAAAACGTTCGCGATCTGCTGATGCGCGATCCGTCCGACGAGGACGCGGCGCAGCGAGTGGCGGAGCAGAAGCGTCTGCTTGCGGAGGAGTTGCAGGCGACGGTCCTGAAGTTGCGGCACGACAGTTATCGCGCGCGTCTCGACCAGCTGGCGCGGCAATCGAGTCTGTCGGCGGAAGAGGTCGCGGAGTTTTCGGATCTGTCCGCGCGGGTCGCGCAGATCAAGGCGGGACGGGCCGCGGGCCAGGGCGGCGGAAGGTGAAATGCTATAATAAAAAGTTCAAAACGAATTGCTTTTTGTCAATCGTTTTAGCGTTTTGGCTGTTGTTAAACGACGATGCGCGGCAACCGGTCGAATGATCGCCAGCGCGTCTGGCAAGGGGCGCTTGGGGCGTTTGAGCGGGGTTGTATACAGGTCGGCGCGGGTTGGCCGGCCCGGAAAGAGGTAGAGGCAGGCTAGGCTGGCTGAATCGGCTGTGCGGATGCGGTATTGCGCGGTTTTACGTGGCGCAGCCCGCATAAATCAAACGAAACGGACGGAAAGGCACGCCGACGAACAGACGGGCGCAAGGGAAGCGGTTGCTATTGTGGTGAGGAGTGGTGAGGAGTGGTGAGGACGAGGAAGCGATTCATGCTCGTTGAATTTGCGATGGCGCCCCGGGCAGGGCACGCAGGACGAATCAGCGTGCGCGTATTGGGTATTCACGGTTCCATCGGCTATTATCCAGCAGCCGCGAGTCGAGACTAAAGCCAGTATGGCGAACTCCATGACGAAAAAGCTGAACGATGTATCCGTCGAAGACGACGCAATGCAAAACGCAGAGTCTGGCGCCGCTCCCGCGGCGAAGGTCGAAAAGGCCAAGGCCCGCGATCGCCGCGCGAAGGAGAAAGCGCTTCTGAAGGACGCGTTCTCGTCGAGCGCGCCCGGCACCGTCGAGGAACTGGAGGAGCGGCGCTCGAAGCTGCGCGCGCTCATCAAGTTCGGCAAGGAGCGCGGCTTCCTCACGTACGGCGAGATCAACGATCATCTTCCAGACAACTTCACAGAAACCGAGGCGATCGAAGGCATCATCAGCACGTTCAATGACATGGGCGTGGCGGTGTACGAGCAAGCGCCCGACGCCGAAACGCTGCTCCTGAATGACAACGCGCCGAATGCTTCCTCCGACGACGAAGTCGAGGAAGAAGCCGAAGTCGCGCTCTCCACCGTCGATTCCGAGTTCGGCCGAACGACCGATCCGGTGCGCATATACATGCGCGAGATGGGCACGGTCGAGCTGCTGACGCGCGAGGGCGAAATCGAGATCGCGAAGCGCATCGAGGACGGCCTCAAGCACATGGTCATGGCGATCTCCGCCTGCCCGACCACCATCGCCGACATCCTCTCGATGGCCGAGCGCGTGCAGAACGAGGAAGTGCGCGTCGACGAGCTGGTCGACGGTCTGATCGATCCGAACGCCCAGGACACCGACGGCTTCTCCGAGCAGGAAGCGGAAGCGATCGAAACCGAAGACGGGGAAACGGACGAGGAAGAGGAAGAGGAAGAGGACGATGACGACGGCAGCGCGCAAGCCAGCGCCAACGCCGCGCAGCTCGAAGCCCTCAAGGCCCAGTCGCTCGAGAAGTTCGCGCTGATCAGCGAGTGGTTCGACAAGATGCGCCGCGCCTACGAAAAGGAAGGCTACAAGTCGAAGGCATATCTGAAGGCGCAGGAAGCCATTCAAACCGAGCTGATGAGCATCCGCTTCACGGCGCGCACGGTCGAGCGCCTGTGCGACACGCTGCGCGCGCAGGTGGACGAGGTGCGCCAGGTCGAGCGGCAGATCCTGCACACGGTCGTCGACAAGTGCGGCATGCCGCGCGCCGAATTCATCACGTGCTTCCCGGGCAGCGAGACGGACCTCGAATGGGCCGACAAGGTGGTCGCGGAAGGGCACGAGTACAGCGCGGTGCTGGAGCGCAACATCCCGGCGATTCGCGAGCAGCAGCAGCGTCTGCTGGACTTGCAGGCGCGCGTCGTGTTGCCGTTGAAGGACCTGAAGGAAACCAACCGCCAGATGGCGGCGGGCGAACTGAAGGCGCGTCAGGCGAAGCGCGAAATGACGGAGGCAAACCTGCGTCTCGTGATTTCCATCGCCAAGAAGTACACCAATCGCGGCCTGCAATTCCTCGATCTGATCCAGGAAGGCAACATCGGCCTGATGAAGGCGGTGGACAAGTTCGAGTATCGTCGCGGCTACAAGTTCTCGACCTACGCAACGTGGTGGATCCGTCAGGCCATCACGCGCTCGATCGCGGACCAGGCGCGCACGATCCGCATCCCGGTTCACATGATTGAGACGATCAACAAGATGAACCGCATCTCGCGGCAGATCCTGCAGGAAACCGGGCTCGAGCCGGATCCTGCGACACTCGCCGAGAAGATGGAAATGCCGGAGGACAAGATCCGCAAGATCATGAAGATCGCGAAGGAGCCGATCTCCATGGAAACGTCGATCGGCGACGACGACGATTCGCATCTCGGCGATTTCATCGAGGATACGAACACGGTTGCGCCGTCCGATGCCGCGTTGCACGCCAGCATGCGCGATGTCGTGAAGGACGTGCTCGACTCGCTGACGCCGCGCGAGGCGAAGGTGCTGCGCATGCGCTTCGGAATCGAGATGAGCATGGATCACACGCTCGAGGAAGTCGGCAAGCAGTTCGACGTCACGCGTGAGCGGATTCGCCAGATCGAGGCGAAGGCGTTGCGCAAGCTGCGTCATCCGAGCCGTTCGGACAAGCTGAAATCCTTCCTCGAAGGCAATTGATGGGACGGGCGGGCTTGTGTTGCGAGGCGTTGTGAGGCAAACTTGCTACCCTTCGAGAGCCGCGTAGCGCAATGTTCGGATGTGACGGAAAGCGCCGCTACCGGCGCTTTCTTTTTGCCCTCTGCCTTTGAAGGGCCGGAAGCTTAACTGGTATAAGCTGTCGACTCATAATCGACCGATAGTGGGTTCGAGTCCCACCCGGCCCACCATTCTGGACTTGTCCCCGCATAACCGGACAGCCGGTCCCGCTTAGGTTGGAGATTTGCTTGCCGATGAAACTCGCGCGGCGAGCGGTATTTAAGGGCGCTATGCGGGTGTGACTCGTTATCGTGGTCGAACGCGATGGCCAGATTTTGCAGCGCCGTCCTGGCGTCGGGTTTCGGCATCCACGAAACGTAATCACGCTTTATCGTTTCGTAATCACGCTTTATCGTTTTAACGAAGCTCTCGGCCATCCCGTTGCTTTGCGGACTTCTGACGGGTGTCGTTACTGGCTTCAGTCCGATTTTTCGAGAGAACTTCAATGTGTCATCGGCAATGTAGCAGGAACCATTGTCGCTTAACCACTCGACTTCCCTTTCGGCCTTCAACGCGCCGGTGAAGCGGTTCTCGACGGCTTGAAGCATGACGTCACGCACCATATCGCCAGTGTAACCGCCTGTGCTCGCGGCCCAACTCATGGCTTCGCGGTCGCAACAGTCGAGTGCGAAGACGACACGCAATGGGACACCGGCATCGCAGCGGAATTCGAAGCCATCCGAGCACCAGCGCATGTTG
This sequence comes from Candidatus Paraburkholderia kirkii, assembly GCA_001189345.1. Lineage (GTDB taxonomy): Bacteria > Pseudomonadota > Gammaproteobacteria > Burkholderiales > Burkholderiaceae > Caballeronia > Caballeronia kirkii_B. Next base: position 78,679 of record LFKV01000021.1, read on the forward strand.
CTGCTATCCACCGCGACCTTGCCGTCATGCCGACGCGTAGACGAGGCGTGCCGAGGGCGATGTTCAAGCAGCAGGCCGTGGCGACGCATCACGCGATACACGCGCTTTGCATTTACTCGCGGTTGAGCCAGCATGTCCCGGCTTCGCCTCAGCCAACGCCCAAGCACCTCGGTATCCATACGTCGGCGCGTCGCCTAACTCTAGAGCATTCCACGTTGTGCCTATTCCATTGCGTCATTGAATTGGCACTGGTCGAATCCGGCGCGAAGGATCGTCATATTTCCACTTGATCGGTTTCGGGTTCTTGTTGTGTTCGCGGATGTATCGGCATCAGTTTGCGATCCCAATCCTTCACCGAAGTGAAGATGCCGCGAGCGATCACTTCACGCTGAATGCGCGAGAACCAGTTCTCCACCTGGTTGAGCCACGACGAGTAGGTCGGCGTGAAGTGCAGGTGCACGTTGCGCTGCGCATCAAGGAAGTCGGCAACCCGCTGCGTCTTATGGCTGCTGACGTTGTCGCAGATCGCGTGGATTTCCCGGCGTTTGGGCTGGCTGGCGACGACGTCGGTCAGGAAGGCCACGAACTGCTCGCTGGTGTGGCGCGCCACCGTCTTGCCCAGCACCTCGCCGGTGGCAGTATTGAACGCCGCGAACAGGCTGAGCGTGCCGTTGCGCTTGTACTCGAAGCCGTGACTCTCGGCGCGCCCGGGCGACAGCGGCAGCATACGGTCCTTGCGATCGAGTGCCTGGATCGCGGTCTTCTCGTCCACGCAGAACACCGCTGCGTGCGCCGGCGGGTTCAGGTACAGCCCGATCACGTCGGCTGCCTTGGTCTCGAAGTCCGGGTCGTTGGAGACCATGTGCCGCTCCAACTGCTGCGGCTTGATGCCGTGCTTGCGCCAGATGCGCTGCACGGCCGAGACCGATACGTCGCCGAGTTCTGCTGCGAGCTTGTAGCTACTCCAGTGTGTCGAACCGTCGGCGGGTTTGTGCTTGAGGGTGCACTTGAGCACCCGCGCTTCCAGTTTGGCCGGTGGCTGCGTAGGCGCCCGCCCGCGGTGCCGGGCGTACATGCCGGCTAGTCGCTCGCTGAGGAAGCGCCCCGACCAGCGTGCGATGAAGCGCGAATCGCAACCCAGTGTGCGCATGATACTGTCGCGCGATTCGCCGTCCTCGAGCATCAGGATCAACTTTGCGCGTCGCACGTCCGCCGCACGCACCGTTCGGCTGCGCGCCGCCGACAACAGTTGCTCACGTTCGATATCTGTCAGGTTCATTTTGACCCATGACCTGTATCTGAACACAGACAGGGTGCTAATTCAATAACGCAGCGCAATAGCGGTTCCACGTGTGCTAGGCTTCAGCATAGGCAAAAGCTACCGGCACAGCGCTGCGCGCTGCCGCAGGGTCTGCAAGGGCAACCAGCGGTTGGCG
>LFKV01000022.1 GCA_001189345.1 Candidatus Paraburkholderia kirkii
GTTACTGGCTTCAGTCCGATTTTTCGAGAGAACTTCAATGTGTCATCGGCAATGTAGCAGGAACCATCGCCGCTTAACCACTCGACTTCCCTTTCGGCCTTCAACGCGCCGGTGAAGCGGTTCTCGACGGCTTGAAGCATGACGTCACGCACCATATCGCCAGTGTAACCGCCTGTGCTCGCGGCCCAACTCATGGCTTCGCGGTCGCAACAGTCGAGTGCGAAGACGACACGCAATGGGACACCGGCATCGCAGCGGAATTCGAAGCCATCCGAGCACCAGCGCATGTTGCTGCTATCCACCGCGACCTTGCCGTCATGCCGACGCGTAGACGAGGCGTGCCGAGGGCGATGTTCAAGCAGCAGGCCGTGGCGACGCATCACGCGATACACGCGCTTTGCATTTACTCGCGGTTGAGCCAGCATGTCCCGGCTTCGCCTCAGCAACGCCCAAGCACCTCGGTATCCATACGTCGGCGCGTCGCCTAACAACTCATGAAGTTCGGCGACAAGCGCCGTGTCGTCGAGCACGGCATCTTGCGCCGGTCGACCCAGTCAGCCGGCCGCTTCGACTTGACTGCGAGATTCGAGCGCGACACCCCAGGACTTCACAGACCGTCTTCAACGGTCGTCCCCCGCAGCAATGGTGAGCGCAGTCAATTTTTTTGTTCGACCATACTCCACTGCTTCACGGAGGATTTCTACCTCCATCGTCTTCTTTCCTAGCAATCGCTGCAGCTCGCGAATCTGCTTCATTGCTTCGGCTAGGTCAGATGCCGGCACCACGTGCTCGCCGGCAGACCACCGATAGGCTCTCGTCCTGATAGAGCTTGCGCCAGCCGAAGACTTGGTTGGCATTCACTTGATGTCGGCGAGCGACGCCAGAGACCGTTGCACCGGGCTCGAAAGTCTCGCGAACTATCGCTAGTTTCTCTTTAACCGAACGCCGGCGGCGCTGCTCCGGCTGGGTCAGAACTTCTAGAGGTTCCACGTTGTGACTAGGCTTAAACATAGGCAGAAGACTACCTCAAAATTTAAGCGTCACCGCTGTCCGGCTTTTGCGGGGGACGGCCCAGCGTGCAGAACGGCTCGCCTTCGGCATCGGTAAGATGCTAAGGGGAAGGACTTCCTTGGCGAACGCGCGATGCAGGTCAGGACCATGGATGCATCGTCGCGCGGTCGATGCATCGCCCACCATGCAAACAGTCCCGGGCTCGCCGGGGCTGTTGCTCAGAACGGGTCATCGATGCGATGACGCGGTGGTGGCCTGCGCGAGGGCATGGACCACGGTTCGTAGTAGCGCCGGATCGGCTCACGATACGCGGCGCTGAACCACAGGAACCATTTCGAGAGCAGGTGCTGGATCTGCGCGGCCGCCTCGTCGGAGAGTTCCGACAGCATTGGCGTGCGCGGTAAGTCATCCGCTTGCCGGTTTCGGGCCTTCGTGCGTCTGATTACCGATGAGGTGATGCGCTTCATCGAAGAAGCGTGCGCGACTCACGCTGGGCCGGACGTGCAGGAGCTGGTTGATCTGATTGCGGAACAGTTTGGCCTGGTGGTTCATCGACGCACCGTGGAACGCGCCCTGGCGCGTTTGAAAAAAACTGCGGTAAATCCTCCCGTAACGGCCCGCGATACCCAGTCCCTGAGCCGAAGCTACGAGATCTTGCGGCAGGAGGCTCTCGAGCCAGGCGGAGGCGGTCCGACGCTGATGCGAGGCCGTGCGCTGTTCATGTTCAAAGGCATGGCAGTCTGGAGGAAGTCTGTGACCGACGCGTTTCCGTTTAGTCCATTATCGGTCGCGTGGCCGGGCGGGCTGAATCTGCCTGCCAGTCTCGAACAGAACCTGGTCGCCGTCGTGGCGACGATGGCAATTGCGACAGCGGAGGTGATGGCATGACCGATCAGACGCACGCGAAAGTTCAGGCCCGACATCTGAAAAGAAACGCCTACCTGTATGTCAGGCAGTCTACGTTGCGACAGCTGTTTGAGAATACCGAGAGCACCGAGCGCCAGTACAACCTGCGACAGCGCGCGATCGCCCTCGGATGGCAAACTGATCAGGTGGTCGTCATCGACTCGGACCTCGGCCTGTCTGGCGCGTCCTCGGTTGATCGCCAAGGGTTCCAGCGCCTGGTCGCAGAGGTAAGCCTGGGCCGTGCCGGGATTGTGATGGGGCTCGAGGTGTCGCGCCTGGCGCGCAACTCCACCGACTGGCATCGGCTACTGGAGATTTGCGCACTGGCCGACTGTCTGATCCTCGACGAGGATGGCGTCTACGATCCTGCGCACTTCAATGATCGATTGCTGCTCGGCCTGAAGGGCACGATGAGCAAGGCCGAGTTGCACGTCATGCGGGCACGACTGCGCGGCGGCATCCTCAATAAGGCACGTCGAGGAGAGCTGGAGATGCGGTTGCCCATCGGCTTTGTCTACGACACGGAATCGCGCGTGCGTCTGGATTCCGACGCACAGCATCCGGCATCTCTTCCGCACGTTTCGGCGCACCGGTTCGGCCACAGCAACTGTCAAGGCCTTCCGTAAGCAGGGCCTTCTGTTCCCGCATCGGGTCCACCACGGAGGACGCAAAGATGATGTGCTGTGGAGCGAGCTCGAGCACTCACGCGTACTGTGGGTTCTGCATCACCGCGGTACGCAGGTGCGTACTGCTTCGGGCGCACGCGCTATCGCAATCATCCCGACGGGCAGAAGGTCTGCGCCCGGCTGCCCTCTGAGGAATGGGTATCGCTGATCCCCGACGCCCACGAGGCCTATGTAAGCTAGGAAGAGTTCGAACAGAATGTTCAGGTGTTGCGGGAGAATGCCCACGCACTGGGCATGGATCGGGAAAAGGGAGCGCCGCGTGAGGGGCCGGCGCTGTTGCAAGGCCTCGCGATATGTGCCAATGCGGTGAGCGGATGACAGTGCGCTATCACGTCCAAGGTACACGCAGGATACCGGACTACATGTGCCAGCGCCACAGCATCAAACTTGGGCGGCCGGTGTGCCAGCATGTTCGCGGTGGAGAGCTTGACGAGGCCGTCGGCAGGTTGCTCGTGGAAACTGTCACGCCAGTCACACTTGGGGTCGCGCTTGCAGTACAGGAAGAACTTGAGAACCGCTCTGACGAGCGCGACCGACTGCACCGCCAGGAGTTTGAACGAGCACGCTACGAGGCCGATCTGGCGTGGCGCCGCTATATGCAGGTGGATCCCGCGAATCGGCTGGTCGCGGATTCGCTTGAATCGGAATGGAATCAGGCGCTACGTGCTCTCACCGAAGCTCAGGATCACTACGAAAAGCAGCGCGAAGCTGATCGCGCAGGACTTAACGATAAACAGCGCGCAAGCATCATGACGCTCGCGAGAGACTTCCCTCGTCTCTGGAACGATCCGCGCACACCTGATTGCGAGCGAAAGCGCATGGCGCGGCTGCTCATTGCTGATGTGACTTTGCTCAAGGGTGCAGACATTTGCGTTCAGGTCCGCTTTAATGGCGGCGCCACGCATACGCTACATGTGCCGCTGTCCAAGCCAGCGTGGATATTACGGCAAACCCCTCGCGCAGTCATCGCCGAAATGGACCGGCTTCTCAACGAGTACACCGAGAGTGAAACGACAGAGCAGCTTAATCGTCAGGGGCGCGCCTCCGGCTGGGGCAAGCGGTTTATTTCCAGAATGATCACGCGGCTTCGACTATCCCACAAGCTACCGAGTCGTCATGACAGGCTGCGCGCACGCGGAATGCTCACCCTGGACGAGATCGCAGAGCAGTTGGATGTGATGCCGACGACCATCAAGACCTGGCGGCGTGCAGGCTTGCTTGTAGCGCACCGCTACGACGACAAGGGCGGATATCTCTTCGAACCGCCCGGCGCTGACGCACCGGTGAAATTCCAGCACCAAGGAAAAACCCGTGGCCGACGCTCGGTCGCATAAACACCAGCTCAACCGACCTATGAGGTGCACTATGCAGCGCAGCCCTTCCGGAAGCTGCGATGGGTCGCCACGGCAGCGAAGGCGGCAAGCTCCGATAGCTCACTGTTCTCGATCATTGATGAATTCAGTTCAGTATTGAGTGCACGATTAAACATCTTATCGGAACGATCGAGTACGTCGAGAATGACGACATTCGTGCGGCACAATCGCCTCAGGAAGCACACGGCGAACGCCTCATTTCGAACGCCTCATTTCACACGCAACTCAGGAAACCCGACATGCGAGCACTTGTTCTTGACAGTTACCAGAATGGCCGTTTTCGCGCCGCCGAAATCGAATCGCCGCCGCCGGCAAATGGCGAGCTGCGGATTCGCGTCCACGCAAGCGGCGTCAATCCGATCGACTATAAGATCCGCAAGGGTCAAGCGCCGTTCGCCGCGCCGACGCTGCCGGCAGTGCTGGGCACGGACGTCGCGGGCGTGGTCACCGAAGTCGGCGCCGGCGTGCAGGGATTTGCCGTTGGCGACGAAGTCTACGGTCTGGCGGGCAGCGTGCGCGGATTGCAGGGATCGCTCGCCGAATTCATGACCGTCGACGCCGCGCTGATGGCCAGGAAACCCGCCAATCTCACGATGCGCGAGGCCGCGGCGCTGCCGCTCGTCGCGCTGACGGCATGGGAAGGGCTGGTCGACCGCGCGAATGTACAACCGGGACAGACGGTCCTGGTTCAGGGCGGCGCAGGCGGCATGGGTCACGCTGCCGTCCAGACTGCGAAGGCGCTCGGGGCCGACGTCTACGCAACAGCCAGCAGCGGGAAGCTCGATCTCGTCCGGAAGCTCGGCGCAACGCCGATCGACTATACGAGCACGACCGTCGAGCAGTACGTCCAGCAGTACACCGGCGGCAAGGGTTTTGACATCGTCTACGATACCGTGGGGCGATACGCTCCAGGCTTCGCTCGGCGCGACACGCGCCTATGGTCGCATCGTGAGTTGCGCCGCGTATGGAACGCACGATCTGTCGGCCTCTTCGTTCCGCTGCGCCGACATCAGCGGGGCGTTCGTTCTGTATCCGATGTTGAGCGGCGAACGTCGCGCCCATCACGGTGAGATTCTGCGCGAGCTCGCCAGACTGGCCGAAGCCGGCAAGGTCCGCCCCGTGCTGGACCCGCGCCGGTTCACGCTCGATACGGCGATGGAAGCGCACGATGCCGCTGAATCCGGCGCGAACGTCAAAGTCGTCATCGACGTGGCGACGAACGGCTGATCGCGCGCCGCACGCGTGGGCGGCAACGTCCACGCTGTTCCAGCAGGAGATCCGGAATACCGAAGGAATACATCAACCCGCCGGGACTTTCCAGACACGGCTACTACACTCGCGTTCTCTGCATCGACAAGCCGTCGAAGCTGATCTACTTTGCGGGCCAGGTGCCGTCCGATGAACATGACAGGCTTGTTCATGTCGGCGACATCAGGGCGCAATCCATCGCGGTTCTCGACGCCCTGACGGTACAGTTGAAGGCCGTCGGCGCAACCTGGGATGACGTCGTGTTCCGGCGCGCGTACGCGGTCGATGTTCCGGCTTTCGTCGAGCATTGTGTTCGCGACGCGACTTTCCCGGTTCCATGGAACCGCGAGCGGCTTTCGCCGAGCACGCTGATCGGCATGACCGCGCTCGCGAACCCGGACTTCCTGATCGAACTCGAAATCGCGGCCGTGATCGCGGACTGAGCGCGGGCGTCAACTCGCACGCGCGCGGCGGCACGACCCGCTGTCTGGTTTGCGTCATCGTCGCATCACGCTGCTTCGCCTTCGTGGCGCCCCGACTCGTCCCGGCACATGCGTCCGATCGCAACGCGGTCCACCTTGCCTTGCTCGGTCAGCGGCACGCGATGCGCCGCGACCGTCCGCACCGCCTTCGCGACGGTCGGGCCACACGCCGATTCGAGCGCGCGCATGCAGCGGGCGATATCGACGCGCTCGCCCGGCCACGGCACGATCAGCGCGTTCCACGCATAGCCGCGCGGCGTCATCCGTGGCGACAGCTACCGCGTAGCGAACCTCGGGCAATGCGCACAGAGGCGATTCGATCTGCGTCGGGCCGATGGCGCTGCCGTCGATCTCCGCGACATCGGCCGCGCGCCCGAGCACATGCAGATTGCCCTTTTCGTCGATGAAGCCGACGTCGCCATCACGCACCACCCGTCGCGGAACGTGTGCGCGGCCTCTCGATCGGCTGCCGGTAATAGCCCTGCGCCACGGCCGCCGACTTCACTTCGATGCCACCGTGCTCGCCTCGTCGCGCGAACCCGCCGTCGACGCGGCGCAGGCGTACCTCGACGCCCGGCCGTATCCGTCCCGCGCTCTCCAGCGAGCCCGGATCCGACAGATAGTCCGATGGCGACAGCACGCCGGCCCCTACCGACATGGACGACGCGTAAGCCGGCGCCATCCGGCACGAGGTGCGCGGTCTGGGCGAAGGCGACGAGCAGTGTCGGCTGAATGCGGTTCAGAAACGCCGCGCGATGCTCCGCGGATGCGAACGCCGGCAAAAACATCGCAGCCGCGCCGAGCAGGTTCGTCGCGTAGCGAATGGCGAGCGCATCGGGGCAGTTGGGCGCGAACAGCGCGACGAGCGAGCCGCGCCCGATGCCGAGCGTCGCCAGCGCGCCCGCATGACGATAGATCGAAGCGCGAAACGCGCGGCCGGTCACGTCCTCGCCGAGATGGCGCAGCACCGTGCGATCGGCGCACGTTCCCAGCCGATCGAGCAGGACATCGACATAGGACCGAAAGGCCGGTTTCCCGTATGTTTCCATGACTGCATCCCCCGTTCGTTGGCGATGGACGCAGTGTGCTTGCGCAGAATGAGATGAAAATGAGCGGCGTAACGCGGCAATGCAACGAGTCGAAGAGCGCGACTGAAAGCCCTTTCGTCACCGAGCATGCGCCGAGGCAGCCATGCTGGCAGACGATACGTCCGTTCGCACGCCCGCAGCTTGCAGATTGCCTTTCATCCGGGTTTCCGCTTCCTATACTTCGAAAGGACGAGGTCCGCGTCCATCGAGCCGAAGCGAATAATGACGGCGCCATGGATCGCCATTTCTTCAGATCGATTCTCTCTTCGTCAAGGGAGGTGGCGCATGCAATACGACGAACAGAAGGTGCAGGATTTCATGGCGCGCATGCACGCTCGGTGTCGCTCGCAGCGTGAGTCTACTGCGACATCGCGCCGGACGCAGGATGATCCATGCCCATCGCGTCGTGCTTCTTCATCTTGTCGCCCTTGCTCATGGTGTCGTGCGACATGGCGCCCTTGCCCATCGCATCGTGCGACATGCCGTCCTTCTTCATCGCATCGTGCGACATGCCGTCCTTCTTCATCGCGTCGTGCGACATTGCGTCGTTCGACATCGCGCCGCTCGCCTGCGCGAACACGGCCGATGTCCCCATCGTCAGTGCCGCCGCGAGTACTGCCGTCATCAGTCGTTTCATTGTTGCTCTCCTTGGTGGGTGGAAGGTGAGGTCCGGTGACAGCCCGAACCGAATGCAAGGCGCGACGCTCAGGAGCCGCCGAACCCAATTGTAGCCCTGATCGACCCAATAGTCGCCTGGATACGTGTTGGTCACGAAGATCTCGACGATATGCTTCGGGTTCTTGTAGCCAAGCTTGGTCGGCATGCGCAGTTTCATCGGATAGCCGTATTTCGCGGGCAGGCGCTCGCCGTCATACTCGAACGTGAGCAGCATCTGCGGATGCAGCGCGGTCGGCATGTCGATGCTTTCGTAGTAGTCGTCGGCACAGCGAACGACGTACTTCGCCGTCGTATCCGCGCCCGTGCGATGCAGGAACTCGGAAAACGGCGTGCTGCCCCAGCGCCCGATCGCGCTCCAGCCCTCGACGCAGATATGCCGCGTAATCTGTTCCGCATGCGGCAGCGCATACAGCTCCGGCAGCGACCATATGCGTCGCCCCGTCACGAAGCCGCTCACTTTCAGGCGATAGTCGCCGCCGTTCACTTCAAGCACGTCGTCGATGCCATAGAATGCGTTGAACGGAAAAGGACGCGTGATCTGCGCCTCGGTGTAGGTCGGCGCCAGGCGTTGCGGATCGAAGAGCAGCGCCTGGGCACGATCGTTCAGCCGCGATACGGCCGTCAGAAATCCGTTGACCGAGTCCTCGTCGGTGATCGAGCAGCCGGTCAGGAGCGCGAGGCCGCCGAGGGTCAGCATGCGCTTGCCGAACAGGCGCCGCGATGGCATGTCCAGTTCGCGGCGCGCATCCGCGAGGATGGCTGCGCGGTCCAGTTTTATAATCCGCTTTTCGTCGGTCTTCATGGCGTGTCCCCGGAAGCGATCAGCGGCCGCGCAGCATCGTCAGCAGCGAGCGCGGCACGAGCACAACCATCGCCACGTGAACGACGACGAACGCCGCCATCACCGCCATCGCACAAAAGTGCACGACGCGCGCGTTGTCGTAGCCGCCCATCAATTCGCGCAGCAGCGGAAACTGCACCGACTTCCAGATCGCGAGCCCCGACAGCACGAGCACGATCAGGTCGACGATCACCGTGAGATACGCGAACTTCTGCACCGCGTTGTACTGCCGCAAATCCACGTGCGAGAGCCTGCCGCTCAATGCGACGACGAGATCGCGCAGCACCGCGCGCGGCGAAAGCGGAAAGAATTTGCGAAAGAAACGACCGCTCGCGACATTGAGCGCGATATAGACGATGCCGTTGAGCACCAGCAGCCACATCGCCGCGAAGTACCATTGCAACGCGCCGCCGAGCCAGCCACCGAGCGTGATCGACGGCGGAAACGCGAACTCGCGAAACACGGGCGAGGCGTCATAGATGCGCCAGCCGGAGAACATCATGATCAGCGCGGCGAATGCATTGATCCAGTGCGTGATGCGCAGCCAAAGCGGGTGAATCGGCGTACTGCGGTGCGAATTCTCCGGCGCCGCAGCAAGTGGCGCCTCGATCGTTTCCATGTGAGTCACCATGACGTTCGGTTACGTGTCAATTCGCTGCCGACGCCCGGCTGGTTACAGCGTTTCGCCGAACGTGCGCGTCTCGTCGGCCGGCTGGTTTGTGCGCGCGAAAAATCACGAAGCGCTGTAACCAGCATCGGCGAAAAAGCGAACTAACGATGGAGAGGAGACGGACGACGATGGACCACGACGGCGCCATTGCGGCGCATCACGGCTTCGGCTATTCTGAAACGATCGATCCAAAACCAGGCGCGCCATCCGGGTTATCGTCGCGTCGTATCGGTCATACAGAAACCATGTCGCAAGATGCGGAAAGCCGTCTGAAAACGTTGTTCATCGGCAGACTCGACGGAGACCAGGACGCCTATCGCGGCTTTCTGCAAGCACTCACCCGTCATCTGCGCGGGTATTTGCGCAAGCGCATTCCGCATCATCGGGATGATGTCGAAGACCTCGTTCAGGAGATTCTCCTGGCGGTGCACAATGCGCGTCACACCTATCGTCCGGATGAACTACTGACCGCCTGGCTGCATGCGATCGCACGCTACAAGTTGATGATGGATTTCTTTCGCGCGCACGCGCGCCGCGAGTGGTTGAACACGCCGCTCGACGATCATGAGGACATCCTCGCCGCGACCTACGGCGAGCCCGCTCACGCGCGCCATGACATCGGCAAACTGCTCGAGCATCTGCCGGAGAAGCAGCGCCTGCCCATCGTTCACATGAAGCTCGAAGGATTGTCCGTGACGGAAACCGCGCGGATCACGGGGCTTTCCGAATCCGCCGTCAAGGTGGGCGTGCATCGCGACCTCAAGGCGCTTGCCGCAAAGATCCGGGGGCGTTGATGAAGACCAACGAGCTGATCAGCCTCCTTTCGAATCGGGTGACGCGCGTCGACCGCGCGGCCGTGGCGCGCCGTTTCGCCGAAGCGCTGCTGCTCGGCGCGCTGGGCTCGATGATATTGATGAGCATCGTGTTCGGCGTGCGGCACGATATCGGCAGTGTGATCCGCACCGGCGTCTTCTGGGCGAAGCTCGCGTATCCGCTCGCGGTCGCCGCGGACGCCATGCTCGCGGTCATGCGGCCGGCCGGCCCGGCGCGCGCGCCGGCTATTCGTGGGCGCTCGTCGCATTGCCGTTCGTCGCGGTATGGGTGGCGGGTTTGCTGGTGCTCGACGATGCAACGCCCGCCGGACGCTGGCCGCTCGTGCTGGGTCAATCGTGGCTGCACGTGTCCGTTCAACATTCTGCTGCTCTCCGTGCCGACCTTCCCCGCCGTGATCTGGGCGGTCAGATCGCTCGCGCCGACGCGTCTGCGGCTCGCAGGCGCCGTGGCCGGCCTGCTCGCGAGCTCGACCGCGACGATCGTCTACTGCCTGCATTGTCCCGAGATGAGTCCGGCTTTCTGGAGCGTGTGGTACGCCATCGGAATGGCGATGCTGGCGGGCATCGGCGCGTGGCTGGGCCCGAGGCTGCTGCGCTGGTAGTGCGGTCTCGAGCGCAACTCAGCCGCGTTCAGTTTCCGCACGCGACTCCATCGCGAGCTATCGGCAAAAGCGAAGCGGACTGCGTGAGTTCGACCCGGTTGCCGCCGAGCGATTTCGCGCGGTACAACGCCCGATCGGCGGCGGCCAGCAGATCCGTGAGTGTAGCCGCCTCGGCCCCCGACTGCGCCACGCCGATGCTCACCGTCGCCCGTATTCCGACGCCGCCGGCGCCGCGAGAGATCGTCTGCGCGAAGCGTCCGGCAACGGCCTCGCCCAGCGCTTTTGCTCGAACCGGATCGCAGTCGGGAAGCACGGCCACAAACTCCTCGCCGCCGATGCGGGCGAACATCGCTTCCGCTCCCAGTACGTCCCGCGCGGTTTGCGCGAATGACCTGAGTACCTCGTCCCCCCGCATCGTGGCCGTATCGATCGTTGATCGTCTTGAAGTTGTCGAGATCCAGCGCAAAAAGCGCAACCGGCCGGGAGGCATCGCCGATGCGGACGACACGCGTGCCCTCCTCGAAAAACCATCTGCGATTGCCGAGGCCTGTCAGATAATCCGTCCGCGATTCCCTCAGAAGTTCGCCATGCGCTTCGTCGCGGACGAGCCTGAGCAAGGTCATCGGCAGAATGACCGAAAATAGAGGACGCCCTCGTACATGGTGAACTTCGCGATGCCCGACAGCATTCCCGGTCCGAACGATATAGCCACCCAAGGCAGGATGCACGCTCTGGCAGCATAGAACAGCGCATGGCCGCCCGACACGAGCGCGGCAATCTCCTTCGCCTGCGCCCGCTTTGTATCTAACGGCCGGTGGATCGAGGTTTTGAGACGCCCGCCGGTCCTGAAAGGTCACAGGCGTCGATCAGCCGGGCAACACGCGCCTGATCCCGCGCCGGCGCTCGACACGCCGAATCGGCGCCTCCGCTTTGACATTCGGGGGCGAACCCACCAACATATGTTTCCAATGTAAAAACGGGGAAGCAACTGGCGGCCATGAGCGATACGAATGCACGCCGCGCGGCAGCAAAGCCAGCGACGAAGAAGACTTCCGCCCGTCCGGCCGGCGACGGGCCCACCCGGCCCTATCACCACAGTTCGTTGCCGCAGGCATTGCTGGCGGCGGCGGAAGTGGTCCTCGAGCGCGAGGGAATCGGCGGCTTGACACTGAGAGCGATCGCGAGAGAGGCCGGCGTCTCGCATACGGCGCCTCAACACCACTTCGGCGACACGGCGGGCGTGCTGAGCGAACTCGCGGCGACCGGATTCACGCGCCTGTCGGCGTCGATCGCCGCTCACGCCGAAGGCGCGCAGGGAACAGCGGAGCGGCGCAAGGCCATCGCTCGCGGCTATATCGCCTTCGCGAAGCAGAACCCCGACCTCATGCGGCTCATGTCGAGGGGAGAGATGTTCGATTCGAACCGCCCATCGCTGATCGACGCGCGCAAAGCGGCGGGTCTCGCGCTGGCGGGCGTATTTGACGAGGAGCCGGCAACGGCGCCATCGGGAAAGGAAGCTTTCGGCTCAATGGATGCGACGCGCGCCGTCGCGCTGACGGCGGCCTGGGCCTACGTGCACGGACTGGCGCTGCTCTTGATCGACGGGCGCCTCAATGCGCTGGCCGCGTCGGCGCAAGGCATCCGCAACGCCGATGAACTCATCGCCGCGGCCATCGACCACGTTCGGATCACGCCGGACAAGGTGAAATAGCGCAAGCCTCAGGCCGGCTGACGAAGCGACCTTTCGATGCGGATGCCATGCCGCTTCATCTTCGCGTAGAGCGCGGGCTTCGATACCTGGAGCAGCGTCGCGCAATGCGTCACGTTGAAGCTGCACGCCGCGAGCGCGGCCTCGATCGCGACGCGCTCCGCTTCCTTCAGCGACACAGCCTCGCCGCGATGTCCTGCCGGCGCACCGCCCGCCTGCGGCGCGGACGTGCCGTCGAGAAACAGCGACGCATCCGCGATGCGCTCGCCTTCATTGAAATTGACGATCTTCTCAACGAGGTTCTCCATTTCGCGCACGTTGCCGGGCCAGTCGTGCGATTCTAGCTGCTGCAGCGCCTGCTCGGCGATTTCGGGCGTCGGCTTGTGCATGCGCGTGCAATAGCGCGCGAGGAAGAATTCCGCCATCGCGCGGATGTCCTCGCGCCGTTCGCGCAGCGGCGGAATGGTGATCTCGATCACGTTGCAGCGGTAGTACAGGTCTTCGCGGAAGGTCTTCGCGAGCACCATCGACGCGAGGTCGCGATTGCTCGCGCAGATGATGCGCACGTCGACCGGAATGCCGCGCGTGTCGCCGATGCGCGTGACTTCGCGTTCCTGCAGGACGCGCAGCAGCTTCGCCTGTACGTCGATGGGCAGCTCCGATATCTCGTCGAGAAAGACCGTGCCGCCGTCCGCGGATTCGAACTTACCGGGCCTGCCGTCGCGCGCCGCGCCCGTGAAGCTGCCGGGCGCGTGGCCGAAGAGCTCGCTCTCGATCAGCGCATGCGGCAACGCCGCGCAATTGATCGCGATGAACGGCTGCGCGGCGCGCGCGCCGGCGTTGTGAATCGCCTGCGCGAAGATTTCCTTGCCGACGCCGCTCTCGCCGGAGAGCAGCACGTTCGACGCCCCGCGCGCCGCCTTCTTCGCGGCATCGAGCGCACGCTTCAGGCCGGCGCTCGAGCCGATCATGCTGTCGAAAGTGAAGCGCGCGTGATTGTGCCCGCATAGCGTCCGGCCATCTTGCGCACGCGCCGCATCTCGCGGAACGTGTTGACGACGGAGACCACTTCGCCGCAGCGATTCTTGATGGGAATGGCCGTGTCGAGCAGGTGCAGATGCCGCGCCGGAGAATCGATGATGAGCTCGCGATCGACGTAGCCCACGCCTGTGCGATAGATCGGCCCGACGATGGGCTCGAAGTCGATCACTTCGTTGAGCGTCTTGCCGATGCTCGTCTTCGGATCGATGCCGAGGATGCGCCCCGCCACCGAATTGACGTGCCGCAACACGTGGCCCTGGCCGATCACCATCAACCCGTCGCCGATGTGATCGATGATCGCGCGCTGCTCCTCGACGAGCGTGTCGTAGGCGACGAGATTGAAGGCACTGTGAGCAGGACGTCGAGGGTTGCGCCGAGCAGCGCGATCCAGGCGGCGGGCGTCGCTTCGCCCGACGGACCGGGCGCGCGCAGCCCGACGAGGAACACGCGCCGCCCGTGCGCATCGACGCGCAGCACGCCTGCGCGACCGATGCGGCCGCGCCGTGCTGCCCCAGCATCACGCAGCGCCCGTCGGATGCGGCTGTAGCCGCTTCCGCGAGCGCGGCGAGTCAGGCGGCGGGACAGTGCGCGAAGAATGCGTCGAGCGTGGCGGACCACGCGGGCTGGGCGTCGACGATGTGCGCAACGCCTTCCAGCAGATGGCCGCTGCAGTCCAGCGTGAAGATGCACGCGTCGGCTTCGCGCGCCGCGAGACGGCGTGCGTTGCGCCAGCGGTCGGAAGCGAGCGCGCTCTCCAGCGTGGCGATGTCGGGGTCGAGCGCGACGGTGGCCATGTCTACCTGCGAACGGTCGGGCAACGATTTCGACTATATCAGGACAAAATCCCGCCGCACCGCGTAGAACGGCATGACGCGGCGCCGCTCAATCCTTCCGCGCGATCGTCGTGAGCGCGCCGCCGTTCAGGCGATAGACCGTGACGGGCGCATCGATCCAGTCGCCGTTCGCATCGAATTTCACGGGGCCCAGAATGCTGATGAACGACTGCTCGCGCAGCGCCTTGACGAACACCTCGGGCTTGGCCGATCCCGCTTTCCGCATCGCATCGGCCACGACGAGCGTCGCCGCGTAAAACGCCGGCGCATAGGTATCGACGTCGGCGCTGAACGCGCTCCTGAACCGCTCGCGGAACGTCCTGCCGCGGGCAGCGTGTCGAGCGGCGCACCGCCCTGCGCGCAGAATATGCGCTTGTCGGCGACGCCCGCCGAGAGCTTGTCGAACTCCGGCGAGCAGATGCCGTCGCCGCCGACCAGCGTCGCGTTCACGCCGAGCTCGCCCATCTGCCGCGCGAGCGTCGCGGCCTGTGCATAGTAGCCGCCATAGAACACGACCTGCGGATTGCGCGACTTGATCTGCGTAAGAATCGCCTTGAAATCGGTCGCCTTGTCGGTGCTGTATTCGCGCGCGACGATCTGCAGCCCCTCCTTCTGCGCGGTCTTGATGAACACATCGGCAACGCCCGTGCCGTACGCGGTCCGGTCGTCGATCACGGCGGCCCGCTGCACGCCGAGCACCTTCGCAGCATAGACGGCCATGCGGCCGCCCATCACGTTGTCGTTGGTGGCGAGGCGGAACACGTACGGATAGCCGAGATGCGTGAGATCCGGGTTCGACGACGCCCCCGTCATCATCATCACCACGTGCGCGTCGTTGTAGATGCGCGCCGCCGGAATGCTGACGCCCGAGTTGTAGTGGCCGATCACGGCGGCCACGCCGTCGTCGACCAGCTTCTGCGCGACGTTTACGCCAACCTTCGGATCGCCCTGATCTTCCATCGAGATCAGCTCGAAGCGCACCGGCCTGCCGGCAATGGCGAAGCCCTTCGCGTTCAGCTCGTCGATGGCGAGGCGCACGCCGCGCTCGTCGTCCTTGCCGCTTTGCGTCGCGCTGCCCGTGAGCGGGCCCGCCACGCCGATCTTCACCACGTCCTGCGCCCGCGCGCCGCCTGCGAAGCCCAGCGCGGCCGCCGCGCATGCGATGAACGCCATCGCCGTCTTCATCGGTTTCATATCGTCTCCCCAGTCGCTGTGAATGACAGGCTTTCCAGAACGTTCCGTACTGGCGACAGCGTGTCGAACTCGAAATCCGGGCGCGGCTGCCACGCGCCGAGCGTGTCCGCGCCGCGGTTGATCCACGCCACGGCCATGCCGAGCGGCTTCGCGCCGTCGATGTCGGCCCAGCTCGCGAGCGAGAAGATCGCCTGCGACGGCTTGTACGCCTGCGCCATCTCCGCCGTCGTCACGTGCTCGAGTAGCGCGTGAGCCGCGTGCGGCGCCACAGGTCGCTATCCATGTTGGTGATCGGCATGAGCGGATAGCGCGACGCGGCCCAGTCGAGAAACGGCACCGCGTCCGCGTGCGGCGGCGACGCCTCGACGAGATGCGCGAGGAATGCGTCGGTCAGCGCGTCGATCGCGTGACCCTTGCGCACGCCGGGCCAGCGCGCGTCGAGACAGGCGGCAAGCGCCTGCTGCGCGACGTCGCGGTAACGCGCGTATGCCTGGCCTCGATAGAGACGCACGTTGCGGATGTCCCAGTCGAGATAGACGTCGAAGGCGGAATCGCCGGTCTCGATCGACACGCGCCGCAGCACTTCCGCCATGCCGAGCGTGCCGCCGCGGTCCACGTCGACGAGCGTGCCGAAGTAGTTGAAGGTCAGGGCTTTCGGATTCATCGCGCTTGCTCCTTTCTGGTCGCGAAGGCCTTCACGCGCTCGGCGGCGTCGGGGTCCGCGAAAGCGTCGATGGTCGCCGCGCTTTCCAGTTCGAGACTGCGCGCGAACGTGTCCGACAACTCCGTCGTCACGAGCCGCTTGAGACGCGCGATCGACGTTTCCGAGCGCTCCGCGATGCACGCCGCGAGCGAGAGCGCCGTGTCGAGCAGCGTCGCGCGCGGCACGACGCGATTGACGAGTCCCATCGACAGGAGCGACTGCGCGCCTTGTCGCTCGCCGAGCAGCCAGAGCTCCATCGCGCGCTGATGGCCGATCGCCTGCGGCAGCAGATGCGTGACGCCGCCCGTCACGAATTGCCCCCACGCCATCTCCGGGAAGAACGCGACCAGATCGTCCGACGCGACGACGATGTCGCAATTGAGCATCCACTCGAAGCCGTGCACCGCGCCGACCACTGGTTTCGCATTGAACATCAGATCGCGCATAATGCGCTGAATGCGTTCGATGTGACCGCGGATGCTCGCGTCGCTCGCGCTTTGCTCGCCGAATTCCTTCAGGTCGTCGCCCGCGCAGAACGCGCAGCCCGCGCCGGACAGCACGATCACGCGGCAGGCGGGATCGTCGTTCGCGCGTTGCAGTGCGTCGTGCAGGTCATCGAGCAGCGCGCCGCTGATCGCGTTCATCCGTTCGGGACGGTCGAGCGTCACGATCGCGACCGGTCCTTTCATGCTCGTGGTGACGTAGCTCATGCGGGCTCCTTGTCGATCCAGCGCGTCTTGCCTTCGGTGCGGGGAAAGCGCTCGAACGGGACCATCGTGACCGCCGCCTCGATGCGCTTGCCCGCTTCGGGCCAGCGTTCGAAGGGCAGGCCGTTCGCCGCCTCGACCGTCATCGCGATGCGATCGTACGGCCCCGGGCCCTTCAGCACGATGCAGAACACGCCCGACGCCCATTGCGGCAGCGCCTCGACCGCGAGCCGCACCGCGCCCGGAAACACGTTGACGCCGCGCAAGTTGAACATGTCGTCGGTGCGGCCCGTCACACGAAAACGCCACGCGCTGCGGCCGTCCGGGCCGGGATCGGTCGCGGTCACCGTGACGACGTCGCGGGTGCGGTAGCGCACGAGCGGCTGGCATTGCTTGCGCAGATGCGTGCAGACGAGCTCGCCGGTCGCGCCCGCTTCGATCGGCAAGCGCGCGAGCGTCTCGGGATCGACGATTTCGGCGAACACCACGTCCGCCGCGTGATAGAGCAGATCGCCGGTCCACTCGGTCTGCTCGCCGAGGATGCTCAGCACTTCGGACAGGCCGAAATTCGCGTTGCGCACCTTGAAACCCCACTTCTCTTCCATCGACGCGCGCAGTTCGGGATTGTCGAGGCCCGCCTCTCCGCCGAACAGCCCGAGCTTGAGCCCGAGATCCCGCGGCGCGGGGCCGCCGGTCTCGCGCAACACCTGCTCGATGAGCGCGGGATACGACGGCGTGCACGAGATCGCGTTGATGCCGAGGCTCAGAATCGAATCGATCAGAAGCCGCGTGCCGCCGACGCCGAACGGCACGACCGTCGCGCCCGTGGCTTCGAGAATCGTGTGATCGGTGAAACCGCCCGTCCACATGCAGTAGTTCAGGCAATGGACCACGCGGTCGTCGGGGCGCAGGCCGGCGGCCCACATCGAGCGTGCGCCGACGCGGGCGATGTCCTGCGCGTCGCGCGCGCTGTTCGCGAGGATCAGCGGCCGCCCGGTCGTGCCCGACGTGCGGTGCAGCCGCGCGATGCCGCTTTCCGCGCAAGCGACGTAGTCCCCATACGGCGACACGTCCTCCTGACTCACGCGCAATTCGTCCTTTTCCGTAAAAGGCAGGTCCTGCAAGTCGCCGAGCGTGAGGTCGTCGCGGTCGATCCAGTGCGCGAGCCTCGTCCGGTAGAACGCGGACATCGCGCGCAGATACGACCACTGCGCCGCCCAGAGCGCTTCCTGATGACGGTGCACGTCGGCGGGTGCGAGCGTTTCGAACGCCTCGTCGAAGCAGACGCCATGCGTCGGGGGATTGACAGCCACGTCCATGTCGTTCTTCTTGTCGTGCGGCTTGCGCCGCGGGTGGATTGTTGTGCGCGTTACCCGGTGCGGCGGCGCTTCGCGGCGCGCGCCTCGATCGCGAACCGATCGACGATGGCGCGCGCATGGCTCGCCGTGCCGACCGGCCCGGCCGCGTCGCTCGCGACGATGTCGAACCAGTACAGCGCGCCTTCGATGCCGCGAAACGTCGCGGTCGCGGATACGTCGACGCCGGGCGGCGTCGGCGCGAGATGATTGAGTTGCGTGGTCACGCCCACGGACAGTTGCCCCTCACCGACGGCATCGCGCAGCACGTCGGCGCAGGCGCGTTCGATCAGCGCAAGCAACGCGGGCGTCGAGAGTGTACGTCCGGGTAGCGCTCGCCCGCCGCCTGGGCATGGGCGGACGCGAGATCCGCGGAAGTGACGGTGCGGGTGAGCGTGGCGGCTCGGCCTTGTTCGATCATGTGCGGCTCCGGGGTCGTCTGGAGCGCGACAAAAGCAAGGGCCGGGCCAATCGCGTCAAAGCACCGTCCGGCGGGGCTTTGCGGGATCCTGCATGGCATCGGAGCAACCGATCGTCAAGATTCTTGACGTTGCGATTCGAAATGGTCGTCGGCTTGCTTTACGGCGTGCAGGGCGTTTCAGCCGGCGCTTCCGATCTGTTCGCCCTATGCTGACAAGTCAACGGGATCCGTTCTCGGTCGAACAACACATCGCCGCCCGCCGGCGACGCTCGCGACAGTCAAAAGCTGCGCACCGCGTATTGATTTGTGTTTGACTTCAATTGCTTAGGTTAACCGAACAGATCTTCTACATCCTCCTGGCACGGCTCTCGCCCATGTAGCCGCGAGCGCAACGATTGGTGCTCATCCAACCAACCGACTGATTAGGAGATTCATCATGCTGAAGATCGACAACCTGGCCGTAAGCAAAGAACTCGACCGTGACGAAATGGGCGCCATCGTGGGCGGCACCAGCATCTTCCAGAACAACGGCGTCAACTCCAACTTCCAGGCCGGCGGCGTCTCGTTCGCCAGCCCGCAGACCAACGTCGCGCCGGTCACGCAAGTGGATGCCTCGCAGCACACCAACGTCGACCTGACCAACGTCACGAAGTCGATCACCGGCGTGGGCAGCCTGCTCCAGAGCGTGAAGCTCTGAAGCCATCGCTTCGAACGGAGAAGGGACGGAATGCCTCCGTCTCCTCTCCCGATCGGCGCATCACTGATCGCTCGCTTTCTCGGCGGCCTTGCGCGACCGGCCGGCGCGAGAAGACGATTTGCGCGATGACTTCGCGGGCTTGGCCGGTGCAGCCGCTTCCTCTGCCGGCGCACTTGCTTCCGATTCCTGCGGCGCGTCAACCGGAGCTTGCTTCGCCGCGGTCTTGCGCGTGCGACGCGGTGCGGTCGATTTTTCTTCTTCGGTCCGCTCGGTGCCTCGGGCGTCTCCCGTTCCGCAGCGAGCTGCGGTTCCTGCACGGCCACTTGCGCCGTTTGCGGCGCGCTCCTGCGATCTCCGTTCTCTGTCACTTCGCTTTCTTTCGATGCAGCCGGCGTCTCGGCCTGCCTGACATCGACCGCGCCTGCCAGAACCGAGCGAAAAACGAACGCACCGGATTTGTCATCGCGTCCGACTTCGAGAAGACCGCGCGATTGCGCTTCATCGAGCAGATTGCCGAATGCCTTGAAGCCGTAGTGCGTCTCGCTGAAGCCGGGTTTGCGTCGCTTGATCGCGCTCTTGAACACCGACGCCCAGATCTTGCCGCTCTCGCCGCGCTCCGAGGCGAGCGCCTCGAAGGTCTCGACCGCGATGGCAATCGCCTGTGACTTGCGCGCTTCCATTTCCTGTTTCGGCTGCCGTTCCTCTTCGGTCGCGCGCTTCGCTTCGCGTGCATCGCGCTTGGCGATCGCGCGTTGCTGCTCACGCACGAGATCTTCGTAGAAGATGAATTCGTCGCAGTTGGCGACGAGCAGATCGGAGGTCGAATGCTTCACGCCCACGCCGATCACCTTCTTCGCGTTCTCGCGCAGCTTCGACACGAGCGGCGAAAAAATCGGAGTCTCCGCTGACGATAACGAAGGTATCGACATGCGCTTTCGTGTAGCAGAGATCGAGCGCATCGACGACGAGACGAATATCGGCCGAGTTCTTCCCCGACTGGCGTACGTGCGGAATCTCGATCATTTCGAAACTGGCTTTGTGCATCGAGGCCTTGAAGCCCTTGTAGCGGTCCCAGTCGCAATAGGCTTTCTTGACGACGATGCTTCCCTCAGCAGCAGGCGTTCGAGCACGGGGCGAATGTCGAATTTCTCGTACTTTGATCGCGAACGCCCAGGGCGACGTTCTCGAAATCGCAGAACAACGCCATGCTGACGCTTTCCTGGGGTGCAGCCATAAGGGTTCTCCGGCCTGTGCGGCACATTTTGAAATGTGCACATGATAGCTTGCCGGCGACGCCGTTCGCGCCTGCGGCCCGTCAGATCCAGAGATCGTTCGGCGCCGTGCGATCGCCGCCGGCGTCGCCCGTATTCACGACGCCGCGCGGCTCGATCAGTAGTATCTTCACTTCGCCCGCCGCATACGGCTTGTGCTCCACGCCCTTCGGCACCACGCCGAGTTCGCCCGCGTGAAGATGCATCGCGCCGTAGCGAAAGTTGATGCGCAGCTCGCCTTCGAGCACGATGAAGGTCTCGTCGGTGTCGGCTTGACGGTGCCAGACGAAATCGCCCTCGATGCACGCGACCTTGAATTGATAGTCGTCCATCTCGACGATCACGCGCTGTTGCCAGAAGCCGTCGATCCGGCGCGCCTTGTCGAGCGGATCGATCGCGATGCGCTGGCCGCGTGTGGATGGACCTGATGTCATGATGCGGCTCCGTATCGGTGACGATGAAAGAAGTCGAGGCTAGCGCCCGTCCGGCGCGCGCGTCTTGAACGATCTTGCAGACGTTCAGCGCGAAACGATGCCGCGCGAGATCGAGGCGGCACATCGTCAGATAACGGTACGGGCTCGTGCCGTAGAACTTGCAAAAGTCGCGCGACAGCGCGAAGCGATCGCGCCCCGTCTCGAGTTCGAGTTCGAGTTCGAGTTCGTCCAGCGTAATGATGCGATCGCAATGCGCATGCAGAAAATCGTGCGCGCGCAGGGCGCTCGCATAATCGCCGCCTTCGGAAACGATCTGTCCGCCCGATGCCTGCGCAAGCGCCAGTGCGAGTTCGGTCAGCGCATCGTGCCGTTCGAGCGGCTCGAGCGGCTCGAGCGGCGGCAGCGCGTCTTCGGTCCGTTGCAGCAGCGCCTCCGTGGCGCGCGAGACGCGCGGATCGGTCGTCACGCCGCCCTCGACGAACGGCAGCGCGCGCCCGCCGAGAATCGCCTGGATCAGCGCGGGATCGACATACAGCATGCGATAGCGAAAGCCTTCGCCAGTGCCCGCCTGTCCGTCGTGCGGCTCGTCGGGATGCAGGACCATCGTGTGTCCCGGCACGCTCCGGCGCAGCCCGTGCCGGTAATTGAAGCTCTGCACGCCCGCGAGCGTGCGGCCGATCGCATAGGTGTCGTGCCGGTGCATGCCGTATGCCTTGCCGCCGAACCAGGCCTCGATCCGCTCGATGCCTTCGCCGGGCTCCGCGCGCCGCACCCAGTCCGATGCGGCCCCATTCTTGCGATCGTTCATCTCGACTTCCGCTCCCGCGCTCGCTTCACCGGTCCAATACTAGCCGAAGCGCACCGTTATCGTGCATCGGAAGTTCCTTCTCGAGCGGCGCCTCATCGGGCCGATAGGCAAAATGGCAGCCCCTAACCAAGGATCCGGGCAATGAAACGATTTACCTTAGCGATGTCCTGTCTCGCGGCATTCGGTCTCGCGCCGCACGCCGACGACGCCCGCGCGCAACTCGCGTACACGACTTCGTGGATCGACAACACCTTCGGTTTCGGCGACGGCAAATGGATGCATCAGGACATCCAGGCGCTGCATGTCGGATCGGACGGCACCGTCTACACCAATTCGCCCTGGGACGAGAGCGGCGCCGAGATCGCCGCGTACCGCAACGGCGACCGCATCGCGGTCGCGGGCGCGACGTACGGCTGGAGCGCGGCGGGGGCGACGCCGTGACGTCCAACGGCAGCTATCTCTACGCCGCGATGTCGATCGGCAATCAGGGCGGCGGCCTGGTCGGCTCGGATTATCCGCCCAACGGCTATACGTGGTTCAGCGTCACGCGGCGCGCGCTCGGCAACATCGCGCAGGGTGCGCCGTTCGCGGGCGGCGTGGGCAACAGCGCGAACGCGGCGAAGAACAGCTTCCTGATCGTCGATACGGTTCCCGCCGGCGCGGACGCGGGCATACGCGGGCTCGCCGCCAGCGACAGCGAGCTTTTCGTCTCCGATCAATATGCGAATCGCATCGTCGTGTTCGATGCGAATACGATGCGCTGCAAGCGTTCGTTCGATGTCGCGTCGCCGGGACGCATCGCGCTCGACGCGGACGGCTCGCTGTGGGCGATCGTCGGCGCGCTGACGGGCCAGCCGGCCATCGCTCACTATTCCGCGACGGGCGCATTGCTCGGCGGCGCGCCGGTCCTGCCGAACGGCACGGTGCCCGCGGACATCGCGATATCACCGTCGAGCGACCTGTCTATCGCCGATATCGGCCCGGGCCAGCAGATCCTGCCCTACAGAAAGACGGCCGCTTCGGGGCTGCAGCCCGCCACGCCCGTCGGCACGCTGAACGGCGTGAACCACACGCCCGCCGGCGCGATCGATGCGGGGCGCTTCAACTTCATCACCGGCATCGGCTTCGATTCCGCGGGCAATCTCTATGTCGGCCAGAACGGCGAAGGACCGCGCGGGCCGAACTCGGCTTCGGTCGGCTCGGGCGCGGTGCTGCAGGCGTTCAGGGGGCACGTCGCGATCGCTGCAATGGGAGCTCGACGGCCTCGTATTCGTCGACGGCGCGGCCTTCGATCTGGGCGCGCCCGACACCGTCTACACCGGCTCGAAAAATCTTCACGATGGACTGGACGAAGCCGCCCGGCAGGCAGTGGACCTATACCGCCTATACGGTCGATCGCTTCACCTATCCCGACGATCCGCCGCTGCACATCGGACGCGGCGTGCGCGGCGAGCCGATGGTGCGGCGTCTCGACGGCAACCGGCCCTATCTGTACACGCTCGATCCGTATTCGCACGAGCTTTACATGCATCGCTTCGACGGGACCCACGGCAGCATCGCGATTCCGTCGGGCATGTTCGCGGAGACCTTCGTTTCCGGCGGCTTTCCCGCGAACCAGCCTGGCTCGGGCGAATGGATGTGGCGCGACATCGACGGCGACGGCCGCCTCGGCGACAACGAATTCACCGCCAATCCATCGACGCGCGCGCCTCGATGGCCTGCACGCGCGCGGTGGCCTCCGCGAATTCTTCCCGCAGCCGCGCAACCGTTTCCTCGGAAACGCGCAGCTTGCCGTTCAATTCGTCCAGTTCCTGGCGATGCTTCGCGGCTTCGTCGCCGGTCTTCTGGAATTCGGCGAGCGCCTCGTCGCGCTCCGAGAGCGCCGTCGCGAGCCGCTGCGTCACGACGGAAAGGCGTTGACCGGACAATCGCTCGGTTTCGTCTCGCGAAACCGTCCAGAGCCGCCGCGCGACGTTCACGAGCGTCTCGGCGAGGTCGTCGGGCGGCCCGCTCGGAGCCTGCTGCTGCGGCATGTCCGGCTGACGCGTCTCGCGCCATCGCTGCAGGCCCGCCGCAATGGCGACGACCGACGCGTCGCGCGCCTCCGCCCAGACGGTCATGGGGGAAACCTTGCGGCCTTCTTCGGTCAGCCGATCGGCAATCGAAGCGATCTGCTCGTCGGTGATGATGTCTACGTCGTTGGGCATAAGCGCCTCGAAAATCAGTGAGTGGCGTCGCACGCAAAAAAACTGCGATACGTTGTTACATTCGGCGGAATCCGCGCCGGGCAGAAATGGATGATACCGATTTTCCATGTTCATCTTTCACAGCATGTCACGTGCTGTGCCCGAAGGGGCTTCCGACGTGAGTGTATCGCCTGCGCCACTGCCGGTTCGAGGCCGGATCTGCTTCGCCGAAAACGCATCGGGCCTGAACGGCGTGTGCCGTTCAGGCCCGATGGCGCGCGAGGCGGGACGCTTACGGCCTGGCGAAAACCGGGCCGAGACCGATGACGTCCGTCTCCGCCGAACGCGCGCCCGAAACCGACGCACCGTCCGTCGACGCGCCGTACGCCGAAATGCCCTTCTCCGCGTTCACGCGCGCCTGAGCGGCCTGGATGTTGTCCGGATATTGCGTCTGGTCGCTGGCGGGGTTGTAGCCGGCCTTTTCCAGTTCGACCAGTTGCGCGCGCACTTCGGCGCGGGTGACCGGCTGGTTCGATTGCGCGAACGACAGGGCCGGAAGGGCGACAGCGGCGGCGACGACGAGCGATTGGATGACTTTCATGATTTCTACCTCCAGAGAATGTGAAGGCCGTCTGGGTAATCCGGCGTGTGTTCCGGATCGTTCGGGCTTGGAGGTATTAGAACGACGGGACGTATCCGGCTTGTTTCGGCGAACGCCGGTTATGAAACGCCGTGTGTCGGCCGCCGATGCGGATACATTGCGATACAAACGGGCGGCCAATCGGCGCGCACGTGCCGCGCGGTAGAACGATTCGTTGGGGAAAATGGCCGGCAGACCGTCTCAGGCGGCGGCGCCCGCCGCCCGCATCGTGCCCTTTCCCCGGCTCACCGCCGCCAGCGCCGCGGGACTGATCACCGCCGTGAACATCATGTAGAAGCTCGGCGCGGCCTTGCTGCCCGTCGCGCTGAGCAGCCAGATGATGATCGCCGGCGTGAATCCGCCGAACACCGTGACGCCGATGTTGTAGCCGATCGACATGCCCGTCGCGCGCGTCGACACAGGGAAGATCTCCGACATCAGCGCGGGCAGCGCGCCGAAGTAGATCGCCTTGAGCAGCGCAAACCACGCGACGAGCGCGAACAGCGCCGGCACCGACACATGCGAGACGACGTACGCAAACGCCGGATAACCCGTCACGAACAGCAAGAACGCCGCCGTTGACATCTGCTTCACGCGGCCGATCCTGTCGGAGAGATGGCCCGCGAACGGCGTCACGAACGTCAGCATCAAGCCGGTCACGATGCTGGCGGCGAAGCCCGTCGATGCATCGAGATGCAGCTCGCGGATCGCGAACGTCGGCACGTACTGCAGCAGATAGTTCACCGCCGTCGACACCGTCAGCGCGCCGATCGAGATGAGCAGCAAGGCCTTCTGCCGCGTGAACACGTCGCGGACGGGCGTCGCCGTATGGGCCGCCTCGGTGTAGTCGGCGGCATCTTCCAGATAACGGCACAGGATCGGGCCGGCCGGCCCGATCAGAAAGCCGAAGGAGAACGGAATGCGCCAGCCCCAAGCCGCGAGCTCCGCCGCGGGCATCAGCTTGGCGAGCGCGAAGCGGAACAGCGAGGCGAGCAGGGTCGCCAGGCCCTGCGTGGCGAATTGCCAGCTCGCCAGGAGGCACGCGCCGGTCGGGCGCGTGCTCGATGAGCATCGCAGTCGACGGACCGAACTCGCCGCCCGCCGAAAAACCCTGGATCAGCCGCGCGATGAACACGCCCGCCGGCGCGATCAGGCCGATCGACGCATACGGCGGAATCACCGCGATGATCGCCGTTCCGATCATCATGAGACCCACCGACATCATCAGCGCCGCCTTGCGCCCACGCCTGTCCGCGTAGGCTCCGAGCACCATGCCGCCGAGCGGGCGCACCAGATACGACGCCCCGAACGAGCCGAACGTGAGTAGCATCGAGGCCGTCTCGTTCACGGTCAGGAAGAAGTTCTTCGCGATATACACACGGCGAAGAACGCATAGATCGCGATGTCGAACCATTCGAGCGCGTTGCCGACCGAAGTCGCGAGCACGATCTGCGTCAGGCTCAGGGGCTTTTTCTTCATGATGTCCGCGTATGAGTGAAGTCGCTAGTCAACGGGCGTGGCGCGTGGCGACGATCGACGTGCCCGTCTCGCCCGGATCCCACCAGAGGCCCGCCATCACGCCGAGCGCTTCGCGCATGACCGGCGCAAGCACGTGTTCGTTCGGCGCGTGCTGGTTGCAGGCGGGATACGAATGCGGCACCCAGAGCGTCGGCAGGCCGAGCGTTTTCGCGAACACGTCATTGGGCACGGTGCCGCCCAGGTTCGCAGCAGCGCGGGCTTCTTGCCGGTGGTGGCGCGCATCGAATCGAGCGCCCAGTGCACCAGGGGTCGTCGAGATCGAGACGCGTCGCGGGCGTGCCGCGTATCGCCTTGACCGTCACTTCCGTGAAGCCGTGTTCCGCGAAGTGGCGCTCGAGATGCGTCTGCAGGTTCTCCCAGTCCGTGCCGACCACGAAGCGCAACTGGCACACGGCTTTCGCGACAGGCGGAATCGCGTTGACGGACGCGTCGGCGTTGCCGGATTTCATGGCGAGCACTTCGAGCGCGTTCCAGCCGATCACGCCTTCGGTCGGCGTGAGGCCCGGCTCGCCCCAGGCCGGATCGATCTCGGGCGAGCTCTCGTCGCGGCCGAGTTCGATATCGGCGAGCGCACCGCGTCCGTGATCGGCGGCGGCCGCCCTTCGACCGCGATGCGCCCGTTGCGATCGACGAGGCTCGCGATGGCATGCGACAGCACGACAGCGGGATTGCGCAGCACGCCACCCCAGTTGCCGGAGTGATGGCCGCCTTCGCGCAGGTTCACGGTGAGCTCGAACGGCACGCCGCCGCGCGAGCCGAGAAAGAGCGTGGGACGCTCCGCCGACACGCGCGGCCCGTCGGAGGCGATGAACACGTCCGCCGCGAGCGCGTCCCCGTGCGCGGCGCAGATGTTGTTCAGGCCCGGCGAGCCGATCTCCTCGCCGGTCTCGAAGATCACCTTCACGTTGTAGCCGAGCCTGCCCCCGCGCGCCTGCAACACCGCCGCGAGCGCGGCGAAGTTGACCGAGTGCTGGCCCTTGTTGTCAGCGGTGCCGCGGCCGTACCAGCGGTCTTCGTCGACGACGATCTCCCACGGCTTCAGACCCAACGCGCCACTGCTCGTCGTAGCCGCGCACGACATCGCCGTGGCCGTACGTAGGTGAGCACGGTCGGCAAGTCGTCGGACTCGTGGCGCTCGGCGATCAGAAACGGCGGGCCGTCCGCGATGGGATTCTCCACGACGCGCGCCGTGAAGCCGAGACGCGCGAGGGTATCGCTCACCTCGTCCGCGAAATAGGCGTTCAATGCGGCATTCGGCCCGTTCTGACTCTCGGTGCGAAACGCGACACGGCGCTGCAGATCCGCGAAAAAAGCGCCCGAGTCGAACGACTGGCAGGCAATGGCGATGGCGATGGCGGTTTCGCGAGTGTTCTGGGGTTCTTTCACGACGTCTCCGAAAGCGCGATCATTGCAATCCCGGCCCAGTCTAGAAACGCCAAAAATTCGCGACAATTCCAATATTTTCGACTAGTATTGCCAAAAAGGCAACGCTCGGGGAAGCATCGTGCTGCATGGAATCGCACTCAAATACTTCGTGGAGGTGGCGCGCGCGGGTGGCGCGCGCGGGCTCGCTCGCGGCGGCTTCGGAGCAGCTTCATGTGGCGGTGTCGGCGATCAGCCGTCAGATCGCGAAGCTGGAAGAGCAGGCCGGCACGCCGCTATTCGAGCGCATGCCGCGCGGCATGATCCTGACGGAAGCGGGCGAACTGCTCGCGCAGCATGCGCGCCGCGCGCTGATGGACGGCGACGCGGTGCTCGACGAGATATCGGAGATGCATGCGCTCAAGCGCGGCAACGTGCGCATCGGCTGCACGGAGGGCTTCACGTGCTGCTTTTTGCCGAGCGTGATGGCGGGGCATTATCGCGAGCATCCGCGCACGCGTTTCGCGATGCGTTCAGGCTCGCCCGCGCAGGTCGAGAGGTCGAGCATTGGGTGGCGAGCGGCAAAGTCGATGTGGGGCTCGCTTTCTCGACGTCGACATCGACGGCGCTCAGCGTCGAATACAGCGTGAAGGCGCCCGTGTGCGCGCTGCTGCCGCCGACGCATCCGCTCGCGGACAAGGCAAGCGTCACGCTCGACGACCTCCTTCAGTATCCGACCGCCGTGCTCGATCGCGACACCACCGTGCGCCACCTGATCGACCGGTGCTGCTCGGCGCACGGCGTGCACCTGGAGCCGGTCCTGACCAGCAACAACTCCAGCGCGATGCATCACTTCGCCGCGCTCACGGGCGCGATCACCGATCACGCTCGGCAGCGCCGTCGCGCTCGGAGGCGACCCCGGCCCGCCAACGCTCGTCGCCACGCCGATCGACGAGCCCTTGCTGAACGAGCGCCTGCTGCAGGTCACGGTGATGCGCGAACGCCGCCTGCCGCTCGCCGTCGACCAGTTTCTGAGCGCGCTGAAAAATGCGCTGCGCGCGAGTCTCGCCAGGCCCGCGACTCGCGCCAGAAAGAAAAAGCATTAGCGCCTTACTGCGTGGCGACCCACCAGGTGGTGCCGGCTGCGTCGCGAAAACCGCCCCGGAAGTCGTCGCCAGCACGCTTGCGCGCGGGCGCCTGCACGGATTGCGCGCCGTTCTGCATCGCGCGGTCGTAGACGGCCTGCGCATCGCGCACATAGACGTGGATGTGCGGTGCCTGCGATTGCTGCACGGTCGCGCCGCCGCCGATCATCACGATGTTGTCGTCGATGCGCACTTCCGCATGCATCGGCGAGCCGTCGGGGCGGTCGAAGCGGCGCACCAGCGCGCCGTCGAAGACGCGTTCGAGAAAGCGGATGACGTCCTCCGCATTCTCGCAGATGAGATACGGGCTGACGGATGGATAAGTCGCGGGCTTCCATTCGCTCATGACGTCCCTCGTGATCGTCGTGTGCAAGCCTGCCAGAGTATAGGAATCCCGCGCCGGCTTCAAACGCCTTCCGCCACGTCCACGTCGTCGAACTTCC
Source organism: Candidatus Paraburkholderia kirkii (assembly GCA_001189345.1). Classification (GTDB taxonomy): domain Bacteria; phylum Pseudomonadota; class Gammaproteobacteria; order Burkholderiales; family Burkholderiaceae; genus Caballeronia; species Caballeronia kirkii_B. The sequence goes on from LFKV01000022.1 coordinate 28,906, forward strand.
TCGACGCGGCCCTCGGCATCTCGGCCACCGCCTTGGGCGCGGGCTCGAAACGGTGCATGTCGTGCGTGACGAAGCCGAGATCGTGACTCGGAATCTCAAACCACTCCGGATGCCCGAACGAGCGGCGAATGTCCTCGAGACTTCTCGGGAACGTGCTCGAGCAGTTCCTTGATGAGCCGCGCATGCTTCTGGTTATGCGACACGAAATCGGTGATCGCGCGCGTTCTGCTCGAATACTGGATGTCCTTCGTGCGCTCGCTGACGTCGAGGAAATCGCCCGGCAGCGTGCCGCGCGCGCTCCACAGATCGAGCTGAAACACGAGCGTGTCCTTGTGCTGGCTCTCGCGGATGATCTCGGTCAGCGGCGTATTCGACACGAGCCCGCCGTCCCAGTAGAACTCGCCGTCGATCTCGACCGCCGGAAAGCCCGGCGGCAACGCGCCCGACGCCATGAAGTGCTCGGGCCGAAGACGCATCTTCGTGTTGTCGAAGTAGACGAGATTGCCGGTGCGCACGTTCACCGCGCCCACCGACACGCGCATGCCGCCATCGTTGATGCGGTCGAAGTCCGCGAATTGCAGCAGCGTCGAGCGCAGCGCGGAGGTATCGTAGTAGCTCACCTCGCTCGGGCGCTTGCTCTTCGTGCTCGGAACGAGACCGGGCACCTGCACGCGCGGCGAGAAGAAGCCCTTCTGCCCTTCCGTCAGCGCACGCGCCGCCGCCCACATGCTCGAGAACTTGCGGCCGAGATTGGCGAAGCCGAACGCGGCGGGCACGAACGCGCCCACGTGACCGATCAGATCCGCGGGCTGGCAGATCGATCGTATTCCAGAAATCGCGCAGTGTCGCCACGCGGTGCTCGGGGGCATTGCCCGCGATGATCGCGATATTCAGCGCGCCGATGGAGATACCCGACGTCCACGTCGGTTCGACGCCGACTTCGCCCAGGCCCTCGAACACGCCGGCCTGATAGGAACCCAGCGCGCCGCCGCCTTGCAGCACGAGGCAAACCTCATCGTAGTCCGGCAGCGCGATGTGATTCGCCTGCATGAGTGTGTTGCGTTGACTGCGGCGCATGAATTCTCCTTATTGCATGAACCAGCCGTGGCTCACGACGACCGACTGGCCGGTCAGCGCGTTCGATTCGAAGCCCGCGAGGAATGCCACCGTGTTCGCGACATCGGCGACGGTCGTGAATTCGCCATCGACCGTTTCCTTCAGCATCACGTTCTTGACGACGTCCTCTTCGGAAATGCCGAGCGCCTTCGCCTGCTCGGGAATCTGCTTCTCGACGAGCGGCGTGCGCACGAAACCAGGGCACACGACGTTGGCGCGCACGCCGCGCGGACCGCCTTCCTTCGTGACGACGCGCGCGAGACCCAGCAGGCCGTGCTTCGCCGTGACATACGCCGACTTCAGCTTCGACGCCTCGTGCGAATGCACGAGCCCATGTAGATGATCGAGCCCCCCTGCCCGACGCGTACATGTGCTTGATCGCGGCTTTCGTCGTGAGGAAGGCGGCGCCGTCCAGATGGATCGCGAGCATCTTCTTCCAGCGGAATACGCGTACTCCTCGATCGGCGCGACGATCTGAATGCCCGCGTTCGACACGAGCACGTCGATGCCGCCGAGCTTCGCGACCGTCTCTTCGATGCCCGCGTTCACGGCGTCTTCGTTCGTCGACGGCGATCGCCCTGGCGCCCGTTTCGACGATGCTGTCGGCGACCTTCTGCGCATTCGCGAGATTGAGGTCGGCGATGACGACGGCCGCACCGTCGGCCGCGAGCTTGCGCGCCGTCTGTTCGCCGATGCCGCTCGCTGCGCCCGTCACGAGCGCGACTTTTCCTTGCAGTGCCATTTGCTTATTCCTTTAGCGATGTTATTGATTGACCGCGAGCCTGACTCATCGGCAAGCGCGAGATAGTCGTAGGCGAGTTTCCTGCGCTCCGCTTCGAGATCGAGCGGGCGGTACTTGTAGCCCATCGTGCTGGTCGCGATGCGCTGCGTGCCGTAGTCGAGCGTGCCGAGCAGCGTGTCCTTGCCGTCGACGGACAGACGCGGTGACGCCAGCGTCTTCGGAAAGCCCCAGATTTCGCGGCCGCCCGCGATCGGGCCTTCGTCGTCGAGGTACATCGCATGCGTATAGCTGGCCTTTTTCCCATCCAGATCGATGACGGAGATCACCTGGCCGCTTTCGGTGTAATCGCCGAATCCGGATGAATCCGGCATGCGAATGAATTCGTAATGCACGAGACCGCTGTCGATTTCGAGCGGCTCCGGAACCACTGCGCGCAATGCGTCGAGGTCGGTCTCGTAAGAGATGATGAAGTACTCGCGATTGACGAAACGGAACGGCGGGCGCGGGTAGGCGGGATTGTGCACAGGCATGGCGAAGGCATTCCTGCGGATGTCGTCTTCTTTCACTTTTCGTCCCTGAGTTGAGAACAGGCACGATAGTAGATGGACTCGATGACATTTGTCGCGGCCCCTCGTCAGCGCAACCCCGTCTATCGAAGCAGTGCGATGCGACAAATATCCCGCTGGTTCAAGACCTTAGTTGCGCACACTGACGAATTGCATTTTTTGTGCAATATACTGTTGCCTAAGCGAACCGCAGCGGGATGAAAAACGCGACGGTTTCGGGCGGCTCCGATCGCAGGTACCCGATCGAGCCAGTCGTTCCCTGGTTGCAGACAGGTTTCCGGTCTTGTCGGTCTTGTATTTCCTGAGTGCAAAGCGGCGGGCTGTCGGTTGCTTTGCCTTTTCTGGCCATCTCCTCAAAGCGAGTCTCCGATGAAAACGTCCTTGAAGAAGTCTCTCGTGCTTTTGGTGCTGGCGGCTTTCGTGGCGCCGACCCTGTCATACGCGGCTGCGGACTATCCGGACAACAAGGCGCGCCCCGCGTATCACAAGAAAGGACACAAGCACAGCAAGAAGTCCGCGACGCCGCTCGCCACGCAGTCGCAGTGACGCGCTCTCTTTCGTAAAAGGCACGCGCGTCCGTTTGCGGACACGCGTGCTTTTTTGTTTGCGCCGCTCCCGCTTCGCACACTATTCGCGTGCGATGTGCCGGCTCACGAAGAGCATCGCCACCATGCCGATCACCGGTTCGATCGCGAGCAGCGCCAGGACCAGCGTGAACGAGTGCGTGCTGCCATAGAGGTGCCCGACGGCGAGCGGCGAAACCGCGCTGCCCGTCTGCCAGATCGCATTGGTCCAGCCCGCGCTCGCGCCGGCGAAACGCTTGCCCGATACGTCGCTGACCTGCGCCATCAGGACCGGAAGGTATCCGTAAGAGAACGCACCAAGAATGGGCGCGACGATATAGAACTGCGTCGTCGTCGAGCACATGCCGAAGACGAGCAGCGTCGCCGCGAACGCAAACAGGCACGCGATCGACATCTTTCTGCGCGGCACGCCGAGCAGATCCGAGATCCAGCCGAGCGTCGGCTTGGCGATCACGGCGCCGATGCCGAACGACGCGATGATCGATCCCGCGACGATCGGCGAGATGCCGTACTGCCTGGTCATCAGCGCGTTGCCCCATGCGCCGAAGCCGACCGTCGCCCAGGAGGTCGCCGCACCCCGCGATCGCGAGCACGATCAGATTGCGGTTGCGCAGATGGCCCAGCATGTCCTTCATGCTGTTGGCGACGGGCGGCGTGTCGGCGGAAGGGCGATTCCTCAGAAGCAGCAACGAGACGATGCCCCACGCGAACGTCACGATGCCGAGCATGCGAAACGCGTTCGACCAGCCGTGCTGCGCGGAGAACGACGGCACGATCGCGTTGGCGAGCACGACCGCGAGCGACGTCGCCGTGGTGTAGATGCCCATCGCGCGGCCGCGATCCTTCGTGAACCAGGCGGGGATGATCTTCATGCCGGCGGAATAATCCGCGCCGGCGGCGAAGCCCATCGCGAGCTGGATGACCACGCCGCCCATGAGCGTCTGCGTCTCGCCGAAGCAGAACGTGAAAACGCCAAGCGGCAGCAGCGCGGGCGTCATCATCGCGCGGCCCCCGAGCAGATCCGTCAGGGCGCCGCCGATCACGTTCGCGACGACATAGCCCGCGTAGAACGCGGTGACGAACGCGCCCAGCATGCCGACGTTCAACCCGAGCGACGCGCCGACGGGCACCACGACCGTGCTCCACGCGACGCGATCGACGTAGCTCAGCAGAAACGCCGCCCACACGATGAAGAGCGCCACCCAACGATACGCGCTCGTTTCCGTCGTCGCCGCGCTGCTCGCGTTCCAGGCGTGCGCCGACGATGCGAGGTCTTTCTCCACGACTCCTCCAATGCGGGACGCGTGCCCCGTCTCTTGTTTTGCTTATTGCGGGACCCACTGCTTGTCGACTGCTACAGATACAGATCGAGCACCAGCATGCGCGATTTCGCGCGCGAGCAGCACGGCGTGAACTGATCGTTGCGCGCCTGCTCGTCGGGCGAGAGATACAGATCGCGATGATCGGGCTCGCCGTCGAGCACGCGCGTGAGACACGTTCCGCAGATGCCTTGTCCGCACGACACGGGCACGTCCACGCCTTCGTCGGCGAGCGCTTCCGCGACGGTGCGGTCCGCGGGCACGGTGACGACCTTTGCCGAGCGCGCGAGCCTGACCTGAAAGCTCGCATCGCCCGACGTGCTCGCGGCTTGCGCCGCGAAGAACTCGTAGTGCAGCCGATGCGCGGGCCAGCCGAGCGCGCGCGCCGCATTCAGCACGGCATCCATGAAGCCGCCCGGACCGCATACGTAGAGATGCGCACCCTCTTCCGCCGATGCGAGCAGCCGCTCGATTTCGAGGCGTTCGTCCGCGGCGCCGTCGCCGAAATGAAAATGCACCCGCGCGGCGAACGCGGAAGTTCGGATGCGCTCGACGAACGCAGTGCGCTCGCGCGAACGCGCGCAGTAATGCATCTCGAACGCGCGGCCCGTCGCGGCCAGTTGCTCGGCCATGCACAGCAGCGGCGTCACGCCGATGCCGCCCGCGAGCAGCAGATGCCGCCGCGCGTCCTGCGTCAGCGCGAAGTGATTTCGCGGCGCGCCGATGGACAGCACGTCGCCTTCATGGACCGTGTCGTGCAGCGCGCGCGAGCCGCCGCGCGAAGCCGGATCCTTCAGCACGGCGATCAGATAGCGATGCGCCTCGGCTGGATCGTTGCACAGCGAATATTGCCGCGTGATTCCTGCGGGCAGATGTACGTCGATGTGCGATCCGGGCTCGAAGGCGGGCAGCGGCGCGCCGTCTTGCACGACGAGCTCGAAGCTGCAGATGTCGCTCGCCTCGATGCGCTTCCTCGCGACCCGCACGTTCAGCGTTGAAGTTGCACTCATTGCGCGTCCTCGCTACATGATCGACAGGCCCGCCGTCCACCATCAGCGTCGTGCCGGTGATGAACGAGGCTTCGCCGCTCGTGAGCCAGAGGATCGGCCACGCGATTTCATCCGGCTCCGCCCAGCGCCCGATGAGCGACGTGTCCTGCCGCTGCGTCTTCAATACTTCGACGCTCCTGCCCGCGGCCCGCGCGCGCCCGACGTGAAAGTCAGTCAGCGTCGAGCCCGGGCACACCGCGTTCGCGCGCACGCCCTGGCCGGCCTCCTCGAAGGCGAGCGTGCGCGTCATCGCGAGCATGCCGGCCTTGGTCGCGTCGTAGAGGCCCATACCCTTGCGCCCGGTCACCGCATAGCACGACGACACGTTCACGATGCTTCCCGCCCCCGAGGCGCGCAGCGCGGGCAGCGCCGCGCTGCAATAGTTCGCCGTGCCCACGAGGTTCACGCTCACGATCGCCTGCCATTCCTCGGGCGTGGCATCGGCGAGCGCGGAATAATTGCGCATCGCGGCGTTGTTCACGAGCGCATCGAGCTTGCCGAAACGTTCGATCGTGTGCGCGACCGCGTGCCGCGCCGCGCGACTGTCGGCGACGTCGGCGGCGCACGTGGCGCGACCTGCGCCTCGGGCATCGCTTGCGCGATGGCCGCCTTCGTGCGCAGGAGCGCATCGGCGCTCGCATCGACGAGCATCACCGCCGCGCCTTCCGCGCAGAACACGCGCGCGGTCGCCGCGCCGATTCCCCGCCGCCCCCGATGATGAGCGCCACCCGGTCGCGCAGTCTTGGGTTGCTGCTGCATCTGTCTCCTGTGATGCCGTCCGGTCAGATCGAATAGATCGGCTGATCGCGGCCATCGGCGAGATGGATCACGGCCCATTCCTGCGGCTTCTGATCGCTGATCGCGCGGCAACAGGACGCCCGCCGCGCGCACGCGCTGCTGATCGGCGTCGATCGCGGGCGGCTCGGTGTCCTCCTTCAAGGAGACGGCGGCGTCGTACAACATGCGGCGCGCCATGACGATCGCGCGATCGGTCGGCAAAAGCTTCTCCTTCGCGTGATCCTGGATCGGCCCCATGCTCTCCTGCAGCGACGCGTCCTGCACCGCGAAGCCGAACACGCCCGAATACGCGCGCTTGTCCTTCTGCGCCTGACGGTCGATCAGATAGTTGTTGTCCTTGTTCGCCCTGGGACGCCACGAGCCCGGCTCGTACTCGCAATGAATGCCCTTGCCCGCTTCGAGATCGCGCTGTTCTTCTTCGGAGAGTGGCCGCTCGGGACGGAAGTTGATGCTCCACGCCCAGCAGTTGTGATCGTCGATCGGCACCCACACGTGGCCCGCGAGCGAATGCTCGCCGAACGGCGGAATCAGCGTGTACCACGGGAACAGCCACTGCGTGACGCGCCAGTAGTACGACTCCGGCTCGCCGTTGCGCCGCCCGAAGAGGGTGAGGCCGAACGGCGTCTTCTCGATCTCGAACACGACGTTGCCGTCCGCCTTGATGTATTCGAGCGCCTTCGTGCCCTGATGCATCTGGTCTTCGTCCACTTCATAGCGATGCACGTAGGACACGTGGCTCGTGTCGATGCCACCTTCCATCACCTGCAGATAGTTCGACTCCTGCAAGCGCTTGGACACGAACACGTGACTCTCCAGCAGGTTGCACCATTCGACGTCGGGCAGTGCGGGCATCTTGTCCTTCGGCCCCATGTACGCCCACACGATGCCCGCGCGCTCGATGCACGGATACGCCTTGATCGACATGTGCCTGCACGCCTGCGGCGCGGACGGCACGTCGACGCAATTGCCATCGCGATCGAACTTCAGGCCGTGGTGATACGAGCAGCGGATGCCGTTCTCCTCGTTGCGCCCGAAGTACAGCGACACGCCGCGACGCGAGCAGAACTCGTCGATCAGCGCGGCGCGGCCTTCGGTATCGCGGAACGCGAGCAGCTTCTCGCCCATGATCTGCACTCGCACCGGCGGGCAGTCCGGTTCGGCGATCTCGCTGACCAGAAGAACCGGCACCCAGTAGCGCCGCATCAGATTGCCCATTGGCGTGCCGGGGCCCATGCGCACCAGCGTTTCCGACATGTTCCTGTCCATATCCTTCGATTGCCTCCTGCCGAATCGTTGTCCGCTTTATGAGAATGTAGTCCATTGTACGGACTAAGGACGGCAGGTCAATAGAATCTTTCAATATAATGCCGGGACGGATAAACGCGGCATCAATGGAACGAAGCAGAGATGGATAACGAAAAAACTCAGGACAGCGTGCGTGCGGTCGACCGTGCGCTGGAGATTCTTCTGGCCTTCCGGCCCGGTGACGAAGAGCTGACGGTGGCCGAGCTGCTGACGCGCGTCGAGCTCAGCCGGCCAACGCTGTATCGCCTGCTCAATACGCTCGAGCACAACGGCTTCCTGGTTTCGTCGGGCGAGCCGCAGCGCTTCCGGTTCGGCAGCGCGGTGGCGCGGTTGGCGCACGTGTGGACGTCGAGTCACAGCATCGCGGATATCGCGCGGCCGTTCATGCGCAGGCTATGGGAGAGCACCTCGGAGACGGTGGCACTGTTCGTGCCCGAGGGCGTCTATCGCGTGTGCATCGAGGAGATGGAAAGTCCGCAGCCACTCAGTTTCAGGCGCGGCGTGGGATATCGCGAGAAGCTCGTGCTTGGCGCGAGCGGACATTCGATCCTCGCGTTCATGAAACTGTCGAACAACGAGCTCGCCACGTATGCCGCGGGTTTGCCGGCCGATACCACGAAGCTCGCGAAAGACCTGAAGCAGATCGCGTCGCATGGCTTCGCGACGAGTCGCCATGAGCTGATCGAGGGCGCGGTCGCGGTGGCGGCGCCGTTCTTCAACGGCGCGGACCGCATCGCGGGCTCGCTGTGCATCTTCGGGCCGAGCGTGCGTGTCACGGATGAGCGGGTGAAGCAGTTCGGCGCGTTGCTGATGCAGGAAGCGGGCGGGCTGTCGCACACGCTGGGGCGGCGGCAGTGAGGTAGTCAGGCCGCCTCGATTCCGCCGCGCCGCCCGCCCCGGCCGATATCCCGCGACTATTTCGCGTTCGCAGGAAGACGCGCCCGCACGGCATCGAGGCGCGCCGCATCGATGTGTCCGCGCATGGCCATCGCTTCCAGCGCACGCAGCGCCGACGCCGCGCCGCATATCGATGCGGCTTTCGCATCGGCGTCGAGCTCGAAGGCCGCAGAGCGCTTCGCCTCGCGCGCGCCCTATCTTCCGGCAGGCGAAGAAGGCGAGCATGAAACCGAAGCCCGGCGCGCTCACGCGCCACAGCTCTTCATCCGGCAAGATCGTGAACATGATGCACGGGATCGACATGAATGCCGCCATCGCGAGCGCGGTCCGGACGAAATCGAGCAGCATCGTCTTGCGTTGCGTGGCGTGCCCGACTTTATGCGCAATGACGATGTGCAACAGCGGCTCCGGCAAGGCCAGCGTGCTCCGATCGATCTCGATGCAGTTGGACAGCGCTTCATAGCACGGTCCGCCCGCGGTTCTCACGAAGCGCACGCGCGGCGGCGCGACGCGCAGGGCGGCGGCATCGGCGGCGACGAGCAACCGGATCCGGTGTTCTTCCGCGGGGAGCCGGTTCATCGCGAGAGCGCTCGTCGAGGGTGGATCATTGCGCGGGACTGTCGGTCCATGCACTGCGCGCCTGCCAGGCGTCGATCTCGGCGGAAAGGCGCGCGAGCTTGCCGCGCACGAGTTCGAGCCCCGGGCCACCCAACACGAGATGCCCGGGCGGCTCCGGCGACGTGACCGCCTCGACGATGACCTACGCGGCGCGCGCGGGATCGCCCGGCTGCTTGCCGCTACGCTCGGCGATCGCCGCCCGGCGAGTGCCCGAGGTCTGCGCGTAGTCTTCGATGGGATGGCGCGTCTGCCTGAGCGAGCGTCCTGCGTCCGTACGGAACGGTCCCGGCTCGACCGCCGTCACCTTGATGCCGAGTCCTTCCGTCTCGCGGGCGAGTGCTTCCCCGAGTCCTTCGAGCGCGAACTTCGTCGCGGCATAGTAACCGCTGCCCGGATTGCCGACGAGGCCGCCCACCGACTTGATGTTGACGACATGCCCCGAGCGGCGCTCGCGCATGCGCGGCAGCACGGCCCGGATCATCGCGGCCGCGCCGAAGAAGTTCGTCTCGAACATCGCACGCACCTCCTCTTCCTCGTCTTCCTCCACCGCCGCGAGATAACCGAAGCCCGCGTTGTTGACGAGCACATCGATATGGCCGAAGGCGGCGTACGCGTCGTCGATCGCGGCCTTGATTTCATCGGTACGCGTCACGTCCAGACACACCGCGATGGCGCGGCCGTCCGCGCGCGCGACAAGATCGGCGACGCTGTCAGGGTTGCGTGCGGCCACGACCGCGCGCCAACCCTTGTTGATGACCGCGGCCGCCAGCTCGCGGCCGAAGCCGGTCGAGCAGCCGGTGATGAACCAGACGGGCGTGTCGTTCGATGATGCGGACATTTGCGGTTCTCCATGGAAAACGCGCGGCATGTCGATCATTTTGATCGAAGCGCGCGAAAAGTGCTGGGATCGGAACGGGCCGGAGCGCGACTCATACACCATGTTGCAGCAATCGGAGCGATCGCAAAGCGTGCGCCGTGCTTCGGGCGATGCGAGCACGAAAGCAAACAGCACGCCCGCGCCATGCCGGTCAATCGCGCCCCACGACGCGCCGCAGATTGCCGCATGCGTGCAAGCCGATGTCGCTCTGGTGCTACACGGGTGCGCTGTCCCGTCCTTATAGTGAGCCGTCGATTCCACGCGCAATCATTCGAGGCCAGGAGCGTGAGCAATGAAGAACTGGGCAGCACGAGTCGGGCCGACGAACGCGACACATGCGGTGCGCGCGGCGATGGCGAGCTTCCCTTTGGCCGCATCGTGTCCTCCATCGCGAGCCTGCTGCTCGGATTCGCGCTGCTCGTCATGGACAATGGGCTGCTGGGCACCCTCGTGGCGCTGCGCATGGTTCACGCGCACTTCCTTTCCTCGACGATCGGATTCGTTCAGGCCGCCTACTACAACGGCTTCATGCTGGGCGCATGGCGCGGCTCGGCGCTGATCGCGCGCGTCGGGCATCATCGCGCGTTCGCCGCGTTCGCCGCCCTCGCGGCGTGCAGCGTACTCGGCTACGCGCTCGGCACCGGGCCGACTGTCTGGATGACGCTGCGCTTCATGACGGGTTTCTCGCTCGTCGGCATCTTCGCCGTGATGGAAAGCTGGCTCAACGGCGTCGCCCCCAACGCGATCCGTGGACGCGTGTTCTCGATCTATCTGATCACGACATATCTGTGCGTGGGCGCGGGGCAGTTTCTCATCCGCGCCGCGAATCCGAACGGCTTCGAGCTGTTCAGTCTCGTCGCGTGCCTTTTTTCGCTGTCGCTCGTGCCCGCGAGTCTCGCACGCGTCTCCGTCGCCGATGTCGACAAACGGCCCGCGCCCGCCGGCCCGCTCGAGTCCCCGCCGAAGTCGAAGTTTCAGGCGCTGCCGATGCTCTGGCGAGAAGCGCCGCTCGCGCTGTGGGGATGCTTCGCGGCCGGTCTCCTCAACAGCGCGTTCTACGCACTCTATCCGGTGTACATGCGCGGCGTGGGCTATTCCGTCGACGAGATATCGAGCTTCATGGGCGTGGCGCTGATCGCCGCACTGTTGCCGCAATGGCCGCTCGCGCATCTGGCCGACCGGATCGATCGCAGACGCGTCATCTTCGCGATCGCGTCCATGCTGATGCTCGCGAGCACGACGCTCTTCGTCTTTCATGGCGCGGCGCTCGTGCAACCCGTCGCCTATTTCCACGTCAGCCTGATCTTCACCGTGTACGGCGTCGCCGTCGCGCATGCGAACGACCGGATCTCGTCACGCCAGCGCGTGGCGGTGAGCGCGGGTCTGCTCCTGACGTTCGCGCTCGGCGGCAGCATCGGGCCCATCGTCGCATCGTTCGTGATGGGACGCGTGGGTCCGTCCGGCATTTACCTCTTCACGATGATCGTCACCGCCGCGCTCGCGACCTTCGCCTTGCGCAGCATCCGCGCACACCGCGGCGCCGCATCGCGGTGACAAACGCGTACAGCCGGAGCATTCTCCTATTGCGCTGCGTTATTGAATTAGCACCCTGTCTGTGTTCAGATACAGGTCATGGGTCAAAATGAACCTGACAGATATCGAACGTGAGCAACTGTTGTCGGCGGCGCGCAGCCGAACGGTGCGTGCGGCGGACGTGCGACGCGCAAAGTTGATCCTGATGCTCGAGGACGGCGAATCGCGCGACAGTATCATGCGCACACTGGGTTGCGATTCGCGCTTCATCGCACGCTGGTCGGGGCGCTTCCTCAGCGAGCGACTAGCCGGCATGTACGCTCGGCACCGCGGGCGGGCGCCTACGCAGCCACCGGCCAAACTGGAAGCGCGGGTGCTCAAGTGCACCCTCAAGCACAAACCCGCCGACGGTTCGACACACTGGAGTAGCTACAAGCTCGCAGCAGAACTCGGCGACGTATCGGTCTCGGCCGTGCAGCGCATCTGGCGCAAGCACGGCATCAAGCCGCAGCAGTTGGAGCGGCACATGGTCTCCAACGACCCGGACTTCGAGACCAAGGCAGCCGACGTGATCGGGCTGTACCTGAACCCGCCGGCGCACGCAGCGGTGTTCTGCGTGGACGAGAAGACCGCGATCCAGGCACTCGATCGCAAGGACCGTATGCTGCCGCTGTCGCCCGGGCGCGCCGAGAGTCACGGCTTCGAGTACAAGCGCAACGGCACGCTCAGCCTGTTCGCGGCGTTCAATACTGCCACCGGCGAGGTGCTGGGCAAGACGGTGGCGCGCCACACCAGCGAGCAGTTCGTGGCCTTCCTGACCGACGTCGTCGCCAGCCAGCCCAAACGCCGGGAAATCCACGCGATCTGCGACAACGTCAGCAGCCATAAGACGCAGCGGGTTGCCGACTTCCTTGATGCGCAGCGCAACGTGCACCTGCACTTCACGCCGACCTACTCGTCGTGGCTCAACCAGGTGGAGAACTGGTTCTCGCGCATTCAGCGTGAAGTGATCGCTCGCGGCATCTTCACTTCGGTGGAGGATTGGGATCGCAAACTGATGCCGATACATCCGCGAACACAACAAGAACCCGAAACCGATCAAGTGGAAATATGACGATCCTTCGCGCCGGATTCGACCAGTGCCAATTCAATGACGCAATGGAGTAGTTACGGTGACGCGTGAGAGCCGTCCAGGAGGATGAGGTGTCCGAATCTGGACACTCGGCTGCCACGCCGTCTGAATTCCGCTCCGATTTCAAGATTTTTGGTTCGGCAGCGAATGGCGATCTACACCGTGTATCGCGGATATCGTAAGTGTCCGAATTCGGACACCCGGTGCGGAACATCGACGAGCCTATTCCTCGAGTTGCCAATTGGCGGGGAGCAACGGGCGATCTGCCGCCCTTGTAACGAATTCTAAAGCCATGCGCTGGTGTCCGAATTCGGACACTGAAGTGTCGCGCGTTCGACGCAGAGTCCGCAGCTATTCGGAACTGGCCTGAAGCGGCTGAGAACTCGCCGGTTGCCGATCCGTCGTTCGGTGGAGGAAAGCAATATGGCAAGAACCGGAGTGTGAATCTAGACGTCTGCACCGTAGCTCAATCGACTATCGAAAGATGCAGCACTTCAGCCGCCTCGTCGGACGGTACGCAAAAAATCAGACCGCTGAGACTGAGGATTTGGCCAACTTACGAACATGCATTCGGTCGGCCGATTGACCATCACTTGCGCGGTCGGTTGAGCGGGTTTCTGGCGGGCTCGATTACTCCCGATTTCACGCCGACCAGACACCTCGCTTCACAACTTGTGGACTGCTCTATTCACAGTCCGCGTCACCGAACGCGAGCGTTGTTCGTACCGCTGAATCGGCGCCGAAACCTCTTCCTGACCGGAGCACTGCCTACCCATGAAAGAGCAGAGAACGGTCCCAATTCGCTGAGCGGACGTCGTCAGGACGGACTGGCCTTCCTATGTCATCGAATATCGGTCACAACCCGGCTGTAATCAGAGATCGATTGAGCAGTAACCAGTTTTAATCCAACCCCTGTGCGGGCAGTTCATGCGGCATATTCCGTGAAACATTGGTTTGCGGGTTTAAATTCTGATAAAAACTTATAAATCAGTTATTTATAAGCAAAATATAAACGTGTTTCACGAAATTCGGCCGATTCTAGCCAGATGCCCGCTTGTGATAGGTCAAATTTCGGTGGCGGACCAAAAGCAGAACAGGTATGTCAAAGATTCGTATTGAACAATAAATTTCCCGTAAAGCGGCGAGCCGAGTATCGCGGAGAGCGCCGGGCAATGAGCATCCGAATGGTGCGGCGTACACGGGGCGGGCTATGACTTGTGCCGAGCGGTAATCCAACCACTCTGCATCACGCGAAGAGGCGATACCTCATCGGTAATCCCGGCGTGCAGAAGAAAAGGCGATCTCAACCGATCTTTCCCTCGCTTCGCCAGCGGCGCGAACAAGGCGAGTGCAGACTGCCGCTCTGCAAGGCAGCCATGGCGTCGTGTTCGGGCCGCGCTTCGCCTTCTCGCGGACGGACGCCCGATCAGACCGGCGCGGATTTGCGCGCGTGCATCGGCTGATAAGCCTCGCCCGCCTTGAATCGCTCCAGCCGTTCGCTCGCGGCGGAGAGCGCGCCGAGCGTCGCCCGCCGCAACTGATGGTCGTAGAGCGAGACGATCGCCGCGAGCCGGTCGAAATCTTCCGGCGGCAACGACCAGGTGCCGGACGCGCTGCCCGCATCGAATGCGGCGGCCATCGTCCGATCGGCGAGGATCAGCTCTTCCTGGGAGAAGTCGCCGTGTCCCGCTTCGGCCAGGAACTTCGCCAGAAGCATCGCCTCGGTGATGTGCTGTGCAGGCGCGATATCCGGCGAGCCCGAACGCAGGGCGGCCAGCGACATATGCGCCGCGAGCGCGAGCTCGTCCGCCACCGCGCGCGGAATGGGGAGCAACTGCGCCTTGCCGAGCCGCGCGCGTCGCCTGAGGCGAGCGTTGGAAAGGAATGGTGCGTGACATGCGTGGATCGATGGTTGACCTTTTCAGGTTAACGATCGTCCGCCGCCGAATCTGAAGGGTGATTCTCGCGCGCCTGCTCGAAATCCTCGACGACCGCGATCGCCCGCTCGCACTGGTCGGCATCGAGCGTATGGATGCTGCATTTCTCGGGATCGACGCCGATCGCCTGGGCGAGCCACTTCATTCCCTTGGATCGTGCTTCGAAGACGTTGCAGCCGTCGCGGCGGACCTTCGCCTGCACGAGCGGCTCGAGCGCGGCGTGCAATTTCACTTTCAGCTCGCGCAGCCGGGCATCGGCAAGCCGGCCGAGCGGGACGTTGCGCGTGCTGCGCGCGAATGTTCCGATCCACGCCTGACACGGCACGCATATCCAGAGCGGGCCGTGGTCGTCGCGATACGGATAGGCTTCGTCGCCGGCTCGAACCAGCGTCGCGGGTGCGCCGCAATAGTCGCAGTTGGGATGAGGAAGAGGTTTGACAGGTCGGCCGACACGCATTGCCAGTAACTTCCGGACGGGAAATCCAATATAGCAAAACCGATGACCACCACCACCGCCGCATGCGGCGAGCAGCACGCTCGCCGCGACTGCCGCGGTAAACGCAGCGGAACCGCGCATCGAGGAAAAACGGAGAGCACGAGTACGGATGTATACGAAGATCGTCATGTCGAAGGACGCGCTACTGGATGGTCAGATTTCTTGTCCACGAAGCAGGTGCGCGTTCCGCGAGTCGTCCGGAAGGCGGACGGACCGATGACGGACCTTTATCCCGCGTCGGATGGAACGCGAGGATGTGTGGAATGCTCGTCGCAGGAACCCCAGGGAGCCGTTCCACGAAGGTGCTGCGGGGAAGGAAGGGGGGCGGAGAGGAGGCCGTGCAGGAGCGGGCCTCAAGCGGGTTTACGGCGGGGAATCGAAGGACTTGAGGGACGCGTCGCGCGAAGGAAAGCGGAACCTTGCCGAATCAGGAAATTTCTACCTCGACGGCGGCCGTTCGGGCTCGAGCGCCGAGCCGCCGAGTATCGAGTTGGCATCGGCGCGCGTTGTCGAGCTGCACGACGCTTGCTTGGCGCGCGGCGAGCGCGTCGCGGTTGGCGATCGCCGTGAAGATCGCCTTGTGGCGCGGCAGCGAGAGCGCGTGAGTATTCGGATGGCGGCTCGTGAGCTTGATCGACTCGGTGAGCGCCAGCGACAGCATGTTGCCGATGTACGCGAGCATGTCGTTGTGCATCGCCGTCATGATCGCGCGATGAAATTCGAGGTCGGGATCGAGCAGCTCGGCCGCCGTCTTCGCGCCTTCCATGCGTTCGTAGGCGGCGCCGATGCGCGCGATGTCGTCGTCCGTGGCGGAGATCGCGGCGAGCGCGGCGGCGGCCGGCTCGATGATCTGCCGCACCGTCATGAGCGAGCGAAAGAACTCGACTTCCGGAAGACGGCTGATGGTCCACACGAGCACGTCGGGGTCGAGCATGTACCACTGCTGGTCGCGCGCGCACACGACGCTGCCCACGCGCGGTTTGGAGACGACCAGCCCCTTGGCGACGAGCACGCGCGTCGCCTCGCGCAGCACCGGATGGCTCACGCCATAGGCTTCGCAGAGCGTGGGCTCGGCGGGCAGACGCTGGCCCGGCGCGAACGCGCCGCTCACGATCTGCATGCCGAGCTCCTGCACGATGCGTCCGTGCATGCTCTTGCGTTGCTTGGGGTTGCGGTAATCCATGATCGTCTGGCAAGGTCAGCTCGAGAATCGCGGCGCCGAGGATGATGTTGAACGTGAACGCGTTGATGCCGATGAGCGTGAAGCCGTCGCTCAGAATGCCGAGCACCGCCGCGCCGAGCAGGCCGCCGACGATCGTGCCCGAGCCGCCCGTCAGCGGCGTGCCACCGATCACCGCGGCGGCGACGGCGAGGAACATGATCTAATTGCCGCCCGCCTGCGGGTCGATCGAGGTAATGCGAAAGCCTTCGAGGATCCCCGTGAAGCCGGCAAGTACCGCGGCCAGAATGAAGTTACCGAGGCGCAGCCGGTTCACGTGTATGCCCGCTTCGCTTGCGCCGAGCGCATTGGCGCCCGCCGCCTGCGTGTGCAGGCCCCAACGCGTGTGCCGCAGCAGCGTATGCATAACGAAGGCGATCGCCACGGTCGAGATGATTTCGCTATAGCCCCAGGCGCCCATGACCGACGCGAACTCCGGCGAACCCGGCGTTGCGACCGGCGTGCCGCGCGACACGGTGAGCGTGATGCCGTTGATCAGAAAGAGCGTGCCGAGCGTCGTCACGAACGAGGGCAGGCGAAGATAGACCGTGACCGCGCCGTTCACGAAGCCGATGATCGCCGCCGCGACGAGCCCCGCGATCACCACGAGCACCGACGTGGCGATGCCCGCCGTCATCGCCAGATAGCTGAGGCCGAAGTACATCACCTGCACGAGAAAGCCGACGACGACGAGATGACGCCACGCGCGTGCATCGCGCGGCCATTGCGGGCGCCTGATCGCGCACACGGTGAGGAGCATGCCGACGCTCAGCGCGAAGCAAATCGAGAGGAAGGTCAGCGGCGATGCGTAGTGCAGGCCGGTTTTCGCAATCGGAAATCCCGCGGACCAGAGCAGCAGAAACACGATGGGACCGCCGATCGTGAGCCAGCGGCGCTCGCTGCGCGTGCGTGTCGTGCGTGGTTCCCGGTGAACTTGCGGCGCCTGCGCCATGTTCGCGTCCTCTTGCGTGTCGGTGATTGCAGCCTAAGTACGTGATTGCAACGCAGCGGCAGCCGGATGGCAAGTGCGTGAAGTCCGCGCGCGGGTGAATGTCCTGCTGACGGTTGCCATTTCGACGTGCTTTGAGACATGCTCTGCGTATCGGATGAACGGATCAATGAAAAGGGAAATCATGACGGACGATCAAGGCGCGGCGCTCGACAGCACGGTGGCGCGCGCTGCACGTCGAAGCCGACTCGCCGCCGCACGTGCTGGAAGACACGGTCGGCCTCGCGCTTCTGGCTCCCGATGACGGCTGGCGCGAGCGCGGCGACATGGATCCGCAATTCACGCGGCCGTTTCGCGCATCGATCGTGGCGCGTGCGCGCTTCATCGAAGATCTCGTGATCGAACAGGCGGATCGTGATCGAACAGGCGGATCGCGGGGTGACGCAATTCGTCATTCTCGGCGCGGGCCTCGACAGCTTCGCGCAGCGCAGGCCGCAGATCGCGTCGCGGTTCACGGTGTTCGAAGTCGATCCGCCGGGGCCGCAGGCGTGGAAGCGTCGGCGCCTGATCGAACTCGGCTACGGCGTGCCGGATTGGCTGCGCTTCGTGCCCGTCGATTTCGAAGCGGGCGAGTCGTGACGCGAGAAACTCATCGCGTCGGGCTTCGATGCGGGCAAGCCCGCCGTCGTGGTCTCGACGGGCGTCAGCATGTATCTCACGCGGGAGGCGAATGCGGCCACGCTGCGCGAAGTCGCGGCCTTCGCGCCCGGATCGACGTTCGCGATGACGTTCCTGCTTCCGCTCGAACTCGCGGACCCGGACGTGCGTCCGGGACTCGAGATGACGGAGAAGGGCGCGCGTGCGAGCGGGACGCCGTTCATCAGCTTCTTTACGCCACCGGAGATTCAGGCGCTGGCGCGTGAAGCGGGCTTCGAGGAAGCGCGGCATGTTTCGGCGGCGGATCTGACCCGGCGCTACTTCTCGAACAGAACCGACGGCTTGCGCCCGCCGGGCAATGCGGAAGAACTGCTGATAGCGAACACGTGAACGGCAGCGGGGCGTCATCGCTCGGCGGCGCTTCGCGAGCGGGCGCCGACGAAGTCGCGCCGTGTCAATCCGCCACGCGAACGGCGACATTCGCCGCGGCGAGCGTTTCGGTCATCCATTCGGGTGGCGGGGCATCGGTGAAAAGCACATCGATCTGGCTGAGATGTCCGAGCTTTACGAGCGCGGAGCGGCCGAACTTCGAATGATCCGCGACGAGAAACACCGTGCGCGACTGCTCGACGATCGCCTGCGCCACGCAGACTTCGGCGGTATCGAAGTCGCGGAGCGTGCCGTCCTCCTCGATGCTCGAAATGCCGATGATCCCGTAGTCCACCTTGAACATCCGGATGAAGTCGACGGCCTGCTCGCCCACGACACCCTTGTTGCGGCGCGCGCGCACCTTTCCGCTGGCGACCAGCAGCTCGGCGTCCGTTTCGTCCGCGAAAATATGGGCGACGTTCAGGTTGTTCGTGATGACGCGCAGGCCCGTGTGCTGTCGCAGTGCCCGGGCGACTTCCTCGGTCGTCGTACCCAGGTTGATGAAGAGCGTCGCCTGATTCGGAATCTCGGATGCGACGCGCTTGGCGATGCGCCGCTTTTCCTCAAGATACATCTGCTGGCGCGCAGTGTAGGCCGTATTCTCCGCGCTGGTGAGCGCGCTTGCGCCGCCGTGATAGCGGCGCAGCAGGTTGCGGTCCGACAGCCAGTTGACGTCGCGGCGGACGGTCTGCGGCGTGACCTGGAATTGCGCGGCGAGGTCTTCGATGGTCGCGAAGCCATCCCGGGCGACACGGTCGAGCAGCGCGCGCTGCCTGCCGTTGAGGGCGTGATCAGATGTCATCGGAGTGCGCGAAATCGCAAAAAATGAAAATTATCGGATGCGCGAGTGTACGACGAAAAAGCGCCGCCGACCAAGGGACGCCGTCTCCTCTTGATTGATTCGGCATCGCGTGTCCGTTCATCGCCATCTTCTCACCAGCTGTTTCGAGTGTTACTATGTTCGAAAACGAATATCAAAATTCGTTTTCGAACATCATCGAGCCAGCCGAATGGAGTTGGCGGCATGAGCCAGCAACGCTTTATTCTTGCCCTCGATCAGGGCACGACCAGTTCCCGGACGATACTTTTCGCCCGCTCAGGCCGGGTGACTGCCAGCGCGCAGCGCGAATTCGCGCAGCATTACCCACAGCCGGGCTGGGTGGAGCACGATCCCGGCGACATTTGGCGGTCGCAACTCGACGTCGCGCGGGAGGTCATGCGTGAGGCGGGTGCGCAGGCCTCGGACATCGCCGCGATCGGCATCGCGACCAGCGGGAAACCACGCTTCTGTGGAATCGAAGAACCGGCGCGCCGGTCGCGCCCGCAATCGTCTGGCAAGACCGGCGCACGGCCGCTCATTGCGAGCGGTTGATCGAATGCGGCGCCCAGACGCTGATCGAGCAAAGGACCGGCCTGCGCATCGATCCCTATTTCTCGGCCATCAAGCTCGCCTGGCTGCTCGACAGCGCACCCGGCCTGCGTGCGCGGGCACGCGACGGCGAACTGGCGTTCGGCACCGTCGACAGCTGGCTGGTGTGGCATCTGAGCGGACACCGCCGTCATGTGACGGACGTCTCGAACGCCGCGCGCACCGCGCTCTTCGACATCCGCGCATGCCGGTGGGACGATGAGCTGCTTGCGCTCTTCGATATCCCGTGCGCGGTGCTTCCGGAGGTCGTGCCTTCGAGCGGACCGATCGCGCATACCGATGGCGCGCTGTTCGGCGCGGCCATTCCGATCACGGGCGTCGCGGGGGATCAGCAGGCCGCTATGTTCGGCCAGGGATGCATCGAGCCGGGCCTCGTGAAGAACACACGGCACAGGACTTTTCATGCTGATGAACACGGGCGCGCAACCGGTCGGATCGAGCCATCGTCTGCTGACGACGATCGGCTGGCAACTCGACGGCCGTCTTGCCTATGCGCTGGAAGGCGCGGTCTTCATGGGCGGGGCGATCGTTCAATGGCTGCGCGACGGTCTGGGCATCATCGAAAGCGCGGCTTCCATCGGCGCGCTGGCGGCGCAATGCGAATCGAGCGAGGGCGTCGTGCTGGCGTCGGCCTTCGCGGGACTGGGCGCGCCGTATTGGGATCCTTACGCGCGCGGCACGCTGCTCGGCATGACGCGCGGCACGACCCGCGCGCACATCGCGCGGGCGGCGCTCGAAGCGATCACGCTCCAGACCGTCGATGTGCTCCACGCAATGGAGGCCGAAGCGGGCATCGCCGTGAGCGAGCTTCGCGCGGACGGCGGCGCCTCGCAAAACGATCTTTTGATGCAGATTCAGGCCGACTTGCTCGATCGGCCGGTCGTGCGTCCGGCCGTCACCGAGACGACCGCGTTGGGCGCCGCCTGTCTCGCGGGAATCGGGTCGGGCTTCTGGGCCGGGCTCGACTAAGCGTGACCGGGTGTCCGGTTATGCGGGGGGCAAGTCCATGTTTCTTCTGATGTGTGATCGTGCCCCCACGATTTTAGGGCATGCCCCCTTGCTTGCCCCCAGTTTTTTTTTTGAGATGGGGTGATATACGAAAAGACACCACGAAACAAAAAACCCGCGCCAACACTGGGATGGGTGCGGGTTTCGAGACTGCTTGAGACTGCATGGAAACTTGATTGGTGCCGGAAAGAGGAATCGAACCCCCGACCTTCGCATTACGAATGCGCTGCTCTACCGTCTGAGCTATCCCGGCATCAGAGAAGCAAAATTGTAGCGACCGTTTTCTCGTTTTGGCAATAGCTCGAATCAAATTTTCTTTTCGAGATGATAGCGGGTGGCGCGATCCACTTCGTTCTTCGATCCGAGGAACACGGCCACGCGCTGATGCAGGCTCGTCGGGACGATATCGAGGATGCGCTGCTCGCCGTTGGTGGCGCCGCCGCCGGCCTGCTCGACGATGAACGCCATGGGGTTCGCTTCGTACATCAGGCGCAGCTTGCCGGGCTTCGACGGATCGCGGCGATCGGCCGGATACATGAAGATGCCGCCGCGGTTCAGAATGCGGTGCACGTCCGCGACCATCGACGCGATCCAGCGCATGTTGAAGTCTTCCTTGCGCGGGCCATCCTTGCCGGCATTCAGCTCGCCGATGTAGCGTTGCACCGGCTCATACCAGTGACGGCTGTTCGATGCGTTGATCGCGTACTCGCGCGTGTCGACCGGAATCTTCATGTCGCGCTGCGTGAGCACCCACGAGCCGAGTTCGCGGTCGAGCGTGAAGCAGTTCACGCCGTGGCCGGTCGTCAGCACGAGCACCGTCTGTGGTCCATACACCGCGTAGCCCGCGGCGACCTGCTGCGAGCCCGGTTGCATGAACGCCTGCTCGCTCGGCTCGACGCCGTCCGGGCAGCGCAGCACCGAGAAGATCGTGCCGATCGACACGTTCACGTCGATGTTCGACGAGCCGTCGAGCGGGTCGAACATCAGCAGGTAGTTGCCCTTCGGATAACGGTTGGGAATCGGGAAGATCTTTTCCATCTCTTCCGACGCCATCGCGGCGAGGTTGCCGCCCCATTCGTTGGCTTCGAGCAGGATTTCGTTCGTGAGCACGTCGAGCTTTTTCTGGACTTCGCCCTGGACGTTCTCGCTGCCGGCGTTTCCGAACGCCTCGCCCAGCGCGCCCTTGCTCACGTGATAGCCGATCTGCTTGCAGGCCCGCGCGACGACCTCGAGCAGAAGACGCAGATCGGCGGGCAGGTTCTGGTGTTCGCGCTGTTGCTCGATCAGATACTTGGTGAGCGTAGTGCGGCTGGAGATGGAGGACATGCGGGACTCCGAGAGCGTTAGACGAATATTTGCGATTCTAACCGCTCGACCCGGCGGCTCCGTGTGACAGCGTCCGCGTGCGTCCGCCATGAGCGAGAACGGCCGCCGCGCGAAATTTCGGGCGACGACCGCCAAACGGCGAAAAATCCAGACGAAACAGTGCTTAAGCGGCTAGCGCCTTCTCGACCACCTCGCGCACGTCGCGCGATTTCGCCTTCGATGCGACTTCGCTCAGCGCCGCATGCATCTTCTCGCGCAGTTGCGGCGTGAAACGCCGCCACAGTTCGAGCCCGCGCGCGAGGCGGGCGGCGACCTGCGGATTCAGCGCATCGAGGGCGATGACCTGTTCGGCCCAGAATGCGTAGCCGGAGCCGTCGGCGGCGTGGAACTGCGCCGGGTTGCCGCTGCAGAAGCTGAAGATCAGCGAGCGCGCGCGATTCG
Source organism: Candidatus Paraburkholderia kirkii (assembly GCA_001189345.1). Lineage (GTDB taxonomy): Bacteria > Pseudomonadota > Gammaproteobacteria > Burkholderiales > Burkholderiaceae > Caballeronia > Caballeronia kirkii_B. The sequence goes on from LFKV01000022.1 coordinate 51,333, forward strand.
GATTCTTCAGCGTGAACGCCTGATGCTGCATCAGCTTGCGCACGATCTCGATCACCTTGCGGTTCGGTCCGCCGCGCTGCGTCGCCTGGAGCGCGAACCACTTGTCGATGACGAGCGCCTCGTTCTCGAAGCGGCGATAGAAGTCCGCAAGGGCGGCATCCGCGACGGTCGGATCGGCGCCCTTCGTCGCGCTTGCCAGCAGCAGGGCGGCGAGCGCGGCCGAGCGGTCGGTCATGTTGTTCGCGGCATCGTATTGCGCCTGCGCGAGCCTGACGGCTTCGGCCGGATCGTCGAGCTGGCTCAGATAGGCGAGGGCGAGGTTCTTCAGGCCGCGCTTGCCGGCGTCTTCCGGCGTCGGACGATACTCGCCCGGCGTGCGGTTCGCCTCGTAGGTCGCGAGCCACCTGTCGCGCAATTGCGACGCCAGGCGCCGGCTCATGAAGACGCGTGCCGCGTGCACGGCGGCCGGATCGGACACCGCCATCTGCTCGGCGAGATAGCTTTCCGAGGGCAGCATCAGCGCGAGCTCGCGGAAGGCGGGCGTGAGTGTCGTGTCGTCGAGCACGCGGGCGAACGCAGCGATCACCTGGTCGTCGATGGCCAGCGTCTCGCCCTTCGCCGCGCGCTCGGCGAGCGAGAGCAGCTCGCGCGTGGCGAGACGCTGGCCGGCTTCCCAGCGGTTGAACGGATCGCTGTCGTGCGCCAGCAGGAACGCGAGTTCTTCGTTCGTGTAGTCGTATTCGACGATCACCGGCGCCGAGAAATTGCGCAGCAGCGACGGCAGCGGCGGCTCGTTCACGTCGACGAAGGTGAACGACTGCTCGCGTTCCGTGAATTCGAGCACGCGCGTCGTGCCGTCCGGCTCCTTCTCGCCTTCGAGACGCAGCGGCAGATCCGTGCCGTTCCTGCCGATCAGGCCGACCGAGAAGGGAATCAGGAGCGGACCTTTCTGCGTTTCGCGCGCGGCTTCGGAGGCTTCGCCGTAGCCCTGGGTGAGCGTGAGCGTATAGCGCTTGTCGGCGGCATCGTACTTTGCCCGCACGGAGACGCGCGGCGTGCCCACCTGGCTGTACCAGCGTTCGAATTGCGCGAGATCGCGGTGATTCGCGTCGGCGAGCGCGTGGCGGAAGTCGTCGCAGGTCACGGCCTGGCCGTCGTGGCGCTGGAAGTAGAGATCCATGCCGCGCCGGAAGCCGTCGCGGCCGAACAGCGTCTGATACATCCGCACGACTTCCGAGCCCTTCTCGTAGACGGTCATCGTGTAGAAGTTGTTGATCTCGACGTAGCTCTCTGGGCGCACCGGATGCGCCATCGGGCCGGCGTCCTCGGCGAACTGCATTTGACGCAGCACGCGCACGTCCTCGATGCGCTTGGTCGCGCGCGCCGCCGCGCTCGCGGCGCCCTCGACGTCGCCCGCGGCTATGTCGGCGGAGAATTCCTGATCGCGGAATACGGTCAGGCCTTCCTTCAGGCTCAGCTGGAACCAGTCGCGGCAGGTCACGCGGTTCCCCGTCCAGTTGTGGAAGTATTCGTGTCCCACCACGGCCTCGATGTTCGAGAAATCGGTGTCGGTCGCGGTTTCGGGATTCGCCAGCACGTACTTCGTGTTGAAGATGTTGAGGCCCTTGTTCTCCATTGCGCCCATGTTGAAGTCGCTCACCGCGACAATCATGAAGCGGTCCAGATCGAGCTCCAGCCCGAAGCGCTTTTCGTCCCAGCGGATGGAGTGGATGAGCGAATCCATCGCGTGACGGGTCTTGTCGAGATCGTGCGGCTCGACCCAGACCTGCAGCAGCTTTTCCTTGCCCGAGCCGGACGCGATGCGCTCCTCGATGCACACCAGCTTGCCCGCGACGAGCGCGAACAGATAGCTCGGCTTCTTGAACGAGTCTTCCCATTTCGCGAAGTGGCGGCCGTCGAGCAGATCGCCTTCCGCGATCAGATTGCCGTTCGACAGTAGCACCGGATACGCCGCCTTGTCGGCGCGCAGCGTCACGGTGTAGGTGGCCATCACGTCGGGGCGATCGAGGAAGTAGGTGATGCGGCGAAAGCCCTCGGCTTCGCACTGCGTGAAGAAGTTGCCGCTGGAGACATAAAGTCCGGAGAGCGTCGTGTTCCCGGCCGGATTGCAGATGCTCTCGATGCTAAGCTCGAAGGGATCCGCAGGAATATTGCCGATGGACAGGCCGTTTTCATGGACGCGGACATCCGCGTGCGCAACGCCATCGATCGCCGCGCTCACGAATTCGAGCTGCTCGCCCATCAGTTCGAGCCGGGGCGCGTCGCCGCGCGCGTCGGGGTTGCGGCGCAGCTTCATCGTGCTCTTCACGACCGTGCGCGCCGGCACGAGCTCGAACTCGAGCGCGACGGAGTCGATCATGAAGGCGGGCGGCGTGTAGTCCTGGCGGCGAATCACTGCGGATGCGGTCGTGGTAGACATGGCAAGATCTTCATGTTGGATTGAGCGGCGCTGCGTCTCGTGCGCACGGAATGAGCGCACCAACGCGCGCGCGGCTGGTCGAATCATTGTACAAGCCGTTCGGAGATCGTGAATCGGGCGGCGCAACGCGTCGTGGAACCCACAAAATCGGACGCCGCCGGGCAAGCCCCGCCGGTGCTGTCTATAACTGAGAAGGGTGCTGAACGAAGTGAGGACGACCATGAATTTTCCGATCAAGGCGCTGTGTCAATGGGCGCTGATCCTGGCTGCACTGTGGCTTGCAGGCTGCACGACCTATGTTCAGACCCAGGTGACTGCCTTTTCCGACTGGAGCGGCAGCGACGCGACGCGAACCTATGCGTTCGCGCGTCAGGGCGACCAGTCCAACAGCATCGAGCAGACGACTTACGAGACCCTGGTCGCCAGCGAGTTGTCGAAGTACAACTTCCACCAGGTGCCCGACGCGAGCGCGCACTATCAGGTGGCGCTCGTGTATTCGGTTCGCGGCGACCTGATGACCGTGCGTCAGCCGGTCTACTACGATCCGTGGCCGATGTACGGTCCCTACGGCCGTCCGTTCTGAGGACCGTGGGGCGGCTGGGGCCCGTACGGCCCGTGGGGCCCGACGGGCTACGTCGATCTCAGAGCTATCGATGTACATCCACGCGCTGCAGATCCGGATGACCGACCGCAAGATGGGCCGCGAGGTCTACAAGGTGACGGCGGTGAATTCGACGGACGACGCTTCGCTCTATCAGGCGATGCCGTATCTCACGCGCAGCGCGCTCGCCGACTTTCCGCTCGGCAACGGTACGGTGCGCACCGTGACGCTTCCGCTGGACAAGAGCGGCCGCGTCTCGAACGAAACGGCGGCGTCGCTCAATTCGAACGAGCGCAACGTAGCGCCCGCCCCGGCGCCTGCGGCCAAGTCCGTCGACTGATCGATCGGACCCGCAGAGGCGGCTTCGTTGCGCGAAGCCGCCTTTTTCGCGTCCGTCCTCTGCGAACGTCCCGCCGATGCGAAACGGCGCGCTTTCAGCCGTCATATCGCCGAGAACAACGCCGCTGGCAGCATCGGCAATTACTCACACGTCAGCAATATAGCGGACAGATTGATACCTAAAAAATGATCGAACAAGGCACGGATCGCGGCTAATTTGTGAAAGCTGCTCGTGAATTTTTGAGCCCAACTTTTCACCTTTTTGAAGTGGGCGTCGCGCAACGCCGGTCCGCTTGACGTGACTCCACACCAGTTCATCTGGATTGAGGTCCGGTGCGTAATCGGGCAGAAAATGCAAAGTCAACTTGCCCTGCGTACTCGCGACATAGTCCTTAACGATAGCTTTCTTATGCGCTGGCAATCCGTCGACGATCAAATGAACCGCTCTTTTACGATGAAACATCAACTTCTTGAGCAACTCGACGAACAACTCGCCACTTAGAAGTAGTTTCAAAAAGATCTCTTAGGGGCTGTTAACCCGTCTTAGGGGCTGTTAACCCGTAACGCAACCTGTTAACCTCGATCGTTGTGACAACAGGATCGAGGAGATGGGCAAACCAATCATCGACGACGAACTGTGGGCACTGATCGAGCCACTGCTACCACCAGCGAAGCCGCGCCGCTTCAAGTATCCGGGCCGCAAGCCGGTACCGGATCGGGCTGCGCTGACCGGCATCTTGTTCGTGCTGAAGACCGGCATCCGGTGGCGAGATCTGCCAGCGGAGATGGGATGTGGCTCTGGCGTCAGTTGCTGGCGCAGGCTGCGCGATTGGCAGCAAGCCGGCGTGTGGGATCGACTGCACGCACTGCTGCTGGCGAAACTACGAGCGGCCGGGAAGATCGACTTCTCCCGCGTCGTCGTCGACTCATCGTCGATTCGTGCGGTTGGGGCGGGCGAAAAACTGGCCCGAACCCCACCGACCGAGCACGACCCGGTTCCAAGCACCACGTCACCACCGACGCCAACGGTACGCCGATCGCGGCAATCCTGACCGGCGCCAATCGTCACGACGTCACCCAACTGATCCCGTTGATCGAGGCCATCGTACCGATTGGCGGCGTGCGCGGCCGGCCGCTGAGTCGCCCTGGCTGTGTTTATGCCGACCGCGGTTACGATCATGACAAGTACCGGTGCCTCCTTCACGCGCGCAACATTCCCACCAGCATCGCGCGGCGCGGTCACCCGCACGGTAGCGGCCTTGGGAAAGTCCGTTGGGTCGTCGAACGTACACATGCCTGGTTGCATAACTTCCGCCGTCTACGTACTCGCTTCGAACGTCGTGCGGACATTCATGAAGCGTTCCTCAAACTCGGTTGTTGCTTGATCTGCTGGAACACTCTTCGGCAATCTCAACAGCCTTTATGAAACCGTCTCTTAAGGGAAAACCCCTGATTCCGCACCGGTGAGCGTTCGCGCTGCGAAGGCTCGGGTGCAGCGTCGCCGCGAATGCATGCTCAGGACTTTGGATAACGCGTTCTTATAAAGATGGTAACCGGCGCTGATGTTGCCGGAGGCTGGGTTTTTGTCTCCTTAAGGTACGAGTCATGCGAAAGGCCGTCGTGAATCGGGCGACAACGGACACTTCCCCGGGCGCGAAGGCATGGGCCTGAAGCACGACATCGCGGTGTCGACCTGCCGTATCCCCGATTTCGTCGATTAGCCGCGATCCGTACCTTGTTCGATCATTTTTAGGTATCAATCTGTCCGCTATATTTCTGACGTGTGATTAAAACATTCATGTGTCGCGTCGTGTACCCGTCCCCGCGAATCAGGCCTCGTCGTCGCCGACTTCCTCCGCGCGATGGCACGAGACCTGACGCCCGTCCACGACGCGCAGCTTCGGCTCTTCCACGCGGCAACGCTCGATCGCATACGGGCAACGCTGATGGAACGTGCAACCCGAAGGCGGATTGAGCGGCGACGGTATCTCGCCCTGCAGCTTGATCTTGATGCGCCGGTCTTCCTCGAACAAGGCGGGTGTCGCGGACATCAGCGCGCGCGTGTACGGATGGCGCGGCTTCGCGATCGTCTGCTTGTCGCCCAGCTCGGCGATGCCGCCGAAGTACATCACCATCACGTCGTCGGCGATGTGCTCCACCACTGACAGGTTGTGCGAGATGAACACGTAGCTCGTGCCGAACCGCTCCTGGAGGTCCATGAACAGATTCAGGATCTGCGCCTGGATCGACACGTCGATCGCGGACACGGGCTCGTCCGCCACGACGATCTGCGGATCGAGAATCATCGCCCGCGCGATCGCCACGCGCTGGCGCTGGCCGCCCGAAAACATGTGCGGATAGCGCGACGCGTGCTCCGGCCACAGGCCGACCGTGCGCATCATATGCGCGATGCGCTCGGCGCGCTCGTTGGCGTTGAGCTTCGTGTTGATCGCGAGCGGCTCGCCGAGCGCCTGCTCGATGGTCTTGCGCGGATTCAGCGAAGCGAACGGATTCTGGAACACCATCTGCACGCGCTGGCGCAGATGAGCGATCTTCTCCTTGCTCGCACCCGCGACGTCTTCTCCGTCGATCAGGAGACGCCCCGACGTGGGCGTTTCGATCATCGTCAGCTGACGCGCGAGCGTGGACTTGCCGCAGCCCGATTCGCCGACCACCGCGAGCGTGCGCCCGCGCTTCAATTCGAACGAGACGCCGTTCAGCGCCTTCACCGTGCCCTGCTCGAACATGCTGCGCTTCACGGTGTAGTAACGCGCGAGGTTGTCGGCGGCGAACACGACGTCCTGATTGATTTCCTTCGCTACCGCGTTCATCGCGCGCCTCCTTCCACCACCACATCGATGTTCAACGGCTTGATGCAGCGCACGCGCACCGCCGGATCGTTACTGTCGAGCTGGAACAGATTCGGCCGGCCCTTCCAGCAATCCTCGACAACGTACTTGCAGCGCGGCGCGAACAGACATCCGCTCGGACGATCGTCTTTGCCCGGCACCATGCCCGGCAGCGCGGCGAGACGTGCCGCGCCGCAGCTGTGCTCGGGAATCGCGGCGAGCAGCGCTTCCGTGTACGGATGATGCGGCTCGCTGAAGATCGTCGGCACGCGATTCGTCTCGATGATCTCGCCCGCGTACATCACCGCGACGCGCTGCGCCACTTCCGACACGACCGCCAGATCGTGTGAAATCAGCATGAGCGCCATGCCGCGCTCCTTCTGCAGGCGCACGAGCAGCTCCATGATCTGCGCCTGGATCGTCACGTCGAGCGCGGTGGTCGGCTCGTCGGCGATCAACAGCTTCGGATTGCACGCGACGGCCATCGCGATCATCACGCGCTGGTTCATGCCGCCCGACATCTGGTGCGGAAACGCGTTGATCCGGCTCTTCGCATCCGGAATGCCCACCTGGTCGAGCAGCTCCAGCGCGCGCCTGTTGAGTGCATCGCCGCGCAGGCCCTCGTGCAGCCTCAGCACCTCCTTGATCTGATAGCCGACGGTATAGCTCGGGTTCAGGCTCGTCAGCGCGTCCTGAAACACCATCGCGATGTCCTTGCCGATGATCTTGCGACGCTCGCGCGCCGAAGCGTTCAGCAAATCCTTGCCGTCGAAAGTCACCTGGTCCGCCGTGACCTTGCCCGGCGCATCGATGAGGCCCATGAGCGCCATCATCGTGACGCTCTTGCCCGAGCCGGATTCGCCGACGACCCCGACGACCTCGCCTGGCTTGACCGAGGGATCGATGCGGTCGACCGCCTGCGTCCCGCCGAACGTGACCTGCAAATTGCGGATAGTCAGAAGATCGTTCATGTCATCCCATCCATTTCAGTTTCGGATCGAGCGCATCGCGCAGCCCGTCGCCGAGCAGATTGATGACGAGCACCGAGACCAGGATCGAGAGCCCCGGCATCGTCACGATCCACCAGGCACTTTCGATGTAATCGCGTGCGGACGCGAGCATCGCGCCCCACTCGGCCGCCGGCGGCTGCACCCCGAGACTGAGGAAACCGAGCGCGGCGGCATCGAGAATCGCGGAGGAGAAGCCGAGCGTCGCCTGCACGATGAGCGGCGCCGCGCAGTTCGGCAGCACTTGCGAGAACATCAGGCGCACCACGCCCGCGCCCGCCACGCGCGATGCCGTCACGTATTCCTTCTGCAGCTCGCCGAGCGCCGATGCGCGCGTCAGGCGCACGTAACCCGGCAGCGCCACGATCGCGATCGCGAGCATCGTGTTGACGAGGCCCGGCCCGATGATCGCGACGACCGCCACCGCGAGCAGTAGCGACGGCAAGGCGAGCAGAACGTCCATCACGCGCATGATCGGCGTATCGAGCCAGTGGAAGAACGCGGCCATCAGGCCCAGCACGATGCCCGGAATCAGCGCGAGAATCACCGACACGAAACCGATCCAGAACGACAGCCGCGCGCCGTACATCAGACGCGAAAGGATGTCGCGGCCCGCTTCGTCGGTGCCGAGCAGGAACATGCGATTGCCGCCTTCGAGCCATGCGGGCGGAATCTTCACGTAATCGCGATATTGCTCGATCGGGCTGTGCGGCGCGATCAACGGAGCCGTCAGCGCGACGAGAATCAGCAGAATGACGATCACGCCCGCGGCGACGGCGCCACGATTGCGCGAGAAGTTCGTCCAGAACTCGCGCGCCGCGACCATGCGGCCGGAAGGCGGCGGCGTGATCGCCTGCGGCGGGAGATTGTTTTGAATGTCAGCCATCAAGTTACCTCACCTCGTATGGCGAATGCGCGGATTCAACACGCCGAAGAGCAGATCGACGACCAGATTCACGATGATCACGAGCGTCGCGATCATCAGAATGCCGCCTTGCACGACCGGATAATCGCGTCGCGAAATGGCGTCGATGAGCCACTTGCCGACGCCTGGCCACGAGAACAGCGTCTCGGTCAGCACCGCGCCCGCGAGCAGCGTGCCCACCTGCAGGCCGATCACGGTGACGACCGGAATCAGCGCATTGCGCAGCGCATGCACGACCACCACGCGCCACGGCGCCAGACCTTTCGCGCGCGCCGTGCGGATGTAGTCCTCGCACAGCACTTCGAGCATCGACGAGCGCGTCATGCGCGCGATCACCGCGAGCGGAATCGTGCCGAGCACGATGGTCGGCAGAATCAGATGGCTCACGGCCGACGTGAACGCGCCTTCATCCGTGGAGAACAGCGCATCGATCAGCATGAAGCCGGTGACGTGCGGAATGTCGTATTCCACCGCGATGCGGCCCGATACCGGCGTCCAGCCGAGCTTCGCCGAGAAGAACATGATGAGGACCAAGCCCCACCAGAAAATCGGCATGGAATAGCCGGTGAGCGCGGTGCCCATCACGCCGTGGTCGACGACAGTGCCGCGCCGGAGCGCCGCCGCGACGCCCGCGGGCAAGCCTACGACGAGCGCGAAGATCATCGCGCAAATCGAGAGTTCGACGGTGGCCGGGAAGCGCGCCATGAACTCGCCCATCACGCTGGTATTCGTGATGATCGACGTGCCGAGATCGCCCTTCAGCGCATTGCCGACGTAGTGGAGATATTGCAGCGGTAGCGGCTGGTCGAGACCCAGGCGCTTCATGGCTTCGGCGTGCATGGCAGGATCCACGCCGCGCTCGCCCATCATCACTTCGATGGGGTCGCCCGGGATCAGGTGGATGAGCGCGAACGCAAGAATCGTAATGCCGATGAACGTCGGTATCACCATTCCTATGCGTCGCAAAACGAATCGGAACATAATCGCCCTTTGTTTCGTTCTTGGGAGGACAGAATGTGCATCCGGCGGCGAGATCTCTTGGACCCACGCCGCCGGAACATGTCGAATAGTTATGGTTTAGTGCAAAAAGCGTTCCGCAGCAAAAACTTACTGCATGCCGACGCCATCGAAGCGCACGTAGCCGAGCGGCTCGATCTTCATGTTGGTCACCTTCTTGCTGACCGGCTGATAGACTGTCGAGTGCGCGATCGGCGAGAACGGCAATTGCTGCGCGAAGATCTGCTGCGCGTCGGTGTACGCCTTCGTGCGCGCGGCGACGTCGGTGGTCGAACGGCCCTTCACGACGAGATCGTCGAACGGCTTGTAGCACCACTTCGAGTAGTTGCTGCCCTTGACCGCATCGCAGCCGAGCAGCGTGCCGAGCCAGTTGTCCGGGTCGCCGTTGTTGCCGGTCCAGCCGATCAGCATCGTGTCGTGCTCGCCCGCGTACGCGCGCTTCAGATACTCGCCCCACTCGTACGTGACGATCTTCGCCTTCACACCGATCTTCGCCCAGTCCGCCTGGATCATCTCCGCCATCAGGCGCGCATTCGGGTTGTAGGCGCGCTGCACCGGCATCGCCCAGAGCGTGATCTCGAGGCCGTTCGGATAGCCCGCCTTCGCGAGCAGCGCCTTCGCCTTCGCGGTGTCGTACGCCTGGCTCTTCAGGTTCTTGTCGTAGGACCACTGCGTCGGCGGCATCGGTGCGGTGGCCGGCTGGCCCGCGCCCTGATAAACGGAATCGATGATCGCCTTCTTGTTGATCGCCATGTCGAGCGCGCGGCGCACGTCGGTATTGTCGATGCCCTTCTTCGTCAAGTTGTACGCGACATAGCCTTCGGTGAAGCCCGCCTGCGACAGCGTATCGACGTTCGACGCCGACTTCAGCGCCGCGATGTCGCCCGGACGCGGATAGCTCATCACCTGGCATTCGTTGCTCTTCAGCTTCTGCACGCGCACGGCGGCATCCGGCGTGATCGAGAAGATCAGCTTGAAGATCTGCACCGCGTTCGGCTTCCAGTAATCGGGATTGCCGTCGAAGCGGATGGTCGCGTCCTTCGTATAGCTGCGGAAGATGAACGGGCCCGTGCCGAGCGGATACTGGTTGATGTCCGCGGCCTTGCCGTCCTTCAGCAGCTTGTCCGCGTACTCAGCGGACAAAATCGACGCGTATTCCATCGCCATGTTCTGGATGAACGGCGCGCTCACTTCCTTCAGCGTGAACTTCACGGTGTACGGATCGACCTTCTCGATCTTCGAGATCAGCTTGTCCATGCCGAGGTCCGTGAAGTACGGGAAGGCGACGTTGTACGCCCTGCGGAACGGCTGGTTCGGGTCGAGCATGCGGTTGAACGTGAAGAGCACGTCGTCCGCGTTGAATTCGCGCGTCGGCTTGAAGAACGACGTCGTCTGGAACTTCACGCCGTGGCGCAGATGGAACGTGTAGGTCAGGCTGTCCGCCGACACGTCCCACTTTTCCGCGAGACCCGGCTCGACCTTCGTGCCGCCGCGCTCGAATTCGACGAGACGGTTATAGACGGTGAAGGTGTTCGCGGTGAAATCGGTGCCGGTCGTGTACTGGGCCGGATCGAAGCCGGCCGGGCTGCCTTCCGAGCAGTAGATCAGCGTCTTGTTCGGGGTGGCAGCGTTCGCATTCCCCGCGGTCGCCGCGAAAAGCGCTGCCGTGGCCACGGCGCCCGCGAGCGCCGAGCGGCGGGCAGCTCGCAACAGGCTGTTTTTCTTCATGTTTCCTCCAAGTCGATGCCGGCTTCTGGCCGGCGTGGCGCGAGTATACTTGATCGCGCCGCCCGTTTTGCGGAATGCGTGCGCGAAGTCGGGCGCTACCCTAGCACGAACAAAAGTGACGCGCGTAC
>LFKV01000023.1 GCA_001189345.1 Candidatus Paraburkholderia kirkii
CCCACGCCTTCACGGTGAGCGACGACTTCGACACCACGAAGATCGATGCGGAACCATCGCCGAACGGCGTGCTCGAGCTTACCATTCGGCCTTCAACGCGCCGGTGAAGCGGTTCTCGACGGCTTGAAGCATGACGTCACGCACCATATCGCCAGTGTAACCGCCTGTGCTCGCGGCCCAACTCATGGCTTCGCGGTCGCAACAGTCGAGTGCGAAGACGACACGCAATGGGACACCGGCATCGCAGCGGAATTCGAAGCCATCCGAGCACCAGCGCATGTTGCTGCTATCCACCGCGACCTTGCCGTCATGCCGACGCGTAGACGAGGCGTGCCGAGGGCGATGTTCAAGCAGCAGGCCGTGGCGACGCATCACGCGATACACGCGCTTTGCATTTACTCGCGGTTGAGCCAGCATGTCCCGGCTTCGCCTCAGCAACGCCCAAGCACCTCGGTATCCATACGTCGGCGCGTCGCCTAACAACTCATGAAGTTCGGCGACAAGCGCCGTGTCGTCGAGCACGGGCATCTTGCGCCGGTCGACCCAGTCAGCCGGCCGCTTCGACTTGACTGCGAGATTCGAGCGCGACACCCCCAGGACTTCACAGACCGTCTTCAACGGTCGTCCCCCGGCAGCAATGGTGAGCGCAGTCAATTTTTTTGTTCGACCATACTCCACTGCTTCACGGAGGATTTCTACCTCCATTGTCTTCTTTCCTAGCAATCGCTGCAGCTCGCGAATCTGCTTCATTGCTTCGGCTAGGTCAGATGCCGGCACCACGTGCTCGCCGGCAGACCACCGATAGGCTCTCGTCCTGATAGAGCTTGCGCCAGCCGAAGACTTGGTTGGCATTCACTTGATGTCGGCGAGCGACGCCAGAGACCGTTGCACCGGGCTCGAAAGTCTCGCGAACTATCGCTAGTTTTTCTTCAACCGAACGCCGGCGGCGCTGCTCCGGCTGGGTCAGAACTTCTAGAGGTTCCACGTTGTGACTAGGCTTAAACATAGGCAGAAGACTACCTCAAAATTTAAGCGTCACCGCATGTCCGGCTTTTGCGGGGGCAAGTCCATACGTTACCTGCCTCCGTGAAAGGCGGCACGGAAAAGTTCACATCGATTTTCGATTTTTCGCCATCCGGGACGTGGCGCGACAGCCGTCATCCCGTGCCGCTTCGATTCGTGGTGAACGGTTGCGGCGGCGCATCGCCGTCGATGCCGAAGCGCTCGAACTCGGAGATGACCTGCGCGCCGAAGAGCAGCAGGGTCGCGAGCGCTTCGAGGCTGAACAGCACGACGATCGAGGTCGTCAGCGAGCCGTAGACCACGCTGACTTGCGAGAGCGTCGCGAAGTACCACACGAGCAGATGGCGCGTGATTTCCCACAGCACGGCGGCGGTCACGGTGCCGAGGAGCGCGAGCCGCACGGATGGCCGTCCGACGGGCATCACGAGATAGATCGACATTGAGCACAAAGATCTCGCCCGCGACGCCGAGCAGATAGAGCAGGAGTCGCGACACGCCCTTCAGCGACACTTCGACGCCGAGCAGATCGACGCTGTTGCTGCCCATTGCCTGCAGCCTGTTCGATACGAACGTGACGATCAGCATGCCGACGCCGAGAAACAGGATGTAGCAGTAAGGCAGCAGCGCGGGGAGCAGAAAGTGCCGGCGGCGGATCGCGACGCGATGCACGAAGATCACCGACATCGCGTTTTCGAGCACGGTGAAGGCGAGCGAGCTGAAGAAGATCATCGTGACGAGCAGCAGCCAGCCCAGCACCGCGCGATGCGCGAGAAAGTTCGCGAGCTCGCGCACGACCGCGCGCGCCTGACCCGGCACGAGCCATTCGAGCAGATGCGCGAGCGTGTCGAGCAATTCCTGCTGCCCGACGAACTTCGACAGCACGATCACGATCAGGATCAGCAGCGGCACGATCGACAGAAGCGCGTAGTACGCCACCGCGCCCGCCAGCAGCATGCCCTGGTTCGCGCGAAAGGCCTTCAGCGTGCGCCGCGCGAAGCCGAGCGGGTGGCGCGCGACGCTGCGCACTTGCGGACCCAGCACGGGACCGAGAATCTTGGACATGGGACCTCTGCGGCGCGAACGCCGCCCATCTTCTTTGGGACAGCAAGTTCCGCACCCGTGTCCGCGAGCGGCGCGTCAGCCCGGGCGGCGGGCCTCGCTGCGCTCGGCGGCTAGCCGCGCGGCTTCCTCGAACGCGAGATCGAGGAGGGTATCGACCTCCTGCGCGGGCAGGTCCGCCGCATCGATGCCGCGCAGGCGGCAGAAGAGCGCCAGCGCCTCCGCCGCGGCGGCGAAGGCGTTGTTCATGTCGCGGGTGTTCAGGCGTTTTTTTCTCATGGCTCCCATATCGGCAGCGGCGCGGCCCGACTTTAATGTGCGGCGCCGCAACGAGCGGCGCCGTTTCACTTTCGGTTTCCGATGGATTACCCTTGGTGCATGACGCGAGCCCCGCTTCGGCCAAGGAGGAAACCATGTCCACTTCCCACGCCACCTCCGCCGCCGATGCCGCCGCGCTGGGCGCCGACGCCGAGATCGTCGACGCCGACGAGCGTCTCTACAATCACGACCTCGCCCCCGTGCCGCGCGCGCGGCGCACCTGGACCGGCTACAGCATCTTCGCGATGTGGATGTCGGACGTGCACAGCGTCGGCGGCTACACCTTCGCGGCGAGCCTCTTTCTGCTCGGCATTTCGGGCTGGCAGGTGCTGCTCGCGCTCACCATCGGCATTCTCGTCGTGTATGTGCTGATGAACTGGGTCGGCAAGCCAAGTCTCGTGCACGGCATTCCGTTTCCCGTCATGGCGCGCGTCTCGATGGGCGTGATGGGCGCGAATCTCGCGGCGCTCATTCGCGGCGTGGTCGGCATCGTGTGGTACGGCGTGCAGACGTATTTTGCGTCGAAGGCGATCGCCACGCTCCTGCTTCTGTTCGTGCCGTCCGTCATCACATGGCGCGATTCCAGCTTCCTCCGGCTCGACATGCTCGGCTGGGTGAGCTTTCTTTTTATGTGGCTCCTGCAGCTCGTCATCTTTCAGCGCAGCATAGAGATCATCCGCAAGTTCATCGATTTCTGCGGACCGGCCGTGTACGTCGTGATGTTCTTCCTGATGGGCTGGATCCTGTATCGCGCGGGGCTCTCGAGCCTCAATCTCACGCTATCGGGCAAGGTGCTGTCCGGCGACGAGCAACTGCACGCGATGATCAACGCGACCCTGCTCGTCGTGAGTTACTTCGCCGCGCTGCTGCTCAATTTCGGCGACTTCTCGCGCTTTGCGAAGAGCGAGCGGCAGATGAAGATCGGCAATTTTCTCGGGCTGCCGCTCAACTTCGTCGCGTTTGCGATCATCACCGTGATCGTCACGGCGGGCAGCGAGAAGGTGTTCGGCACGATGATCATGGATCCGGTCGAGATCGTCTCGCGCATCGAGAACAAGTTCGCGGTGGCGATCGGCAGCATCACGTTCATCGTCGCGACGATGGGCATCAACATCGTCGCGAACTTCGTGTCGCCGGCCTACGACATCGCCAATCTCTTTCCGAAGCACGTCGACTTCAAGAAGGGCGGAAGGGCGGACTGATCGCCTCGATCCTCGTGGTGATCGTCTGTCCGTGGATCTTCGTCGACAGCCCGAAGGCGATCACCATCTTCGTGTCCGTGTTCGGCGCCGTGCTCGCGCCGATGTACGGCGTGATGATGTCCGCTACTACCTCGTCAAGCGCCAGCAGGTGAAGACCGCCGAGCTCTACACGATGCAGCCCGGCGGGCGCTTCTATTACGACGGCGGCTGGAACAAGGTCGGGCTCGCGGCGCTTATCGTGTCGGGGATCATCTCGGTCGGCTGGGAGCTCTCGACGCAGATGCTCAAGCGCCTGTCGCCCAACAACCTCGGCTGGCTGATCGGCGCGGCGGCCGGCGCGCTGCTCTACGTGGTGTTCATGCGCCTGGCAAATCGCAAATGAAAGCCGCTCATTTCAGCCACCGGCGCACGTCCCGCTCCCATTCGGGCTGTCCGCAGTCCGGCGGATTCTCCGGGCCGAGCACGGTGATGTAGCCCTTGTCCTTCATGCACGCCTCGTATGCGCGCACCTGCGTGCAGCGGTCCGCGCCGGCTTTCTTCGCGGCGGCCTTGCACGCGGACATGGCGTTGTCCATGCTGCTGAAGTCGGCGTCGCCGTCGTTGAAGGCGGGCGGGTTCGCGCTCGCCGAAAATTCGACCGGCGTGGAGCAGGCGGCGAGGTCGAGCGCGGCGGGAAGCAGGCACGAGCGGAAGAGTCGGTTCATCGGTTGAGGCTCCTTTTTTTTGACCGCTTGAAGGCGCGTGATCCGCCGCCTATTATTCCTCGCGGTCACGGCGCGTGTCGTGTTCATGCGCGGATTCGTCTCGAATGCGCACGCGATCCTGCATGACCCTCTCTCAACCGTTTGCGCCGGAGCATCGGATGAAACCCATGCCGTTCGCACGCATTCTGCCGTCGTGCCTTGGCCGTCGCCGCGTTGACGACGCTCTCGCCAGCCGCGTTTGCCGAGGACGTCTCCTTCGGTCCGAGTCAGCTCTGCGGATTGCAGACCGCGCGTCCCGACACGAATCACGCCGTGCAGGTGAGGACCGTGCAGGGCAGAAACGGACCAATCGACTATGCGCGCTTCGGGCACGGCACACCGCTCTTGCTCATTACCGGCTATCGCGCGACGCTCGGCGAATGGAATGCCTACTTTCTCGGCGAACTCGTGAAGCACCATGAGGTGATCATCTTCGACAATCGCGGCATTGGACGCTCCGCCATCGTCGAAGGACGCTACGGTCCGGACTACGGCATGCGCGACATGGCGGCGGACGCGGCCGACGTCATCGCGGGCCTGAAGCTTTCGCGCGTCGATGTGGTCGACTGGTCGATGGGCGGCATGATCGCACAGCAGCTCGCGCTCGACGCGCGCGCAAGGGTCTCGTCGCTCACGCTGATCGCGACGGCGCCGCTGTCGCCGCAGGTGCAGGCCGTGTATCGAGTTCCGGCGCGGACGCGTTCGGCAGGATCATGGCCGTGCTGTTTCCCGTCGATGCGCAGGCGGATGCGTCGAAGTGCTTCGCAGGCGACATGTTCGCGCCGCGCGGCTACAAGGGAGGACCCGTGCCCGACGCGGTCGCCGCGCAGCAGGACCGGGCGATGACGCGCTGGTTCGCCGATTCTGCCGCCGCCGACGCTTTGCGGCGCTCGCCGGTGCGCGCGCTGATCGTCGTGGGCGCGAACGACGATATCCTCGTCGACGCCAACGCGCGCCGCCTCGAGCAGATGATTCCGCGCGCCAGGCTCGACGTCGTTGCCGATGCGGGACATGCGCTGATGTTCCAGTATCCGGTCGAGCTGGCGCAGCATGTCGATGCGTTCGTGTCGCGGTGAATCCGCCGTCGGGCCGGCCGCGCCCGCACCGAAGCCATCTACAGATGCAGGCGCAGCCAATGCCACGCGAGCGGCCCGCAGATCACGCCCCATGCGATTGCGGCAATGACGAGCGCGACCGCGACCGCCGCGCTGCCGCAATCCTTCGCGCATCCCGAGAATTCGTGATGGTCGAGCGAGATGCGGTCGACGGTCGCCTCGATGCTCGAATTGACGAGCTCCACGAGCAGAACCAGCAGGACCGAGCCCGCGAGCAGCACGCGTTCGGCGGTGCTTGCTCGAACGAGCGCGGCGATCGGCAGGAGCACGGCGGCGACGCACACTTCCTGGCGGAACGCGCTTTCCTCGCGCCAGGTCGCGACGATGCCCGCCCATGAATGACGCAGCGCGAACACACCGTGCAGGAGATCGTGGTGCTTGCGGTCGGCGGAGCCGGAGGACGCTGACGAAGACCGCGAGGCGGAAGAGGTGGACCGGTTCATGAAAGTCATGTTACCGCTTCGGCGGCCGACGACGCGCGGGCAACCGGACGAGACGCTGCGACATTCGCGCAGCGATCCGTTTCCGCCAGCCTTTCTCCGGCGACGGAACGAAAGCGCGTGTCGCGCTTTGCTCCGTTCGTTCCAGGGATGCGATGAAAGATGCGATGCCTCGTCGAGCGCTCAGGCCGGCTCGCTCGCGAGCGTGCTTTCGACGAACTCCCGCAGGAATACGACCCAGGTCCGGATCTTCGCGTCGAGGTACTGTCGGGATGCGTACATCGCGTAGATCGTCATGGTCTGGAATTCCCACTCGGGCAAAACGCGCACGAGCGCGCCGCTCTGCAACCATGGCAGCGCCGCGAGCATCGGCAAGGGTGCAATGCCCAGGCCGTTCGCTAGCGCGACCGCGAGCGCGTCGGCCGAATTCACGCGCAGCCGGCCGGGATCCAGCTATGCGGGCGAGGCGCGCAGCACGCTCGGCATCGAGCAGATCTTCGTGGAGACGAGCGCCGAGTCGGGCAGGGTGGACGTGGTGACCTGCAGAAAGACGTCGAAGCTTTCGTCGAGCATGTCGGGTACTTGCTGCGAGAGCGTCAGCTCGACGCGCACCTGCGGATGCTCTTTCAGGTAGCGCGTGAGCGCCGGCACCACATAGTGCTGGCCGAAGGTGATGGGCGCATGCATGCGCAGCCCGCCGCTCGGGGAGATTTGCGCGTCGCTCGCCTCGGCCTCGGACAGATCGACCAGCTCCAGCACTTCCTTGCAGCGTGAGAGATAGCGGTTGCCGGCGTCGGTGAGTGCGACGCGGCCGTCGTGCGGTTAAGAAGGCGCGTACGCAGATGCGTCTCGAGCTCGGTCACCGCGCGCGACGCCTGCGCCGTGGTGATGTCCATTTGCTGCGTCGCGACGGTGAAGCTGGCGGCTTCCGCCACGCGCGCAAAGATCCTCATGCTCCGCAACAGGTCCATCGTCCCGCCGTCCGTTTGACAAGCCGGAACTATCCCACGGCGGCGCACGGGCGCGCAAGCCGGGCGCAGGGCGCCGGACATGCGCGTTTCCGCACATTCGCTTCAGTATTCACATCTGTTACACGGCTTGTAACTCACCGCCAAAACAGTACGGTTAACATGAATTCATGGCCGTATTGCGGCCTACCTGCGGCTTCACCAGAACAGAAGAGGAAGAAATGAACGTCAAGGGCTTGATCGGGATTGGCATGGCGGTGTGCGCTGGACTCGCCTGCGAGGCGGCGATGGCGCGCGTGAGCGTCGGCATCAATCTCGGGGTTCCCGTCTATGCCGCGCCGCCGGTTTATGCGGCGCCGGTTTACGTCGCACCGCCGCCGCCTCCGCCGGCGCCCGTCGTCGTCGCGCCGGGGCGCGCCATCGTCGTCGACTGGCATGGCGACCGCTACTGGGATGGTTATCGTTACTGGGGGCGTCGCGACTGGTATGCACACCACGGTGGCTACGGCTACCGCCACTGGTAGGAACCGAGCAAATCGCATCCGGGAATGTACGTTGCTGCGCTTTCTCCTACTCTCCCGGAGAAAGCGCAAGATGGCTGAACACACCGTGAGCCTGCGGGCCCGGAACGCGCGCTACGAGCATTTCATGCTGCCGCCCAACGGCTGGGTGCCGAACAATTCGCGCCTGCCGGTGCTCGTGTGGCGCGGCGCGATCGATTCCCATGCGCACGACGGCGCCGGCCGTTTCGAAGCCCTGTTCGGGCAGAACGGCTGGCCGGCACAATGGCGCGACAGCGTCTTCGACTATCACCACTTCCATTCGACTGCTCACGAGGCGCTCGGCATCGCGTCCGGCGAAGCCGAACTGATTCTCGGCGGCCCGCATGGCCGCGTGATCGCCGTCGCCGCGGGCGACGCGCTGGTGCTGCCCGCCGGAACGGGCCACTGTCTGCTGACGGCCGGACGCCGCTTTCAGGTGGTCGGCGCGTATCCGCCGGGTCCAGCAGTGGGACATCCGCCGCGAAGCCGTCAGCGAGGCGGAACGCGTCGCGATGGAGGAACTGCCGTTTCCACGCAGCGATCCCGTCGCGGGCGAGGACGGGCCGCTCGTTCGCCACTGGCATTGAGCGGGACAGGCGAGGTCACGCCTTGCTTTCCTTGGCGCACTCGCGGCGGCGGGAGCCGTCAGCGGCACGCGCTCGATCGCGCATGCCGCCGCCATGCCCGCCGAGACACGCTCGGCGAGGAATAGCGCGCCCCGCAGAATGCCGAAGATCGGAATCACGAACGTGACGGTGATCGCGCGCGCGGGCCTGGCCACCGCGATGAGATGGAAGAACAGCCTATAGGCGACGCCCGTGCACGCCACGCCGAGCCCGAGGACCGCGCCCCACGCCTGCATCGACACCGCCGCGCCCGGCCACCAGACGAGCGCGAACGGCGCAAGCACGATGGTCGCCGCGCTCATCGTGCCTGCCGCGACCGTGAGCAAATCGACGCCCATCAGATGCCGCTTCGTATAGCTGGCGGCGATGCCCGTAGCAGAGCGTCGCGCCGAGCGCCGCGAGCGCGGCCAGGGCCGTCGTCGGCGGCGAGACGGGAGGGAGCGGCCGCGGCGTCGTGCACGAACATCTGATCCCAGACGAGCGCGAGCACGCCCGCGAAACCGATCTCGGTCACCCCGACGCGGATGAAGAGGAAGGAGCCGCCCCACAGCGCGGCGAGCACGAACAGTTGAGCGAGATTGGCGGGATTCATGGCCGGCTCCGTATCAGGAGTGGATCGCGAAGCCATCGTATCGGCGCGCGACGGTCGACGTTTTCGGCGCGGCGTGAAACAAAAGATGCGGCGCCGGCTCGCGGCTCGCGGAGCGCCGCTCGTTGCGGAACGCTCGCCCGGCTTCGCTCCATGCCCGTATCGTAAGGTAAGGCGTGCGCACGCGCCGCGACAAACGAGCAATTCTCACCGTTATGTGAAAAAAATTGCCATATGTCGCCGGGCTATCGGACCGGCGGGCGGACGGGTTGCCGGCGGGCTGATTCGGTGCGACTCTTGCATCATCGGTTGAAGAAGGGCGCTTTTTGCAGCGCGATGGAAGCGGCGCTCGCGCCGGGCATGGCGCAGGCAAGGGGGGCGAGCGTGACGCCGCTCGCCCCCGGCGAGGCGCACCGGCCGGTGATGTACGCGCCGTACCACGTGCACGGCAGCGTGCTCGAGGGCGGCGACAGTCCCACCATGCTCGCGCAGCCTGCCGCCGCGACGGCCGAGCGTCAGGGCAGCCAGTTCCATCCGCCGAGGTCGGCCGCGCGGCGCGCGCGGGACGTGCTCGCCGACGCGCAGGACGTGCTCGTCGAGCGCTATCGTCACGTGACCGAGGGCGCCGACGACTACGTGACGTGCACGGGAACCCCTGGAAATCGATCGCGCTGGCGGCGGTCGGGGGCTTGATCGTCGGCATGCTGGCCGCACGCTGAAGGCGGCGCACCGCCGATTCGCGCGACGAAAGCGGGCCTCGTCCTTGCTGGGTGACGGTTATTGCCACGGCGCCTGTCGCCGTGCCGGGCCGCCATGGACGAACGATCGTATGACATGCGCACCGAGCGGTGCGAAATCTGGAATTCGCGGACGGCGGTGCTTGCCGATCCGCGGCGCGTGCTGATCGCACATTCGGAGTCGAACGTCGGAGAACCCTTCGCGCTGCTGCTGGCGATGCGCGGTTTCGAGGCGGTGCAGATCGGCAATGCTCAGGGCGCCGTGCAACTGGCGGTTCAGTGGCGGCCGCAGGTGGCGTTCGTCGACACGCTCGTCGGCGGCACGCACTCACGATCACGCGCTCGCGCGACGCTTGCGCGAGGCTTTGAAGCAGGATGGAAGCGAAGTCGATGCCGCGCTGTTGATCGCACTGGCCGCCGATGCCCAGCGCGACCCTCGCGACGCCTTGCGCGATGCGGGCTACGACGGTTTTTGCCGCAGGCCGTGCCCCGTCTGGTGGATATACGACGTGCTGAAGTGCTTCTATACTCCTTGAAGCGGGCGGCACGGCGCATCAGGAAGCGGCGCCGTGCGACGCCGCCCGCTCGAAGCGTTACATGCTTCGGGAAGTCTTGAAATCACTGCTTTCCAGTTCGACCGACTGGCCGTGGTTGCGCTCGAGCGCGCGCCGGGCCGCATCTTCGATTTGCACGCGTCCGCCCTCGAACGCGGACAGCAAATCGTGCGAAGATGTCCCGTTATTGCCAAAGTGATTGTTGAGCGCATCGAGGGAGACGCTGCACCAGACCTCGCGGCCGTCGACCTTGGCCTCGAACGCGACACGCGCCGCCGCCACGACATGACGCCGCCCGCTGAATTCTATCGCCATCCTTATCACCTCCTGTTATTCGTTTGGAACACGCAGAACGTGCTCATCGCGTTTCGCCGGAGCCACGCACGCCTCGCGATGAAGATGCACCCGACGGCGCGCTTCGCCTCGCGCGGCACGCCGTCGTTTTGCATGATACGCCCGCCATGCCGGGCGGGCGCGTCCCGCTGACTCTGCAACGGCCGTGCCCGGGCGCGCTAGCGGCAGCACAGGCAGCCGCCGCGATGGCGCATGCCGTAGCTGCCGGCGTCGTCGGCGCTCGGCGCGCCGATGGTCACGCGCGCGGCCGTCGCGCCGCACAGCAGGCAGGCGGCGTGTTCGTCGCGCTCGGCGATGCGGCGGACGGCTTCGAATGCGCCGCAGGACGCGCACTCGTAATCGTAGACAGGCATGGCAATTCCGTTCGAAAGAAGCTCCTTGATCGTCGAGTTTAACAAGCCTGCCGCAAGCGGTTGATCGTGTCGCGGCCGCGCGCCGTTCCGCCGCGGGAAGCGATGCGCCGTGGCACCGCCATTGCTGAAACAAAGGCCGACACTATCCGCTCAGGGAGACCTCATGAAACGCACTGCAACTCTGCTCGCCGCGCTCGCGTCGACCGCCATCGCCGCCGTTGCGACCGGCGCGCTCGCGCAGACCGAAGCGGCCAGCACGACGATGGCCAACGATCTGCCGCCCGTCGACAAGGCGTTCGTGCAGGCGGCGTCCGCGGCGGGATCGACGGAAATCGACGCCGCCAAACTCGCGACCAAGCAGTCGCAGGACAAGGACGTGAAGCGCTTCGCGCATCACATGATGGTCGATCACACCAAGCTCGCGATGCAGCTTAAGATGGCCGCGCCGCACGGCGTGACCGTGCCGATGAGCAATTCGGACCCGTCGGCGCTCGGGTCGCTCAGGGCGCTGCACGGCAAGGAGTTCGATGCCGCATACATCCAGAAGGTCGGCGTGCAGGGACATCAGGAGGCGGTACAGGTATTTCAGAAGGAAGCGCAGGAAGGGCAGAACGCCAAGCTGAAGCAGGCCGCGCAAAAGGCGCTGCCGACGATCGAGCAGCATCTGAAAATGGCCCAGGACCTCGCGGCCAGAAAGGGCGTGCAGCAGTGACGGCGTGACTTGCCGCGCGCCAGATGCGCGCGGCACAGTTCGCACTAGCGCGTTTCCTTGCGGAGCATGCGCAGGCGCGCTTCTTCCAGCGACTCGAACCTGCCCTCGGCTTCGTCGAAGACGGACACCTTGCCGCGCCCGATGTCGTACACCCAGCCCTGAACCTGCAGCTTGCCGAGCGCGAGGTGACCCGCGACCGCCGGGTGCGTGCGCAGATGCGTCAGCTGCAGGCGGATGTTCTCCTCGACCATCGCCTGGACGATGCGCTTCTCCTCCAGCTTCCTCGCCATCACGACGCTGCGCGCGGCTTCGGCGTTGCGCAGCCAGGCGTGAACGGTCGGCATTTCGTCCGCGATGGTCGTGCCCGACGCGAGGCCTTTCATCGCACCGCAGTCCGAGTGTCCGCAGATGACGATCTGCCGCACGTTGAGCGCGAGCACCGCGTATTCGACCACCGCCGATACGCCGCCCAGCATCTCGCCATAGGCAGGCACGATGTTGCCGATGTTGCAGCACACGAAAAGCTCGCCGGGACGCGTCTGCGTGATCATCTCCGGCGACACGCGCGAGTCCGCGCAGGTGATGAAGAGCGTATGCGGCGTCTGCCGGCGCGCGAGACTCTTGAAGAGCGCTTCGCTATCTGGAAAGACGAAACGGCTGAAATCGTCGACGCCTTGCAGGAGATAGAGGAGATCGGGCGTGTCGGAGCCCTTGCGTTCTTCGCTCATTGTGGATCTGTCTGGCATGAGGTGGCCTTTGCTGTGCGCTGTCGACGCGCGGTGCGCGCCGTTCCAGACCGAAAGCTTGCGGACTTTTGGGACGGACCGCAAGTCGCGTTCCCACCTTCCGCGCCGTAGTGAACTCCGGCGCCGGGGGATGCACGGACATGGTGCAAAACGTCGTTGGCGTCGCTGCTTACTTCGGTTTTTTTCCGAACGCAAGCCCTCAAAATTTCGCATTTTTCAAACCGGCTCCTTTCGCTACATTGGCTTCACTGAAAGCAATACGAAATGATTTCACATGAAATGCCCTGTCTGTCCCGCGACCGAACTCCTCATGAGCGTGCGCAAAGGCATCGAGATCGACTATTGCCCGCACTGCCGCGGCGTCTGGCTGGACCGCGGCGAGCTCGATCAGCTCATTCGCCGCGCCGAGCAGCCCGCGCTTGCCGAAGCGAAGGCCGGGCGCGGCGAGTGGCGCGAGAACGAGCACGGTCGGCGGCCGTATCGTCACGAGGACGATCGCTACGGCGAGCCGCGTGGCCGGCGCGAACATCCGCGCCGCAAGAAGTCCTTCCTCGGCGATCTGTTCGATTTCATCTGTTCGATTTCGACTGAGCGTGCCGGCGGCGAACTCGGCGAAACGCATTTCATGCAGCACGGACCGCACGACGCGGGAAACATGGAGAACGGCAATGGCAACGGTGAAGCAGGTCCTGAAGGCGAGGTCCGACGCATCGGTACACACGATCGATGCCCAAGCGAGCGTGCATGAAGCGGTCGCGCTGATGTCAAAGGCAGAGGTGGGCGCGCTCGTGGTGACGGTGGGCGATACGGTGTGCGGCATCGTCACCGAGCGGGGACTATGCGCGCAAGGTGATCCTGCAGGACAGGGCCTCGCGGACGACCACGGTGTGCGAAATCATGACCGCGCCCGTGATGTCCGCGAGCCTCGGCACCACCACCGACGAATGCATGGCGCTGATGACGCAGCACCGCTTCCATCATCTGCCGGTAATCGAGGGCGGCAGGCTCGTCGGCATGGTGTCGATCGGCGACATGGTGCGGCATCTGATCGAGGAGCAGCAGTTCGCCATCGATGAGCTGGAGCGCTATGTGCGCGCCCGCGCGCCGACATGCCGACCTGCGCGCTCACGCGCCGCAGCCCGATCCCGGAGACTCTCGCGACGCGCTTCGCCTGATCAGGTCGCATCGATGCCCGCGACCGGCTCGGCGGGGTGCACCGGATCGGTCGGGGCGGCGAAATCCCGCCGGAAACGGTTGATGGCCGAGAGTCCCATCGAGAGGCCCGGATCGAGTTAATGAATGATGAGACTGCGGCGCTCGCCGGCCAGCACATCGAGATTGCAGTGCTGCATCAAAAAGCCGTTGAACACGAAGACGCTGCCCGGCTTGTCCTTGATGCGCGTGCAGATACCCTTGTCGAGGTGGCGCTGCGTGCGCGCCGCGCTCTTCGCGATTAGATTGCGGCTGCGCCCGGGCAGACGGCGCGGCTTCGTGTACGCGACGAGATCGCCCGCGCGGTCGTCGTCCGCGGCGGCCTGAAGCAGAATCACGAGCATCAGCACGTGCGAATCGAAGTGGCGGCAGTGGCTGCCCGAGGTCGACGCGCTGCTGCCCACGCGCAGGCCGAACCAAGGTCCCATGGTGGCTTTCGCCTTCATCGTCGAGTCGAGCCAGTCGGAGGCGAGCCTGACCGACTCGCTTTCCAGCTCCCTGAAGGCGGGAATGTCGCGCAGCGTATGCACGACCTCCTTCGCGTTGCCGTAGAACTGCTTGTGGTCGGGCGTCGCATCGTATGCGGTGTCGAGCCTGGCCTTGATCCCGGCGAGCGTCTCCTGCGGCATGGCCGATTCGAAGACGGCAAGTTCTCCCCGGCATGCCCGTTGCAGCGCAGCATGATTGTATGTGTTCATATGGATCCCGAAATATAACGACAGTTGAACCGCGATTCGTTGCAGCACCGCAGACGCGTCAGAGGCGGACGTTTCGCTGAATTTCGTCGTGTCCGCGCGAGGATGCGCGGCGCCGGACATGCTCCCGGTCGTAACGGGAGGTCTGTCGCTCGCGATGAGCGTGGGCGTTCGAGTCGCCGCATGGGCGGGCGTTTGCCGGATTCGCGCCGTTCGTGGTGGTCTGTCCATCCAACGGCGATGCGGCTGTCCGCGCTTTCTTGTCGGTCTCGCTCATGGCGATTCCTTGTTCTGAGTATTGGGTCCGTGCTGCCTGCCGGTTCCTGTCGACCGTCCTGCCGCCCCGATGCCGGTCTTCGCCAGAACTAACCAGTGAGTACATATCCAGGATTTTGTTCGGCAATCCTATCGGTGAGCTTTCTGGCGGAATGTACAACTGCGCACGTGATGAGGGGCGCGCCGGTCATCGGATAAAACCCTAGCGGTACGACAAATGGCTCGCTCGCAAGGCGCGCGCGAGCCTGCTGCAAACGTTTCCCGCGCTCGCGCTATGAGCGTCAGCCGACACAGCAAACGTTGGCATGTGCCTCCGCGCATGGAGCGCGATTAAGCAGGCGAGTAATTTCCAAACATCAAACGAGCTCGGCCAGGCTCGATTTGCACACCGCGCGACGCCTGCAAAGAACAAGGACGGATTCGACGGTGATTGCGGCAAATGACGATCCGAAAACGGACATTCGACGGGGTTTCAATGAACAGGGCATCGCTGGAAGACAGACTCTGGGTGGGAACGTTTATCGTCGCCGTGGCGAGCGACGTGCTCTCGGGCGTGATCCGCTACTTCACGTCGATGATCGGCGCGGCCCCCGTCACCTATCTGCCCAAGGTGCTGATGCTCGCCTGGGTGATCCTCATCCTCATCAAGCGGCCGAAGGCGAGCCATGCGCTCATCGCGCTCTACCTGCTCGCGCAATCGTTCGTATCGCTGTCTCACGGGGTCGCGCCGGAGGCCGTCGGCTTCTGTGTGGACCGTCATGCCGATGCTCTTCGCGCTCACCGCTTCGCCGCAGGCGCTCGATCTGCTCAACGGCGGCGCGGCGCGCGCGGCGTTCTTCCTGCTGGCCGCGCTGTGCTTCGTCGGTTTGCTGCTGAACAGCTTCTCGCCGATGCCGTGGGTCGGGCAGAGCGTGTCGGTCGGCGGCCATAACGTTTCGGTGGCGACGTCGTCGTATGTGGGCATCGCCTCGCGACTGACTGGATTCGGGCGCGACAGCGCGTCCACCGGCCTGATGGTCGGGCTGCTCACGACCTGGCTCCTCACGCGCACGCGCTCGAAGCTGCTACAGTGCGCGTTGCTCGGATGCGCGGGCGCGGCGGTCTACGCGACCACCAACAAGACCGCGCCGGTCGCGCTCGCGCTCGTCGTCGGCGCGCACTGCCTGCTCGCCACGTCGACGGTCAGGCGCGCCTGCCTGTGGGCGGCCAGCGTCGCGGTGGGCCTCCCGATCGCTACGTTCGTCGCGACGTCGGCGTTCAATCTCGCGGGCAGCGGTTATGTCGTGCTGGCGTCGTTCCAGGATCGCGTATGGAACACCTGGCCGCTCCTGATCGAAGGCCTGCTCAAAGACAATCGCATCTGGCTCGGTCTCGGGCCGGGCGGCTTCGGCTCAGCGGCGACCTATTACGAGAGCGCGTTCGGCTTCAATGTCGCGTATGCGGACAACACGGTGCTGTACGCGGTCGCGAGCTTCGGCTCCTTCGGCGCGCTCGTGCTGATCTGGGCGCTCGTGCGTCTCATGCTGCGGGCCGAGCCGGTTGACCGCGCTTCCTGGATGATGCTCCTCTATCTGCTCCTCGCCTGCGCGAGCACGGACATCTGCGAATCGATCGGCTGCCTGCTGTTCCTCGGCATCACGATTCGCCAGTTGCGCGAAAGCGTGCCCGAGACGTACGGCCAGCCGAGCCGCATGCCCGGTCATGCGGGCGTATCCGGCATCTTCGACGAGCGAATCGCGGAGCGCCATCATCACGACGCGCTGCTGGCGGCGTCGCCCGCGCCGACGATCACGCTCGACGGCGCGCCGGATTCCGCGGAAGAGCCGTATGTCGCCGCGCCCGGCTTCGCGGCTTCGCGCGCGAACACGGGCGTCGCGATTCACGAGATCGACGATACTCGCCTGCTCGATGCCGTGAAGGACGTCGGCTTCTCGTTCGTGCGTACCGACCTGTTCTGGGAAGCGGTGCAGGCGCCCGACGGCTGGCACTTCGGCGCTTTCGACGGCCTCGTGTCGAACCTCTCCGCGCGCGGCCTGGGTGCGCTTTTCATCCTCGGCTACAAGCATTACATGTTCAACCCGGACCAGCCGCCGACGACCGCGCCGCAGCTCGCCGCCTTCCGTACCTACCTATGTCTATCAGGCGGCGTTCCGGTATCGCAGCGCGCCGGTGCGCTTCGAGGTGTGGAACGAGCAGGACCACAAGGATTACTGGCTCGCGGAGCCGTCGCCGCGCGCGTATCGCGCGTTGCTGGAGTCGGCGGTGAGCGCGGCGCAATCGGCGAATCCGGACGTGACGATCGCAACGGGTGGCGTGCAGCAGGTCGATCGCGCTTTCATTCGCGCGGTCGGCGACATGAGCGCGATGAAGTCCCGCAGCGGACCGGATGCGGTGAGCGTGCATCCGTATCGCCAGCAATATCCGGAGACGGTGCTCGACGACTACGGCGCGTTGCGCGAAGACCTCTCGACGTATGCGAAGCGCCCGCAAGTGTGGGCCACCGAATGGTCATACCCGAGCTTCGGATACGAATATGTAGCGGACATCGCCAATGGTCACTCGCCCGAAGCGCGCGCCAGGCGAAGTACGCGGTGCGGCTGCTCCTGATGAACTGGATCGCGCAGGTCGGCCTTACTTCGTATTACGACATGCGCAATGACGGCACGAACCCGCGGGAGATGGAGCACAATTTCGGGCTGCTCGACGCGGACAACGCGAAGCTGCCGGCCTATCACGCGGTAAAGCATCTCTTCGGGTTCACGGCGGGCGCGAAGCACGCGCGTTACTTCATCGACGAGAAGGAGAAGTACGCCGTGCTCAAGTTCGAGACGGGGCACGCGACGAAGTATGTCGTGTGGTGCTACGGCGCGGACAATGTGATGAATCTCGACGTATCGCGCCTGCCCGAGCGCGCGATCGTCACCGATCTGTACGGCAGACAGCGTTCCGGGCGCGGCACGCTGGCAGTGACCGAAGCGCAGGGCCCGGTGTTCGTTACCGTGGCTTCGTGAGGGTTGCAGCGGGGGGAGAGGGCGGGGTGCGTACGGGGAATACACACCCCATCCGGTATATCGATTCGGATGACGTAATGATTTTGCTGACGATGGCCAGTCGCAGCGGAAGTTCTTGGTCTTAACTTCTTTGTCAGGGATATAACATGCTTTCATACAACATGCGCCCCAGCTTGACGCCGGTTCCGCAGCGCGGCGACGGAATCGTCGATCTCTGGCGCAGCGTCGTGCGCCACAGGACCTTGCTCGGCGCCGTCACCGGCACGTGCTGTGCGGCGGGCGTGCTCTACATTCTGCTCGCGACGCCGCAATATCGCGCGGAGGCGCTCCTGCGCGTGCAAAGCAAGGCAGGCGTGTCGATCAGCGCGCTGTCGGACGTATCCGGATCGATTGCCGCCGACGGCTCCGCTAGTGCGCTGCGTCATTGAATTAGCACCCTGTCTGTGTTCAGATACAGGTCATGGGTCAAAATGAACCTGACAGATATCGAACGTGAGCAACTGTTGTCGGCGGCGCGCAGCCGAACGGTGCGTGCGGCGGACGTGCGACGCGCAAAGTTGATCCTGATGCTCGAGGACGGCGAATCGCGCGACAGTATCATGCGCACACTGGGTTGCGATTCGCGCTTCATCGCACGCTGGTCGGGGCGCTTCCTCAGCGAGCGACTAGCCGGCATGTACGCCCGGCACCGCGGGCGGGCGCCTACGCAGCCACCGGCCAAACTGGAAGCGCGGGTGCTCAAGTGCACCCTCAAGCACAAACCCGCCGACGGTTCGACACACTGGAGTAGCTACAAGCTCGCAGCAGAACTCGGCGACGTATCGGTCTCGGCCGTGCAGCGCATCTGGCGCAAGCACGGCATCAAGCCGCAGCAGTTGGAGCGGCACATGGTCTCCAACGACCCGGACTTCGAGACCAAGGCAGCCGACGTGATCGGGCTGTACCTGAACCCGCCGGCGCACGCAGCGGTGTTCTGCGTGGACGAGAAGACCGCGATCCAGGCACTCGATCGCAAGGACCGTATGCTGCCGCTGTCGCCCGGGCGCGCCGAGAGTCACGGCTTCGAGTACAAGCGCAACGGCACGCTCAGCCTGTTCGCGGCGTTCAATACTGCCACCGGCGAGGTGCTGGGCAAGACGGTGGCGCGCCACACCAGCGAGCAGTTCGTGGCCTTCCTGACCGACGTCGTCGCCAGCCAGCCCAAACGCCGGGAAATCCACGCGATCTGCGACAACGTCAGCAGCCATAAGACGCAGCGGGTTGCCGACTTCCTTGATGCGCAGCGCAACGTGCACCTGCACTTCACGCCGACCTACTCGTCGTGGCTCAACCAGGTGGAGAACTGGTTCTCGCGCATTCAGCGTGAAGTGATCGCTCGCGGCATCTTCACTTCGGTGAAGGATTGGGATCGCAAACTGATGCCGATACATCCGCGAACACAACAAGAACCCGAAACCGATCAAGTGGAAATATGACGATCCTTCGCGCCGGATTCGACCAGTGCCAATTCAATGACGCAATGGACTAGTAAACATCAAAGACACGCTGCAAATCAACCACCCCCGCCCCCAGCGCAAGCATCAAAAGCACCCGTGCCTTGTAGGGATTGAGCGTCCCCGCGCTAACAGTCCCCAGCGCATCGTCCGACGCTGCGCCGTTGCGCATCATATGCCCCGATCCCACGCGCGAAGCGCGCACCACCGCGATACCTTTTTTCACCGCATCGGCGAGCGCCTGCGTGAGCGTCGCATGCATCGAGCCGTTGCCCGTGCCCGCGACGACGATCCCCTTCACGCCCGCCGCGACCAGCGCATCGACCATCACGCGCGACGCATCCGAATAGCTCGCCACGATCTCCACCATCGGCCATTGCTCCGGCACGGCAAATTCGCTCGCGGCAGTGTGCGGACGCAACACCATGCGCTGAAATTCCACGCGTCCGTCCTGCACGAAGCCGAGCACCCCGGTTTCGGGCGAGCGGAATGCGCCAACCGCGTAAGTGCTCGTCTTGGTGACGTCGCGCGCGCTGTGTATCTGGTTGTTAAACGCGATGAGCACGCCCTTGCCCGCCGCCTCGCCCGATGCCGCCACCGTGACCGCGTTGAGCAGATTCAGCGGACCATCGGCGGAAAGCGCCGTCGAGGGGCGCATCGCCGCCGTCAATACCACCGGCTTCGTGCTCTTCACCGTGAGATGCAGCAGGTAGGCGGTTTCTTCGAGCGTGTCGGTGCCGTGCGTGACGACGATGCCATCGATGTCGCCCTGCGCGAGCAATGCATCGATGCGGCGGCTGAGCGTCGTCCACAGCGCGGCGCTCATGTCCTTGCTGTCGATGCTCGCGATCTGCTCGGCATGAATGCGCGCGATCTGCCCAAGCGCCGGCACGGCCTCGAGCAGCTTGTCCACGCCGACAACGCCCGCCTTGTAGCCCGCCGTCTTCGAGGCATCGCCAGCCTGTCCGGCAATGGTGCCGCCCGTTGCGAGGACGGCAATGCGAGGGAGAGAGGATGTGTTCATGCCGACGATTGTAAATCAGCCGGCATGCGACTCACGCCGCTTCGCGAAGCTGGGCCGCGATCTGCGCTTCGTCGAGCTGCGGCGCGAACATTTCGATCAGCCGGTACGCGTACGCGCGCAGGAACGCACCCTTTCTCAGGCCGACGCGCGTCGTGCTAGCTTCGAACAGATGCTGCGTATCGGGCGCGACGAGCTCCGTGTCGCGCTTCGCGTCGTACGCCATCGCCGCCACGATGCCGATGCCCATGCCCAGCTCCACGTACGTCTTGATGACATCCGCGTCGATCGCGGTCAGCACGATGTCGGGATCGCGCCCGCGCTCGCGAACGCCTGGTCCACGTGCGAGCGGCCCGTGAAGTCCTGATTGTAAGTGACGATCGGATATTCGGCGATCTGCTCGAGCGTGATGTTCTCGCGCCCGACGAGCGGATGATCCTTCGGCACCACGACCGTGTGATGCCACGAATAGCACGGAAACGTGACGATGTCCGGATAGCGGTCGAGCGCTTCCGTCGAAATGCCGATGTCCGCCTCGCCGTTGATGATCATCTGCGCGATCTGCTGCGGGCTGCCCTGACGCAGCGCGAGATGCACCTTCGGGAACACCTCCGTGAACTGGCGGATGACCTTCGGCAGCGCATAAACGCGCCTGCGTGTGCGTCGTCGCGACGACGAGATGACCGTTGTTCTGATCCGCGAACTGGCGCGCGACGCGCCGCAGGTTCTCCGCATCGAGCAGCATGCGCTCGATCAGCTGATGCACCTGCTTGCCGGGCTCGGTGAGGCCCGTGAGCCGCTTGCCGCGACGAATGAAGATGTCGACGCCGAGTTCGTCCTCGAGATCCTTGATCTGCTTGGATACGCCCGACTGCGACGTATAGAGCACGTTCGCGACCTCCGTCAGATTCATGTTCTGACGCACGGCCTCGCGCACGAAGCGCAGTTGCTGGAAATTCATGTCAACCTCTCTTGATGCTCTTGTTTTCGCTCTTGTTTTCGCTTATGTTTTTGATTGCGCGGGAAACACGCGCAGCGCGCACGGCACAGCCGTCACGCTATCGCCGATCTCGAGCCTGAGCGCACGCCACGCCTCGCGATCCAATTCCGCCTCGATCACGCCGCCGCTGCCTTCCAGCTCGACGCGCACCGAGCCGCCCAGCGTCACGACACGCCGCACGTCCACCACGATGCCGTCGCGATGCGCGCCGTCGGCTGGATACAGGTCGAGATCGTGCGGACGGACGTAGGCGAGCGCCGGTCCGCTGAAATACGCCTGCGCGGCGATCGGAGCCGATGCGCCGCCGGCAACGAAGCCGCTCGCATCCACCTTGCCCTGCAGCCGGTTCGCCGCGCCGAGAAACTCGTAGACGAACGACGTCTGCGGGTGATCGTACACGTCTTGCGGGCTGCCACCTGCTCCACGCGCCCATGATTCATCACGACGATGCGGTCCGTCACTTCGAGCGCCTCTTCCTGATCGTGCGTGACGAACAGCGTCGAGATGTGCAGATCGTCGTGCAGGCGGCGCAGCCAGCTGCGGAGTTCCTTGCGTACCTTGGCGTCGAGCGCGCCGAACGGCTCGTCGAGCAGCAGCACCTTCGGCTCGACGGCGAGCGCCCGCCCGACAGTTCCGACGGAAAACGCTCGGCGAGCCAGTCGAGCTGCACGAGCTTGAGCAGCTCGTGCACCTTCTCGCGGATCGCGGCTTCGCCCGGACGCTCGCGGCGCGGCTTCACGCGCAGGCCGAACGCCACGTTCTCGAACACGGTCATGTGCCGGAATAGCGCATAGTGCTGAAACACGAAGCCGACTTGCCGCTCGCGCGCGCCGACCGCCGCGACGTCCTCTCCGTGCAGCACAACCTACCCCGCATCGGCGAACTCGAGGCCGGCGATCACGCGCAGCAGCGTGGTCTTGCCGCAGCCCGAAGGCCCGAGCAGCGCGACGAGCTCCCTCGCCGGAAAATCGAGCGTGACGTTGTCGAGGGCGGTGAAATCGCCGAAGCGTTTTTGCAGATTGCGAACGATGATGCTCATCATGGTGTCGGCCTCTTCAATTCTGTGCGGTTGCGCGGGCTTCGCTGATGCTTGCGACATGCGCCGCTCGGCAAGGAGCTTCAGCCCGAGCGTCACGAGCGCGAGCAGCGACACCACCGCGAACGCGGCCGAAAAGTTGTACTCATTGTAGAGAATTTCGACGTGCAGCGGCATGGTGTCGGTCTGGCCGCGGATGTGGCCTGAGACCACCGACACCGCGCCGAACTCGCCCATCGCGCGCGTGTTGCAAAGAATCACGCCGTACAGCAGGCCCCACTTCACGTTGGGCAGCGTCACGCGCCGGAAGATCTGCCAGCCCGATGCGCCGAGCGCGTGCGCCGCTTCCTCTTCGTCGTTGCCTTGCGCCTGCATCAGCGGAATGAGCTCGCGCGCGACGAAGAGGAACGTCACGAAGATCGTCGCGAGCACGATGCCGGGCACCGCGAAGATGATCTGCACGTCGTGCGCGGCGAGCCACGGGCCGAACCATCCCTGCGCGCCGAACATCAGCACGTAGATGAGACCCGAAATCACGGGTGAGACCGAGAACGGCAGATCGATCAACGTGGTCAGCCAACGCCTTGCCGCGAAACTCGAATTTCGCGATGGCCCACGACGCGGCGAGCCCGAACCCGACGTTCAGTGGCACGGCGATCGCGGCGGTCGCCAGCGTGAGCTTGATGGCGGACCACGCGTCGGGATCCTTCAGCGCCTCGAAGTAGTAGTCGACGCCCTTCGCGAACGCCTGCACGAACACCGCCACGAGCGGCACGACGAGAAAGAGCGCGAGAAACGCGAGCGCAATGCCCGTCAGCAGCCAACGCACGGCGCGCGGCTCGGTGACGGGATTGAGGCGCTGCGCATTGCGCGGGGTCGTCGTTTGCAACGGAAGGACCTTGCTCATGCCGTTTCTCCCGCCGCCAGTGCGACATTGACAGGCGCCGCGCCGGTCTTGCTGGTGCGCCGCTGCAGGAACCACTGCAGCGTGTTGATGAGGAGCAGCATCAGGAACGACACGCACAGCATCACGACGGCGAGCGCGGTCGCGCCCGCATAGTCGTATTGCTCGAGCTTCGTGATGGTGAGCAGCGACGTGATCTCCGACTTCATCGGCACGTTGCCCGCGATGAAGATGACCGAGCCGTATTCCCCGAGCGCGAGCGCGAAACCGGTCAGAAGCGCCGGAAAGAGCGACGGCAGCACGATGCGGCGAAACGTGAGCCAGCGCGTGGCGCCCAGGCAGGCGGCGGCTTCTTCCTGTTCGCGCTCGAAATCCTCGAGCACCGGCTGCACCGTGCGCACGACGAACGGCAGGCCGATGAACGTGAGCGCGACGAGCACGCCCAATGGCGTGAACGCGACCTTGATGCCGAGCGGGGTGAGATACTGCCCGATCCAGCCGTTGCCTGCGTACACGGCCGCGAGCGAGATGCCGGCGACCGAGGTGGGCAGCGCGAACGGCAGATCGACGATCGCGTCGACGATGCGCTTGAACGGAAACGTATAGCGCACGAGCACCCACGCGACGAGAAAGCCAAACACCGCGTTGATGAGCGCGCCGCCGAGCGCCGCGCCGAAGGTGAGCCGGTACGACGCCAGCACGCGCGGCGACGTCACCGCGCGCACGAACTGCGACCAGTCGAGCGTCGCGGTCTTCGCAAAGGTGGCCGCAAGCGGAATCAGCACCACGAGGCTCAGATAAGCCAGCGTGATGCCGAGTGTCAAGCCGAACCCGGCAGCGCGCTCGGTTTCCTGAATGTGAAGGTCGTCATCCTTGATTCATCTTTTTCTGCGCCCCGGGGCCGGGCGCGCGTCGCCGCTGCCGCGCGCCGCGTCGCGGGTCTTCCTGCTCATTGCGGTTGATAGATCGAGTCGAACACGCCGCCGTCCGCGAAGTGCGTCTTCTGCGCGTGGGTCCAGCCGCCGAAGGTGTCGTCGATGGTGTAGAGCGCTTCAGCTTCGGAAACTGCTTCGTCAGATCCGCCGGTACCTTGTCCAAACGCGGCCGGTAGAAGTTGCGCGCCGCGATCTGCTGGCCTTCGTCGCTATACAGGTACTTGAGATAGGCTTCGGCGAGCTTGCGCGTGCCGTGCTTGTCGACACCTTGCCGACCACCGCGACCGGCGGCTCCGCGAGAATGCTCACCGACGGCACCACGATCTCGAACTTGTCCGGACCGAACTCCTTGAGCGACAGGAATGCCTCGTTCTCCCACGCGATTAGCACGTCGCCCTGCCCGCGCTGCACGAGAAGCTCGTCGTGGCGCCACGCGCGCCGGAATCGAGCACGCCGGCGTTCTTGTAGAGCTTCGACACGAAGTCCTTCGCGGTCTACTCGTTGCCGCCCGGCTTGTGCTGCGCATAGGCCCATGCGGCGAGATAGTTCCAGCGCGCGCCGCCCGAGATCTTCGGGTTCGGCGTGACGATCGACACGCCCGGCTTGATCAGGTCATCCCAGTCTTTGATGTGCTTCGGATTGCCCTTGCGCACGAGGAACACGATCGTCGAGGTGTACGGCGACGCGTTGTCCGGCAGGCGCTTCTGCCAGTCAGCCCCGATGAGGCCCTTGTTCGCGAGGGCGTCGATGTCGTAGGCGAGCGCGAGCGTCACGACATCGGCCTGGAGGCCGTCGAGCACCGCGCGCGCCTGGCTGCCGGAACCACCGTGTGACTGCTTGAAGGTCACAGTCTCGCCCGTCTCGGCCTTCCACTTCTTGGCGAATGCCTGGTTGAAATCCTGATAGAGCTCGCGGGTCGGGTCATAGGAGACGTTCAGAAACGACGTCTGCGCATACGCGGACGCGGTCATCCCGAAGCTCGCCGCCGCCAGCGCCGCCACCGCGAACAGGCGCCGCGCGCCCTTGCCCAATCCCAGTCTGAAGCTTTGCATTCCCCATTCTCCATCTTATCGAATTGACGGAATCAGTCTATCGATCCGCTTATATGATTATAAATAATCGTTCTTCACTTTTTTATACGTAAAACTGCTAAGAACGATATTCCTGGATGGAAAAAGCGCGCACGGCCGTGAAGGAAGCGCTCGGAAGCTTCGGAGGCGCGAACTTAGCTTCGGAGGCGCGAACTTAAAGTAAAGCTTGAAAAGCGCCAGATACTGTATAAAAATACAGTCACTTGTCCATCCATACAGTGCACCGGGGGCTCGAGCCAGTGACCAAAGCATCCAGACTTACCGCGCGGCAGCAGCAGGTGTTCGAACTGATCCAGCGCGCGATCGAGCGTACGGGCTTCCCGCCGACGCGCGCCGAAATCGCGGCGGAACTCGGCTTCAGCTCCGCGAACTCGGCAGAGGAGCATCTTCGGGCGCTGGCGCGCAAGGGTGTGATCGAACTGGCGGCGGGTTCGTCGCGCGGCATCCGGCTGCTGGGCGATGCATCGCGCATCGATCGCTCGGAAGAGTTGCCGCATCAATTCACGCTGCCGCATCCGAGCATCATGCAGTTGTCGCTGCCGCTCGTCGGACGCGTCGCGGCAGGCAGCCCGATCCTCGCGCAAGAGCACATCTCGCAGCATTACGCATGCGATCCCGCGCTCTTCTCCAGCAAGCCGGACTATCTGCTGAAAGTACGCGGGCTCTCGATGCGCGACGCGGGCATTCTCGACGGCGATCTGCTCGTCGTGCAGAAGCGCAGCGAGGCGAAGGACGAACAGATCGTAGTCGCACGCATCGGCGACGACGTCACGGTGAAGCGCTGGAAGCGCCATCGGGACGGCGTCGAGCTGATCGCGGAGAATCCGGACTACGAGAACATCTTCGTGCGCTCCGGCAGCGGCGATTTCGCGCTGGAAGGCATCGCGGTCGGACTGATTCGCTCGGGCGAGTTCTGACGGCTTGGCCCAAGCGTTGGCGGGAGGCGATATTCAACGAAAAATTGTTCGGGCGCTCGTCGCAATGAGACAGAAAATGTCCCGTTGAAAGCGCACTATCACCTCACCAACCGTTTCCGACGCCCACTCAGGCGTTTCACCAACAACAAGCATGACGGCCACCGTTCGCGGCGCGCCGCAGTGTGTCGTATCGTCTGGAGAGTCATCATGGAACGTTTCGCCCGTTTGCTGCCCTTCCGCCAATTCGGCCGCCTGCGCCATCTGCGCGCGCTGATCGCATGCGGCATGCCGCGGGCCGAAGCTACGCCCGACCTCTTCGACGAGATGCCCGCGCTACCCTCGCGCCAGCCGGCTTTCGCGCGCGTGTCCCTGAGCAGCACGGTGCACGCGGAGCCCGCGCAGCGCGCGCCGGTGCGCGGGCTCCGCCGCGGACAATCGCGTGTCATTCTGGTGGGCAAGATCGACGAAGTGTCGCGCATGGTCGACCGCTGCGCCGATGAAAGCGCGGGGCTGGCGGGCGGCATTCTGGCCTGATGCGTCGGCAATACGCCGACGAAGCATGCCTTTTTGCGCCGCGACGGATAATAATCGAGGCCGAGCGCACGCAGAACGTGAATTCCCGGGATTTATCGCGCGCATGCGCGGTCAATCACAGATTCACGTTTTGCCAGAGAGGCTTCGCCATCGCATGACCCGCACCACCCGTTCCGTCATCACCGCGCTCGTCGCCCTGATTCTCGTCGCGGCGCTCGGTTTCATTTACGCGTCGCCGTACATCGCACTGAACCGCGTGAAACGCGCGGCTGACGCGCGCGACGCACAGACCTTCAACGAATAATAACGTCGATTTTCCCGCGCTGCGCGCGAGCCTCAAGGAGCAGATTGCCGCGCTGCTCACGCGGCGTGTGGATATCCAGAAGAGCGGCAATCCACTCGCGATCATCGGGGCGATGATCGGCGCGGCGGTTGTCGGTCCTTTAGTGGATTCCTATGCGACACCGGACGGCGTCGCGGCGATTCTGGACGGCATCCCGCCGCGCGGAACGCCCGGCGAGCATCCGTCGCAGGCGGGCAACGGCTCCCCGGCGAGCTCGTCCGGCACTCCCGCATCGGGCGCCGCTACTGCCCAGGAAGCGCCGAAGCAGCCTCCAATGACCACGGCGGGATACAGAGGCCTCAATACGTTCGTCGTGACGTACCAGCATGGCGCCGGCGACACGTGTTATTCGGCGATCTTCCATCGGCGACGGGCTCGTGTCGTGGAAGCTCGTCGCAGTCGATCTGAACGGTTGACGGGTCAAGCGTCCGCACGCGCGCGAACGCTTTTTCACGCTGCTCTTGCGCTGCTCTTTTACGCTGCTCTTACGCGCCGGCTTCGGCCTTGACCGGCTTCGCCGCGTGCTCCGCCTCGGCCTCGGCCTCGGCGAATTCCCCGGCCTGACACACGGCAACCAGAATGCTGCACTTCACGCGGTCTAGCAGCGGCATGTTGCCCGCGCCCATCCACCAGCGTGCGAGCCCGCTGCGGCAGCGATGTCCCACGACGACCAGATCGACCTTGAGACTGTCCGCAAGGGCCGCTATCTTGCCGATCGGATGTCCGAACGCGAAGTGCCCCTGCGCGTGGAGCCCGCGTTCGCGCAGCCAGTCGACGCCTTCCTGCAGGATGCCGCGCGCCGCTTCCTCGAAGCGGCCGCAGGCCATATCGTCTTGTGCGCATGGCTCTTCAGGCGGCGCATGATGAAATGAAAAACGGCGATGGACCCCGATGGTCCATCGCCGCGTGCGCATCGCCGGGCAAGCGCCGCTACTTGACGGGAAACTCCTTGTGGCCGCCGAAGCCGAAGCGCATCGCCGACAGCATGCGCTCGGGGAACGCCTCGGCATCGCGCGAGCAGAAGCGCGTGTAGAGCGCCGCCGACAGCACCTGCGCGGGCACCGCCTCTTCGATCGCCGCTTCGATGGTCCAGCGCCCTTCGCCGCTGTCCGCGACTTCGGCGGAGAAACGCTCGAGCGTGCGGTCGCTGGCCAGCGCGCCCGCGGTCAGATCGAGCAGTCACGACGACACCACGCTGCCGCGCCGCCATACCTCGGCGATATCCGCGAGATCGAGCGAATAACGCTCGCCCTCGGGAAGCTCATTCGACGCCTTGTGCTCGAGAATGTGGAAACCCTCCGCATACGCCTGCATGAGCCCCCGTACTCGATGCCGTTGTGGACCATCTTCACGAAGCGCCCCGAGCCGACCGGCCCGCAGTGCATGCAGCCGTTCTCGACGCGCGCGTCGCGGCCTTCACGGCCCGGCGTGGCCGGAATGTCGCCGCGCCCGGGCGCGAGCGTCGCGAAGACCGGATCGAGTCGGCGCACGATCGCCTCGTCGCCGCCGATCATCATGCAGTAGCCGCGCTCCAGCCCCCAGATGCCGCCCGACGTGCCGACATCGATCGTAATGGATGCCCTGCTCGCGCAACTGCGCCGCGCGCCGGATATCGTCCTTGTAGAAGGTGTTACCGCCGTCGATGATCACGTCGTCCGCGCCGAGGATCCTGTGCAGATCGTCGAGCGTGTCTTCGGTGATCTTTCCCGCGGGCAGCATCAGCCAGACGACCCGCGGCGTCACCAGCTTCGCGACGAGATCGCCCAGATCCTGCGCGCCCGTCGCGCCTTCGCCCGCGAGCGCTTCGGTCGTCTGGCGATTGTGATCGTACACGACGCACGTGTGCCCGCCGCGCATCAGGCGACGCGCGATGTTGCCGCCCATGCGTCCCAGTTCCACGATGCCGATCTGCATGATGGTTCACTCCTTGCCGTTGGATTTCACGCGCGCGATCTGCTTCTTCGCTTCTTCGTAGACGCGCTCCGGCGTGAAGCCGAATTTCGTCTTGAGCGCCTTCAATGGCGCCGACGCGCCGAACGTGTGCATGACGATCTGCGAGCCCAGGCGGCCAACGTAGCGATCCCAACCGAGCGTCGCGGCTTGCTCGACGCAGATGCGCACATGCACGTCGGGCGGCAGCACCGAGTCCTTGTAGGCCTGGTCCTGCTGCTCGAAGATGTCCCAGGACGGCATCGACACGACGCGCGCCGGAATGTCTTCGGCCGTCAGCTTTTCATAGGCCTCGACGCACAGCGACACCTCGCTGCCGGTGCCGAGCAGCAGCA
This sequence comes from Candidatus Paraburkholderia kirkii, assembly GCA_001189345.1. Taxonomy (GTDB): domain Bacteria; phylum Pseudomonadota; class Gammaproteobacteria; order Burkholderiales; family Burkholderiaceae; genus Caballeronia; species Caballeronia kirkii_B. The sequence goes on from LFKV01000023.1 coordinate 28,835, forward strand.
CCTCGGGCTTCTTTCCGCCTTCGGCATCGGCGAGCACGTAGGCGCCGCGCCGCACGCCTTCCGCCGACGCGTACTTCTTGCGGTCGAAGGTCGGCAGCGGCTGGCGCGTCAGCACGATGCACGAAGGCTCCTTCGAATGCGACAGCACGACGCGCCACACCTCGCCCACTTCGTTCGCATCGGCGGGACGCAGGGTGCACAGGCCCGGCACGCCGCGCAGCGACGCGAGCTGCTCGATCGGCTGGTGCGTCGGGCCATCCTCGCCGACGCCGATCGAATCGTGCGTGAACACGTAGATCACCGGCAATTCCATGATCGCGGAGAGGCGGATCGGCGGCTTCATATAGTCGCTGAAAATCAGGAATGTCGATCCGTACGGCCGTATGTTCGACAACGCGAGGCCGTTGCAGACCGCGCCCATGCCGTGCTCGCGGATGCCGAAATGCAGGTTGCGCCCCGCGTAGTCGTCGTGCTCGAAGCTGCCCGCGCCCTCGAACTTGAGATTGGTTTTCGTGGATGGCGACAAATCCGCCGCGCCGCCGATCAGCCAGGGAATGCGCGGCGCGATCGCGTTGAGCACCTTGCCCGACGACTCGCGCGTCGCGATGCCCTTCGCATCCGGCTCGAACATGGGAATGTCGGCGTCCCAGCCATCCGGCAACTTGTTTTCGAGCATCAGCCAGGCTTCTTTCGCGAGCTCCGGGTTGGCCTTCTCGTAGGCGTCGAAGTGCTGCTTCCACTCGGCATGCAGCTTCCTGCCGCGCGCGCCCATGCCGTCGGCGAAGTGCTGCATGACGCCGTCGGGCACATAGAACTGCTTGTCCTCGGGCCAGCCGTAGAACTTCTTCGCGAGCCTGACCTCTTCCTCGCCGAGCGCCTCGCCGTGCGCGCTCGCCGTGTCCTGCTTGTTCGGCGCGCCCCAGCCGATGATGCTCTTCACGACGATCAGCGTGGGCTTGTCGGTGTGGGCCTTCGCCTTGTTGATGGCGTCTTCGAGCGCCTTCACGTCGTTGGCGTCGTCGACGTGCAGCGTGTGCCAGTTGTAGCCGTGAAAGCGCGCTTCGACGTCGTCGCTGTACGCGAGGTCCGTGTGGCCCTCGATCGTGATGCGGTTGCTGTCGTAGATCCAGATCAGGTTCGAGAGCTTCAGGTGCCCCGCGAGCGACGCCGCCTCGTGCGACACGCCTTCCATCATGTCACCGTCGCCGCAGAGCGCGTAGACACGGTAATCGAAGATCCTGTCATTGCCCTTGTTGAAGTACGCTTCCTTCCAGCGCGCGGCCATCGCCATGCCGACGCTGTTGCCGAGACCCTGGCCGAGCGGACCGGTGGTCGTCTCGACGCCCGTCGTCATGCGGAATTCGGGGTGGCCGGGCGTCTTGCTGTCGAGCTGGCGGAATTGCCTGATGTCGTCGAGCGACACCGCGGGCCTGCCGGTCGGCTTGCCGTTTTCGTCGACTTCCTTGATGCCCGCGAGATGCAGCAGCGAATAGAGCAGCATCGACGCATGCCCGACCGACAGCACGAAGCGGTCGCGGTTGGGCCACAGCGGCGCGTCCGGATCGTAGCGAAGATGGTTCTGCCAGAGATGGAACGCGACCGGCGCGAGCGCCATCGGCGTGCCCGGGTGGCCAGAGTTGGCCTTCTGCACGGCGTCCATCGAAAGCGTGCGGATGGTGTCGATCGTGAAGCGATCGAGGTCTTTTGCCTGAGGTGTTGCTTGAGACATGAGCGATGACTCCTTTGCAAAGAGCGCGCTGTGGCTTGAAGGCGCCGCAGCGGGCAACCAGGACCATCAAGCAAGTGTAGTGCCTTGCAGCCGGCACCGCACCGCGAGTGTTTCGAGGGGCGCGCCGCGGCCCGTTGCGAGCAGCGCGGCGGCGTTACGGCAGGACGCGGGCGCGCGGGCGCCCGGTGCGTCTTTCGTGCAATGTCTTCAAGAAGCGAAGACCGGTCTTGCCCGGACCATGCCAACCGGCGGCGGTGAACCATGGCTATCGCGATCCCGCCGCCAGAACCTCAATGCTGACACATTCCCGGCCGATGTATCCGCAGGCGCGGCAAATCCCTGACCCGACAAGGAATTCCCGTGCAGCGCGCGCGGCGCTTTGGCTTCAGGGCGCCGGATTCGGCTGACGCTCGTGCAACGCGCCGATCTCGGCGAGCATGTCCTCCGACAGTTCGATGTTCACGCTCTCGACGTTCTCTTTCAGTTGCGCCATCGTCGTCGCGCCGATCAACGTGCTCGTCGTGAACGGACGCGTGTTGACGAACGCGAGCGCGAGCTGCGTCGGCGTGAGGCCGTGGCGCTTCGCCAGTTCGACATAGGACGTGATCGCCGCGATCGCCTGCGGCTGTAACGCTGGAAGCGCTCGAACAGGGTGATGCGCCCGCCCGCCGGACGCGCCCCGCCCTCGTACTTGCCGGAGAGCCAGCCGAAGGCAAGCGGCGAGTAGGCGAGCAGCCCGACGCTTTCCTTGTGCGTGAATTCGGAGAGGCCCAGCTCGTACGTGCGATTCACGAGGCTGTAGGGATTCTGAATGCTGACGATCTTCGGCAGCCCCGCCTTCTCGGCCGCGCGCAGGAATTGCGCGACGCCCCACGGCGTTTCGTTCGACACGCCCACGTAACGAATCTTGCCCGCCTTCACGAGTTCGCCGAGCGCGGCGAGCGTCTCCTCAATGGGCACGGTGTATTCGTCGTCGATAACGGATAGCCCGGGCGGCCGAAGGTCATCGTGCTGCGGTCGGGCCAGTGCAGCTGATACAGATATCGACGTAATCCGTCTGCAGGCGCTTCAGGCTGCCGTCGATGGCTTCGTTCAGGTTCTTGCGGTCGAACTGGTTGCCCGCGCCGCGGATGTGGCGCGGGTTGTGCGGCTGGCGCGCCGGACCGGCGATCTTGGTCGCGAGCACGATATCGCCCCGCTTCGCCTGGTTCTTCGCGAGCCAGGTGCCGATGTACTGCTCGGTGCGGCCCTGCGTCTCGGGGCGCGGCGGCACCGGGTACATTTCAGCGGCGTCGAGCAGGTTCACGCCCTGGGCGAGCACGTAGTCGATCTGCTCGTGCGCCTCGCGCTCGGTGTTCTGCTCACCCCAGGTCATGGTGCCGAGCCCGATCAGGCTCACCTCGACACCCGAATCACCCAGTTTCCGAAACTTCATTGCTGATTCCTCTTGTTGGCGTGGTGTTTGCGCGCTGTCGGCGAAGCGTCGGCGCATTGTCGGGAAGGCTTCTGGCCGCCTTGCCGGCAAGCGCAAAAACTACCATAGCCGCGCGAGGTCTGCTCTCGCGGCTAGAATAGCAAACTTTCGACTCATCCGAAGGAGCGCCCGACCGATGCCGTCCGCAAGCGATCGCGAGAACAAGAGCTCGTCGCTCATCGTCACGCTGGTTGCGACGAGTTTCTTCATGGAGAACCTCGACGGCACGATCATCGCGACCACGCTACCGCAAATGGCGCGCTCGTTCAACGTGCATCCGGCTGACATATGAGCCTCGGCATCACGGCGTATCTGCTGACGCTCGCGGTGTTCATCCCGATTTCCGGCTGGGCCGCCGACCGCTTCGGCCTGCGCACGGTATTCGGCAGCGCGATCGCGCTGTTCACGGCGGCGTCGGTGCTGTGCGCCACGACCTCGACCCTGCCCGCCTTCGCGGTCGCGCGCGTGGTGCAAGGCATCGGCGGTGCGATGATGGTGCCGGTCGGCCGGCTCGCCGTGCTGCGCGCGACGCCCAAGGAGGAACTGATGCGCGCGATCGCCATCATCACCTGGCTGGGCCTCGTCGCGCCGGTGATCGGCCCGCCGCTCGGCGGCTTCATCACGACCTACTCGTCGTGGCGCTGGATTTTCTATCTGAACGTGCCGCTCGGCCTGATCGGCCTGCTGCTGACGCTGCGCTACGTCGACAACGCGCGGGAAGATGCGACGCGCCGCTTCGACCTGCCCGGCTTCGCGCTCTGCGGCATCGCGTGCACGACGCTGCTCTACGCGATGGAGCTGATCGGGCGCAACGATGCGGACTGGACGCTCGTCGGCATGCTCGTCGCGGCAGGCGTGATCGCCGGCATCACGTCGTGGCGGCATCTGCGGCGCGCGGCGCAACCGGTGGTGGATCTGTCGGTGCTGCAGGTAAAGACCTTTGCCGTGGCGATGGGCGGCGGCTCGCTGTTTCGCATCGCGATCAGCACGGCGCCGTTTCTCCTGCCGCTGATGTTCCAGGTCGGCTTCGGCATGAACGCATTCGAATCGGGACTGCTCACGCTCGCGGTATTCGCGGGCAACCTGTCGATGAAGCTCGTCACCACCCCCGTGATGCGCCGGTTCGGCTTCCGGCCGGTGCTGATCGTCAACGGCGTGCTCGCCGCGATGAGCCTGCTCACGCCGACGACGCCCACGCTCGCGATCGTGGCCGTGCTGTTTGCAAGCGGCCTGTCGCGCTCGCTGCAGTTTACGGCGCTCAACACGCTCTCCTTCGCCGACGTGCCGAAAGCGCAGATGAGCGGCGCTTCCGCGCTTTCCAGCACGCTCTTTCAGATGACGATGGGTATCGGCGTCGCGGTCGGCGCGATCGCGCTGCGCATCGGCGAATGGCTGCACGAGCATGACGCGCATTCCATCGGGCCGAACGATTTCAGCGTGGCGTTTCTGATCGTCGCGTTCGTCGGGCTGGTCGGCGTCGCGGATCTGTTCGGGCTCTCGCGGGATGCGGGCGCGCTGGTTTCGGGACATGGGAAGCCGAAGGCATGAAGTCTTTCCGTCGCCGCGGGACTCAAGCCTCCGCCGCGCGCGCCGATAACCGCCGTATGAACTCGCACACGCTCGAATCCATCGCCGCCCTGACCGAAACGGTCGCCGCCATCCGCCACGCGCGCGGCCTGAAGAATCCTCACGATCTCCCGGAAGGCGGTAAGCGCTCGATCAGTACCATCGAGGGTCGACATTGACCTTTGAAGGCGGCGCTGCTAGCGAATGGAATCGATGTGCGCGGAGGCGGGCAACACAGGAGCGACGTTCCAGGGTAACAGGTCGTCGATGCGGTTTATCGGGTAATCGGCAACGCGCTCGATGACGTAGTGCAGATAGGCTTCGGGATCGATACCATTCAGGCGTGCTGAGCCGATCAGGCTGTACATCGCGGCTGCACGTTCGCCGCCTGTGTCTGCGCCGGCAAACAGATAATTCCGCCTTCCAATTGCGACGCCGCGTAGCGCCCGCTCGGCGATCAGATTGTCGATCTCCGCCTGACCATCACCGCAGTAGTAGACAAGCGCAGGCCAGCGATTCAACGAGTACTGGATCGCCTTGGTGGTGTCCGATTTCGCGGAGAGTGTGAGAATCGTCGCTTCGAACCACCGCTTCATATCCTCAAGCAGCGGCACCGCCTGCGTCTGGCGAACTCGCAGCCGTTCCCCCGGAGGCTTGCCGTGAATGTGTTCCTCTATGCCATAGAGCGCGCCAAAGCGCTCGAGTGCTTCGTTGGTAATCGACGACGGTCGCACAGCGTGCAGATCGTGCAGCTTTCGACGTGCATGTGCCAGGCACGCAGCTTCCCGGATCTGACCACCGGCGTAGAGTTCCGCGTAGCCGGCAAACGCGTCAGCCTGCAGTACGCCCTTGAAGCTGGCAAGGTGTCGCTGCGGATGTTCGCCGCGACGATCCGGTGTATCAGCGAACCAGACTGCTGGAGCCTCAGTCGAACCACTGGGCCAATCATCGCGCACATATACCCAGAGCCGCCCCGTCTTCGTCTTGCCATTGCCCGGCGCGAGCACTGGCAACGGCGTGTCGTCGGCGTGAACCTTGGTGCCACCGAGCGCATAGCGGCGCACTGCGTCCACCAGCGGATCGAGCAGCCATGTCTGGCTGCCCAGCCAGTGGCACATGGTGCCCGACTCAATCTCGACGCCATCGCGCGCGTACATGACAGATTGCCGATAGAGCGGGATGTGATAGGCAAACTTCGATGTCGCGATATGTGCGAGCAATGCAGGCCCAGGAAGGCCCCGGTCAATTGGACGACTCGGCGCGGCAGCCTGCACGATGCAGTCACAGCACGAACAGGCGAGTTTGGATTCGAGCTGCTCGGATATGTCTTCGCCCAGTGGCTTGAGCGTGCCACCGCAGCCGGGGCAACGTTCTTCGGCCGGACGGTGCATGCGCTCTTCGCGTTCCAGATGATTGCGACCGAACTGCATGCGACGCAACTTCGCGATCCTCAGCTTCAGATCATCGATGTCGTCGGGCAGGTCGCTACCGGTCAGATCCATGGCAGCAGTTTACGACTGTCTGCTGCACGCGGATCATCAGGTAACTGACGTTTACAAAGCGCTGCGCGGGCGTGCTGCCTCGATCGGTTCGCGCCAGTCAAACCCTTCGAGAAGCAGCGCCAGTTGAGCCGTTGTCAGCGCCACAACACCAGTGTCAGCACGTGGCCATGCAAAACGTCCTTTCTCAAGGCGCTTTGCAAACGGACATAGGCCGCCATCGCTCCAGTACAACGCCTTCATAAGGTCACCACGGCGCCCTCTGAAGATAAAAACCTGGCCACCGTACGGATCCTTCTCAAGCACTGTCTGCACCTTCGCTGCAAGCGCATTAAAGCCGGATCACATGTCAGTGACGCCTGCGGCGATCCAGATCCGCGTATTTGCAGGCAGGCCGATCATCAGAGAAGCCGCTCGAGTACCAGGCGCAAGATCGTCGCGTCGGGCGTGCCTTCTATCCGGACGGAAGTATTGCCGTGCTGAAGCTCAATCCTGCCGCTCGTAGTAACTGGAGCGGCCTGCACAACTTCGTCGAATCCGGCAGATGGTCAGTTGCCCGATCGGGCTGAACATCGACAACAACAGGCAACATGGCCTGCGTCTGAGCATCTTCGACCAGCAGGCCCTGCGCGTACAGTTTGCGCCACGCCCATACCTGGTTGGCATTGACGTTATTGTCGCGGGCGACCCGAGCGACCGAGGCTCCTGGTTCAAATGTCTGCTCGACGACCGTTCGTTTCCATTCCAACGGATGCCGCCGGTTCTGGCGCTTGGCCGGCAATTCGACTGTCTGAGACACTGTGTCCATTCTCCGCAGTTCGTGGACACTGTCGGTCAATCGCGTCCGTTGCGGCTGATGATTGCATCTTCTACCTAGAACGAGACAACGGTACAGATCGAGCGCTTACGCTGCACGGGCATCGCATACTTCATCTATTTCCACCTGGTCGCGGTCGCGGGGCCGGCGCGCGCGATGACCGTGACTTTCGTCATTCCGCTCTTCGGCATTCTGTGGGGCGTGCTCTTTCTCGGCGAACAGGTGTCGCTCGCAATGCTCGCGGGCTGCGCCATCGTGCTCGCCGGCACCGCGCTGGCGACGGGCGCGCTCAGCCGCCTGCCGTTCTTCGGGCGGCGCAAGCTCGCGCGGTAAGCGTCAAATAAATTGTTTGGATGCGAGTTGCGTGTCCCGCGGCGCGGGGCATTCTTCGCGCTTTTCGCCCGGAGCAGACATGAAAGATTCCTTCGGCAAGATCAAGCACGAAATGATGAAGATGGTACCGCCCACCCTCTTTTCTTCATCCTCCTGCATGCCGTCGTCATCATTCGGGCGCTGATGGTGAAAAGCACCAGCATCTCGCTCTCGACTTCCGTGTCGGTGATCGTCGCCTCGCTGATTCTCGGCAAGGCGGTGCTCATCGCCAACATGCTGCCGTTCATCAATCATTATCCGGATCATCCGCTGATCTGGAACGTGGCGTGGAAGACGCTCATCTATACCGTCGTGGCCGGCATCTTTCACTATCTCGAGCGCCTGTTCGACTTCTGGAAGGAAACGCACAGCCTCGCCGCCACGCATCACGCGCTGATCGCGCACCTCAACTGGCCGCAATTCTGGGCGATCCAGATCCTGCTGTTCCTGATGACCGGCAACTACTGCGCGTTCGCCGAACTCGAGCGCGTAATCGGACGCAAGGTGCTCATGTCGTACTTTCTCGGGCCGCGCGTGGACGTGCCGCCGCGCTGGCGAGACAGCTGAATCCCGGATACGCCGTCCTACTCCCCGCGCACCGGTCCCCTTCCCGCCTTGATCACGCCGCGCTTGACCTTGCTCTCCACGCGGCGCAGCTGCGACGCGCGCGTCGGCTTCGTCGCGACGCGCTTGCGGCGTGTCACGCTCACGCTGCGGATCAGCTCGTCGAGCCGCGCGATTCATGTCCTGCGTGCGATGCTCCTGCGCCTTGATGACCATCACGCCCTCGCGCGTGATGCGGCTGTCGGCGAGCGCGAGCAGCCGCGCCTTGATGTGCTCCGGCAACGACGACGCGAATGTCGAAGCGCAGATGGATCGCGCTCGACACCTTGTTGACGTTCTGACCGCCCGCGCCCTGCGCGCGCACGGCCGTCAGCTCGATTTCGTTCGGCGGCACAGCGAGGCTGTCGGTCATCGTCATCGGTCGGCTCCTGTGCGCTGGGCGCGCGCGTTTCATGCCAGGCGGCGCATTCTCGCGGCGAGTCCGGAATCGCGCCGCGTCGGCTCCCTGACGGTCTGCGCGAAAATGGCGGCCGAGCCGATCACGTCCACTTTGCGCTTCGCTCGCGTGATCGCGGTATAGACGAGCTCGCGCGACAGTACGCGCACGAACGCGCCGGGCAGCACGAGCGCCGCGTGCTCGAACTCCGAGCCTTGCGACTTGTGGACGGTGAGCGCGAACGCGGTGTCGTGCGGCGGCAGCGCCGCGGGCGACACGTAGCGCAGCGCTCCGTCCGCCATCCGGAAAGCCACGCGCAGGAGGCCGTCCGCACCCGGCAGCGCGATGCCGATATCGCCGTTGAAGAGCCCGAGCGCATAGTCGTTGCGCGTGACGATCACCGGCCGCCCGGCGAACCACTGCGCACCGAGCGCAAGCGCGATGCCTGCCTGCTCGCGCACTTTCGCGGCGATGCGCGCGTTCACTTCGTCCACGCCGCGCCATCCCCTGCGCGTCGCGCACAGCACGCGGAAGCGGTTGAGCGCGTCGAAGAGTTGCGCGTGACCGGACTGCGCGCCGTCGAGCGCCGATGCGAGCGCTTCGGCATAGGGAGCGAAGCCCCTGGCGAGACGGGCGAGCGTGCGCTCGGAAAGCGCGACGTCGCCGTCGTCGAAAAGCACGGCCGCGCGCTCGCCGGAAGGGTCGAGCGCGTCGAGCGCGGTCTTGTCGTCGCCGTTACGGATGGCGATGGACAGACGTCCGATGTCGGAATCGAGGCCGAAGCGATAGTTCTTCTGCAGCCAGACGACGCAATCGGTGAGCGCGGGCTTCGTGCTCGCGGCGTGCTCGCTCCAGTCTTCGGGCAGCGGGTCGAAGCGTTCGCCGTGGTCTTCCGGATCGTCGACGGGCGCGGCATCGAAGAGCCCCAGTTGCGGCTCACCCGACGGGCGCGGCGTTGCGCGCCTCGGTGCTTCGGCGCGCGGCAGCGCCGCTTCGAGCCGTCTGGCGTCGATGGCGAGCGCCGACGCGATCCGCGCCACGCCCGTCCTGCTGAACGACGGCGCCGCGCTCAGTTCCGCAAACACCGCGCCCGCCTCCACCGCGGACAGCTGGTCCTTGTCGCCGAGCATCACAAGACGGCTCGTCGGCGCGACGGCCTCCAGCAGATGCGCGGCGAGCGCGACGTCGATCATCGAGGCCTCGTCGACGACGATCACGTCGTAAGGCAAGGGATTGTCGCGATGATGCCGGAAGCGCCCGTCCGCCTGCACGCCGAGCAGGCGCTGCAGCGTGAACGACGTGCGCGGCAGACGCCCGGCCAGTTCCGGCGGCAGCTTGTCGGCGCGCTCGATGAGCGCCTCCTGTATGCGCTGCGCCGCCTTGCCGGTCGGCGCGGCGAGCGCGATGCGCAGGTCCGGATCGGCATCCAGCAGGCACGCGAGCACGCCGACGACAGTCGTCGTCTTGCCGGTGCCCGGCCCGCCGCTCACGATGGTCAGCCTTCCCGTCAGCGCCGCGAGCGCGGCGACGCGCTGCCAGTCGATGTCGTCGTCCGCGCCGGGCCCAAAATAGCGCGCGATGCGCCCGGCCTGCAACGCCAGTTCCTGCGGCGAAACCGGCGCGCGCGCATCGTGTGAGCGTTCGACGAGCGCCTGCGCGAGCCGCCGCTCGTAATCGAAATAGCGCGCGAGATAAAGCCGTCCATCCTCGTCGATGACGAGCGGCAGCAGATCGGCCGCGGCCGTGTGCTGATCGCCGCGCACGAGGCACGCGACACCGCTCGCGAGCAACGCGTCGCGCGCCTCGCCGAAGCGCTCGCCATGACGCCGCGCCAGCGCCGCAAGCGGCAGACACACGTGGCCTTGCGCCGTCGCACGGCTCATGGCGAGCGCGGCGCGCCCGGCCCACAGCACGCCGCGTTCGTCGGCGCCGAGCCGCGCCGCGAGCGCGCCGACGCGCCGCGCGAAGCCTTCCGCGAGCGCCATGCTCTCGTCCGCAGGCGCGGGCACGGCTCGTTCCAGGGCATCCGGCGCGCTCATGCCGTGCCTCCGGACATCAGTCGATCGAGCGCCTCGACCAGCTCGAGCGGCGGCCGGCCGCGATGCACGCCACTCGCCGCATCGCCGTCGCGCCAGCCGGGGCGCACGCCGCGCACGAAGAGATAAAGATAGCCGCCGACATGCGTGTCATACGCATAGCCCACCAGGCGCGCGCGCAGATAGCGATGCAGCGCGACCACATAGATGAGTGCCTGAAAGTGGTACGCGTGCTCGGCCATCGCGACGGCGAGCGGCGCGGCGGCATAGTCGGATGCGGCATCGCCCAGATGATTCGACTTCCAGTCAATGATCCAGTAACGCCCGTCATGCTCGACGATCATGTCGATGAAACCCTTGATGAAGCCCCGCAGCGCGCCGCTCTCCAGCGCGACGTCGGGAAAGCCGTGCGCGGCGAGCACGCGCCGCAGCGCCGCGAAATCGAGCGATTCCGCCGGGAACAGAAACTCCAGCTCGTTCATGCGGCGCGTCATCGCGATATCGCGAAGCCGCATGCCCGGCGCGATTTCGGCGGCGACGGTGTCGGCGAGCAGGCGCAGCATCATCGGACGCAGGCGCGGGGCGAGCGCCTCGGGCGCGGGCGTCGGATGCTCGTGAAGCGCGCGCTCGACGGCGGCGGGCCAGTCCGACGGCTCGGTGAAGTCGGCGAGCTCGAACATGCGGTGCAGGCATTCGCCCGCCGCCGCGCCGCGCGGGAACGCGAGGATGTCGTCGGGGGCGAGTTGCGACGTATCGCGCGCGGACGCTTCGCCCGGCTCGTCCTCGTCGAGGGCAGCGAGTTCGTCGTGATCGGGGCGCGCCTCGGCCGGTTGCGTCTGGTTCGCCTCGTCGCGCGCGCCCGCGGCGATCAGCGAACTGAAGCTCGCCATGCGCCAGCGGTCGCGCAGCATCCGCCGGTTCGTGCGCGCGGCGATTTCGTGTCCATCGGACACGTCGGCGGCGAGCGGCTCGCGGGCGTCGATCACAGGCAGCGGCGCCACCCCGATCGCCCCGCCCGCTTCCGCCGCGAGCGCGCTCCATGCCGTGACGATGTCCGCTTCCTCGGGCGGTTCGTCGCAGAACGTATCGAAGTCCTGCCCGTTGCCCGCGACGAGCCAGTTGAGCACGCTGCGGCGCGATTCCTTCGTCGACCGGTTCGACAGATAGAAGCCCGCGACGACATAGCACCGGAACACCGCCCGCGTGAGCGCGACATATACGAGACGCGCGCGCTCGGCCGCCTGCTCGCGCGCGATGGCCGCGCTCACCCGATCGTCCTCGTCGCCTTCGATGCCGTAGTGCAACACAGCCTCGCCGGTAGCGTCGTGATACTCCTTCGCGTCGGGCAGGCCCGACTTCGAGGGCTCGCGCAAGGCGCCGTCGTTGAGGAACGGACAGAACACGACCGCATACTCCAGCCCCTTCGACTTGTGGACGGTCACGATCTGCACGAGATTGCGGTCGGATTCGAGACGCAGTTGCGCTTCCTCGCCGCCGCCCTGCTGCTCGCGCTGCGCGGCGAGCCAGCGCAGCGTCGGCGCGATGCCCGGCTGCCCGGCCGAGCGCGCCTGCAGCAGTTCCGCGAGGTGATTGACGTTCGTGAGCCTGCGTTCGCCATTGGAACGGGAGACGAGGCGCGCGGCGATCGACAGCTCGCGCGCGAGCGTGCGCCACATCACCGCGAAGCCGCGCTCGTGCCAGATCGTGCGATAGCGCGAGAAGCGCTCGACCCAGCTCGTCGAATCGATCGCATCGCCTTCGAGCTCGGCTGCGTCGGCATGCTCGAGGCGCCAGAGCGCGGCGGAATCGAGACCGAACCAGTCGGTGGCGAGCGCGGCGCGCAGGCGGCGCAGATCGCCCGGCGTATCGATGGCGGCGAGCACGCGCTCGATCTGCTCGGCATCAGGGGAGCCGAACACCGATGCCTGCGCGAGCTCCACGCTGCCGATGCCCCACGCCGCAAGCACGCGCTTCACGATGCTGCCTTGCCGATGCGTCTGCACCAGCACGGCGATGTCGCCCGCCGAAAGCGGCTTCGTGCCGATGTTGACCTCGCCGCGCTGCGCCCCGCGCAGGAGACGCGCGATCTCGGCGGCGCACGCTTCGGCGGCCTCGCGCTGCGCATTGCCTTTGGTGAGCGCCGATTCGCCGTGCGGCAGCATCCATACGCAGAAATCCGCGATGTCCGAATAGGCCGCCGCCGGCGTGCCGTCGACGAACGGTGCGCGCTTGCGGGTTCCGGCGCGCACCGGCTGATAATCGAGCCCATCGAGGATGAACGCCGCCGAATTCGCTTCGAACACGCGATTGCAGGCCTCGATGATCGGCGGCGGCGAGCGCTGGTTGACCGCGAGCGTGTAGCGCGCGCTCGCGCCGTCGCGCGCGGCGAGATAGGTATGCAGGTCGGCGGCGCGGAAGCTGTAGATCGCCTGCTTCGGATCGCCGACGAGAAAGAGCGGACTGTGCGGCGCGAACACGCGCTTGAAGATCGCGTACTGCAAGGGGTCCGTGTCCTGGAATTCGTCGATGAGCGCGGCCGGATAGCGCGCGCGCAATGCCTCGGCAAGCCACGCATGCCTGACGAGCGCATGATGCAGGTTCGAAAGCAGGTCGTCGAAGGATACGACGCGGCGGGCGCGCTTGCGAGCGGCGAGCTCGGCCGGCGCGTAGTCGAGCCACGCGCGCACGATGTCGAGCCACTGCGCGCGCTGCGCGGCCTCGGCGGCAGCGGCGGACGCGGCGAGCGCATCGGCCTGATCGAAGAACGCGTGCGCGGGCGGCGTGTTCTTGACCTTGGTGCCCTTCGCGAGCGCGGTCGCCGCGAGCTTGAGCGCTCTTTCGGGCGGCGGCGCATGGCAATCGCCCTCGGCGAAATACGACGTCCATGCGTCGATGGCCTCGCGAATGATCTTCGCGCTGTAGCTGTTGCCCTTGAGCGCGCCCTGGGCGTCGGCGAGCAGCCTGACGATCGTGTCGCGCTCGGCGTTCCAGAGCGCGCAGGCCTCGTCGAACAGCGCCTGCATGTCGGCCGCTTCGGCGGCGCTCGTCTCGCCGAAACGCAGCGCGGCAAGCGGCTTCTTCAGGCGACGCGCGAGCTGCGCATCGAGCGATGCCGGCCCCGCGCCCTTCGCGACGAGCCACGCTGCGAACGACGGCGTGCGCGCCGCCGCGGGCTCCACCCGCTCGCGCCAGAAGTCCGCGGCCAGCTCGAAGCGCAACGCGCTGTCGTCGGCTTCCATTTCGAACGCGAACGGCATCGCGGCGGCGAACGGCGCTTCCTGCAGCGCGCGCTGGCAGAACGCGTGAATCGTGTGGATCGCGGCCTGATCGAAGGTGGCAAGCGCGATGCGCAAGCGCTTCGCGGCTTCGTCCGCGTCCATGTCGGCGAGCGTCGTCTCGAAAAGGCGTTCGATGAACGGATCGCCGAGCGCGTCGCCGTTTTCGATCGCATGCGCGACGCCCGCGAGCCGCGAGCGGATGCGCTCGTGCAGCTCGGCGGTCGCGGCCTTGGTGAAGGTGACGACGAGAATCTGCTCCACGGAGAGCCGCTTTTCCAGCAGCAGGCGCACGTAGAGCGCGCAGATGTTCCAGGTCTTGCCCGTGCCGGCGGAAGCCTCGATCTGGTTCACGCCGTCGAGGGCGCAGGAGAAGACGTCGAGCTCCTGCACGGCGGCGTTATGGTTCACGGATGATGTCGTCATGCGCAGCTCCGCAGACGTTGCACGAGCGGCTCGAACACGATGCGGGCGAGCGCGGCGAAGGCGTCGTCGAGTGCGAGGTCCGCGCCGCGGAATGCGATGCGGAACACCGGGTCGTCGGATTCGGCGCGCGTGCGCTCGGACTCCCATGCGCCCTGCGCTTTCGCGTCGCCTTCGGTTACCTTGAGCCACGCGCTCTTCGGGAAGAACCGGAGCGGCATGCGGCGGCCCGCGCGATAGAGCGCCGCGAGCGCCGCGAGATGCGCGTGCGGATCGGCGACGGGCGCGAGCTCGAAATCCGCCGCTTGCGCGCCGCGCCCATGCCACACGGTGCGGCGCGGGCCGTCGGGCAGCGCCGCGCAATAGGCGAGATGCGCGAGCCACGCCGACAGGTAGTCGCGCGCGTGCGGCGCGTCGTAGCGATAGATCACCTGGCCCTGCGGCGTCAGGCGATTGAGCGTGCCGACGAGCGTCATCGCGCGTTCGTCGACGAGCGCGTCGTCATGCGCGCCGAAGAGCGCGATGCCTTCCGTGTCGGGCCAGCGCGGCGCAAGCTCCAGCGAGAACGGCAGACGCTCGACGCCCGCCGCCGTCGACGCGCGCACGCGTTCGGCCAGTTGAGCGAGCGCGTGCAGCTCGCGCGCCTGCCACACGCCGCCGGTCGCGCCGCCGGGCATTTCCGGACTCGCGCGCGCGACGCGGCGGGCGCGCTCGCGGGCGGCGCGCTTGTCATCGCCCGCCGCGTCGAGCAGCGCCGGCAGCACGCGGTCGGCGAGCGCGTCACGGCCCGCGAAGCCCAGCTCGAACGGCTCGGTGTCGTCGAGCTCGGCTTGCGCATCGACGAGCGCGATGCCCAACCGGTCCCTCAGCAGCGCGCGCGCAGGATGTCGCCAGAAGCGCACGAAATCGTCGAACGCGACGGTGTGCGCGTCGTCTTCCTCCGGCAATGGCCCGGAAAAGAACGGCGCCACCGGCCGCGCCCTGCCCGACTCCAATGCGCGGGCGAGCTCGGCGCGTTCGGGTTCGTATGTGAAGAGCCGGCTTTTCTGCTCGAAATAATCGGGCGCATAGGGCTGCAACGGATGCTCGAACACGAAGCGCGCGCGCGCTTCTTCCAGCTCGTTCGGCCCGGCGTGCCTGCCCGCGACCGACTGCGCCAGATAGTCGAGCAGCTCGTCGATCAGCGCGGCGGGCGGTAGCACGGCGTTGTCGCGAATGCTGCGCCCCGTATACGCGATCAGCAGCCGGTCGCGCGCCGCGAGCACGAGATCGAGGAACAGATTGCGCTCGTCGTCGCGCCGCTGACGATCGCCGAGCTTGCCGAAGCGCGCCATCAGATCGAACTCGTCGGCGCGCGTGAGGCTCGGCAGCATGCCGTCGTCCATGCCGAGCAGACACACCACGCGATACGGCAGGCCGCGCAGGTTCGTCAGCGACGAGAACGTGACGCCGCCCCACGGCACGCCGCCGCGCGCGGGATCGTCGAGGGTATCGGTGAGCGCGGTGCGGATCACGGCGGCCGACACTTCGGTTTCGCCCGCGCCCTCGTCCATCGCGACGACGAGCGAATCGATCGCGCGGCGCACGTCACCGACGGCGTCGGTGAACGCAACGCCCGCATCGAAGAAACGCTCGAGCGCCTCGAGCAGCAGATCGCCCCAGGCGCGCGCGGTGCGCGGCGTCGCGATGCGCTCGGCGAACGCATCGATGTCGTCGACGAAGCGCGTGAGGCGGCCGAGCAGCTCGGCGTCCGAGCCGTTCGCGCCTTCGATGGGCAGCCAGTCCGCCACCGGCGCGCCGCCCTCCGGCAGCGCGTAGCCGAGGTAGAGGCGCGTCAGCGCATCGGCGAAGGTGTGGCGCGCGGCGGGGACATCGGCGGCGGCGACTTCGTCGGGACGCAAGCCGCGCCGCGCGCCCGCGGCCGCGAGCCACGCCTGCGCGGTTTCGAGCGCGATGGCGTCGATGCCGTAGCGCGCGGCGATCGCATCGACGCGCAGCCATTCCACGAGCTCGGGCGCGCCGACGCTGCGCTCGGTGAGCGCGAGCCAGTCGAGCAGCGCGCGCGCGACGGGATTCGCCTGCGACGGCGGCAGGCCGGTGATGCGATACGGAATGCGCCGCCGCTCGTTGCTCGCGCCCGCGGGCGCCGTGCCGAAGATGCCGTCGATGAGCGGCCCCGCCACCGCGAGATCCGGAAACGCGACGAGCACGTCCGACGGTTCGAGCCCTTCGATCGAGTCGAACCAGTCGAGGAGCCGGTCGTGCAGCACTTCGAGCTGACGCGACAGGCTATGGCACACGTACACCTCGATACCGTTCTCGACGATCGTTTCGGGCGGCGGCCCGGCGTTTCCATCGTCGAGTGCGAGGATCCCGTTCTGCACGCGCGCAAGCCACGTGGGCGCGGGGTTTTCCTCGAAGTGCTGCCGCTCGCTCGACGCCGCGCTCTCGGTCAGCTCGTGCAGCATGTGAAGCTGCGCCTGCGTCTGCCGGCCCCATTCCGCAAGCAGCGGATGACCGACCTCCTGATAGCCCGCTTCGCCCTTCAGTTCCAGTTGCTCGACGCGCGCCTCGCTCACGATGTCGAACCAGAACTCGCGGCAGGGATTCGCGGCGTAGATGCGCACGTCGATCCAGCGCGACAGCTCGCGCAACAGCGCGATATGCAGCGGCGGCATCGTGGGCAGCGCGAACACGCTGATGCGGCGCGGCCACTGCGCGCGCATCACGGCGTCGAGATCGAGCGCGGGAGCATCGGCGAGAAAGCGGTAGGCGGGCGGCGTCGGGTCTTTCGGGTTTCCGTTCGCGTCGGGTGTCAGGTCCGCGAGCAACGCGCGCCATAGCGCCGCCTGCCAGCGTTCGTCCTCGCGCTGGATCTCGTTCGCGCCCGACAGACACGGGCCGCGTGCGTCGATCTCGGCGTGAACGCCCGGAGGGCCGGCCAGAATCGAGCCGCCCGCCTGCCAGTGCGTGAGCCACTCGGGGCGGTACGTCAGATAGTGATCGAAGACCGTGGCGATGCGCCGCGCGAGCTCGTAGCGCATCGAGTCGGCGGCGGCATGGAGATACGCGGAGAGCCGCGCCGAACCGCCGAACGATGGATCGCCGAAGAGCCGATAGCAGCGCCAGGCGAGCCGGGCCGGCGCGAACGGCGAATGCACGGGCACCGGCAGCACGCGCCCGATCTGCGCCCACAGCCACTGCGCCAGATAACAGAATCCGACGTTCGCGCAAATGCCGAAACGCTCGGCCATGTCCAGCTCGAGCCGTCGCCGCACGGCCGCGCTCGGCACGATGACGGCTTCGCGTGCGAAGGGATCGCCCTCGCGCATCGCGAATGCGTCGAGGTCCTCGAAGAGCGCGGCGGCGAGCGTTTCGTGACGATTCGAATAAAAGAGTTCGAGCATGGAAAACCACTTGCTGTGCAGCCTTCGACGGCATGACCCGAGGCAATGCATGAAAAGCGTTGTCAGTTCAGGCACCAGCATAGCAAAGCGGGCGCCGTGTCGAGAACCTGGCCGAACGGCCAGGGTCCGAAGGGTCGGTGACTTGAGTTAGACTCGATCTCGCCCTGGAAACCGCAACATTCGCGGGCAACATTAAAAACGAGCGTCAGAACAGGAAGTCGATGCGCTATTCGTTCGAAATCAGGAAGTTCATCTACGGCCAGTATTTTTTCGGCGGTTTGCGCATTGCTTTGGGCGTCTCGCTGCCCGCCGTCCTGATGCTCACGGTCTTTCACAATCGCGAGCTCGGTTTCACCATTTCGACCGGTGCGCTGGGCGCATGCGTCGTCGACATGCCGGGGCCGCTCAAGCACAAGCACAACGAGATGCTCGCGTGCACGGTGATCGGCTTCTTTGCGGCGCTCGCGACCGGCATCGCGACCGCGTACCCGCTCACGCTGTGGCTCACGGTCGTGCCGCTCACCTTCGTGCTCTCGCTGATCGTCGTGTATGGCAATCGCTGGCCGCAGATCAGCTTTGCCACACTCTTCATGATGGTCGTCACGCTCGAAGACCATTTCACGCCCATGCAGGCGCTCGTCAACGCCTCGTGGATTCTCGTGGGCGGCCTCTGGTACACGTACTGGGCGACGCTCGTGAGCCACCTGCTCGTCTATCGCATCGAGCAGCAGGCCTTGGCCGAGAGCATCTTCAGCTGCGCGGAGTACATGCTCGCGCGCGCCGAGTTCTATGACAGCGACGCCGATCTCGACGAGTGCTATCGCAAGCTGATTGAAAAGCAGACCGCGGCGGTCGAGCGCCAGGACGCGGCGCGCGACATCGTTCTGCACAATCTGCCGAAGGTGAAGAGCGGCAAGCTCGATGCGCGGCGCGCGCGGCTCTTCAATCTGTTCATCAACGTGGTGGACCTGCACGAGTTCTTCGTCGGCGCGCATACCGACTATCCGCTCGTGCGCAAGACCTTCGCGGGCTCGGACGTGCTCGTGTTTTACCGCGACCTGATGAGAAAGGCCGCCGCCGATCTGGAAGAGATCGGCCTCGCGGTGCTGCAGAACAATCCGGCGCCCAGGCAGATCAGCACGAAAGCCGAGTTGCGAGCGATCGAATACGAACTGGAGCTGATGCGCAAGCACAGCCTGCCGGAGAAGAATCCCGAAGCCTATGCGGCGGCCGCCGCCGTTTTCAGGCGCCTGTGGAGCGCGACGCGCCTCATCGACAAGATGCGCCGCCGCACGCGCGACGACGCGAGCCCGACCGAAACCGAGCTGCAGATCGATCACGCGCTGTCGCGCTTCATCTCGAGCCGGCGCGTGCCGTTCATGCAGATCTTCTCGAACCTCACGATGGCTTCGCCGAGCTTCCGGCACGCGTTGCGCGTGACGATCGCCGTGGGCGTAGGCTTCTGGCTCGGGTGTCTGCTGCCGCTCACGAACGCTTACTGGATCGTGATGACGACCGTCATCATCCTGAAGCCCGGCTATTCGCTCACCAAGCAGCGTAACACGCAGCGGATCATCGGCACGGCGATCGGCTGCGCGGTGACCATCGCGCTGATTCTGTTCGTCAAGGAGCCGCATATCCTGCTCGTCGTGATGTTCGCGTCGATGGTGATGAGCTACAGCCTGCTGCTCTTCAACTACACGGCGAGCGTCGTGTTCACGTCGTCGTACGTGCTGCTGATGTTCCATCTGCTCGCGCCGGGCGGCCTGCGTCTCATCGGCGAGCGCGCCATCGACACGGTGGTGGGCTGCGCGATCGCCATCGCGGCGAGCCATCTCTTCCCTTACTGGGAATACCGCCTGATGGGCAAGCTCGTGAAGGACCTGCTCGCCGCGACGCGAAACTATCTCGAAGCGAGCTGGTGGTGGAAGGCGAAGCCGGCGGTGCAGGCGGAGAAGGCGCGCGCCGCCGCCGCGGCGGCTTCCTCGTCCGCGGCCGTGGCGGAAACGCCGGTCGAGCACGCGGTATTCGCCGATGCGAACGCGGGCGCGGTGGCGGCGTCATCGGCCGCCGAAGCGGCGAACGAACCGTCGGCCGGCACACCGCCGCTCGAGCCCGAGTTGGTCACCGATTCGGCGATGAAGGCGGCGAGCGCGACGGCGCAACGCCTGTCGTCGATTAGCATCGGCGAGAGCACGGCGGCCACGGCGAGCAAGGGCGCGTCCGCCGCCGCGACGGTCGCCGCCACCGCGCTCGACCGAGACTACCGCTACTGGCTCGCGCGCAAGAACGTCCATATCGCCTTCGCCAATCTCGCCCAGGCGTTCCAGCGAATGATGCTGGAGCCGAAGGCGCAGCAGAGGTACGTCGCCGAATTGAACGACCTGCTGGTGCAAAGCCACGTGCTCGCCTCACAGATCACCGCCGCCACGCCGCTCCTGCAGTCCCTCAACGAGGTGGACAGGCAGCCGTTCGAGCCGGTGCAGCGGACGTTCGGCATCGTCCGCGACAATCTCTCGTTCGCGGAAGAAGAACTGCCCGCGACGCCGAAGCCGGGTGCGCCGCCCGTCCTGCAGGCGGACTCGCTCAAGGAACTGCGGCACGAACTCGATCGATGGTCGTCCATGCCGAGCGTGCACAGACACTGCCCGCCGACGCGCTTCACGATCTGAAGCTGCTCGCGCATCAATGCAAGCAGATGCTGACCGCCTCCACGCGCATCAGCAAGGACGCCGCGCAGATCCGGCTGCCGACGTGACGGCGATATTGGGAAGCGCCGAGTGCCGGCATGGCGGGGCGCACGTCGCTCGCAGCGGACGGCTGCGCGTTCTACTGATCGAACTCGCGCTTTTCGCGGATCGCTTTGAAAAGGATCGTGCCGATCACCAGCACCACCACCACGACGATGAACACGCTGACGGCGCGGGTCGGATTCTTCTTGGGCTTGCCGTTCAGGCGGCGGGGGTCGCGGGGGTCGTCGATCATCGGGCGATGCGGTTGGTGGCGTGTTTTCGGGATGGACCCGACATGGTACCCGGGTTGGTTTTCAGTTGGGTTGCGGGAATCCGCGCTGCTGCGTTTTGCGGCGCTTCGCCGCACGCCGTTTCATCGCGCGCACGACTATCGCGAAATTCTCTGCTGCACCGTCGCGCTTGAATGCTCCCCGCCCGGATGACCATACTAGTCACGATTCCATGCACGTCCGATCCCGGCAAGGGCTGCAAGGGGCAAGGCCGGGATACCTCGTGACCGGACGTGTTGCGCCGCCCTCCCCGGGCGGCTTTTCTTTTGCGCCCCTCGGTCGATCAGGGATATTCCGCTCCCGGCCGCACGGGCAGCGCGGTCGAGTACTTGATCTGCTCCATGGCGAAGCTGGAATTGACGTCGTAGAGCGGCACCGCGCGGATGAGTTGCTTGTACACGCGATCGTAATCGTCGATATCGGACACGACGACGCGCAGCAGATAGTCGGTCTCGCCGCTCATCCGGTACACCTCGACCACTTCCGGAATGTCGCGCACCGCGCGCGCGAAGTCTTCCGCCCAGATCTGCGTGTGCTGGTTCGTGCGCACCGCGACGAACACCGTCGTGCCGACGCCCAGCTTCTTCGGATCGCACAGCGCCACCTGCGCGCGGATCACCCCCGTCTCCTTCAGACGCTGCACGCACTTCCAGCACGGCGTCTGCGACAGATTCACCCGCTGCGCGAGTTCGGCGATAGGCATCGTCACGTCGTTCTGGAGCAACTCGAGCAGTTTGCGGTCGATGAGGTCGATTCCCATGCTGCACCCCTTATAGGAAATTATTCTATTTCTGAATGTTCCAGCGGAATTATATGGAAACCAATTCTGGAGGCAAGCCGGTATAACTGAGCCGTACGGACCACAAGAAGACACGGCTTATTCACATGCGACTCGAACATGTCAGCCCCCGACGCGGCCCTTCACGGCGCTCCCGACCACCGCCGAAACGCGCGCCGGACGGGGCCCGGCACTGGAGCAACTGTGCCGCGAAATCGATGCGGCTTTCGCGGCCGCCGCAACCGGCGCCCGCATCCCGTTCGGACAGCGCGTGCGCGCGGCCCTGCAACGGGCGATCGCCGATCCGGGGCTGCTGCATCCCGAACAACGCATCGGCAGCGCGCAAGGCTATTGCCACCATCTGCTCGCCGCCGACCCGCTCGACCGCTATGCGATCGCCGCGCTCGTCTGAGAGCCCGGGCAGGCAAGCCCGGTGCATGGGCACCGGACATGGTGCGGCTATGCAGTGATCGAAGGCGCGCTCGCCGAGACGCTGTATCGCTGGGATGCCGACACGCATCGCGCGATCGAGACGCGCCGCCATCCGCGCGCGGCGGGCGCGGTCTCCTCCTATGTGGATGCGAGCCGCAGCGCGATCCATCGGCTCGGCAATCCCGCCGATGCCGCCGCGCGCGCGGTGTCGCTCCATGTCTACGGCGTCGCGGGCGAGCAGATCGCCACGCACGTCAACGACCTGCTCGCCGCCTGAACAGAACCGTCGCCGCTCAGCCCTTCCCCGGCTCGGAGGCCGTCGGAATCTGCGGCGGAATCTGCACAGATTGATCCGTGGGCGGCGGCGCCGGCTGCGGTTCGTGCGAAACGTCGCGCGCCGCCGCCGCCACCGCCGCCGCGCCCCTCGCTTCGCGCGGAAGCCCGGAGCCGGCCGTCATCTCCTCTTCCTCATCCGCGAGCGGCGGCGCCTCGCCCGTCCAGATGCGCCGCGCGCGGTCGCGTCCGATCTCGGCGGCGTCGCCCAGCATCGCATCGCGCGTCATCTGCACGTGCATCTGCGGCACGGGAATCTCCATGCCCGCCTCGTCCATCTTGCGCTTGATGCGCAGATTGAACGCCCGCGCAACGCTCCATTGCTGCA
Source organism: Candidatus Paraburkholderia kirkii (assembly GCA_001189345.1). GTDB lineage: Bacteria > Pseudomonadota > Gammaproteobacteria > Burkholderiales > Burkholderiaceae > Caballeronia > Caballeronia kirkii_B. The sequence continues at coordinate 51,326 of LFKV01000023.1, forward strand.
GCGGCCGCGTCTTGATCTGCCCTTTCACGACCATCCAGTTCGGGTCGAAGCGGTCGAGTCCCCAGACCTCCACCGGACCGAGCATCTCCAGCCGGTAGCGGAAATCGGACGCCATGTCGACGCCGACTTCGCGGATCATCTGCGTGACTTCGTCGACGTCCGCCGTGAACGGCATGCGCACCTCGAATATCGCATAGGCGAAATCGCGCGACAGGTTCTTCACCGTCTTGATCTGCGAGAAGGGAATCGCGTGGATCGCGCCCTGGCCGTCGCGCAGGCGCACGGTGCGGATCGTCAGGCTCTCGACGATGCCCGCGTGACCGCCTTCCACCTCGATCGAATCGCCGACGGAAATCGTATCCTCGATGATGATGAAAAGCCCCGTGATGAGATCCGCGACCAGCGACTGCGCGCCGAAGCCGACGGCGAGGCCGATCACGCCGGCGCCCGCGAGCAGCGGCGTCACGTTCAGGCCGAGGTTCGCCGCCATGACGATCGCCGCGACCGTCAGCAGGAACACGAACACGACGTTGCGCACGAGCGGCAGCATCGTGCGCGCGCGCATGCTCGGACCGCGCGTGCCGCGGCGCGTGGAGTCGGGCCTGAGCGCTTCCTGAATGCCCGTATCGATCAAGATCCACACCAGCCACACGACGAAGAACGTCAGCACGATCATGGCGACCGCGTGCGCAATACCGCGCGCGGCAACGCTTTCCTCCGCCATGTGCGCGAGCGAAAAGCCCCAGAAACGCGACGACAGCTCGAGAAATACGAGCCAGACGCCCACCACGATCATCGTGCCGACGAACTTGACGAGCCTGCGCACATACGCCGACTGGCGGCGCGGCTTGCGCGACTTGGGGCGCGTGATGCGCACGACGATCGCCGAGAGAAAGAACGCGACGACGAGCAGGCCGGCGGTCGCGATCGCCATCTGCAGGACGTTCTCGGACGTGCCGATGCCCATGAGCGTCGCCACCACCGAGGCCGACGCGAGCAGCAGCAGCGGCAGCTGCCACAGCGAAGCCACCACTTCGAAGGTTTCGGTCGCGGCCTTGCGCGTGTTGCGCTGCTCGTAGGTGCGGCTTCTGATCAGGTGCGCGACGGGCCGCTGGAAGGCGAGCGCGAAGTAGGCGGTGAGACCGGCCGCGGCCATGTTCGCGCACGTCGAGATGAGCGCCGAGAGATTGGTGCCGAGCTGCTGCGCGACGTCGTAGTTGGCGGCGGCGTCGCCAAGCGCGCCGAACATGCCGATCAGGAAGAGCAGCCGCCGCGCGCGGATGATCAGCACGTTCACCGCGACGCGGCGATGCGCCGAGCCGAACAGCGAGAACATGATGAGGCAGATGGCGGAGAACACCGCGCCCGCGACGATCGCGTAGGCGGTCACCATCGCCAGCGTGCGGCCGAGCGACAGCGGCATGTAGTGCGTGAAGCTCAGCGCCGCGACGAACGCGAAGAGATACGGCGCCACGCGACGCAGCGTGAAGAGCAGCAGTTCGAGCGTGGTCGGATTCGAGTGCAGTCCGCGGTCGATGCCGTAGCGCGCCTGCACGCGCCGCTGGACGTAGACCAGCACGAACGCGCACGCGCCCCAGCCCGCGAGCGTCGCGAAGTAGTTGAAGAGCGTGCGGCCGAACGGCTCGCGGCTCTGGCTCGTGACGATCGTGAAGAGCTCGTTGCCGGCCGCGTTGAAGCGCCCGCCCCAGTAGGCGATCGGCGTCTTGCCGCGCTTCACGTCCGCTTCGATGTTGGTGAGCGCCGAGGCGATCGCGCCGAGCAGCCCCGCGTTCTGCGCCATCGTCGCCACGACCGACGACGCCGTCGAGCTCGACGAGATCGGCGCGCCGGCCGTCTGCGCACCGCTCGCCGCGCCATCCGCCGCCGCGGGGGTCACCGTATCCGACGCGGAGGCACCGGTGTCGGCGGCGCGCTTCGCATCGCGCAGGCGCTTCAGCTGCGCCACGAGGGCGGCGCGCTGCTTGTCGCTGTCGAGCGTGGAGATGACGGTGTCGAGCGAGCGGACCATGTCGGCATCGGACACGGCGGGCGCCGACGCGCCCGAAGCGGCATCCGGCGCGGAGGCGGGCGCGGCCGGCTTGATCAGTTCCTCGAAGGAAGGCAGCGTGAGCGCGGGCGCGGCATTCGCGCCGGGGGCCGAGAGCATGATCGACGCGGCAAGCGCGGCCAGCATCGGCCACGCCGCGCGCGATGACGGGCGCGGCGTTGCGCGGCCACGCAGTCCCGCCGGCACGGCGCGAACGAGCGCGACGGCCGCCATCCAAAATATCGCGACAGACGCCCACGCGCCGTTCTGCGCGAGCTTGCGTGACTTCATAACGGTCTCGTTCTTTGAAAGACCGCCAGTTTAGCGGGTGAGGCTCGGACGCCGTCCAATACGGACGTAACCGAATGTTAAGCGTTCACGCCTTGATTGTTCAGATAAAAACGCGCGGACGCCAGCCGCTGCGACGCGTCACTTGTCCATTTCCGTGCGCGCGCCGCCCGTGTCCGTATTGGGCGTCACGCCCGACGCCTGCGTGCCGGCCTGCGTGTTCGAGGCACCACCGTCCTTCGCGGACCATTCCTGCAGCTTGCGGCCCGCCGACTGCATGCCCGCGCCCGTGGCGCTCGCGGCATTGTTGATCGCGGCGTTGTTGATCGCGGCGTTGTTGATCGCGGCGTTGTTGATCGCGGCGTTGGTGGCGCTCGCGGCATTGTCGAAGTTCGCACGCGCCGAAGCGGCGACGCTGTTCGCGGAGACGTCCGGCATCGAGCCGGCGTTGTCGAAATTCTGCTGCGCCGACTCAGGCAGTCGGTCACACGGTCGATGCCGTGTGTCCCGGCAAGAAGCGCGGCGACCACGTGAAGACGGCGATCCACGATTTCGAAGGCGACCAGACCTATACCGAAAAGCCGGGCCACCGCTTTACGCTCAACGCGAGCTTCGACGACATCGACCCCGGCGGCTACGACGCGCTCGCGATCGCCGGGGAACGCGCCCCCGAATACCTGCGCCTGAACGATCGCGTGCTCGAGCTGGTCGATCGCGTGCTCGAGCTGGTGCGCCATTTCGCGCAGGCGAAGAAGCCCGTCGCGGCGATCTGCCACGCGGCTCAGTTGCTGGCCGCGGCGGGCGTGATCGAGGGCCGGCGCATTTCCGCGTATCCGGTGTGCACGCCCGAAGTGCGTCTCGTGGGTGCGACCTTCGCCGACATCGCCGTGGATGACGCCGTGACCGACGCCAAATTTCGTCACCGCGCCGGCATGGCCCGCTCATCCAGCGTGGATCAGACAGTTTCTCGCGCTCCTGGGGACGCGGATCGAGCTCTGACAACCTTGCATCACAGGAAAACCTGGCCGGCGCGCGAAGCGCCGGCGCCGGCCTTTTGTCCCACATGCCGGACAAACCGCCGTCAAATCCGTAAATAGAATCTTTCCTCTATATTTAGGGGACTTCTGGTTTTGGCACCCTCTCCGGTTGGAATATATTCGCCGGCGTTCCTGCCTCCCACCGAAGTCTCCCAGCATGCTTTACATGAATCTCGCCGTCGCTCTCGTCGCAGGGCTGATGCTGTTCGAGCCGTTCACGCGCGCCCCGTCTCCCGCTTCGCCATGCCCCGCATCCGCCGCAACCTGGCCACGCGCTCGTTCTATCAGGCGGGCGCCGCCTTCGTCACGGCCCTGATCGTTGCGACGAGCCCGCCGGCGCCGAGCGCATCCCGCCTCTTTTCGTGCTGTGCGTCGCCGCGATACTCGTGCTTGCCAGCGTCTACTGGATCATTCGCGGCAAGCGCTTTCTCAGGCAGCACCGGGTTTTCGCCGATCTGCACTGATTCGTGCGGACGAAAAAAAGCGCTACGTTTCCGTAGCGCCTTAAAAGTTCTAGCCATTCCGAGGGCCGTGCTAGAACCTGAGAGCCTGTGATCCGAACCGTGAAGCGGAAAGCACGTGTGCGCACATCGCACTCGCGTTTCGAAATCGGGTTCCATTTTTTCCCGGGATCGCTGCCTAAGTCAAGCAAAATCTCGGACCCCGGGCAACTGCCCAAAGCGGGTCCGCCTCCTGGGACCGGACAAAAATTTTCATCGCTTTTACAACTTATTGCCGACGTTTGCATCGTTTGCAAGCTTCCTGCTCCGCGCCTGTAGAATGGCGTCGACCTGACATTCGAAACACTGTTTCATAAAAACAGATACACATGCAAAACGATCAGTCGACGGGCAAGGAGAAGGCCCGGGAGAAGGATGGCGAGGAAGTCACGGCTCTCGCACGCGGGCTCGACGTATTGCGCCGGATCGCCGCCGCGGACGCGCCCGTCAGCAATCGCGAACTGACCGACTGGACCGGCATTCCCAAGCCGACGATCTCGCGCATCATGACGACGCTCGTGGGCGCGAGACTTCTGCAGCGGCTGCCCGACAGCGAGCGGTTCGTCCTGATCGCATCCGTTCTCGAGCTGAGCAACGGATTCTTACGCAATTTCGATATCCGTGCACGAGCGCGCCCGTTTCTGATCAGGCTGGCCGAGCGCACCGGCCTTTCGGTGCATCTCGCCGTGCGCGACCGTCTGGAGATGGTCGTGATCGACGTGATCCGGCCGCGCTCCACCGTCCTCGTTTCGCGGCTCGAGGTCGGCGGCAGGATGGATCTGGGCCGCACGTCGGTCGGCCGCGCGTATCTGGCGGCGCTCTCGGAGCCCGATCGTCAGGCACTCATCCGCAAGCCTTCAGACCACGTCGGGCGGACGACTGGCCGACCATCGCGGGCGGCCTGCAGCGCGGTCTCGACGAGGCTCTGCGCCTCGGCTTCGCGATCTCGACCGGCGAATGGCACAACGGCCTGAATGCGGTCGCGGCGGGCTTCGTCGGGCTGTCCGAGGAACGCTATTCGGTCAACTGCGGCGGCGCCGCGCATCAATGCCCGCGCGAGACGCTGATCGAATGCGTCGCGCCCGCGCTGCTGGAATGTGTCGGGCACATCGCGCGTGAGATCGGCGGCACGCACGCGGCGGTCCCCGCGCGCGCCGACGGGTAAACTACCCGACCTGAACGGCCCGCCCCGAGCGACGGACGGTCAAGGCCAGCCGAGGCAGGTCGAAAGCTTGCGCGCCACCGCGTGTAACAGTCGTAATCAACCGAAAGAATGACCGGTGGACAGGCTCCGGTGCGGGACGTAGCATCATGCTTCGCGCGCATCCGGGCCGCGCCGCGACCCGCGTTTGCTTCACGGGCCGGTTTTCCGCCCGCGTTCAACGGTCCCGCCATATTCACGGACTACGCTTCGGCGGCGGCACGCGCGCCGCGTCGCATCGCGCGCGTGCAACGTGAACGGCCGCCCGTCCGCGCCCCCGTACGACAGATTTGAAAGACCCAGCCACCGAACAGATGGACGACCAAAAGAATCCTCCCGGGCAACCGCGCCCGACGCCCGCCCCGCCCGCCACCGCCGAATCCGCGCCGCGGCGCTCAGAGCGCCGCGAACCAGCCGCAACCAGTGCACGTGGCGACCGTCACGCAAGGCGAAATGCCCGTCGTCATCAATTCGCTCGGCACGGTCACGCCGCTCGCTAACGTCACCGTCAAGACGCAGCCGAACGGCACGCTGATGGACGTCGCCTTCAACGAAGGCCAGATGGTCAGGAAGGGCGACCTGCTCGCGCAGATCGACCCGCGGCCGTATGAGATCTCGCTGCGCAACGCGCAGGGCCAGCTCGCGCACGGCCAGGCGCTCCTGCAAACCGCGCGCCTCGATCTGCAGCGCTACCAGACCCTGCTCTCGCAGGATTCCATCGCCAAGCAGCAGGTCGACACGCAAGCGTCGCTCGTCAAGCAGTACGAAGGCGCGGTCAAGTCCGACCAGGCGAACGTCGATACCTACAAGCTCGACCTGATCTACGCGCGCATCACGGCGCCGGTTTCGGGACGCGTGGGCCTGCGCCAGGTCGACCCGGTCAACTACGTGACGACGGGCGACAACAACAGCGTCGTCGTCATCACGCAGCTGCAGCCGATCAGCGTCATCTTCACGACCTCCGAGGACAACCTCGCCGCCATTCTCAAACCGCTGCACGCGGGCACGAAGATGTCGGTCACGGCCTACGACCGCGCCAACACCACGGCGCTCGAATCCGGCTACCTCGAAACCGTCGACAACCAGATCGACACGACCACCGGCACCGTCAAGCTGCGCGCCACGTTCGACAACAAGGAAGGCATGCTCTTCCCGAATCAGTTCGTGAACACGAAGCTGCTCGTCGATGTCATCAAGAACGCGACCATCATGCCGACCTCGGCGGTGCTGAACGGTTCGTCGGGCGCGTTCGTGTACGTCGTGAAGCCGGACAACACCGTCACGGTGCGCAACGTGAAGGCGGGCCCCGTCGACGGCGAGCGCACCAGCATCAAGTCCGGGCTGCAGGCGGGCGAGCGCGCGGTGATCGACGGTTCTGATCGCCTCAAGGAAGGCGCCAAGATCACGATCCCGGCCGAGAAGGCGAAGGCGGCTTCGGGTGCTTCCGGTGCTTCCGCTGCGTTGGGAGCCTCGGGCGCGGCCGCGGCGGCGCCGGCCTCGGGCGCTTCGAGTGCCCGCCACGGCGGCCATCGCCGTCAGCAACAGCAGCAGTAACCCCAAGCACGACGCATGAACCCATCTCGCATTTTTATCCTGCGCCCGGTCGGCACGGCGCTCCTGATGGCGGCGATCATGCTAGTCGGCCTGGTCGCGCTGCGCTTTCTGCCATTGTCCGCCCTGCCCGCCGTCGACTATCCGACGATCCAGGTGCAGACGTTCTATCCCGGCGCGTCGCCCGACGTGATGACATCAAGCGTCACCGCGCCGCTCGAAAAGCAGTTCGGCCAGATGGCGAGCCTGAACCAGATGTCCTCGCAGAGCTCAGCGGGCGCATCGGTCATCACGCTGCAGTTCAGCCTCGATCTGCCGCTCGACATCGCTGAGCAGGAAGTGCAGGCGGCGATCAACGCGGCGGGCAATCTGCTGCCGTCCGACCTGCCCGCGCCGCCGATCTACGCGAAGGTGAATCCCGCCGACTCCCCCATCATGACGCTCGCGGTCAGCTCGAAGACACTGCCGCTCACGCAGGTGCAGGATCTGGCCGACACGCGCCTCGCGCAGAAGATCTCGCAGGTGGCGGACGTGGGCCTCGTGTCGGTGAGCGGCGGCAATCGTCCCGCCGTGCGCATTCGGGCGAACACGCGCGCGCTGGCATCGTACGGGCTCAACATCGACGATCTGCGCACGACCATCTCCAACCTCAATGTCAACACGCCGAAGGGCAACTTCGACGGTCCGACGCGCGCCTACACCATCAACGCGAACGATCAGCTGACGGACGCCGACGCCTACAAGAGCGCGGTCGTGGCCTATCGCAACGGCCGGCCGGTGATGCTCACGGATGCCGCGACCATCGTTCAGGGTCCGGAGAACACGAAGCTCGGCGCGTGGGTCGATTCGACGCCCGCGATCATCCTGAACGTGCAGCGCCAGCCGGGCGCGAACGTGATCCAGGTCGTGGACGGCATCAAGAAGATCCTGCCGCAACTCCAGCAGGCGCTGCCGGCAGCGCTCGACGTGCGCCTCATGACCGACCGCACCACCACCATCCGCGCCTCCGTGCGCGACGTGCAGTTCGAGCTCGCGCTATCCGTCGTGCTGGTCGTGCTAGTCATCTATCTGTTCCTCGCCAACGTCTACGCGACCATCATCCCGAGCTTGTCCGTGCCGCTCTCGCTGGTCGGCAAGCTCGCCGTAATGTACCTGTGCGGCTTCTCGCTCGACAATCTCTCGCTGATGGCGCTGACGATCGCAACCGGCTTCGTCGACGACGCCATCGTGATGATCGAGAACATCGCGCTACGTCGAGGAAGGCGATCCGCCGCTCGAAGCGGCGCTGAAGGGTTCGAAGCAGATCGGCTTCACCATCATCTCGCTGACGGTGTCGCTCATCGCCGTGCTGATTCCGCTGCTCTTCATGGGCGATGTCGTCGGCCGGCTGTTCCACGAATTCGCGATCACGCTCGCGGTGACCATCGTGATCTCGGCGATCGTCTCGCTCACGCTCGTACCGATGATGTGCGCGAAGCTCCTGCGCCACACGCCGCCGAAGGAAAGCAAGCGCTTCGAAGCGCGCGCACCAGTTCATCGATTACGTGATCGGGCGCTATGCCGTCGCGCTCGAATGGGTGCTGGAGCGCCAGCGCTCGACGCTCGTCGTCGCGGTGCTCACGCTCGTTTTGACCGGAGTGCTGTACGTGTTCGTTCCGAAAGGCTTCTTCCCGGTGCAGGACACGGGCGTGATCCAGGTGATCACGCAGGCGCCGCAGGCCACGTCGTATCAGGTCGTCGCCGATCAGCAGCAGGCGCTGGCGAAGAAGATCCTGCAGAATCCGGACGTCAAGAGCCTGACGTCGTTCATCGGCGTGGACGGCTCGAACATCACGCTGAACAGCGGGCGCATGCTCATCAACCTGAAGCCGCGCGACGACCGCAGCAACACGTCGAGCGACATCATCCGCACGATCCAGGGCGAAGTCGCGGACATTCCCGGCATCAAGCTCTACATGCAGCCGGTACAGGACCTGGCGATCGATTCCACCGTCAGCCCGACGCAGTACCAGTTCATGCTGACGGACCCGAATCCGTCCGAGTTCGCGGAATGGGTGCCGAAGCTCGTCGATCGCCTGCAGCACACGCCGGCGCTGACCGATGTGGCAACCGACCTGCAGCAGAACGGCCAGTCCGTGTACATCGAGATCGACCGGGAGACGGCGGCGCGCTTCGGCGTCACGCCCGCGACCGTCGACAACGCGCTCTACGACGCCTTCGGCCAGCGCATCATCTCAACGATCTTCACGCAGTCGAACCAGTACCGCGTGATTCTCGAAGCGGAACCGTCGGATGCGCACTACAGCGAGACGCTCAACGGCATCTACCTGCCCTCCTCCACCGCGACCAACGGACAGGTGCCGCTCTCGGCCATCGCGAAGTTCCACGAGCGCGCGGCGCCCCTGCTCGTCACGCACCTGGGCCAGTTTCCGGCAACGACCGTCTCCTTCAACCTCGCGAAGGGCGCATCGCTCGGCGAGGCGGTGAAGGCGATCGAGCAGGCGAAGCAGGACATCGGCCTGCCGGCGTCGTTCCAGATCCGCTACCAGGGCGCTGCGCTCGCGTTCCAGGCGTCGCTGTCGAACAAGCTATTCCTGATTCTCGCGACCATCGTCACGATGTACATCGTGCTCGGCGTGCTGTACGAAAGCTTCATCCATCCGATCACGATTCTCTCGACGCTGCCGTCGGCGGACGTCGGCGCGCTGCTCTCGCTGATGATCACCGGGCACCATCTCGACATCATCGGCATCGTGCTTTTGATCGGCATCGTGAAGAAGAACGCGATCATGATGATCGACTTCGCGCTCGAAGCCGAACGCGATCAGGGCAAGCCGCCGCGCGAGGCGATCTTCCGGGCGTGCCTGCTGCGCTTCCGGCCGATTCTCATGACGACAATGGCAGCGCTCCTCGGCGCGCTGCCGCTGATGCTCGGCTGGGGCGCGGGCTCCGAGCTGCGGCATCCGCTCGGCATCGCGATCGTGGGCGGCCTGATCGTGTCGCAGTTGCTCACGCTGTTCACGACGCCCGTAATCTATCTCGGCTTCGATTCGCTCGGCCGCAGGCTGCGCGCGCGCGCTTCAGCCGCCACATGCCGAATCCGCCGCGACCGGCGAGCGACGGGCAGTAGATCATGAACATGTCGCGTCTTTTCATCGCCCGGCCCGTCGCGACGACACTGCTCGCGATCGGCATCGCGCTCGCGGGCATGTTCGCGTTCGTCAGGCTGCCCATCGCGCCTCTGCCGCAAGTCGATTTCCCGACGATCTCCGTGCAGGCGTCGCTGCCCGGCGCGAGCCCGGAGACGGTCGCGACGAGCGTCGCGAGCCCGCTCGAGCGGCATCTGAGCACCATCGCCGACGTGAGCGAGATGACCTCGATGAGTTCGGTCGGCACGACGCGCATCACCTTGCAGTTCGGCCTGAACCGCGACATCGACGGCGCCGCGCGCGACGTGCAGGCCGCGATCAACGCCGCGCGCGCCGACCTGCCCACCTCGCTGCGCCAGAACCCGACGTACCACAAGGTCAACTCCGGCCGACGCGCCGATTCTCGTGCTCGCGCTCTCCTCGCCCACGCGCACCGCGGGCTCGCTCTACGATTCCGCCGCGACCGTGCTGCAGCAGACGCCGCTCGACCACGATCCGCGCGTCGCTGCACAACACCGAGCTCACGCTCGTGATCGCGGTGGCACTCGTCGTGATGGTCGTGTTCCTGTTCCTGCGCAACTGGCGCGCGACACTGATCCCGAGTGTCGCCGTGCCGATATCGATCATCGGCACGTTCGCGGCGATGTATCTGCTCGGCTTCTCGCTCGACAATCCTTCGCTGATGGCGCTCACCATCGCGACCGGCTTCGTCGTCGACGACGCGATCGTCGTGCTCGAGAACATCACGCGGCATGTGGAAAAGGCGTGCCGCGCATGCAGGCCGCGATACTCGGCGCGCGCGAAGTCGGCTTCACGGTGCTGTCGATCAGCATCTCGCTCGTCGCCGTGTTCCTGCCCATCCTGCTGATGGGCGGCATCGTCGGGCGACTGTTCCGCGAGTTCGCGCTGACGCCGTCGCTCGCGATCGGCGTATCGCTCGTCGTCTCGCTGACCGTCACGCCGATGATGTGCTCGCGCCTGCTGCAGGAGCCGCACGACAAGCGCGAGGAAGGCCGCATCGCGCGCTGGCTCGAGCGCCAGTTCGAGCGCATGCAGGCCGGCTACGCGCGCACGCTCGGCTGGGCGCTCGCGCACCCGCGCATGATCATCCTGATCCTCATCGCGACCATCGGCCTCAACATCTATCTGTATGTGATCGTGCCGAAAGGCTTCTTCCCGCAGCAGGACACGGGGCGCATCGTCGGCGGCATCCAGGCGGACCAGAGCACGTCTCGTTCCAGGCGATGAAGATCAAGTTCGCGGAGATGATGAAGATCGTCGAGGCGGACCCGGCCGTCGACAGCGTCGCGGGCTTCACGGGCGGACGCTCGACCAACTCGGGTTTCATGTTCATTTCGCTCAAGCCCAAGAGCGAGCGCAAGGTATCCGCCGATCAGGTGATCAACCGGCTGCGCAAGCCGCTCGCGGACGTCGCCGGCGCGCGCACCTTCCTGCAGGCCGTGCAGGACATTCGCGTGGGCGGCCGGCAGTCGAACGCACAATACCAGTTCACGCTGCTCTCGGACACGACTTCCGACCTGTACAAATGGGGGGGCCGATTCTCACGGACGCGCTGCAGAAGCGCCCCGAGTTCGCCGACGTGAACTCCGACCAGCAGCAGGGCGGGCTGGAGGCGATGGTCACGTTCGACCGCTCGACCGCCGCGCGCCTGGGCATCAAGCCCGCGCAGATCGACAACACGCTCTTGACGCCTTCGGCCAGCGCCAGGTCTCGACCATCTACAACCCGCTGTCGCAGTATCACGTGGTAATGGAGCTCGCGCCGAAATACTGGCAGGACCCGGAGATGCTCAAGCAGATCTACATCAGCACCTCCGGCGGCACGGCGAGCGGCTCGGCCTCGACGCAATCGACCACCACGTCCGGAGCGACGACGACCGCGTCCACTTCGGCGACCGGCTCGACCGGCGCGGGCTGCTCGTCGACGAGCAGCGCCGACACCTCGGCCGCCCTCGCGCTGGCCGCGGTGAAGAACTCCGCCACCAACGCGATCGCGGCAACCGGCAAGAACGGCTCCTCGTCGGGCGCGGCGGTCTCGACGTCGAAGGAGACGATGGTGCCGCTCTCGGCCATCGCAAAGTTCGGGCCGGGCAACACGCCGCTGTCGGTGAACCACCAGAGCCAGTTCGTCGCCTCGACGATCTCGTTCAACCTACCACCGGGCAAGTCGCTCTCGGACGCGACCGCCGCGATCTACGAGACGATGGCCGACATCGGCATGCCGCAGACCATCCACGGCAGCTTCCAGGGCACCGCGCAGGCCTTCCAGCAATCGCTCAACGATCAGCCGGTGCTGATTCTCGCGGCGCTGGCAGCCGTCTATATCGTGCTCGGCATCCTGTACGAGAGCTACATCCATCCGATCACGATTCTCTCGACGCTGCCCTCCGCGGGCATCGGCGCGCTGCTAGCGCTGCTCCTGTTCCGCACGGAGTTCAGCATCATCGCGCTGATCGCGGTGATCCTGCTCATCGGCATCGTGAAGAAGAACGCGATCATGATGGTGGACTTCGCAATCGAGGCGACGCGCCACGGCGCGCAGACACCGCGGGATGCAATCCGCGAGGCGTGTCTGCTGCGTTTCCGCCCGATCATGATGACGACCACCGCCGCGCTGCTCGGCGCGCTGCCGCTCGCGTTCGGCACCGGCGAAGGCTCGGAGATGCGCGCGCCGCTCGGCATCGCGCTCGTCGGCAGTCTGATCGTGAGTCAGATGCTCACACTCTATACGACACCCGTCGTGTATCTCTATATGGATCGCTTCCGCATCCGCGCGGAAGCACGGCGCGCACGCCGTCAGGGCGGCGCGCGGCCCGCGAACGCCGCGGAGTAACCGCACGCGAAAAAATGCCGCGGGCGCAAATGCGTCCCGCAGCACGACGCGCAAAAATCGCTTACTTTGTCTGATAGCGACTCACGGCGAAGGAGCGTCCCCGCATGAAAACGCTGAAGGTTCTGCTGATCGGCGCGCACGGCCGCACGGGAGGCCTCGTCGCGCGACGCCTGCACGACGCAGCCATTCCCTTTCGCGCGATGCTGCGCAAATCGGTGCACCGGAGCGAGTTCGCGGCAATAGGCGCCGAAATCGTGCTCGGCGATCTCATCAACGACTTCTCCCACGCCTTCGACGACATCACGCATGTGATCTACGCGGCCGGATCGGCGGAAACGGAGGGCATGCACGAGGAACGCGCGATCGACCGCGACACCGTCATGCGCACCGCCGATTACGCGAAGCGCCGGCGCGTGCAGCAGCTCGTCGTGGTGAGCGCGCTGTCGGCGTTCCATTCGGAGCGCAGCACGCTTGCGCTACGGCATTACTCGCGGATGAAGCGCCAGGCCGACGAATACGTCGCGCAGCGCGGCGTGCCGTACGCGATTCTCAGGCCCGGACCGCTCTCGGACGAGCCGGCGCGCGGCGCGATCGGGCTCGCGAGCGAGCGCACCGAGCACATGCCGGCGGTGTCGCGCGCCGATGTCGCGCATATCGCGGTGCGGTGCGTCACGCTCGGAATCAGCGATCAGATGATCGCGTTCGTCGGCGGCGACGAGCCGATCGACGCCATGCTCGACGCGCTGGCGCTCGAACAGACGCACGCTTGCCATCACGCCGCGCCGACCAGCCGGTAGCCGACGCCCGTCTCCGTCACGATGTGCTCGGGCTGGGCGGGGTCGCGCTCGAGCTTCTGGCGCAGGTGCGCCATATAGATGCGCAGATAGTGGGGGCTCTCGACGTGCGAGGGCCCCCACACCTCCACCAGCAATTGCCGATGCGTGAGCACGCGGCCCGCGTGGCGCACGAGCGTCGACAGAAACCGATATTCGATCGGCGTGAGATGCACGTTCTCGCCGTGCTTCGTGACGCGGCGCAGCGCGAGATCGACGGCGACATCGCCGAAAGTCACGACGGGCGTCTCGCTCGCCGACGCCTGATTGCGCCGCCGCAGATGCGCGCGAATCCGCGCCATCAACTCGGAAACGCCGAAGGGCTTGGTGAGGTAATCGTCGGCGCCGGCATCGAGCGCGGCGACCTTCTCTTCTTCCTGCGTGCGCGCCGAGAGCACGATGACCGGCAGCTCGGTCCAGCCGCGCAGCTCGCGGATCACGTCGATGCCGTCCGTATCCGGCAGGCCGAGATCGACGATCACGAGATCGGGCTTGCGCGTCGCCGCCTCGACGAGACCCTTCTGCCCCGTGTCCGCCTCGTGGACCGTCATGCCCTGCGCTTCGAGCGACACGCGCACGAAGCGGCGTATCTACTTTTCGTCCTCGATCAGGACGACGGTAAAGGACGGCTCGCTCATGTTTATATTGGGTCGTTACGGTGACGAACCGCCCTGCGGCCTCGCGTCAAGGCAGAAGAATCGTCGAACCGGTCGTCTTGCGCGCTTCGAGGTCTTCCTGCGCGCGCCGCGTCGGAGAGCGGATAGCGCTGGCGGATGTTCGTCTTCACCTTGCCCGACGACACGACTTCGAACAGGTCCGCCGCCATCGCATCGAGATCGCTGCGTTTGGCAATATAGCTGAAGAGCGTCGGCCGCGTGAAGTAGAGCAAGCCGCGTCCGGCGAGATCCGACAAATCGATCGGCGGCAGCGGCCCCGACGAATTGCCGAAGCTCACGAAGAACCCGAGCGGCGCGAGACAATCGAGCGAGCCGATATACGTGTCCTTGCCGATCGAGTCGTAGACGATGGGCACGCCCGCGCCGTTGGTGATCTCGCGTACGCGCTGCGTGAAATTCTCGCGCGTGTAGACGATCGGATAGTCGCAGCCGTACGCCTTCGCGAGCTCGGCTTTCTCGTCCGAGCCGACCGTGCCGATGACGGTCGCACCGAGCGCCTTTGCCCACTGGCACGCGATCATGCCGACTCCGCCCGCCGCCTGGATCAGCACGGTGTCGCCCGCTTTCACCCGATAGGTCCGGCGCAGCAGATACTGCGCGGTCAGCCCTTTCAGCATGATCGACGCGGCGTCCTCATAGCTGATCGAATCCGGCAGCTTGACGACGTAATCCGCCGACATCACGCGCTCCTCGGCATACGCCCCCGGCGGACGCGACGCATACGCCACGCGATCGCCCAGCTTGAACTGCGTGACGCCCTCGCCCACGGCCGTCACCTCGCCGGCGGCTTCCATGCCGAGGCCGCCGAGCAGCGGCATCGGGTAGAGGCCGGTGCGGAAATACACGTCGATGAAATTCAGCCCCACCGCGTACTGCTTCAAGCGGATCTCGCCCTTGCCCGGCGCGCCCACGTCCACGTCGACCCACTTCATGACCTCAGGACCGCAGGTTTTGTCGAATCGGATTGCCTTGCTCATCGCTCGTTCATCTCCTTGGGTTTTGCCCGCGCGCTTCGGGCGCTTCAGGCATCGCGCTGAAAGCGCAGACGCAGGTCGTCGAGAATCATGCGCGCCGTCGCAATGTTGGTTGTGCACGGGACGTTGTGCACGTCGCACGCGCGCACGAGCGCGTTGATGTCCGGCTCGTGCGGCTGCGGCGTCATCGGGTCGCGCAGGAAGATCACCACGTCCACCCGCCCTTCGGCCAGCTCCGCGCCGATCTGCAGGTCTCCGCCGTACGGCCCGGAAAGCTTGCGCTCGACTTCCAGCCGTGCGCCGCCGCGATGCGTCCGCCGGTCGTACCCGTCGCAACGAGACTGCATTGCGCGAGCGTGTCGACGAACTCGCCGGACAGCGAGACGATGTCGTCCTTTTTCATGTCGTGCGCGATCAGCGCGACGCGTGTGGTCATGATGTCTCCCTCTCGTCATTATTCCGGGTCAGTACGTGCCGGGGTAGGCGCCGCCGTCGATCAGCAGATTCTGCCCGGTGATGTAGCCCGCGTGCACGCTGCACAGGAACGCGCACGCCTTCCCGAACTCCTCGGACGTGCCAAAGCGGCCCGCCGGCAGGCTCTGCGCGCGGCGCCTGCGCACTTCGTCGATCGGGAGGCTCTGCGCCTCCGCCTGCGCCTCCAGCATCACGGCGATGCGGTCCGTGTCGAAGCTGCCTGGCAGCAGGTTGTTGATCGTGACGCCGGTCGCCGCCACCTTGCGCGCGACGCCCGCGACGAAGCCGGTCAGCCCCGAGCGCGCGCCGTTGGACAGGCCGAGCACGTCGATCGGCGCCTTCACCGACGAACTCGTGATGTTCACGATGCGCCCGAAGCCGCGCTCGATCATGCCGTCGATGGTCGCTTTCATGAGCTCGATCGGCGTGAGCATGTTCGCCTCCAGCGCCTTGATCCACATCTCGTGCGTGAAGCTGCGGAAGTCTCCCGGCGGCGGGCCGCCCGCGTTGTTGACGAGAATGTCCGGCGCGGGACACGCGGCGAGCACGGCGGCGTGGCCTTCGGGTGTTGTGATGTCGCACGCGACCGCCTGCACGTTCACGCCGTATTGCGAGGGGATGCTCGCAGCCGTCGCCTCCAGCGTTTCCGCCGTGCGCGCGGCGATCACCAGGTTGACGCCCTCGGCGGCGAGCGCCTCCGCACAGCCGCGTCCGAGCCCCTTGCTCGCCGCGCACACGAGTGCGGTACGCCCCGCGATTCCCATATCCATCGTCCATCCTCCGTGATCGTTCATGAAGTTCGTCCGGCGCGCATGACGGCGCGCGCGTTCCCCTGCTTATCGCGCAATTCTAGAAGAATCGGGGCGGCAACGCCGGCGACCGCTCGCGGCGTGCTTCATGCGAATCTTCTTAGGTGCGGGCGGGCTTTTCGGTAAACTGTCGCCACTGTCCGCTCCGGCGTCGCCGTCGTTCCACCGCCGTTTCCGGAGCGCGAAAGGCAGCCCACCACACGAGCAGGACGCGCTTCGCGCGCGAGACCCATGAAACAAGACAGCCGCTTTCCCAATCTCTTTATCCTCGATCACCCGCTGATCCAGCACAAGCTCACCCACATGCGCGACAAGGACACCTCCACGCGCACGTTCCGCGAGCTGCTGCGGGAAATCACGCTGCTGATGGGCTACGAAATCACGCACAATCTGCCGCTCACGACCAAGCGCGTGGAAACCCCGCTCCTCGAGATCGACGCGCCCGTCATCGCCGGCAAGAAGCTCGCGATCGTGCCCGTGCTGCGCGCGGGCATCGGCATGTCGGACGGCCTGCTCGATCTGATTCCGTCGGCGCGCGTCGGGCACATCGGCGTGTATCGGGCGGAGGATCATCGCCCGGTCGAGTATCTCGTGCGCCTGCCGCCCGATCTGGAAGAACGCGTCTTCATCTTCATCCTGTGCGATCCGATGGTGGCGACGGGCTACTCGGCGATGCACGCCGTCGACGTGATGAAGCGCCGCAAGGTGCAGGGCGAGAACATCGTCTTCGTCGCGCTGGTCGCCGCGCCGGAAGGCGTGAAGGTGTTCCAGGACGCGCATCCGGACGTGAAGCTGTACGTCGCATCGCTCGATTCGCACCTGAACGACCATGTGTATATCGTCCCGGGTCTCGGCGACGCGAGCGACCGTCTGTTCGGCACGAAGAACTGAGCGCCGCCCGGCTCGCTTGCCACCGCCGCGCCGTTCGCGCGGCGGTTTGCGTTTCTCTGGCCACCATCGCGCGATTTCCCCGCGAATCGACGGAATTCTGCCCGGTTTGCGCGACTTTTCCGGTTCGGATCCACCGCGGCCGTACTGAGGGCGCGTGCCGCCATGCTAAAATTTCGGTCTGTTCCTATACGGGTTACGCTGGATCAGACCGATCCGCGGGCGAACCCAGCAGCCGCTTAAAAGCAAGAACAGACGCCGCGCGCGAGCCTGCGCACGATGGCGGGCCGGACAGACACATTCAGCACGACAAGCACACTAGGCGCACGGCACGAGCCCGCGCGCGATGGAGAAAGGTAATGGCGGGTCATTCGAAATGGGCCAACATCAAGCATAAGAAAGCAGCGGCCGACGCGAAGAAAGGCAAGGTCTGGACGCGCCTCATCAAGGAAATCCAGGTCGCGGCGCGCATGGGCGGCGGCGAAGTCGACTCGAACCCGCGCCTGCGCCTGGCCGTAGACAAGGCCTACAACGCTAACATGCCGAAGGACAAAACATCAACCGCGCGATCCAGCGCGCCGTCGGCGGCGTCGACGGCGCGAACTACGAGGAAATCCGCTATGAAGGCTACGGCATCGGCGGCGCGGCGATCATCGTCGACACCATGACGGACAATCGCACCCGCACCGTCGCGGAAGTACGCCACGCATTCTCGAAGTTCGGCGGCAACATGGGCACGGACGGCTCGGTGTCGTTCATGTTCGATCACGTCGGCCAGTTCCTGTTCGCGCCGGGCACGCCGGAAGACAAGCTGATGGACGCGACGCTCGAAGCCGGCGCCGACGACGTCGTGACGAACGAGGACGGCAGCATCGAGGTGATCTGCCCGCCTAACGACTTTCAAAATACTTTCAAAAGGTGAAGGACGCGCTCGAAGCCGCGGCTTCAAGACGGAACTCGCCGAAGTGACGATGAAACCGCAGACGGAAGTCGAGTTCAGCGGCGACGACCCGGTGAAGATGCAAAAACTGCTCGACGCGCTCGAAAATCTCGACGACGTGCAAGAGGTCTATACGAACGCCGCGATCAGCGAAGACTGAGCTTCGGGTCGCCGTGGGGCGAGCTCGCGGCTTCGAGCGCCGCCCCGCCCTCGCCTGGAACGTCTTTCGCTCCGGTCCGGATGCCGGAGCAGTGCCGCTGAATCGACGCGGCGCCGCATCACCCGAGGAAGGCGCATGACGCAGCCGATGTCAGCGCGAGCCGCCTTCGACGTCATGACCGCGGTCATGCGTGCGCCTCGGGCCTGATGTGCCCACCGTTTTTCTCAAGCCGCTTTTAGTTAGGATTTCGGGGATTCAAATGAAGTTACTCGTCGTCGGTTCCGGCGGTCGCGAACATGCGCTCGCATGGAAGCTCGCGCAGTCGCCGCGCGTGCAGATCGTCTATGTGGCGCCGGGCAACGGCGGCAATGCGCAGGACGAGCGCCTGCGCAACGTCGACATCACGGATCCGGCGGAACTCGCCGACTTCGTCGAGAAAGAGCACGTCGCGTTCACGCTCGTCGGCCCGGAGCAGCCGCTCGCGGCGGGCATCGTCAACCTGTTCCGCTCGCGCGGCCTGAAGATCTTCGGGCCGAGCCGGGAAGCAGCGCAGCTCGAGAGCTCGAAGGACTTCGCCAAGGCGTTCATGAAGCGCCACAACATCCCGACCGCCGAATACGAAACCTTCTCCGACATCGCCGCCGCGCACGCCTACATCGACGCGAAAGGCGCGCCGATCGTCATCAAGGCAGACGGGCTCGCCGCCGGCAAGGGCGTGGTCGTCGCGATGACGGCCGAGGAAGCGCACGCCGCTGTCGATTCCATGCTCGCCGACAACAAGCTCGTCGATGCGGGCGCGCGCGTCGTGATCGAGCAATTCCTGGCGGGCGAGGAAGCCAGCTTCATCGTGATGGTCGACGGCAAGCACGTGCTGGCGCTCGCCTCCAGCCAGGACCACAAGCGCCTGCTCGACGGCGACCGCGGCCCGAACACCGGCGGCATGGGCGCATACTCGCCCGCGCCGATCGTCACGCCGCAACTGCACGCGCGCGTGATGCGCGAGATTATCCAGCCGACCGTGCGCGGCATGGAGAGCGAAGGCATCCGCTATACCGGCTTCCTGTATGCGGGCCTGATGATCGACGCGAACGGCAATCCGAAGACGCTCGAATTTAACTGCCGCATGGGCGACCCGGAGACGCAGCCGATCATGGCGCGCCTGAAGGGCGACTTCTCGAAGGTCGTGGAAATGGCGATCGACGGCAAGCTCGACAGCGTCGAACTCGACTGGGACCGCCGCACGGCGCTCGGCGTCGTGCTTGCGGCGCACAATTATCCGGACACGCCGCGCCGCGGCGACCGCATCAACGGCATTCCGGCGGAAACCGAGCAAGCGGTGACGTTCCACGCCGGCACAGCGCTCACCGACGGCAAGCTCACGACCTCCGGCGGGCGCGTGCTGTGCGTGGTCGGACTGGCGGATTCTGTGCGCGGCGCGCAATCCGTGGTCTACGATACAGTGAATAAGATCTCGTTCGACGGCATGCAGTACCGCCGGGACATCGGCTATCGCGCGTTGAACCGCAAGCACGACAAACAGGGCTGAAACACGGATCGAGCGCGACCGAAGTCGCATGAGCATGCGCGCTGCCGGACCTCGTGTCCGGCAGCGTGCTTTTGAGAGTTTTGAGACGAAGGGTTTACCCCGCCCATTCCTGGCCGCCGATACGGCGTAATGCAGCAATCGATGAGTGAACCGAACCGCAGCGCGGAACAGCGCATAGAAAGCGACGCATCCCACGATATCGAGGCCGTCCGCGATTATCTGACCGGCCTGCAGACGCGCATTGCCGATACGCTCGGCGCCTTCGACGGCACCGCCTTCGCCGCCGACGCCTGGACCCGCGAGCCCGGCGCGCATCTGCGCGGCGGCGGCGTCACGCGCATCCTGGAAGGCGGCGGATTCTTCGAGCGCGGCAGCATCGGCTTCTCGGACGTGCAGAGCGATGCGCTGCCGCCGTCCGCGAGCGCCTCGCGCCCGCAACTCACGGGACGCGGCTTCGAGGCCCTGGGCGTGTCGCTCGTAATGCATCCGCGCAATCCGCACTGCCCGACCGTACACATGAACGTGCGCATGCTCACCGCGACGAAGCCAGGCGAAGCGCCGATCTTCTGGTTCGGCGGCGGCATGGATCTCACGCCGATCTACGGCTACGAGGAAGACGCGCGGCATTTCCATCGGGTCTGCCGCGACGCGCTCGATCCGTTCGGGGCGGAGCTGTATCCGCGCTTCAAGACCTGGTGCGACGAGTATTTTTATCTGAAGCACCGCAACGAGCAGCGCGGCATCGGCGGCATTTTCTTCGACGATTTCTCCGAGCCCGGCTTCGAGCGCGCCTTCGCGATGATGAAAAGCGTCGGCGATGCGTTCCTGAAGGCGTATCTGCCGATCATCGAGCGCCGCCGCGGCACGCCGTACACTGGGCGCGAGCGCGAATTCCAAGCGTACCGGCGCGGCCGCTATGTCGAATTCAATCTCGTGTTCGACCGCGGCACGCATTTCGGTCTGCAAAGCGGCGGGCGCACCGAGTCGATTCTCATGTCGATGCCGCCCGTCGCGAACTGGCGCTACGGCTGGACACCCGAGCCCGGCACACCCGAGGCGCGGCTCTACTCCGACTTCCTGGTGCGGCGGGAATGGCTGTGACCGGCACGGCTACGGCCGGCACGCCGTGCGCGACGCGCGTCGGTCTGCTCGGCGGCACCTTCGATCCTATCCATAACGGACATCTGGCCCTCGCGCGGCGCTTCGCGGAACTGCTGCAACTGACCGAGCTCGTGCTGCTGCCGGCCGGCCAGCCCTGGCAGAAGGAAGGCGTGTCGGCGCCCGAGCATCGGCTGGCGATGACGCGTGCGGCGGCGGCATCGCTCACGCTCGACGGCGTGAAGATCACCGTCGGCACCGATGAAATCGACCGCCAGGGCGACACCTATACCGTCGACACGCTCGCTCACTGGCGCGAGCGCGAAGGTGCGGATGCATCGATCGCGCTGCTGATGGGCGCGGATCAGCTCGTCAAGCTCAATTCGTGGCATCGATGGAAGGGGCTCTTCGACTACGCGCACGTCTGCATGGAAACGCGCGCCGGCTTCGACGTGGCGATGCTGCCCGCCAAGGTCGCCGCCGAACTCGAAAAGCGCCGCGCCTCGCCCGAAACGCTGCGCGCGAGCCCGCACGGACACATGCTCATCGACGAAATGCTGCTGCTCGACGTATCGGCGACGGCGATCCGCGAGGAAGCGCGTACCATGGCGGGCAGGCACGATGCCCGCGCTCAGGTCCCGCCGGCCGTATGGGACTATATTGTTCAATATCACCTGTACCGGAAACGGTAAAGACACGGTAACCATGGAAATTCAGAAGCTTCAACGCGCGATCATCGACGGTCTGGAAGACGTCAAGGCGCAAGACATCAAGGTGTTCAACACGAGCCACCTGACGTCGCTGTTCGACCGCGTGGTCGTGGCGAGCGGCACGTCGAGCCGGCAGACCAAGGCGCTGGCCAACAGCGTGCGCGAGAAGGTCAAGGAAGCGGGTAGCGACGTCAGCACGGAAGGCGAAGAGATCGGCGCATGGGTGCTGGTCGATTGCGGCGACGCGGTCGTGCACATCCTGCAGCCGGCGCTGCGCCAGTACTACAACCTCGAGGAAGTCTGGGGCGACAAGCCCGTGCGCGTGAAGCTGCAGAAGCCGAACATGTTCGGCGGCGCGAGCGTTTCCGACGACGACGAGGACGAAGAAGCCGCGCCCGTCGTCAAACGTCCCGCGCGCAAGACCGCGCGCAAGCAGGCGTGACGTAACCTCGTTTCATGAAGCTGGTCATCCTCGCCGTCGGATACAAGATGCCCGACTGGATCACGAATGGCTTCGAAGAGTACGCGAAGCGCATGCCGCCCGAACTGCGGATTGAGCTTAAGGAGATCAAGCCTGAGCAACGATCGTCGGGGCACAACGCCGAGAGCGTGATGGCTGCCGAGAAGCAGCGTATCGAAGCCGCCCTGCCGAAGAACGCGCGCGTCGTCGCCCTCGACGAACGCGGCCGCGACTGGACCACGATGCAGCTCGCGAACGACCCTGCCCGGCTGGCAGCAGGACGGGCGCGACGTCGCGTTCGTGATCGGCGGCGCACGGGCTCGCTCCGGAGGTGAAAGCGCGCGCCGAACTGATGCTGCGCGTGTCGAGCCTGACGCTGCCGCACGGCATGGTGCGCGTGCTGCTCGCCGAACAGCTTTACCGCGCGTGGAGCATCACGCAGAATCATCCCTATCATCGCGCGTGAGGCTTTCCGATAGTTGGACATCGAAGGCCGTGCACGACGAACGCGCGACCTCGAATCCGACCTGACGATGCCCACTTATCCCTTCGTTTACCTCGCCTCAAAGCCCGCGCCGCCAGGAGCTCCTGCGTCAACTCGGCGTGCGATACGAACTCCTTCTGCCCCTTCCCGACGAGGATGCCGAAGCGCTCGAAGCCGAGCTGCCCGGCGAAGCCATCGATGCATACGTTCGGCGCGTCTGCGTGCTGAAGGCGAACGCGGCACGCGCACGGCTGCTTGGCACCGCGCCGGTTCTCGTCGCGGATACGACGGTGAGCATCGACGGCCTGATCCTCGGCAAGCCGATCCACGAGGAAGACGCCGTCGCGATGCTCGAGCGCCTCGTCGGCCGCGAGCACGAAGTGCTGACGACGCTGGCCGTCGTCGCGGCGGACGGCGCATTGCTCGAACCCGCGCTGTCGCGCTCGACAGTGCGTTTCGCCGCGGCGGATCGCGCTGCGCTGCGGCGCTACGCCTCCACCGGCGAGCCGCTCGGCAAGGCCGGCGCATAAGGCATCCAGGGCCGC
Organism: Candidatus Paraburkholderia kirkii; assembly: GCA_001189345.1. Taxonomy (GTDB): domain Bacteria; phylum Pseudomonadota; class Gammaproteobacteria; order Burkholderiales; family Burkholderiaceae; genus Caballeronia; species Caballeronia kirkii_B. The sequence goes on from LFKV01000023.1 coordinate 74,550, forward strand.
GCGGCCGAGTTCATCGAGCGAATCGACGGGTCCTATTCGGGTATCATGGGTCTGCCCCTTTTCGAAACTGCAGCTCTCTTGCGCGTGGCGCGCGTCGAATTCTAAACAGGCCATGAACGAAGAAATCCTGATCAACGTCACACCGCAGGAAACCCGGGTCGCACTGGTTCAGCAAGGCGCTGTTCAGGAGCTTCACGTCGAGCGCACGCTCTCGCGCGGGCGCGTCGACAATGTCTATCTCGGCCGTGTGGTGCGCGTGCTGCCGGGCATGCAGTCCGCGTTCATCGACATCGGCCTCGAGCGCGCGGCGTTTCTTCATATCGCCGATATCTGGCATCCGCGCATCGCGGGCGAGCCGCATTCGGCAACGCCGCACGTGCCCATCGAGAAGATCGTCTTCGAAGGCCAGTCGCTGATGGTACAGGTCGTGAAGGATCCGATCGGCACGAAGGGCGCGCGGCTGTCGACCCAGGTGAGCATCGCGGGGCGCACGCTCGTCTATCTGCCGCAGGAGCCGCATATCGGCATCTCGCAGAAGATCGAGAGCGAGGCGGAGCGCGAGGCCGTGCGCGCGCGTCTGACGGCCGTCCTGCCCGCCGACGAGAAAGGCGGCTATATCGTGCGGACCATCGCCGAGGACGCGACCAGCGAGGAGCTTGCGGCGGACGTCGCGTATCTGCGCAAGACCTGGGCGACGATCGTGGCGCAGGCGCAGCGCGTGCCGCCCACCACCCTGCTCTATCAGGACCTGAACCTGGCGCAGCGCGTACTGCGCGACTTCGTCAACGACGAGACCACGCGCATCCAGGTGGATTCGCGCGAGACGCATCAGATGCTGGCGGACTTCGCGGCGGAGTTCACACCGGCGGTGGCCTTACGTCTGCATCACTACACCGGCGAACGGCCGCTTTTCGATCTGTACAACATCGAGGCCGAGATTCAGCGGGCGCTGTCGAGACGCGTCGATCTCAAGTCCGGCGGCTATCTGATGATCGACCAGACCGAGGCGATGACGACCATCGACGTCAACACGGGCGGCTATGTCGGCGCGCGCAATTTCGACGACACGATCTTCAAGACCAATCTCGAAGCGGCGCATACGATCGCACGGCAACTGCGATTGAGAAATCTCGGCGGGATCATCATCATCGATTTCATCGACATGGAGAACGTCGAGCATCGGGATCAGGTGCTCGGGGAGTTGAAGAAGGCGCTGTCGCGCGATCGCACGCGGGTGACGGTCAATGGATTCTCGCAGCTGGGGCTCGTCGAGATGACGCGCAAGCGCACGCGGGAATCGCTCGCTCATGTGTTGTGCGAGCCTTGTCCGACGTGTCAGGGCAAGGGGCAGGTCAAGACGCCGCGCACCGTGTGCTATGACGTGCTGCGCGAGATCATGCGCGAGTCACGGCAGTTCAATCCGAGGGAGTTTCGGGTCGTGGCTTCGCAGCAGGTCATCGATCTGTTTCTCGAGGAAGAGTCGCAGCATCTCGCCATGCTGATGGACTTCATCGGGAAGCCGGTTTCGTTGCAGGTGGAGAGCAATCTCAGTCAGGAACAGTATGACATTGTGTTGATGTAGGTGTCGGACTCGGCTGCGAGCAATAGAATGCGCTAACGAGTTTCCGCCCAGGCGCTTCCAGACGAGGTCCATTCCAGAAGCGCGCGCTCACCGGGCGGCTCGTGCGCTCGGCCCGGTTCGGAATCCAATGTATAAATTGGAGCAACGCCGATTCTAAAAAAAAGTCCGGCTCCCAGCATCGACACACACAGCATGAAGAACCCGACGAAGCCGCTAATCAGCGCCGCGGAGGCGACGCCTTGATCGCCATGAAAAAATCGACGGTCCGGCCCATGGAGTGGATTGCCAAGAAGCAGAAATCCAGTCCGCAATGGCTACAGTTCCAGTCATCGTGCAAGCTGAGCTTGTCAAATGGTCCGTCCGAGATTCGTGAGGACGTATTCTTCGTCAGCCAGTTCCGGGCGCGGCGGACAGATTACGCGGGCGCGGCTGAAATCGAGCAGGAAGAAATGTTCAACGCATCATTGCTGATCGGCGGGCGCGTATCCTGGCGATCGATGCGGACAGTACCGAACACACCAACAGGATCGGCCGCGGCCGACCTTGGTACAGAAAAACACTGCCCGGGCGCTTTTACCTACATCGATGGACCGATGAGGGATACGGGTACGCCGAGCCTGTTGCGGAGAAAATCGATGACATAGAATTGCTCATCGATTGTTTCCTGCCGCTTGCAAACCTGACCCTGATTGGCGGCTTCGTGCACCCGCTGAAGGGTCATCAAATGAATTTGCATCTGCCGATATGACATGCGAGGAGCTTCTCCGGATCACCGGGTGGCGTTGCTCACCATCGGGAAGCCGGTCCATACGCGCCGTGGCGCCCTTCACGCTGGGAAGCGACGGGCGACATGCGGCGTTCTACCTCGCGTCTCCGACCGATCAGACGTTCTACCTCACCGACAACGGTGAAAGGGCCATGCACGCCGAACAGTCCGGGATCGAATTGACGAAGTCCCGAATCGAACAACTGAACCGGACGGTGGGAGTTCAATTCGCCCAGTTCGGCACGGATCTCGCCATTACGGCTGGCGGGCCCTTGGAAGACGCCGAGCTCGCACTCTGGGACGCAGTCAAGCTCGCGCTTTCACTTTCTTTCGCGGCGGAAAAATGGATGCCGAAAGTGGATCATGCGCGATTCAAGGCGCTGGTGCGCGCCGCACTTGTGGGCGCCGTGGGCGAAGAGCGCGTCTGCGTGTCATATCGCGCTACGGGCATGAGCGGACACATCGTCGAGATTCCTCTAGCTGTGAAGGCGGCGAACGACCGCCTGTTCTATATCGAACCCATCGCGCTCGGCGCGGGCAGCAAGATAGACTGGGGCCACGTCCATCAAGTCTACGGAAAGTTCGCGGACGTCAAGCAGGCGGATGAAGTCTCCGATCGACTCGTGGTATTCGAAGAAGGCGCCAGCGACATCGAATTCGGGCGCGCGGCGACTCTGCTCGCCCAAACCGCCGAAGTCACGGACTATCGCAACTTCGGCAACTGGGCTGCAAGAGCGCTGGTGGGCTGAGAACGAATCGGGCCGATGACGTTCGCCCCCCGAGGTCATGACAGGTGAGAGCGACCAAGACTCCTCACGCCGCCTGCTGCTGATACCGAATCCGATGCAGATGCGCATACAACCCATCCTTGCGCAGCAGTTCCGCGTGACTCCCCTGCTCGGCGATGCGCCCCGCCTCCATGACCAGAATGCGATCCGCGCGCTCGATGGTCGACAAGCGGTGCGCGATGACCAGCGTCGTGCGCCCCTTCATCAGCGTCTCGAGCGCCGACTGCACGTGCCGCTCCGACTCCGAATCCAGCGCCGACGTCGCTTCGTCGAGAATCAGAATCGGCGCGTCCTTATAAATCGCGCGCGCGATCGCCAGACGCTGACGCTGTCCACCTGATAACCGCATGCCATTGCCGCCGATAAGCGTATCGATGCCATCCGGCAATGCAGCCACCACATCCGCGAGATTCGCCGCCGTGAGCACCGACATCACGCGCGCGCGATCCGGCGTCTGCCCGTACGCGACGTTCGCGGCAATCGTATCGTTGAAGAGCACGACGTCCTGGCTGACCATCGCGAGCTGACCGCGCAGATCGTGCAAGTCGTATTCCGTGAGCGGCACGCCGTCGACGAGCACCTGGCCGCCGCGCGGATCGAAGAAGCGCGGCAGCAGATTCACGAGCGTCGTCTTGCCGCTGCCCGACGGCCCCGCCAGCGCGACCATCTCGCCCGGCGCGACCTTGAAGGACACGCGATCGAGCGTCGGCCGGTCGACCGAGCCATAGGTGAACGTCACGTCGCGGAATTCGACCTCGCCGCTCGTGCGCGCCAGACGCCGCCCTCCGCCCTCGGGCTCGGACTCGGGCTCGGCGGGCTCGTCGATCAGCCCGAAAATGAGTTCCGCCGCCGTCATGCCGCGCTGCAAGGGCTGATTGATGTCGATCAGATGCTTCAACGGAGAAATGACGAGCAGCATCGACGTGACGAACGCGACGAAGCCGCCGACCGTCGTCTGGTCGTTCGCCGACTGCACGACCGCGATCGTGATGACGGTCGCGAGCGCGATCGACGCGAGAAACTGCGTGAGCGGCTGCGCGAAGCCGCCCGACACCTGCATGCGCATCGCGTAGCCGCGCAGGCGGTGGCTCATTGCCGTGAAGCGGCCGATTTCGTACGGCTCGCCGTTATGCACCTTCACGACCTTGTAGCCGCCGACCGTCTCCTCGACGATATACGACAGCTCGTTGGTAAGCGTCTGATGCTCGCGGTTCAGGCGGCGCAGGCGCCGGTTGATCTTGCTGACGAGCCAGCCGATCGCGGGGAGAATCACCGCGACGATCAGCGTCAGCCGCCAGTTGAGGATGAACAGGTAGCCGAGCAGGAACACGACCGTGAGCGAATCGCGCACGAACGTGACGACGACGCTCGAAAGCACGCTCAGGATCTGGTTCACCTCGAAGACGATCGCATTGATGACCGTGCTCGCCGTCTCGCGCTGAAAGAAGCTCGCGCTCGTGTGGATCATGCGCTCGAACATCTCGAGCCGCAGCTGCAGCAGGATCTTATTCGTCACGTACGACAGGAAATAGCCCGACGCGTACTGGGCCGCTCCGCGCACCAATGCAAGGCCGATGACCGCCGCCGGCACCAGCCACTTCGCATGATCGCTGCTTTTCGAGCCGAAGCCGTGGTCGAGCAGCGGCTTGAGCAGCATCGGAATGCCCGCCTCGCTCACCGCGACGATGCCCATCGTCAACAGGCCGAGGAGCACCATGCCCATCACCGGGCGAATGTACGGCCACAGCCGCTTCATGACCGCCATCGGCGACGAGCTTTCCTTGCCGCCGATCGGCTTGCGCAAACCTGCTTCCTTGTTCAAGAGCGTATCTCCACTTCGCCCGGCGCTGGACTCGCTTGTCGCGCGGCGTTTGTTGGTATCGTCGTCAGCCGCCGGGCGGACCGGCGCCGTCGCCGGGTCGCTCCGCCGATTGGTCGATTGCCGATTGGCCGATCGGTCCGCGGCCCGGCTTGCCTTGCGGCCGGCGCGCGTCGTGCGTGATGACCGCGAGCAGCACAGCCCAGATGAGCGCGATGAGCGCGGTGCTCATCACTACGGTGAACACGTCGATGCTCAAGCCGAAGATGATAACCGACCCCGACACCGTGATTCCGCAATAGGCGGCCGTCGAGACGTCGCGGTGCGGCGATCTTCGATAGCGCACGAAATACACGAGCGGCCCGATGTAAATCAATGCCAGACAGACGACGCCCGCCGCGCCCAGTTCCGCGATCGTCGAGAAAAACTCGCTGTGCGCGCGCTGATTGACGATGTAGGCCGGCACCTCGCCCTTGTTCGCCAGATCCTTCAGCGACGACTCCAGATGGCCCTTGCCGACGCCCGTCGCCGGATGCGTCTCGAACAGGCGAATCGAGGCGCGCCAGAGCTGCAGGCGCGCGCCGATCGAGCTGTACGCGGCCGAGCCTTCCGCGAGGTGCTCAATATCCGAGCGCGTCGCCATCACGCGTTCGCGGCCGAGCGGCGAAGCGAGCAGCGCCGACATCGCCAGCACGGCGACAAGCAGTGCGACGAGCCAGTGCCGGGCCTGCCTGACCCAGCCGAAATTGAGCGAACACAGCACGAGAAAGAGCGGAATCGCGAGCCAGCCGCCGCGCGTGCCCGAAAGATATGACGCATACACGCCGCCCGCGAGCCCGAGCACTTTCACCGCGATGCCGACGCGCTTCGCGAGCACGCCCTGATAATTGTCCCAGCGGATCGTCATTACGGACAGGAATCCGAGCAGGAGCGCGGTGTTGCCGTAGGGAATCGGATTCGTGAAATCATTGCCGAGCCGATGGAGATCGTCGATCGTCATGTGGACGTTGCTGTACACTGCCCAGACGCCCGCGCCGATCGCGCCCAGCGCGCAGCCCCAGCCGAACGCCTTCAGATTCCTGATCGGAACGTTCACGAGCAGCAGAAAGATCGGCAGGCTCAGCGCGAAACGCGACATTCCGTCGAATTCGCGCGGCAGGAAATAGCCTTCGATCGCCTGCTGTAGCGGCGGGTAGACCATGAAGCACAGCATGCCCACGGCGTACCACGGATAGGCGGACACGAGCAGGCTGCCCTTGAGCCGAAACGGCTTGCTGAAGCCGGCAAAGAGCGCGATGGCGAGCAGCACGAAGAAGCAGTAACCGGTTCCGCCCCGCACGACCAGCGTGCTCGCGGGCGCCAGCAAGACCAGGCTGGCGATGACATAGCGCAGATTTTTTTCCAAATCGATGAACCTGACATGGGATTGACCGGCCGGCCCGGTCGCGTGTCCCAAAAACCCACGTTATTATATATAGGCGTAGCCGCCTGGCACGCTCTTCGCTATGGAGTCGATCGACTCCCGGCCAGGCGGCGTGCCGGGCAATCCACGCGTTGTGAATCCGAAATGTCAGCGACACCTCTCAAGGAGCCGGGCGCGCCGCTCGCCAGCTTCCTGCTTATCACGTTCAATCAGCAAAAAACCGTTGCCGACGCGATTCGCGGCGCGCTCGCGCAGACCTGGGCGCCGCTCGAAATCCTCATTTCGGACGATGCCTCCTCCGACGACACTTTCGCCGTCGCCGAGCAATGCGTGCGCGACTATCGCGGCCCGCACGTCGTGCGGCTCTATCGCAACGAGAAGAATCTCGGCATCAGCGCGCACCTGAGCACGCTCGCGGCGCGTGCATTGGGCGAGATGCTGTTCATCGCCGCCGGCGACGACATCTCGAAACTCGAGCGCGTCGAGCGCGTGATGCGCGTGTGGCTCGATAGCGGCAAGCGCTACTATCTGATCGCAACCGACCTGCAGGACCTAGACGCCGACGGCCGGGCGCACGGCGTGCTGCGCGTGACGGACCTCGACGGCTACCGCAGCTTCGAGGCGTGGTCGGGCAGCCGTCCGCATCTGGTCGGCGCGGCGCACGCGTGGGCGCGGCGGCTGTTCGACGCGTTCGGCCCGATTGCGCCGGGCATCTACGGCGAGGACCAGATCATGGCGTTTCGCGCCATCATGAGCCACGGCGCGCACACTTTGCACGAGCCGCTGGTGCTGTACCGGCGCGGCGGCCTGTCGAGCAAGCGCAAATGGCGCACGCCGGCGGATTTTATCGCGCGCATCAAGCTCGCGAACCTCAACGGCACGGGCGAGACGCGCCAGCTCGTGAGCGACGCCGAAAAAGTCGGCGTCGGCAGCGAGATGCGCGCGCTGCTCGCCGGAAAATCCGCCCGGGAAAGCTACGTGAGCGCGATATTCGGCGAGCGCTCGCTCGCGCGCAAGATCGCGCTGCTCGCCGGGTCGAAGGACGTGAGCTTCGGCTTTCGCTTCAGAATGTTCATTTACGCGACTTGCCCGTGGCTGCTCTCGCCGTTTTTCTTCGTGAAATGGCATTGGCGCGGATGATCGTGCTGTCTCCCGCTCAAATAGAACGACAAGGCGCGTCGCACCATCCGGAATCGACATGAAATCCCCGACGCTCGGCATCGCCATCATCACGCACAACGCGGCGGCGCGCCTCGCGCAGTGCCTGCAGGCCATCTCCTTCGCCGACGAGATCGTCGTCGTCGACGGCGGCAGCACCGATGCGACCGTGGGCATCGTCGAGGCGCACCGCGCGCGCGTGATCGTCGCGCGCGACTGGCCCGGCTTCGGCCCGCAGAAGAACCGCGCGCTCGATGCGCTCTCCACCGACTGGGTGCTCTCGATCGACGCCGACGAGATCGTCACGCCGGAACTCGCGGCATCGATTCGCGCGGCGATCACCGATCCGCAGGCGGACGTGTACGCCGTCGATCGCCTGTCGAGCTTCTGCGGCGTGTGGGTCAGGCACAGCGGCTGGTATCCGGACTGGATTCCGCGGCTTTTCCGGCGCGGCACGGCGCGCTTCTCGCCGGATCTCGTGCACGAGCGGCTGGTCCTGTCGACGGGCAAGCCGGTCGTGCGCCTCTCCGGCAAGCTGATGCACTACTCCTACGAGAACTTCGAAGCGGTGCTGCGCAAGCTGGATGCATACTCCACGGCGGGAGCGGAGCAGCGGCACGCGGCGGGCAAGCGCGGCAGCTTCGGCGTTGCGCTCGCGCGCGGCGCGTGGGCATTCTTGCGGACCTACGTGCTGCGGCGCGGGTTTCTCGACGGCAGCACGGGGTTCATGATCGCCGTGTTCAATGCCCAGACCGTCTATTACCGGTTTCTGAAACTCGCTCACATGAACGAGCTTCGCTGAGCGTTCAACGCTTTGCTTGAACGATGCCGCGCGCGAGCTCGATGAGCGCGCTCACGTGCGAGGCGACATCCGCGTCGTAGCGCACGGCCTCACCCGACACGCGCGCGCCGCCGCGCCGCGCTTCGATCGCTTCGAGCACCGTGCGGCGCAGGTCGTCGGCATCGCCCGGCTTGAAGACGTGCTTCGCGTGGTCGGCGATGGCATCGCAGCAGCCGATGCTCACCGGAAAGATCACCGGCGTGCCGCACATCACCGACTCGATGCCGACCAGCCCGAACGGCTCGTAGCTCGACGCGAGAATCGTGAAATCGGCCGCACGATAGGCGTCCTCGATATGCTTCGCATAGCCGAGATAGCGCACGTTCGCCGCCGGCTTCTCCGGCGCGCGTCCCGCGACCGCGATCACCACGTTCACGCCGGCGAGCGCCTTCTCGATCAGCGGCAGACCTTTGCGCTCGTGGCTGCTCGACGGGAACAGCAGCACGATTTCGTCGGGTTTGAAGCCGAACTGCTCGCGCAGACGCACGCGCCCGGTGGCATCGACGGCTGAGAAACGCGCGCCGTCCACGGGCGGATACAGCACGCGGATTTTTGCCGAGTCGATGCCGTAGAGACGGCGCAGCTCGTCGCGCATCATATCCGAATGCGCGACGATCACGTCCGCTTGCGCGTACTGGCGGCGCTCCAGCGCGATCTGCCGTGTGTCCGAGCGCTTCTCGCGCCGCCCGGTCGCGCGCAGAAAGCCGATATGGGTGCCGCCGCAAATGGCGATTTCCGAGCCTGCCACGCGATTGCAGCCGATCAGCACGTCGACTTTCGCCTTCCTACGCGCGCGCTTCAGCGCCCACGAGAAATATCCGTCGCACCACTTGCCCGGCAGGAGCGACACGGCGATGCGATGCGGCTCGACCAGGCGGCTTTCCGGCAACGACATATCGATCCGGCGCGCGAAAAAGGCTGGCTTTTGATTGCCGTCGAAGCCGGCGGCGGATCCGCGCACGAGATCCATCGCGTAGCGTTCGAGGCCGCCGGAGTGCTTCAGCGCATTCGCCGAAATGCCGATGCGCATCAGTAGACGATTTCGATCGCGCTGCCCGCGAATTCGCCGCGCAGCGCCGTGATGAGCTCGTCGGTCGGCTTGACACGCCACGCGTCGCCGAGGCGCACTTCGCCTTCGGCGTGCTCGCTGCGATAGACGATGCTCACGTTCAGCCCGTTCGGGATCGGCGCGGACTGGCGCGAGCGGCCATTCTCGCGCGCCGGCGCGGGCGGCGGCGCTTCGGCTTGCGCGCCCGCCGCATGCGCTTCGAGAACGCGGCGCAGACGCAATGCGTCGGCGTTGCCGTTCATCTCGACCTTCACCGACTGCGCGTAGCGGCTGCGGGCACGCTCGAGGTCCATCGCCGTATCGACGGTGAAGCGGATGCCGCCCGTGAACGCATCGTTGCGCGCCTGGCCCTGCACGACGAGCAGCTCGTCTTTCTTGAAAAGCGCCTTGTTGGCCTCGAACTGCTCGTTGAAGACGATGACCTCGCACTGGCCGGTGCCGTCGTCCAGATTGACGATCAGCATCTTGCCGCGCTGGGTCATCTGCGTGCGCATGGCCGAGATCACGCCGGCGACGAGCTTGTCGCGCCCCTCCTTCAGCTCGCCGATTTTCTGGCGCACGAAGCGGCGCACTTCGCCCTTGTACGCATCGAACAGATGGCCCGACAGATAGAAGCCGAGCGCGGTCTTCTCTTCCTGCAGGCGCTTCTTGTCCGTCCACATGGCCTCGTCGACGAGTTCGTGCTTTTGCAGCGGCGCGTCGCCCATGTCGAAGAGGCCGGCTTGCATCGCGTTGGCGGCGGCCTGATCGGCGGCTTCCATCGCGAGCGGCACGGACGCGAGCAGTTGCGCGCGGTTGGCGTGCAGCGTGTCGAACGCGCCGGCGCGGATCAGCGCCTCCACCGTGCGGCGGTTCACGACGCGCCGGCCGATGCGCTCGCAAAAGTCGAAGAGATCGACGAACGGACCGTCTTCGCGCACGCGCAGGATTTCCTCGATCGCGTTCTGTCCGCTGCCCTTCACCGCGCTGAGGCCGTAGCGAATGGTCTTCGAGCGCGTGCCGTCGGCTTCCGCGACCGGCTCGAAGCGATACGCCGACTGGTTGACATCCGGCGGCAGCACCTTCATGCTGTTCGCGACGCAGTCCTCGAAGAGGATCTTCACCTTGTCGGTGTCGTCCATGGCGAGCGACATGTTGGCCGCCATGAGTTCGGCCGGATGGTGCGCCTTCAGCCACGCAGTGTAGTACGCGAGCAGCGCATACGCCGCCGCGTGCGACTTGTTGAAGCCGTAGCCCGCGAACTTCTCCATCAGGTCGAAGATCTCGTCGGACTTCTCGCGCGTGAGGCCGTTCTTCGCCGCGCCCTCGGCGAAGATCTCGCGATGCTTGGCCATCTCCTCGGGCTTCTTCTTGCCCATCGCGCGGCGCAGCAAGTCCGCGCCGCCGAGCGAGTAGCCGCCGATGATCTGCGCCATCTGCATCACCTGCTCCTGATAGACCATGATGCCGTAGGTCTCTTTCAGGACGGGCTCGACGCGCGGATCCGGATACTCGACGATCTCGCGCCCGTGCTTGCGCGCGCAGAAGCTCGGAATCAGGTCCATCGGGCCCGGACGATACAGTGCCACCAGCGCAATGATGTCCTCGAAGCGATCCGGCTGCGCGTCCTTCAGCATGCCCTGCATGCCACGGCTTTCCAGCTGGAACACGGCGACGGTGTTCGCTTTCTTGAGGATGGAGAACGAGGCCGGATCGTCGAGCGGCACCTGCGCGAGATTCCAGTCCTTCTTCGACGGATCAAGACGGCGGATATAGCGCTCGGCCCAGTCCAGAATGGTGAGCGTGGTGAGGCCCAGGAAGTCGAACTTGACGAGGCCGACGGCTTCCACGTCGTCCTTGTCGTACTGGCTGACGACGCCGCCGTCCTCGCCCTGCGTGTAGAGCGGGCAGAAGTCGGTGAGCTTGCCCGGCACGATCAGCACGCCGCCCGCGTGCATGCCGACGTTACGCGTGAGGCCTTCCACGCGCTGCGCGAGCTCGAGCAGCTGATGCACTTCGTCTTCGGAATCGAAGCGCTCCTGCAGCGTCGGCTCTTCCTTCATCGCGTCCGCGATGGTCACGTGCTTGCCCGGCTTGAACGGAATCAGCTTGGCGACGCCATCGGTGAACATGTAGCCGAGATCGAGCACGCGGCCGATGTCGCGCACCGCCGCCTTCGCGGCCATCGTGCCGAAGGTCGCGATCTGCGAGACGGCGTCTGCGCCGTACTTGCCCTTCACGTACTGGATGACGCGGTCGCGCCCTTCCTGACAGAAGTCGATGTCGAAGTCGGGCATCGACACGCGCTCCGGATTCAGGAAGCGCTCGAACAGCAGGTTGTAACGCAGCGGGTCGAGATCGGTAATGCCGAGCGCGTACGCGACGAGCGAGCCCGCCCCCGAACCGCGGCCCGGTCCGACCGGCACGCCGTTGTTCTTCGCCCACATGATGAAGTCGGCGACGATCAGGAAGTAGCCCGGAAAGCCCATCTTGACGATGGTGCCGCACTCGAAGTCGAGGCGCTCGTAGTACGTCTCGCGCTGCGCGTCGCGTTCGGCTTCATCGGAGTACAGCTGGGCGAGGCGCACTTCGAGCCCTTCTTTCGACAGCTGCACGAGGTAGTCGTCGAGCGAGAGGCCGTCGGGCGTCGGGAAGAGCGGCAGCTTCGGCTTGCCGAGTTCGAGCGTGAGATTGCAGCGCTTGGCGATTTCCACGGTATTCGCCAGCGCGGAAGGAATATCCGCGAACAGCGCGCACATCTCGTCCTGCGTGCGGAAATACTGATTCTGCGTGAAGCGCTTCTGCCGGCGCGGATTGGCGAGGATGTCGCCTTCCGAAATGCACACGCGCGCTTCGTGCGCGGTGTAGTCGTCCGGCGTCATGAATTGTAGCGGATGCGTGGCGACCACCGGCAGCCCGAGCTTGGCGGCAAGCGCGACGGCTTCCTGAATGTAAGCCTGCTCGCCCGGCTGGCCCGCGCGCTGCAGTTCAATATAGAACGCGTTCGGAAAGAGCTTCGCCCAGCGCTCGGCATTGCGTTGCGCACTGGCCGCGTTGCCCGCCGCCAGCGCCATGCCGATGTCGCCCGTCTGCGCGCCCGAAAGCGCAAGCAACTCTTCCGCCAGACCACCCTCGAGCCATTCGAGCATCACTTCGGCACGGCCGCGATATTGATTCGTCAGCCATGCGCGGCTCAACAGCTCGCACAGGTTGAGATAGCCCTGCTTGTCGCGCACAAGCAGAAGAAGACGCGAAGGCTTGTCGCGATCGTCGTGATTGGTGATCCAGACGTCGCAGCCGACGATCGGCTTGACACCCTTGCCGCGCGCTTCCTTGTAGAAGCGCACGAGGCCGAACGCGTTGCCGAGATCGGTGAGCGCGAGCGCGCCTTGTCCGTCTTGCGCGGCAGCCTTGACGACGTCGTCCAGCCGCACGATGCCGTCGGCGATCGAGAATTCGGAGTGGACGCGGAGATGAACGAAGCGGGGATCTGACATGGCGGTATTGTACATGCGGGCCATCGCGAAAACGGGCGAGGCGCCGGCGTTGGCCGAACGGATGAGGCACCGCGCGGCGCCCGAAATTGCGCGCGCGCGGACGGATGACGCGCCACGCGGATTCCGGCGAAGCGCGCGCCGTTTGCGGGATAATACGGGTTTTGCGCGAGCCGCATGTCCTCGCCTCGTCCGCATTTTTTACCCGTTACAGCCGTATCCAGCGTCATCCGATCATGAGCATTCTGAACCTCTCCGCCTACAAATTCGTCACCATCGAAGACGGCGCCGCCTGGCGGCCGCTCGTCACCGAACGCTGTCAGGCGCTCGGCCTGAAGAGCACGATTCTGCTGGCGCCGGAGGGCATCAATCTGTTCATCGCGGGACCGATTCCCAAGGTTCGCGAATTCATCGACTACGTTCGCACGGGCGCGCTCTTCGGCAGCCGCTTCGCCGACTTGCAGTTCAAGGAAAGCCTCTCCGAAAAGCAGCCGTTCCGCCGCATGCTGGTGAAGCTCAAGCGCGAAATCATCACCATGAAAAAGCCGGCGATCAAGCCGGAGCTCGGCCGCGCGCCTTTCGTCGACGCCCCCACGCTGAAGGCCTGGCTCGACCGCGGCCACGACGACGAAGGCCGCCCCGTCGTGATGCTCGACACGCGCAACGCGTTCGAGGCCGACGTCGGCACGTTCGAGAACGCGCTCGATTACCGCATCACGAAATTCAGCGAGTTTCCCGATGTCATCGAAAAGAATCGCGCGGACCTCGAAGGCAAGACGGTCGTGTCGTTCTGCACGGGCGGTATTCGCTGCGAGAAGACCGCGATCCACATGAAGGACGTCGGCATCGAGCATGTCTATCAGCTCGAGGGCGGCATCCTCAAGTACTTCGAGGAGGTGGGCGCGCGCATTACACGGGCGAATGCTTCATGTTCGATTACCGTACGGCGCTGGATCCGGACCTGCAGCCGACCGCGACCTCGCAATGCTTCGGCTGCCGCGCCGTGGTGTCGGTCGAGGATCAGAAGTCGCCGTTCTACAAGCCGGGCGAGACGTGCCCCGCCTGCCATTTCGGACGCCAGGGTCGGCCAGGCGGCATAAGCACGCGTCGATGACCTATCGCGGCCGCTTCGCGCCCTCGCCCACGGGCCCGCTGCACGCGGGGTCACTCGTCAGCGCGCTCGCGAGTTTTCTGGATGCGCGCGCGCATCGCGGCAGCTGGATCGTGCACATTGAGGATGTCGACACGCCGCGCACCGTGCCCGGCGCCGCCGATAAAATCCTCGCGACGCTCGCGCACTTCGGCATGCATTCGGACGAGCCGCCCGTCTGGCAAAACCGGCGCGGCGACGCCTATCAAGCCGCGTTCGAACGCCTGCAGGCCACGGGCCTCGTCTACCCGTGCAGCTGCACGCGGCGCGAGATCGCGGATTCCCTCGTGCACGCGCATGCGCGCCATGCGACGCTCGCGTATCCGGGCACCTGCCGCAAACGGCCTGAACGGCAAGCCCGCGCGCGCGTGGCGGCTGCGCGTGCCGGACAACGGCACGACGGGCAACGCGGCCCGCATCGCCTTCGTGGATCGCTGGCAGGGCAGCCAGACGCAGGATCTCGCGACGGAAGTCGGCGATTTCGCGCTGAAGCGCGCCGACGGCTTGTGGGCGTATCAACTCGCGGTCGTCGTCGACGATGCCGACGCCGACATCACGCACGTCGTACGCGGCGCCGATCTGCTCGATTCGACCGCGCGGCAGATCTATCTGCAGCAGTGCCTCGGCGTGCCGACGCCGGCCTATCTGCATGTGCCGGTCGTCAACAGCGAGACGGGAGAAAAACTGAGCAAGCAGACGGGCGCGGCCCCGCCCTATCGCCATGCGCCGCTCGATGCGCTCGCTCAGGCCGCGCGGCATCTCGGCATCGACGCGCCGGCCGATTCGCTCGACCGGTTTTACAGCGCCGCAACGGCCGAATGGGCGAAGCGCTTCGCGCGCTAGATTCGTCACTCAGACGCAAAAAAGGCAGCCACGCGGGCTGCCTTTTTCGATTCGACCACGCACGAACTCAGGACGGCTTGCGCGGCATGCCCAGGCCGCCGAGCAACGCCGCGAGCGGCTGCTTCGGCGCGCTCTTGCGCTCCGGCTCGACCGCTTCCTCCTGCTGACGCTTCATCGTCGACGGCGACGGCTCATAAGATTTTCAGGAAAAATTCGTCGACTGGCTGCTGCCGGCCGCGCGGCGGCGCGAGCCGGCATCGTCGCGCGACGGATGACGGTGCTCGGCGCGCTCGGAACGTCCCAAGCGCTCGTCGCGACGCGGGCCGAACCGTCGCGCCGCGCGCGCGGCGCGACTTCGAGCGGACGCTTGATCAGCTTTTCGATATCGGCCAGCTGCTTGCGCTCGTTCGCGCTGCACAGCGACAGCGCATCGCCCGATGCGCCCGCGCGCCCCGTGCGGCCGATGCGGTGCACGTAATCCTCGGCGTTGAACGGCCGTTGAACGGCAGGTCGAAGTTGATGACGGCCGGCAGCTCGGCGATGTCGAGCCCGCGCGGCGACGTCGGTGGCGACCAGCGCCTCGATCTCGCCACGCTTGAACGCGTCGAGCGCCTGCATGCGCTCGCTCTGCGAGCGGTCGCCGTGAATCGCTGTGGCCACGATGCCGCCGCGCTCCAGCACGCGCGCGAGCCGGCTCGCGCCAATCTTGCTGTTGCAGGACACGATCACCTGCTTGAGCTCGCGTTCGCGGATCAGTTGCGCGACCGCGCCGGACTTGTCGCTCTCGTGCACCTCGTAGACGATCTGGCGCACGTTGGCGTTGGTCGGTTGCTGCGCGCGACTTCGATGGTCTGCGGATTGCGCAGGTAGGTCGCCGCGAGCTTCTTGATCTCGGGCGAGAACGTCGCCGAGAAAAGCAGCGTCTGGCGCTCCTTGGGCAAGCAGATTCAGGATGCGCTGCAGATCCGGCAAAAAGCCCATATCGAGCATGCGGTCGGCTTCGTCGAGCACGAGCATCTGCACCTGGTCCAAGTTGACCGTCTTCTGTTGGACGTGGTCGAGCAGGCGCCCGGGCGTCGCGATCAGGATTTCTACGCCGCGGCGCAGCGCCTCGGATTGCGGATTCATGTCGACCCCGCCGAACACCACCGTGCTGCGCAGCGGCGTGTGCTTCGAGTAGGTCTGCACGTTGGCGGCGACCTGATCGGCGAGTTCGCGCGTCAGCGTGAGCATCAGCGCGCGCACCGGATGACGCGCCGGCGAAGCACTCGTGCTGGCCATCGGCAGAAGGCGCTGGATGATCGGCAGCGAGAAGCTGGCGGTCTTGCCGGTGCCGGTCTGCGCGGCGCCCATCACGTCCCGGCCCGACAGGACGACGGGAATCGCCTGCGCCTGGATCGGCTGGGCGTGGTGTAGCCGGACTCGCGCACCGCTTTCAGAATGTCGGCGGACAAACCGAACTGGTCGAACGTAGGCGCGGCGGCCTGTGCTGTGGACGTGTTCGTGGCAACGGAATCGGACATGATGGAATATGGCTTTCGCTAAAGTTCCGCTGGATGCGGCGCGCGCAAGAGACCGGTCGAGTCGCGGCCGGGTCGTGAGGTCGATCTGGCGCGACCGGTCGCTTGCGCGGATGTGTTTCGGTGCGCTCGCGGCGCGTCAGTCGCGCGCGGGCGCGTGGTGCGGGCAATATGGCTCGTTCGGCGAGCCCGGCTGACCCGCCAACTGACCCGCTTCTGGCGCCGCCCGTGTTTCGGCTCGCGATCCGGCGTTCCGATGGAACACAGTTTCGATGACGCTTTCAAGGCAGGCGCCATCGCGCGTTTCCGGTCAAGCGGCCCACTGCCGGGCAGACGCGCCGCTTGGGCAGGCATCGAACGGCGTTGCCGCACGTTCGTCTTCTGTCCGGCCGCAAGTCTCGAGGCCGTAAAACCGCACATTGTAGCACCGCGCGCCGAACCGCTCCGGGCGGCACACAAGCGATCCGGCGGGGTTCCGGCACGCGGCGCGCCCACACCTACTTCTTGCGCGCCTCGCAATCGGCGAAGAGCGGCGGGGAATCCTTCGCGGCCATCTCGTCGTAGAGATTGGCCTGCGGGCCCTTGGTCCACCACGTGTACTGATCGGCGACGTATTTCGCGCCCGATCCCGCGATCACGTTCACGAACAGCAGCTTGCGCCCGTCGACGGTCAGCGCCGCGAAGCTCTGATGGTTGCGCGTGTTCGTATACTGGACGCTGACGCTCTTGCCGTCCTTGCAGTCGTAGCGCGTCGTTTGCGTCGATGCGGTCTGGATCTGCGGCACGGTGAGCGGCATCGCGAGCGCCGTCTGGGCAGCCAGCGACACGAGGGTGCATGCGAGAAGTTTCTTCATCGTTCGGCTCGTGATTCGTTTTGAATGTCGATGCGAAAGAAGGCCGCTTCCGACCGGCCGGGACCGGTCAGGGATCGATCACGTCCGCGCATGCGTCGGTCGGCGCGGCCGCAACATGGCCGACCACCGGCACGATCTTCAGCCCCGCCGACGCCGATCCGGCACGGCGCCGCCGCGAGCCCGCAGCCCGAGAGTCCCAGGGAAGCCGCGACGAGCGCGGTCGGCACTTTCCATTTCACTTGTCTGCTCCCGCTGGCACAGCGGCGCCGGTCACTTCGCCGAAACCGGCCTGACCTTCGACGCGGCGAGCTTCGCGCGCTCGCGCGCCTCGTCCGTGTCGGCGCCCGTCGCGAGCGCGACGCCCATGCGGCGCTTCACGAAGCTCTCCGGCTTGTCGAAGAGCCGCAGATCCGCGCCCGGCACGGCGAGCGCTTGCGCCACGCCCTCGAACGCGATGCCCGTCTCGTCCAGCCCGCCGTAAATCACGGCGGATGCGCCCGGCGCAGCAGCGCGGTATCCCACGGGCAGGCCGAGGATCGCGCGGGCGTGCAGCTCGAACTCCGAGAACCGCTGCATGGCGAGCGTGACGAGGCCGGTGTCGTGCGGGCGCGGGCTCACTTCCGAGAACCACACGTCGTCGCCGCGCACGAAGAGCTCGACGCCGAACAGCCCGCGGCCGCCGAGCACCGTCGTCACCCGGGCGGCGACGTCGCGCGCCTTCTCGAGCGCGGCGGGGCGCATCGCCTGCGGCTGCCACGATTCGACGTAGTCTCCTCCCACCACCTGGACGTGACCGATCGGCTCGCAGAAATACGTCCGCGCTCGCCGGGTCCGCCGCGCGCACGATGAGCTGCGTGATCTCGTATTCGAAGTCGATGAAACCCTCGACGATCACCCGCCCGTGATTCACGCGGCCGCCGGCCATCGCGTAGTTCCACGCGGGCTCGACGTCGGCGTGGCTTTTCAGCACCGATTGCCCTTTCCCCGACGAGGACATCACCGGCTTCACCACGCAGGGAAAGCCGATCTTCGCGACCGCCGCCTTCATTTCGTCGAGCGAATTCGCGAACGCATAGGGCGAGGTCGGCAGGCCGAGCGTCTCGGCGGCCAAGCGCCGGATGCCTTCGCGGTTCATCGTGAGCTGCTTGGCGCGCGCCGTCGGGACGACGGTCGCGATTCCGGCGGCTTCGATGTCGGCGAGCGCGTCGGTGGCGATCGCCTCGATCTCCGGCACGATCAGGTGCGGCCGTTCCTTTTCGACGAGCGCGCGCAGCGCGGCGGCGTCGGTCATGTCGATCACGTGCGCGCGATGCGCGACCTGATGCCCCGGCGCGTTCGCATAGCGATCGACCGCGATCACCTCGACGCCCAGGCGCTGCAACGCGATGATCACTTCCTTGCCGAGCTCGCCCGCCCCCAGCAGCATGATGCGGGTGGCGTGCGCGGATAGCGGCGTGCCGATGCGTGCGGTGAACGCGTCCGTGGCGTTCGCGGCTTTCGGACCGGCGGCGCCGGCGCGGAGTGGATCGGTTTGCATGCGTGCTCCAGGAATGAATCGGTGACGAGGTGGAATCGGCGGAATTGCGCACGATGTTCGATGTTAACACGCAGCGCCAGCCGCAATAATCCTGCCGTCCGGCCTGTCGGCACGTTCGACACTCTCGTCACAAGCGGTATTGACACGCGATCGCGCTGCGGAATTCCCGGCGGTTCGTCGTCGGAGTCGGCCTCGGGGAGGCCCGGCGCGAGCCGCCCGATCATTTTGTTGCATCTCGGCGCTAGACAAATCGTAGGACGAGTGCGATATGCTTACAGTTTAGCCAGCTTCAGGATCATCGATGCCCACGCACTTCCTTCGCGCCATTTCTTTGCGCTCATCGTCACTTTTCCTGTCGCGCCGCGGGCAGGCGCTTTCACGGGCGATCCGCGCAAGCGCCGGCGCCTGCGCGGCGCTGGCTGCGGCGAGCCTCGTCGCCGGCTGCGCGATGCCCCGGCACCCCGACGCGAGCGCACCGCCCACCGATCCCTACAATCCCGCCGCCACCCAGCTGCTCGACGACACGCAGTGGGAACTCGCGAGCTGGACCGACGCGCACGGTCAGGCGCGCGCCGTTCCGCACGGCGCTCAGGACGGCGGCCAGCCGATCACGCTCGATTTCTCGACCGCGAGCGGCCATCGCAGGGCGAGCGGTTTTTCGGGCTGCAACCGTTTCACGGGCGCCTACGACCTGAAGGACGGCAAACTGACGTTCGGACCGCTCGCCGGCACGCGCATGGCGTGCGTGTCCGGTGCGAGCGCCGCGCTGGAGAAGCCGTATCTCGACGCGCTCGCGCATGTCGCGAAAAGCGGCGTGCAGATGAATCCTCCGCAAGCCCTGCAACTGACGCTCGACGACGGTCAGGTGCTCACCTTCGCACCTCACGCCAAGTGAACGCGGCGCGCTTCGAGCGCATGTGTTGCGTACTTGCGGCACGCGCGTCGGGCATGCGCGCCACCCGTTAAACTGCTCGATCGAACAGCCCGGCCATCAGGCGAGACCGGCGCGGCCGGGCAGCAATCTCCTCCGTCTCACCCAACATCGGTTCATTCTCAGGCATGCACATGGTAGTTCTCGGCTGGTTCGGTGCATCGGTCGTCTGGTTCGGCCCCCTGCTCTGGCGCATCGTCAAGATGGCGCTGCCGGGCGGCGGCGGGCGGCGCGGCCCGGCACGATCCGCCTCTGGCTCGGCTTTCTGGCCGTGCTGCTCGCGAGCAGCACGCTCGAAGGCACACTCGCGGGCGCGCTCGAAACGCAGGTGGACATCAATCGCGGCGGGCGCGCGCTCGCCGCGAGTTTGAGCGGGCTCGCGCATCCGTTCGGCGCGGGCGCGCTCGCCGCGCTCGTGCTCGCGTTTTTTCTGCCCCTGGCTCATCGAATTCAGCTGGCGTTCCGTTCTCGCCTGGGCCGACGAGGCGTTCGGCTTCGGCCTGCCGCAAAGCTGGCTCACGCCGCGCGAGCGCGCAGCCGAGCCCCGGCCGGCGAGAGCGAATCGCGAGAAATCCCGCGACAAACCAGCTGGCTGGTTCGAACGCCGCGCCCGGGCGCGCGCTCTGAACGCTTCGACGCGCCGCCCTCGCGCACGACGCCCGACGAGCCGACGCTCGGTCTTCCGACCGGCAATCGGGGCAGCCGCTATCAGCGTCCGACCGTGTGGCGTCCTCCCGCGGCGAGCAAGGGCGCAGTGAATCGCGGCGCCGGTGCGAGTGCGCCCATAACGGCCGCCGGCGATATCCATGACCCGCCTTCGAAGCGGCCGGCGTCTCGCATCGACCGGCGCAGACAGAGCCGACCGCGCCCGCCGGCTGGCTGAAACCGGCGGCAGCGGCGAACCGCGACGTGCATGTGCAATATCCGCCGCGCCAGGCGTCGGCGTTCGCGGCCTCTGGGTCGAGTTTGCGCGCGTCCATCGCCGTCGACAAGCCGCCCGGCCAGAAGCCGTCCGTCGCGACTGCGGGAATGAACCGGCCGCGCAGCGCGGTGTCGTCGCTGCCGGCGCAGCGGACATCGAGCGCTTCCGCGTCCGTGACCTCCGCGGCGGCGGGCGTGGATGCCGCGCGCAGAGCGTCCGTGCCGCAGACTCAGCCGGGCGCGCTCAGCCGTGCTCCGTCACGTCCGGGGGGCAAGCGCCGCTGCGCGCGAGTTCGCGCCGGCGCCGCTCGCCGCGCCCGCGTTCTCGCGCCCCTCCACGCCGCTCGAACTAGCGGGACCGCCGCCCGCGCCGGAATCGATTCAGGCGACGTTGCGTTCCATCGAGGAGAAAACGGCGCTGTGGACGTCGCTTGCCGGCGCGAGTCTCGCTCGCGGGCACGAGGCGCTGGCGCGAGCCGGACATGCGGAAATCGGCGGCGCCACGCTCAATCAGCCGGATGCCGAGCCGCCCGAGGCCGCGGTTTCCGCTCCGACAGCAGCCAAAGCGAGCGTCGTCGAACCGCCCCGGGCGCCCGAAGTCACCCCGGCGTCCGCGGCAGCGCCCGCACTCGCGCACGAAGCAATCGAACGCGTCGAAATGCCGCTGATCGACGCGCACGCGATCGCGCCCGCGCTGGTCGAGCCGCCGCCGCTCGTCGACGTGCGTCCGCTCGAGCCGTCGGCACCGGACGTCGCGGTCGCGACGACGCCTGCCGCCTGCCGGTCGCGTCGCCCATGCCGGACGACGCGCCCCTGCCGCCGCCAGGCGAACGCCCGGCGCGCGGACTCGCCCGCCGGGCGTTCGCCCCGCAAACGTCACCGGTCGAAGTGCCAGCCGAGCCGCTGATACCTAGCGCCGGCAAGACCACGACGTCCACGTCGGCCCGCGAGACGGACTATCGCGATCACGCGCAGACTCCGCCGTGGCTGGCACGCCCGCCTCGGAAGTCGACTGGCGCGAGCCCCCTACCCCGCCACTTCTGCGCGTGATCGACGAGCCGCCCGCCGCGGCGGCGAAGCAGGAGACCGTATCGGAAGCGCAAGCAGAGATCGAAGAGGAAGAGGAACGCGACGTCGCCGGGCGTCAGGTCGCGGGCGACGAGTTTGCCTCGCCGTCGAACGTCGTGCGCTTACCCGTTGCGACGGCCGCCGAGACGACACCGCACGCGCCGCCGCCCATCGTCGCTCCGACGAGCGCCGCAACGCCCGCCCCCTCCGAGACGCGGACGGCGGTGCGCGGCTTCACGCCCACCGAGTTCGAATTCCACGCACCGCACGCATCGGCGGTCGAACTGCCAACGCTCGATCTGCTCGAGTCCGCTTCCGGGGAAACCGAACCGGTCTCCGAGGCGCGCCTGAACGAAACGGGCCAGCTGATCGAGCAGCGCCTGCAGGAGTTCAAGGTGCCGGTGACCGTCGTCGGCGCATCGGCCGGCCCGGTGATCACGCGCTTCGAGGTCGAGCCGGCGCTCGGCGTGCGCGGCAGCCAGATCGTTGGCCTGATGAAGGATCTGTCGCGCGGCCTCGGCCTCACGTCGATCCGCGTCGTCGAGACGATTCCCGGCAAGATCTGCATAGGCCTCGAGCTGCCCAATCAGAAGCGCCAGATGATCCGCCTCTCGGAAATTCTCGAGGACGAGGTCTATCGCGCGTCGAAGTCGAATCTGACGATCGCGATGGGCAAGGACATCATCGGCAATCCGGTCGTGACGGATCTCGCGAAAGCGCCGCACATGCTGGTCGCGGGCACGACGGGCTCGGGCAAGTCAGTCGCCATCAACGCGATGATCCTGTCGCTGCTCTACAAGGCGAAGCCCGAGGACGTGCGCCTCATCATGATCGACCCGAAGATGCTGGAGCTTTCCGTCTACGAAGGCATTCCGCATCTGCTCGCGCCGGTCGTGACCGACATGAAGCTCGCGTCGAACGCGCTCAACTGGTGCGTCGGCGAAATAGAGAAGCGCTACCGGCTGATGTCCGCGGTCGGCGTGCGCAACCTGCAAGGCTTCAATCAGAAGATCCGCAACACCGAAGCCGCGGGCAGGAAGCTCACGAACCCGTTCTCGCTCACGCCCGATGCGCCCGAGCCGCTGTCGACGTTGCCGCTCATCGTCGTGATCATCGACGAGCTGGCGGACCTCATGATGGTCACGGGCAAGCAGATCGAGCAATTGATCGCGCGTCTCGCGCAGAAGGCGCGCGCCGCCGGCATTCATCTGATTCTCACGACGCAGCGCCCGTCGGTGGACGTCATAACCGGCCTCATCAAGGCGAACATTCCGACGCGCGTGGCATTTCAGGTGTCGTCGAAGATCGATTCGCGCACAATTCTCGACCAGATGGGCGCGGAATCGCTGCTCGGCGCGGGCGACATGCTGTTCCTGCCGCCGGGAATGGGCTACCCGCAGCGCGTACACGGCGCGTTCGTCGCGGACGACGAAGTGCATCGCGTGGTGGAGCATCTGAAGCAGTTCGGCGAGCCGGAGTACGAGGAAGGCATTTTCTCCGGGCCGACGTCCGAAGGCGGCGCGACCCCGGACCTGTCGGCGATGCGCCGGATGCCGAAGCCGATCCGCTCTACGATGAGGCCGTGGCCTTCGTCGTGCGCACGCGGCGCGCATCGATTTCCTCGGTGCAGCGGCAATTGCGCATCGGTTACAACCGCGCGGCGCGTCTCGTCGAGCAGATGGAAACGGCCGGACTCGTCTCGCCGATGGGCAGCAACGGCAACCGCGAAGTGCTCGCGCCGCAGGAGAAAGATCGTGATGGCGGCGCATCCCGCCATCACGCCGATCACGATCCCAAAACGAGATCGGATCCTTCGTGTCCGGCAAGCCCGCGACGTTCATGCCGAAGATGCCCGTCACGAGCGTGGCGGGCAGCAGCAACGCGGACATGATCGCGAGCCACAGCAGCTTGCGGTTGATGTCCTCCGAGAGCGCCGCGGCGATTTCGTCCTGGAGCAGCTTCGCGCGCTCGTAGAGCCCTTCCAGGCCGCCGCCCAGGCCGTTGAGCACCTGAATCGCCTCACGAGCGCTTCCATCGAACGCGGCTCGGCCCATTCGAGCTTGCGCAGGACGAGCTGCGTGAGCGCGTTGCGCTCAGGATCGATGAAGGAAGCGCTTCACCTCCACGATGCGCCGCCGCACGTCGCCCAGCAACGCGCGACACTTCGAGTGTCCGCCCTCCAGCACGCTTTCCTCGACGTCGTCGAGACAGTCGCCAATTTCGTCGATGCGGTCCGCGAAGGTGTCGTTCAGCGCGCGGATGAGGCCCGCGAACAGATCGACGGTGTCGCGGAACATCGCGCTTTCGAGCACGGCGTGGCGCAGCCGGTCGGTCGATTGCAGCGGTCGCGCGCGCGGTGATCATGCGGTGCTTGTCGACGTAGAAGCGCAGCGCGCCGGTCGCACGGTTCGCCTCGCGCGCGTCGGGGGCGTCGGTGTCGGGCGTCTTCGCGACGAGTTCGAGATCCGCGACCACGCCATACACGAAGTTCGACCCGATATGCACGCGCGGACGCTTATCCTCGCCGTTCAGGAACTCGCGCGCGATCGGGCATCGACGTGACCCCTTCGAGCCAGTCTTCGACGGTGTCGTCGTTCGCGGAAAGATGCAGCCGCCTCGGGCCCTCGCCCGCGATGGCCTCGCGCGCCTCGTCCCACGAAAGCCGCAGCGCCTGGCCACCCGAGAAGCGAAACGCGCTGATGAAACCCTGCGGCGCCGATTCGTCGCGCCCGGGCGCAGCCTGCTCGCGCGATTCGAAAATGTGAGTCGTATTCAATCTTGCTTTCCCTGCTGATGCCTTTCGATTTCCTCAGCACACCTTTCAGTCGGACGCGAAGGAAACGGCGGGCCGGAAATGCATCGTACTAGAATTCGTAGCACCCCCAGAAGAACGCGACATCGCCTTTGTTGATGCGGAATGAACGTCGCCATGACCGATGCGCGCTGATAGCGCACTGAGCCGATCGGCAAAGCGATCGGCAGCGGAAGGTAATGCGCGATGTCGCTGCGCGCCGTGACGCCGGCGAAGTATCCGCCGCCGAGCGACAGACCGCCGAGCACCGGCTTCGTTTACCACTGCCGCGCATAGCCGCCGATCGGCTGGACGTTATTGTGCGAATCGAGAAACGCGAACAGAATGTCCTGATTGCCGTTTGCGTCGGTCCAGTGCTTGCCCCCGCCCCCGCCCCGTGAATTCGCGTTGAGATGGCCACGATCGTCGTAGCCATCGATATGCCAGCCGTAGTCAGGTAGAGATCTCAGGTGCCGTCGTGCGCGATGCGCATCACGCGCTCGCACGCCGACGACAGCTAGTCCCGCGAGTAATCGCAGCGGCCATCGCTTGCGCGGGCGGCGAACGGCGCGCACAACATCGAAACGGTAAGCGCCTTGACCAGTGTTTTTTCATTGTCGTCGGACCGCGTGCCGCGGGGCGAATGGCGGCGTCCGGTCCGCCCCGGGTCACGCCGGCAGTCGGGTCACGAAGGCGAGACGAACTTGAAATCGACCGGCGAGCCGATCGACAGGCGCTTCGGGTCCGACGCGAGTTCGCCCGTCGCCGGATCGCGGCGGAAGAAATAGGCGCTGTCGCTCTCCTGATTGCCGACGACGAGCCACCGCCCGCTCGGATCGATCGCGAATTCGCGCGGCGTCTTGCCGAGCGTCGAATAGCGTTTGAGCAATTTCAGATGACCGTTGCGCGGATCGACGGCAAACGCGATCAGCTCGTTCGCGTCGCCGCGGTTGGTGGCGTAGAGAAAGCGTCCGTCGGGCGAGAGATGCAGCGCGCCGCCGCCGATCTTGTCCTTGAAGCCCGGCGCGATCATCGATACGGTCTGGACTGGCGTGAGCTGACCGTCGTGGTAGTCGAACACGAGCACCGATGCGTTCAGCTCGGTCGTGAGGTAGGCGTGCGTGCCGCGTTCGTCGAAGATCAGATGACGCGGACCGGAGCCCGCCTTGATGGGCGTGTAGCGCCCCTGCGTCGGACCGAACAGGCCGCGGCTGTTCGCGGACGGCTCGGGCGTGTAGCGGTAGGCGAACACCTTGTCGACGCCGAGATCCTGCGCGAACAGAGAGCGTCCGTCGGGCGAGAACACGGTCGAGTGAACGTGCGAGTTGTCCTGCCGCCCTTTCACCGGACCGCCGCCCTCGTGATGCACCGTCAGCACCGATGGGCCGACGTGGCCATCGGCGGCGAGCGGAAAGACCGCGAAGCTGCCGCCCGGATTGGCGGCGACCGAGTAGTTGGCGGTAAGCAGATATTTGCCGTCGGGCGAGATCGCGAGATAGCACGGATCGTTGCCATCCGACGAAACGCGATTGAGAAAGCTCAACTGGCCGCTCGCGCGATCGAAGCGAAACGCGCTCACGCCGCCACGCTGCGAAGCCGGGCCGTTGTCGCCGGGCAATTCGTTCACGGCGTACACGTAATTCCGGTCGCGGCTCACGACGAGATACGACGGATTCACCGTCTGCGCGGACGCGATGCGGGACAATTCGCCGTTGCCGGTATCGAAACGATAGACGTAGATGCCCTCGCTCTTGCCGACGCCGGTGTAGGTGCCGATGAGCAGATCATAGACTTCGCCGTCCGCGGCCCCTGCCGTGGCGGCGCCGCTCGCCGCGTCGGGCGCCGGTGCGGCGGGCGTCTGCGCGAAAGCCTGCGCCGCCGCGAACGACAGCATCAGCGCGAGGCCCTTCGTCCAGGCAGCCGACCTGAAGGGCGTCAGGCGCGCGTCTTGCGGAGCGATTGTGGATGCGGGCATGTCGGCGCCGCAGGAATGGCTCGGATGCATGAAACCTCCTGATCGTCTCTTTTTGCTGCTTGTTATTTCAAGGGCAATGCGCGTCAAGGGCAATGCGCGAGTAAGCAGACGCCGCATGGCCAACGACGTGCGGGAGCAAATTCCGCTCCAAAGTCATGGATTGCGCCATCGCGAACGACCGGCCTCACTCAAGATACACCACGCGCGACAGGCCAACCGACCCGATTCGAACCAACAACAGGAGTTGCCGCCATGACGATTCACCTCAGTCTCGGCCCGCTGGTCTCGCTGATCGCCGGGATTCTCATTCTGATCATGCCGCGGCTCTTGAACTTCATCGTCGCGATCTATCTGATCGCGATCGGGTTGATCGGGCTGTTCGGCATGGGAGCGATGCATTTCTGACCGCACGCTTGCCGGCCGCTCCGATCGCGCCTTGCGTTGTGACGCCGATTCGCGCGCGCGGTTCCGCCGTGCGCGAAACGCGCCGACGCGCGAATGCACGGAATGCACGCGCACGGGTTGGCCCGCGCACGTGAGCAAAGTGTCACGAAAGCAGAACAGATGAACGCGCCGCGCCCAGTCGGCTGAATCAGCCGTTGGCGAGCTGGTTGAGACGCAGACGCCCCTGCAGCGACAATGCGCCCACGCTGACGCCGCTCGCGCCGAAGGTATAGGGCTGAAAAGCAGCCGCGTTCCGTGAGGAAGGCAGCGGCGGTTTCCATCGCGTTGCGCGACAGGCCGAGATGCCGGTGATCGAGGGCGAGGAGCGGTTCGGCGTCGCTCACGCGGCTGGCGGCGGAGAGAATGGCGATGCAATCGGCTTTCGACGGATAGAACATGGGGTTCCGTTCCTCGAAAACGCTACCAAATCGACGTGTGCGACGCGGTGGACCGGCCGGACGAACCGCGAGACCGGCATGCGCACGACGGCCTGAAGATCGATGCTGCATGACCGTCGCAACGCGCCCGGTCGAACCAAGCATGAAGGCCACGTGAAAGACGCATGAGATGCAGTGTCTGAGGGAGCGGCGTCGGAGCGGCGTCGAAATCTTTCACGAAGCCTCATTCTAAACATCAGTCGAATGTTTTTTCAACGGCGTGACCGGCGCTTCGCCCGTGCTCATCCGTCAGCGGGGCGGCATGTCGCCGCAATCCGGGGCCTGCGCGATGCGATCACGCACGGCCCGGTTTTCTGCTTGCATAGAACGATTGCGGCAGAATGCGGCCAGAACGCATGCGGCGTCCATGTTCGCCGACATGACGCCGCCCTTCGCTCGGGCGTATTCGTCCCGAATCCTTTGCTCAACCCGCGACGCGCGTCCGCCTTCGGTCCGCGTCGCCACAAGCAGGAAGATGTCCGCTCATGCCAGCACCGATTGAAGACTATGCGATGGTCGGCGACGGCCACACCGCTGCCCTCATTTCACGCGACGGCTCCGTCGATTGGCTCTGTTGGCCGCGCTTCGACTCCGGCGCGTGCTTCGCCGCGCTGCTCGGCGCGCCCGAGCACGGCCGATGGCTCCGCCCGCGCTGCCCGATGGCGAGGCGCCCGTCATCACGCGCCGCTACCGCGAGGACACGCTGATTCTCGAGACCGATTTCGAAACGCCGCAGGGCGCGGTCACCCTGGTCGATTTCATGCCCTTGCGCAACGGTCATTCCGAGCTCGTGCGCATGAAGATGGAGCTCGTGCTTGCGCTTCGATTACGGCTCCATCGTGCCCTGGGTCAGCCGCCTGCCCGACGACAGCGGCATTCGCGCCATCGCCGGACCGGACCTCGCGGTGCTGCGCACGCCCGTCGAACTGGTCGGCGAGAACATGCATACGACCGCATGCTTCGATGTCGGCGCGGGGGAGCGCATACTCTTCTCGCTGTGCTACTCGCAGTCGCATCTGCGCTTGCCGCCCGCGCACGATCCGCATACGCAGCTCGCGCGCACCGAGAACCACTGGCACGAATGGTCCGGCCAGAGCGAGCTCAAGGGCCGCTGGGCGCCCGCCCCGCTGCTCGCTCGTCACGCTGAAGGCGCTCGCCTACGAGCCGACGGGCGGCATCGTCGCGGCCCCGACGACTTCGCTTCCCGAGCAGCTCGGCGGCACCCGCAACTGGGACTACCGCTACTGCTGGCTGCGCGACGCGACCATCGCCCTGCTCGCGATGATGCGCGGCGGCTACTACGACGAAGCCCGCGCATGGCGCGCGTGGTTGGGCCGCGTGATGGCGGGCTCGCCTTCGCAAATCCAGATCATGTACGGCATCGCGGGCGAGCGGCGGCTGCCCGAGTGGGAAATCCCGTGGCTGCCGGGCTACGAGGGCGCGGCGCCCGTGCGCATCGGCAACGGCACGGTCGATCAGTTGCAGCTCGACGTCTATGGCGAAGTGATGAACGCGCTGTACCTCGCGCGCGTCGGCGGCCTGCAGAGCGACGAGACGGCCTGGTCGATCCAGTGCGCGATGCTGCAGCACCTGGACACGATCTGGAAAGAACCCGACGAGGGCATCTGAGAAGTGCGCGGCGGCCGGCAGCACTTCACCTTTTCGAAGGTGATGGCCTGGGTCGCGTACGACCGCGCGATCAAATCGGCAGAAAAGTTCGAACTGCCCGGTCCGATCGACCATTGGTGCGAAATGCGCGCGCGCGTGCGCGCCGAAGTGCTCAAGAAAGGCTGGAACGCGAAGCTCAACTCCTTCACGTAGGCCCTATGGCAGCGACGCGCTCGATGCGAGCCTGCTGCTCATCCCGCTGCTCGGATTTTTGCCACCAAACGATCAGCGAGTGACCGGAACCGTACATGCGATCGAGACGAAACTGACGCATGATGGGCTCGTCAAGCGCTATCACACCGCCGAGGTCGAGGACGGGCTGCCGCCCGGCGAAGGCACGTTTCTGGCTTATAGCTTCTGGCTGGTCGACAACTTCGCGCTGCAGGGCCGGATCGACGAAGCACACCGGATGTTCGAGCGTCTCGTCGGCCTCGCAAACGATGTCGGACTGCTCGCGGAGGAATACGACACGGTGGCGAAGCGCATGGTGGGAAATTTCCCCCAGGCATTCACGCACGTGGCGCTCGTTCATACGGGGATGAACCTGATGCGCCACGAAGAGGAAATGGCGAAGGCGACCGGCCAGCCGTCGGGCTCCGAAAGCCCGGAGGACGTTGCAGCGCAGGCCGAGATCGACGCCGCCGACGCCGAAGGAAATTCTTAAATGTCTGTTTTGCTTGGCGAAATGGTTGCTTTGCCGGCAAAATTGCTGCAAAGCAGCATTGGTAGTTTATTCGATGCGCTGCTGAGGTGTTGTTTATAAGCCGGCAATTTCTGCCGATCTGTTGAGTTGAACGTTTAATGCGCGGAAAATCCTGCCTCGACTCGTTCATCACTGAGAGTCGATCGCACAGAAGACTCGTGCAGAAAGCAGAAAGAAAAAGCAAGAAAGACAGTGCCCCGGCGGCGCGGCGACAGCCCGCCGCGCCGCCGGGGGTCATCGAGTACCGTTGAGTTCATCGCCGGATGCTTTCTTTGCCCGGATCAACGGGCGTACCGGTTCCAACCGGAGTTACTGGGGCAACCATGCTCTATCAAATTCACGAATTTCAGCGGGCCGTGCTGTCTCCCCTCACAGCATGGGCCGAGGCCGCTTCCAAATCGTTCGTCAATCCGGCCAGTTCCCTCGCCTACGTTCCCGGCTCGAGCCGTTTCGCGGCAGCGTACGAACTTCTGTACCGGCTGGGCAAGGATTACGAGAAGCCCGAGTTCAATATTCACCAGATCGTCAAGGACGGCCACAACATTCCGATCGTCGAGCAGACCGTGATCGAGAAGCCGTTCGGCCGCCTGCTGCACTTCAAGCGCTTCGCCGACGACAGCGCCACCGTCACCAAGCTGAAGAACGAGCCGATCGTGCTCGTCTGCGCGCCGCTCTCGGGCCAACACTCGACGCTCTTGCGCGACACCGTGCGCACGCTTTTGCAGGATCACAAGGTGTACATCACCGACTGGATTGATGCGCGCATGGTGCCGATCGAAAACGGCCCGTTCCATCTGGACGACTACGTCGAGTACATCCAGGAGTTCATCCGCCATATCGGCGCGAAGGACCTGCACGTGATTTCCGTGTGTCAGCCGACCGTGCCCGTGCTCGCGACCATTTCGCTGATGGCGAGCCGCGACGAGGACACTCCGCGCACCATGACCATGATGGGGCGGCCCGATCGATGCGCGCCGCAGCCCGACGTCGGTCAACTCGCTGGCGAACGAGCATTCTTACGAGTGGTTCGAGAACAACGTCATCTACACGGTGCCAGCGAACTATCCTGGCGTGGGACGTAAGGTTTATCCGGGCTTCCTGCAACATGCGGGCTTCGTCGCAATGAACCCCGAGCGCCACCTCACCGCCCATTGGGACTTCTATCAAAATTTGCTGCGCGGCGACGACGAGGACGCCGAGCAGCATCGGCGGTTCTACGACGAATACAACGCCGTGCTCGACATGGCCGCCGAGTACTACCTCGAGACGATTCGCATCGTGTTCCAGGAGTTCCGGCTCGCGGAAGGTACCTGGGAAGTGCACGGCGAGCTGGTGCGTCCGCAGGACATCAAGCACACCGCCCTCTTCACGATCGAGGGCGAGCTCGACGACATTTCCGGCAGCGGCCAGACGCGCGCTGCGCACAACCTGTGCACGGGCATTTCGGCGAAGCACAAGCGGCACATTTCACTGCCGACAAAGCCGGCCACTACGGCATCTTCTCGGGCCGCCGCTGGCGCACGATGGTTTATCCGCAATTGCGCGAGTTCATCCTCGAGCACGACAAGACGCCGAAGACGGAAGCCGTGCCCGCGTAACCTGCGGATCCGCGCGTTGCGCGTTCGTCGCGCGACCGCTTCCGCCGCTGCAAGAACAAAACGTCGCGCCTTGCAAAAGGCGCGACGTTTTTTCTTCGGGCGGCGCGGGCGCGATGGCGATGGATCAGCGGCGCGTCAGATAAGCCAGCAGCAACTCGGTGTTCATCCGCACGATCTGCTCGCGCTGGTTCGGCTCGCTGAAATCGAGCCCGAAACTGGCTTCCAGCGTGAAGCGGTTGGAGACGATGTAATAGCCGAGGCCCGACAGCGTCACGTAGAACTTGAGCGGATCGACGTCGGTGCGAAACAATCCGGCCTTCTGGCCACGATCGAGAATGGCCGTGAGCGTCGTGACGATCGGCGAAATGAGTTCGCGGATGCGATTCGATCCTTTGATATATCGCGCCTCATGCAAGTTTTCGTTATTGATGAGGCGCAGCAGTTCCGGATGGTCCCGGTAGTAATCCCAGACGAAATGCGCGAGCCGCGTCATCGCTTCGATGGGCGCGACGCCGTCGAGCTCCAGCGTGCGCTCGGCTTCGACGAGCGCCGCGAGCGCATGCTCAAGCACGGCGGTGAACAACTGCTCCTTGCTGCCGAAGTAGTAATAGAGCATGCGTTCATTGGCTCCGCCCGGCACGCGATCTGATCGACGCGCGCGCCGAACAGGCCTCCGGCAGCGAACTCCTCCGCGGCGGCAAGCAAGATACGGCGCCGGGTGCCTTCAGGATCTCTTTTGATTTTCGGCTGATACATAGTGGCATGACTCGGGAGCCGCGTTGCCGGATTAGCGTCACGCGGCCCGCGTTGGGGTACATAACGTGAACGGGCGCTGCCCAGGGTTATTGGGAAACACCGTCCTGCGGTCAAACGAAAAAGCGCTTCGATTATGCGCACATCGAAGAGCATTGGCAATTGGGATTGAAGGCCATCCGTCACGGTGCTCGCCGACTTCGGCGATAATGGCGGTCAAAGGCAAGCGCGCCCATTCGAAGGGGACGCGCGCCGAACATGCAGCGTGCCGTCATCGTGGACGCCGAAGCATTTTACAGTGCATTTCAGGCGTCCGGCGTGAACGTAGCGACACACCTTTGCCCACGCTGCGCCAGTCCCCAGGCATCATCGCAACCCCGTGACCGCAACCGTTTCCAGAACGCTCGCAGAGCGCATCGAAGACCTGCTGCCGCAGACGCAGTGCACCAAGTGCGGCTATCCCGCCTGCCGGCCCTACGCCGACGCCATCGCCGCGGGCGAGGCGAACTACAACCAGTGCCCGCCAGGAGGCGCCGAAGGCATCGCGCGGCTCGCCGCGCTGCTCGGCAAGCCGGTGATTCCCCTCGACACCACGCACGGCGTGGAGCGCGCGCGTCCCGTCGCCGTGATCGACGAGAACGTGTGCATCGGCTGCACGCTATGCATGCAGGCTTGCCCGGTGGATGCGATCGTCGGCGCGGCCAAGCAGATGCATACGGTCATCCCCGGGTACGGGCTGCGATCTGTGCGTACCGCCCTGCCCGATCGATTGCATCGCGATGGTGCCGGTGACGGGCGAGCGCACCGGCTGGGACGCCTGGAGCCAGGAGGAAGCCGACGCGGCGCGGGCGTGCCACGACCACCGCACGGCGCGCCTCGAACGCGAGCGCGCGGCGGCCGAAGCGCGGGCGAGCGCGCAGCAGGCATCGCGTGCGGCGCAGGCAAACGCGGACCCGAACGCGGACCTGAATGCGGACGCACGACCGGCGGCGCCGGCAGCGAGCGACGATCCGGAAGCGAAGAAACGCGCGATCATCCAGGCTGCGCTGGAACGCGCGCGCAGGAAGAAGGAAGAGATGACGCACCTCGGCGCGGGCCCGAAGAACACGGAGCACGTGAGCGCCGACGTGCAGGCGCAATCGACGCCGCCGAGGAGCGCCGCCGCCGTCTCGGGCTGACCGACGACGATAACGTGCCCCCTCCCGCCGACGGCGACAAACCCGCGTGAGAACGGACATCGAACAATGAACGCCAACAAGCGACGCGTCATCTTCGAGACGCTGCGGAGCCTGAATCCGCATCCGACGACCGAGCTCGAATACACCACGCCGTTCGAGCTGCTGATCGCCGTGATGCTCTCGGCGCAGGCGACCGACGTCTCCGTCAACAAGGCGATGCGCAAGATGTTCTCCGTCGCCAATACGCCCGCCGCGGTGCTCGCGCTCAGCGAGGAAGGCGTGGCGGATTACATCCGCACGATCGGGCTCTACCGCACGAAGGCGAAGAACGTGATCGCCACGTGCCGCATTCTCATCGATCAATACGGCGGTGAGGTGCCCGACAACCGCGAGGCGCTCGAGGCGCTGCCGGGCGTCGGACGCAAGACGGCGAACGTCGTGCTGAACACGGCGTTCGGGCATCCGACGATCGCCGTCGACACGCATATCTTCCGCGTCGCCAATCGCACGGGGCTCGCGCCCGGCAAGGACGTGCGAGCGGTGGAAACGGCGCTCGAGAAATTCACGCCGAAGGAGTTCCTGCACGACGCGCATCACTGGCTGATCCTGCACGGACGCTATGTCTGCAAGGCGCGCGTGCCGGAGTGCTGGCATTGCGCAATCGAGCCGCTCTGCGAGTTCCGCCCGAAGACGCCCGCGCCGGTCGAATGAGCGGCCGGCGGTACTGCGGTCTACAATGACGGGTTGAGAAACCCGTAATCGACGCAATCGGACCAATACGTTATGTTCAACCCCAGCCGCGACGAAGTTCGCCAGTTCTTTTCCGAAACCTGGCGCAAGGAACACGCCGGCGAAATTCTGACGCCGCTCGAAAGCATGGCCGCCGAGTGGATCGGCCAGCATCCCGAGTATCACGACGCGCTCCTGAATCCTGAAACCCGCGAAGCCGACTACTCGCCCGATCGCGGCCAGACCAACCCGTTTCTGCATCTGTCGATGCATCTCGCGATCAGCGAGCAGCTGTCGATCGATCAGCCGCCGGGCATCCGCCGCGCGCACGACCGCCTCGTCGCGCGCCTGGCTCGCCGCACGACGCGCAGCACGCGATCATGGACTGCCTCGGACAGGTGATCTGGGAAGCGCAGCGCTCGGGCACGCCGCCCGACACCGACGCCTACCTCGCGCTGATCGAGTGCCTTGCTTCGCGGGACTAAGCATTCCGCAGTTCGCGCCGGCACATGAAGCCGCCAAACGAAAACACCCCGCAGAAGTGGGGGTGTTTTCGTTTCCAGGCGTGCCGCGAAGCGGACTTACTTCTTGAGCACGAGACTGCCGTCGAGCGACTCGATGTAGGCCGCGATGTCCTTCAGGTCGCTCTGCGACAGGTTCTGCACCTGCGCCGCCATGATGGCGTTGTTGCGGCCGAAGTTCACGTTGCCGCCGCCGATCTGATACTGACGCAGCGCCCAGTAGATGTAGCTCGCGTGCTGGCCCGCGAGCTTCGGATACTCGCCGCTCACCGGCTTGTTGAAGCCGGGGCCATGGCAGGCCGCGCAGTTGTGGCTTTCCGACAGCACCTTGCCGTTGCCCGCGTCGGCCGCGTGCGCAGTGCCGAACGCCGTCATGCCGATGAGCGCCGCTGCCGCGCATGCTGCCTTGAAGCTGTTATGGAGTGCCTGAGAGGGCTTCATGAATTCTCCTGTGTCGTCCGAGCCGGCGTTTCTGCGCTCGCTCCGGACCCATGCAAATAGCGCCCGCGTGCCCGAAATGCCGTATCGACGGCGCCGGTCCGCTGCACGCGCGGATCACTTGTCGGGATTGTTCTTCGATTGGGGCGTCTGCGCGGCGTAGTACGCGGCGATGTCGGCGATGTCCTGATCCGACAGCGCCGTCACGATGGCACGCATCGTGTCGAAATGACGGTCGCCCTTCTTGTAGGCGTGCAGCGCATTGGCGATGTACTGTGCGTTCTGCCCGCCCAGCATCGGCACCTCGTAGACCTCGGGGTACGCGGTGCGGTAGCCGGGAATGCCGTGGCAGCCGATGCACATCGCAACCTTGCCCTCTGCGGCCTTCGCGTTGCCGACGACGTCGGCCGACGCCTGGGTCGCGAAGCCGGCGAGACCCGACAGCGCTGCAATCACGGCACATTTGCCAACGAAATTGTTCATAGCTTCTAACCTAGCATGAGGGGAAATCCGGCGCTCTTCTGGCCTGGGGCCCGCGCCGAGCGCATCACAACCTTCTCGGGACTGTTTGCTGCTACAGGGTCCTGTCGCCACGCAGGCAAAAAAAATCGCGCTAATTGTACCGCGCGACCTACCCTCCGTCAACACGCGAACTACGCGGAAGCCTTGCTGGCAAGAGGAATCGGCTGAAAAGCGGCTGAAAAGCAATGATTTGACCTGCGACAATTCGTCCCTGTACAAGCGATGAGCCCGTCTGCGCACTGGCGTCGAACGGGGTCGGGCGCGGCGCCACATCCCGCCGGTCGAGCGGCTCAAACGATACCCGGCGCGCGCCAATGCCGAAAGGGCTTCTGACTTATACTGGGATTTTTTCCCGACCGGATCCTCGTCATGCGTTTCGAAGGCTCATCGCAATACGTCGCGACCGACGATCTCAAGCTCGCGGTGAACGCCGCCATGACGCTGCAGCGGCCGCTGCTCATCAAGGGCGAGCCCGGCACCGGCAAGACCATGCACGCGGAGGAAGTGGCGGGCGCGCTCGACATGCCGCTCCTGCAGTGGCACATCAAGTCGACGACCAAGGCCCAGCAAGGCCTCTACGAATACGACGTGGTATCGCGGCTGCGCGATTCGCAACTCGGTGACGAACGCGTGAAGGATAGCTCGAAGGCGAGCACGTCAAGCTCGTCCCGCTCACCCTCGATCACGAAGCGGCGCTCGCCGCTGCTGCCGCCGACGGTGAGCTGTGGAAGCTCTGGTACACGAGCGTGCCCGCGCCCGGAACCACGCGCGCCTACCTCGAGGCAGCCGTCGACATGCGCGACCGGCTCGGCGCGCATCCCTTCGCCGTGATCGATCCGAACTTCGCCGTGATCGATCCGAAGACCGGCGACGTCGTAGGGTCCACGCGCTACTTCAACGTCGAGGCGGCACACCGACGCCTGGAAATCGGCCATACGTGGTACGCGAAACGCGTGCAGCGCACCGCGCTCAACACC
Organism: Candidatus Paraburkholderia kirkii; assembly: GCA_001189345.1. Taxonomy (GTDB): domain Bacteria; phylum Pseudomonadota; class Gammaproteobacteria; order Burkholderiales; family Burkholderiaceae; genus Caballeronia; species Caballeronia kirkii_B. The sequence goes on from LFKV01000023.1 coordinate 111,027, forward strand.
GAGGCGAAGCTGCTGCTACTCGGCCACGCCTTCGAGAAGCTCGATGCCATCGCGGTCGAATTCCGCACGCATTTCATGAACCACCAGTCGCGCGCGGCCATCGCGCGGCTCGGCGCGAAGCAGGACGGCATCCTGCGCAATCACCAGATCGGCCGCGACGGCGCGTATCGCGACACCGTCGTGTTCTCGATCATCGAGTCGGAGTGGCCGGCCGTGCGCACGCATCTGAAGTACCGGCTCGACCGCTGATGTTCGTCACGACGGAGAACGCGCCATGCTGATCGACTTCTTCTACTCGCTGCGCGACGCGAAGCTGCCGGTTTCGGTGAAGGAATACCTGACCCTGCTCGAAGCGTTGAAGGCGCAGGTGATCGCGCCGTCGCTCGACGAGTTCTATTTTCTCGCCCGCATGACGCTCGTGAAGGACGAAAAGTACTTCGACAAGTTCGATCGCGCATTCGGCGCGTATTTCCACGGCGTAACGCAGCTTCCCGGCGAAGCGTTCGAGATTCCGCTCGACTGGCTCAGGAAGCGCCTCGAGCGCGAATTCACCGCTGAGGAGAAAAAGCGCATCGATGCGCTCGACGGCCTCGACAAGCTGATGGAGCGCCTCAAGCAGTTGATGGACGAGCAGAAGGAGCGTCACGAGGGCGGCAACAAGTGGATCGGCACGGGCGGCACGTCGCCGTTCGGGCACGGCGGATACAACTCGGAAGGCATCCGCATCGGCGGCGAACCGTCGGGCGACCGCACGGCGGTGAAAGTGTGGGACGAGCGTGCGTATCGCGATTACGACGATCAGGTGGAAATCGGCACGCGCAACATCAAGGTGGCGCTGCGGCGCTTCGCGCGCGAAGGCGCCGCCGAGGAGCTCGATCTGCCCGACACGATCCGCAGCACCGCCGCCAACGCGGGCTGGCTCGACCTGAAGATGGTCCCGGAGCACCACAACAACGTGAAAGTGCTGATGCTGCTCGACGTCGGCGGCTCGATGGACGATCACATCAAGCGCGTCGAGGAGCTTTTTTCCGCGGCGAAGGCGGAATTCAAGCATCTCGAGTTCTATTACTTCCACAACTGCGTCTACGACTACCTGTGGAAGAACAATCGCCGCCGTCACCAGGAGCGCACGCCCACCTTCGACGTGCTGCACAAGTTCACGCCGAACTACAAGCTGATCTTCGTCGGCGATGCCACCATGAGCCCCTACGAAGTGCTGCAGCCGGGCGGCTCCGTCGAGTACAACAACGCCGAGGCGGGCGCCGTGTGGCTGCGCCGTCTCGCGGACCAGTTTCCACATCACGCGTGGCTCAATCCCGAGCCCGAGCGGCTATGGGAATATCGCCAGTCGACCTCCGCGATCCGCCAGATTCTCGGCATGTATGCGCTCACGATGGCGGGCCTGGAAGCCGCGAGGCGGGCGTTATCGAAGTAATCACAAGAACACGGCCACACGAACAGGCGTGAAAGCATCTCCTCCGGCGCCCGTCGCGCTGCGCCCCTTCTTTGACTCTTCCGTCTCCACTATCGTCGCCGGCTTCGTCGCGATGATGACCGGCTACACCAGTTCGCTCGTGCTGATGTTCCAGGCAGGCCAGGCCGCGCATCTATCGGACGCGCAGATCTCGTCGTGGATCTGGGCGCTGTCCATCGGCATGGCGGTCTGCACGATCGGCCTGTCGCTGCGCTACCGGGCGCCGATCGTCGTCGCGTGGTCGACGCCGGGCGCGGCGCTGCTGGTCTCATCGCTGCCGAACGTCGCCTATGCCGACGCCATCGGCGCATTCGTCGTCTGCGCCGTGCTGCTGACCGCCGTCGGCCTGACCAGCTGGTTCGACACGCTCATGAAATGCATTCCCGCCGGCATCGCGGCCGCGCTGCTCGCGGGCATCCTGTTCGAGATCGGCATCGAGATCTTCCGCGCCGCGCAGTATCAGACGACGCTCGTCCTCGTGATGTTCTTCACGTACCTCGCCGGCAAGCGCCTCGCGCCGCGCCACGCCATTCCGGCGACGCTCGCCGCGGGCGTCGCGATGGCGGGCGCGCTCGGCCTGCTCGACTTCTCGCGCTTTCATGTCGCGCTCGCGCATCCCGTCTTCACGATGCCCGCGTTCTCGCTCTCGGCGGCGATCGGCATCGGCATTCCGCTGTTCGTCGTCGCAATGGCTTCGCAGAACGTGCCGGGCATCGCGGTCCTGCGCGCGGACGGCTACACGACGCCCTCCGCCCCGCTCATCTCCACGACCGGCATCGCCTCGCTACTGCTCGCGCCGTTCGGCTCGCACGGCGTGAATCTCGCCGCCATCACCGCCGCGATCTGCACCGGCCGCGAAGTGCACGAGGACCGCGACAAGCGCTACACGGCGGCCGTCTGGTGCGCGGCGTCTTCTATCTATCTGATCGCGGGCACGTTCGGCGCCACCATCGCCGCGCTGTTCGCGGCGTTTCCGAAGGCGCTGGTCGTCTCGGTCGCGGCGCTCGCGCTGTTCGGCTCGATCATGAGCAGACTCACCAACGCGATGCAGGACGCGCGCCAGCGGGAGCCCGCGCTCGTCACGTTCATGGTGACAGCCTCCGGACTCACGCTGCTGTCGATCGGCCCGGCGTTCTGGGGGCTGATCGCGGGCGTCGCGACACATTTCGTGCTCAATGCGCGGCGGACCTGAGGCAGCCGGCGGTCCGCGCATTCCTCGGCGGATTCCGCGCCACCCGTGCGCCGGCGGATGGAACGCGCACGCGGACAGCGGGTCGAAATCCGGCACCCCGCGCACGGTATCAGCGCGTTTGCCGCGCGCGGGACTAGAATGAGGGCATGACATCAGGGGCACGCCACGCGAGCGAAGTCGCCGCGCGGCGTCGCATTCATGGGCAATCCGCGGGTTACCGCAATTTGACAAAAGGCGCAGGCGCCTAAGACTCGACATGACATCCGCTCTCGACCAGCTCAAGCAATACACGACCGTTGTCGCCGACACGGGCGACTTCCAGCAATTCATCCAGTTCAAGCCACAGGACGCGACGACCAATCCGTCGCTGATCCTGAAGGCCGTCCAGAAGGACGACTACAAGCCGCTGCTCGAAAAGACCGTCAAGGAGCACGCGAAGCAGCCGATGCCGCAGATCATCGACAATCTGCTGGTCGCGTTCGGCACCGAAATCCTCAAGATCATTCCGGGACGCGTGTCCACCGAAGTCGACGCGCGCCTCTCGTTCGACACCAAGGCATTGATCGCGAAGGCGCACGACATCATCAAACTGTACGAGAACGCCGGCATCGGCCGCGACCGCGTGCTGATCAAGCTCGCATCGACCTGGGAAGGCATCCGCGCGACGGAAGTGCTGCAGAAGGAAGGCATCCACTGCAACATGACGCTGCTGTTCTCGCTGGCGCAGGCCGTGGCTTGCGCGGAAGCGGGCGCACAGCTGATTTCGCCGTTCGTCGGCCGCATCTACGACTGGTACAAGAAGGCCGCCGGCGCCGAGTGGGACGAAGTGAAGAATGGCGGCGCGAACGATCCCGGCGTGCAGTCGGTGCGGCGCATCTACACGTACTACAAGAAGTTCGGCTACAAGACGGAAGTCATGGGCGCGAGCTTCCGCACGGTGAGCCAGATCACCGAGCTCGCCGGCTGCGACCTCTTGACGATCAGCCCGGATCTGCTGAAGAAGCTCGCCGACAGCGACGAGAAGGTCGAACGCAAGCTCTCGCCCGAAGCGGTGAAGAACGAGAACGTGGAGAAGATCGCCGTCGACGAGCCGACGTTCCGCTTCCTCGTCAACGACGACGCCATGGCGACCGAAAAGCTCGCGGAAGGCATCCGCGCGTTCGCCGCCGATACGATCAAGCTGGAAAAGCTGATCACCGCGCTTCAGTGACTCTCCCCGGTCTGAGGACGCGGCAGATCGAGCCGCGCCCGACGGCCCGAGGTCCTTTCTGTTTCACCGCGCGGTGACATCATTTGACCTTTTCCGAGTCGACGGGACATCCCGTTGCAATAGACTCTCGTGCTCCGGGCGGCATGTCCGCCGCTCAGCCACAGAGTCGTTCGGTCATGCAACTGGATACCTATCTCTTCTTCAACGGCGATTGCGCCGCGGCCCTCGAGCTGTATCAGGCCGCTTTCGGCGCGCAGGTCACCGCGCTGATCCGCTTCCGTGATGCGCCGGACGGCGGCAGCGCGCCGCCCCAGTGGCAGGACAAGGTCATGCACGCGGTATTCCGCGTCGGCGGGAACAAGATCATGGCATCCGACGGCCGCGACGGGCAGCCACGCAAGGCCTGCGCGGGATTCACGCTGTCGATCGTCGCGGACGATGCGCAATCCGGCGAACGCCTCTTCAGCCGGCTGGCCGAAGGCGGCCATGTGCTCCTGCCCTGGCAATCGACGTTCTGGACAAAAGGCTTCGGCATGCTGACGGACCTTTTCGGCGTGCCCTGGATGGTCAACGTGGCCGCCGAGCGCACAGCGGAGGCACCCTGAGGTTCGACAGCCGAGCACGTCAGCCGCCGAGCGGCCGCGTACCTTCGATATTCCACTGCCGCTCGATCTCCGAAAGACGCAGGCGCAGGCGATCCACCTGCTCGACGAAGCGCATCGCGAGCCAGTGCATGCCCTGCGTCGTCGAGTCGTTCCGGCTCTCGTCGCCGCAAGGCTGCGCCGCGTGCGCCGACACGTCCACCGCGCGATACAGCAAACCGACGCGCTCGAAGCGCAGCGCGCGCCATCTGCAGGAGCTGCTGGCGCACCGCGTACTCGCGCGGCGAACAGGCGATCGCGAAGCGGCTCTCCGATGCGCCCGCGCCATCCGGCATCGACGTGACAGCATTTCGAGCGCCGCGAGAATCGAGCGGTGCAACCGCTGAATCTCCTCCAGCCGCGCGATCGGCACGCCGGTTTCCTTCGCGACCGATTCCATCAGCGCACGCGACTGCACGAGCCGCTGACTCATCGCGTAGAAGCGCCGCGCGGTTTCCTCGGCGATGAGCGGCGTGCCGTCGAGCAAGGCGCCGTAGAGCCGCGCGCATTCGCGCAGATTGTCCGCGAGCCGGTAACGCCATGAATAGGTGGCGTATTGCGGCAGCACGAACGAGAACGCCAGCGCGATCACGATGCCGATCAGCACGTTGGCCGTGCGCCACAGCCCGGTGCCGAGCGGCAGGTCGCCGTGGCCGGAGACGATGACCATGGTGATCGCCGTGAGCAGCGCGACATAGCCCGCCTTGCCGATCGCGTAGTACGCGCAGCCGCCCGCGATCACGCACATCAGCACGAAAAACAGGAGCAGCGAGCCGAAGAGCGTCTGCGCGAGGATGAGAAAGAGCCCGAACGCCGCGCCGAGCATCGTGCCGAGCGCGCGCTCGGCGGCTTTCTTGCGGATGTTGCCGTAATGCTGGAGCCCGCCGATCACGACCAGCAGCGACACCGACGCCCACACGCCGTGCGGCAGGTTGATGCCCGAGGTGACGATGAACGACGTCGCCATCGCGAGCGCGACGCGCACCGCGTGGATCATGTTCGCGTGCCGGTAGCGAAAGTACGGTGACGCGATCCAGTGCAGGAAGCGCGCGACACGGCCGCGCCTGCGTAACGTCGATGTCGGAGAAAGCATGGTTCACTCGCGTCGATGAACAACTCGCCCGCCCGACCGGAACGCGCACCGCATGAACGAAACGCCCGCAACGGCCAGCGGCTGTTACGGGCGTTTTACCAACTTTTGGCGAGACACGTCGAGCGGGGGCCCGACGCGTCGCCGCAGAGCGGCGAATCAGCCTTCCACGATGTCCAGATAATCTTCCGAACGCGTGAGTCGTCCGAGCGCTTCAGGCCCAGCACGCGCACGAGCAGGCTCACGGCGATCGAGACGATCAGGTTCGCGATCAAAGCCCACACGGCCGCGTAGCCCGGCACCGTGTAGCCGAACAGATGCAGCGGGTAGATCGAGCCCTTCAGCTGCAGCGACACCGCCATCCACGTACCGACGCCGATGCCCACCACCCAGCCGATCAGCAGGCCGCGGTGATCGAGCACGCGCGTATAGAGGCCGAGCACGAGCGCGGGCAGCGTCTGGATGATCCAGATCCCGCCGAGCAGCTGCAGCTGGATCGCGTAGGTCAACGGCAGCGCGAGAATGAACACCACCGCGCCGACCTTCACGATCAGCGAAACCAGCTTGGCGACGTTCGTTTCCTGCTCCGGCGTCATCGACGTGTTGATGAACTCGCGGTGCACGCTGCGCGTATAGAGGTTCGCCGCCGCGATCGACATGATCGCCGCCGGCACCAGCGCGCCGATGCCGATGGCCGCGAACGCCACGCCCAAGGCCGTCGTAGCCCATGCGCTCGGCGGCGACGAGCAAGTCGGGCAGGGCCGACGGCTCGAGCTGCAGCGCCTGCAGGTCGATGCGGCGATACACGTAGTTGAGCCTGAGAATGCGGCCTTCCTGTTCGTGCATGGCGGGCGTGAGCGAGCCGCCGATGCCCGATCCGATCAGGCCGATGAGGTACGAAGTCTTGCTGGTCATGCGAGCGCTCCGGCATGGGTGGGCACTGTTTCATGCGCGGCAAAAAGACCGCGGAGGCCGGGGGAGCCGGCGCGGTGCTGCAGTGCGAAATCGAGTAGGTCGCAGTGTGAACGCACGAACGAGTCCTGTCGTTCCGTGTTTTCATGTATTTGTACGGTCTAGTTAGTTTTTATTATCGCGCAGAATGAGATGGATTGCGCGCGTTCGCCATCCGTCCCCAGCGCGGGCGTTCTACACTGACAGCAACCGCATCCGATCCATCCCGCATCACACTGAGTGCAACGAGGAGGCAGCGATGCTGCGTTCAATCCCGACATCCATCGCGACGGTATCCATCAGCGGCACGCTGCCCGAGAAGCTGCAGGCCATCGAAGCGGCCGGTTTCGACGGCGTCGAGATCTTCGAGAACGATCTTCTGTACTTCGACGGCACGCCCGGCGACGTGCGCCACATGTGCAAGGACCTGGAGCTCGCCATTTACCTGTTCCAGCCATTTCGCGATTTCGAGGGCGTGAGCGCGGAGCGGCTCGCGAAGAACGTCGAGCGCGCGAAGCGCAAGTTCGAGCTGATGCACGAGCTCGGCACGGACCGCATCCTCGCGTGCAGCAACGTATCGCCGGATACCATTCGCGACGATGCGCTCCTCATCGATCAGCTGGGCACGCTCGCGCGCATCGCCGAGGAAGCGGGCGTGATCGTCGCGTACGAAACGCTCGCGTGGGGCCGCTACGTGAACTCGTACAAGCACGCATGGAAGCTCGTCGACGCGGTGAACCATCCGAGCCTGGGTCTCGCGCTCGACACCTTCCACACGCTGTCGATCCGCGATTCGGTGGACGAGATCGCGTCGATTCCGGGCAAGCGCATCGCGTTCGTGCAGATCGCCGATGCGCCGGTGCTCGCGATGGACGTGCTCGAATGGAGCCGTCACTATCGCTGCTTTCCGGGACAGGGCGCGTTCGATGTCGCGGGCTTCACGGCGCGCGTGCTCGAAGCGGGGTACAAGGGACCGCTCTCGCTGGAAATCTTCAACGACGGCTTCCGCGCCGCGCCGACCGCGATCACGGCGGCGGACGGTTACCGTTCGCTGCGCTTCCTCGAAGAGTAGACGCGCGAATTGCGAATTGATGGGCGACCAGGCGCCGCCGGAGCTGTTCGACCCGCCGGCGCCGCCCGAGCACATCGGCTTCCAGTTCCTCGAATTCGCCGTCGACGACACAACGCGCGAGCACGTCGCGCAATGGCTCGGCAAGCTCGGCTTCAGGCTCGCGGGCAAGCATCGATCGAAAGACGTCCTCCTTTACCGCCACGGCGCGGGGTCGATCGTGCTCAATGCCGAAGCCGATTCGTTCGCGAGCGCGTTCTTCCAGCGGCACGGCCTGTCGCTGTGCGCGTCGGCATTCCATGTCGATGACGCGAAACTCGCCTTCGAGCGCGCCGCCGTGTACGGCTCGAAACCGTTCTCCGGACGTGTCGGCCCGAACGAGCGCGTGGTGCCGGGCGTGCAGTCGCCGGACGGCAGCCTCGACTATTTCGTCGACGAAGCGCCGGGCGGCCCGACGCTGTGGGAATCCGACTTCGTTCTGACCGACATCGACGGACCTTACGAAGTGGGACCGCTTGCGCGCATCGATCACGTATGCCTGTCGCTGCCCGCCGATGCGCTCGATACGTGGGTGCTGTTCTTCCGGAGCGCGTTCGGCTTCGAGACCGAGCCGGCGGTGCTCGTGCCGGACCCCTATGGCCTCGTGCGCAGCCGGGCGGTGCGCAGCCGCGACGGCTCGGTGCGCATCGCGCTGAACGCATCGGTCGACCGCTATACGGCGGTTTCGGAATCGCTCTCGACGTATCGCGACTCGGGCTTGAATCACGTCGCGTTCAGCACGCCGGATATCTTCGATGCCGTGCCCCGGCTGGAGGCCGACGGCGTCAAGTTCCTGCGCATCCCGCGCAACTACTACGACGATCTGGTCGCGCGCTTCGGCCTGCCGGACGAGCAGATCGACCAGATGCGCGAGCACAACATCCTCTACGATCGCGACGAGCGCGGCGGCGAGTTCTTCCATGCATACACGGAGCAGCTCGATCAGCGCTTCTTCCTGGAGGTGATCAAGCGGCGCGGCGGCTACGACGGCTACGGCACGGCGAACGCGGCGGTGCGGCTCGCGGCGCACGCCCAACATCAGCAGCGGGCGCGTCAGGCGGCGTGAGGCCGCGCGGGGCGTGGACTATCATTGAAGCATGGCGGCATCCTGAAGCAGGAGGGCGCCATGTTCGATCTCTCGGGCATTCTCGTCGGCCTTGCGGGGCTGGCGGCCATCAGCATCGTCTTGCTCGCGCACGACTGGCGCGACGAGCATCGCGCGCGCATGGTGGTTGCGGCATCGTCATTGAGCGATGCACTGAAACTTCGCAGCGGTCAGGCGCCCTGAGACTTGGCCGCCTGACCGGCCGCGGCGACGGCCGGCGCATTCGCGGCGGCGGCGCGCTCGCGCTCCTTCCTGATTTCCTCGTCGTGGGCGCGCGCGGCGGCCTCGAACGCGTCGATGTGCAGATACAGCCGATGCACGGTCTGAATCTGCGTGTGGGAGAGATGTGACTGGCGCATGATGGATGCGAGCCGCTCGCGCCAGTACGAGGGCGGCAGCAATGGACCGCCGAAATCGCACGACACGAACGACGCAGCACCAGTTCGAGGTGCGTCAGGCCTGGTCTGCCAGCAACGCCGAAAACGCGCCCTGGGGCTTGATATCGGAGAAATGGTCCATTATTCCGATGGCGGCGCGTGCGAGCGAAACTTGATAGGTGAAAACCCGTATTCGTCGGATTTTTTCCTCCGCGCCGTCCGGCAGGATTTTTCTTTGCGACGTTTCCGATGCCGCCGGCCGCGTTTGCTATACTTTGCCCTCGCTCGCCGACGCATCGGCGAGCCGCGGTCCGCTCCCCGTAGTTCAATGGATAGAACGAGTGCCTCCTAAGCGCTAGATGCAGGTTCGATTCCTGCCGGGGGGACCACGATTTCCCGCGCCGCGCCCGGCGGCTTCTCCTTCATCGATTCCCGTCTCGCCGGCATTCCGGCCGCATTGAACCGCAAGCGGTTCCTGCCGATAATGCGACCACTCCGGCTACGCCCTCCCGGCTCGCGCGCTCATGACGGAAATCGAATCCGCGGTGCTCGTCTTCATTCTGCTGCTGGCCGCCACGGGCCTGGGCGCGATCGTGCGGCCGCTGTTGCCCGAGGAGCACAAGGCGCAGGAGACCGTGCAGCTGATCCAGTTGCTCGTCGGCTGCTGGTGACCTTTGCGGCGCTCGTGCTCGGCCTGCTGACCGCTCCGCGAAAAACCATCTTCGACACCACCGACACCACCAATAACAACGTGCGCAGCTATGCGACGTCGATCATCGAGCTCGACCGCGCCATGCGCGACTACGCGACTACGGCAGCGAGCTCGATCACGCGCGCGCTCCTGCGCGCGTACACGGCGGCGGCGATCGCGAGCACCTGGCCGCGCAAGCCGCGCCCGCCGGGCAACGACTATCCGAACATCGAGCCATCGAGGAAGGACGAAGATCTGGCGAGCAGCACGCTCGGCGCGATGCTGAGCCGCGGCCAGCACGAAGTGCGCATGCTCCAGCCGCACGATGCCTATCATCACGCACTCGTCGCCGAGAGCGCCGCGCGCTTCGAGCAGCTGATCGCGCTGCGCTGGAAGCTGATCGAGGAGGCGCACGGCCCCATCTCCTATCCGTTCGACCGGATTCTGGTCGGATGGCTGCTCATCATCTTCCTGTGCTTCGGGCTGATCGCGCCGCGCAACGCGCTCTCGCTCGTGACGATCATGCTCGGCGCGCTGTCGATCGCCTCCGCGGTGCTCGTAATTCTCGATCTCGACACGCCCTTCACCGGCCCGATCATGATCGGCAGCCAGCCCATGCGCGACGCGCTCGCCTATCAAAGCCGCTGATGCCTTATTCCGATCCGCGCCTCGTCGCGCTCTACGACACGCTCAATCCCTTCGCTCCCGATACCGCGTTCTATCTCGCGCTGGCCGAAACATCGGGGCATGTCGTCGATCTCGGATGCGGCACGGGCCTGCTCGCCTGCGAACTGGCGAAGCGCGGCCATCGCGTGACGGGCATCGATCCGTCCCCGGCGATGCTGCGCGTCGCGCGCTCGCGTCCCGAGAGCGACAGGGTGACCTGGATCGAAGGCGATGCGCTCGCCCTGCCGTTCGTCGGTGCGGCGGATCTGCTCCTGATGACGGGACACGTCGCGCAGGTGTTTCTCGACGATGCGGCGCTGCTCGCGGCGCTCACGGCCGCGCGCAGCGCCGTGCGGCCGGGCAGGCGCATCGCGTTCGAGAGCCGCAATCCGGCGGCGCGCGCCTGGGAGAACCGGACGCCGGAGCGTTCGATGAGACGCATCGAGGCGCCGGACGGAAGCGTCGTCGAAGTGGGCAGGAACGGAGCAAGGAGCCCGACCCGGCGACGACCGGGCGCGTCGCGTTTACGACGCGCTATCGCTTCGTGCCAAAGCCGGGGACGGGCGGCATCGAGGAAACGCTGAGCGCCGCGAGCGAGCTACGTTTTCGCACGCTCGACGAACTGACGCGCGTGCTGAAGTACGCGGGATTCGCGCGAATCGACTGGTACGGAGACTGGAGCCGCGCGCCGGTGGATGAGACGAGCCGCGAGCTGATCGCGGTGGCGCACTGAAAGCCTGAATGGATGCCGCCGCGTGCGGGCGCGGCGGCACGGCTCAGAATTCGACGACGACGAATTCCGCCTTGCCGACGTCGCACAGCGGGCAGCGCCAGTTGGCGGGGATATCGTCGAAACGGGTGCCGGCGGCGATGCCTTCTTCCGGCAGGCCTTCTTCCTCGTTGTAGATCCAGCCGCAAATCAGGCAGACCCAGCTTTTGTATTCGATGACTTCGCTCACGACAGACTCTTGATTCGAAAGGATAAATGGACCGCTTGCGCGCCCTGGAGCCGTGAGGCGCGGCGACCCGGCATCTTACAGGAATCGGCCATGAGGTTCTCCGCTCGCGGCGGAAATCGCGACGCCGTGCCGCATCGAACGACCCGCAGGATGGTCCCGATACGTGTATCGGAATGCCCGGTGTATCCTTTTCGGGTCGCCCGGCTCCGATGCAGCGCCATCGACCGATTCCCCCTCACTGCCGGGCATAGCATCGGAGGAAGCGCAGAAGCGCCGGCTCCGATCGCACGGAGAAAACGATGCTGAACAAAACGCTGTTGGGCGCCATGCTGTCGGGCGCACTCGTGCTGTCATACGCCGGCGCGGCGCATGCGCAGACCCGCGTCTATTTCGTCGAGCCGAAGGACGGCACGACCGTCACGAGCCCCCCGTCCATGTGAAATTCGGCGTCGACGGCATGTCGGTGGCGCCCGCCGGAACGATGACCAAAGGCACGGGCCATCATCATCTGCTGATCGACGGCAAGGCGCTTCCAAAGGGCACGGTCATTCCGGCGAACGACACGTCGCTGCACTTCGGCAAGGGCCAGACCGAGGCCGACGTGAAGCTGCCGCCCGGCGATCACACGCTGACGATGCAGTTCGGCGACGGCGCGCATCGCTCGTACGGGCCGGAAATGAGCCAGACGATCAAGGTGCACGTCCAGTAGCGTCATGTGCGCATGCGCGTGAAGGCCGCCGCGGACGCGCTCCGGGCGGCTTTTTTGCATATATGCGACCGGACGGGAGACGCCGCCGCGCCTCGTCCGCTCGGCCGACGCGGTCCGCGCCGCGCCCGGTACAATGGCCGCTTCCGTCGGTTGTCGGCTTCCTCGCCGACCGTTCGCTACTCATCCTGTTTTCCCATGTCGCTTTATTCGATTACGGACGCGCAGCTCGCGTTCGGCCACGTCGCATTGCTCGACCACGCCGACTTCTCGCTCGAAGCGGGCGAGCGCGTCGGGCTGATCGGCCGCAACGGCGCGGGCAAGTCGTCGCTTCTGAAGATCGTGGCGGGTCTCGCCGCGCCCGACGACGGCCTCGTCACGCGCCAGAGCGAGCTCACGACCGTCTACGTGCCGCAGAAGCCCGAGTTCGATCTCGACGCCTCCGTGTTCGACGTCGTCGCCTCGGGACTCACCGAAGCACGCGCGCTGCTCGACGAATACGACGCAGTCGCCCACTCGCTCGCTGACACGCCCGAAGGCGCGCAGCACGACGCGCTGCTCGCGCGCATGAACGCGCTGCAATCGGCGCTCGATACGCGCGATGCGTGGAACTGGCGCACGCGCGTCGCGACGACGCTCGCGCAGATCGGCCTCGACGGCAACGCGCGCACCGGCGCGCTGTCGGGCGGCATGCGAAAGCGCGCGGTGCTGGCGCGCATGCTCGTCGTGCAGCCCGACCCCGACGTGCTGCTGCTCGACGAGCCGACCAACCATCTCGACTTCGAAGGCATTCGCTGGCTGGAGGAGCTGCTCGTCACCTTGCGCACCGGCCTGCTGTTCATCACGCACGACCGCGCGTTCCTCGATCGCGTGGCAACGCGCATCGTCGAGCTGGATCGCGGACGCCTGCTGTCGTACCCCGGCAACTTCACCGCATATCAGACGCGCAAGGCCCAGCAGCTCGAAGTCGAGAAAGTCGAGCAGGAGAAGTTCAACAAGCTGCTCGCGCAGGAGGAAGTGTGGATTCGCAAGGGCGTCGAAGCGCGGCGCACGCGCAGCGTCGGGCGTATCGCGCGGCTGGTCGAGATGCGCCGCGAGCGCGCAGAACGACGCAACGTGCAGGGCAATGTCAGGCTCCATGTCGGGCAGGGCGAGAAGTCCGGCAAGATCGTCGCCGAGCTGACCGACGTGACGAAGCGCTACGGCGAGCGCACCATCGTCGACCGCTTCACGGCCACCGTGATGCGCGGCGACAAGATCGGCCTTGTCGGGCCGAACGGCGCGGGCAAGACGACACTGCTGAAGCTCATCCTCGGCGAGCTGCAGCCCGACGAAGGCCGCGTGCGCATCGGCACCAACATTCAGGCCGCATACTTTGATCAGATGCGCGCGCAGCTCGATCTCGACAAGTCGCTCGCCGACACCATCAGCCCGGGCAGCGAATGGGTCGAAGTGAACGGCGTGAAGAAGCACATGATGAGCTATCTCGGCGACTTCCTGTTCGCACCCGAACGCGCGCGCTCGCCGGTGCGCTCGCTGTCGGGCGGCGAGCGCAATCGCCTCCTGCTCGCGCGGCTCTTCGCGCGGCCCGCAAACGTCCTCGTGCTCGACGAGCCGACCAACGACCTCGACATCCCCACGCTCGAACTGCTCGAGGAGCTGCTCGCGGATTACGAAGGCACCGTGTTGCTCGTGAGCCACGACCGCGCGTTCCTGGACAACGTCGTGACCTCGGTGTTCGCGGCGGAAGGCGGCGGCAGGTGGCGCGAATACGTCGGCGGCTTCTCCGACTGGCAGGTTCAGCGCGAACGTTCGGAGCGTATCGCCGAGGAAGCGGCGCGTCAGAGCGCGAAGGAAGCGCCGCGCGACGACGCGCCCAAGGAAAGCGCGGCGGGCCGCAACGCGCAGCGCACCGTGAAGCTCTCGTTCAAGGAGCAGCGCGAACTGGAGGCGCTGCCGGCGCGCATCGCCGAGCTCGAGGAGGAGCAGAAGGCGATCGGCGCGCAGCTCGAGGACGGCTCGATCTTCGCGAGGGACGCGAAGGAAGGCGCGCGGCTCTCGGAGCGGTACGCGGCGATCGAAGAGGAGTTGCTCGTCGCGCTCGAGCGCTGGGAAGCGCTGGAAGCGAAGCGCGGGTAAGCGCCCGGCCGGTCGCGCGCAACGACCATTTTATGCTCCCGAGGTGGCGCGGCGAGCGAAAACCGCTATTCTCTCAGCGCGGCCGGGGGCGACGGACAGGGCCAGAGCCTTGCCCGACGCGCCTTCGGCCAGGCAAATCGTCAAGCAGGATCCAGGCATTCGACGGCATTTCGGGCGTTACGCCGTGACATGTTCCCGCGAGGACGCCCGACGCCGGATCAACGTTCAACTATGTCCACGAAAAAATCCAGCCCAATGGCCACAGGCACGGAACGAGGCAGGCGCACGGTCATGAGCGCCAAGGCGGCCGGCTACAGCGAAGCATCGATCAAGGTGCTGAAGGGCCTCGAGCCCGTCAAGCAGCGTCCCGACATGTACACGCGCACGGAAAATCCGCTGCACATCATTCAGGAAGTCATCGACAACGCTTCGGACGAAGCGCTCGGCGGCTTTGGCAAGCAGATCACCGTGACCGTGCATGCGGACAACTCCGTCTCCGTCGAGGACGACGGGCGCGGCATTCCCTTCGGCCTGCATCCGGAGGAGGGCGTGCCGGTCGTCGAGATCGTGTTCACGCGGCTGCACGCGGGCGGCAAGTTCGACAAGGCCGCCGGCGGCGCCTATACGTTCTCGGGCGGCCTGCACGGCGTCGGCGTCTCGGTGACCAACGCGCTCGCCACGCGCCTCGAAGTGACGGTCTGGCGCGACAACAAGGTCGCGCAGCTCGCGTTCTCCAACAGCGACGTCGTCGAGGCGCTCACGACGCGCGCGGCCGAACGTGGCGCAAAGAAGAGCGGCACGCGCGTGCGCGCCTGGCCGAATCCGAAGTACTTCGACTCCGCCAATCTGCCGCTCGGCGAACTGCAGCGCCTCTTGCGCTCGAAGGCGGTGCTGCTGCCGGGCGTCGAAGTGGTGCTCGTGATCGAGAAAACCGGCGAGCGTCAGAGCTGGAAATACGAAGACGGCCTGCGCGGCTATCTGCTCGAAGGCATGGGCGGCAGCGAGCTGCTGATTCCGCTCTTCGAAGGCGAGCGCTATGCGGAAAGCTCGCGCAACACCGAGGAAACCTTCGCGGAAGGCGAGGGTGCGTCGTGGGTCGTCGCGTGGAGCGAGGAAGGCCCGCTGCTGCGCGAATCGTACGTGAACCTCATTCCGACGCCCGCGGGCGGCACGCACGAATCCGGCCTGCGCGACGGTCTGTTCCAAGCGGTCAAGAACTTCGTCGAGATCCACAATCTGCAGCCGAAGGGTGTGAAGCTGCTCGCGGAAGATGTGTTCGCGCGCGTGTCGTTCATGCTGTCGGCGAAGGTGCTCGATCCGCAGTTCCAGGGGCAGATCAAGGAGCGTCTCAACAGCCGCGACGCCGTAAAGCTCGTGTCGTCGTTCTCGCGGCCGGCACTGGAGTTGTGGCTGAACCAGCACGTCGAGTACGGCAGGAAGCTCGCGGAACTCGTGATCCGTCAGGCGCAGGCGCGCACGCGCACCGGCCAGAAGGTCGAGAAGAAGAAGAGCTCGGGCGTGGCCGTGCTGCCCGGCAAGTTGACCGATTGCGAATCGACGGACATCGCCCGCAACGAGCTCTTTCTCGTCGAGGGCGATTCCGCGGGCGGCTCCGCAAAGATGGGCCGCGACAAGGAGTTCCAGGCCATCCTGCCGCTACGCGGCAAGGTGCTGAACACGTGGGAGACGGAACGCGACCGCCTCTTCGCGAACAACGAAGTGCACGACATCGCCGTGGCGATCGGCGTCGATCCGCATGGTCCGGACGATCAGATCGACATCTCGAACCTGCGCTACGGCAAGATCTGCATCCTGTCGGATGCGGACGTCGACGGCGCGCACATTCAGGTGCTCCTGCTCACGCTCTTCTTCAAGCACTTCCCGCAGCTGATCGAGCGCGGCCATGTCTGCGTCGCGCGCCCGCCGCTGTTTCGCGTCGACGCGCCCGCGCGCGGCAAGAAGCCCGCGCAGAAGCTCTACGCGCTCGACGAGGGCGAGCTCGAGGCGATCCTCGACAAGCTGCGCAAGGACGGCGTGCGCGAATCGCAATGGACGATCAGCCGCTTCAAGGGCTTGGGCGAAATGAGCGCGGAACAGCTCTGGGACACGACCATGAACCCCGATACGCGCCGTCTTTTGCCGGTCAGCCTGGGCGATCTCGGCTTCGATCTCACCGTGTCGCGCATGACGATGCTGATGGGCAAGGGTGAAGCGGCGTCGCGCCGCAACTGGCTCGAAGAGAAGGGCAACGAGGTCGAAGCCGACATTTGAGCTCGACTTAAGCAACGCACAACGGATATTCGATGGGAATCACAGACGATCTCTTCGCCGAACAGACCGCACCGGACGGCGAACAACTGACGCTCGGCGACTACGCCGAACGCGCGTATCTCGACTACGCAGTGAGCGTGGTCAAGGGCCGCGCCTTACCGGATGTGTGCGACGGACAGAAGCCTGTGCAGCGCCGCATCCTGTACGCGATGAACGAGATGGGCTTGTCGAACAACGCCAAGCCGGTGAAATCGGCGCGCGTGGTCGGCGACGTGCTGGGTAAATATCACCCGCACGGCGATCAGTCCGCGTACGACGCGCTCGTGCGCCTCACGCAGGATTTCTCGATGCGCTATCCGCTCATCGACGGTCAGGGCAACTTCGGTTCGCGCGACGGCGACGGCGCCGCGGCCATGCGATACACCGAAGCGCGCCTGACGTCGATCGCGCGTCTCCTGCTCGACGAAATCGATCAGGGCACGGTCGACTTCATGCCGAACTACGACGGCTCGTTCGAGGAGCCGAAGCTCTTGCCCGCGCGCTTGCCGTTCCTGCTGCTGAACGGGGCGTCGGGCATCGCGGTGGGTCTCGCGACGGAGATTCCGTCGCACAACCTGCGTGAAGTCGCGCAGGCCGCCGTCGCGATGATCCGCGATCCGAAGATCGGCCACGCGGGTCTGATGGAAAAGGTGCCCGGACCGGATTTCCCCGGCGGCGGTCAGATCATCTCGTCGCCCACGGAAATCTCGGCGGCCTACGAGACCGGCCGCGGCAGCCTCAAGGTGCGCGCGCGCTGGAAGATCGAGGAGCTGGCGCGCGGGCAGTGGCAGGTCGTCATCACGGAGCTGCCGCCCGGCGTATCGAGCCAGAAGGTCCTCGAGGAAATCGAAGAACTCACCAATCCGAAGATCAAGCTCGGCAAGAAGACGCTCACGCCCGAGCAGGTGCAGACCAAGCAGTCGATTCTCGGCCTGCTCGACGCCGTGCGCGACGAGTCCGGCAAGGGCGCGCCCGTGCGTCTCGTGTTCGAGCCGAAGTCGAGCCGCATCGATCAGACCGAGTTCGTCAACTCGCTGCTCGCGCACACGAGCCTCGAATCGAACGCGACCATCAACCTCGTGATGATCGGTTCGGACGGGCATCCGCGTCAGAAGGGCATCGTCGAGATCCTGCACGAGTGGATCGGCTTCCGCTTCGTCACGGTGACGCGGCGCACGCAGCATCGCCTTGGCAAGGTCAATGACCGCATCCATATTCTCGAAGGGCGGATAATCGTCTTCCTGAATATCGACGAAGTCATCCGTATCATCCGCGAGTCCGACGAGCCGAAGCAGGCGCTGATCGCGCGCTTCAACCTCTCCGACCGGCAGGCGGAGGACATCCTCGAAATCCAGCTGCGTCAACTGGCGCGGCTGGAGGCGATCAAGATCGAGCAGGAGCTGAAGGACCTGGGCGAAGAAAAGGCCAAGCTCGAAGAGCTGCTCAACAGCGACGCCGCGATGAAGCGCCTGCTCATCCGGGAAATCGAAGCCGACGCCAAGCAGTACGGCGACGACCGCCGCACGCTGATCCAGCAGGAAAAGCGTGCGACGTTCGAGGCGCGCGTCGTCGACGAGCCGGTGACAGTTGTCGTGTCGCAGAAGGGCTGGGTGCGCGCGCTGAAGGGCCACGGGCTCGATCTGGCGGGCTTCACGTTCAAGCAGGGCGACGGTCTCTATGCGGCGTTCCAGGCGCGCACGCCGGATTCGCTCGTCGCGTGGAGCAGCAAGGGGCGCGTGTATTCGGTGCCGGTGGCGTCGCTGCCGGGCGGGCGCGGCGACGGCGTGCCGGTGACGTCGTTGATCGAGCTCGAATCGGGCACGCATCTGCTGCATTACTTCGCGGCGAACGCGGAGCAACCGCTGCTGCTGGCGTCGAGCAACGGCTTTGGCTTCATTGCCAAGCTGGGCGACATGATTAGCCGTCAGAAGGCGGGCAAGGCGTTCATGACGATCGACGAAGGCGCGGCGCCGCTCGCGCCGATGCCCGTGCTGCCCGGCGCGACCTATGTCGCGTGCCTGTCGAGCGCGGGGCGCCTGCTCGTCTTCGGCATGGACGAGATGAAGACGCTCTCGGGCGGCGGTCGCGGCGTCACGCTGATGACGCTCGACGCTAAGGAAACGCTGCGCCAGGCGCTCGCGATCGATGCGCGCGGCGTCGTGATGATCGGCACCGGACGCGGCAGCAAGGTGAAGGACGAGAAGCTCACGGGCTCGCAGTTGCAGCTGCATCTCGGCAAGCGCGCAAGGAAAGGGCGCGCGCCGGACTCCTCGTTGAAGATGACGGATTTGCGGCCGGTTTTCGAGGAGTGAAGGCGTAACTTCGGTGAGGCGATGCCGATATAACGGCATCGTGCGTGGGGACATCATCAAGAGAAACGCCTCGTCGCGATGTGCGACGAGGCGTTTCTCTTTGTGTTTATCCCTGGCACGTTGGAACTGATGAGCGGTGTCTCAGCCGAATGTCCAAACTTTAATCAGTCAACGAAAACGAAGTCAGATCGGAAACATAAATGAACAAAGCCATCGAAGCCGCGCTCTTTCTGCACTTGCTCGGCGTAGCCGTATGGATAGGCGGGATGGTCTTCGCGCATTTCTGCCTGCGACTCGCGCTCGGCGATCTCGCGCCCCAGTTGCGCCTGCCGCTGTGGGAATCGGTCTTCACGCGCTTCTTCAACTGGGTCGCGGGCGCGGTGCTCGTGATCCTGCTCACGGGCGGCCCTGCTCATGCAGTTCGGCGGCGGTCACGCGGTGTGGCCGCTGCATGCGATGGCCGAACTCGGCATCGTGATGATGCTCATCTTCGGACACATCCGCTTTGCCGTGTTTCCGCGCATTCGCCGTGCGGTGCAGACGCAGAACTGGCCGGACGGGGCGAGGGCGGTCGGAATGGTGAGAAGGCTCGTCGTGATCAATCTCGTGCTCGGTGTCGTGACCATCGGCAGGGCTGTGCTGTCGCGCGGGCTCTGATCCCGGCGCTCACCCCGAGCGCGTTCGCCTGCGCGAACGCCATTGCTTCCATCACCCGCCGCGTTCGTCGCTGAGCGCGGTGCTGGATTCGCGTCCCGCATTCCTGCGCACGCGCGGCGACTGCCCACGCGGCCAGCCGCACGCGCCGAAGCAATCGAGCAGCGCCTGCACACCGTCCGCCGGCACGGGCCGCGAGAACAGAAAGCCTTGCGCTTCCACCGGCCCCAGCGCCGCGAGCCGCCGCGATCTGCTCCTCCCGTCTCGACCGTCGAGATCAGATCGAAGTTGTCGGGCGACTTCTCGTACTCGTACTTGACGAAGCGCGTGATCTGGTCGACCTGGTGAATCGCCTTGATGGTGTGCTGCTCGAGCGCCGATAAAAGGATCGCGGCGGAGGCCATCGACTCGTGCGTCGTCGCCTCGCGTTCGACCGACAGCCGCGCGAAGATCACCGCCCACAGCAGCGCCAGCACGAAGGTGCCGAGTATCGGAATCGCCAGCAGCGCGCGCCGCCGCCGCGCCGATGGGGCGCCGAGCAGGGTGTCGGTGGCGGCGTGCGAGCGCGTCCGCTTCATGGCGCGTCCTGCGGCGCAGGATCGTGTGGCGCCGGGCGTGCTGCGAACTGCGCGAGGTGTATAAAGCGATGCATGTTCTGAGGCGTGCGGCCGAAACGAGTGACTATACCGTGCGTGGCGCGCAATGGATGATCGGCGGATATGTGGTCCAGAACCCGATCCACGTCGATACGGGCCGCAACGGCCGTTCGGCGATCCCTGTTGCGCAGCCGCGCCCGTCCCCGCCATGAGCGTCGCGGCGAGCGCTCGGTCTCTTCAGAAGCATACGTTTGCGCTGCGGCGCACGCCATCGATGCGAACCGCGACTGATTTCCGATCCCCGACTGTTCAGATATTAGCGAAGGCTCGGGGTTTAAGAAAGGGGCGGCATGTGGGGTATACGCGTGGCCCGGACGGCGCGCGCGGGTCACTGTTTCAAATACCGAACGTGCCGTCGACGACGGTAACCGACTGGCCGCCGATCCACACCGGCGCGCCGCTCGCTTCATCGTCGTAAGTGATGCTCACGCGCCCGTCGCGGCCGAGCGCCGTGCCCTGGCGCACGGTGAACGAAGCGCCGGGCCGCCTGCCCTGCGCGCTCAGGAGCATGGCGAGCGCCGCGTTCGCGCTGCCCGTGACCGGATCCTCGATGTTCTCCGTCAGCAGGATCCACGCGCAGCTCGAACGTCGCCGGCCCGCCGGGCGCATGCGGCCCGTAGACCGCGATGCCGTGCGTGCCCGTTTCCGCGATCAGCACCGCGAACGATTCGCGTGCCTGGCCGTGCAGCGACATCGCGAGACAGTGCGCGGTGTCCCGCATGCGCACGACGAGCCAGGGCGCGCCGTTGTTCACGGCCGCGGGCGGGGCGCTGAAATCGATTACGGCGGCGCCGAGCGCGGCGGCAAGGCGTTCGTTCTGCTCGTCCGTCAGCGGCACGATGCATGCTGGCGGCGAACGCCCACTCGCCGTCGGCGCGCTCCGCGAGCGCGACCAGCCCGACGCCGCATTCCTGCACGAGCCGACCGGGCGTCCTGGGCGTGTAGCCGCCGCTGTCGATAAGCGCATACGCGCTGCCGAGCGTCGGATGGCCCGCGAACGGCAGCTCGACTGCGATCGTGAAGATGCGCACCCGATAGTCGGCGCGCGGATCGGTCGGTGGCAGGAGGAACGCGGTCTCCGACAGATTGATCCAGCGTGCGATTTCCTGCATGCGCTTGGTGGAAAGACCTTCGGCGCCGAAGATCACGGTGAGCGGATTGCCCTTGAACGGAACGGCAGTGAAGACGTCGACCTGCTTGAACTGAACGGTGCGTATGGTCATGACTGTTCCCCGAGTTCGTTGAAGGCGCAAAAAAACCCGACGCGCGGACGCGCCGGGTTTCGCTTGCGGCGATGAAGACGCGCTTACGCGACTTCCGCGATCAGCTCGATCTCGACGCACGCGCCGAGCGGAATCTGCGCGACGCCGAACGCGGAGCGCGCATGCTTGCCCGCGTCGCCGAAGACTTCCGCGATCAGCTCGGACGCGCCGTTCGTCACGATGTGCTGCTCGGTGAAATCGGGCGTCGAGTTCACGAGGCTCATCACCTTGACGATGCGCTTCACCTTGTTGAGGTCGCCGACGTGCGCATGCAGCGTCGCGATCAGGTCGATGGCCACGTTGCGCGCGGCGGCCTTGCCTTCTTCCGTGGCAATGCTGGCGCCGAGCTTGCCGACGTGCACCTTGCCGTCCTTCTTCGCGATGTGTCCCGACAGGTACACGGTGTTGCCGCTTTGCGCGCTCATCACGTAAGCGGCGGCGGGCGCGCCCGCCGCGGGAAGTTCGATGCCGAGTTCCTTCAGCTTGTCATACACGTTGGATGCCATCGGTTGCTCCTGTGACTGGATGAAAGGGCGCATGCGCGCCCCGAGGAATCAGATGCTCGCGCGAATCAGTGCGCCGAGCCGGGCCGCGCCTTCGTCGATCGTCGCGGACGGCACCGTCACGAACGACAGGCGCATCGTATTGTGTTCCGGCTCGTTCGCGAAGAACGGGCCGCCCGGCACGAAGGCTACGTTCTGCGCGATGGACTGCTCGAGGAGCTTCATCGAGTCGACGTGCTTCGGCAGCTTCACCCACACGAACATGCCGCCTTCCGGCCGGTTCCATTCGACTCCGGCGGGCATGTAACGTTCCAGCGCGTCGAGCATCGCCTGGCACTGGTCACGATAGAGCGCGCGGATGGTCGGCACGTGCCGGTCGAGGAAGCCGTCCTTCACCACCTCGTACACGATGCGCTGCGTAAGGCTCGGCGTGTGCAGGTCGGTCGCCTACTTGGCCTGCACGAGCTTGAAGTGCAGTTCCTCGGGCGCGATGATGTAGCCCACGCGCAGGCCGGGCGCCAGCACCTTCGAGAACGAGCCGAGGTGCACGATGTGATCCGGCGCCATCGAGAGCAGCGGCGCGCCGGCGTAGTCGAGCGCGCCGTAGGGGTCGTCCTCGATCACCGGGAACGCCGCCTTCTGCGCGAACGCGGCGAGCGCACGGCGGCGCTCGAGCGGCAGGCGGGCCGGTCGGGTTCTGGAAGTTGGGCTGCGCGTAGAGCAGGCGCGCGTTCGCCGTGAGCGCGGCGTCGAGGCTTTCGGGAATGAGGCCGGATTCGTCCGTCGGCACCTGCGCGTACTGCGGCTCGAAGAGCGAGAACGACTGCAGTGCGCCGAGGTACGTCGGCGTCTCGACGAGCACGCGGTTGCCCGGATCGACGAGCGTCTTGCCCAGCAGATCCAGCGCCTGCTGCGAGCCGGTCGTGATGAGCACCTGCGTCAGACGGATAGGCGCGCCGCGACCCACGCGCAGCGGCATGAAGCCTTCGGTGGCGCTGTAATGGAGCGCCGCCGAGGGCTGGTCGCGCAGGATGCGCTCCGAGGCATGGCGCATTTCCTCGACGGGAAACGTGGCGGGCGAGGGCAGGCCGCCCGCGAAGGAAATGACCTCCGGCCGCTCCGTGACCTTCAGGATTTCGCGAATCGCCGAACTGGTGAGCTTGCGTGCGCGTTCGGAAAGTTGCCATAGCGTGGCGCGGAGATCGGCTTGCTTCATGAAATGCCTCGGTTGTCTCTGGGGTTGTGTC
The DNA here is from genome assembly GCA_001189345.1 of Candidatus Paraburkholderia kirkii. GTDB lineage: Bacteria > Pseudomonadota > Gammaproteobacteria > Burkholderiales > Burkholderiaceae > Caballeronia > Caballeronia kirkii_B. The sequence goes on from LFKV01000023.1 coordinate 134,280, forward strand.
TTGCGCGGCGCGGGCCGCGTGCCTTCGATTCCGGGCCGACGAGTGACGGCAGACGGCAATTATCGCGCGAGCGCGTCATCTTGCGTGCGTCGTGCGGGCGGCGCCTGGCGCGACGACCGCTTGCGGTGGCGCGGGACCCACGGCGGCCTTGTGGCCCAGCACGACCGTCACGATGACGGCGGCCGCATAGAGCCACGTCGATGCGCTCACGTGCTCGCCGAAGAAGAGCGCGGAAAACGCCATCGTGAAGAAGATCTGCAGCAACTGCACTTGCCCGACCCGGGCGATGCCGCCCATCGCGAGCCCGGCGTACCACGCGAAAAAGCCGATGAACTGCGAGAACAGCGTCACGTAGCCGAACGCGAGCCAGGTCTTGAGCGCGAGCGGCCCGGGATGCGCCGCGTGATGCGCCCAGGCGAGCCAGCCGACGGGCAGCAGGAGAAACGGCGCGGAGAACACGAGCGCCCAGCAGATTACCTGCCAGCCGCCCTCTGACGCGCGGAGCCGCGCGCCTTCCGCGTAGCCGAGCGCGCCGATGCCGACCGCGACGAGCACCAGCAGATCGCCCGCCTGCAGCGCGAACGCGACGACGATCGCGCTGCCCCGCCAGCGCGCTCGCCCAGAACGCCTTCGACGGCCGCTCGTGCGAGAGCCACGCGGCATACACGGCGACGCACAGCGGCTGCAGACCGTTGACGACCGCGCCGTGCGACGCGGACACGGTCTTCATGGCCCACGCGGAAAACACCGGAAACGCGATGATAACGCCCAGCGCGACCACCGCGAGGCTCTTGACCTGCGGCCACGTCGGCAGCGTCTCGCGCCGCCAGGCGAGCAGGGTGGCGGCCGGAACCGCCGCGACGAGCGCGCGCCCGAGTCCGTTCAGGAGCGGATGCACCTCCGCGACGACGATGCGCGTCATCGGCAGCGTCAGGCTGAAAATGACGACGCCGATCAGGCCCAGCAGCATGCCTTCGGTTTCGCGGGTCTTCATCGTGAGGCGTCTCCTTTTTGCCGGCGCGCGGGCGTCAACCGGATGTGTCGGGTGAATCGGGTTGCGTCGCTGCGGGTTCTTCCGGCGTGTCCGCCTTCCTCGCGCGCCGGCGTTCCGCCGATTCGCCGAGCGTGAGCACGGCGCCGTCCGGCAGATCGAACTGCGCGACGAGCACCGGCGCGCCCGAGGTCGCCTGCACGCGTATCAGATGCGATTTCCGAGCCACGCGAGTTGCTCGGAAATCGCCGCCGCTTCCGGATGAAATCCCATCAGCGAGCGCAGCGCGATGCCCGCCTCCGGAAGCGCACCGCTCGGATGACGCGGCGTGTCCCACTGGATCAGCGAGGGCAGCACGCCGTCTCCGGCGCCTCGCCACGCGGGGAATGCGCCGTCGTCGGGCACGGTCAGGCCCCACGTATTGCCGCCGCGCGGCATCGCCGCGACCGGCGCGATGCGCTCGGGATACTGCTCGCGCCAGCGGACGAGGGACTTCGGCCGGCCCACGCGCGCGACCCAGTGCACGAGTTGCGGGCCGTGCTCTTCGAGACGGCGCTGCATGGCCGGATCGTCGAGCGCGAAAAGGCGCGGACGGGGCAATTCCGCGGCCGCCGCGAGCGGATCGATCGCAATCACCTCCAGATACGCGCCGCCCCACAGATTCAGGAGCCGGTTGTGCGTGCGCATCAGCGGATGCGCGCCGCCCGGCACGGTCTCCACGCCGAGTTTCCCGGCGACGAATTGCGCGCCTTCTTCCAGCGTTCGGGCGGCGATCACGAGGTGATCGAGTTTGAGTCGATATTCGGTCATGACTGGCGCGGAGAAACGAATAAGGGCTGATAGCATAACGCTTCCTGCCCGCGCTTCGAGCAGCCCGAAAGCAGAATGTAGCTGCTATCACCATAACAGTAACGGTACAATCAGCCCAATACTATTCGGTACAGTTTCCCGCAGCGCCGGAAGGCGCCCGCCGAACTTCGGAGGTCCGCATGTCCGTACCGCTCGACCAGATTCCCGCCCCGCACGACGCCGCGCAGCTCACGCTCGTCGATCAACTGGTGCAATGGGGGCGTCGCCGCATCGACGAGCGCGTGTTCCGTCCCGGCATACGCATGCCGTCGATCCGCAAGCTCGCGCTCGACAAGGGCGTGTCGCGCTTCACGATCGTCGAGGCGTACGAGCGGCTCGTCACCCACGGCTATCTCGATTCGCGGCACGGTTCCGGCTTCTACGTGCGCGAGCGCATCGGACCCGCGCTGGTCGCCAAGGGCGAGGCGCCCGCCGCCGCGGAGCGCGAGCCGGTGCAGAACGCCATCGACGTGGTCTGGCTGCTGCGCAACATGCTGCATATGTCCAGCCCGGAAAAGGGGCCGGGTCTCGGTTATCTGCCGGGCTGCTGGCTCGACGGCGAGTTCATCACGAACGCGCTGCGCTCGCTGTCGCGCCAGAGCGGCGCGCAGATGCTCGGCTTCGGCACGCCGCAAGGCTTTCTCCCGCTGCGCCAGCCGTTGCAGACGCGTCTGGAGGAGCTGGAGATCGGCGCATCGGCGACGCGGCAGATCGTGCTCGTGTCGGGCATCACGCAGGCGATCGACCTGATCGCGCGACTCTACGTGAAGCCCGGCGATGCGGTGATCGTCGGCGATCCGGCGTGGTTCCAGATGTTCGGCCGTTTCGCGTCGCAGGGCGCCCGGCTCGTCGGCATGCCGTACACGCCGGACGGCCCCGATCTGGACGCGCTGGAGACGCTCGTCGCGACCTGGCAGCCGAAGATGCTGATCATCAACTCGGTCCTGCAGAACCCGACCGGCACGTCGCTCACCGCCGCGCAGGCGTACCGCATCCTGCAGCTCGCGCAGGAATACGACTTCATCGTCGTCGAGGACGACGTCTACGGCGATCTCTGTCCGGCGGGCTTTCCCGCCACGCGGCTCGCATCGCTCGACCAGCTCAAGCGCGTGATCTTCCTGGGCAGTTTCTCGAAGACGCTCGCGGTGAATCTGCGCGTGGGCTATGTCGCGGTGTCCGCCGATGTGGCGAAGGCGCTCGCCGACCAGAAGATGCTCGCCAGCATGACGAGTCCGGAGCTCAACGAGCGCGTCGTCTACAAGGTGTTGACCGAAGGCCATTACCGGCGTCACGTCGAGCGGCTGCGCGCGCGTCTCGACGGCGTGCGCGAGAAGACCGCCCGCATGCTGGAAAAGACCGGCTTGAGGCTGTTCGCGACGCCCTCGGCGGGCATGTTCCTGTGGGCCGACGCGGGTGTCGATTCCGACGGCCTCGCGGCGGCCGGACACGAAGCGGGGTTTCTGCTGACGCCCGCAGCCTGTTCTCGCCGCATCAGTCGCCGACGACCTGGATGCGCTTCAACGTCGCCAATTGTGGCGATCCGGCGCTGTCGAACTGTCTGGAAAGCGCCTCGCGGCGCAGCGCCTAGCGTGCGCGTCCGGGCAGGTTGCGCCGCTCGGACGGTGCGCGGATGAAGTCCGCGAGCACGGTCGCGAAGAACGCGAGCGCCCCTGGCATGTGCCGGTAGCGGTGCTCGTAGAGTCGGTTTTGCCCGCCGCAGAACCTGAGCGCGAAATAGTCCGCGAGCAGGTTGCCCTGCGCCTCCATGTTGTAATCGGAAAAGCGCTTGCCCTCGGCGAGCGTGTAGGCGTAGCGCAGCCCGACCGGGTAGCCGAGCTGGAACTGCCAGACGTGCGTCATCTCGTAAATGAACCACATGCGTTCGCCGAGGTCGCAGGCTGAGAAGTCGTCCCGAAAGCAGCCGCGCGGAAAATACAGGTTGCCGTTCGGCGCCATCGCCGTGCGCGGCGGCTGTAGGCCGAACGGGAAATATCCGCAGGTGTAGACCGAGACCTTCGAATAGTCGATCGCGTCCCCGAACACGAGCTGGGCCATCGCGGTTTCGCTGCGCGTGAGGGGCCGGGCATGACGGCCGCGTCTTGGCAGGAAGGGCATCGCCGTCATGGAGCGTGGACTGTGGTTCGGGAAACGCATGTTAACCGAGCGCGGCGGCCGGCTCTTGAAAAGCGCCCGGCCGGCCTCATCTTGCACGAGCTGACCGCGCGGGCCGCGCGCGGCGGACTGAATTGCACCAACGAAATCAACACAAGAGAACCCGACCATGGCGCAAGAAACCATGAGCTTTCAGGCGGAAGTGAAGCAGCTTCTGCACCTGATGATCGATTCGCTCTACAGCAACAAGGAAATTTTCCTTCGTGAGCTGATTTCCAACGCATCGGACGCCGCCGACAAGCTGCGCTTCGAAGCCATCGAGAACGACGCGCTTTACGAGAGCGATCCGGACCTGCGCATCCGCGTGTCGCTCGACAAGGCGGCGCGCACCGTCACCATCGACGACAACGGCATCGGCATGAGTCGTGACGAAGCCATTGCACATCTAGGCACCATCGCGCATTCGGGCACCAAGAAATTCTTCTCGAAGCTCTCAGGCGACCAGCAAAAGGACGCCGCGCTCATCGGCCAGTTCGGGGTAGGGTTCTATTCGGGCTTCATCGTCGCGGACAAGATCACCGTCGAAACGCGTCGCGCCGGCTTGCCGGCGAGCCAGGGCGTGCGCTGGACGAGCGCGGGCGAGGGCGATTTCGAGGTCGAGGACATCGAGCGCGCGCAACGCGGCACAACCATCACGCTGCACCTGCGTCCAGACGAGGACGAGCTGCTCTCCACATACAAGCTCAAGTCGATCATCCAGAAGTACTCGGATCACGTCGCGCTGCCTATCCTGATGAAAAAGGAAGAGTGGGACGCCGAGAAGAGCGAGATGGTCACGAAGGACGAAGACGAGACCGTCAACCAGGCGAGCGCGCTGTGGACGCGTCCGAAGAGCGACATCAGCGACGAGCAGTACAGGCAGTTCTATCAGCACATTTCGCACGACCACGATGATCCGCTCGCGTGGACGCACAACCGCGTCGAGGGCCGCAGCGAGTACACGCAACTGCTGTACGTGCCCAAGCACACGCCGTTCGACCTGTGGAACCGCGAGCATCGCGGCGGCCTCAAGCTGTATGTGAAGCGCGTGTTCATCATGGACGACGCCGAGCAGCTGCTGCCCGCGTATCTGCGCTTCGTGAAGGGCGTGGTCGATTCCGCCGATCTGCCGCTCAACGTGTCGCGCGAAATCCTGCAGGAAAGCCGCGACGTGAAGGCGATCCGCGAAGGCGTGACCAAGCGCGTGCTGTCGATGCTCGAGGATCTCGCGACGTCGTCCGCCGAAGCCACGGATGACGCCGAGAAGCAGAAGTATGCGACCTTCTGGGGCGAGTTCGGCCAGGTGCTGAAGGAAGGCATCGGCGAGGACTTCAGCAATCGCGAGCGCATTGCGAAGCTCGTGCGGTTCGCCTCGACGCGCAACGACAGCGACGAGCAGAACATGTCGCTCGCTGATTACGTCGCGCGCATGAAGCCCGAGCAGACGAAGATCTACTACGTCACGGCCGACAGCTGGCAGGCCGCGAAGAACAGCCCGCATCTCGAAGTGTTCCGCAAGAAAGGCGTCGAGGTGCTGCTGCTGACGGATCGCGTCGACGAGTGGATGCTGTCGTTCCTGAACGAGTTCGATGGCAAGCCCCTGCAGAGCGTGGCGCGCGGTGACCTCGACCTCGGCGCGCTCAACGACGAGGAAAAGCAACAGCAGGAGAAGGTCGGCGAGGAGATGAAGCCGCTCATCGAGAAGATGAAGGAAGCGCTCGAAGGCAAGGCGAAGGACGTGCGCCTGACGTTCCGTTTGACGGATTCGCCGAGCTGTCTCGTCGCGGACGAAGGCGACATGAGCGGCTATCTGCAACACATGCTGAAGGCGGCGGGCCAGAAGGCGCCGGAGATGCAGCCGATTCTGGAAGTCAATCCGGAGCATCCGCTGGTGAAGGCACTGAATGCCGATAACGCCAACTTCGCGGACTGGTGTCATCTGCTCTTCGATCAGGCGATGCTGGCCGAAGGCGGTTCGCTGGACGATCCGGCGAGCTTCGTTAAGCGGACGAACGCGCTGTTGCTGGCGCGTTGACCTCCGCGCCAGGTTGTTTGACAGACGCGCTGCCGGGGCTCACCCCGGCAGCGCGTTTTTTTATTTGACCTTCCGGTCCTTGTTGGACTGCGCCAGTACCGATGCGGCGAGAGTCTTGGTTTCCTTGGAATATTTCGGACTGTGCAGTACTTCGCTCGCCTTGTGCTCCATTTCGGCGCTCGTTTGCTTCCTGGTATGTGACTGCGATGGCGCGGAAGCCGCGAGACTCCTGGCGATTCCGGACGCTTTGGGATCGCGCAGCGTTTCCGCCGCCAGATGCGCCACCTTTTTTGATGTCTGTTTCTTGTTTTCGGACATTCGTTAGCCTCTCAGTGATTTGCCAGTGTTCTCGCCTGGCATGCGCGCGGCTGCGAGCACCAAGCACGACCGACACGACAGTCTGTGCCGATCAAGGCGCTGGCTCCATACGAATGATCCTAACCGCCGACATCAAAGCGCCTTGAGCGCACGGCACAGCGCGCGACAGGCGACCAGTCGCCTGTCGCGCGCTGTCTGAAAAGGCGCGCGGTCGGATACCACGGATTGTCGGAGCGTCCGGTCATCCAGCGCCAGTCGGCCTGCGCCGGCAGCATGACCCATACTGGATTGCCGAGCGCACCCGCGAGATGGGACACCGACGTATCGATCGTCACGACCAGATCCAGCGATTCGATCGCGGCCGCGGTCGCGTCGAAGCTGTCCAGTTGCGCGTCGAGCCGGTTGATCGGCCAGCGGCCGGCGCAGTCGTCGAGTTGCGCCGTGGCCGGGCCTTTCTGCAACGAGAACCACGCGATGCCGGGGATGTCCGCGAGCGGAAGAAGGATGTCGAGGGGAATCGATCTGAAGCGGTCGAGGTGGTGAGCGAGGTTGCCCGCCCACACGAGGCCGATCCTGCGGCGCTCGCCCGCTGCCTCGCCGAGCCGCTCGCGCCATGCTCGGGTGAGACTCGCATCGGCCGACAGATAAGGCGCGGTTGCTGGAATCGCATCGTCTTTCAGGCGATGGGGCACGCTTATTACGGGGCAGTAATATCCGTCCCGGGGTGTCTCCGTGATCGCGCGGTCGATGCCGTCGGCGCGTGCGAGAAGCGAGGCAACCGCTTCGCTTGCCCATACGTCGACGGTCGCGCCCATCGCGCGCAGCACGCTTGCGTATCGAATGAACTGAAACTGGTCGCCCGCGCCTTGTTCGCGCATCAGGACGATCCGCTTGCCGGAGAGCGGCTCGCCTCGCCATTCCGGTATGTCGAGCGAAGGATAGCCGCCCGATTCGCTACCCGACTTGCGGAATTCGTACAGCGCCCAGCCCGGGCGGTAATTGCCGCGCCGCAGCTCCGACATGCCCAGAAGCTTGTTCGCATCGGCGATATCCGGCTTGAGCCGGATGGCGCGACGCAGGTGTTCGTCCGCTTCGTCGTATCGCGCGAGGCAGGTCAGTATGAAGCCGATGTTGTTGCTGTTGCGCACGGCGTAGCTGTCCGGCGCGAGTTCGAGTGCGCGTCGATAGCAGGGGAGCGCATCTTCGAACCGCAGTTGCGATCCGATCGTGACGGCGAGGCCGAACATCGCGCGAAGGTTGTCCGGTTCGCGCCTCACTGCTTCCCGGAAGATTGCTTCTGCTTCCGTGTGACGCCCGATCGCGTTGAGCATCTGCCCCTGGCCGAGCAGCGCGCGCATGTCGTTCGGCGCGATACCTCGCGCCCGCTGAAACGCGGAAAGCGCCTCTCGCGGCTCCCCCAGCGCCTCCAGCAAGTCAGCGCTCGCGAGTGCGGCTTCGAGCAGTTGCGGATTCAGTTCGAGCGCGCGCGAAATGCGGCATCGCGTCTTCGCCTCGGCCCGCGTCGCGCATTGCGTTGCCGAGATTGCAATGCAGCCGCGGATTGTGCGGCGCGCATTGAACGGCTTTCTCGAACCAATGCGCTGCGTCTTCGTAATCGCGCAGCATGAGCGCTGCGATGTCCGGTTCGCGCCTCACTGCTTCCCGGAAGATTGCTTCTGCTTCCGTGTGACGCCCGATCGCGTTGAGCATCTGCCCCTGGCCGAGCAGCGCGCGCATGTCGTTCGGCGCGATACCTCGCGCCCGCTGAAACGCGGAAAGCGCCTCTCGCGGCTCCCCCAGCGCCTCCAGCAAGTCAGCGCTCGCGAGTGCGGCTTCGAGCAGTTGCGGATTCAGTTCGAGCGCGCGCGAAATGCGGCATCGCGTCTTCGCCTCGGCCCGCGTCGCGCATTGCGTTGCCGAGATTGCAATGCAGCCGCGGATTGTGCGGCGCGCATTGAACGGCTTTCTCGAACCAATGCGCTGCGTCTTCGTAATCGCGCAGCATGAGCGCTGCGATGGCGCGATCGTTCAGGCAATCCGGATTGTCCGGCGCAAGCGCAAGAGCGGCTTCGAAGCGTTCGATGGCACGTTCCGGGTTCTTCTGCTGAACGTGCAGGCGTCCGAGCGAACAGAGCCGCTCCGCTTCGGAGGGAAGCGCGGTCAGGGTAGCGAGGTGGGCGAGTTCGTTCGGATCGAACTGATGGAGCGTAGGCGCGGATTCGGCCGAGGGAATGGAGAGCGTTTCTGCGGTCACGACAGCGAAGGGGGGAAGTGTGCGCGGCTGCGGAGGCATCAGGACGGGTGATCGAATACGCGCAGAGCCACATTTTAGGGGGTTCATTCAGAATAGGCGGGTGAGTCTGATCGGTCCATGCGACGTTTCCTACTTATTTGGACGGCGGGCCTCGACACACCTTTATAATCGGCGCCATGCTGACGCCCAACGATCCGACCGACGCCCACTGGCGCGTCATCCCGCTTCCATCGCTCACCGACGCTCAAAAAGACTGGCTCACGCGAGGCGGTTCGCTGACCGCGCACTTGCGCACGCTCGGCGCGGTGACGGTCGAGGTCACGCGCGAGGCCGTCGACCTCTCCTGGCAGGACGAAGCGCGCGCGCTCGGCGTCACGCCGCGCGCGCCCGTGTGGGTGCGCGAAGTCGCGCTGAAAGTGGACGGCGTGCCGTTCGTCGTCGCGCACAGCATCGTCGCGCTCGAGTACAGCACGGGCGTCTGGCAGTCGATGCGCCGTCTGCGCACGCGTCCGCTGGCGGAGCTGCTCTATAGCGACAGCAGCGTATCGCGCTCGGCGCTCGCGAGCCGCCGGCTCACGGCGCGGCATCCGCTTCATCGGCTCGCATCGGAGCAGGCGAGTGACACCGGGCATGCGCTCGTCGCGCGACGCTCGGTGTTTCAGCGGCACGGCGCCCCGCTCATGGTCACGGAATGCATGCTCGATGCGCTGTGGGACACGCTTGCCGCGATGCACGGTCCGCGCCGGCACGACCATGCGCGCTCATGCGCGCACCTGAGCTCGCACGCGAAGCGCGTCGCGCACGGCGAGGCCAGATGAAGCTCGCCGGACTCGCGCCGGTCGGCAACGAGGCGACGCACACGCTCATCCTCGGCAGCTTTCCGGGCGTCGCCTCGCTCGCGGCGACACAGTACTACGCGCATCCGCGCAATCAGTTCTGGCGCCTCGTCGGCGCGGCCGTCGGCGAACCCTTGCACGAACTCGCCTACGACGAGCGCCTCGCGCGGCTCGTCGCCCACGGCATCGGCCTGTGGGACGTGCTCGCCGCATGCGAGCGCAAGGGCAGTCTCGACAGCGCGATCCGCAACGCTGCGCTCAACGATTTCGCCGCATTCCGCTCGCGCTTTCCGAAGCTGCGCAGGGTGTGCTTCAACGGCAAGACTTCCGGCCGATTCGCGCCGGTCATCGCCGCCGCGGGCTACGCGACGCTCCTGCTGCCGTCCTCGAGCGCGGCGAATGCTATTCTCTCGTTCGATCAAAAATTGCGCTTCTGGCGCGACATCCTCACACATGACGACTCTGATCAAGCGCGCGTCCGCTGAAGCACGCGCGTTCGGCCGCAAGAAAGAAAGCAACCGGCAAAAGCGCGGCGCGCGCGAACGCGACGACGAACTCGCGAACGCCACGTGCATCGATGCGCCCCGCAAGCCGCGCTTCGCTCCCGTGACGTTCTCGGAAGAGGGCGGGGTGCGCTACCTGCACTTCGGCACCGAATGGGTGCAAGGCGCGATGCGGCTGAAGAAGCCCGACCACATCGAGCTCGAATACGCGCAGCAGATGATGGCGTGGCTGCTGTTCATCGAAACGCCCGCGCGGATCGTGCAGCTCGGCCTGGGCGCGGCGGCGCTCACCAAGTTCTGCCATCGCTTCCTGAAGCGCGCGAAAGTGGAAGCGGTCGAGCTGAATCCGGCGGTCATGATCGCCGCGCGCGCGATGTTCGACCTGCCCTACGACGACGCGCGCCTTACCGTCACCGAGCGCGACGCCTGGGAGTTCGTCAACGATCGCATGAACCACGGCACGATCGGCGCGTTGCAGATCGATCTCTACGACGCCACCGCGCGCGGCCCTGTGCTCGACAGCGTGTCGTTCTATCGAGCCTGCCGCGCGTGTCTCGCGCCGCAGGCGGGCGTCGTCACGATCAACCTATTCGGCGATCATCCGAGCTTCGTGCGCAACATGCGTCACCTGAACGAAGCGTTCGACCAGCGCGTGATCGCCTTGCCGGAAGTGCACGACGGCAATCGCGTCGCGATCGCCTTCGCCGGTCCCGCGCTCGACGTCCCGTTCGCCGCGCTCGAGGCGCGGGCAAAGCTGATCGAGGCGCAGCTCGGCCTGCCCGCGCGCAAGTGGGTCAAGGGCCTCGCCGAAAGCGCGGGTACGGCGTCGAGCGGTTCGTTCGCGATCTAGCTGCTCCGCACCGGGCCAGGGCCGGAACGAGGGTCCTGACATACTTACATATTCCTTTCAAATCAGGGGGGTAGTCGGGATTCCCCCCTGCTTGACTGGCTTTTAAGGGTCATACACTCCCTCTGTTATTTTGGGGCGCTTTCAGCGGCATGTCTACCCGACAACAACCGGCGTTCCGCCGGGCTCGCAATAACTAAGCGAATCAAAACAAAGAGGAGACCGTTCATGGCTCACGAAGCTGCGACCGGCACCGGACAACCGCGCAACAAGCATTGGCTTTGGCTTCTGATCCTTCCCTGGATCGGTGTAGTATGGGTGCCGTTTTACAACAAGATCGAGCTCGTTCTGTGGGGCTTTCCGTACTTCTACTGGTATCAGCTGCTCTGGGTGCTGATCAGCACGGTCATCACCGCCATCGTCTATAAGAAGACCAAGGCGCTGCTGGGCCGGCCCCCGCAAAAGCCGGACATGCGCGATGGTTCAGCCTTCGCGCCGCATGAAGCGCAACACCGCGTCGACGATCATCTCGCGATGCCGCGCCCGCGAGCGCGGCCCCGACGGATCGCGCCCGAACGCGGCGCCCCACGTGTATGACGGTTCGCCACACGATGGAAGCAGAATGAGCTGATCATCAGATGCAGATCGATCAGGTCGACGTCGGCGCGAAACTTCCCCGCCTCGACCCCGCGCGCGATGAGATCCTCGATGGTTTTCACAACCGTCGAATTGCGCGTCTTGAAGGTCTTCGATTGCTCGATGTACTTCGCGGCGTGAATATTCACGATCGTCACGAGGCGCACGAAATCGCGATGCTTGTCGTGATAGTCGAACGTGAAGCCGACGAACTCGCGCAACGCTTCTTCCGGCTCCATCTCCGCGAGCTGCAACTCCTGCTCGAGCGCGCGGATGTCGCCGTAGACCTGCTCCAGCACCACCTCGTACATCCCTTCCTTGCTGCCGAAGTAGTAGTACAACATGCGCTTCGTGGTGTTAGTGCGCTCCGCGATGGCGTCGACGCGCGCGCCCGCGAGTCCCATCGCCGAAAATTCCTGCGTGGCGATGTCCAGAATGTTCCGCTTGGTCTCCTCAGGATCGTACTTGCGCCGCCCTTCCGCTATGGTCGACGAGGGCGCAGTACTAGCGGCCTTGTTTCCTTTTTTCATTTTTCTGTCTAAGAACGGCATTGAAAGTCGATTATAGCACGGGCATTATAGGCATCCTTGCCGTGCGCGGCATTCATTTCATGCGGATTCACCTATAATTTTTGCTCCCCTCATACTGACACGAATCCGATGCGCATCAAGCGTTCGAACCTTCTCGCCGCCGCCATGGCTGCATGGTGCCTGTGCGCGGCGGCGCAAACCGCGCTGCCGCCGGGTCATCCTTCCTCGAAGCAGTCGATGGCCGCCGAGGGCGTGATGACGAGCGCCAACATCGCGCGCAGCGCGGCGGACGTGTGTCATATCGATGCCGCGAAGATCGCGCGCTTCAAGGACGCGGTCCGCGCGAACTTATCCCGACGCACCCGATTTCGACGGCGAATGTAAGCTCGGTCTCGCACAGGCGCAGCCGACCGTCGATCGCTTCGACAAGCTGAATACGAGCAATCCCGCGGAGTACCGGAAGGAAATCGGCGAGGCGTACCCCGCGCTCGACCGCGGCATCGACGAAGTGACGGGGTCGAAAAACTAGCCGCCGCGCTCACGCGTCCTTGCGCTGGCTTTCCTCGTAGTGCGCGCGCTTCTCGGTTGTACATCACGGCGTCGGCGCGTTGCAGCATCGCTTCGAGACGCTCGCCGTCGATCGCGGTAGCCGCGCCCATCGCGAAAGAAAGCGGCATGCCCGAATAGAACTGGTTGTTCACTTCGAGCAACTGGCGAATGCTGTCCATCACCGCCTCGCCGCCGCGCTCGTCCGTGCCCGGCAGCAACCACGAATTCGTCTCCGCCGATGCGCGCCACCTGGAACGGCTTTCCACCGCCTTGCCGAGCACTTCGCCCGCGCGGCGCAGGAGCGCGTCGCCGGCGGCGTGGCCCAGCTGGTCGTTCACCGCCTTCAGGCCGTTCACGTCGACCGCGATCGCCGTCACCGGGAATGGCCCCTTGCGCTCGAGGCGATTGATCTCGTCGATGTAAAACGAGCGGTTCTTTTCTTAAGCTTCGTGAGCACGTCGTGCTTGCCGAGGAATTCCAGATACGCCTCGGCCTTCTTGCGCGCGGTGATGTCCGTCAGCGCGACGAGCACGAGATCCCAGCGCGCATCATGCCCCGGGAACACCGAGAACTGCAGATGCACGTGCACCTCGTTGCCTTCCAGCGAATAGTTGAGCACCTCGCGCTGATGGAAGAGCTTGCCTTCCCACAGGTCGATCAATTGCTCCTGGAAATGCTGCTGCATGTCGTCGCGGAAGACGTCGGGCAGACGCGAGAGCAGCGTCGCCTTGTCGGGCGCGGCGAACATGCGCAGGGTATGCTGATTCACGTCGAGCACGTGAATCTCCTGCATGCATCGCTCGACGAATTCCGGGTGCACGTTGGTGAAGGTGCGAAAGTCGATGATGCCGCGCTCGCGCAGGTCGTCGAGCAGCGCCTTCACGGAGCTGAAGTCCTCCACCCATAGCGACACCGGCGAATGCTCGAAGAGCCCGCGTGCATAGAGCTCGCTCGCGGCGGCCGTGCGTCGGACGGCTTCGAGCTCGGTGATGTCCTCGATGGTGACGAGCACGCGGCTCCACGTGTCCTCGTGGCCCGGCAGGATGACGGCCTTGAGCAGCACGTCGAGCCGCTTGCCGTCGAGCGTGTAGTTGACCGTCTGGCTGACGAATTGCAGCTTGCCGGACCACAGCTGATCCAGTTCGTCGACGTGAGTCGTGAGCATGTCGTCGCGGAACACGCGGTCGAGATTCTGCACGAGATAGTCGACGTCCTTCGCGTTGAAGAGCTTCGGCGTCTACTGCCGGTTCAACCGACGGCGCGCCCCGCGGCCGCGGCGTTCGCGCTCATGCCGCATATCGGAGGCAGATGCTACACTCGGCTGGCTACGCCCTCGCTGCGCTCGCGGCTTGCGCGCGAGGCGCGCCCCGCTATGCGTCACGATGCGCGGCACGCGACGCCCGGGCACGTTTGCTGCGCCCGGGCACGTGTCCGGGCAAGCCGCCGCAAGCCGTTCCGATGCCGCGTGCCGGGCCGCATCCATCCACATCGCTACAGGAGGCATGACTCTCATGGCTGATTTCCGCATCTGGTACGACGAATTTCCGGCGAACGGCTTCATGACGCGCGCCCAGGAATTCGACCAGCAGGCTTTCGGCGGCTCGGGCGAGAACATTTCTCCGGCGCTGCATGGGAAGATCCGCCCGCCGAAACCCGTAGTCTCGCGCTCACCGTCTACGATCCGGACGCGCCCACCGGCAGCGGCTTCTGGCACTGGATCGTCGTCAACATTCCGCCCGACGTGCGCTCGCTGCCGCGCAACGCGGGCAACGCGGGGACGGCAGCCTCCTGCCGCAAGGCGCACTGCAGCTGCGCAACGACTACGGCACGGTCGGGTTCGGCGGCGCGGCGCCGCCGCGCGGCGACAAGCCGCATCGCTACATCTTCCGCATCCATGCGCTCTCCGCGGAGAACCTGCCGCTCGATGTGAACACGACCAACGCGGTGGCGCGCTTCATGACGCACCTGAACGAGATCGATTCGGCGACCTACACCGGCTTGTACGAGCTGAAGTAAGCGCAAGTACACGGCGCGGCCCGGAACCGGCCGCGCCCCTCCCGGCAACCGGCGTACAAGCAATTTGAAACCGGCGCGTCATACAATGCGCCGCCGCCACTTTCCGCCCATCGATGGATTCCGAACAAGGTCTGCCGCTACCCCAGCGATACTGGGCCATTGCAGTCGTCGCGCTCGGCATCACGCTCGCGGTGCTCGACGGCGCCATCGCCAACGTCGCGCTGCCCACCATCGCGCGCAATCTGAACGCCTCGCCCGCCGACTCCATCTGGGTCGTCAACGCGTATCAGCTGGCCATCACCATTTCGCTCCTGCCGCTCGCCTCGCTCGGCGACCGCATCGGCTACCGGCGCGTATACATGGCAGGCCTCGCGCTCTTCACAGTGTCTTCGCTCGCGTGCGCGCTGTCCGGCTCGCTCACCGCGCTCACTGTCGCGCGCGTCGTGCAGGGCTTCGGCGCGGCGGGCATCATGAGCGTCCACACGGCGCTCGTGCGCATCATCTATCCGCACGACCAGCTTGGGCGCGGTGTGGCCATCAACGCGACGGTCGTCGCCATCTCCTCGGTGATCGGGCCCACGATCGCCTCCAGCGTGCTCGCCGTCGCGCCCTGGCCGTGGCTTTTCGCGATCAACGTGCCGATCGGCCTCGCCGCCTTCGCGATCGGCTGGTCGTCGGTGCCGCGCACGCCCGGGCATCGGCAGCCCTACGACTACGTCAGCGCGATCATGAACGCGCTCTTCTTCGGCATCGCGATCGTCGCGGTGGACGGTATCGGGCATGGCGAGCATCGGCCCTGGCTGATCGGCGAGATCGTCGCGACCGCGGTCATCGGCTACTTCTTCGTGCGGCGGCAGCTGACGCAAAGCGCGCCGCTCCTGCCGGTCGACCTGATGCGCATTCCCGTGTTCGCGCTGTCGGTCGGCGCTTCGGTGTGCTCGTTCTGCGCGCAGATGCTCGCGTTCGTTTCGCTGCCGTTCCTGCTGCAAGATGGCTTTGGCATGAGCCAGGTCCAGACCGGCTTCCTAATGACGCCGTGGCCGCTCGTCATCGTATTCGTCGCGCCGGTATCGGGCGTGCTCGCGGACCGCTATTCCGCCGGTCTTCTGGGCGGCATCGGGCTCGCGATCCTCACTCTCGGGCTCGTTCTGCTCGCGACCGTCGGCGCGCATCCGGGCACGCTCGACATCGCCTGTCGCATGGCCGTATGCGGCCTCGGCTTCGGCCTGTTTCAATCGCCGAACAATCGTCAGATGCTCTCCTCGGCGCCGCGGCATCGCAGCGGCGGCGCGAGCGGCATGCTCGGCACCGCGCGTCTCACCGGGCAGACGCTAGGCGCCGCGCTGGTCGCGCTGATCTTCGGCGTCGCCCCGAAAAGCGGCGCGACGATCGCGCTCGCGGTCGCGGCGGCATTCGCGGCGGCGGCCGTCGTCAGCATGCTGAGGCTGACAGGCAAGCGCGGCGTCGAGCCGGCCTGACGCCGCGTGCCATCTCCGGCCGCCCCGCCATGCTCTGGGCACACCCCTTGCTGAAACTTCGGGCATGGATTCCGCAGACGCGGAAGCTTCGAAACCAATCACAAGGAGTTTATTCATGGCCATTTCCCTCCACGGCTGCAAGGTCGCGATTCTCGCGGTCGACGGCTTCGAGCAGGCCGAACTCGTCGAGCCGCAGCGCGCGCTCACGCAAGCCGGCGCGCACGTGGATATCGTCTCGCGGAAGCCCGGCCAGATTCAGGGTTTCAAGCATGTCGACAAGGGCGACGTCGACGTCACGCTCGACGCGGCCGATGCCACCGACTACGACGACGCGCTCGTGCTGCCGGGCGGCGTCGTGAACGGCAATGCGATCCGGCTCGATGCGAAGGCGCAGAGCTTCGTCAAGGAAGCCGACGAAGCGAAGAAGCCCATCGCCGTGATCTGCCATGGCGGCTGGCTGCCGATCTCGGCGGGCATCGTCGCGGGCCGCACGATGACGAGTTGGCCGAGCCTGCAGGACGACGTGCGCAATGCCGGCGGAACCTGGGTCGATCGGAAGTGCAGATCGACGGCAATCTCATCACGAGCCGCAAGCCCGACGATCTGCCGGTCTTCAACCACGCGCTGATCGAGGCGCTGGGCAAGGCACGCGCGGCCTGAGCCGCGTGCCGTCATGCCGCGCGAAACCGGAGCCAGGCCGATGCCGGGATGCCCTTTCCCCCTGCCGAAGTCGAAGAGTCGCGCATGCGCGCAATCGCGCTCCTGCTCGCCGCCAGCGCACCGTTCGCGCAGGCGCAAACCGGAGACGCCGCCCGCGCCGAGGTGGCGCAGTCCGCGCAGTCGCAGAAGCTCTCGGCGATGGACCAGCAGTTCCTGGAAGGACGCCGGGCAGGCCGGCGCCACCGAGATCGCGGCGAGCAAGCTCGCCCTCACGCATGCGAGCGACCGTCGGACGAAGGAATTCGCACAGCGAATGATCGTCGATCACACGAGGCTCGCGCGCAATCTCGACGTGCTCGCCAAGCGCCACGGCATCACGGCGCCGCCCGCCGCGGATACGTCCGTGATCGGCAGCCTGCAAAATCTCCAGGGCGCGGAGTTCGACAGGGCCTATATTGAGAAGGTGGCGATCGGCGGCCATCAGAAGGCGTCGAGCTGTTCAGGAAGGAAAGCAAGAGTGGGCAACGACACCGCTCTCAAAGCAGCGGCGAACAAGGCCCTGCCGGTCATCGGCCACCACTACGAGATGGCACGGCAACTCGCCGGGTCGACGAAGGCTGCGTCATGAACATCGCGAACGTCGCGGGGCGCGCCGCCGCTTCCCGTCCCGCTTATGAGGACTCGACCATGCACATCACGTTTGCAGACGAATCCCCCGTGTATGACGGCGACGATCTCGCGGTCCACTTCGCCGCGCTCGTCGACGGCGAGCCGGTCGTGTGCTCGATCACCGCCGAGGCGCTCGAAGATCATTTCGGCGCGCGATCGCCGCGCGAAGAGGACATGCTCGATGCCTTCGCGAGCGGCGCGGCGCGCATCCGCGCAGTTTGCGCCGAAGCGCTCGACGAGAGCGGCGGCCAGCCCGTCGTGCTGAGAAGCGGTTTGTTCCGCGTCGCCGGCCTGGAGCCCGAGTAAGCGGGCTTGCCACGCATCGCGACGAACCCATGCAACCCAAAGTCAACGAGGAGGAAACATGTCACTGATCATTGCAGGCAGATTTCAGACTTTCCCTGCCGCCGAATCGGCAGCCCAGCGTCTGTTCGCGCGCGGCTTCGTCGAAGAAGACGTGACGCTCTTCTTCGTCAATCCGAGCGGGCAGCACGCGCGATATCCGGTCGGCGGCGATGTCAGCACCGATCCGGGCGCGAGCGGCGCGCCCAAGGGCGCCGGCAAGGGCGTGACGATCGGCGTGGTCATCGGCGCCGTGGTGGGAGCAGCGGTCTTCGCCGTCTTTCACGCGCCGCTGCTCGTCTCGGTGATCGCGGCCGGCGTCGGCGCGTATGTCGGATCGCTCGTCGGCGCGATGTCGCATACGAACAAGCCGAAGGCGGTGTCGCATGCCCAGGAGCCCGCGCGGCACGCCGGCGTGCTGGTCGCGGTGCATGTTTCACCCGAGACGCAGGAGCCGGCCGCAACGGTGCTGCGCGAGGCGGGCGGCATGGATATCGAGCGCGCATCGGGCCGCTGGAAGCAAGGCCGCTGGAGCGACTTCGATCCGCTTCAGCCGCCGCATCCCGTCAGCGAGTACGTGCATACGCGCGCCTAGCTCGCCTTCGGCACTTCAATAAGGAAACGCCCGCATACGCGGGCGTTTTCGCTTCCGGCCTTGCCCGGATCAGACCCAGAGCGCATGAGCGCGAGGAGGACGCAGTTCGCCCGGATGCCGCAATCGGCAGGCAGGACACGCATCTTTTTCGCACCGGGCGCGGGCGGTTCGCAGAGCCGTCCGTCGCTCGCGCGCGACGACTGTGCCGGCCGCGCGTCATTGCCGACGACGTGCTGGCGGACCTGCACGGTGAGCGCCGAGGCGACGATTGCCACGAGGACCAGAAACTCGCGATTCGCGAGGCGGTTGAAGTATTTCACTGCATTCTCCTGTTGCCGTGTTCGCGCGATCTCGATCCGGACGCGCCTGTAGTGCTGCATCGAGAGCAAGTCGCGTGCCCTCGTCCCTCCGACGGCGCCCCAATCGGCCGATGCGGCGTGTCCACGCTGGCACGCCGCATGCGGAGGGAATCGGCGAGCCGCGTCCCGCAGGGAGGCAGCGAGGTGGCAATGTGGAAATCAAAAAGGAGGTGTTACATGAGCACGAACGTCGTATCCGTACTCAACGATCTCGTCGAAACCTCGAAGGACGGAGAGAAGGGCTTTCTGAAGGCAGCCGAGGACACACGCGACCCCAGCCTCAAGCTGCTGTTCCAGAATCGCGCGGAGTCTTGCGCGCAAGGGGCGCGAGAACTGCAGGACATCGTTCAGCGCCTAGGCGGCAAGCCGGAGACCGGCGGCTCGATGGCGGGCGCGCTGCATCGCGGCTGGGTCGACGTGAAATCGGCCGTCAGCGGGCACAGCGATCATGCGATTCTCGCCGAGTGCGAGCGCGGCGAGGATGCCGCGAAGAAGAACTATCGCCAGGCGCTCGACAAGGATCTGCCAGCCGACGTCAGCGCCGTCGTGGAGCGCCAGTATCAAGGCGTGCTAGAGAATCACGACCGCATCCGGGATCTGCGCGATCAGTACGCGGCGGCGAAGTCGTGATGCGCTGAATCTCGCGGCTTCATAATCGCCGCGCAAAAAGACGAACGGCCGCGCATGCGGCCGTTCGTTCGTTGCAGGCCGGAGCCTGCGCACGGGCGGCTCCTTACTGCGGAGCGCCCTTGTCGTTGGTGCCGAGCGCCGAAAGCCGCGGCCGCGGCGGACGCGCCCTTGAGCTTGTGCGCCTTGTTCTGCTGGTGCAGATAGGTGCCCTTCTGCTTTTTCGCGTGCGCGCCAGCGGCCGCGCTCGCCGCGCCGGCCGCATCCGACGCCGCTTGCGCGAATGCAGCCGTGGAGAACGCCAGCGCGAGCGCGCCGATCAATGCCATCTTTTTCGTCTTCATGAAGAGCTCCTTTTGTCGGGGCATCTGAACATCGCGCGACGGCGCGTTCGCGAACCACCTGTGTAAGTACTGTCCTGAACGGTCGTACTTCGTTTTTAAGTTCGAAGTGCTGCGAGGTGATGCGCACTGCGTGAAGCATCATGCTTGAAGCTGCGACTCGAGCGCGTGACCCATCCGGCACGAACCACGACGCCCCATGCGAGAACCCGCGCTTCGTCCGATTCATTGCCGCTTCACGGCGAATCGTCGAACCCCACGCGGGTTCTGTCCTGCCGGCACTCGAGCGCGGCCCGCCGTGGCGAGCCGAGCATACGGACTATGCCATTACTTGGCCGCAATTTTAAGATGGTTCTTCACGGAAGCAACGCCCGAGACGTTCGAGACGACTTCTTCCGCCGCGGTCTTGTCCTCCGCTGAGGGCACCGTGCGGTCAGCGACACCACGCCCGAGCGCGTCTTCACGTGGATGTGCGTGGACTTGACGTTCTTCGCGCCGAGGAGTTCGGCCCTGACCTTGGTCGTGATCGCGCCATCATCGACCTTCTGGCCGATGGTCGTGCCGGAACCGCTGGTGGACGAGGCGGACTCGGTTTTGCGCGCTCACGTTCAGCGCGAACACGACACACGCGATACCACCGGCTGCCTTCAGGATTTGAATCGTCTTTTTCATGGCAATACTCCCATTTTTTCGATTCTGGTCTGGCGCGCCCCGGTCGCTTTTCGGATATGACCTGCGAGAGGCGGCTCTTCGATCACGTATCGCGCCGTAGCACGCGAAACGCACGGTTCCCTGCGCAATTTGCGTGCCGGCGCGCTCCAGCGCGACCTTGGTCCGCGCGGCGAAACGGGGCTCTCACGCGAATCCGAAGAAATGATCGAGGTGAATTCAGGCGTTCGTCGGTGCTCGTGCGCCGGCCGGCGAAAGGCGCTGCGCTTTTGTCCGCGCTCGTGTAAAAGCTGCGTGAAAACGCGCCTCACGGACGCTCGACGAAAGGCAACGCGAAGGCAAAAAACGTAGACGCGACGCGTACTTGATGGACATTGGCACAGCTGTTGCTCTTTAGTCTTCAAGCCTGCCCACTACGTCTAGAACAATCGAGGATTAGCAAGCAATGCCGCCTACACTCGAACTCCGCGCGAAGCAAAGCCTCGCGCTCACGCCGCGTCTTCAGCAGTCGGTTCGTCTTCTGCAACTCTCGTCACTGGAATTCCAGCAGGAACTGCGAAACGCGCTCGACACCAATCCTTTTCTCGAATACGATGAATCCCAGACCGAGGACAATGCGCTCGACGCCGACAACGGCAACTCGATGAGCGACGCCTCGCTCTCCGATGTCGCCGATGGCGCCAAGGAAGCGCCGCTCGCATCCAAATCCGGCACGGAAGGCGAACAGAGCACCGATGCCGGCACGCGCGAGGATCCGGTGAGCGAGTTCTCGTCCGATCCGTTCGGCCGCGGCAGCGCGCGCAACAACAGCGACGGCGAAGGCACCGATCCCGCCGACTGGGTGCGCATCGAGCCGTCGCTGCATGAGACGCTGCACGACGCATTGCGCCTCTATCAGTTGAATGAGCGCGATCGCGCCCTGGCGCAGCTCATCATCGAGGCGCTCGACGACGACGGTTATCTGCGCCAGGAGCTGAGCGAACTCGCGGACGTGGTCGACATCGATCCCGCGCTCACCGAGGACGAACTCAACATCGCGCTCAAGCTCGTGCAGTCGCTCGACAAGCCGGGCGTCGGCGCGCGCAATCTCTCCGAGTGCCTGAGGCTGCAGCTCGAAGCGATCGACGAAGACACGCCGGGACGCGAGGTCGCGCTCGAGATCGTCGAGCATCATCTCGAGCGTCTTGCACGGCGCGAGCAGGCCGAGCTGCAGAAGAAGATCGGCTGCAGCGCGGATGAACTGCGCATCGCCTGCGCGCTCGTGCGCCGCCTCGATCCCAAGCCGGGCGAGAACTACGGCCAGAGCGAGGACAACTACGTGGTGCCGGACGTCATCGTGCGTCAGGTAAAGAAGCAGTGGATCGTCACGATCAACCCTGCCGTGCTGCCGCGGGCGCGCATCCATCGCATGTATGCGGAGCTCTTCGTGCAGTCGGCGGGCGCGAGTCGCTCGCCGCTCGCGCAGCAACTGCAGGAAGCGCGCTGGCTGATCCGCAACGCGCAGCAGCGCTTCACGACGATTCAGCGCGTCGCCGAATGTATCGTGTCGCATCAGAAGGCGTTCTTCGACTACGGCGAAATCGCGCTCAAGCCGCTCGTGCTGCGCGACGTCGCCGACGAGCTCGGTCTGCACGAATCGACCATTTCGCGCGCCACGGGCAACAAGTACATGGCCACGCCGCGCGGCATCTTCGAGTTCAAGCATTTCTTCCCGCGCGAACTCAGCACGGAAAGCGGCGGAACGTGCTCAGCCGCGGCGGTGCGCGCACTGCTGAAGGAGATGATCGCGAAGGAGAACACGCGCGACCCGCTGTCCGACGTGAGTCTCGCGAAAATGCTCGCCGATCAGGGCGTGATCGTGGCGCGCCGCACGGTGGCGAAGTATCGCCATCTGATGAAGGTACCGCCCGCCGAGTTGCGCCGGCAGGCGTGAGGCGGCGCCCGCAGGCGCCTCGCTTTTGCGCTTTCTGGCGCTCGGACGACGACCCGGTCAAGCGAGGCGCCTGAGCGACAGGGAGCGTAGCTCACAGGCCGTCCGTTCATTCGCGGACGGCTTTCTTTTTTCAAAAGATCTCTACTCGTGCGGCTCGTGCGATGTGGGATCGCCGCCTTGCAGACGAATAGCCGCATCATACGGATGACCTCGCTTGCCGGCTCGGTCCTGGTCAAGCCATCACGCGCGAGCGATGGCGGCTGGATCACGAACGTCGCCATATTGCCGATGTATTCCGTCCGCGAGAGGGTGTGCGACGGATGCGCGAAGGTGATCGTGTATTTCGTGGGCTCACCGATGGCGTGCGTGCCGTCGAAGGCAAGGACGTCGGCGAGCACCGAACTCGGCGCTTGCGGCAATGTCGAGGTAATAGTGCCGGTGCAGCGATTGGTCGATCTCTTCGAGGCTGGCTCGGTATTCCGGCAAACTCATCTTCGGTTGGAAAGGTGACGACCGTGTCACTGTATAGGTTCGTATGCCGAAATAAATTGACGACTGGCAGACGTCGAATGGAACGAGAGCGTGCGACACTCGCCTTGCCGCCACGTCAGATCACGGAATCACCCGCGATGAATCTTTTTGCCGATGCTCAACGCCAGCCCGATGCGTGCGCTTTCGCGCGGCCGTCGCCGAAAGTTCCGCGCCGAGGAGGAACACGGCGGCCGAGTAGTAGAGCCACATGAGGATGACCGCGAGCGACCCCGCCGCGCCGAACGTGTTCACCATGCCCGCGTGCGCGAGATAGAACGCGAAGAGCCGCTTGCCGCCTTCGAAGAACAGCGGCGACGGCGCCGAGCGCGGCGTCGCGCCAGAGCATGCGTGTGGTCGGCAGAAACTTGAGCAGCACCGTGAAGGCGATCGTCAGCACCGCGAGCGAGATCGCGCGCTGCGTGAGGCCCGAGAGCACGATGAACGGACTGCCGTCGCCGAGCGCCCAGTGGCCGAGTATCTCGACGAGCGCGTCGAGCACGAGCAGCACGGCGACGAGCAATCCCGCGCCCACCACCAGGCCGAACGACATCAGCCTCACGCGCAGCAGCGTGACGATGCTCTCGCGCGTGCTGACAGCCGGCGTCGGCCAGATGACGTTGAGCGCGCTATGCGGTCGCCGACGCGCCGATCAGCACGCCCGCGAGCGAAAGGATCGCCGTGCTGCGCGCGATGTCCGCATGCCACGCGTTCGCCACGATCGCCTCCAGCGCGTGCGCCGCATCCGCGCCCACGACGCCGCTGATCTCGTCGAAGAACCGCCCCTGGACGGCGTCGGCGCCGAAGAACACGCTCACCACCGAGATCACGATGACGAGCGTCGGCGCGAGCGAGAACGCGGCGAAGAACGCGATCGCCGCCGAGAACATCAGGCAGTGGTCCTGTGTCCATTGCGTGACCGGATCGACGATCCACGAGCGCCAGCCGAAACGCGAGGTGCGGCCCGAGGCAACCGGTGCCGAGGGAGTGCTTTGAACGTCCTGGTCCATCGGGCGAAAAGCTTGAGCGCGGAAAAGTGTCGACCGCTGATGTTAGCCCGCGATGCGATACGCGTGTAAAAAGCGGCGCGCTCCGGATGGAGCGCGCCGCTTCGAAACTGCGCCGGGCGAGCCGTATCAGGGCCGTTCCGCGCCGGGGTCGGCGTCCGGTTCCAGATGATTGTCGCCGTCCGCCGATGCCGCTTCGCCCGTGCCCGAGCGGTCCGTGTCGCTATTGAGTTCGCCTTCGGACTGGCCGAGAGCATGCGCATCGAGTTCGTCCTCGATGTCGCCCGGATAGCGCTTTTCGCCCTGCACGTCCGAGCCGCTGTCCGACGAGTCGCTCGGGCCGAGCGCGCCGGTGCCGTGTCCCTTGCCGTATTCCGCGCCGTCGTCTTCCGGTGGATTCAATGTGCTTCCGCTCATCATGACCTCCTTCATTCGTGTCTATGACGAGTTCGCAAGTCCCGTTCCGCGGACGTGGGCCGATGCGCGCAAAAAAACCACGCTTCTTGCGAAACGCGGGTCGATATACGTGACGGCGACGCGCTTCAGCGCTTCATGCCTTCGCCGCCGGCCGATTTGCTTCCGTCGCGCCCTTCTTCACCGTCTTGACGGTCATTTCCGTGACCGAGGTCGCCGTCGCGACGCTGCGCAGATCCGACAGGAACGAATCGCGCCAGACCGAGAGATTGTTCTCGCGCAGCGGCACCATCATGTCGGCGTGACGCGCCTGCCGCTCGGCGAGCGGCATCGACAGCGCGCGCTCCAGCGCCTCGGACATCTGCGAGAGGTCGAACGGATTCACGACGAGCGCGCCCGGCAGCTGATCTGCCGCGCCCGCGAACTGCGAGAGCACCAGCGCGCCCGGATCGGCCGGATCCTGCGAAGCGACGTATTCCTTCGCGACCAGATTCATGCCGTCGCGCAGCGGCGTCACGTAGCCCACCTGCGAGAGACGGAACAGCGCCATCAGCAGATTACGCTCGCACTTGCGGTTGAGATACTGGATCGGCGTCCAGTCGAGTTGCGCGAAGCGCCCGTTGATGCGCCCCGCCTCGCCTTCCAGATTCTGGCGGATGCGCTGGTAGGTCTGCACGTCGGAGCGCGTCGGCGGCGCGATCTGCACGAGCGACACGCGGCCGTGCCAGCCCGGTGCGTTGAGGAGCAGCCGCTCGAACGCCTGGAAGCGTTCGACGAGTCCCTTGGAGTAATCGAGACGGTCGACGCTCATGATGAGCTTGCGCCCGCGCATGCTGTCGCGCAGGCTCTTCACCTGCTTGCGGTCGGAAAACTGCTCGGCCGACTTGGCGATGGCGTCCGGATAGATGCCGATCGGGTACGCGCCGACCTTGAGCATGCGGCCGAATGCCTGCAGCATGCCGTCGTCACTGGCGTGGCCGCGGCCCGTGCGCTCCACGTAGTCGACGAACGACTGCTTGTCGCTCTCGGTCTGGAAGCCGACGACGTCGTACTGGCACATCGCCGCGATCAGCTCCTCGTGCGGCGGCACCGTGCGCACCATCTCCGGCACCGGAAACGGAATGTGCAGGAAAAAGCTAATCGGATTCGCGACGCCTAGCTTTCTCAGCTCGTGCGCGAACGGGAGCATGTGATAGTCGTGTACCCAGATGATGTCGTCGGGCTTGAGGAGCGTCTTCAGCTTCGCGGCGAGGCTCGCGTTGACGCGCATGTAGCCCGCGTACTCCTCGCGGTCGAAGCGCGAGAGGTCGTTGCGATAGTGAAAGGTCGGCCACAGCGTGGCGTTCGAGAAACCCCGGTAGTACTGGTCGTAATCGCGGCGCGTGAGCCCCACGGTCGCGTAGGTCACCTTGCCGTCCTTCTCGACGATGGGCGCGGCCGACTCGCCGACGATCTCGCCGCTCCACCCGAACCACACGCCCCCCGTCTCCTTGAGCGCGTCCAGCACGCCAATCGCGAGGCCGCCCGCGCTGGGCTTGCCTTCCTGGATCGGTGCGACGCGATTCGATACCACGATCAATCTGCTCATTACAGCATCACCCCATCAGTTGTCGTTGCATGCTCGAATTGGCGCTCAAGAGTAAGCAAAAGTTGTGCCATTTTGTTGCTATTCGTAAATAAAAATATGTATGCGGATGTTACGGCCGAACGAAAACACGCGACAACGACGCGTCGCGTAGAAATTTTTCTTCTTTTTCGCCGGTTGCGTGCCGGCAGGAATCACGAGTCCTGCTCGGATCCGAGGTCGCGCTGGTAGTCGATTCCTTCGCGACGCACGCCCCCTGGTTATGCTCGCCGTCGGGCGGAACGCCAGGCGCGGGGCGGTTCTGGCCGGCCGGATCGTGATCGGCGGGCGGCGCGGACGCCGTCTGCGTGCCGACCGCCTTCGCGGCCTCGGCGCGCGCTTCGCTCTTGGAAGAATGACGCGCGGAGCGTCGAAGTGCGGAATGCCTCATGGTGCCCAGAGAAGAAGGCCGTCGCGATAGTGACGTCGGCGGCGTCGGACCCATTGCGCTTCGATGAGCGTAGTTTCAGAAAATTCAGAAAAAAACGACCAGCGACAGCGCGTGTCGCCGGTCATTATTGCGTTATCCGTTTGTAATCTCTACGTCCGGGATGGAAACTTATTCAAACCTTGCACGAGTTCCGGGCATCGTCCAACGTCTGCCGTCCAGCGTCTTCCACCGCATCCTGCGTCAATGCACGTGCGGCATATCGCCCGGCCCCGGCGGCGGATCGCCGATCGGCTGCGACGGCGGCTCCGGCGGCTCCGGCGGCTCGCGCG
Organism: Candidatus Paraburkholderia kirkii; assembly: GCA_001189345.1. Taxonomy (GTDB): domain Bacteria; phylum Pseudomonadota; class Gammaproteobacteria; order Burkholderiales; family Burkholderiaceae; genus Caballeronia; species Caballeronia kirkii_B. The sequence continues at coordinate 160,761 of LFKV01000023.1, forward strand.
TCGGATCCGGATTCGTGTCGGGCGGAATCGGCGTGGGCGGCGGCTGGTCGGGCGGCGTCACTGGCGGGTCCGGCGGCTGCGGCGTCTGGGCTTCGATACGGGCATGTTCGGAGGCGGAATCGGACATGACGGGCTCCTTGCGGTCTTGTGATCGTACATTCCCCACCTCGGCGCCGGCGCCTTCGCGCTACGCGCGGATGTCATCTCGGGGTGTCGCCTCACAGGCAGGCAGCAAGGGGCATGCCCCCTCGGACTCTTCCGTTCCGTTTCCACCTATCACATTATCGGCGTAGAAAACGCGCCTGCCAATGAAAAATGCCTGCGCTCTTGCAAGCCGCAGACGTCGATTTCGTCTAAAGATAGGCGAAGTTCAGTGACGTTCGCTGTCGGATTCGCTCACTTCCCCACTCTCTCCGACCGCCGCCTTGTGCGCGTCCTCGCCGTATTCGACGAGCCGGTTGTAGAGCGTTTTCAGGCTGATCCGGAGGATTTCCGCCGCACGCGTCTTCACGCCGCCGCACTGGTCGAGCGTCGCGAGAATGAGCTGCCGGTCGGCCTGTGCGAGTGACGTGCCGAACGGAATCGTGACGGCCGTGCCCGCCGACGACTTCGAGAGCGAGATCTGCAGCGGCACCGTCGCCGTGCTGTCCGAATCGGATGCCGACATGATGTACGCGCGCTGCACGTAGTTCTTAAGCTCCCGCACGTTGCCGGGCCAGTTGTACGACGCCAGCATCTCGTGCACGGCGGGCGGGAACGCCTTTTTCGTGCCGTAGCGGTTGTTGAGCTCGTCGAGGAAGGCCTGCCCCAGCAACTCGACGTCCTTGCCCCGCTCGCGCAACGGCGGCAGATTGATCGGGAACACGTTCAGGCGGTGATAGAGATCGAGGCGCAGCTTGCCCTCGAGCACCGCCTGCTCGGGATCGCGGTTGGTCGCGGCGATCAGGCGCACGTCCGTCTCGATTTCCTTGGTCGTGCCGACGCGCATGAACATGCCCGTCTCCAGCACGCGCAAGAGCTTCACCTGAAGCTCGATCGGCATCTCGGTGATTTCGTCGAGGAACAGCGTGCCGCCGTTCGCGCGCTCGAAATAGCCCTTGTGCTGGCGATCCGCGCCCGTGAACGAGCCGCGCTCGTGCCCGAACATCTCCGATTCGATCAGGTTCGGCGAAATCGCCCCGCAGTTCACCACGATGAACGAATGCTTGCGGCGCAGACTGAGCTCGTGCAGCGTCTGCGCGGCGACTTCCTTGCCGGTGCCGGACTCGCCGATCAGCAGCACCGACGCGGCGGTCGGCGCCACGCGCCCGATCTGGTCGTAGACCGTCTGCATGGCGAGCGAATTGCCGAGCATCAGACCGAAGCGACCCATGCGGCGCAGTTCGCCGCGCAAGGTGCCGATCTCGGCCTTCAGGTCGCCGGCGCGCGGCAGGCGCGAAAGAATCGCCTTCACGCGCTGCATGTTGATCGGCTTGACCAGATAGTCGGCGGCGCCCATCTTGAGCGCGCTGACCGCGGATTCCACGGTGGCGTGACCGGTGATGACGATCACCTCGACGCCCGAGCGCGGGTCAAGGTCCTCGAACAGGTCGACGCCCGTGCCGTCGGGCAGCTTGAGATCGGTGAACACGACGTCCGGCGTCTGTCGCACGAGTTGAATGCGCGCCTCGCGCAAATCGCTGGCCGTGGCCGTCGTCAGTCCGTCTTCGCCGATGATCGCGGCTAGCGCCTCGCGGGTACTGGGATCGTCATCGACAATCAATACGTGTGGCATTGCGTCTCGAATTCTTCCAAAACGTTTCAGGATCACACGCCTGACATGGGCGTGGTCGTCTCTGTGCGGTCAGCGCCGCGCGGGCCGATGGAATTCACGGCGCGTCTGCCTCGATTCGCCGACGAGCCGGGAAATCCGTGAAAAATAAAAATAATTTCCGATGTTCTGCACGCTTGGCCTGAAACCGCCGTAAGTTTTTCCATTTACACAACTTATGGCAGATCCGCACTGATTATAAGCGTTTATCAAGATAAAAACGCACGCTGGTAAGCGTGCGTTTCATTGGCCGCATCGTCGAATATGCCAACTGGCCCGAGGCGTTCGCCCCGCCTTTCAGGCCCTTCGCGCCCGCGGTTTCAACTGCGCGGGAAATGCCACGCGTCGGCGGTGCCGCCGACCGCGCCATGCCCGTTGACGGCACGCGCGCCCGCGCCGCCGACGGCACGCGCGCCCGCGCCGCCGGCGAGCGTGAGCACCTTCCCGCCCTCGTCTTCCCAGCGGCTCAGGTCGCACGCCGCGCGTCGCCCCGCGGCGTCCTGCGATTGCACCCATTTCCAGGCAAGCACGCTGCCGACTGCGAACAACGCGCCGAAGATTCCGATCGAGGGTCGTGCTATTTGTGTTCTCTCCCATGGTCATGAAAATTCAAGACCGCCGCGAAGCGGCCGCCACCGCGATTTGCCGCGCCAGAGGCTAGAAACCGACAACCGACCGGCGAAGCAATCATCGGGAAACCAGTAGACCCACCAGAAAGCCGACGCCGGCCGCAATGCCGAGCGACTGCCAGGGATTTTCCTTCACGTATTTCTCGGTGCAGTCGATGCCCGTGCGGTAACGGTTCTGCGCACTCGCCTGCGCATCTTCCAGCGCGACGCGGGCCGAATCGAGATGCTCGCGCAGCCGCGAGCGAAGCGCATCGACGCCCTCGCCCGGCAGCGACGCCGAGAGTCGCAGCAACTCCTCCGAATCGTTCAGCAGCACCTTGATGTCTTCGATGATCTTTTGCTTGCCCAACGCAAGCTGGACAGTCGTCTGACTCATGTAGGGAAGTCCTCGCCTAAGAGACGGTTTCATAAAGGCTGTTGAGATTGCCGAAGAGTGTTCCAGCAGATCAAGCAACAACCGAGTTTGAGGAACGCTTCATGAATGTCCGCACGACGTTCGAAGCGAGTACGTAGACGGCGGAAGTTATGCAACCAGGCATGTGTACGTTCGACGACCCAACGGACTTTCCCAAGGCCGCTACCGTGCGGGTGACCGCGCCGCGCGATGCTGGTGGGAATGTTGCGCGCGTGAAGGAGGCACCGGTACTTGTCATGATCGTAACCGCGGTCGGCATAAACACAGCCAGGGCGACTCAGCGGCCGGCCGCGCACGCCGCCAATCGGTACGATGGCCTCGATCAACGGGATCAGTTGGGTGACGTCGTGACGATTGGCGCCGGTCAGGATTGCCGCGATCGGCGTACCGTTGGCGTCGGTGGTGACGTGGTGCTTGGAACCGGGTCGTGCTCGGTCGGTGGGGTTCGGGCCAGTTTTTCGCCCGCCCCAACCGCACGAATCGACGATGAGTCGACGACGACGCGGGAGAAGTCGATCTTCCCGGCCGCTCGTAGTTTCGCCAGCAGCAGTGCGTGCAGTCGATCCCACACGCCGGCTTGCTGCCAATCGCGCAGCCTGCGCCAGCAACTGACGCCAGAGCCACATCCCATCTCCGCTGGCAGATCTCGCCACCGGATGCCGGTCTTCAGCACGAACAAGATGCCGGTCAGCGCAGCCCGATCCGGTACCGGCTTGCGGCCCGGATACTTGAAGCGGCGCGGCTTCGCTGGTGGTAGCAGTGGCTCGATCAGTGCCCACAGTTCGTCGTCGATGATTGGTTTGCCCATCTCCTCGATCCTGTTGTCACAACGATCGAGGTTAACAGGTTGCGTTACGGGTTAACAGCCCCTAAGACGGGTTAACAGCCCCTAAGAGATCTTTTTGAAACTACTTCTTAGTGGGATCCATGCGTACGAGGCCGATGCGAACCGGCGCGTGCGCGTGGAGCGCGCGGGCCCGTCGCACGGGCTTCGTGCGCTCGTGCGCGGCGGCGTCCAAATCGAAGAAATCGTCCATGGTGCCCTTGCCTCTCTCGCCCGTCCTCGTGTCTGCGCCGTTGATACAGGTTGCCGGCGGTACTTTCGAATCAGCTTCGGCAACCATCACGCAGCTTTCATGCCACCATCGGTTACTCGCGAGCGGGAACTATTCGTGCGAGCCAGCACGCAATGCCATTGCATCGAATGGGCTGTGGAGCGGGTAACAATTACGCCGTCGCCTTGTAAATTCCCGGCGTGCGCGGCGAACCTTTCCGGCTGCGCGCGCCGCGCCTTACGCCGGGCGAACGGTTGATCGCGCCGCGTCGCGGGCGCGCATTGCCGCAAGGTCGTCGCGAATGGTTAAATAGCGTTTATGAGACAGGCTCGTTTGCAACGATCCGGCCGCGCCGGGCAGACGATCCTGAACCGACACACGCAACCCGGGAGAGCGGCTCGCGGGCCGCGCGCACGGACGCGTCGCATGCCGTGCGCGCGGTGATTCGCTATTGCGCCGCTTGCGGGCGCCGGCCTGCCGCTACGGGTCTTCGCCGACGCGCACCGAAAACCGCCGCCCGCCCATCACATTCGCAAGTACTCAGGACAATTCAGGACATATGGCGTCAACCGATCTGGATCCGCCGCCCGTCGCGGTCGGCGATACCCCGGCGCAGAAAAACGCAACGCGGGAGAAGTGCCAGGCTTGAAGTCTTATGGGCTGCTCTACGGCTCCTCGCCCGTGATGCAGGAGCTGTATGCGCAGATCGAGCGCGTCGCCGCGACCGATGCGACCGCGCTCATCATCGGCGAGTCGGGGACCGGCAAGGAGCTCGCCGCCCGCACCATCCACGATCAGAGCGCGCGCAAGGACGGGCCGTTCATCGCGGTGAACTGCGGCGCGATTCCCGACAATCTCATCGAGGCCGAGCTCTTCGGTCACGAGAAAGGCAGCTTCACGGGTGCAGTGCAGGGGCGAATCGGCTATTTCGAGCACGCGAACGGCGGCACCCTCTTTCTCGACGAAGTGACCGAGATGTCGCCGGTGCGGCAGGTCAAGCTCCTGCGGGCGCTCGAGACGGGCACGTTCTTTCGCGTCGGCGGCAACGATCTCATCAGCTCGGACATGCGCGTGATCGCGGCGACCAATCGGGATCCCGTCGCGGCCGTCAAGGAAAACGGCTTGCGCGAGGATCTGATGTATCGCCTGGCTGTGTTTCCGCTGCGCGCGCCGCCGCTGCGCGAGCGCGATTCGGACCGCGAGCTGCTCGCGCAGCATTTCCTCGCCGAGATGAACGCGCAGGAAGGCACGAGCAAGGCGTTCAGCAAGCGCGTGCTCGACGTGCTGCGCACCTATTCGTGGCCCGGCAACGTGCGCGAGCTGAAGAACACAGTCTATCGCGCGTTCATTCTCGCGGAGAAGACGGTGGAGATCGCGCATCCGCATCTCGCGTCGCGCGTGAAGAAGCCGGTCACGCAGGGCGACGCGATGAACGTCTGGGTCGGCACGCCGCTCGCCGATGCGCAGAAGCAGATCATCCTCGGCACGCTCAAGCACTGCGGCGGCGACAAGCGGCGCGCGGCGAAGGCGCTCGGCGTGAGCCTCAAGACCCTGTACAACCGCCTCGGCGCCTACGAAAACGAAGACACCGAAGCAGGCGAGACCCCGCAGAACAACGAAAGCTGACGCGCCTGCCGGCCGGCTCATCCGCACGATATCGAAGCGAACGTGCATCGTCGCGTTCGCTTTTCCTTGCCCGCGATCGATGCGAACGGCGCGCGTGGCGCCGCTCGCTTGCAATTTCTTGCAATTTTCACAGCCCGGTAATTAGAAGCTTGCTTCAAAATGCGCGAAGCTGCGAGACGGCTGAGCGTCGTCGTCGCATTGCCGGACAGTCACCTGGCGGCGAAACCTCAAGCAGATTCGAGCACCTGAAAAGATTTGAGAACCCGATAGCAAGCGTCGGGAACCGGTAGACGAAGGAAAAAGCAAGGTGCAGATCTGGGTCCAAGGGCGTGCTCCGCGTGCCGCGACGCTCGCCGCGATCATCGCGGGCGTCGTCGCCTGCGCAAGCCTCACGGAATGCAACTCCCTCTATGGCGAAGGCGCGACGGCTGGCGCCGGTATCGCGGGCGCGGCGGTGGCCAACAGCGTCACCAGCAACGCGGCGGTCGCGACGGGCATCGGCCTTGGCGCGGTCGCGGCGGCCAAGGCCGGCGCAGTACACGCAGCGCGTCATCCATACCAACACGCAGGACCAGATCGCCTCCGTCGCCGGGCCGCTCGCGGTCGGCGCGGTCGCTCCGTGGAAGGTCGTGCACTCGATGCCGATCGAGGACGACGAAAAAGGCCGCGTAACCGTGAGCCGCACGATCAGCAGCGGCGTGCTCGACTGCAAGGAGATCGTGTTCTCCGTCGACCGCGACGCCACCCAGGACCGCCCGGCCGACAGCGCCTTCTACGTAGCCTCCGTCTGCCGCGATGGCAACAAGTGGAAATGGGCCGTCGGCGGAACCCGCGGTCGAGCGGTGGGGAAGCTTGCAGTAAGCTCCGGTGGCTTCACCGTGGAAAGCGCCGTGTCCTCTGGGGGACACGGCGCTTTTTTATCGGCTCAACCGTTCGCGATCGCCTCCAGCGCGACGCGCGAGAAACCCGCTGCGAGTCTCGTGGCGTGCTTCGACGTAACTGTCGATCTTGTGCAGGACGAAACGCGGCAGGCTGATGTTGATGCGCTCCGGCCGCGAGTCGAGCTTCGACAGGTCGACTTCGACGAATGCCCAGATGGCGCCCTCGTAGTCGGGATTGCCGATGAGATCCTCGATCGATGACGCGGATAAGGAAACGTCCTGTCCCTCCTCGATCAGCAGCTCGACATGAGCGTAGATCGCTTCTCTTGTGTTCTTGATCGCATCATCGATCGTGTCGCCCCAGGAAAATGCGCCGGGAACGTCCGGCACGATCACGCTGTAGACGCTTTCTTCATCCTTGTGAATTGCGATGGGGAACTCCATTTCCTACTCTCCGTTACGAGTACAGCCGGTTGAGCATTCCAGCGCCTTTCAGGATGGCTCTGACCGTTCCGATCGACAGATCCTTCTTCGGGTGCGGCACCGTCACACAGCGGCCTATGCCCGCCCCGGTGTTTGAATTGGTGATGACTGCCGGTAATGCGCACCAATTCCCAGTCATCATCCAGAAGCATTCGTATCAAGCGCGATGAGTCCATCTCGTCTCCGAATGCTCCGTGTGTAATCCTTACACACGGAGCGATGATCTTCAAGACTAGAACGTTACGGCGCGTCGCGTTCCGGCGACAGTCGGTCGAATGGCCGGCCCCAAATGAAAAAGCGCGGCTCCCGTTCCCGGGAAAACCGCGCTTCGCGCCCGATTCGGACGAAGACCGTCAAGCCTCCACATCCTCCAGGCTCAGCATTTCCGTCTGATCGTTATACGAGAAGATCTCACCATAGCGCCCCCAGTCGATGACCGCGTCGAGTGTCTCCTGCGCGGCCTTGTCGGAGAGGAAATCTTCCAGTTCCTGCTCGAAGCGCACCCGCGGCGCGCGATGCCCCAACCGCTCGTTGAGCACCTTCTTGATCCGCGCGGCTAGCGGCACGTGCCACAGCAGATGCTCCGCGAACATCATCTTGCGCTCCTGCGTGCCGAACTCGGCGAATACGCGCGCCTGCGGCGTGAGGAAAATGTCGCCCTCGCGCACGTCGGCGAAACCGAGGTGCTGCAGCACTTCCGCGATCGGGAACAGTTCGTCCACCTCGAGATGCAGCGTGCGCGCGATTTCCGGCATGTCCGCGCGGCCGTGATACGGCTCGGCGGCGAGCGTTTCGATGAGACCCGCCATTAGGTTGGTCGACACTGACGGCAGCCAGCTGCCGAGCTCGAGCCCCTTCTTCTTCGCCTCGTCCATCTGGCGCGCGGTCATCTTCGCGTAGATGTCGTCGACGAGGCGCCGGAACGCCGGGTCCAGACGATTGCGGGGATGCTTGAACGGCACCTTGATCTCCGCCATCACGCGGCCCGGATTCGACGACAGCACGAGAATGCGGTCGCACATGAAGACCGCTTCCTCGATGTTGTGCGTGACGATCAGCACCGACTTGATTGGCAGGCGCCCTTGCGTCCACAGATCGAGCAGATCGGTGCGCAGGTTCTCCGCGGTCAGCACGTCGAGCGCGGAGAACGGTTCGTCCATGAGCAAGAGCGTCGGATCGACGACCAGCGCCCGCGCGAAGCCCACGCGCTGGCGCATGCCACCCGACAGCTCGCGCGGATAGGCGTTCTCGAAGCCGTCGAGACCGATCAGGTCGATCGCCGCCAGCGCGCGCTCGCGCCGCTCGCGCGCGCCGACGCCCTGCGCTTCCAGACCGGCTTCCACGTTCTGCAGCACGGTCAGCCACGGAAACAGCGCGAAGGTCTGAAACACCATGGCGACACCCTTCGCGGGGCCCTGCAACGGCCCGTTCAGATAGGTGACCTCGCCCGCCGTCGGCTCGATCAGCCCGGCGATGATGCGCAACAGCGTCGACTTGCCCGAGCCCGAGCGCCCGAGCAAACCGACGATCTCCCCTTCGCGCAAGGCGAGGTCCGCATCGTCGAGCACGAGCAGTTCGCCCTGCGTCTTGTTAAAGCCGCGGCTCACGTTCTGCACGTGCAGGATTTCGGCGCCGAGACGCGGCGGCGTGCCTTGCGGGCGCTGCAAGCCTTGCGCGGCGGACGTCTGCGTAGTTTTCAGGTTCTGCATCGGAACTCGTCCTCAATCCAGCCGGAGTCTTGCTTCGGCGTAGGCGTATAGCGGGCGCCACAACAGTCGGTTGAACAGCGTGACGAACAGCGACATCACGGCGATGCCGAGAATGATTTTCGGGTAGTCGCCCGCAGCGGTCGTCTGGGCGATGTAGGCGCCGAGGCCGTGCGCGACGACCTCCGTCTTGCCCCACGACACCGCCTCAGCGACGATGCTCGCGTTCCACGCGCCGCCCGAAGCGGTGATCGCCCCGGTGATGTAGTAAGGGAAAATGCCCGGCAGCATGCACTTCTTCCACCACTGCCAGCCGCGAATCTGGAAGTTGGTCGCGGCCTCGCGGTAATCGTTGGGATAGGACGACGCCCCCGCGATCACATTGAAGAGGATATACCACTGCGTGCCGAGCACGATGAGCGGCGAGAGCCAGATGTCCGGGTTCAGGTTCCAGCGCACGATCACCACGACGAACACTGGAAACAGCAGGTTCGCCGGAAAGGCGGCAAGAAACTGGGCGAGCGGCTGGATCTTCTCGGCGAGCGCCGGACGCAGGCCGATCATCACGCCGATCGGCACCCACACCACCGACGCGATCGCGATCAGCACGACCACGCGCAGCAGCGTGATGAAGCCGAGCACGAACACATGGCCGACTTCGCCCCAGGTGACGCCCGTCGACACGAACGACACCACCTTCCACACGACGAACACAGTGATCAGCAGCACGGCCGTGCCCCAGAGGATATCGCCCGTACGCGTGGACGGCACCTTCGCGCGCAGCGGCAGCCCGACGTTCTCGAACGCGCCTTGCAGCGACGGCAGCTTGATCGGCACGCGCGCCGCCTTGGCGAGAATCCAGCCCGCCGGCACCAGCAGCCGATGGATCAGGCGCGTGCGGCGGATCAGGTCGAGCAGCCAGGAAGACGGCTCGTTCCCCGAGCTCGTGAACTCCATGCGGAACTTGTCGGCCCACGCGACGAGCGGGCGGAACATCAGCTGGTCGTAGGCGAGGATGACGACTGTCATCGCGAGGATCACCCAGCCGATCGCGCTCAGATTGCGCTCGCCGATGGCGGTGGCCAAATAGGCGCCCACGCCCGGCAGTACGATCGTGCGGTTACCCACAGTGATCGCCTCGGACGCGACCATGAAGAACCAGCCGCCCGACATCGACATCATCATGTTCCAGATGAGGCCGGGCATCGAGAACGGCACTTCGAGCTTCCAGAAGCGCTGCCAGTTGGTGAGGTGAAAACCGCGCGAGACTTCGTCCAGATCGCGCGGCACCGTGCGCAGCGACTGGTAGAAGCTGAAGGTCATGTTCCACGCCTGGCTCGTGAAGATCGCGAAGATCGCGGCGCACTCCGCGCCGATCACGCGCCCGGGGAACAGCGCGAGAAAGAAGGTGACCGTAAACGAGATGTAGCCGAGCACCGGCACCGACTGGAGGATGTCAAGGATCGGCACGAGCACGATCGACGCGCGCCGGCTCTTCGCCGCGAGCGTGCCGTAGATCAGCGTGAAGATCAGCGACGCGACCATCGCCAGCAGCATGCGCAAGGTCGTGCGCAACGCGTACTCGGGGAGATTCGCGGGGTCGAGCGAGATCGCCTGGCTCTGCAGCGTCGAGATCGGCGCCAGCGTCTCGTGAAAACCGACGGCGGCGAGCGCGATCATGCAGATGATCATCGGGAACGCGACGAAATCCCAGCGGTTGGGCAGGAGCCGCCAGGCCGACGCATTCGCCGTGCGATTCAGATTGAAGCCAAATTCCATGCAAGGCCCTCCCCGTAAGGCTTTATTCCGACCGCGCGAGCGCGGGATATTGCTTGAGACGGCAAACGACCGTCCGGCGGGCAAGCAGCCTCTGCCCGGAACAGCCACATGCCTAACGCACGCGGCCATCAAAACGACGACACGATCAGCACGAAAACGGCGCCAGGCAGTCGCCGCATCGAACATCGAAGGTTGTCCGTGCTGAACCGAGCGACACTACACCAACCGCCGTGACAGGCACAACCTCAAGGCGCTCGCGCGCGCCATTCGTGCGACGTTTCTGTTGCTCTTCGGCACGGCAAAGGCAAAATGAAGGGGCGGCCTGCGTCGAGTGTGATCGACGCCCGCGCGCTTTCGCACCCTTTCAGTTCGGTTTCAGCGAGGCCGGGCCACGCGGTGAGGCGAGCAGCGCGGTCGGCGTCGTGCGTCGCTTATGTTGGATGCACGTCGTCCGGCGCAACAAGGCGCTTGATGGGCGGCAAAAAACATCGTCCAATCTTGGCTTATCATGAACAATAAAACGAGCGCCGATGCGATGCGTGACGCCAGATCCGAGCCGGAAGACCGCCTGTGCCCCGTCCGCCGCCCCGGCGCGCGAGTGAGCCACGCGGCAGCAGACATCATGCGCTGCAAGCCGCGCGCCTGCCTTGCAGGGTTCGGCCAACCGGGTTCGCACGAGCGGCGCGGCGCGCGCCGCTCGTGTGCGGCGTAACTTTCAATCCGGCCCGAGATCGATGAACAAGCCCATCCTGCACCGTGTGATCGCGACGCTCGGCCTCGCGGTGCTGGCGTTCACGTGCTGGATTGCCGCCGGCTGGCTGTCGGACCGAATGGTACAACGGTACAATAGGAGATGACGGCGACGGTGCGCACCGAGCGCCAGATGGCGGCGTCGATCGTCGACAACATGGCGCAGATCATCGCGAGCGATCTGGCGATGTCGCGCGCCATTCCCGCCACGCTCGCGCAGATGGACCTCATGCAGCGCGCCCTGGCGAAATCGCGGAATTATGCCTCGAAGCCGGGCGCGACGGAACTCGAAATGGGGTTCGCGCCCCGCGCTCGAAAAGGTGAATCGCTTCCTGCACGAGGCCCAGGGCTTCTCGGGCCTCGACTCGATCTGGCTCGTCAACGACAAGGGCTACTGCATTGCGTCGAGCAACACCAATGACGAGAGCAGCTTCATCGGCTACGACATGAGCGGGCGCGCCTACGTCTCGCGCGCGCTGTTCGGCGGCTTCGTCGAGATGTACGGCGTGGGACGGGTCTCCGGCAAGCCGGGCATCTTCATCGCGGCGCCCGCCTACGAGGACGGCTTTCGGCTTTCTCGTCGGCGCGGTGATCGCCAAGATGAGCATCGACCGGCTGCGGCACTGGGTGTCGCGCGCCGGCACCTTCGTGACCGACGAGAATGGCGTTGTCGTGATGGCGCACGACGGCCGGCTCGAATATCAGGCGATGCCCGATGCGCCCGTCGCGCGCATGACGGAGCGCGAGCGCGTCGAGCATTACCGGCGCGAGTCGTTTCCGGAACTGCGCATATCGCACATCGGCGAGCAGATGCGCGCCTCCGAGCACTGGCTCGCGCCCGCGCTGGCGCAGACCTTCTATGCCGCCAACGGCAGCGGCGTGCCCTCACTCTACGACGAGCGCACCGGCCTGAACTCGGGCCTTTCGGCGCATATCGTCCATCCGCTCACGAGCTGGCCGGAAATCAGCCGCAACCATAGCCGCCGCGACCGCTTCCTCGTGTTCCTGACGATGCTGGGCGTCGTGACGCTCGCCATCGTGATCGCGACGTCGTACTCGCGCGAGCGGCGCCTGCACCGCGCGACGCGCGATCTCGCCGAGCAATTGCAATCGGCCAATACGCTGCTTTCGGCGGAGGCACGCCACGACGCGCTGACGGGCGCCCTGTCGCGGCGCTACTTCCTCGACACGCTGCGTCACGAAGTGGAGCTCGCGCGTTCGGTCGGCATGCCGCTTTCGGTCGCGATCGCGGATCTCGATCACTTCAAGCAGATCAATGACCGCTTCGGCCATGCATCCGGCGACCGGGCGCTGGAGCATTTCGTCGAGGTGTGCCGCGCGCAGCTTCGTCCGAGCGATGCGATCGGCCGGCTCGGCGGCGAGGAGTTCGGCATTCTCCTGCCGCAAACCGCGCTCGCCGATGCGCAAGCCATGCTGGAGCGGCTGCGCAAGCGCTTTCATCACGAGCACTGCGCGCATCTGCCCGAGGACGCGGCGCTGTCGGTCAGCATCGGCATCACCGAACTCGCGTCCGACGACGCGCCCGAATGGATCCTCTCCCGCGCCGATCTGGCGCTCTACGAGGCGAAATCGCGCGGGCGAGACCGCAGCGAGGTGCGCCCCGCCGATCCGGCGTCGCCCGCGCGGCATCCGGAAAACTCGCTCGCAGGCAGGTAAGGCCGGCGGCGGCCCTCGCCCTTCCTCATTGCGCCCCGTCACTGCACGGTCATGCGCATGTCGCGACGCATGCGCATCCCGCAGGTATCATCGATGTTCGACATCGAATGCCGCTGGCCTCAATCGGAGGATTGCATGAAGGGAAATCTGGTCATCGTGTGCCGCGATCAGGACGCTGAAACGTTCGACCACCTGCTCGCCGAGTATGGTTCGTTCCAGACGCGGCTCTCGTCGACGGCGTGGTTCCTGAAGATCGACCTCGCACCCGAGGTGATCCAGGACGAGATCCTCTCGCGTCTCGGGAAGTACACGACGCATTACATCTTCGAGGCGTCGACGGTGACGTATAACACGGTGGACAGCGAAGCGGCGTCGGCGCTCGAAACGCTGTTCGACTGAGCGCCGGCGCGCGCGGCAAAAAGCGCGCCGTTACAGGGCGCGCTCTTCCTGCTGCGGGCGGCGCGGCGTTCGGCCGCTGGCCGCGTGGCGACGTCGAAGGGAAAGGTCATTTCCACCTGCAGGCCGCCGTCGGGGCGATTGCCGATCTCGCATTCGCCGCCCGCGCGCCGCGCCAGGCGCTCGACGATGGCGGAGCCCCAGCCCGCTGTGGCCGCTGCCGCCGCGCGCCGGGTCGAGCCGCACGAACGGCCGGCTCGCCTTGATGAGATTGTCCGGCGCGATGCCCTTGCCGTGATCCGACACCCGCAGCACCCAGCCATTGGCGCCGTGCCGCGTCTCGACGATGATCGGCGGCGCGCCGTACGCATGCGCGTTGTCGAACAGGTTCGAAAGGATGCGGTCCAGCGTCGCCGCGGGTAGCGCGAAGGTGGGCCCGGCCTCGAGGCTCAGGCGCACCGGCTCGGCCGCCGGCGACACCGCCTGGTACGCCCGCGCGACGCGCTCGCACTGTTGATCCACCGCGACGGGCTCGCTGCCGTCCGGACGGTCGTGCGCAAACACCAGGAATTGATCAACGATATGCGCCCTCGAACCGACGTCGCGCACGACGCCGTCGCGCATCTTGCCGTCGTCCATCATCTCGGCGCGCAGGCGCAGGTGCGCGAGCGGCGTCTTCAGGTCGTGCGCGACACCCGCGAGCATCACGGCGCGGTCGTTCTCGGTCTGCGAGACTTCGCGCACCATCTGATTGAAGCCGTGCGTCAGCTGCCGCAGCTCGCGCGGGCCGCGCTCGGGCACGATCGGCGTGGGCTGGCCGCGCCCGAAGCGCTGCACGGCCTGCGCCAGCGCGCGCAGCGGAGATTGCAGCTGCCATGCGCCGAACAGCGCGGCGAGCACGGTGGTAGAGAAGATCAACGCGAGCCATACGAGCATGCGATCGCGCGAGCGCGGCGGCCGCAGCGGCTACACCGGCACGACGATCCAGCCGGCATCCTTCGCGCCGTGCACCCACACGCTCGGCGGTCCGCCAGGCTCGTTCAGGCGCACGTCGGTGCCATCGGGCAGGCGGTCCTTCAGATCCTCGACGAAGCGCTGCAGCGGCGGCATGCCCTCGTCGGGCGCCCTGGACACTTCGGCGCTGCCGAGGGCGACGCCGCACGCGCGGCGGCAAGAGCTGATCCGGCGTATTGGCGATGTGCTGGCGCACCGCCTCGACGAGAAACACGGCTTCCTCGACGGCAAAGCGCGTCTGCACGTTGTCCCGCTCGAAGAGGATGATCGCGAACCACGCGACATGCGACAGCACCAGCATGCCGATGACGATGACGACCAGCCGCCCGAACAGCGTATCAATTGCCCGGCGCATTTTGCTCGCCATCCGGCACGAACACCTAGCCGCGCCCCCGTACCGTCTGGATGAAGCGCGGCGCCGACGGATCGGTTTCCAGGATGCGCCGCAGGCGCCACACCTGCACGTCGATGCCGCGGTCGGTGCCATCGTACTCCGGGCCGTGCAGCAGTTCGAGCAGGCGCTCGCGCGTGAGCGTGCGCATGGGGTTGTTCACGAAGATCTTGAGCAGCGCGAATTCGCTGCCGGAAAGCGTGAGCGGGCGATCGTCCTGCTGCAGCGTGCGCGACTGGAAATCCAAGCGGAAGCGGCCGAACGAATACGGCTCGCGCTGCTCGAGCGCGGCGGACAGGATCGTGCGGCGGCGGCACAGCACGGCCTGCACGCGCGCGAGCAGCTCGCGCGGGTTGAACGGCTTGCCGAGGTAGTCGTCCGCGCCCAGCTCCAGGCCGACGATGCGGTCCACGTCGTCCGCACGGGCGGTCAGCATGATGACGGGGATGTCGTCGCCGGATGCGCGCAGTTGCTTGAGCGCGGTCAGGCCGTCGACGCCCGACATCATCAGATCGAGCACGATCCAGGTCGGGACGCTCGCGTTCGATGTGACGTTCGAGTCCACCGGCGTCATGCAGCACCGATACCTCGATGCCCTGCCGGACCAGATAGTCGCGCAGAAGGTCGCGCAGTTCGGCGTCGTCGTCGACGACAAGTATTTGCGTAGTCATGGGATGGAGTTTAGCGCGTGAGTCAGGCGGGATCGGCGGCATCCGCTCCGCAAAGGGTTACGGGGTGTTACGACGAAAGCAGCATGTAAACCGGCGTAACAAGCATCGCCCGTGCCGTAACACGGGCGGCTTCCGGAGCCTCTACGCTGTGTCTCACCGACAAGCGCAAGACCACGACGGGCTTTCCGGAAGCCATCGGCCGCGGCCTCGCGTTTCGGCTTCGACAATCAATAGGGGAGTATCACGATGTCCAAGCAATACCGCATTCTCACTGCCGCCGCCGCTGCAATCGCGCTGACCTTCGGCGCCTCGCACGCCGCCACCAACGACGCGCCGCCTCCGCCGCCCGCGGGCGCGCCGGCCATGATGGGCGGCCACGGCGGTCCGGACGGGCATCGCATGGAAATGCGCATGCAGAAGCAACTGGACCAGCTGCACGGCCAGTTGAACCTCAACGCCGACCAGGAAAAACTCTGGCGGACGACGCTCACCACGATGAAGCAGAACCATCAGGCGATGCGCGAGAGCCACAAGCAGATGCGCGAGCAGTTCAAGTCGATGGAGAGCCAGCCGATTCTCGTCTCGAGCGTGACCTTCGAGATGTCCTCGATCTTCGCGGCGTCGCCGGCACCAAGCGCCTCGCCGTTCACGGTCACCGTGCCGCGCGCCACGTGCACGTAGACGCGACGGCCCGCCGGCACGTCGAAGTTCGCACGCTCGTCGCCGTCGAAGAGGCCCGCGAAGATGCGCGTGTTCGCGCCGATTTTCACCGATCCTTCCGCGCCCTCGGGCGATGCGATCACGCGCAGGCGGCCGCGCTTCTCCTCGCTGCCGAAGCGCTTTTCCTCGTAGCCCGGCGCATCCGGAATGATCCAGATCTGCAGGAAGTACGCGGTTTCCATCGGCGATCCGTTGAACTCGCTGTGACGCACGCCGGTGCCCGCGCTCATGCGCTGCACGTCGCCGGGACGAATCGTCGAGCCGTTGCCCATGCTGTCGCGGTGCGCGAGCGCGCCTTCGAGCACGTAGCTCACGATTTCCATGTCGCGGTGACCGTGCGCGCCAAAGCCCTGGCCGCCCGCCACGCGGTCTTCGTTGATGACGCGCAGCGCGCCGAAGTGCATGTGCTCCGGATCGTAGTAGTCCGCGAAGGAGAAGCTGTGATACGAGTCGAGCCAGCCGTGGTTGGCGTGACCCCGTTCTTTGCTGCGACGAATTTCGAACATGATGTTTGCTCCCGCCCAAGGCGTTGATTTGCTATGGACAGAATGTAAGGACGCAGCCTCCCCTGAACAACGCGCGCCGCGGCATTACATCGTTCCGCCCATGCAGGTAATCGGACGCTTCCGGCTCCGCGCCCGCGCGCCGGCCGGGTTCGGGTAGAATACTGCGCTTTTCGGGATGGTGACGGGTTGCGGCCGCCCGCGAGCCGCTCGCGCGATGCGCGGGGCGCCGGGAAATTCGAGAAAAAGCGAGCCGGCGACGGCGCACCGACTGCCCGGCTGCAGGGTTAGCAGCAACGGTGGCCCGCAATTTTGGCCATCTAGAATACGGTCCGCCGGCCACGAAACCAGAAAAGCAAGAAAGGGCCGGGAAGGACAGCCGATCACGCGGGGCAAGGCGCCATCGACTGAGGAGAGACATGAACACATTCGCATCGCGCGCTGCGCCGTCATCCACGGTCGCGGCCGCTGGAACGCAACGCGCGAACGACCGCCGCGCGCCGCGCTCACCGCATTCCATGCACGTTAGGCACCTTACCAAGGAATCACCATGTTGCAAGGCTACAGTCCGCTGATCCTCGCGGGCACCTGGCAGACCGTCAAGCTGGCGGTGCTGTCGCTCGCGTTCGCCTTCGTGATCGGTCTGATCGGCGCGGCGGCGAAACTGTCGAAAAACCGCCTGGCGTCGGGTGTGGGCACCGTCTACACGACGCTCATCCGCGGCGTGCCGGATCTCGTGCTGATGCTGCTGCTCTTCTACAGCATACAGATCTGGCTCAATCAGCTGACCGACCTGCTCGACCTGGACCAGATCGACATCGACCCCTTCCTCGCCGGCATTCTCGTGCTGGGCTTCATTTACGGCGCGTATTTCACCGAAACCTTCCGCGGCGCGTTCCTCTCGGTGCCGCGCGGCCAGCTCGAAGCGGGCGCGGCCTACGGCATGACGCCCTGGCAGACCTTCTCGCGAATCATGTTCCCGCAGATGATGCGCTTCGCGCTGCCCGGCATCGGCAACAATTGGCAGGTGATGGTCAAGGCGACGGCGCTCGTCTCGATCATCGGCCTGGCGGACGTGGTCAAGGCCTCGCAGGATGCGGGCAAGGGCACGCTGCGTTTCTTCTTCACGCTGCTCGCGGGCGCGATCTATCTCGCGATCACCACGATCTCGAATCTCGTGCTGATCTGGCTGGAGCGGCGCTATTCCATCGGCGTGCGCAAGGCTGACCTATAAAGAGCGGCGGAACTCATGATCGAAATCATCCAGGAATACTGGAAGAACTACCTCTTCACCGACGGCTACCGCATCACCGGTCTCGCGATCACGATGTGGCTGCTGGTCGTCTCCATCGGCCTGGGCTTTTGTCTTTCGGTGCCGCTCGCGGTGGCGCGCGTGTCGAAGAACAAGCTGCTCTCGCGTGCCGTCTGGCTCTATACGTATGTCTTCCGGGGCACGCCGCTCTACGTGCAGCTGCTGCTCTGCTATACGGGTCTGTACAGTCTGCAGGTCGTGCGCGATCACGTGTTGCTGAATGAATTCTTCCGCAACGGCATGAACTGCACACTGCTCGCGTTCACGCTGAACACTTGCGCGTACACCACCGAAATCTTCGCCGGCGCGATCAAGGCGACGCCCTACGGCGAGATCGAGGCCGCGCGCGCCTACGGCATGTCTTCCTTCACGCTGTATCGCCGGGTGATCCTGCCGTCGGCGCTGCGCCGCGCGCTGCCATACTACAGCAACGAAGTCATTCTTATGCTGCACGCCACGACCGTCGCGTTCACGGCGACCGTGCCGGACATCCTCAAGATCGCGCGCGACGTGAACTCGGCGACGTATCAGTCGTTCCAGGCGTTTGGCATCGCCGCCCTGCTCTATCTCTGCATTTCGTTCGCGCTCGTGTGGCTGTTCCGCCGCGCCGAGCATCGCTGGCTGGCGTACCTGCGGCCGCAAGGCAAATAAGTCCATCGCAGGCCAAGGACCTTCATGAATTCCCAGATGCACAAGCTTTTCGTCGACGACATTCACAAGCAGTACGGCAGCAACGAAGTTCTAAAAGGCGTCTCGCTCAAGGCGAAAGCCGGGGACGTGATCAGCATCATCGGCTCGTCGGGCTCGGGCAAGAGCACGATGCTGCGCTGTATCAACTTCCTGGAGCAGCCGAATCAGGGGCGCATCTTCGTGGACGGCGACGAGGTCCGCACGATGAAGGACAAGACCGGCGCGCTCAAGGTCGCGGACCCGAAGCAGCTGCGGCAGATGCGCTCGAAGCTCTCGATGGTGTTCCAGCATTTCAATTTGTGGTCGCACATGAACGTGCTGGAGAACGTGATCGAGGCGCCCGTCAACGTGCTCGGGCTCTCGAAGAAGGAAGCCGAGAAGCGCGCGCGTACCTATTTCGAGAAGGTCGGCCTGGCGCCGCGCCTGGAGAAGCAGTATCCGTCGCATCTGTCGGGCGGTCAGCAGCAGCGCGTGGCCATTGCGCGCGCGCTCGCGATGCATCCCGACATCATGCTCTTCGACGAGCCGACTTCCGCGCTCGACCCCGAACTCGTCGGCGAAGTGCTGAAGGTGATGCAGACGCTCGCCGAGGAAGGGCGCATGATAATCGTCGTCACGCACGAGATGGCGTTCGCGCGCAACGTGTCGAACCACGTGGTGTTTCTGCATCAGGGGCGCATCGAGGAGGAAGGCCATCCCGAAGCAGTGTTCGGCAACACGAAGAGCGACCTGTTACCCTGGAACGTCGCTCCTGTGTTGCCCGCCTCCGCGCACATCGATTCGATTCGCTAGCAGCGCCGCCTTCAAAGGTCAATGTCGACCCTCGACGGTATTGATCGAGCGCTTACGGAAATTCCGGGCTTTTGTTCATCCTGCAAACGGCAAGGCAATCAATGCGCCGCCGATGCCGCCGCCGCTGAATCTCCCCCGCCCGACCGCTCGGGCCGCGTGATCCAGATCAGCACGATCAGCGCGACGAAAATCCCCGCCGAGATATAGAACATGTCGTTCACGCCGAGCTGCGCCGCCTGCTGCGTGGCCATGCTGTTGTAGAGCCCGACGGTCTGATCCTGCGACAAGCCGAGCGCGCCCATTTGCTGCATCGAGTTGGCGAAGACCGAATTGTACGAATTCGCGCCTTCGACCAGCTGCGCGTGATGCACGATCGAGCGATGCTCCCAGGCCGTCGAGAAGATCGACGTACCGATGCCGCCGCACATGATCCGCACGAAGTTCGACAAGCCCGACGCCGCCGGAATCCGATGCCCCGGCAAGCCCGACAGCATGATCGACACGAGCGGGATGAAGAAGCCCGCCATGCCGATGCCCTGAATCAGCGTTGGCACCGTGAGCGCCCAGGTATCGACGCCGGTCGTATAGCGCGAGCGCATCCAGAAACACAGCGCGAACACGAGGAACGCGGCGGTCGCGATGTAGCGCAGATCCGTGCGCGGCAGGAACTTGCCGGTGAGCGGCGAGAGCAGGATCGCGAACAGGCCGACGGGCACCATCACGAGGCCGGCGTTCGTCGCCGTGTAGCCGATGTCGGTCTGCAGCCACAACGGCAGGAGCACGAGATTGCCGAAGTAGAGCCCGTAGCCGATGGAGAGCGCGATCGTGCCGCCCGTGAAATTGCGCAGTTCGAACAGCGACAGATCCACGACCGGATGCTCCGCCGTCAGCTCCCACACGATGAAGAACGCAAAGGCGATCACCGCGATCAGCGCGAGCACGACGATCGTCGTCGAGTTGAACCAGTCGAGGTCCTTGCCCTTGTCGAGCATGATCTGCAGCGGGCCGACCCAGATCACCAGCAGCGCGAGACCGACGGTGTCGATCGGCGCACGGCGGATCGCCGAGTCGCGGTCGCGGAAGATCGCGAACGTGGCGATCGCCGCCGCGATGCCGACCGGGATGTTCACGTAGAAGATCCACGGCCACGAGATGTTGTCGGAGATCCAGCCGCCGAGCACCGGGCCCGCGACCGGCGCGATCAGCGTGGTCATCGACCACATCGAGAGCGCCATCGGCGCCTTTTCGCGCGGATAGCTCGCGAGCAGGAGCGTCTGCGAGAGCGGGATCATCGGACCGGCCACCGCGCCCTGCAGCACGCGCGCAGCGAGCAGGAAGGGCAGGGTCGGCGCGAGGCCGCACAGCCACGACGCGATCACGAACAGGATGATCGAGCCGAGGAAGAGCCGCACCTGGCCGATGCGCTGTGTGAGCCAGCCCGTGAGCGGCACCGAGATCGCGTTGGCGACCGCGAACGACGTGATGACCCACGTACCCTGATCGGACGACACGCCCAGGTCGCCGGAGATCGACGGAATCGAGACGTTCGCGATCGACGTGTCGAGCACGTTCATGAACACCGAGAGCGACACGGCAACCGTCCCGATGACGAGCTTCGCGCCCGAAAGCGGCGGGTGAACAACGTTTTGCTGAGACATGATTGCCGCGTGCTTACATCAGCTTCGCGGCGGAAGCGGACTTCGCGCCACGGCCGCCGGGCGACGACGTGCTCTGCGAGCCCGGGGCGGTGCCGGCGTTCTGCTGGATGATGCGCGCGATTTCCTGGTCGGCTTCGGCGCCGTACTTGTCGAACACGTTGGTCTGATAGACCGTGTTTTGCGCGTTGCCGAGCTCGCCGCCTTCCTCGTTCTTGATTGTCACGTCGACGTTCATCGGCAGGCCGATACGCAGCGGATGCTGCTGCAGTTCCTTCGGATCGAGCTCGATGCGCACCGGCAGGCGCTGCACGACCTTGATCCAGTTGCCCGTCGCGTTCTGCGCGGGCAGGAGCGAGAACGCCGAGCCCCTGCCGGCCGAGAAGCCGATCACCTTACCGTGAAACACGACGCCCGAGCCGTACAGATCGGCCGTCAGCTCGACCGGCTGGCGTCGCCGAACTGCTTCGCCCAGTCGAGCGCCGGCCACTGGCCGCCTTGCCCCGGCACGCTCTGCGTGGTCTCGAAGTTCTCGGGCGCGGCAATCTTCTTGTCGCTCGAAATGCCCGCGTAGTTCGCGCAGCCCGCGACCGCGACCGCGAGCGCCGCCGCGGCTGCGGCGACGGCGCTCTTCGCACGGCTCGGGCCGCGAAGCGCGGACAGGGAGTGGTGTTTCATATCTCGTTTCTTGAGATGAGAATTAAAGATGGACGTTGCAATCATTTTGTAGGCTTACGATGGCGAATTTGCTTGTCATCGCAATGACGTACTTGGCTTATCATTGCCGCCGAGCAACGAGGCGACGGACGGATCGCACGAGTTCGCCAGGATGCGCCGGAGCATGCTCTTGAGAAAATCGACTTCCTCGGGCGTGAAGCCCGCCAGCAGATGGTCGAGCACGCGCGTGAAGACGGCGGGAATCTTTTCCGCCGTCGCCTGGCCTTCGTCCGTGAGCGCGAGGCGCACCACGCGCCGGTCCTCCTCGCTGCGCACGCGCGAGAGAAGGCCGCGCTTCTCCAGCCGGTCGATCAGCCACGTGACCGCGCTCGCATCGATGCCGTATTCGCGGGCAATGTCGGCCGCCGTCAGGCACTTGCCGACCGCCAGCATGAACAGGATGCTTGCCTGCGTGCTCGTGATGCCCAGTTCGGAGGTCGTGTGCTGCGTGACCATGTTCCACATGGTCGAGCGCACCCGGCTCATCAGGTAGCCGACGCTCTCGGCGAGTACATAGTCGCCGATCGCCGCGGATTTCGGAGCGTCGCTCATGGGAATATTTATGCGATTGCAATAGTTGACTAGGCATGGTTATGTTATAAGTAGGTGTTCCAGCGCCTGCAAGGATCTTTTCTGGAATCGCTTAACAATTGCCGGGCATCGGCCGCCGCAACGCGCGCGCAGAACTTGCGGGTTGAGTCCTATTGCAGGATGCGGACATCCACGCGTGCTACAATCTTCTGTTATTACCGCGCCGGGCCCGCAAATTCATGCACGTCTGCATGATGGTTCAAGGGGGCTGCCGAGCCATGGAGCCTCGCAGAGGAGGCTCGCTCCGGCGGCGCACAACCAAGACACTTTTATGACTCGCGCCCTCCGCAATATCGCCATCATTGCCCACGTCGACCACGGCAAGACCACGCTCGTCGACCAGTTGCTTCGTCAGTCGGGCACGTTCCGGGAAAACCAGCAGGTCGCCGAGCGGGTCATGGACTCGAACGACATCGAAAAGGAACGCGGCATCACGATTCTGGCGAAGAACTGCGCCGTCGAATACGAAGGCACGCACATCAACATCGTCGATACGCCGGGACACGCGGACTTCGGCGGCGAAGTGGAGCGCGTGCTATCGATGGTCGATTCCGTGCTGCTGCTCGTCGACGCCGTCGAAGGCCCGATGCCGCAGACGCGCTTCGTCACCAAGAAGGCGCTCGCGCTCGGCCTGAAGCCGATCGTCGTGATCAACAAGGTGGATCGCCCGGGCGCCCGCATCGACTGGGTGATCAACCAGACCTTCGATCTCTTCGACAAGCTCGGCGCGACCGAAGAGCAGCTCGACTTCCCGATCGTCTACGCGTCGGGCCTGAACGGCTATGCGAGCCTCGATCCCGAAACGCGCGAAGGTACGATGCGCCCGCTCTTCGAGGCCATCCTCGAGCACGTGCCGGTGCGTCCGGCCGCCCCGGACGGCCCGCTGCAGCTGCAGATCACCTCGCTCGACTACAACTCGTACGTCGGCCACATCGGCGTGGGCCGTGTCGCGCGCGGGCGCATCCGCCCGGGCATGGCGGTGGCCGTGCGCTCGGGTCCGGACGGCGCGATCCTCAATCGCAAGATCAATCAGGTGCTGTCCTTCCACGGCCTCGAGCGCGTGCAGGTGGAAGAGGCCCAGGCCGGCGACATCGTGCTGATCAACGGCATCGAGGAAATCGGCATCGGCGTGACGATCTGCTCGCCGGAGCAGCCCGACGCGCTGCCCATGATCACCGTCGACGAGCCGACGCTCACGATGAACTTCCTCGTGAACTCGTCGCCGCTCGCGGGCAAGGAGGGCAAGTTCGTCACGAGCCGCCAGATCCGCGACCGTCTGACGAAAGAGCTGAACCACAACGTCGCGCTGCGCGTGAAGGACACCGGCGACGAGACGACCTTCGAGGTGTCGGGCCGCGGCGAGCTGCACCTGACGATTCTCGTCGAGAACATGCGCCGCGAAGGCTATGAGCTCGCGGTGTCGCGTCCGCGCGTGGTGGTGCAGGAGATCGACGGCGTGAAGCACGAGCCGTACGAGAACCTGACGGTCGATATCGAGGACCCGCACCAGGGCGGCGTGATGGAGGAGCTCGGCCGCCGCAAGGGTGAAATGCTCGACATGACCTCCGACGGCCGCGGCCGCACGCGTCTCGAGTACCGGATTTCGGCGCGCGGACTCATCGGCTTCCAGAGCGAGTTCCTGACGCTCACGCGCGGCACGGGCCTGATGAGACATACGTTCGACTCGTATCAGCCGGTGAAGGACGGCTCGATCGGCGAGCGCCGCAACGGCGTGCTGATCTCGCAGGACGATGGCGCCGCCGTCGCCTATGCGCTGTGGAAGCTGCAGGATCGCGGCCGCATGTTCGTGTCGCCGGGCGATGCGCTCTATGAAGGCATGATCATCGGCATCCACAGCCGCGACAACGACCTCGTCGTGAATCCGATCAAGGGCAAGCAATTGACCAACGTGCGCGCGTCGGGCACCGACGAAGCCGTGCGCCTCGTGCCGCCGATCCAGCTCTCGCTGGAATACGCGGTCGAGTTCATCGACGACGACGAACTCGTAGAGGTCACGCCGCAGTCGATCCGTCTGCGCAAGCGTCATCTGAAGGAGCACGAGCGCCGCCGCGCGAGCCGAGAGGCCAGCGCCGAGCAAGCATCGGCCCGGATCAGCGAATCAAAAGCCCGCACATGCCTGTTGCACAAAGGATGACGAGGGCGGACGCATGCGGCGATCGGTCATATGACAATGGGTTCTGTGCTATGCTTTTACGGTTAGCCGTCGCTTTTTAGGTCCTTCCAAGCAGACTTGATTCCTTGATTCGCGCAATCCGCTAAACGGTCAGGCCGTGGCGCGGAAGGTTTCGTAACCCGCACTTCCTCGAGAAACTCGAAGAAAGGTGAGCGTAAAATGCTGAAGCAATTCCAGTCGAACTCTTATCTGTTCGGCGGTAATGCTCCGTACGTCGAAGAGTTGTACGAGCAATATCTCGATAATCCCGCGTCAGTGCCCGAGACCTGGCGAGCCTACTTCGACGCGTTGCAGAACGTGCCCGCCTCCGACGGCACGGCTCACAACGACGTGGCCCACGGCCCCATCGTCGAATCCTTCGCCCAGCGCGCGAAGGCCCATGCCTTCCTTCCTTGCGAAAGCACGGGTGATCTGACCACCGCGCGAAAGCAAGTCTACGTTCAATCCCTCATCGGCGCGTATCGCTTCCTCGGCACGCAATGGGCCAACCTCGATCCGCTCAAGCGCCGCGAGCGTCCCGCCATCCCCGAGCTCGAACCCGGCTTCTACGACTTCACCGAAGCCGACATGGACCAGGTGTTCAACGCGACCAACCTGTACTTCGGTTTCGAGCAGGCGTCGCTGCGCAACATCGTCAAGGCGCTGCGCGACACCTACTGCGGCACGATCGGCGCCGAGTTCATGTACATCAGCGATCCCGAGCAGAAGCGCTGGTGGAAGGAGCGGCTCGAGTCGATCCGCTCCACGCCGAACTTCTCGAACGAGAAGAAGAAGCACATCCTGAATCGCCTAACGGCCGCCGAAGGCCTCGAGCGCTTCCTGCACACCAAGTATGTCGGCCAGAAGCGCTTCTCGCTGGAAGGCGGCGAGAGCTTCATCGCGTCGATGGACGAAGTGGTCCGTCACGCGGGCGCGAACGGCGTGCAGGAAATCGTCATCGGCATGGCGCACCGCGGCCGTCTGAACGTGCTGGTCAACACGCTTGGCAAGATGCCGGCCGACCTCTTCGCCGAATTCGAAGGCAAGCATGTCGATGACCTGCCGGCCGGCGACGTGAAGTACCACAAGGGCTTCTCGTCGGACGTCGCAACGGAAGGCGGCCCGGTTCACCTGTCGCTCGCGTTCAACCCGTCGCACCTGGAAATCGTGAACCCGGTGGTCGAGGGCTCGGCCAAGGCGCGCATGGACCGCCGCGGCGACGAGGAAGGCCTGCAGGTGCTACCGGTGCAGATCCACGGCGACGCGGCCTTCGCGGGCCAGGGCGTCGTGATGGAAACGCTGAACCTCGCGCAGACGCGCGGCTACGGCACGCACGGCACGCTGCACATCGTCATCAACAACCAGATCGGCTTCACCACGTCGGACCCGCGCGACTCGCGCTCGACGCTGTACTGCTCGGACGTCGTCAAGATGATCGAGGCGCCGGTGCTGCACGTGAACGGCGACGATCCCGAAGCCGTCGTGCTCGCCACGCAGCTCGCGATCGATTTCCGCACGAAGTTCCACAAGGACATGGTCGTCGACATCGTCTGCTTCCGCAAGCTGGGCCACAACGAGCAGGACACGCCGGCGGTCACGCAGCCGCTGATGTACAAGACCATCGCGAAGCACCCGGGCACGCGCGCGCTGTACGCCGAGAAGCTTGTGCAGCAGGGCGTTATCAAGGCGGAAGACGCCGATGAAATGGTCAAGGCGTATCGCCAGGCGATGGACGAGGGTCATCACACCATCGACCCCGTGCTCTCGAACTACAAGAGCAAGTACGCGGTCGACTGGGTGCCGTTCCTGAACCGCAAGTGGACCGATGCAGCCGACACCGCCGTGCCGCTCGCGGAACTGAAGCGTCTCGCCGAGCGCATCACGACGATTCCCGAGAACTTCAAGCTGCATCCGCTCGTCGAGCGCGTGATCAACGATCGCCGCGCGATGGGCCGCGGCGAAGCCAAGCTCGACTGGGGCATGGGCGAGCACCTCGCGTTCGCGTCGCTGGTCGCATCGGGCTATGCCGTGCGCCTGACGGGCCAGGACTCGGGCCGCGGCACGTTCACGCACCGCCACACCGTGCTGCACGACCAGAACCGTGAACGCTGGAACGACGGCACCTACATTCCGCTGCAGAACATCGCGGAAGGCCAGGCCAAGTTCACGGTGATCGACTCCGTGCTGTCCGAGGAAGCGGTGCTCGGTTTCGAGTACGGCTATTCGACGGCCGAGCCGAACACCTTCGTCGCGTGGGAAGCGCAGTTCGGCGACTTCGTGAACGGCGCGCAGGTCGTGATCGACCAGTTCATCTCGTCGGGCGAAGTGAAGTGGGGCCGCGTCTCCGGTCTCACGATGATGCTGCCGCACGGCTACGAAGGCCAGGGTCCGGAGCACTCGTCGGCGCGCATCGAGCGCTTCCTGCAACTGTGCGCGGACCACAACATGCAAGTGGTCCAGCCGACGACGCCGGCGCAGATCTTCCATCTGCTGCGCCGCCAGATGATCCGCCTGTTCCGCAAGCCGCTGATCATCGCGACGCCGAAGTCGCTCCTGCGCCACAAGGAAGCGGTGTCGGATCTGTCGGAGCTGTCGAAGGGCTCGTTCCAGCCAGTCATCGGCGAAGTCGACGAAGCCATCGAGCCGAAGAAGGTCAAGCGCATGCTCGTGTGCTCGGGCCGCGTGTACTACGACCTGGTCGCGCATCGCCGCGAAGCGAAGGCGAACGACGTCGCCATCGTGCGTATCGAGCAGCTGTATCCGTTCGCCCACAAGCAGTTCGACGCGGAAATCAAGAAGTACGAAAACGCGTCGGAAGTGGTCTGGGTGCAGGACGAGCCGCAGAACCAGGGCGCCTGGTTCTACGTCGAGCACCATCTGCGCGAAGGCATGCGCGAAGGCATGAAGCTGGCCTACAGCGGCCGTCCCGCTTCGGCGTCGCCAGCGGTCGGCTACTACGCGAAGCACTACGAGCAGCAGAAGGCACTCGTGGAAGGCGCGTTCGGCCGCCTGAAGGGCGCGCAGGTCATCGCGAAGTAATCATGCTTGATCGGAACCGGGTGAGCCCGGCAGCGAGCGACTCCCCGGTCTCCTGGCCACACAGACACGCATCAGGAAAATGCAGAAATGGCTATCGTAGAAGTCAAGGTCCCCCAGCTTTCCGAGTCGGTCTCGGAAGCGACCATGCTGCAATGGAAGAAGAAGCCGGGTGAGGCTGTCGCCCAGGACGAAATCCTCATCGAAATCGAGACCGACAAGGTCGTGCTCGAAGTGCCCGTGCCGTCCGCCGGCGTGCTGGCGCAAGTGATCAAGCACGACGGCGATATCGTCACCGCTGACGAGATCATCGCGAAGATCGACACCGAAGCAAAGGCAGGCGAAGCACCCGCCGCCGCCGCTGCCGGCGACGCCGAAGTGAAGCCCGCGCCGGTCGCCGCTCCGGCCGCCGCCGCGACGGGCGGCGCTGCGTCGCCCGCCGCGACCAAGATCCTGGCCGAGAAGGGCGTGTCGGCGGATCAGGTGTCGGGATCGGGCCGCGACGGCCGCATCACGAAAGGCGACGCACTGGCCGCTTCGGCATCGGCTCCGGCCGCCAAGGCCGCCGCACCCGCTCCGGCCGCGGCTCCCGCGCGCGCCGCGAAGCCCTTGCTGCCGCAAGTCGCGGTGCCTGCATCGGCCGATCAGTGGCTCCGCGACCGTCCGGAACAGCGCGTGCCGATGTCACGTCTGCGTGCGCGCATCGCCGAGCGTCTGCTCGAGTCGCAGCAGACCAACGCCATCCTGACGACGTTCAACGAAGTCAACATGGCGCCGGTCATGGATCTGCGCAACAAGTACAAGGACCGCTTCGAGAAGGAACACGGCGTGAAGCTCGGCTTCATGTCCTTCTTCGTGAAAGCCGCGGTGCACGCGCTGAAGAAATTCCCGCTCGTGAACGCATCGATCGACGGTAACGACATCGTCTGTCACGGCTACTTCGACATCGGTATCGCAGTCGGCTCGCCGCGCGGTCTGGTGGTGCCGATCCTGCGCAACGCGGATCAGATGAGCCTCGCCGACATCGAGAAGAAGATCGCCGAGTTCGGTCAGAAGGCGAAGGACGGCAAGCTGTCGATCGAGGAAATGACCGGCGGCACGTTCTCGATCTCGAACGGCGGCGTGTTCGGCTCGATGCTCTCGACGCCGATCATCAACCCGCCACAGTCCGCGATTCTCGGCGTGCACGCGACGAAGGAGCGCGCGGTGGTCGAGAACGGCCAAATCGTGATCCGCCCGATGAACTACCTCGCGCTGTCGTACGACCACCGCATCATCGACGGCCGCGAAGCCGTGCTGTCGCTGGTCGCGATGAAGGACCCGCTGGAAGATCCGGCTCGTCTGCTGCTGGACCTGTAAAAGCAGGCTGCCTTGGTGCGCGCGATAGGCTCGCGCGCACCGTTCGAGGCGTCTCCGCATGAGCGGAGTCACAGAAAAGGAAACTTATGTCCAAGGAATTTGACGTCGTCGTGATCGGCGCGGGTCCCGGCGGCTATATCGCGGCGATTCGCGCAGCGCAGCTCGGCAAGACGGTTGCGTGTATCGAGAAGTGGAAGAACCCGGCGGGCGCACTGAAGCTCGGCGGCACCTGCCTGAACGTGGGCTGCATTCCGTCGAAGGCGCTGCTCGCGTCGTCGGAGGAATTCGAGAACGCCGCGAAGCATCTCGGCGACCACGGCATCAGTGTGTCGGACGTAAAGCTCGACGTGTCGAAGATGCTCGCCCGCAAAGACGGCATCGTCGAGAAGATGACGAAGGGGATCGAGTTCCTGTTTCGCAAGAACAAGATCACCTGGCTCAAGGGTCACGGCAAGTTCACCGGCAGGAACGACGCCGGCGTGCAGATCGAAGTGTCGGGCGAAGGCGAGACAGAAGTCGTCACGGCGAAGAACGTGATCATCGCGACGGGCTCGAAGGCGCGTCATCTGCCGAACATTCCGGTCGACAACAAGCTCATCGCGGACAACGAAGGCGCGCTGTCGTTCGACTCGGTGCCGAAGAAGCTCGCCGTGATCGGCGCGGGTGTGATCGGCCTGGAGCTCGGCTCGGTGTGGCGCCGTCTGGGCACGGACGTGACGGTGCTCGAAGCGCTGCCGCAATTCCTGGGCGCCGCAGACGAAGCGCTCGCGAAGGAAGCCGCGAAGCATTTCAAGAAGCAGGGTCTCGACATTCACCTCAGCGTGCAGATCGGCGAAGTGAAGACGACCGGCAACAGTGTTTCGATCGCTTATACGGATAACGCCGGCAACGCGCAGACGCTGGAAGCGGATCGCCTGATCGTGTCGATCGGCCGCGTGCCGAACACCGACAATCTCGGTCTCGAAGCCATCGGCCTGAAGGCCAACGAGCGGGACTTCATCGACGTCGACGATCATTGCGCGACGAGCGTGCCGAACGTGTATGCGATCGGCGACGTGGTGCGCGGCCCGATGCTCGCGCACAAGGCGGAGGACGAAGGCGTGGCAGTGGCGGAGATCATCGACGGTCAGAAGCCGCACATCGACTACAACTGCATTCCATGGGTCATCTACACGGAACCGGAAATCGCGTGGGTCGGCAAGACCGAGCAGCAGCTCAAGGCCGAAGACCGCGAGTACAAGACCGGCCAGTTCCCGATGATGGCCAATGGCCGCGCATTGGGCATCGGCAAGGCTGACGGCTTCGTCAAGATGATCGCCGACGCGAAGACCGACGAGATTCTCGGCGTGCACGTGATTTCGGCGGATGCATTGGATCTGATCGCGGAAGCGGTGGTCGCGATGGAGTTCAAGGCTGCGTCGGAAGACATCGGCCGGATCTGCCATCCGCATCCGTCGCTGTCGGAAGTGATGCGCGAAGCGGCGCTCGCGGTCGACAAGCGCGCTTTGAACATGTAAGAAGCTCGGCTTCGGGCAGCAAGGCATCGCAACGAAGGCGAGCGGGTCGAACCGCTCGCCTTCGTCACTTTCAAGCACATCAGACGCGGCATCATGAACGTCACCGAATACTACGAAAACGAATTGCGCACGCGGGGTTATCAATCGGACGAGGCGCAGCTCGCGGCGGTCGCGCGTCTGCAGCGCTGCTACGAGGAATGGGTCGCGTACAAGTCGCGCCGCTCCAACGCGCTCAGGAAGTTTCTCGTGCATCCGGACCTGCCGCGCGGCGTTTATATGTGGGGCGGAGTCGGTCGCGGCAAGAGTTTTCTGATGGACAGCTTCTATGCGGTCGTGCCGGTGCAGCGCAAGACGCGGCTGCATTTTCACGAGTTCATGCGCGAGGTGCATCGCGAACTCGAGGATCTGAAAGGACAGGCCGATCCGCTCGACGAGCTCGCGAAACGCATCGCCAAGCGCTATCGGCTGATCTGCTTCGACGAGTTCCACGTCTCCGACATCGCCGACGCGATGATCCTCTATCGTCTCCTGGATCGTCTCTTCAAGAACGGCGTGCAATTCGTGACGACGTCCAACTACGAGCCGGACACGCTGTACCCGGAAGGGCTGCATCGTGATCGCCTGCTGCCGGCCATCGAGCTCATCAAGCAGCATCTCGACGTCCTCAACGTCGATGCCGGCACCGATTACCGCAAGCGCACGCTGTCTCAGGTGAAGGCGTACCACACGCCGCTCGGGGCGGCGGCGAACGAGGCGCTGCGCGCGGATTTCGCGAAGCTCGCCGCCGTGCCCGACGAAAGCCCGATCCTGCATATCGAGAAGCGCGAGATCAAGGCGTTGCGCCGCGCGGACGGCGTCGTGTGGTTCGATTTCGCGATCCTGTGCGGCGGCCCGCGCTCGCAGAACGACTATCTTGAACTCGCGAACCGCTTCCACGCGGTGATCCTCTCCGACGTGCCACAGATGACGCCGCGCATGGCGTCGGAGGCGCGCCGCTTCACCTGGCTCATCGACGTGTTCTACGACCACAAGGTGAAGCTGCTGATGTCGGCGGCCGTGCCCGCGGAAGAGCTGTACGTCGAAGGACCGATGGCCAACGAGTTCGCGCGCACGGTGTCGCGCATCGTCGAGATGCAGTCGAAGGAATACCTGGAAGCGCCGCGGCGCGTCGCGGATATTTCGCTGACCTAATACGAGAATCAAAAATCGGCGGTTAGCCAATCGGCATAAGGCTTTTGGGGCTTTTTCAAGATTCGGACCTCTCTGATTTGCCGGCTTTCCGGTACTCGGTATCGTCGATGCCGGTTATCAGTCAGCGAAATTGGAGAATTTACCGTGAAGCCCTACCGCGATATGTCCGACGAAGAATGGCAGATGGTCGCCCCTCTGCTTCCCGAACTGCGCCCGCGTTCGGAATTGCGCGACAATCAAGATGAGAATGTGGTGGCGGGAAGGTGATGCTGCGGTTGATTGACGCGGCTAGCTTTGCCTGCGAGCCGCGCGTCAATCAGGACGAGAACAGCGGATCATTCGGTGAGGTCGATGCCGTGCTGATGCTCCTGTGTCGGTGGCACACCAACGTTCTTTGGTGTCGCTCTACTGGCCGGGCGTCCCGGTCCCTGCTGCTTGGGCTGCAGGGCAGTACGGCGACGGTAGCTTTCGACGTTCAGCTCAAAGATGGTCGAGTGGTGGACCAGCCGGTCGACGGCGGCCACCGTCATGGCCCGGTCGGGGAAAACCTTGTCCCATTCGCCAAACGGCTGGTTGGCCGTTATGCAAAGGGAACGGCGCTCATACCTGGCGCTGATGAGCTCGAACAGCACCGACGTCTCTGCCTGATCCTTGCTGACATATGCGAAATCGTCCAGGATGACCAGGTCGAAGCGATCCAGCCGGTTGACGGCGGACTCCAGCGCGAGCTCGCGGCGCGCGACCTGCAACCGTTGCACGAGGTCGGTAGTGCGAGCGAAGAAGACCTTCCAGCCCTTCTCCAGCAGGCTCAGTCCGATCGCCGACGACAGGTACGATTTGCCCCCTCCGCTAGGCCCTAGAAGAATCAGGTTGGTGCCGTTACGCAACCAGCCGTCGCCCGCGCAAAGCGCCGAGACGTGCGCGCGCGACACCATTGGCACCGCGTCGAAATTGAAGTTCTCCAGTGTCTTGCCCGGCAGCAGCTTTGCGTCCCTGAGGTGACGTTCGATTCGGCGTCGATCGCGCTCGGCGATCTCGTGTTCGGCCAGCGCCATCGGCAGGCGCGCTGCCGGCCATCCTTCCGTGTCGGAGCGCTCAGCAAAGCTGGACCAGATCTGCTTGATGGCGGGCAGCCGCAAATCGTTGAGCAGCAGCGACAGGCGGGTGGCGTTGATGTCGAGACCATGCCGTCACCTCCGTCGCCATGTCGTCAAGCAGGGCTTCGTAGTCGCTCAGCGGTGCCAGCTGGACGTTCACCTCCGGCATGCTGTTCGTGCGCTTCGCTTCGAAACGCGAACACAGTGCGTCCAGCTCGGGTAACTGTCCATCGTCCAGACTCTGCTGCAGCGCCTGGGCCAGTTGCGCTTCGCAGTTGTGCTCGTGGGCCAGGCTGAGCAGTTCAATCATGGTCCTGCATGCCTGGCGCTGCGGTAGCTGCTCAAGCAGGCGATCGAAGGTCAACGCGCGTTTCCTCGTAGTCGCACGTACGCTGGACCGGAAGCGGCTGAAGCAGTGCCCGCTCGAGCTCAATGCGTTTGCCATTACGCGCGTTGATTCGACCGACGATCTCGTCGATGAAGCGGCGATAGGAACCGAGATTGTCGAAGTCGTGACTGCCGCGCAGAAGCAACGCATCACGCACTGCGCTCTTGAGGTGGCCATGAGGGCTCTCGATGGCGCCGTTCTCGTGGGCAACGCCACGGTTGTTGCGTGTGGGCTGCATGCCGTAGTGGGCGCACAGTGCATCGTAACGCGTGGTCAGATCCTTGCGCGCGTCGGCATCGAGATTGCGGAACGCCGCCGACAGGCTGTCGCTGCGGTGCTCGCGCGGCGCGCCCCCGAGTGCCCAGATGGCGTTCTGCAGCCCTTCAGCCAGCGCGACATAGCTCTCGCCGCCGAGAATGACGTGAGCGTGCTCAAAGCCCGAGCAGGCCGGCCGGAAGTGATAGAGGCGGTGGTCAAGCGCGACACCCGCCACGGTGACGCCCAGGCTGTCCATCTCGGTGAAGTCGGACAACCCGAGACGACCGGGTTCGTGTACCTGACGGAACATAACGTCATGCTCCTCGCCATGGAGTGCGCGCCAGTCGCGAATACGGCGCTCCAGTGTGCGGCGCACGTTGCCCGGAAGCTCGGGACGGCGGCGCGCACGTGGTGCCTTCTTCTGCGATGGCAGTCGCCGGTCCTGATCGATGCGATAACCCGTGGCAGCGCTGAACCCGGCGCGCGCAGCCGCTTGAGCTGGTCCTTCCTTGAGTCTGTACTTCATGTAGAGCCTCATCTGATGGTCGTTGATGTGTCGGCCGGGCAACTCAGCCTCCCTTCGCTACATGGAAGAGCTGTTCATACCCGATTTACCGCGACCACCGACAAGGCACCCCGGCAGCGGGACGGACTCTTCGGCGCGGCGTTGCGGCAGCGGTGGAGGGCGTAGCCCGGAGCCGCTGCCACAACGCCAGTACTCTCATCCTGATTGACGCGCTGCTCTCACCTTGTTTGACGCGCGGCACAGTTGCCCGATCGGGCTGAACATCGACAACAACAGGCAACATGGCCCGCGTCTGAGCATCTTCGACCAGCAGGCCCTGCGCGTACAGTTTGCGCCACGCCCATACCTGGTTGGCATTGACGTTATTGTCGCGGGCGACCCGAGCGACCGAGGCTCCTGGTTCAAATGTCTGCTCGACGACCGTTCGTTTCCATTCCAACGGATGCCGCCGGTTCTGGCGCTTGGCCGGCAATTCGACTGTCTGAGACACTGTGTCCATTCTCCGCAGTTCGTGGACACTGTCGTGGGCCGTCCCCCGCAAAAGCCGGGCATGCGGTGACGCTTAAATTTTGAGGTAGTCTTCTGCCTATGTTTTAAGCCTAGTCACAACGTGGAACCTCTATTGCGCTGCGTCATTGAATTAGCACCCTGTCTGTGTTCAGATACAGGTCATGGGTCAAAATGAACCTGACAGATATCGAACGTGAGCAACTGTTGTCGGCGGCGCGCAGCCGAACGGTGCGTGCGGCGGACGTGCGACGCGCAAAGTTGATCCTGATGCTCGAGGACGGCGAATCGCGCGACAGTATCATGCGCACACTGGGTTGCGATTCGCGCTTCATCGCACGCTGGTCGGGGCGCTTCCTCAGCGAGCGACTAGCCGGCATGTACGCCCGGCACCGCGGGCGGGCGCCTACGCAGCCACCGGCCAAACTGGAAGCGCGGGTGCTCAAGTGCACCCTCAAGCACAAACCCGCCGACGGTTCGACACACTGGAGTAGCTACAAGCTCGCAGCAGAACTCGGCGACGTATCGGTCTCGGCCGTGCAGCGCATCTGGCGCAAGCACGGCATCAAGCCGCAGCAGTTGGAGCGGCACATGGTCTCCAACGACCCGGACTTCGAGACCAAGGCAGCCGACGTGATCGGGCTGTACCTGAACCCGCCGGCGCACGCAGCGGTGTTCTGCGTGGACGAGAAGACCGCGATCCAGGCACTCGATCGCAAGGACCGTATGCTGCCGCTGTCGCCCGGGCGCGCCGAGAGTCACGGCTTCGAGTACAAGCGCAACGGCACGCTCAGCCTGTTCGCGGCGTTCAATACTGCCACCGGCGAGGTGCTGGGCAAGACGGTGGCGCGCCACACCAGCGAGCAGTTCGTGGCCTTCCTGACCGACGTCGTCGCCAGCCAGCCCAAACGCCGGGAAATCCACGCGATCTGCGACAACGTCAGCAGCCATAAGACGCAGCGGGTTGCCGACTTCCTTGATGCGCAGCGCAACGTGCACCTGCACTTCACGCCGACCTACTCGTCGTGGCTCAACCAGGTGGAGAACTGGTTCTCGCGCATTCAGCGTGAAGTGATCGCTCGCGGCATCTTCACTTCGGTGAAGGATTGGGATCGCAAACTGATGCCGATACATCCGCGAACACAACAAGAACCCGAAACCGATCAAGTGGAAATATGACGATCCTTCGCGCCGGATTCGACCAGTGCCAATTCAATGACGCAATGGAATAGAGGAGAGGTTCGACCTCTTCGTCTATGACGCTCGTTGGATCATGTGCTGCTGCTACCCGGAGCAGCTTGGCTCCGTCCGCTATGAACAGAGCAAGCGATTGTTCAAGGAATCCACCTTCCATCAGGCGGCCCTGTTCACGTTCTATTACGGGCAGCGACCGCCGGGAAAGATCGTGGGCGGGCTGGGACTGACGGAGGAGCAGCAGTGGGAGTGTGCCTGGCTTCGCTCGATGCACATCACCAAGCGAGCGGACGCTATCACACTGCAGCGGCCAACGGTGCGCAAACACCTCAAGGAGCCGATCTATGCAGCCCGCAACAAGGCGTTCACGGACGACAATGCGG
Organism: Candidatus Paraburkholderia kirkii; assembly: GCA_001189345.1. Lineage (GTDB taxonomy): Bacteria > Pseudomonadota > Gammaproteobacteria > Burkholderiales > Burkholderiaceae > Caballeronia > Caballeronia kirkii_B. The sequence goes on from LFKV01000023.1 coordinate 196,653, forward strand.
CGGCCTCATTGCTGCGCCGGGAACGCCTCTGGCTATGCTCGCAGATGTTCGGGGACAGCCCCACCGAGATATCCAGGCGACGAGCAGATGAGCGGCGAGCGGATCGCCAGAAACCTAGTTGCCAAGCAGTTGCGGACCATTGCCGAAGTGCTGCGATAACAATTCCGTTTTTCTCTCTTATGGATGCCTTTTTCGACCTAAAGGTCGGATTGGTTTTGTCACCCCCTCCAGCCCATACGCAGCAAGGCTTTCAGGGGGTGACGAAACCGTCGAGCCGGAGGGTGACAACTTCTCTTTTTCTGTCACCCCCAAACCGCACTCTGCGGCGCAGCGCGCCGACGCAACTATGAGGTAACTATTATGGAAATGCTTAACCTGGATCAAGCCGGAGACTTCCTCGCCTCAATGACGATCACTCAGACGATCGACGCGGGACATGCAATTGTGCACATCGGAACCGATGAAGCTGGGCAGCGCGTGGTGCTGATGAACGACTGCAACGGAGACACATGCGTCAGCGCATCGCTGTAAGGCTGACAGGAGGGGCGGTTTCGCCCCTGCCAACTGCGCACCACCCCGCCTCGCCAACGAACTCCACTGTCCCCAGAAACCGCGACTCGATATCCGTCACAGATTGGCGTTCAGGTAGCCTCGGAACTTCGCCTCGGGCACTGCCACCTTCGTTGCGCAGTCCGCATACACCGGACCTGGCTTTCCATCGCTGTCGTACATGCCTCGGCACACCCCACCCAAGAGAATCATCATCCCGCCACCACTGGTGGGCACCCGACGTGCGTAGAAGCTCACATAGCCTGTGTGGATTGGCGTGTAGGTCTCGATCGCCCCTTCGTCCATGTAACGCACCTTCATGTCGGAGTTCGCTTCGACATAGACACGCGTGGCAAGCCATGCACGGTCACAGGTCGTCTGGTCAGCGCACGGCACTTCGGCAGCGGAGCGCGCCTGAGCGAGCGTCGTTTCGAGCTTCTGCACGGACTCGTCATAAGCGGCGCGCTACTCGGGTGTCATGGTGTTGCAGCCCGTGACCGTGAGTGCAAGCGCAGCAAATCCGAAAGCGATGGCGGTCCTCATCGATGATCCCCGTACCGTATTTTGGAAGTTGTTTGCGCCTATTATAGGGACAAATCACACGACGCGGCTACGGAAAATAAAAGCCCTAGAAGAATCGAGTGTTCTTGATGGCTATCCATTCATCGACTGGCATCGCGAAAAGCAAAGCCTTATAGATCGCGGCACGCTGCCGCCTCATGGCCTCTGTTGCAAATACGCAACTCTCGATTGAGGGTAACCGAGTTCGCCGCGAAACGAGTGCCCCAATCCGGGTATGGCGTCGATTTGGGGGCATGATTGGGGGCATAGTCTGCAACTCTTCAGACACCAACCCACGCCGGTAAAGGCAGAGCGGTGATTTTTCGATTCCTCTTTTGCGTCGCTTTCCATTCGACGCGGCGCACGAGCGCCGCAAGACGCAGATCCTTCGCGAAGCGCCGCGGTCCGACGAGATGCGAGCGCACATGCTGACGCAGCCGCACGCTTCTGCCGACGTAGAGCGGCGCGTCATCGTCGCCGTAGAAGACATAGACGCCGCATCCCGCGGGAATCCGCTCGATCGTGTCTTCGTCGATGCATGCGGCGAGCTGGAACCGGCACCCATTCGAGATGCGCCTGTATGACGTCCGGCCCGTGAACCCGATGCAGGTGTTGCCAGAATTGCCAGAGCAGATCGGCGTCGGCGAGCACACGGTGCCGCGCCGAGGGCACGAGCGCGTGCCGTTCCACGAGCGCATCGAGGCCATGACGGCTTTCGGCCGGATAGACCGCGCGCGCGAGCTGCACCGTGCAGAGCACGTCCGGCGCGAAGCGAAGCCCGACGCGCTTGAATTCGCCCTTCAGGAAGCCATGGTCGAAATGCGCGTTGTGCGCGACGAAGAGCCAGCCGCTCATCCGCTCGAGCAGGCTCGAGGCGAGTTGCTCGAAGGTGAGCGCGTCGCGGACCATGGCGTCGTCGATGCCGGTCAGTTGCTGGATGAACGCGGGAATCGGCTTCTGCGGGTTGACGAGCGACGTCCATTGCGAGACGCCCTGCGGCCCGATCTCCACGATGCCGATCTCGGTGATACAGTCTACACTGAAGGTCGCGCCGGTGGTTTCGAGATCGACGAAGACGATCGGCTCGGGCGGATAGGCGAAGCTGGATGAAGAGTCGGGATGCATCGTGGACAGCGAAGGAAGCGGCGTGACGGACCGAAACGGACGGAAACGCGATGGCGAAAGGATTGCCCATTCTAACGCAGCGTGCTGCATCGGGCTGCGATGGGAAACGGCGTGTGATTCAGAATCCGAGTCGATGTTTTCGGCGCCGGCGCGTGCGAATCATTTGGCGGCGCATAGGTCGATGCGTTTATTCAACCCGTCTGATGACGGCATTTTCAATGACATCCACCGAGAAAACAAGTCCGCAATAGCGGATAACCCGTAATAGTATTACCTTATTAACAGCGATTTTTGCTCGCGTTCATTGTGGATAAAGCGGATCGCGGGTTCGTGAGTCGAATTACTGCAGCGTATCTAAGGTCTTTCGTCGCCGGCGTCGGAAGGTTGTCTTCGCGCCCACCCCAACGCTCGCAGGCCGGATGACAGCGAAGAGCGTATGACCATTGTTCAGGCGTCGTCGGAATAATCCATTGATATTCTCAAATAATGCTTGCCAATGAATACCCGGATTAGGAGCAATGCCCCCCCTGATTAACAAGACCGATAGAAATTCAGGTTTGGCCAAGGTGAAACTGATTTAAGCACCGGTCCCCTATTTAGCGTGCGATCACTTCTCGAATGGATAACACCGCTCTCGTAACAGAGTTATTCGAATCGTAAGTGTTTACTCGTCTTGCCCGATCCTCCGACATTAAGCAACATGAAGACAGATTCGCAATTCTGGACAAACGTAATGGAGGACTGTGACGATGACCCAACTCAAGCGTGTTGCGAAATGGTTGAAATCGCTTGCCGCGCCCTCGATCACACCGGAAACCGAAGCCGTTTCATCATCCGAATTCACTCTCGCCTGGCACGGCGATCACTGGCAGAACCTGCTGGCGTCTCCCATGGACGCGCGTCATTACGTAATGGAAGACTGGACCACGCCGCTCGACAACGACATCGTCCCGCGGGAAACCACAGTCTCGATCAGCAAGCCCTGACGTAGAGCAAAAAAAGCGCGACCGGGAAGTCACGCTAACAAAGTTTGGAGATCTTTTCCGTCAACGAAAAAGTCTGCTTCGGAAAGCAGAGCCCTCAGTATAGCCATGCGTCCGGCATAAATTACCCGCAAAAACCACAAACTTCTGTTTCAAAAATCTCAACAATCGATTTTCAGAGTTTTTCCGTTGCTTTCGGCGTCAATTCGTGTCGCGCATGCGCAACGCCGATCGGTTGACACCTCCTGCCTTACGCCTTTATTCACACATAAATCCTTGTAAATAAAGAATAATATATGCTATGCGGCGCCGATCATTGCTGCCAGAAGAATGGAATGGGTTATTGCGGAAATCGGAACGCCCCGCGTGTAACACCGTCTTTACACTTCGTCTGGTCCGGAAACAAATGTATCGGTCGCCGAGGCATTGCTTCTCCGCCCGCGCCCTCTCGCAGCGCGCCGGAGCAAGGTTTCCTCAAAGCCTGGGTCTCGGGCCCAATCAGCTCTCGGAGTTACAAAGATGAAAAAGACTCTCATTGTCGCAGCCTTGACGGGCGTTTTTGCCACCGCCGCCCATGCGCAAAGTAGCGTCACGCTGTACGGCCTGATCGATGCGGGCATCACCTACACGAACAATCAGCAAGGCCACAGCAACTGGAAGGCGACGAGCGGTTCCGTCAACGGCAGCCGTTGGGGCCTGCGCGGCGCTGAAGACCTCGGCGGCGGCCTGAAGGCGATCTTCACGTTGGAGAACGGCTTCAACATCATGAACGGCACGAACGGCCAAGGCGGACCAGTTCGGCTCGGTGACCCTCGGCCGTCAATATGACTCCGTGGTCGACTTCCTCGGGCCTCTGGCTCTGACGGGCACGCAATACGGCGGCACGCAGTTCGCCCACCCGTTCGACAACGACAACCTCGACAACACGTTCCGCGTCAACAACTCGGTCAAGTACACGAGCGCGAACTACGGTACACGAGCGCGAACTACGCAGGCTTCAAGTTCGGCGCGATGTACGGCTTCTCGAACGAAGCGGGCGGCTTCTCGGATAACCGCGCTTATAGCGCTGGCGTGTCGTACAACTACGGTCCGTTAAACGTTGCGGGCACGTACATGCAGATCAATAACGGCGGTTCGCTGAACACGAACAGCGCACTGAACGGCGACAACCCGTTCATTGCCGACCGTCAGCGTATCTTCGGCGGGCGGTATCAACTACGCGTTCGGCCCGGCAACGGTGGGCTTCGTGTCCACGCAGACGATGCTGGAAAACGCGACGGGAATCAGCAATATCGGCACGCAAGGCGCGGGCATCCAGGCGCTGTCGGGTCACGTCCGCTTCACGAACTATGAAGTCAACGGCCGTTACAATCTGACGCCGGCTCTGTCGCTCGCCGCGAACTACACGTACACCGACAGCCGTATCGACGGCGTGAAGCCGAAGTGGCACCAGAGGTCGATCTGCAAACGGCGTACGCGCTGTCGAAGCACACCGACGTGTACCTGCAAGGCGAATATCAGCACGTGACGGACACGAGCGGCACGAACCTCGGCGCGACGATCAACGGTGTGGGTGTTTCGTCGACATCCAACTAGGTGTCGGCAACGGTTGGCGTGCGTCACCGCTTCTAAGCAGCACCGGCAGTACCGCAGTCGAAAAAGCCGCTCTCTGGAGCGGCTTTTTTTGCCCGCGCGGCGCCCGCCCGCCGTTCAGCGTTCAGTGGGGATACCGCACGTCGACGATGTCGATCTGTTGCACGCCCGTCGGTGTGTGCAATGCAACCGTATCGCCGATCCGCGCCTTCAGAAGCGCCCGCGCGACCGACGAGATCCAGCTCACGTAGCCGCGCTCGAGATCCACCTCGTCCACGCCGACGATCGTCACCGTCTTCACGTCGCCGTCGTCGCCCGCGTGTCCACCGTGGCGCCGAAGAATACCTGGTCGACGTTTTCCTGCCTGCTGCTGTCCACTACTTCCGCGAGATCCAGACGTTTCGTCAGAAAGCGGATGCGCCGGTCGATCTCGCGCAGGCGCCGCTTGCCGTAGATATAGTCGCCGTTCTCCGAGCGATCGCCGTTCTCGAGGCCGCCCAGGAGACGAGCTTGACCACTTCCGGCCGCTCGTTGTCCAGAAGCTGCAGGAGCTCGTCACGCAGGCGCTGATGGCCGGCCGGCGTGATGTAGTTCTCGTGCCCGCCGGGACGTCCGGATGGCCGAGTTCGAGGTCGTCGTCGCTATCGTCCGACTCTTTGACAAATGCCTTGTTCATGATGCGAATCTGATTCCGATTCTCGGAAATTCATGCCTTGAAAGTATCAACTTACCATGCCTGGCGCCCTCTTCGTCGAAGGAAAATCGATAATTTGGCCCATACCCCTTCCTTTTTAGAGTGGGCTTGGCTATAATTTCGCCTCTGTGTGCGGCTGTAGCTCAGTTGGATAGAGTACTTGGCTACGAACCAAGGGGTCGTGGGTTCGAATCCTGCCAGCCGCGCCATTTTTCGAGGGGCCTTCCACACGGAAGGCCCTTTTTGTTTTTCTCTTTCCCCTTTTCCTCTCCGCAGGAGTGGTTCAAACGCGCGGCGTCGAGCCGATATCGCCGATGTGCGGTCGGGCGACGGCACGTCTTCCACGGACGTCACCGCGCTCGACTCCCCGATCGCCTCGGCGCGCATGCCGAGAAGCGACTGCGGACGCCGCAGGAATTCATCCTCGACGATATCGCCGAACGCGTGCCGCACGAACGCGCGCAACAGCGCGATGCGCAGCGACGGGCCGCGCCCCTCCATGGTCTTGCCGTCCTTGCCGAAGCTCACGCTGCATACCACCTCGCCGCGCCCGTGATCCTGCATTTCGAGCTTGCAGGCGCGCTCCAGCACGACGGATGCGGCTTCCCATGAGGGTCGACGGCAGGAAGCGCCCGTCCCACGGCCTGCCGCGGTCGTTGCCGCGAATAGAGAGCGTCTCTCCGCTATCGGTGAAGTGGATTTCCCGGATGAATTCGTGCAGCCCGCGCGCGACCCAGTAATCGAGCGTGGGGCCTTCGAGATCGGAAGTGTTCATTGCGGCGCTCTCTCCTCGTCGTCGATTGACGACGGCCATGATGCATGCCGCATTCCCGCGCCGGGATCAGTAGTCGGCGCGTTCCCGGTCGATGCGCATGCCGCCGTCCTGATTGCGGTGATGCGGTTCGTCGCTCGGACGCTCGCGCGCGATGCGCATGACGTCGTCCGGATTCGTCCTCACGCGGCGCATCACGTTGGCGAGATGCACGCGGTCGCTGACCTGGATCACGAAGCGCAGGAGCTTCGCTTCCTGCGACACGTCCTCGTCCATCGCGATGTGCACGATGTTCGCGTTCGCCGAGGTGATGTCGGCCGCGACGCGCGCGAAGACGCCCCTCGTGTTCTTCACGAGCACCTTCACGGCGACGTCGAACAGGCGGCCCGGCTGCGGCGCCCACGCGACGTCAATCCATCGGCCCGGATCGCGCCGATGGATGCGCTGGGCCACGCGGCATTCGGTCGTATGAATCGCCATGCCGAGCCCGATGCCGATGTAGCCCATGATGTCGTCGCCGGGAATCGGGCGGCAGCACGGCGACAGCTGCACCGACATGCCTTCCGTGCCCGTGATGACCACCGGCGGCGCGGTATTCGTGTTGTGATGCTCGCGATGCGGATGCTCGTCGTCGTCGGCGATGCCGCTTATCAGCACTTCGATGCGCTTGGCCATTACCGCCGCCACACGCCGGCCGAGACCGATGTCCGCGAAGATTTCCTGACGCGTCTTGTTGCCGGTCCACTGCACGAGCTTTTCCCACACTTCCGGCGTGACGTCCGAAAGCGCGAGACCGTAGCCCTTGAGCATCTGATCGACGAGCCGCTCGCCCAGCTGGACGGACTCGTTCAGGCGCATCGTCTTCAGGTAGTGACGGATGGCCGAGCGCGCCTTGCCGGTGCGCACGAATCCGAGCCACGCGGGGTTCGGATTCGAGTACGGCGCAGTGATCACTTCGACAATATCGCCGCTCTTCAGCTCCGTGCGCAGCGGCAGAAGCTCGTTGTTGATCTTGACCGCGATGCACTGGTTGCCCAGATCGCTGTGGATCGAATACGCGAAGTCGAGCGCGGTCGCGCCGCGCGGCAGCGGCATGATTTTCGACTTCGGCGTGAATATGTAGACTGCGTCCGGGAACAGGTCGATCTTGACGTGCTCAAGAAACTCGCTCGAATCGCCCGCTTCGCTCTGAATGTCGAGCAGCGACTTGAGCCATTGATGCGCGCGCTTCTGCACGTCGTTCAGGTCCGCGCCGCCGTTCTTGTACAGCCAGTGCGCCGCGACGCCCGCCTCGGCGATCTCGTGCATCTTGCGCGTGCGGATCTGGAACTCGATCGGCGCGCCGAACGGGCCGATCAGCGTGGTGTGCAACGACTGATAGCCGTTGACCTTCGGAATCGCGATGTAGTCCTTGAACTTGCCCGGCACGGGCTTGTAGAGCGCATGCAGCGCGCCGATGCACGTGTAGCACTCGAGCGCGCTCTCGACCACGACCCGAAAGCCATACACGTCGAGCACCTGCGAGAACGACAACTGCTTGTCGCGCATCTTCTTGTAGATGCTGTAGATCGTCTTTTCGCGGCCGGTCACTTCCGCGTTGATCTTCGCATCGGCGATGGTGCGCTGCACCGCCTCGAGAATCTTGCCGACGACCTCGCGCCGGTTGCCGCACGCCGCCTTCACCGCTTTTTCGAGCGTGGCGTAGCGGTTCGGATTGAAGTTCGCGAAGGAGAGATCCTGCAGCTCGCGATAGGTATTGTTCAGACCGAGCCGATGCGCGATCGGCGCGTAGATGTCGAGCGTCTCGCGCGCGACGCGCCGGCGCTTCTCCGGCGGCACCGCGCCCAGCGTGCGCATGTTGTGCAGCCGGTCGGCGAGCTTGACGAGAATGACGCGCACGTCGCGCGCCATCGCGAGCAGCATCTTGCGGAAGTTCTTCGCCTGCGCTTCCTCGCGATTGCGGAATTCCATCTTGTCCAGCTTGGACAAGCCATCGACCAGTTCCGCGACCTTGGCGCCGAAGCGCTCGGCGATCTCGGTCTTGGTCACGCCCTGGTCTTCGATCACGTCGTGCAGCAGCGCCGCCATGATCGATTGCGCATCGAGCTTCCAGCCCGCGCAGATTTCCGCGACCGCGACCGGATGCGTGATGTACGGCTCGCCGCTCTGGCGATACTGCCCGAGATGCGCTTCGTCGCTGAAATGGAAAGCCGCCTTGACTTCCTTGATCTCTTCGGCAGAGAGGTAGCTCGACAGCGCGTTGGTCAGTTTCGCGATGGAAACGACGTCGTGCTTGCGCGGCTGCTCGGGCGTGGCGGTCGGGCCGAACAGATGGCGGAAGGACTGTTCGAGGACCGCGTCGATGTACTTGCGCGCCGCATGCGGCTTGTCCGCATCGAGCACCGAATCCTGATCGATTTCGATATCGGGATCCACGGCGGAGGAGACGGGCAACGGTGTCTGACTCATCTTCGCCTCCGTGATGGTGTGACGCGCTCGTACGTCGGTTGCAAAAAGTGAAACGGGTAATCCTGCCGCCCTTACACGGGCACCTTCTTCAGCATCTCGATGCCGACCTGGCCCGCGGCGATCTCGCGCAGCGCGACGACGGTCGGCTTGTCGCGGCTTTCGATCTTCGGCGTGTGGCCTTGCGCGAGCTGGCGCGCGCGATACGTCGCGGCGAGCGCGAGCTCGAAGCGATTCGGGATTTGTTTCAGGCAGTCTTCGACAGTGATGCGGGCCATGTTTGTTTCCTTCTCAATATGGACTTTATTCTACCTTACGTGACCGATACGACCCGGCCACTGCAGTGCGTCATGCCTGCGGCGTGGAGTGGATGCCGAGGTCGACGAAAAGCTGCGTATTGCGCGCGTATTGCGAGGTGAAGCGCAGGCGCGTCGCGGCGACGAGACAGCGCAATTCGGCGAGCGTGCGATCGAAGTTCTCGTTGATGACGACATACTCTGCCTCGGATGCGTGCGCCATCTCGCTGCCGGCTGCGAGCAGGCGTCGCACGATCACTTTTTCGGAATCCTGGCCGCGTTTCTTGAGGCGATCTTCGAGCGCATCGAGCGACGGCGGCAGGATGAAGATCTCGACCGCGTTGCGGAACTGCTTCTTCACCTGCTGCGCGCCCTGCCAGTCGATTTCGAGCAGCACGTCGTGGCCGCTCTTCATCTGGTCCGCGATCCACAGCTTCGAAGTCGCGTAGTAATTGCCGTGCACTTCGGCGCTTTCGAGAAACTCGCCCTTGTCGCGCCGCTCCATGAATTCGTCGACGGACACGAAGTAATACTGCACGCCGTTGGATTCCTTCGGCCGCGGATCGCGCGTCGTGTAGGAAACGGACAGGCGGATGGCTTCGTCCTCGGCGAGCAGTGCGTTCACCAGCGTGGACTTGCCCGCGCCCGACGGCGCGACCACCATGAACAGGTTGCCGGGATAGATACCCGTATAGTGGCTATGCGAGCGGTGCGGGGTGTTCGGCATAATGTTGCGTTACTCCAGATTCTGTACTTGTTCGCGCATCTGCTCGATGAGCAGCTCGAGCGTCATCGATGCATCGGCGAGTTCCTTCGCGGCGGCCTTCGAGCCGAGCGTGTTCGTCTCGCGGTTCAGCTCCTGCATCATGAAGTCGAGCCGCTTGCCGACCTTGCCGCCCTTCTGCAGCACGTGGCGGGTTTCGGTCAGATGCGCGGTGAGCCGCTGCAATTCTTCCGCGATGTCGATGCGGATGCCGTACATCGTCACTTCCTGGCGGATGCGCTCGGCAATTTCCTCGCGCGGCACGCCGGTTGCCGCGGCGCCTTCGGACGTCGCGATGCCGAGCGCGTCCTGCAGGCGCTCGACGATCTTCTGCTGATGCTTCGCGATGAGCTCCGGCACGAGCGGCGTGATGCGCGCGACGATCGCTTCCATCTCCGTCACGTTGCCGACGAGCACGCCGGCGAGCGCCGCGCCCTCACGCGCGCGCACTTCGACGAGATCGGCAATGGCCTGCTTGCCGCACGCGAGCACCGCTTCGCGCAGCGCCTTCGGCGACACTGCGCTTTCCGCGAGCACGCCGGGCCAGCGCAGGATCTCGCCGGTGCGCATGCGCTCGGCATCGGGGAACACGTCGAGCACGGCGCGCTCGAGCGTGGCGAGTTGCGTGAGCGCCTCGCGATTGAGCGCGCCCGCATTGGCGGTCTGCTCGACGCGATTCAGGTTGATGCGGATATCGACCTTGCCGCGCGAGAGCCGGGTCATCAGCATTTCGCGCAATTGCGGCTCGGTTGCGCGCACGTCTTCGGGCATGCGGAAGTTCAGGTCGAGAAAGCGCGAATTCACCGTGCGCAACTCCACCGATACGCCGACGCCCGAACCGCCCGCGCCATTGGGTCCCGCGCCGGCCGCGGCGACTTCGCGCGTCGCGCTGGCATAGCCTGTCATGCTGTAGATCATGGTACGTCTCGCGATGTGAGCCTTCGTTGCGAAGGCCGGTTCATACGAAGCGCCCGGCGCTCTCGAAAGTGCCTTGGGAGTGGCACGCGTTTGGCCGCCGGGCGAGGAATCCGCATTATCCCATTTTTGTCACGAAGCCCGCCCGCACGCCGCCGGCGAGGCGTGGTGCGACGTACGCCGCGCGCGCAACGCCGCCGGGTGTTTGACGATAAAATCGATCGTTATCCTGCGTCGTGCGTGTTCCGCTCCGAGGACACGCGCCTTCAATCCCATCATCCGACACCCATGACCGATTCTCCCCTGCTCAAGCCTTCTCCCCCGCGCCCGAGCGGCCGCCGCGCGAATCAGCTGCGCGACATGCGCATCACGCGGAATTACACGAAACATGCGGAAGGCTCGGTGCTCGTCGAATTCGGCGATACCAAGGTGATCTGCACGGCGAGCATCGCCGAGCGCGTGCCCGAATTCCTGCGTGGGCGCGAGCAAGGCTGGCTCACAGCCGAATACGGCATGCTGCCGCGCGCCACGCACACGCGCAGCGACCGTGAAGCCGCGCGCGGCAAGCAGACGGGCCGCACGCAGAAGATTCAGCGCCTGATCGGCCGCGCGCTGCGCTCGGTGTTCGATCTGAACCTGCTCGGCGCGCGCACGCTGCACATCGACTGCGACGTGATCCAGACCGACGGCGGCACGCGCACGGCGAGCATCACGGGCGCGTTCGTCGCGGCGCACGATGCGGTGGGCAAGCCTGGCGGCGGGCAAAATCGCGAAGTCGCCGGCGAAGGATTTCGTCGCGGCGATCTCGGTCGGCATCTTCGAAGGCTCGCTCGATCTCGACTACGACGAAGACTCGCAATGCGATACCGACATGAACGTCGTGATGACGGGCGCGGGCAGCTTCGTCGAGGTGCAGGAACGGCGGAGGGCGCGCCGTTCTCGCGCGAGGAAATGAACGAGCTGATCGCGCTCGCCGACAGCGGCATCAGGGCGCTGGTCCTGAAACAGAAGCAAGCGCTGGGGATTCAAGGTGTCTGATTCCACTGGACTGGGCCGCGTCGTCCTCGCATCGAACAACGCGGGCAAGCTGCGCGAATTCGCCTCGCTGCTGAATGCGGCGGGCATCAAACTGATCGCGCAGGGCGAGCTCGGCGTTCCCGAAGCGCCGGAGCCCCACGCGACCTTCGTCGAGAATGCGCTCGCGAAGGCGCGGCACGCATCGGCGCTCACCGGCCTGCCCGCGCTCGCCGACGATTCCGGGCTGTGCGTGCGCGCGCTAAACGGCGCGCCGGGCGTGTATTCGGCGCGCTACGCGTCGATCGACGGCGGCGCAAAGAGCGACGCCGCGAACAACGCGCGCCTCGTCGCCGATCTCGCCGGCAAGACCGACCGCCGCGCGTACTACTTCTGCGTGCTCGTGCTCGTGCGGCACGCGGACGATCCCGAGCCGCTCATCGCGGAAGGCCGCTGGCACGGCGAGGTGATCGACGCGCCGCGCGGCGCGCACGGCTTCGGCTACGACCCGCACTTCTTCCTGCCGTCGCTCGAGGCGACCGCCGCCGAACTCGATCCCGCGCGCAAGAACGCGCTGAGTCATCGCGCGCTCGCGCTGCGCGACCTGCTGCAACGATTGAAGGAACTTGCGTGAGCGCCGGACCCGAGGGCACCCCGACCCGCATCAACGTCGTGCAGGCTTTCACGTCGCCGGGGAGCATCCGGCTGACGTCGCTGCCGCCGCTCTCGCTGTACGTGCATTTTCCGTGGTGCGTGCGCAAGTGCCCGTACTGCGATTTCAACTCGCACGAGTGGAAGGACGACGCGTTCCCCGAGGAACGTTACCTCGATGCGTTGCGCGCCGATCTGGAAAGCGCGCTGCCGCTCGTGTGGGGACGGCACGTGCATACGATCTTCATCGGCGGCGGCACGCCTTCGCTGCTTTCGGCGAGGGGCCTCGACCGCCTGCTCTCCGATGCACGCGCGCTGCTGCCGATCGACGCCGAGATCACGCTCGAAGCCAACCCCGGCAAGTTCGAAGCGGCGAAGTTCGCGCAGTTTCGCGCGAGCGGCGTAAACCGCCTGTCGATCGGCATCCAGAGCTTCAACGAAGCGCATCTGAAGGCGCTCGGCCGCATTCATGACGCGACTCAGGCGCGCCGTGCCGTCGAAATCGCGGCAAAGCACTTCGACAACTTCAATCTCGATCTGATGTTCGCGCTGCCGCAGCAGTCGCTCGAAGAATGCCGGCACGATATCGAGACGGCCCTCTCGTTCGCGCCGCCGCATCTGTCGCTGTATCACCTGACGATGGAGCCGAACACGCTCTTCGCCAAGTATCCGCCCGCCCTGCCCGACGACGATGCCGCCGCCGACATGCAGGACTGGATCCACGAGCGCACGCGCGAAGCGGGGTTCGAGCGTTATGAAGTATCGGCGTATGCGAAGCCGCATCGGCAGAGCAGGCACAACCTGAACTACTGGCTTTTCGGCGATTACCTCGGCATCGGCGCGGGCGCGCATACGAAGCTGTCGTTTCCGTCGAAGATCCTGCGTCAGGCGCGTTTCAAGCATCCCGCGAGCTACATGGACCACGCACTCGCGCCCTCCGGAACCGCGATTCAGGAAGAACGCGAAGTCGGCCCGCGCGACCTGCCCTTCGAGTTCATGCTGAACACACTGCGTCTCGTCGAGGGCTTTCCGGTGCATTCGTTCGCCGAGCGCACGGGGTTGTCGCTGTCCGCGATCGAGCCCGCGCTCGCCGAGGCGGAGAAGCGCGGCCTCATCACACGCGATATCGAGCGCATCGCACCGACCGAGCTCGGCCAGCGCTTTCTCAACGATCTCCAGGAATTGTTCTTGAAGGATCCGAAAAATTGAGCGCGCCCACGATGGCGCCCGGCTCGATGATACGGCATCGCCCCTTCGCGCTTTTCTGGACGGCGGGTGATGTCGTCGGTGGCGTTTCAGATGATGTCGGTCGCGATCGGATGGCAGGTCTATTCGATCACGCATAGCGCTTACGCGCTCGGTCTCGTCGGACTCGTGCAGTTCGTGCCGATGTTCGTGCTGACGCTCATCGTCGGGCACGTCGCGGATCGTTACGACAGGCGCGCGATCGCGTACGTCTGCCAGTCGATCAAAGGCGTCGCCGCGCTCGTGCTGTGCCTCGGCGCGTGGCACGGCTGGCGCGACGTCGCGCCGATCTATGCGATCGCCGCCATTACCGGCGCGGCGCGCGCGTTCGAATCGCCCTCGATGGCGGCACTCTTGCTCAATCTCGTCGCGCGCAATTAGTTGCAGCATGCGAGCGCCTGGTCGACGTCGGCGAACCAGACGGCGCAGATCCCCGGTCTCGCGATGGGCGGCGTGCTCTACGGCCTGGGCGCACTCACCGTGTACGGCGCCGTTGCCGTCGCGTTTCTGGTTGCCGTGTGCGCGGTCTGCGCGATCAGGATCGACGAGGCCGTGCGCATGTGCGCGCCGCTGTCGTTCGAGGCGCTGTTCTCGGGCATCGACTTCATTCGCAGCAACAAGCCGGTGATTCTCGGCGCGCTGTCGCTTGATCTCTTCGCCGTGCTGCTCGGCGGCGCGACCGCGCTTCTGCCGGTCTATGCACGCGACATCCTCCATACCGGCCCGTGGGGACTCGGCATTCTGCGCGCGGCGCCCGCGGCCGGCGCGCTTACCGGATCGATCTGGCTCGCGCATTTTCCGCTGCGCCAGCGCGCGGGCACGGCGCTGTTCGGCGGCGTGATCGCGTTCGGCGTCGCGACCATCGTGTTCGGGATCTCGCACAATATCTACGTGTCGCTCGTCGCGCTGGCGGCGCTGGGCGCATCGGATGTGATCAGCGTGATCGTGCGCATGTCGCTCGTGCAGTTGCAGACGCCCGATGAAATGCGCGGGCGCGTCGGCGCGATCAACTCGCTGTTCATCGGGACATCGAACCAGCTCGGCGAATTCGAATCGGGGATGACGGCGGGATTGTTCGGCGCGGTGCCGGGGGTGCTGATCGGAGGCATCGGCACAATCGCCGTGGCGCTGCTCTGGATGCGGCTTTTCCCCGCGCTCAGGGCGACGAAATCGCTCGAAGGCTGAGTGCGCCTTTCCACCGATGACTTGCGCTACAATAGGCGCCTGATGGAGGTGTGGCCGAGCGGTTTAAGGCACCGGTCTTGAAAACCGGCGAAGGAGCGATCCTTCCGTGAGTTCGAATCTCACCGCCTCCGCCACCCGGCCTGTTTTGGCTCGTCTAGATTCGTCGCAATCAATCGCGCAAACCCTTGTCCCAAAAGGCTCTCAGCGCACCCCCCTCCCCTAGTCGTCAAAATCGTTGCGATTCGTCACGCTCAGTCGTACATTTAATGGTGGATTGAGCAGCAATGCCAAAAAAGTGGACTTGCCCCCGCAAAAGCCGGACAGCGGTGACGCTTAAATTTTGAGGTAGTCTTCTGCCTATGTTTAAGCCTAGTCACAACGTGGAACCTCTAGAAGTTCTGACCCAGCCGGAGCAGCGCTGCCGGCGTTCGGTTGAAGAGAAACTAGCGATAGTTCGCGAGACTTTCGGGCCCGGTACAACGGTCTCTGGCGTCGCTCGCCGACATCAAGTGAATGCCAACCAAGTCTTCGGCTGGCGCAAGCTCTATCAGGACGAGAGCCTATCGGTGGTCTGCCGGCGAGCACGTGGTGCCGGCATCTGACCTAGCCGAAGCAATGAAGCAGATTCGCGAGCTGCAGCGATTGCTAGGAAAGAAGACAATGGAGGTAGAAATCCTCCGTGAAGCAGTGGAGTATGGTCGAACAAAAAAATTGACTGCGCTCACCATTGCTGCCGGGGGACGACCGTTGAAGACGGTCTGTGAAGTCCTGGGGGTGTCGCGCTCGAATCTCGCAGTCAAGTCGAAGCGGCCGGCTGACTGGGTCGACCGGCGCAAGATGCCCGTGCTCGACGACACGGCGCTTGTCGCCGAACTTCATGAGTTGTTAGGCGACGCGCCGACGTATGGATACCGAGGTGCTTGGGCGTTGCTGAGGCGAAGCCGGGACATGCTGGCTCAACCGCGAGTAAATGCAAAGCGCGTGTATCGCGTGATGCGTCGCCACGGCCTGCTGCTTGAACATCGCCCTCGGCACGCCTCGTCTACGCGTCGGCATGACGGCAAGGTCGCGGTGGATAGCAGCAACATGCGCTGGTGCTCGGATGGCTTCGAATTCCGCTGCGATGCCGGTGTCCCATTGCGTGTCGTCTTCGCACTCGACTGTTGCGACCGCGAAGCCATGAGTTGGGCCGCGAGCACAGGCGGTTACACTGGCGATATGGTGCGTGACGTCATGCTTCAAGCCGTCGAGAACCGCTTCACCGGCGTGTTGAAGGCCGAAAGGGAAGTCGAGTGGTTAAGCGACAATGGTTCCTGCTACATTGCCGATGACACATTGAAGTTCTCTCGAAAAATCGGACTGAAGCCAGTAACGACACCCGTCAGAAGTCCGCAAAGCAACGGGATGGCCGAGAGCTTCGTTAAAATGATAAAGCGTGATTACGAAACGATAAAGCGTGATTACGTTTCGTGGATGCCGAAACCCGACGCCAGGACGGCGCTGCAAAATCTGGCCATCGCGTTCGATCACGATAACGAGTCACACCCGCACAGCGCCCTTAAATACCGCTCGCCGCGCGAGTTTCGTCGGCAAGCAAATTCTCCAACCTAAACGGGACCGGCTGTCCGGTTATGCGGGGGCAAGTCCATTCGCAATCTCCCCAACATAGCGAATCTCACCTCCGTTCGCATCGGCTACAGAAACCGCAATCGTCGCCTTGTGAACACCCATCCCAACGAACTTGCTAAACTTCTTCACGACCTGCTCTCCTCAATTGCGGCTCTGAGCCTTCGGTTCTTCGGAGCCTCAAGCTTAACCCGTATCGCTTGAGGTAGAGCAGGTCCAATACATTGTGTCTAGGAGAATCGTATGTCAATGGCCGACCGCGACGGCAAGATCTGGATGGATGGCAAGCTGATCGACTGGCGTGATGCCAAGATCCACGTTCTGACCCACACGTTGCACTACGGCATGGGCGTATTCGAGGGCGTGCGCGCGTACAAGACGGCGCAGGGCACGGCCATCTTCCGCCTGAAGGAGCACACGAAGCGCCTGCTGAACTCGGCGAAGATCTTCCAGATGGAAGTCCCGTTCGATCAGGCGACGCTCGAGGCCGCGCAACTCGAAGTCGTGCGCGCGAACAACCTGGAAAGCTGCTATATCCGCCCGATCATCTGGGTCGGCTCGGAGAAGCTGGGCGTCTCGGCGAAGGGCAACACCATCCACGTGGCCATCGCCGCGTGGCCGTGGGGCGCGTATCTCGGCGAAGACGGGCTCGCGAAGGGCATCCGCGTGAAGACGTCGTCGTTCACGCGCCATCACGTGAACGTGTCGATGGTCCGCGCGAAGGCGTCCGGCTGGTACGTGAACTCGATTCTCGCGAACCAAGAAGCCGTAGCGGACGGGTACAACGAAGCCCTGCTGCTGGACGTCG